>NZ_JACXSS010000001.1:0-1340208 GCF_014850955.1 Methylomonas albis
AATCCGAACTGGCGCGCCGCCGCTCAATACAAGGCTGGTAATTTCCAAGAAGCCGCCGAAACCTTGAAAAACAGCCAAACTGCGGAAGGCCATTACAATCGCGGCAATGCGCTGGCCCAGGCCGGCCAATTGCAAGAAGCCGTGCAAGCTTATCAGCAGGCCTTGCAACTCGATCCCGGCCATCAGGATGCAAAATTCAATAAGGAACTTGTCGAGAACAAGCTGAAAGAACAGGAACAAAAACCGCAGGACAATAATCAACAAAACCAGCAAGACAAAGACCAGCAGCAGTCGGCCGATCAACAGCAAAAACAGCAAAAGCAGGATGGGGAATCGGTCAAACCGATAAAGATTCGCAACAGGAACAAAACCACAAGACAAACAACCCTCCGAAGTAAAGCAGGACGCTGAACAGAACAAAGCGGCAGAAGATAAGCAGCAGTCGAAGCCGAGGCCAAACAACCAGCGCAGCCGGCCAAGCAAGAACCTACCGAGACCGAAAAAGCCGCACAAGCTACGGAAAAGACGAAACCCAGCGCGCTAACGAGCAATTATTGAAGCGCATACCCGACGAGCCGACCGGCTTATTAAAGCGAAAATTCAAATATCAATACGGTCAGCGCAATCGAGCAAACCAGTCCGGACCGGCGTGGTAAATCCGCAGGCCGATCACCAGGGGCGAGGTACCGCAAGCTCAATACTCTTTTAAATTTCGAGGCGATGAGACCATGGATATTGGCCTGATACTGATTTTGATCCTGATCAACGGCGTGTTTGCGATGTCGGAAATGTCGCTAGTGTCTTCCGGCCTGGCTCGCTTGCAGAAACTGGCCGGCGAAAAACGTCCGGGTGCGCGTACCGCGTTGAAGCTGCACAAAGATCCATCGCGATTTTTATCCACCGTGCAAGTCGGCATTACCTCGGTCGGTATTCTCAGCGGCGCCTTGGGCGAAGAGGCTTTGACCGAGCCGCTGTATCGTCAACTATTAAATTTTCCCCTGTTGGTGCCCTATTGCCCTGATTGCGACGGTATTTCTGCTTACCTATTGTTCGGTCGTGGTCGGCGAACTGGTACCCAAGCGTCTGGCCTTGCTGCATCCGGAACGTATCGCGATCATCATCGCCCAACCTATGCATACGCTATCGAGGATCGCCAGTCCCTTGGTCTGGCTGCTGTCATCCTCCAGCACCTTGATACTGCGGATTTTCGGCGCACATCGGCCGCCGCAGACCAGTATCACCAACGAAGAAATCAAATTACTGATGGAAATCGGTGCGGAATCCGGGGTGTTTCATGCCAGCGAAAGCCATTTGGTCGGCAACATCTTGCAACTGGACGAACAAATGCTTGGCGCAGCCATGACGCCGAGACAGCAAATATATGCCATTGATTTGAGCGATACCGAGGCGGCGGTGCGCGAGAAAATTGCTGACTGTCCGTATACCCGAGCGGTGATCTACCGGGACAGCCTGGAAAATGTGGTAGGAATCTTGCTTCGCAGTGATCTGCTGAAGCTGGCGATGGCCGGCGCAGCCTTGGATATAGCGCCTATCTTGCACGCGCCGCTGTATGTGCCGGAATCGATGACACTGAGCCAGTTGCTGGGATTCTTTCAGGAAAAGCGGACCGATCTGGCATTGGTTGTCAACGAATACGGCGATATCGAAGGCTTGGTGACGCTCAGCGATGTGTTGAAAGCTATCGTCGGTCACCTGCCCAGTCGCACCAATCTGGACATTGACGTGGTGCAACGCGCCGACGGTTCGTGGTTAGTGGATGGCGGTTTATCGATACAGCGCTTGAAAACGGTAGTCGGCATGGACGGCAATTTGCCTGGCGAGGCCGACAGCACCTATCACACGGTCGGCGGTTTCATCCTGTTCTACCTGGAAAAAATTCCCCAAGTAACGGATAACTTCGAATTTCGGCAATGGCGTTTCGAGATCGTCGATATTGACGGCACCCGCATCGACAAGGTGTTGGTTAGCCAAAAACTGCCCGAGTCTACAGTTTAGCGTTTCGCCAAGGGGCGCTTGTCGACCTAAAGCGCAATAGGCAACACCCAAACTGGCCGATAAGCTTGCCTGCATTGGGCAGCGTCGGCCCTTAATTAATTGTTTGAAAAACATAAGTTTGCTTAAAGGAAATACCATGAAAGCCAAGCTCCAGACTCCATTTCGCGTCAGCTTGTTTATGGCTGCGCTGTTTTTGCTGAGTTTTACCTTGCCTGCGGTCGGCGCGGACCATAAGCCGGTATTGGAAGCCTCGCCCGCCTTGTTGAAGTTGTTGAGCATTGCCGAGATCAAGCCCGGCGAAGTTGCTGAATCCTTGAATCTGTCGGCCCGAGTGGAGCTGGACCAGGCACGGGTGGCCCGAATCGGAGCATCGGTTACTGGACGGATTACCGAAATTAACGCGATGCTCGGTCAGGCTGTGAAAAAGGGTGAACGCCTGGCGCTATTGAATAGCACTGAGTTGGGTAAAGCCCAGTCGGATTATTTAAAAGCGGCGTCGCAAGTCAATTTACGCCGGATTACTGTCAAACGCGCCGAGCGCTTGCTGGAAAGCGGCGTGATTGCAGAGGCCGAATTTCAGGAGCGGCAGGGCGTGTTGACCGAGGCGGATGTGGATTTGCGCGCCGCTAGCGATCAACTGCGGGTGATGGGCATGAGCGAAGCCGATTTGCAGCGCCTGGACAAACAACGCAGCATTCATTCGTTCTCGCCGGTTACCGCCAGCATTGACGGCGTAGTGATCGAACGTAACGTCGCCATAGGCCAGGTGGTGCAGCCGGCGGACGCCTTGTATACGGTCGCGGATTTGTCGCAGCTGTGGCTGGTCGCGGAAATTCCCGAACAACAAGCGCATTGGGCGCGGCAAGGCGACCAAGCCCTAGCCGAGGTACCGGCGCTGCCCGGGCAGGAAGTTAGCGGCAAGCTAATTTATGTTGCCGATATGGTGGATTCCGACACTCGTACGGTGACAGTGCGCATGGCCCTGTCCAATCCGCAGCGTCTGTTCAAGCCGCAAATGCTGGCCACCTTGAAAATCAGCAAGCCCGGCTCGCAAACATTGATCGTGCCCAGTCAGGCAGTGGTCAGGGAAAACGATCGGGATTTCGTGTTTGTACAAACCGCTGCCGCGCGCTTTGAATTGCGCCCGGTACGTTTGGGCCGCGAAGAAGCTCAGAAAAGGCCTTTGCTGGAGGGCTTGAAAGCCGGAGAAAAGATCGTGATCGGCGGCGCCTTCCATCTGAATAACGAGCGTCTGCGCGGTACTTTGGAGTAATTGATGATTAATGGATTGATAGAAACGGCATTAAAGCAACGTATCCTGGTGGCGGTGCTGGCAGTGGCGGTCACTCTATTCGGCGTACGCGCCGTACAGCAGTTGTCGGTCGATGCGTTTCCGGATGTCACCAATATCCAGGTACAAATCGCCACAGAAGCCACCGGCCGTTCGCCCGACGAAGTCGAACGTCTGGTTACCGTACCGCTGGAAATAGCCATGGCGGGTCTGCCCGGTCTGGAAGAAATGCGCTCTTTGAACAAAAACGGCCTGTCGTTGATTACCTTGATTTTCACCGACAGCACCGAAGTATATTTTGCCCGGCAATTGGTGATGGAGCGGCTTATCGAAGTTAAGCAGCAGATGCCGGAGGGCATTAATCCAGTGCTGGGGCCGGTTTCCACCGGTTTGGGCGAGGTCTATCAATATACTTTGGAACGCGACGACGACGGCCAGCGGGCCTTGACCCAGGAAGAATTGCAACAGCGCCGCGAAGAGCAGGACTGGGTGGTGCGGCCGTTACTGCGCGGGATTCCCGGCGTGGCAGAAATCAATTCTCAGGGCGGTTACGTCAAGCAATATCAAGTGTTAGTCGACCCTAACCGCCTGCACCATTACCGGATTTCCTTGCATGAGGTATTTGAGGCGCTGTCCCGCAACAATGCGAATAGCGGTGGCGGCGTGTTACCGCATTATGCTGAGCAATATCTGATTCGCGGCGTCGGTTTGATCAACGAAGTAAACGACATTGGCACTATCGTTTTGAAAGAAGAAAACAGCGTGCCGGTGCATATGCACGATGTCGCCGAAATCAAGATCGGCCACGAAGTGCGAGTTGGCGCGGTCCTCAAGGACGGTTATACCGAAGCGGTCGGCGGCGTAGTAATGATGCTGCGTGGCGGCAATGCCAAGGAAGTGGTCAGTCGCATCAAGGAACGCGTCGCGGAAATCAACGCCAAGGGCATGCTGCCCAACGATCTGAAAATCGTTTCCTATTATGATCGTAGCGATTTGGTCGATGCAGCTTTGCATACCGTCACCAAAGTGCTGCTGGAGGGCATGGTATTGGTGGTGATTGTATTATTTTTGTTTTTGGGCGATGTGCGCTCCAGTTTAATCGTGGTCAGCACCTTGATCGTCACGCCCTTGGTCACGTTTATTGCGATGAATCAGCTCGGTCTTTCTGCCAATTTGATGTCGCTGGGCGGCTTGGCGATTGCCATCGGCTTAATGGTCGACGGTTCGGTGGTGGTGGTGGAAAACGCTTTTCGTTTACTGGGCGAACGCAAGGGCGGCGCAACCAGTCGGGTAAAAGTGGTGATGACCGCCGCACAGGAAGTGGCGACGCCGGTGTTGTTCGGTGTTGGTATCATCGTGCTGGTGTTTTTGCCGCTGATGACATTGCAAGGCATGGAAGGCAAGATGTTCGCCCCGCTGGCCTATACGATCGCTATTGCTTTGCTGATTTCGCTGGTGGTGTCACTGACTTTGTCGCCGGTGCTGTGTGCTTTTTTACTGGAGGGTCATGACGGTGAACACGATACCCGGCTGATTGCCTTTATCAAACGCCATTATCTGCGCTTGCTGGATTGGGCGATGGCCAATCGGCTGAAAGTGGTGGGCGGTGGGGTCGGCGTGTTTGTCGCGACCCTGGCCTTACTGCCTTTGCTTGGCACATCGTTCATTCCGGAAATGAAGGAAGGTTCCATCGTGCCGGGCATTAACCGGATGCCGAATATTTCCCTTGAAGAAAGCATCAATGTGGAAATGCAGGCGATGAAAATGGTGATGGAAATTCCCGGCGTGAAAACCGTGGTCAGCGGCGTGGGGCGCGGCGAAAGCCCGGCTGATCCGCAAGCGCAAAACGAATCCACGCCTATCGTCACATTGAAGCCGCGTGCGGAATGGCCGAAAGGCTGGAATCAGGATGACATTGCCGACGCGATGAGCGCGAAGCTTACTGAAAACTTGCCAGGCATGCAGGTGGTGATGGCGCAGCCGATTTCCGACCGAGTAGACGAAATGGTGACCGGCGTGCGCTCCGATGTGGCGGTGAAAGTGTTTGGCGATGACTTGGCCGAATTGAAACGGTTGGCGGACACGATTGCCGGCGTCGCCAACGACGTGAACGGCGCCCGCGATATTCGGGTCGAACGCCTGACCGGTCAGCAATATTTGAATATCACAGTGGATAGACAAGCCATCGCCCGCCACGGTTTGAATGCATCGGACATTCACGATGTCATAGAAACCGCGATAGCCGGCAAGGTGGCTACCGAGATTTATCAGGGCGAGCGGCGTTTTTCGGCGGCGGTGCGCCTACCCGAACAATTTCGGAATAATATAGGCGCTATCGATGCATTGATGCTGACATCCGCGAACGGCGCTCGGGTGCCGCTGGGTGATGTCACCAAGATTACCTTAAACGACGGTCCGGCCCTGATCAGCCGGGAGATGGGCAAGCGCCGCATCGTGGTGGGTATCAACGTCCGCGACCGGGATTTAGGCGGTTTCGTTGCCGAGTTGCAAAAAGCTGTGGCCGACAAAGTGCAATTGCCGGAAGGCTATTATCTGCAATGGGGCGGCCAATTTCAGAATATGGAGCGGGCCTTGGGTCATTTGCAGATGATTATTCCGGTCACTATTGCGGCGATTTTCTTTTTGCTATTTATGTTGTTTAAATCGCTACGCTTCGCCGCCTTGATTATTCTGGTGCTGCCGTTTGCGTCGATTGGCGGCATCATCACGCTGTTTCTCAGCGGCGAGTACCTGTCGGTACCGGCTTCGGTGGGATTTATCGCCTTGTGGGGCATAGCGGTGCTGAATGGCGTGGTGTTGGTATCGTATATCCGCTCGCAGCGCGAAAGCGGCCTGAGCCTGGAGTATGCAATACGCCGCGGTTGCGAACAGCGTTTTCGGCCGGTGATGATGACCGCTACGGTGGCTTTGCTGGGTTTGGTGCCGTTTTTATTCGCCATCGGCCCCGGCTCGGAAGTGCAAAAGCCCTTGGCTATTGTGGTAATCGGCGGTCTGATCAGCTCGACGTTGCTGACGCTGGTAGTATTGCCAGTGTTATACGGCTGGTTCGATGATCGCCGTGATGTACATAAACCTTTTTCGATGAAGTAAATGATCAATTTTATGCATAGACATTATTGCGCGCGGATTCTGTTCGGTCTGTTAATGCTGTTGACTACAGCGATACAGGCGGCGGAGATTCAAGTAGCGGTTGATCGTAATCCGGTCAGCCTGAACGAATCGTTTCAGCTTACCTTCACCGCCAGCGACGAGCCAGACGGCAACCCGGATTTCACGCCCTTACAGGACAATTTTCAAATCATCAGTCAACAACGCAGCAGTAACTCGTCCTGGGTCAACGGCCAGAGCAGCCGCAAGGAACAGTGGATCGTTAGGGCAATGGCCAAACAAGCCGGCGATCTGTTGATTCCGCCGATTGCTTTCGGTGCCGATAGCAGCAAGCCTTTGAAGTTGGTGGTTAGCGAAAATACCGCTGCGCCGCAAGGCAATGACGAGATATTTCTGGAAGTAACCGCTACGCCCGAACAACCCTATGTGCAGTCGCAGGTGTTGTACACGCTGAAGTTGTTCCGCAAGGTACAGATTACCCAAGCCAGCCTGAGCGAACCGGAGATCAAGGATGCGCTAGTCGAAAAGCTGGGTGACGACAGTACCTATGCCACCCAAGTCAAGGGCGTGGATTATTGGGTGACCGAACGCAAATATGCGATTTTTCCGCAGCAAAGCGGCGTATTTACCATTGCACCGTTGATTCTGAATGCCGAATACTTGAGCAATCAACGCCAACCGCGTTTTAACGGCTTCTTCAATCGGCCGGATACGGAAACCCGGCGGGTGGCCTCCAAAGCAATTACCTTAAACGTGCAAGCAGTGCCGGCTAGCTTTAAAAGCCCGAATTGGTTGAGCGCGGAATCTTTAACGCTTAGTGAAACCTGGTCCGACGCCGGCTTGCAAACCAAAGTCGGCGAGCCGTTGACCCGCACGCTCACCCTAAGCGCGAAAGGCGCCACGGTGGGGCAACTGCCGGAGCTGCTCGGCAAAACCGCAATCGACGGCATCAAAACTTATCCCGACCAACCGTTGCTGAAGGAAGATAAGCAAAGCGACGGACTGACTGCGCGGCGCGAGGAAAAAATTGCGTTCATCCCTTCCAAGCCCGGCGAATACACCTTGCCGGCGTTGGACATTGTTTGGTTCAACACCAAAACCCAGAAAATGGAAACTGGGCACCTGCCTAGTGTCAAGCTGAAGGCCCTGGCCAGTGCCGAAGATACGCAAACCTCTGCGCAGCCCGCTGCGGCCGATGTGCAGCCGGAGCAGCCAAATAGCCAAATAGCCGCATCGCCGATTACCGTTACCAGCAGCGGCGACACCCTCTTTTGGCAGGGGGTGTCGGCGACCTTGGCGCTGGGCTGGTTGCTGACTATTGTCGTGTTTTATCGCCGCCCGTCTGCCAAAGGTACAACCGCCAAGCTCGCTGAGGTTTTGCCGGAAACCGCCATAGAAAAGACCCTGAAACGCGCTTGCTGGGAAAACAACCCGCAGGCCGCCAAGCAGGCCTTGCTGAAGTGGGGTAAGGCCGAGTTCGGCGCGGTGAGTTTGGGCGCGATTGCGGCTCATTGCTCTGCGGCGCTCCGCGAAGAGATTTTGGCGCTGAATCGCTTGCTATATTCCGGGCAGAATCAGGATTGGCAAGGCCAGCATCTGTGGCAGGCGTTTGGCGAAAATCCGGTGGCGATGAGCACGGTCGGAGTCGCTAATGATGGTCTGGAGCCTTTGTTCAAGATTTAAGCGTTAAAACTATGGAGACGCGGCCGGCCTTAGCTGCGTCCATTCAGATGCGCCAAAGCCATGTACAACGCCGCAATCGAGCGGGCTTCACTGCATTCCCCGCTGGCTAACAATGTATCGATACTATTCAACGGCCAAGGCACCACTTGCAGCTCTTCCGGTTCGTCGCCGATCAATTTTTCAGGATATAGCTCTTCGGCGAGAATAATATCTATCGTGTGCTCCAAATAGGCTGGCGCCATGGATACGCGATGCAAGTGATGCAATTTAGCGGCGCCGTAACCGATCTCCTCTTTTAATTCCCGATTGGCGGCGTCCAGCATGTCTTCGCCGGCATCGAGCTTGCCTTTGGGTAAACCCAGTTCGTAGCGATGGATGCCGGCGGCGTATTCCCTGACCAACAGCACCGTGTCGGGGTCCAGCATCGGCACAACCAGCACCGCACCGTGGGAGGCGCAACGGGCCAGGCGTTCGTATTGGCGGCGCTCGCCGTTGCTAAACTCCAAATCCAGCGCTTCGATGCAGAACTGGCGGGTTTGGGCGATGACGGTTTGCTTTAGAATTTTCGGTCTATTGGGCATGTTTCTGCAATGTGTTTGATTTCAACACTAAGATCGGCTCGACACTGAGCATGATCGCATGTCTAGCTGACCGCCAATTTGAAAAAACCAACCACATCTTGCAGCTGCTCGGCTTGACCGTTCAACTCTTCCGCAGTTGCCGCCATTTCTTCCGAGGCTGCCGCGTTTTGTTGGGTGACTTTGTCCAACTGGCGCATAGCTTCGCTGATTTGTTTGATACCGCTGGCTTGTTCGGCGGAGGCCGCATTGATCTCTTGAACCAAGTCCGCGGTTTTAACGATATCCGGCAACACATGGCCGATTAGTACGCCGGCTTTTTCGGCAATCGATACGCTGTTGGATGCTAATTCGTTGATTTCGGCCGCTGTGGTACGGCTACTTTCCGCTAGTTTGCGGACTTCCGCCGCCACCACGGCAAAGCCTTTGCCGTGTTCGCCGGCGGAAGCGGCTTCGATTGCCGCGTTCAAGGATAATAGATTGGTTTTATACGCGATGTCTTCAATCAAGCCGATTTTTTTGGCGATGTGCTTCATGGCTTTGACGGTCTCGATCACTGCTTCACCGCCTTGTTTGGCTTCGCTGGCGGATTTGCCGGCCATCTGTTCGGTAACATGGGCGTTTTCGGTATTTTGTTGGACGGACGCGGTGAGTTGTTCGATAGAACTGGTGGTTTCTTCGACGCTGGCGGCCTGCTCGGTGGTGGCTTGGCTGATCGACTGCGCGGTGGCGCTGACTTCCTTGGACGCGGAGCTCAATACTTCGGCGTTACCCAGAACTTGTTGGATCACATGAGCGAGCTGGTCACGCATGGTTTTTAAATCGAGCAGCAAACTGCCGTTATCGCCTTCTCGCAACGCTATCTCCACGGAAAGGTCACCAGCCGCCATGGCATTAACCGCTTCGGCCGCATAACTCGGCTCGCCGCCAAGCTGCTTCATTAGACTTTTAGTAATCAAATAGCCGGCAACGCCGCCAATCATCACGGAAACTAGTGCCAATGTAGCAATCAATGTCACACTTTGGTTAACCGTTTCCTTGGCTTCCTCGCCGGATTGTTTCATTAATTTGCTTTGAAACTCGATTAGCGCGTTGACCGCATCTATATATTCGGTTTGCAATTTTCTGACTTGGGACAGCAGGAAATCCGCGGCTTCCGCCTGCTTACCTTCGCTGGCCAATTTGATGAACTGATCCTGGGCCGCGATGTAAGGTGTGCGGGCATCCATTACTTTTTTCAGCACCGCTTTGCCTTCCGCACTGTTTATGCTTTCGTCGAGTTTATCCAGGTTTTCCTTGATTGCGCGGCGCGAGTCTTGAATACGGCTGAGTTCCTTGTCGATGGTAACCTGGTCTTTGACAATCAGGGTATTACGCATGGCGCGAGCGATAACATTGATATTGCCGATGACATTGTTGGCCCACACCGTTTTCGGAAATTTATCATTGATCATGTTGTCGATGCCGGCAAGCAAATCGTTCATGCCGGAGATGCTAATGCCGGCGATCATGGCCAGTAACAGTAGTACTCCGCTGAATCCCAATCCCAAACGGGTTCGTACTTTCATGGTGTTCATGAATTTAACTCCTTTCGATGGCTGATGCCGCAATGAAACACATATCAAAGCTTTTAATCCTTTTTCCTAAAGACTTCAAGCCTAGCTGAACTTAGAGATTTTCCGGTTAGAATAAAAACTAATTTAGGCTATGCCGACACTTAAGTTTTGCGGTTAAACCGGAAAATTGTTTGATCGCTGCCTAGGAACTGCAAGAGCTGTTGATAAGGATAAACTGAAATGCTCAACTGGAAACAAATCGATACCGTGTTGCTGGATATGGACGGTACTTTGCTGGATTTAAATTTCGATAATCATTTTTGGCAAGAGTTTGTGCCCTTGCGCTTTGCTGAGCTGCACGGCTTATCGCTTGAGGCAGCCAAACAGCAGTTGGCGCCGCGTTTCCGGGCGATGGAAGGTAAGCTGGAATGGTATTGTCTGGATTATTGGACCCAGGAATTGGCTCTGAATATTGCAGGACTGAAGCAGGAGTTGGCCGGCTTGATTGCGGTGCATCCGCATGTCACCGAGTTTTTGGATGCTGCGCGCGCGAGTGGCAAGCGTTTATTGTTGGTGACAAACGCCCATCGCGACAGCTTGAATCTGAAAATGGAAAAAACCTGTCTACATGGCTTTTTCGACGAAATCGTCTCGTCGCACGATTTTGGTTTTGCCAAGGAGCGGCAAGATTTTTGGCAAATCCTGCAAGACAAACATCTGTTTGCAAAGGATAGAACGCTGCTGGTAGACGATAGCTCAGTGGTGCTGGCGTCTGCCCGAACTTTCGGCATTGCTCATCTGGTGTCGATCAGCAAGCCGGATAGTCAACGGCCGGTTAAGCAGGTTGCTGAGTTTGCGGCGGTGGAGGATTTTCGGGCGTTGATGCCTGGTTTGTAGTGGGTGCCGGGCGCGGTGGCCGGTGTTCTCTGGGTTTGTGCTCCGAACGCGGCGGACGTTTGTCACGCTGTATCACCCGTTCGCGGGGTTCGCGGCGTTCGGGTTTTATCACGTCTTCAACCATCAACTCCGGGATAATGGCTTGCACCGGCACTTTTTCGCCGATGTAATCTTCGATGTCCGGCATCGAGTAAGCGTATTCCTCGCAAATAAAGCTGATCGCTTCGCCGCTGGCACCGAAACGGGCGGTACGGCCGATACGATGCACGTAATCTTCCACATCCTGCGGTAAGTCGTAGTTGAACACATGCGAGACATCAGGAATATGTAAGCCGCGGGCCGCTACGTCGGTGGCGATCAACAGTGTGACCCGGTTTTCCTGGAAATCGTTGAGCAGACGCTGACGTTTCTCCTGCGGCACGTCGCCGCTGAGCATGGCCACTTTGTGGCCGTTGGCAGCCAGGTAATCGTCCAGTTGCTCGGCGCACCTCTTGGTGTTGACGAAGACGATACTGCGCTGCGGTTGGTGATGTTTCAGCAAGCCCAGTAACAGCGGGATTTTTTGCTCGTTGGCCGGACAGTAAGCCACCTGATTGATAGCTTTGGAGGTGACTTCCTCGGATTCGATGCGAATCAGTACCGGGTTGTTCATGTGCTCGTAAGCCAGCTCTGTGACTTTGTAGGACAACGTTGCCGAAAACAGCATATTCAAACGTTTTTCCGCCGGCGGCATGCGGCGTAGCAAAAAGCGGATGTCTTTAATGAAACCCAAATCGAACATGCGGTCGGCTTCGTCCATCACGGTGACTTGAATGTTATCCAAGGTAAAGGCGTCTTGCCGATAAAAATCAATGATTCGACCCGGTGTACCGATGATGATGTCGATATTGCCTTTAATTTTATCCAACTGCTTTTGATAGTCGGTGCCGCCGTAGATCAGCGCAAACTTCAGATTCAGGTACTTGCTCAAGGCCAGTGCGTCTTTATGAATCTGGATCGCCAATTCTCGGGTCGGCGCCAAAATCAGGGCCCGCGGGTTTTTGATTTTTTCGCTTTCGTCGTTGATTAGATGCTGAAAGGTCGCCAGCAGAAACGTGGCGGTTTTGCCGGTGCCGGTTTGGGCTTGGCCGGCAATGTCTTTGCCTCTTAGCGACAAGGGTAAGGATTTATCCTGAATAGGTGTGCAGTTAATGAATCCTGCTTCTTTCAGGCCTTTAATGATGGAGTCGGACAGCTCCAAATTACTAAAACGCGTTTCCGTCAAATGTGTTTTCTTCATAGCTTAATAGAATAAACTAAAAAGCCCTACGGTTGAAATCGATTGACAATTAAAGCGCGGCGAAACTATAGTCTTGACTTTGTAAACTAATGGAGAATGGCGTGAGTGACCTAGTCCTTCATGTATCAGACGCTGATTTTAATGAAACTGTGTTGAAAGCCGGTACGCCGGTATTGGTCGATTATTGGGCTGAATGGTGTGGTCCGTGCAAAATGATTGCCCCGGTTTTGGATGAAATTGCATCCGAGTATCAAGGCAAACTCACTGTTGCCAAGCTGAATATCGACGAAAACCCCAAAACGCCTCAGCACTACGGTGTGCGAGGTATTCCGACTTTGATGCTTTTCAAGGGCGGCGAAGTGGAAGCGACTAAGGTTGGCGCCTTAACCAAATCCCAATTGACTGCGTTTATCGATAGCAACATCTAAATTAAGCCGAATCGCCGGATTTATTAAAAATGTTTTTGATAAGTCCGGTTATTGCGCTAAAATTTTCCCCGCTTGCTTCTTAGCATCCTGAAAATCCCTAATTTATCCAACAACTACCTTCCGCTGTAAACGGCTTTCTGCTGTTATGCATTTCTTTCATTTCCCTTTATCAACATGAATCTTACCGAGTTAAAACTTAAACAAGTCACTGAAATTATTGCCATCGCCGAGTCCTTGGGGCTGGAAAATATCGACAGAGCCAGAAAGCAGGAACTGATTTTTGCGATTTTGAAGAAACAGGCGAAAAGCGGCGAAGATATTTTTGGCGATGGGGTTTTGGAAATACTGGCGGACGGATTCGGTTTTTTAAGAACCCCCGGTTGTTCTTATTTGGCGGGGCCGGACGACATTTATGTCTCGCCGAGCCAGATCAGACGTTTCGGTTTGCGCACGGGCGATACCGTTAGCGGCAAGATTCGCCCACCCAAGGAAGGCGAACGCTATTTCGCAATGCTCAAAGTGGAAAGCATCAATTTCGAGTCACCCGAGCAATCCAAAAACAAGATTTCCTTTTCCAACCTTACGCCGCTGTTTGCCAACAAACGTTTCCGTTTGGAACAAGGTAACGGCACCAGCGAAGATTTAACCGCCCGCATCATCGACTTGATTGCCCCCATCGGCAAAGGCCAGCGCGGCCTGATCGTTTCCCCGCCGAAAGCCGGTAAAACCATGATCATGCAAAGCATCGCCCACGCGATTGCCGAGAATAACCCTGAATGTTATCTGATCGTATTGCTGATCGACGAGCGCCCGGAAGAGGTAACCGAGATGGAGCGTTGCGTGCGCGGCGAAGTAGTCTCCAGCACCTTCGACGAACCGGCGACCCGTCACGTGCAGGTAGCCGACATGGTCATCGAAAAAGCCCGACGCATGGTCGAGCATAAGCACGACGTGGTTATCCTGTTAGACTCGATCACCCGTTTGGCTCGTGCTTACAATATGGTGGTGCCGTCTTCCGGTAAATTATTGTCCGGCGGTGTTGACGCCAATGCGCTGGAAAAACCCAAGCGTTTTTTCGGTGCGGCGCGGAATATCGAAGAAGGCGGCAGTTTGACGATTATCGCTACCGCATTGGTCGAAACCGGCTCGCGGATGGATGAAGTGATCTTCGAAGAGTTCAAGGGCACCGGTAACATGGAACTGCATCTGGAGCGGAAAATCGCCGAAAAGCGGATTTATCCGGCGATCAACATCAACCGTTCCGGTACACGTCGTGAGGAATATTTGGTCGATCCGGACGAGCTGCAAAAAACCTGGATTTTGCGCAAAATTCTGCAGCCGATGGATGAATTGGCCGCATCCGAATTTCTGCTGGGCAAACTCAAAGATTTTAAAACCAACGCCGCATTTTTCGATTCGATGAAGCGCTAAGCGCAACACACCTGTACCGACGAGCGCACAGCGCTCGTCGCAAACTCGTCAAACATCCCCGCCGCTGTTTTTTCACTTTTTTGTCATAAAACACAAAAGCCTATCCTTAACCTGATGCGCGGTCAGCAATGTACCCTCGCATTTGATGGTTATCGATGCGATTAATTTTGTTATATTGCGCGACGACCTTAAACGAGGAGTACGGCTTTGCGAACAACCAGCAAATTTTTTATGCAATTCGTCCGATTGGCGGGCCCCTTCTGGTGCTCTGAAAATAAGACCACCATTCGGACCTTATCGGCGTTTTTGGTCGCGTTGACAGTGGCGCAGATTGCCGTGTCGGTCATTATTACCGAATGGAGCGCCGACTTGTTCGATGCGTTGGAGCAACGGTCGATGTCGAGGCTGTTTACCCAAGTTGGGCTGATCGTATTAATTTTTATCGCTAATATGGCGATTACCGCGACCCATCTGGTTATCAAACGTCGCCTGCAATTGAGCTGGCGGGGTTGGTTAACCGACAAATTGATCGGTCAATGGATGCGTGACGGCCGTCATTATCTGGTCACGCACATTCCCGGACAGCACGACAATCCCGACGGTAGGATCGCCGAAGACATTCGGATTTCCACCGAATATGCCATCGATTTGTTACATACTTTCTTTTATTGTTTTTTGTTGTTGACTAGTTTCACGGAAATTTTGTGGACCTTGTCCGGCACGGTAACCCTCAATCTGGGCTTGATCGAAGTGCCGATTCAAGGCCATTTGGTCTGGTTGGCGCTGATTTATGCGGCTAGCGCATCCACTTTGGGTTGGTGGATAGGCCGGCCTTTGACCATGGCGACAGATAATAGACAGACCGTGGAAGCCAATTTCCGTTTTGCGCTAGTCAAAGCCCGCGAAAATGCCCAGGCAATCGCTTTGATTCACGGTGAAAGCAACGAGAATCCGCATTTTCATCGTTTGTTCGGAAATATTGTCGACGCCTGGAATCAGCAAACTCAAGCCTGGCAGCGTATAACCATGTTTAGCTCCGGTTATTCGATATTGTCTATGGCGTTTCCTATTTTGGTGTCTGCGCCGCGTTTTATTTTAGGCACTATCAGCCTAGGCGCGCTGATGCAATCGGCACAGGCTTTTCAGCAAATGGTCGCGGCGCTATCCTGGCCGGTCGACAACATGGGCAAGGTTGCGGAATGGCGGGCTTCGGTCGAGCGGGTATTGGGATTGAGCAAGGCCTTGGAGCAATTAGAGCTAGAAATAGCCAAGCCCGACCCGTATCGAATCCGCTTGGTGAAAAGTGACAAGTCAGTATTGGCGTTTCGCGCTTTATGTATTTCGCGCTTGGACAGAATTGTCTGTGTATCTACCCTCAATGAAGAAATCAGAGCAGGCGAGCGCGTGTTGATTGCCGGTAATGCGTTTTCCGGCAACAAGCTGTTCAAAGCAGTCGCTGGCCTTTGGCCATGGGGCGAAGGTGCGATCGAATTGCCGGACGATGAGGCCATGTTCTTTATGCCGCCGCGTCCTTATCTACCGACCGGCACCTTGCGTGCTTCAATTTGCTACCCGTCCGACCCCTCCGCTTTCGAGCCGCAAGTGTTAGAAAATACCCTTGAGCTGGCCGGTGTGAAAGAGTTGAAAGAACAACTTGATCAGGTTGCCGATTGGGAAAAGAACCTTGAGCGCGAACAGAAACAACGCTTGGGCTTGGTGCGCTTGTTGTTGCACAAACCCAAATGGATACTGATGCAGGAAGCCTTTGATTCGCTCGATCCCGAAGGCGAAGTAGACATGGTCAATCTGATCCATAAAAGGCTATCGGATTCGGCGGTGCTGACCATCACCAAGCAGCCCACCATACAGGCCTTGTACAAGCGGCGTATTACGCTCTGCTGACTGCTGACCCGCTTTAGAGCCGCCATATCTTGGGAGTTTGCCATTAAGTCTGGTAAAAAACTGCGTGGGGTGAATCTGGGTGGATGGTTGGTGCTGGAAAAATGGATGACTCCCAGCCTGTTTGAAGGGCTGAACGCCAGAGATGAAACCAGTTGGTGCGTCGAATTGGGCTGCGAAGCCGGAATGCGCTTGCAACAGCACTGGAATAGCTTCATCACCCGCGCCGACTTTGCTTGGTTGGCGGAAATCGGGATTAATGCCGTACGCATTCCGGTTGGATACTGGCTGTTCGCGGCCGATTACCCTTATCACAACAGTTACGGCGCGTCGCCTCATCCCTTTGTCATCGGTGGTGGCGATGTGCTTGACCAGGCTTTCGACTGGGCTGAAGAATTTGGGTTGCAGATAGTTGTCGATCTACACGCCGCGCCAGGCTGTCAGAACGGTTTCGACAATGGCGGTATCCAGGATGTCTGCGAATGGCATACCCAGGAAAGCTACATCGACTATTCCCTTGAGACCCTGGAGCGATTGGCGAGGCGTTACGGCAAGCGCCAGGCTTTGCATGGGATTGAGGTCTTAAACGAACCTCGATGGGATATAGGCACGGAATTGTTGAAACGTTACACGCGCGCCGCGTATTGGCGCATTCGCCGCCATTGTCCGGCCGAGGTGGCGGTGATATTTCATGATGGTTTCCGGTCGTTTCGTGAATACGTCGGTTTTTTACAGCCGCCTGAGCATAACAATGTGATCTTCGATATACACCGTTATCAATGTTTTGTGCAGGACGACATCGACAGGGATATTTATCGGCATCTGCAAAAAGTGATTTGTGACTGGAAAACCGAAGCCGACGAAATTATCGGTGGCCTTGGTTTGCCAACCTATGTCGGCGAATGGAGCCTGGGCTTGGATGCAAAACTGGCGGCGCTTTGGGCTGAGGGGCCTTTTGATCATGTTCATACGGAGTTGGACGATTTTCAATTTGATCTTGCTTGTCGCGGCTACGCAGCCGCCCAGCTGGCCGTGTTCGAGAAATATTTGGGGTGGTTTTTCTGGAGCTATAAAACCGAGACCATGCCGCAATGGAGTTTTCGCGACTGCGTCGAGCGTGGTTGGCTACCGGCCAAGTTTGCCTGATAGCCGGAGTGCTTGCAAAAACTTTTCTTATTTTAAGTGGGGGATTTACGTTCCGGAACGTCTTACTATAAAAGGTGTCGTAGCATTCATGCCGGACAGACTTGGTTAAGCCGATAGTGATGATTAGGTGAAATATGAAAACAAGACGATCTCGATCCAAATTGGACAAAATGTCGCCGGAAGCCTTGGATGCCAGCTTCCCGTCGGCCCGCTATTTTCAAGTTCACTTCGAATATCTGCATGAAACCATAAATGATTTAAAACAGCAGATTAGCCATGCCAACCAGCAAATTGCCGGACTGCAACAGCAGTTGCAAGCGCATTCATTGGAGGAAATGCCAAAGGTGAATTATGCTAGCGAGACCAAGCCTGCTGGCAATTTGCGCCAGTCGTAATGAATCATGGCTGCTGTAGGTAGCCGTTACTGTTTTTTTCGACCCAGCGTATTTGTCCGGATTCCAAGGTTTCTCGTTTCCAAAATGGCGCCTGACTTTTCAAGTTTTCCATAATAAACCGACAGGCGTCGAAAGCATCGCCGCGATGCGCCGACCACACGGCTACCAGCACCAGCGTATCGTTGGGAGAGACCTGGCCGACGCGATGGATAAGCAGCACGTCCAATAGCTGCCACTGCTCTTGGGCTTGTTCGACAATGCGCTGCAATTGTTTTTCGGTCATGCCCGGATAATGTTCCAGGTACATGCCGCGAACCTCGTCGCCTTGATTAAAGTCGCGCATAGTGCCGACGAAGATGCCGGTGGCGCCGTATTTGCCGGCCATATCGGTCGCTTGGGTTTGAAAATCAGCAAGTGCTTGCCACGGGTTGAAAATCTCGGCGCAGAGTTTGATGGTCATCATTTCAGCCTCCGGTAACCGGTGGGAAAAATGCCACTTCATCGCCGTCGCTAACTTTAGCCTCCAGACCGACATACTCCATATTGATGGCCGCCAACAGCGTCTCCGGCATGTCCATGCTCGGATTAGCCCTATGCCAGATCTCGGATACCGGGAGCGGCGTCTCGATTTTTAGTTCATCGCCGCTACGGCCCACGCTATCCTTCAAACTTGCAAAATAAAGTACTTTAATCGACATCTTTATTCACCCGGTAATACAATGCTCAGCTGTTTTCACTTGCTTAGTATGCCATGTCCAATTTGCCGCTCACTCATTTTAATGCCGCCGGAGAAGCCCATATGGTGGATGTTGGGGATAAGGTCGTCAGCCAACGTCAGGCGGTTTGCGAGGGTTACATCGAGATGCAGCCGGATACGCTGGCGTTGATCATGGCCGGCACCCACAAGAAGGGCGATGTGCTGGGAATCGCCCGTATCGCCGGGATCATGGCCAGTAAAAAAACCGCCGACCTGATTCCGCTGTGTCATCCTTTACCGATTAGTCATGTAGAGCTTAGCCTGCAAACCCAAACCGACCTGAATCGCGTGTATTGTCAAACGACCGTCAAGACCACCGGCCAAACCGGCGTGGAAATGGAAGCGCTCACCGCCACCCAGATTGCCTTGCTCACTATTTACGATATGTGCAAAGCTGTGGATCGCGGTATGACGATTCAAGGAGTGCGCCTGTTGGAAAAAAGTGGTGGCAAGTCAGGACATTGGCAGCGGGATAGCGCTTAACCCGGCTCTTCCCGCTCAATTGTCGGTTTTCTTGTCAGGCTCGCGATTAATGATCTTTTCGTCTATGACCTTGTGCAGCAAGCGCAGCAACTCTGCCGAGCCGTCTTCGCCAACTTCCTGGTTATCCGTCTTACTTAAACTGGCATTGACGATTATGCCTGCAGTTTCGTCTTTCAGCCTGATAGTGTATTCGGCTTCGTCGTAATTATTATTCAATAAGGAACGCAACAAACCGACATCCTTGCCGCTAGTATCGGGATCGTAACGCACCCGGAAAAAATGCTCTTCCTGATTTTTGTCCAGCACTTCAATGTCGCTGATTTTCAGTGCCGTGGCGATCATTTCCCAAGCCCGATCGGGACGGGTTTTCAAGGTAAGCAACGGTTTGGCGGCATCGTCGGTAAACGCCATTAAATTGGCAAGAGCCGATTTGGGTTTCAAATCGTCAACCGCTACTGCCGGTTGCGGATTGGTATGTTCTATTGGTAAAACCGGCGGCAGTTCCAGATGATGGGTGTCGCGGTATTTGTCAGGGGCATCCGCGCAAGCTGTCAGCAACAGACAAGGCAGGCCGTAAGTCAACGTTCTCAACAACATAAGGCTCACTCGCAAAAAAAGCGTCTATGTTCCAGTACCGGGAAAGACAGGCGGGTTTTTTCCAGGCGACTTTTATCGATTTCGGCACTGACGAAACCAGGGCCGGTTTTGTAACAATCCAGCACCACACCCCAAGGATCGATCACCATGCTGTGGCCAAAGGTTTGCCGGCCGTTCATATGAAAGCCGCCTTGGTTAGGCGCAATCACATAGCAAAGGTTTTCGATGGCGCGAGCCCGCAGTAATACTTCCCAATGCGCGGCGCCGGTTTTGGCGGTGAATGCAGAAGGAATGACCAGGATGTCCAGGCCCGGCTTGGTCATAGGCCGGAAAAATTCCGGGAAACGCAAGTCGTAGCAAACCGCCACACCGAGTCGGCCAAACGGGGTATCGATCACGCAAGAGGCGTCGCCGGCTTCCACCGAGTCGGATTCGCGGTATTCCTCAGAGCTATCCGGCACGCTGACATCGAATAGATGCACCTTGTCGTAGCGGGCGACACGGTCGCCTTGTTCGTTGTAAATCAAACAGGCCGCGCGCACTTTATTGGTGGCGGTAGCTTGCATCGGCATCGTGCCGCCTATCACCCATACGCCATATTTTTTCGCGGTAGCGGCCAGGAAGTCCTGGATGGGCCCTGAGCCATCTTGTTCGCAGACTTTAACTTTGTCGTACTCGTTCATGCCCATGATGGCAAAGTTTTCCGGCAAGGCTACGAGTTTGGCGCCGGCTTTTACTGCTTCGGCGATCTGTTTTTCGGCTTCGAGCAAATTGGCGCTGACTTGCGGTCCGGAAGCCATCTGGATGGCGGCACATATGGTCATGAGGTGTCCCTGTTTTTTAATTGTTTTCGATAACGTTAATGGTTGGGGATGCGGTCGGCTGACCTATGCAATGGTGCCGGAAACCGATCATTTACTCAGCGATTCCAGCCAGCCGCCGGTTAAACCGCGCCAGGCTTTTTGCACCAAACCGTCTTGATCGTGTAGCGGCGTAACCTCAACATTTCCCCATGGCCCTGCCAGTTTGTATTGCGAGCCGAAAAAATAGCCTTCCTTATAATCGTCGGTCACTACCTGAGTAATGATGCTGGCGATACCGCCGACGATTGTACCAGCAATAGGCACGGCCCCGGAACTCTTGGGTACCACCGCTACCCGGTGATCCATGGTCTTTTTGACCAGGTCGGCGGTGCCGGCTATGCTAAGTTTCGCCGATACCGCGTCGATCAATAAATTGTCGGTATAGGCCAGTCCGTTGCTGATTTTGAAATCGCCGGTAATCTGATCGAAGGCCAGGCCCTGCCGGTAGACGTCGGTGAAGTCCAGACTCAAGCGTTTGGCCCATTGTTCCATGGCGATCAAGCCCAGCAAGCGACCGAAGCCCGGTTCTATGCTGGAAATGCGGCCGTCGCTGAACTTGAGCTGCATTTGCCCGGTCAGGTTGGCGGTTGAAAACTGTTGTGGCGCGCCGCGCCAGCCGGCGTTGAAATTGATTTCGGCGTGAGTGCCCCTTAAGTCATCGGTAAAACCCAGCTGCGACAGGAACAAGCCGAAACCGTTCATGTTCAACTTGCCAGTCAATTGCGTCGAGCTGCCGCCGACCACTTTAAGCCACTCTGCGCTGAAGTCTATGGTCCCGGCGACGCTGGCCAGTTGCACGTGTTTAAAATGAATACCGTTGATCAGCCGCTCGGTATGCAGTTTTAAATTGCCCAAATCCACGCCGCGCCATAATAATTGCTTGCTGTCGATGTCGATCAAGGGCAAGTCGGTGACCACTTCTTCCGCGGCATCGAAATTCAGACCGTCCATCGCCGATAAATTCAGATAATCCATCTGCAGCTTGATGACATTAGCGCCGCCGCGCTGGTCGGGAACCGTCAGCTTGCCGCGCGCCATCGGGCTATCCAATGTGGCTTGCCAAGCCTGATTCACATGCTGCAGCCGGCATTTTAGCGCGCCGATGTTTTGGCCTTGCCAGATCAGTTGCTCGGTATCCAGAATAATTTCTTTTAAGGCTGGCAAGCGCTGCTGAGTTTCGTTGTCGGTGAACGCGGCGATTGCATCGGACAATTTGAATTGTGGTTGCTTGATTTCCAGTTTCAAACCCGCCGCTTGGAAAAAGTCCGCTTGTTCCCGGCCGAACACGATATGCCCGGAATGCAGCTGATTTTGTTTGCCATCGATCAACAGCGCCGCATTCAACTCTTTGCCGTAAGCCATCTTTAACGGCAAATAGGGGCTATTATCGAAGCTAAAATTTAGGTTTAACGCTTGCTCTTGATCAGCCGATTTGGCCAGCGCGTGCTGAGTATTGATGGTGACACCCTGTAAATTGCTGTCTATGCTCAGGGTCGATGGTCGGGCGGCGTCGTAAGGCAGCGTCAATACGGCTTGATAGTTGAGGCTGCCGTCGGCAACCTGGTTTTTCAGGAAGCTGAATTGCTTTTCCAGGCGGTTGATGTCGGTCATGCCGTCTATCAGTATTTGCGTGGCGTTGCTATCGCTTTGCAGTACGGCGCGTATTGGATAGCCCAGGGTCGTGGCCTCCATACGGTTGCTGCTGACTCGGTCTTCGGTAAAGCGGAGTACGCCGCTGATGTCGTTAACCGCAAGATCGACCGGCTTGACCAGCAAGCGGGCCTTATCCAAATGCGCGTCTACTTTAACGGTGGTGGGCAACGTCTCGTAGTAAGCGATTTTCAAATCAAGATCGACCTGCGTATTGCCGTCCGGCGCCAACACTTTGGCCAACGGATCGATTTTGGCGCGTAACGGGGTTTTTTGCAGATACTGCAAACTTTGCGGTAGCTTGCTCTGCACTTGGCCCAACACGTAAACATAATTGCTATCGGCCAGATCCGGAATGGATACCACGGCTTGATTGATGTCGACATTCTCGCTGCGGCCACCATTGATAGCCACTGTCATATCCGCACCGAGGAATTGCACATCGGCATGCACCCCACGCAGATGCGGCCATAAGGCGTTGAACTGGATTTCACCGTCGTCTATCGCAAACACCACTTCAAACCGGCCGGGACCGGTGGTGAAAGGAAAGTCCGCCAACTTGCCTCTCAACAGCATTTCGCCCTTGTTGATATGCCCGCCGATAAAAGCATCGTCCAGCCAGGCTACTGCATCCTTACCCATGATTTTGGCCGGCAGGTATTGCGGGACGGTGCTGATGTCTTTGAAATTGCCGAAGCGGGTGCGCATATCGATAACCGCACTGTCATTATTCTTCGGTATGCTGAGTTGCAGACGGGTTTGCGTTTGAAAATCGGCGCTGTCCAGTTGCAGGTTTTCACTGGAGATTTGCCAGTCGCTAGCGGTTTGCCGCCAGTCGATTTGGCCTTGCAAGCGCGGGATGTCCAGGCTGCTTCTGAACATTTGCTCGGCGTTGAACTTGGCGTTTGTGGTATCAAATATCAGTTGCCCACCCTGATCGCTGGCGGTAATCGAGCCGCTCAGTGCCTGTATTTGCGGCACCTCGCCTTGCGCATCGTTGCCAAGCTGGCTGAAACGTCCTCTAAGCGCGTAGCGTTGCCGGCTGCTGTCAGTGTAAAACGCCAGATCCAGCAAATTGCCGCGCGGATTGAGTGGTAACCATTTGCCAAAATCGCTTTGATCGGCGGGCAAAAACGGCGGGACTAAATGCATCAAAGCTTGCAAATTTAACTGCTTGATCACGCCGCTCAGATTGCCTTGCGCGTCCTGCTGCAGATACACCTCACCGTCTCGCCAGCGCTGATGATTCGCGAAGATATTCACATCGTAAACGCTCCAGCGTTGCCGGCCATCCTGCTCGGTCCAGCCCAGATTGCCTTCGAAGGTGTCCAATTGCAGGGTTTTGCCTTGCTGTCCGGCGATTTTGATCTGTTGGCCTTGCAGATAGCCGCTGACTTGATAGGGCATGGAATTGCGCCATTGGCTCCAGATACGCATATCGCCAGAGCCGGATTCCAAGCGCAAGCCCAGCGGCAATTCCTCGATCAGCCAGGCCGGTCCTTGCAGATTATTGCCTTCTACGTAGATTTGGCCGTTAATCGCGTTGGCCTGGAAGATATTGCCCTTGAGCTGTGCGGAAATTCGCAAGCTATCGCCGTATTGCTCCGGCAGGCTGCTGAGCAGATGGATCTCGTGGCTTTGATCTAGATAGTGGTTTTTGATCAGTAAATCGAACTGCTCGACGGTGACCGGCGGCCGATGCCGCTTCAAATCCAGCCAAGTCACCTGGCTTTGTAGAATTTCGTATTTACCGCCTTGTAATAACCATAGCGGTTGTTCGTCGCTGCTTTGCAGGCCTTTGATACTGAGACTGCCGTCTTCGTTACGCAGAATGTCCAGCTTGGCGCCCACCAGTGTTACCCAACTGGCGGCCATGGGGTCCTGGGTTAGCAGCCATTCCAGTAAATCGATACCGATCCGCACTTCTTTCAGGCGGATGGCCGGCTGCGATCCGGCTTCGACGCCTTCGATAGCGATTTCCCGTAGCAACAACTCCGGACTGAAGCCGCGCATTTTCGCGCCCAGCTTGCCGATATGCAGCGGAATACCGGTGGTCTGGCGGACTTTTTGTTCCAGTGTGCTGCGGTAATCGGCAATACCGATCAAAAAAATCCGTACCGCGCTCAAAACGAGGGCTATCGCGATTAGCGACCAGAACAGCAGATGGCGCGTGGCCCGGGTGACGTGGTGAATAACCAAAATAGCCGCCTATAACAACACCACGTCGTAGTGCTCCTGGTTGTATTCGGCTTCGGCGCGGATTTTGATGCGGACTTTCAAGAACATTTCCAGCTCCGCCAACATATCGGCTTCTTCGTCGAGCAGCATTTCCACGACTTGCTCGGACGCCAATACCAATATTTGCTGGACGTTGTATTGCCTGACCACGCGAATAATCTCCCGAAACACTTCCAGACAAATCGATTCCGCAGTTTTCAGTACGCCGCGGCCACCGCAAGTCGAGCAAGGTTCGCAGAGAATATGTTCCAGACTCTCGCGGGTGCGTTTGCGGGTCATTTCCACCAGGCCCAGCGCGGATACTTCGGTGATTTTGGTCTTGGCGTGATCTTTGTCCAGATTGCGTTGCAAGGCGGTCAACACCTGCTTCTTGTGTTCCTCGCTTTGCATATCGATGAAATCGATAATGATGATGCCGCCCAGATTCCGCAGACGCAACTGGCGGGAAATGGTCTGCGCCGCTTCCAGATTGGTCTTAAAGATGGTTTCTTCCAGATTACGGCCACCAACATAACCGCCGGTATTGACGTCGACCGTGGTCATCGATTCGGTCTGGTCGAATACCAAATGGCCGCCTGATTTGAGTTTGACCTTACGGTCCAGGGCTTTGCTGATTTCGTCCTCGACATTGTAAATGTCGAATACCGGCCGTTCGCCGGAATAATGCTCGATAACCGAGACGATTTCCGGTACGAAAGTTTCGGCGAACTCAACCAGTTTCAGGAACGTTTCTTTGGAGTCGACACGGATTTTTTCGATGCCCTCTTTATATAAATCCCGCAAAGTACGAATGCTGAGCGGCAGGTCTTCGTGG
Source organism: Methylomonas albis (assembly GCF_014850955.1). NCBI lineage: Bacteria > Pseudomonadati > Pseudomonadota > Gammaproteobacteria > Methylococcales > Methylococcaceae > Methylomonas > Methylomonas albis. The sequence goes on from NZ_JACXSS010000001.1 coordinate 25,131, forward strand.
ATCAAAGTTTTGACCTCGGCTTTTTCGCTTTTTTCCAGGATGGATTCCCAGAGTTTGTGCAAAAAAGTCATGTCGGAATACAAAATCACCCCTTCCACACATTCGGCCGCCGTGCGGGCAATAAAACCGCCCGGCACTTGGTGTTTTTGCTGATAGGCTTCGATGCATGCCCGCAAACGGCTGCGCTCGGATTCGCATTCGATGCGTTGCGAGACGCCGGAATTACCGGCGTAGGGCATATAAACCTGGTAGCGGGAGGGGATGGAAATGTCGGTAGTCAGCCGTGCGCCCTTGTTGCCGAGCGGGTCCTTAGTGACTTGCACCACCAGTTTTTGGCCCTCTCTTAAATAGTGCTCAATATTCTCCGAGGCTTTTTCCGCTAGTTCCTGGCTGCTGAAATCGGATAAATGTAAAAACGCCGCTTTTTCCAGGCCGATGTCGACAAACGCCGCCTGCATGCCCGGTAACACCCGGCACACTTCACCTTTATAGACATTGCCGACCAGGCCTTTTTGCCGGAGCCGTTCGATAATCAGCTCTTGCAGCACGCCGTTTTCGATCACCGCCACCCGGGTTTCCGGCGGCGTAACGTTGATTAATATTTCTTCGCTCATGGGATGATGTCTATGCCTGCTAGGCTTAATAATTTCGCGGTTTCGAATAGCGGTAAGCCCATCACGCCGGAAAAACTGCCGGTGATCGATTCGATAAACACGCTGGCGAGACCTTGAATGGCATAGGCTCCAGCCTTGTCGTACGGTTCCCCGGTTTGCCAATAGGCGACGATTTCCTTATGGCTTAAGGGCCTAAAACGCACCTCGCTCACGCTGAGCGCCTGCCAGTGCTGCTCTCCGCGTAAGGATACCGCGCTATACACCTGATGGTTGCGCCCCGATAAGTGAGTCAGCATCTCGATGGCATGTTGCAAATCGTCGGGCTTGCCCAGTATGCGGCCGTCGCAAATAACGCTGGTATCCGCAGCCAGTACCGGTAACTCAGTATCGACCGTCGCCAGGCAAAGCGCGGATTTTTCCGCGGCCACCCTCTCGACGTAAGCGGCTGGCGCTTCGCCCGGCCAGGGCGTTTCGTCGATGTCAACCGCCATGATACTGTGACGGATGCCGATTTGCTTGAGCAATTCGCTGCGGCGCGGCGAGGCGGACGCCAGGATCAGTTGTGGGTGCATGCGCTTAACGATGGTAAGGGTGATTATTCAGTAGACTCCAGGCCCGATAGATTTGTTCAGCGACAATCACTCGAACCAAAGGATGCGGGAAGGTCAGCGGCGACAAGCTCCAGGATTCCTGCGCCAGGTCGCGCACTTGCTGGGACAATCCTTCCGGCCCGCCTATCATCAACGCGACCGGCTGGCCGTTACCCAGCCAGCGTTGCAGCGCTTGCGCCAGATTCGGCGTGGTCCAGGGCTTGCCGGGAATGTCCAGCGACACCACGTGCGCCCGGCTTGGCAATGCCGCTATCATGCGTTCTCCTTCGTCCTTGGTTATCCGGGCAATGTCGCCGCTCCGGCGCTTGTCCGGGGCGATTTCCTTTAGTAGCAACTCGCATTCGCGTGGCAGTCGTTTGGCGTATTCATTATAACCTTGCTGCACCCAGTCCGGCATTTTGTTGCCGACGGCTATCATGTGTATTTGCATAGTACTTACAGACTATATACCAGCGGTAAACCTCGATGAAGAACTCGGGTGGAATTCATCCGCTTAGCTTTTAAGGTGTGTTCCGAACTGTTTTGGCTATTCAATAGCATGACTATGTTACACATGTTAAGTCCCACCAAATCCCGTTACTTTTTGATGCGCGTAGGGTACACGAAGCACTCAGTTTTGCGAAATCGGACTCCACAGTCCAGAGCCAGCAACTCTAGAGCACAATTCGGTTTATTTAAACCAATTTTTCACCAAATTGGCTTTTTTCAACCAAATGTCGTTAGAATGTTTGCTGTATTGGACTGTGACGATAACAATGGTGATGCTAAGCGCGCTGTTATGGACCCCGGCGCTGGGGGCGATATTGCTGGTACTGGTCTCCGGCCGGAACAGCCGATTGATCAGAATTGTAGCGAATGTATTCAGTTTGGCGGCTTTGCTGCTGGCTTGTTTGCTATTGGCCGCGTTCGACCCCGCCGATACCGCGCTGCAATTCAGCGAGTTCTACCCGCTTAATCCTAAGCTCGGCAGCGCTTATGCCTTGGGCGTAGACGGTCTGTCCATGCCGATGCTGGTCCTGGCCACGCTGCTGACTGCCATTTCCCTACTGGCCTCCTTTTCTTTGTCCGATAGCATCAAGGGCTATCACATTTCCATTCTATTATTGGAATTCGGCATGCTCGGCGTGTTTATGGCACAAGACTGGGCGCTGTTTTACATCTTCTGGGAAGTCACCTTGATCCCGCTGTTTTTCCTGATCGACCGCTGGGGCGGTAAGCGCCGGCATGCCGCCAGTTTGAATTTCGTGTTGTACACGATGGGCGGCTCGGTATTCATGTTGCTGAGTTTGCTGGCTATCAGTCAATACGACCTGGAAAACCAGGGCTCATTGATGGCCTCGATGGGCCAAGCCGCGCAAAACATGCCGGAGATCGAACAGGTATTGGTTCTGTTGGGCTTCCTGATCGGCTTTGGTGTGAAAATGCCGATCTTTCCCTTGCATGGCTGGCTGCCATTGGCGCACGTCGAAGCGCCCAGCCCAATCAGCATCCTGTTATCCGGTATCTTGCTGAAAATGGGTGCTTATGGCTTGCTGCGCTGCGTGGTGATGTTGCCGGTTGCGGCCAAACTCATCCAACCGTTGCTGGTATTTCTAGCCTTATTCGGCATGCTTTACGGTGGGCTATTGGCCTGGCGACAGCGTGATCTGAAAGCCATGGTGGCTTACTCTTCTTTGAGTCATATGGGCGTGGTATTGCTGGGCATCGCCGCGCTAAATCAAACTGGCTTCACCGGCGCGATCTTGCAAATGACAGCCCACGGCCTGATTGCCGGTGCCTTGTTTTTATTGGTAGGCCTGCTTTACGAGCGCACGCATACCCGCAACATTCAAGATTACAGTTCGCTAGTGCAGGTCATGCCGCGCTTCGCTACTTTAACCACGTTGACCCTGTTGGCGGCCATGGGTTTGCCCGGATCCGTAGGGTTTATCGCGGAATTGCATACGCTGATCGGTGGCTTCCAGGAATGGGGCGGCTTGATGGTGTTTTTTAGCTTGAGCATCTTGATCAGCGCCGCCTATGCCATGCGCACTATCGGCTTGCTGTTTACCGGACCGGTGAAACCACAGATGCGGGACATTGCCGACGTGAGATCTTTGGAACTGATGGCTTCTGGCGTGCTGGTCGGCGGTATTGTTTTATTTGGTTTGCTTCCGGCGCCGTTGATTAATCTGTCTACGGCAACGGTGGGGAAGATGTTGGCAGTAATGGGGGAGAGATTGCCTTGAATACAGCGCATATCGATGGAAGGGCCCTGCTCCCGTATGCCGCGCCGAGCACCGAAGCTTTTGGCGAGATCAGCCCGCTAGGGGAGCGGCAGGGATGCCGCTCGTTTTCGGAGGGGCTGGGAAGCCCCTTCCGAAAACCCTCGGCAAAAGCTTCGGCGCGCAGGATCAAAGCGGCATTCGGGTCGCTTTTTCTTTGGATACTTTCTTTTGGCGATGCAAAAGAAAGTATCTCGGCTGTCGGTCCGAGAACCGACGTTAAAATATCCGTCGCGCTAGCGACACCGTTTTTGAAGATCAGGGTGTTAAGCCAATGATGGCATCGTCTGCAAGCACCTTGTCGCCCCGACAAATTATCCTTGACGCGATCCATCATCTGGATCACGTATTACCGGGACAAGCCCCGATTCACGATTTCGTGCATCACAATACCTTGCATGGCTTTCAGCATTTGCCGTTCGAACAAGCGTTGGCGGAATTCACCCAGTTAACCGGTATCAGTTGCTATCAATCCGATGAGCAGTTCCGCACGTTTTATGCGCAAGGCCGGATAGCCGATGACGACATCGATGCCGCGTTGGCGCAACAATTTGGGGATGCGCTGGACACCGGGATTTGCACGATCAATGGCAAAATCATCACGCGAGACATGCTTTACCGACTGGCCTTGCTGCACGATTTGCGGACACTGACACCCGCACAATTCGATTGGCAGGTGCACGAACTCGGCGTGTTGGTTGAACCGAGCTCAAACGGCGACACTCCGCGCGGGTTGTGGGAGGCCCTGCTCGCCAAACTTGAGTTACAGGCGCTGGATTTGCATCCGGAAGATCTGTTTGATCTGTCCGGAGAGCAAATCCAGCAATGGTTGCCGCAGCTTGCTGGGGCAGAGCAGCAGATGCACCAAGCCCACACGGAAAGTCTGGCGAAGCTGTTCTCGCAGGTCGGTGACAATTTGACCGTGCGCGGTTTGCTGCTGGCTTTGACCGGCAAGGATATTCTCGACACGGTACGTCCGCTATTGATTCGCTTGTGTGCATCTTTGCTGGATGAAGGTTTGGCGGCCTGGCGTTTGCCCAAGCGGCAAGAACTGGGTTTGTATCAGGCTTGGCGCGAGAGCTTGATCTACGATGCCCAGCCGGTTTTTCAGGAGTTAAACGATTGGCAAGCCGTTACGGCGGTGCTACCCGCCGATGCCGTCGACGCGATTGAGCAACAGCTGGCGGCACTGGCAGTCCCGGAATCACGCTGGGCTGGCTATCTGCAAAGACTGGCTCTGGAACTGCCGGGTTGGTCGGGCTTGATCAACTGGCGGCAAACCCATCCGGATTATCAAGCAGACGACCGAACCCAACCCTTGTTGGCGGATTATTTGGCGATACGCTTGACCTTGGATCGGCTTTACGCCGAACAGCTATGCCGGCAACAATGGCATTGCGAGGCGCATCTGGACAAGCTGCGCGGCTATTTTGCCAAAAACCTAGCCGAATTTGCCGTCAGGCAGGCCTTATTTCACGGCCAATTGCCCGAGTATCTGGCGCTGGCCGCCCAGTCTTTAATGAACGACGCTGCGCGGGACAAGCAGGCTTGGCAAACCTTGGCCGAACGAATCTGGACGTGGCAACTCAGCCCATTGGCGCCCTCGGTCCTCAGCATTTATAACCAGGGTTGGCGTCTGTTTCGCCTCTGTCAATTGCTGGGCTTGACTGCCCGTGATGTGCTGCATTTCGAATCTGCGCAGTTGTTGGATTGCTTGGCCTGCATCGACGCTTTCAGCGAAGCCGACCGCAGCGTGATCTGTCTGAATGCCTACGAACGCCATTATCGGCAAGCCCTGCTACAAGCCCTGCACGCCAATCATAATAGAGGGCGCTGGGCGCAACGCGACAGCCGGCCCGAAGCACAAATCGTGTTTTGCATGGACGACCGCGAAGAAGGCATACGTCGCCACTTGGAAGAGCTGAATCCGGCCATCGAAACTCTGGGAGCGGCCGGATTTTTCGGTGTGCCCATGAATTATCAAGGCCTGGACGATACCAAGCTGACGGCCTTGTGTCCGGTCGTCGTGGTGCCTGCGCATAATGTTCAAGAATGCAGCCAGCCCGGTCAGGACAAAGTCTTGGCGCGCCACCGGCAAGGCCACAATCTGAAACAAAGAATTGCCCATCTGCTGCATCACGGTTTGCGCCGCGATGTGCTGCTGGCTTATCCGGTGATCAATGCTATGGCACCTTTTACCTTGTTGGGTTTGCTGGCGAAAAGTTTCATTCCAAAAATCCAACATCAATTACTGGTTGCGGCGGCGCAAGGGATGGCGCCCGATGTCCCATCGCAATTGCACTTTACCGCTGGCAACCCCGAGACGCCGGCCACCCCCCAACAGCCCAGATTAGGCTTTACTGACCAGGAACAAGCCGAACGAATTGCCGGATTTTTGCGCAATACCGGTCTGACTTACGGTTTCGCCGAATTGGTGGTGCTGATGGGCCACGGCTCGATGAGCCAAAACAATCCGCATTTATCCGCTTACGATTGCGGTGCCTGTAGCGGTCGGCACGGTGGGCCGAACGCCCGGCTGTTCGCGGCGATGGCGAACCGGCCTGAAGTGCGGCAATTGCTGGTTGAGCGCGGCATCATTGTCCCTGCCGACACCTGGTTCATCGGCGCCGAACACAATACCTGCGACGAAGACATCACGTGGTACGACAGTGCGGTGGTGCCGACTGAGCGTCAACCGGCTTTCAACCAATTTATGCGAGAGATGCAACACGCGCAGCGCATGTCGGCACACGAACGTTGCCGGCGTCTGGCATCCGCGCCGCGCCGGCCGCAGCCCACACAGGCGTTACGGCACTTTCTAAACCGCTCCGCCGATTTTTCCCAGGTTCGGCCGGAGTTAGGCCATGCCACCAATGCGGCCGCGTTGGTCGGCAGGCGCTCGTTGACGCAAGGCGCTTTTTTCGACCGCCGTTTGTTTTTGATTTCCTACGACCCCAGCCAGGACCCGGAGGGCACGGTGCTGGAAGGTATCCTGTTAGCGGTCGGTCCGGTCGGTGCCGGTATCAATCTGGAATATTATTTTTCCACCGTGAATAACGAGCGGCTGGGCTGCGGCTCCAAAGTGCCGCACAATCTGACCGGTTTTTGCGCGGTGATGGAAGGTGCCGGCAGTGACTTGCGCACCGGTCTGCCCAGGCAGATGATCGAGATTCACGAGGCCATGCGCTTGCAAATCATCGTTGAAGCCAGCACTACGGTGCTGGAGCAAATTTACGGCCGACAAGAGAGCTTACGCGAATTGATCGGCGGCGGTTGGGTGCATCTCAGCGCTAAAGATCCGCATAGCGGTGAGATAAGCGTGTTTCAACGTGGGGTCGGATTTGTGCGTTGGCAGCCCGCCGACATCGCTTTACCGCTGCGGGACAACTCGCCGGATTGTTATCGCGATGAAACTCAGCCGGTGGCGCCAATGTTGATTAAACAAGCCGATTTAACGGGAGTGATTTGATCATGGCGGTCTGGGCAACTCTGATTCCCTTATTGCCGTTGCTGGCCGCGCTGTTGATCGGTGGCCTGCATTTTTTCCGCGTGGTTGATGGCGAGGCCGGCGAGAAAACCACGGCCCGGCTGGCCGTGACTGCTGCCGGCCTAGCGGTGCTGACGGCCTTGGCTTTATTAGTGGCCGATTTATCCGGCCAGCTGGCCGAGTCGGTAACTTACGGCACCTGGCTGCGCAGCGGCACGCTGACCGTAGACTACAAGCTAAGCACGGGTGGCTTCAATCTGCTGTTGGCCAGTTTGTTTTCTTTGTTGCTGCTGATCGTAATGCGTTTTTCGGTGAATTACATGCATCGCGAGGCCGGCTTCCATCGCTTCTTTTTCATCCTGAATCTGTTCGCGGCGGCGATGCTGCTCTTGGTGTTGTCAGGCAGCGCGGTGTTTACCTTTATCGCCTGGGAGATCGCCGGGGTGTGTTCCTACTGCTTGATTGCTTACGCCTACGACCGGCCCATCGCCGCGTATAACGCCACGCGGGTGTTTGTCACCAATCGCATCGGCGACGGCGGCTTTATTCTGGCCATTGGCCTGGCTTTAGCCTGGCTGGAAAATGCCGACTGGCAGACGATCAACAGCAGTGCGGCTGATCTGGAACCGGGCGATGCCAGCTTGCTGGCGCTGAGTTTTGCCTTGGCGGCGTTTGCCAAATCCGCGCAGATTCCGTTCACGCCCTGGCTGGCGCGAGCGATGGAAGGACCGACGCCGTCCAGCGCCATTTTCTACGGCGGGGCGATGATTCATGCCGGGGTATTTTTGATTATCCAATTGCAGCCGCTGTTTATGCAGGCGCCGCTGGCGATGTTGGTATTGACTGTGACCGGCGCGTTGACGGCGATTTATGGTTATGGGGTAGGCTTGAGTCAGACCGATATTAAAAGCTCGCAAATCTTTGCAGCCTCGGCGCAACTGGGTTTGATGTTCGTGGAATGCGGTTTGGGATTTTGGAATTTGGCGGCCTGGCATCTTTGCGCCCATGCCGTAGTGCGTTGCTATTTGCTGCTGACCGCGCCGTCTATCCTGCACAACACCCACGGGCAACCGATCCAAGCGGTTGCCCCGGCGCTGGCGCATTGTCGCTGGGCGTTTATTGCTTCCTTGCAACGCGGCTGGTTGGAGCCGGCTATGGATTGGTTGCTGGTCAAGCCGGTTTTGCGGCTGGCCAAGGATGTGCGTTACATCGATGAGCACATCGTCGATCCTGCCCTGGGTGCGCCGGCCCCGGCGATCAAAGCCGTGTCGTCCTTGGCGCAGTGGGAAGAACAAAAAATGGGTGCCAACCTCGATAGCCTGGAAGATAGTTTCGCACAAGGCAGCGGTCTGGCCGGCAAACTGGCGCAATGGACCGCAGCCTTGCTGAACTGGTTTGAATATCACTTTATTCTGCGCGGTATCGGCCGCGATTCAATTCGGCTCGGCCGGCGTCTGGGCCAGGCTGCCAACCGTTTCGAGCAATTATTGTTACAGCCGCGCTATCTGGCTTTGTTTGTGTTGATAACCTTGATGGTGGCGTTGGGATACCGATGAATACCCCTATTGTTTTTTGGCATGCAGTGGCGGCGGTGCCGCTTTTGACGGTGTTGACCTTAGTGCCTTTACTGACCATGCTGGCGGTGGTGTGCGCCAAGCCTGTTTACAGCGTGCGGCTGGCCTTTGGTGGCGCGCTGCTGAACGTGTTGCTCAGCATTTATCTACTGTTGATCTTCGATTCGGAAATGCCCGGCATTCATCTGGCCGAACATTTTCAATTGCTGGGGTTGAGCTACCGAGTCGGTGTGGACGGCACCAATATTCTGTTTATTCCGCTGACGGCGATTTTGGGCTTGCTGGCACTGGTGTATACCTTGATCACCCGCCATCGTCATGACCGCCTGTTCATCGCCTGCCTGTTGGCTTATCAAGGCATTTTAATCGGAGCGTTTGCGGCGCTAAACACCCTCCAGTTTTGGTGCTGGAGTCTACTGGAACTGGTGCCGGTAGTATTGCTGACCGTATTTGCCGGCACGGGAACACAACGCAATCAGGTGATTAAGTCGGTGTTGCAATATTGGCTGTCCGGTTTGGCGATGAGTTTGACCGGCTTTATGCTGTTGAGCTTTGGCTTGGCGGAGAACGGTATGGACTTGAGCTTTGATTGGCTGACCTTGAAGCATCACGATCTGGCGATTCCCAATGAAACCCTGATCTTCATTTTGCTATTTTTCGGCTTTGCCGTGCGTATGCCGCTGTTTCCGTTTCATGCTTGGCTGCCGGTGTTGGCCGAACACGGCACCGCCGCCAGCGCGGCGATTTTTCTGACCGGCTTGAAGCTGGGTATTTACGCCTTGATCCGCTTCATCCTGCCGCTGGTGCCGGGCGCGGCCGAGCAATGGGTGCATTTTGTGGTTGATCTGGGCTTGATCGGGATTTTTTACGGGGCCTTGTTGGCGCTGATGCAGATCAATATGCGCCGGCTGCTGGCGTTTGCGGTAATTAGCCATACCGGCATGTTGGCGATAGGCGTGTTTTCTTTCAACGATTTTGCGCTGGAAGGCAGTATTTTGCTATCCATAGCTTATGGTCTGGCGACGGCCGGCATGTTGTTCAGCATCGGTTTGATTTACGAACGCACCCGCACCTCCTTCCTGCCGCGATTGGGTGGTTTGTTTGAGACCAATTCGACTATCGCCTTGCTGTTTTTGATTTCCGCGCTCAGCACCATGGTCATGCCCGGTACGCCGGGTTTCGATGCGGCGCATTTGCTGATCGAAGGTACCATCGAGGAACACGGTTGGTATATTGCGATTGCGATTTTGCTGGGCAACGTGCTGGGCGCGGCTTTTCTGCTTTGGGCGTTTCAACGGCTGTTTATCGCTCACCCCAAACGCTTTGTACAGCCTTACGGCAGCATTCATCACCCGGTATTAAAGGAACGGATTATCGCGGTGACCATTTGCGGTTTGCTGATAGGCACCGGTTTTTACACCACGCCCTGGCTGAAATATATCGATCAGGAAGCCAAGGAGATTGGCGAACACTATCCCGAACATCACAGCCATCACATGAACGGCCCGCACCATGATTGATAGTTTTCCTTGGCTGTCCTTGTGCCTGATCTGGCCGCTATTGGGTGCGTTGTTGCTGGCGTTTGCCAAAGACAGCCGCTTGGCCAAACGCGGCGCATTGCTGGTGGCGCTGGTGGAATTGCTGTTTACCGTTGCAGCAGCTTGGGTATTCGATGCCGAACGTGGCGGATTTCAGTTGCTGGAAGATCATCCCTGGATCCCCGGCCTGAACATTCATTATCAACTTGGCGTGGACGGCATTTCGATACTGTTTTTACCGATGACCGCTTTGCTGACTCTGATGGCCTTACTGGCCAGTTGGAACAGCGTGCAGTATTTAAACCGCTTTCAACTGGCGCTGATGCTGGCGCTGGAAAGCGTGACTATCGGCGTGTTTACGGCCTTGGATTTAGTGTTGTTCTTCCTGTTTTGGGAGTTGACCTTGCCGCCGATTTTCTTTTTGATCGGTTTATGGGGAATCGGCGCCGAGCGCCGCCATGCGGCGATGAAATATACCTTGTATATGTTATTCGGCGGTGTGCCCTTGTTGTTCGGCATCATTTTGCTGGCGCTTAATCACGCGCGATATACCGGTGGAGCCATCCCGCAGGATTTAGCTTTCAGTTTGCCGGTGTTGTTGAATACGCCGATAGCCGAGCCGGCGCAGGGCTTGATCTTGCTATTGCTGGTGTTGGGTTTTGTGGTAAAAGCGCCGTTGCTGCCGTTTCACACCTGGTTACCGACCGCGGCGATGGAGGCGCCGACGTTTCTGAGTGCCTTGCTGGTCGGTTTGAAACTGGGTGTTTACGGCATTATCCGCTTTGCGATACCGCTGGCTCCGCAAGCGGCGCTGGAACATCGCTGGCTGTTGGCAATCCTCGGTGCGGTGACACTGGTTTACGGCGCCTTGATCGCGTTGCAACAAACCAATCTGCGCCGCTTACTGGCTTATTCCAGCATTAGCCATGTAGGTTTGGTGATTGTCGGCATCGCTTCTTTTACTCTGCAAGGTTTACAGGGCGCGGTAATGCAGTTGCTGAATTTCGGCATCGTCGCCGGCAGTTTGATGCTAGTCGCCGGCATGATCCAACAGCGCTTGGGTAGTACCGATCTGGTTCATCTCGGTGGCTTGGCCAAACCCATGCCGCGCTTGACCGTGTTGTTTTTTGTGTTTGCGCTGTCCAGCATAGGCGTGCCTGGCACTAACGGTTTCCCAGCCGAATTGTTGATGATTCTCGGCGTCTTGCAAGCCTATCCGGCGCTGGCGGTGGTGGCTTTGTTCGGCGCGGTATTGGGTGCGGCGTACGTTCTGGGTTTTGTCAGACGGGCTTTCTTTGGACCGGTTATTCACGACAGCGTAGCCGGAACCCAGGATCTGCGTCCTCGCGAATTGGCACTACTTGCCGTGCCGGTGTTGCTGGTGTTGATGATAGGCTTGTATCCGCAATGGCTGTTGTGTTGGCAAGAAACCAGTTTGCAGTCGTGGTGTCAGCGCTTAAATACTGTCACGCAGTTGATAAGCGAATCACAACAGACGCATCGCGCCGCGATTTTGAGCGTGCCGGCAGATGGTTCGATATAACTTTGATTTTAGTTCGGGTTTAGTTCGCAAAGCGATTGCCATGTGGTTTCGATTCGATATAGTATGGCCGATAAAGATATTCTCTTTTGAACAATCAGCTCCGGATACGCTCTGGAACACTTAGTTACAAAAATAAGGACGCCAATTATGCTTACACCTACGAAATTACTGCTCGAAAACAAAGCCTGGTCGGAAGAGGTCAGTAGAAAAGACCCGGAGTTTTTTATACAGCTGGCCAAAGAACAAAAACCGGATTTTTTGTGGATAGGCTGCTCGGACAGTAGAGTACCGGCGGAGACTGTCGTCAACGCCAAGCCCGGCGAAATTTTTGTACATCGCAATATCGCCAATCAGGTCATCGTCACCGACTTTAATTGTCTGAGCGTGTTGCAATATGCCATTTCGGTCTTAAAAGTTAAGCACGTCATCGTCTGCGGTCATTATGGCTGCGGCGGCGTGAAAGCGGCCCTACAGCCGCAAAAAGCTGATTTGGTGATCGCCAACAAGTGGTTACTCCATATCAAAGACATATACCGTTTGCACCAGGAAGAACTGGAGTCCATAGATCCCGCGAAAAAGACTGATAGGCTGATAGAACTGAATATCATCGAACAAGTTTATCGCCTGGCGCATACCTCGATTATTCAGTCGGCCTGGAAGCATGGGCACAAACCTACCCTGCACGGCTGGGTATACGGTTTGAACGACGGCTTGATTAGCGAATTGATCAAACTCGACCACAACACCCAAATTAATCCGATTTACCGATACGCCGATTAGTCTTCGGGTTTCCGTACTTACTGAGTAGACCAATGACATCTCAACTGAATTATTATTTGAAACATCTGCACCAGGATATACCGGCCGGCATCGTGGTGTTTTTGGTGGCTTTACCGTTGTGTCTGGGGGTGGCGCTAGCGTCAGGTGCTCCATTGTTTTCAGGCATTATTGCCGGCTTGGTAGGCGGTATTTTGGTTTCCTGGGCCAGCGGCTCCCAGCTCAGTGTTTCCGGACCGGCTGCCGGCCTGACTGTCATCGTCTTCGATGCTATCGAAACCCTGGGCGGCTTTGGTGGTTTTTTGCTCAGCGTGGTGATGGCCGGGGGCTTGCAAATCATCCTGGGCTTCTTAAAAGCCGGAGTGATAGGCGCATTTTTTCCGGCATCGGTGATTAAAGGTATGCTGGCGGCAATCGGCGTGATTTTGATCATCAAACAAACCCCGCATGCCACCGGTTACGACACCAGCTTTGAAGGTGACGAAAGCTATATGCAGGAGAGCGCGGAATCCAGCTTCTTCGAATTGTCGCAGGCGCTGGAAGCGATTACCCCTGGCGTTACCTTGGTCAGCATCGTGGCCTTATTGATTCTGATTGTTTGGGATAGCGGCTTCATCAAACAATTCAAACCCTTAAAGCTGATTCCCGGACCCTTATTGGCGGTAATTTGGGGTATCAGTTTTAATACATTGGCGATGCATATTGCCCCGGAACTGGTGATCGGTGAGAAACATCTGGTCTCGCTGCCGGAATTGGGCAGCGCCGCTAATTTTATGAACCAGTTGCGTTTGCCGGATTTTAGCTACTTCACCAATCCCAAGGTCTACAGCATCGCCGGCACTATCGCGATTATCGCCAGCCTGGAAACGCTGCTCAGTCTGGAAGCGGTCGATAAACTAGATCCGCATAAACGGGTGGCGCCAACCAATCGCGAGCTTAAAGCGCAAGGTCTGGGCAATATGATCAGCGGCTTGATGGGCGGCCTGCCGGTTACTGCGGTGATCGTACGTAGCTCGGCCAATATCAATGCCGGTGGTCAGACCAGAATAGCCTGTTTTTTCCACGGTGTTTTGCTGCTAGTCAGCGTACTGTTTTTTGCGAAATATTTGAACATGATTCCGTTGGCTTGTTTGGCGGCGATTTTGCTGCAAACCGGCTACAAACTGGCCAAGCCTGCATTGTTCGTGGAGTTTTATCGCAAGGGCTGGAATCAGTTCGCGCCGTTTGCGATTACCGTTGTGGCGATTTTATTCACTGACCTATTGCTGGGTATTGCCATTGGTATGGCCTGCGGCTTCTTCTTTGTATTGAAAGCCAACTTCCATGCGGCGATTACCTTGACCCAGCATGGCGACCACTATTTATTGCGCCTGCACAAGGATGTCTCCTTCTTGAATAAGGCTTTGCTGCGCAAGCATCTGTCAGCGATACCCGATAACTGTGAATTGTTGATCGACGGTACCAAAGCCCTGTTCATCGACCAGGACATCATTGAAACCATCGCGGATTTTCTACTAGCCGCGCCGGGTCGCGGTATTAATGTGGAAATCCAGGGTTTTAGCGTCTCTTCTGACATGTCTTCGTCCCCTCACTAAAGCAAACCGGCCACTTTAAGCCGCTACAAATAGATAGTTGCTCATCGGTTTCGGAAAAAGCCGCGCCGAAACCGATTTTTGACGCATGAATTTCGAATGTTTTTGGTAGCGGAGTCTAATTGCTAAACTCCGCTTTTCTAAAAATCCCATCAGTCACCTTTTAAATTCTTAGCCCTATAATAGCCGGGGCGGTTGGCGACTTTCGCCGTGCCAATTTTTTCCAATCTGCCAGAGGCTGTATCAACCATGTCCAAAATGCGCGTTGCCTCCTTGTCGATTGCCGGTGTCGTTTCCGGCGGAATTGCTTTGGTAATAGGGCTGTTGCTGGCGTCTCTACCCACCGAAAATGGCGAAGTAGTTTTGCCCGGCCTTTCCAGTCAAGCCAGCGTCAAAAGCGATGCCTTCGGCGTGCCGGAAATCGAAGCGTCGCAGCGAGAAGACGCCTATCGCGTGTTGGGCTACTTGCATGCCCGCGACCGTTTGTTTCAGATGGAATTGATGCGTCGCAAAAGTGCCGGGCGCTTGGCCGAACTGTTTGGTGCCAAAGCGCTGGACGCGGACCGCAAACAACGCGTCTATCAAATGGACCGCGCCGCGCAACGGATCGTTGCCGATTTGCCGCCGACCCAACGTCTGGCATTGCAGGCTTATGTCGATGGCGTGAATCAATTCATCGACCATGCCCGTGTTCTGCCGCCGGAATTTCTGGCGCTGCGCCACCGCCCCGAGCCTTGGCGTCCTGAAGATAGCATCCTGGTCGAGTTGGCGATGTTTCAAACCCTGAACGGCCAGGAACAGGACGAGCGCATGGTCAGCGTGATGGATCGCGCGCTGCCTCAGGAGCTTGTGACCTTCTTGACGCCGGATACCGATCCCTACGCCAAGGCATTAATCGGGGGCAGCCTACCGCGCCGCTTTAATGCGTCAATTCCGCTTGAGGCGCTGGCCAGCCTGCCCGGCACCGATTCAACGCTGACGCTTAACCAAGCAGTGGATGCCGAAAACGTGGTGTCCGGGTCCAACAACTGGGTGGTCGCCGGCAGCAAAACTAGCGATGGCCGGGCGATGATCGCCAACGACATGCACTTGGCGCTGAATGTGCCCAACATCTGGTACCGCGCCGATCTGAGCTACGGCAATCGCCATATCTACGGCGTGACTTTGCCCGGCGTGCCCGCCGTGATCGTGGGCGGCAACGATGATGTCGCATGGGGTTTTACTAATGTCACCGGCGACTTTCTGGATTTGATTCGCCTGGAGACTGATTCGGCCCATCCCGGCCAATATCTCACGCCGCAGGGTTGGCAAGCGTTTACCGAACACCAGGAAACCATTCGGGTTAAAGGCGAGCCCGATGTGACGCTGACCCTACGCGACAGCGAGTGGGGGCCGGTATCCGATCAAGATTTATTGGATCAGCCAGTGGCCATCAAATGGACTGCGCTTGAGCCGCACTTCGTGGACCTGGGCCTGATGGATATGGACCAAGCCCGCAATACCCAACAAGCCGCGGCGGTGATGAATCGCTTCGGCGGGCCGCCGCAGAATGTGGTGATCGCTGGTCGTGACGGCCATATCGCCTGGACTTACATGGGCCGTTTCCCCAAACGCCGTGGATTCGACGGTCTGATCAGCCAGTCGTGGGCCGACGGCAACCTTGATTGGGCTGGCGCTATCCCTCCCGATGAATTGCCGCGCCTGTGCGACCCGGCGGACGGTTTTATCGTCACCGCCAACAATCGCACCTTAGGCCGGGATTACCCCTATGTGATCGGCCATAACTGGTCCTTGAGCTATCGGGCGTACCGCATTGAGGAATTGCTGAAAAGTCGTAGCGGCCTGACCGAGCCGGATTTGCTGGCAATTCAATTGGATACTCGCAGTGAAATTCTGGCGTTTTACCAGCAACTGGCGCTCGACGCTTTGGACCGTCTGAGCGACACGGACGACAGCGTGCAAAAAGCCCACAACGCCATCGCCGCCTGGGACGGCTACATGCAAACCAGCAGCATAGGCGCGCCAATCTTGAACGAATTCCGCACCCGCCTGGCCGGCGCAGTGTTTGAGAAAGTGGTCGCGGCAGGCCAAACGCTGGACCCGCAATTTCGTTACGCCTGGCGGGAAATGGAAACGCCGCTGCGGCAATTGTTGACGCAACGGCCCAAAGGCGTGCTGAACCCGCGTTATCAAGACGATTGGCAGGCCATGATCGTGGCAACCTTGCGGGAAACCGTACAAGCATTGCGCGAGAAATATCCCAATGTCGAGCCCGATCAACTGACCTGGGGCATGACCCACCCGGTTAATTTACGCCACCCGTTCAGCAAAGTAGCGTCTGCTTTGAGCGGCGTGCTGGACATGCCGGCCTTCGACAGCGACGGCTGCGCCAGCGTTTGCGTCAAGGTCATGGATAACGCCCATGGCGCCAGCGAACGGCTGGTCTTGTCGCCCTCTCACCCGGAAAACGCCTTGTTCCACATGCCGGGCGGCCAGTCCGGCCACCCGTTATCGGCACACTACCGCGACCAGCAGGATTTTTGGCGGGATGGGGTGGCTTTACCGATGCGGCCGGAGGCGGCTGGGGATGTGTTGCGGTTTGTGCCACGGTTATAGAGCCAATGTGGGCGCTCTGTCCCTCATACTTACACTATTAACCTGGCTGCCCCTGTCACTGGTGTTCTCTGATGCTCAAGCGGTGATGAACGGCTTTCTCAAAAATCTATAAAAATGCGTCGGAGTTGTTGCTTCCTGGACATTGAACGTCGTCACGGCAAATCACCCAACTCCTGCTCAATCTGTTCAATGCTCGGCAAATTTTTGGTTAGCTCAACTGGCAGAGATTCAACAAGCTGATACTCGGCCACGCCGATCGGCTTGTTGGTATCCCGCAAAGCATATTCGGCCACAACCCGGTTTTGTGTCTTGCACAGCAATAGACCAATGGTTGGCTGGTCGTGCTCGGATTTCAGTTGCACATCTACCGCCGTCAGGTAAAAGCTCAATTGCCCCGTGTGTTCAGGCTTGAAAGCACCGGTTTTGAGCTCCACCACCACGTAGCAGCGCAGCTTCAGGTGGTAAAACAACAAGTCGATGAAGAAATCGTCGCCGCCCACTTCCAGATGATACTGCCGGCCGACGAAAGCAAAGCCAGCGCCGAGTTCGATCAGAAAACGGGTGATGTGCTGAATCAGCGCGTTTTCAATTTCCCGCTCGTCGGCTTCCTGACCGATACCGAGGAAATCGAATAAATAGGGATCTTTCAAGGACTCGCGGGCCAAATCCGAATGGGGCTTTGGCAAATTGGCTTCGAAATTGGTGACCGCATTACCTTCCCGTTCCAATAAACGGGTTTCGATGTGGATGTTCAACACATTGCGCGACCAAGCGTATTCAATAGCCCGCTCGGCGTAACGCTTACGGTTTTCGGCGTCTTTTAGTTTGCTGAGTAACACCAAGTTATGGCCCCAGGGCAATCGTCCAACAAGCTGTTGGACAATTTCGGCATCGGGCCAAGCTTCCGCGAAAGCACGCATATACATCAAATTGGCTCGCGAAAAGCCTTTCATATCCGGAAACGCGGTGCGCAAATCGTGTGCAAGCCTCTCGATCACCTTGGCGCCCCAGCCTTGTTGCGCTTGCCGCTCCAGTATGTCGCGGCCGATTTGCCAATACAGCAAGACTAATTCGCGATTGACGGATAAGGCCGCGCGTTGTTGGGCGGAGTGGATGCGGGTTTTGAGTTCGGTTAGCCAATCGGTGTAGCCGGTGGGTGGTGACGATTTTAGAAAAAAGGCATCAGATGTCATTCAGAAATCTCAACGATATAACTAACATTTACTATCACGAAATTGATACTCACGGAATATCAGCAACAAAAAATCAATTACTGACGGCATCTTGTTCTAATACTTTCCAAAGTAAAGGCCAGTTTTCTACCTGTATATACCTTTCTATCCTCCGCATGAAGATGCAAAATTCACTAAACTCCTTTGTATCGATCGGAAGCAGAATGGATATTCGATGCATAACAACAATAAAATTATTGACTCGCAATAAAGTGGCTATCTCTTGATTAACTCTAAAAAGTAAATCTGGAATTACCGACCACAGAGCCGGTTCAGTACGTACTCCGGCAAGTGCTTTATCAATTAAATGCTCACGTAAACTTAAGGCTTGATCATTTTTTAACCGCCCAAGCAACTCGGCTTGTGCTAAAAAATATTTTTGGGTAGCTTGATTTAACGAAGTTTCCTGAAGAAATCTTTCTATAAAACTGGTGATTAATTCAACCAGTTCAAGCTGCACAGAGTCTGGATAACGTGCCAGAATGGAAAAGTAACTATTCAATAGATTGCAATCCCCGTTTTTAATGGCTTCTAGCCAAAAAACCATGGACTGATTTTGCGTGGGCGATTGCCCTCCGGATAATTGTGCTCGGATTTGTTCGGCGTATGTCCATCCTTGATTGGTAATAACGCTATTTTTGTGATTGTTAACAAAATCGTTTGGCTCTAGAAACTCAAACTGCCGAAACTTAGTATGATCAAATGTACTGCAAGCATTCAAAATCGGCTGAAGCATTTCGAGTACTGCTTGCTTAGCCGTGCTAAAGTAATCAATATCTCGTTTGAGTACACCTAATGTTCCGCCTATGATTGTTCGCCACCAAGAAGCTGCACTAGGCAAAATGACATCAGCTTCATTATCTACTTCGCTGACAAAAGGGTTCTGTTGTTTTTGCAATGTGACAACTGCTTCCTTAATGTTTTTGGACGCTATAACCCAATAATCTAAATCAGAAGCCTTTTGCTGTAACATTCCGCCTAATATGCGGTCGGCGTAAATATATGCCCAGGTAACACGATCCTCGTAAGTATTATTTTTGAATTCTGCTGTGATTTGAAAATAATTCCATATTAGGTGTAGCAGTTCGATATAGTGTTCAAACGCTTCTTTGGTATCCGGGCTTTGATCCAGCCTTAGCAAGGTTTGAATAAGTGCTTCAATCTGCTTTTGCTTGCTGGATTCATCAGGGAGGTGCAGGTAGGCTGCAAGCAGGTTTTGAAGAACGATTGGATTTAAACTTGATGCCGCTAAATCATCCAGCAGTTCATTCATTTTTCCTGCAGAAATCCAGTCAGTAGAAAGCGCTTGTTCAACAAACGTGGCAAGATCAAATGGTTTTCCAAAAGGTAGCGCGGCAATACTTGCTAAACGTTTTTTCGTTTTTTCAGTGTTGACAGCATCAGCAAAAAGCCACTCAGCGGACATTTCAGCTGGGCTGGCTGATATAAGTATGTCGCTATAAGCAGGGAGGATTTGCAACCAATGATGTTCGGAAAGTTTAGAAATTTTGAGCGCATATTGAGCAAAGGAAAAGAAAAAGTCAGCTGAATGATCACAGCAAGTTTGCAAAGCATTAACCGCTACATTAAAACCATCACTAGCCAAAATAGATCGGTGGTTAATTAAATCCTCCTCCGATAAAAGTCCTATTTTGACTATTTCATCCAGCCAATCGATACGTTTTTCAGATATTAAATGTTCTAAACGTATATACGGAGTCAGGATGTGAAGTTGGCTAAGATGTCCATTGGCGGCCTGACCTGAAATACAAATCATATCGCCGACCCCATTTTTTGGCTTAAATTCAATAGTAATTTTTCGGCCATCAATGGTTTTAGAAAGCGATTTTCCACTCCCTAAATTAATAATTGATTCAGTCAACTCTTTCCATTCATGTTCAGGAATTAATAAATCAAGTGTTTCGATGTACTCGCCTGTCTGGAAATAGCAGCTTAAATAAGGTTCTAATGCAGGGTGGGACAATAATTTGACTAAAATATTATTAGGAAGACATCTTAAAGGAATTGCGAATACTTCGATCGCCAATGCCTTATCTTCATCTTTTAAACAAAATTTAAATTGATCGATAATTAATTCGGTAAAACGAAATAAAGTTGCTTCACGTAAAGCAGGCTGATTCCGCCATGCGGGTTCCAGATAGGAAAACAGCCAGTGATAATATTCTCTAATAGAACCGAATTGATTAAGTAACATCCATGGCAAACACATTCTTAAACTTTGTTCCGTTGCCATGCGCTGAATTGGATCAATGCTGAATTCTTCTCCAAATGAAACCAACCTTCCTCTCTGAGGCAAGAATTTGTAATACAACCAGTCTGCCACTGCTATTCGTTGTGCCCGATTAAATTTTTTCGACGCCCAAATATCTACCATTGCGGCATCTACTAACCGATGCAGTTGAAATCGAAACGACGCCTCCTCTGGCATTAAGTCGGGGCGTAAGGGTTCTTTATTGAGAATAGATGTAGGTGCTAGGGTTAAGAACAGGCTTTCGCGCAGTTTTGCCAAAAAAGAATTTTCTATTAAACAACCTGATGTTACATCGATCTTGGCTAGAGCTATTTCGCTCATCAAGTAACTTAACGGTGGTAAACGGCAGCCAATACCAGCACGAATCAAAGTTCTAAAGCATTCAACAAATTTGCCTTCTGTAATCACCTTTCGTGAATAGAGTAAGGCTAATATGTCATGTACACCAACAATAGGTACATTTTGATTTGCTGAGGCTGTTGTATAGCTACCGAGCAAACGATCATCTATCCAAACGGGAAAGTTTATCTGCTCAACACCTAGCAATAATTGTTGCAATGCTAAACTCAAGTTCCAATCATCAGGTGACTCGTCGGGTAATCGCGGTAATGTAAGAAGTTTAAGCTTGTCTTTGGCTTGCAAGCGTTTGAGTTCAGATTGCAAGGATTCTAACCAAGCTTTGATTTTATGCCGATATCGGTTGCTTTCAATATCTGAATGTAGTTGATCCTGCAAACCATCAATACAATAAAAATTGAATAATTTAGCAGCAGATTCTAATAGATTTAAATTAAGCAATCGCTCTAAAAATGGTCGATCTACTAACAAGTTATTGCAACTGCTAAGCTGTATAAATTTTAATGGATCTGGACTATGAGTCGATATTTTTTCGAGCAGATTTTCGTCAAGAAATAACTCACCTTGCTCCTTCATGAACGCGAAAACATCCACATATGTCATCCTTAGAGCTTTCAAAGCTTCAGGAATTTCTCCACTTTCAAATAATTCAGTTGCGAAATGATCCTCTACAATCCAGAGATTAAGTTTATCAGCAAGATGCCAATTAATGCGATCAAGGAGCTGTAAGCCTGAAAATTCTCCAGCTTCTAGCTTTGGCTCTGGTAGCCATTTCAACGACAAACTATCCAAATGATTAAACAATTTTTCAGCCTGTTCAATCAAGTCGGACTGAGCGCGAGCCAATTGTTGAATTTCATTTCCAATAATAGAAAATAAACAAGGTGCGATATAGATATCATCAAAAGCCTTATCGAGAACTGGAAAGAGCTTGAGTTGGTGTGCCATTAAACATGCTGAATAATCCATGATTACGGAACCTCCTTGCCAATCTTTAAGCAAAGGCTCTATCGAGCCTCCCCCGTAACTCATCGGGAACGGCACATGCTGGCATAGTGGCTTATTATGGTTATTTAACCACCGCCAGTAGAACTCAACGCCAAACCCACTTCGTTTGCTATCTAACCATAAATGCTGCGGTAGTTGTCCATCAAGAAATTGTTGCCAATTTGCTCTGCTACGTTCTTGGCCTTCATGCATCCAGTCTAAAAGCGTTGGCAATTTAACTTCCTGTAACAAACCACTATCCGGAAACTTGTGCCGTAAAGCTCCCAGTTGCATGACGGCCCAATCGCTATGACCGGACTCAAAGCCAACCATTGCAGCACAGAGCAGTAATTGAGGATCGTCAGGATGCAGTTCGACTGCGTATTGCGCATAACGGAATGCTTCCTCGCGGTCAATTGGTAGGCTGTATTGTGCGATTTGCACTAAAACTTGAGGAGTTTTAAAACCTTGTTCAGCTCCTTGCTTGAGTAGCTCGATAGCTCGCGGAACGTCACCCAACGATACTTGCAATGTTGCTCGTTGCACCAAAAGCCGCTCATTTGGTTTCGCTAACCACAAAGGTTCGCTTGCCTCCCACGCTGGCAAATATTGACCCAAGGCAATTTGTACGGACATACGGCTAGCGAAGTAATTGTTTATAACCCCCTCGCGCTCAAATACAGGCCGGTATTGATCTAAAACCACCAAAGCTTCTTTAGGTTTATTTAATGCCCATAGCGATTGGGCGAGCTTTTCGACAATATGTGCAGGAGTTTCTTCTTTGAAGCGTTCTAAACATAGCTTGGTGGACTCAGCTAATTCCTGCCACATGCGCTCATGATGATAGATATTCACAAGATTGATGTAGTCGAGCCGTGTACCTGGATTTTTTACCAGTTCTTTAGCAATAGCGAGCCCATCGGAAATTTTGCCACACCTTAGCCAATAACCAGCCTTAACTCGACGATATTGGTCTGCATCGTCCAATTCGATTATTCGTCCCGATAGTTCATATAGTCGCCCTAATGAGTCAAGACTATGAACGGCTCGATCAATCCAATGTATTTTGTCTTCGTCGTTTTCAAAAAAACGTTTTTCAAAACGTAAGAGGTGTTGCCAAGCGGATTCATCTTGGCTCGTGTGCAATAGTAAATCTGCGTACATTTCTATTTGCCACATCGGAGAATGTGACTGTTTACAAGCTTCGTGCAGCGCATTAAGCGTATGGCTCCAGTCATAATCAGCGCTAAGTCGCATCAAGCAAAGAATGGGTGCCGGATCGATTGGATTTTTAGTCAGGACGGACTTTGCTTTTTCAATCGCATCGGTACGTTTGTCGGGCAAACAAGTACAAACGGCAAGATCGGCGCTGATAATCGCGTCCCTTAATTCGCTTCTTGGCTCTGCGTTTATATTTTTTAGTGCTTGCTCTGAATAATTCAGGGCTACTCGCATTTGCTTTTCGTGATCTTCACCTAGCGCAAACATATTGGATACAAAGAACTGCGAGGGAATCACACCAATGCTGTGAAGATCAGTAGGTAGCGCTTGCCAAAACGCAATATAGCTAGCAGTCAATTGAAAGAGAATATTGTCCTTATTTTTAGAAAGTGTTGGCGCAAGAATTTGCCAGGCACCATCTGCATTTTTCATGGCTAATAAACAAAGCGCTTGAAACCGCCTGATTTCCTCAGTAACCGGCGTTGCCAACTTGCTCATAAACCCGTCAATTTCCGAGAATCGTCCAGAATCCAGTAAATACTTGAATGAGTAAATTACAACGGGTTCAGAATCGAGCGGTGCAAGGATAGCAATGGCATCGTCAAATTTCCTTTCTCTGGCAAACTCAAAAGCTCGGTAAGTTCGATCATCGATTTTTGGATTAAGACGGCAGGCTGTTCTATAGTAAGAGGTATATTGCTCGTCAGGCTTATCATCTTCTTGAGCCCAACGAGCCGCGTAGTAGTAATATCGCGCTTGAATATCTTGAGGAATATGACTACCGGTTAGCGAAGTTAGCTCAACCGTCAGGTTATTCCAAGCAGCTTCGATGTTTCCTGCTCCTCGCATTGCACTAATTGATTCGAGCTTTTCCGTATAAACATCACCGAGTTCGGTGCACAACTGTTCTAACTCTGAGGAAAACGAGGATTCAATTATTTTTGATTCGGTGGCAATTCCAACGTAATTAGTTACTGTATTATTGAGTGGCGCACTTTCATTCTTAAAGCCTGGCAGTGGTTTTAAAGAGGCATGTTGAAGTGCATGAAGAACAAAAGCAGCTGCATTTTGCGCAGCTTGTTGCTGACGTTCTTTTTTGTCTTGGTGCTTATTTCCATCTGCCCAATCGCAAATAGCCTTAACTAATATCCAATCGACCTTCTCATCTTGACACGCTGTATAGAGTCCAGCGCCTTCCATTTCTCCGCCAATAGCCTCCGATTCTAATTTTATTAGCGAGTCTCGGTAGTTAAGATTATCAACCAATTTTTCACCGGTTAATATCAAACCAAAATCAACCTTAGAACCATCCCAATCCAAATCAGCATTTTGTAAGTAATTTATCAACCTTGTAGATGCATGTGGTCGGTCGCCACGAGGTGTGATTTTTCCACTCTTACCCTTTTTTTGGAGTTCATAAAGCATCAATTGTTTGGAAACTAAAATTTCGCCTATAGCTTGCTTTTCTTTGTTAACTCCAAAAGCAATTCCTACCATAATGACAGCATGGGGGGTTAATGCTTTTATTCCTTTTTGAACGGATTGCTGGGATGCCCCCAATCCTCCTGATCCCATCTCAGACAAGGCCATGAAAACTCGCGCCCCGTTAATCTCTCCTAAACTTCGGTAAACGCGATCATCAATGGTGATTGAAGTTGCACTATTACCCGTAGCGTTCTTAAAAGCCTCAAGCACCGCCATACTTTCGACTTTAGTAACCGTAACGATCAAAACGTCGGCTTTTTCGTTTTGTGGATTAGTCATGCTTCTATTACTTTGTGATTTCGGTTGGCGTGGCTTTCGTCGGCAACGATCAGGTCGTAACATCCCACAGATAGGCGTTGATAAACCTGCATTATGCTGGGATAGGTGGCGAATTGAATGCGCGCACCGGAGGTTGTACCGCCTTCTATGCGGCTCAAACTCTCGTTGGGTAGATGGGTTTTGAATTCGGACATGGCCTGGCGGACCAATTCCCGGCGGTCCGCCAGAAACAGCACTTTTTGCACACGCTTAGCCCGTAGCAGAGTATCGACCAAGGCAATGGTGGTGCGGGTTTTACCGGTCCCCGTCGCCATGACCAACAAAAATTTGCGTTTGGCGGCATCAATGCCTTCGGTCACTCGGCGAATGGCTTCGTTTTGATAATCGCGGCCGGCAATCTCGGCATTGATAGTGACTTCGCTCACCGGCAGGGCGTATTGCTTTTGGTGCCTTAGGCGTTCCAGGTCGTCGCGGGTGTAAAAACCGGCGATCTTACGCGGCGGGTAGCGGTCTCGATCCCAAAACTGGGTTTCCTTGCCGTTGGTTAAAAATACAAACGGGTCGGTGCCGGTCTTGGCTTTGATGGCTTCGGCATAGTCGGCCGCTTGGCGTTTGCCTGCCAACTCGTCACGCGAAGTGCGCTTGGCTTCAACGACTGCCAACGGTTTACCGTCGGAGCCGAGCAAGATGTAATCGGCGAATTGGTCTTTTCCGTAAGGTTGGTCCGGCGTGGCGACTTGCAACAACACTTCTTCAAGCAGCATTTTGCGCTGCTTGGACCAACCGGCACGGGCGAGCTGGGAATCAATCAACTCGGTTCGGGTTAACGTCTCGTTGGGGGCTGTTGCTGTCACAAGGTCCTTTTTTTTCTTCCGTTGCACGGAGATTTCATGGTCGATTAATTTCGACCTTAGCGGAGGCTCTCGCCTGATTTTTTCACTCAATCAGATACGCGGCAAACGCCAGATAACTTTATAACTCTGTTCTCAGATAATGGATAGCTCACGGTAATCTTCTTCCAGCGCCAGAGCATGCAGTTCCTAATTTAAACCAGCATGTTGACACGGCCTCTTCGCCGGCCAAATCATGACTTACACTGGAGATAAAATAGTCACAACCACATGACGGACGATCCGAAGTTGCTGACTTCAGCTACTCAATTCTGGCACCGTTATATCGGGTTGCAAATTGAAATGGCCTGGTGACTTTGATTGTTTAGCAACAAGCCTTCGACGGAAATGCGTCCTTAGAAATTTTAAAAAACTCAAGGCGGCTAGGCCATCAACCTATACGCTTGGCTAACAATTGCTGTAAATCCCCTTTTTGCCGCTCGATACTCCTGCACAATTCAAATAACGCCTGCGCTCTCTCCAGGTTTTGCCGGGGCGTGCTGACTTTGAAGTATTGGTTGCCGTCCAGGTAATCGCTGAAAAAGCGTAGGCCCAGTTCGAACGGAATCAGCCAGATGGCCGGGTAGAGATAGTCGTAGTCCTGGGCGGTGAAAAACTCGCCGGCTTCTTGCAGGTAGCTTTCCAGTATGGTCTGGCAACGGGCCAGGTCGAATTCGTTGTTGCTGGGGTTGTGGCAGCAGGAGCGCAGGCAGTCGCCGATGTCGTAGTGCACTAGGCCGGGTTTGACGGTGTCCAGATCGATAAGGCTGACGATGCGGTCGCTGCCGGGTTCGAATAGAAAATTGTTCAGTTTCGGGTCACCGTGTATCACCCGTTCGCGCAGTTCGCCGCGCTGTTTGGCCTGTTCCAGGACGGGGATTTGTTGCTGCATCCGGTCGATAAAATCCCGGCATTGGTTAAATGCCGCATCGACGGTGACTTGCAACGGCTGCGCCAGCCGTTGCCGATAAGTTTCAAAGTAGCTTGGCGTGATATGAAAGCCCGGCAGGGTGTCGTGCAGTTCGGCGGCGGGCAGGTTGGCGCATAGCTTATGGAAGTGTGCCAGGGCAAAACCCACTTGGCTGGCTTCCGCCGGATTGGTGATGTGCTCGCGGCTTTCGGCGGGCTCAATTAACTGCAACGCCCGCCAGACTTGGCCGCTGTCGTCCCGATAACTCGCTGATCCAGCCAAAGTAGGCAGCATGGCCGGAATTTGCAGATGCACATCGGCGGCACTTTGAGAGCCGATGTGCCGATTCAGCCGTTGCAGATTGGCGATGACCCGTTCCGGCTCTGGAAATACCCGACCGTTCAGGCCTTGCAGCACAAAACGGTTGCCGTTGTTTGGGGTGACGAGATAAGTATCGTTGATCAGGCCGTTACCCATCGGGCTGATCTGCGGGTTGCTGCCGACGCCGGTGTATTGTTCGGCTATCTGCTGTAGCCGACTCACAGCCCGACAAGTTGTTGGCTGAGAGCCCGCAAAGCTTGGCCGCGATGGCTGAGAGCGTTTTTTAATTCCGGGGCCAGTTGCGCCGACGAGCATTGATATTGCTCGACCCAGAACACCGGATCGTAGCCAAAGCCGTTTTCACCCACCGCTTGCCGCAGAATCCGGCCTTTCCAGACACCTTGAGCAATGATGGGCGTCGGGTCCAACGCGTGGCGCAGATAAACCATCACGCAGATGAAACGCGCGCCGCGTTCTGTGTCTGGTACGTCGCGCATTTCTTCTAGTAACTTGTCCAGATTCGCTTGGTCCGAAGCGCCGGCGCCGGCATAACGCGCCGAAATCACCCCCGGCGCGCCACCCAAGACATCCACCGCCAGCCCGGAATCGTCGGCGATGGCCGGCAAGTTGCAGTGTGCGGCAGCGTTGCGGGCCTTGATGATGGCATTTTCGATGAAGGTCGCGCCGGTTTCGTCCGGCTCGACCACCTTGAATTGCGATTGCGGCAGGATGTGGTCGTTTTGCAGGATGGCCTGAATTTCCCGAATCTTGCCGGCATTACCGCTGGCTAAAACTATCGAACTCATTCCTATTACAGCACCACTCTGAGCGGGGCTGGCTTTTTGGCGTCTCGCAATGCGGCCTGCTGTTTTTCCAGCAGCTGATTAATGCCGAATTCGGCCAGTTCCAGCATCGCGTTTAATTCGTCTTTTCTAAATGCGTGACCTTCGGCAGTGCCTTGCACTTCAATGAAGTGGCCGGCTTCGTTCATCACCACGTTCATGTCGGTTTCGGCTTGGTGATCTTCGGCATAGTCCAAGTCCAACACCGGCACGCCGTTGTAAATGCCCACCGATACCGACGCCACCTGGCCGTGCAACGGATTTTTCTTGATTTTGTGGGTTTTTAACAGGTGTTCCATGGCAATCGACAGGGCTACGAAGCCGCCGGTGATCGAGGCTGTGCGGGTGCCGCCGTCAGCCTGAATCACGTCGCAATCGATGGTAATAGTGTTTTCACCTAAGGCTTTCAAATCGATGGCGGCACGCAAAGAGCGGCCGATCAAGCGTTGAATTTCCAGGGTGCGGCCGCCTTGTTTGCCGCGACCGGCTTCGCGGTCCATCCGGCTGTGAGTGGAACGCGGCAGCATGCCGTATTCGGCCGTGACCCAGCCCTCGCCTTTACCTTTTAAAAACCGTGGGACGCTGTTATCGACGCTGGCGGTGCATAAAACCCGGGTGTCGCCAAACTCGACTAACACCGAACCTTCTGCATGTTTGGTGTAATTGCAGGTGAAGCGTATTTCGCGCAGTTGATCGGGGTTACGTCCGCTTGGTCTCATATTCATCTCGCTGGTATATAAATTGCCGGCATTATACTGGCTTTACCTGGCGGATTTTTAACTATTGCCGGGACTTAGGGCTTGCTGCAGCTCCGCTACGCTTTGCGGTCTATTCTCTGGAAAAACCGCCATGGCCCAATCGATGGCTTTCAGTAAATACTCTGGAATATGCCGTTTATGTGCCTTCACCGCCGGCGCCAAATCGTCCTGTTTGATGCGGTCCGGCGAGGGTTGCGGGATTTTATAATCCAGGCAGGCGCGCATACTGGCGCCCACCGCATAAATGTCCGACCAGGGCCCGAGATTGCCGTTATTGTCGTATTGCTCGATTGGCGAATAACCGTTGGTTAGCACTTTGGCGCGATTGCGTTGCGGGTCGAGAGTGATTTTGCGGATGGCACCGAAATCCAGCAACAAAGGGTCGTTCTCACTACGGATCAGAATATTGGCAGGCTTGATGTCCAGATGCACTAGACCTTTTTGATGCACCGCTTCCACGCCGGTCAACAACAGCTTGAATACGGTTAGCAGGAAGGCTTCGTTAATCGGCAGGCTGCGCTTATGCAGAATTTTGTCCAGGGTGACGCCATAGTCGTAAGTCATCACCATGTATACGGTGTCGTTGGCTTGGAAGAAATTGATGACATCGACGATGTTATGGTGCTTCAGCATCGCCAACACTTTGGCTTCCTCAAAAAACAAAGCCCGACCGCGCATGAATAACACTTTGGCTTCTTCGTTGTTGGGCACCACCAGATTATTCCAGGTGCGGTGCGCCAGCTTGCGGGGTAAATATTCCTTAATCGCCACCTGAATTTGATCTGCCAGCTGTCTGGCCAGATACACCGAGCTAAAGCCGCCGTGCGCCAATTCCCGCTCGATCATGTACTGATCTATAATGGTTCCCGATTGAAGGTAATTCCATTCCTTGGGATAAGTTTCTGGATCGTAGTATTCGGCCATGTGCAAGCTGCGCGGGTTAAGCGTAACGATTATAGGTGAAAAATGATAAGAAGCATGACCGCTTTCGCGGACGGCGAAATAAGCGCCGACAATCTGACCATCCTTTGCGAATTACGTTCGGTCAACCATCGTTATAGCGATGTTAGTGTCAAGTTGCCGGAGCGACTGCGTTTTGCCGAAGCCGACGCCCGACGCCTGATTGCCGATAAACTGAAGCGCGGCAAAATCGAATGTGCCTTGAGTTACAAAAAACAAGCCAGCGAGAACAGCCTCAATGTCAATCGGGAAATAATCGAAAAGTTGTTGTCGGCCACTGCCGGTATCGAAGCCTTGATGAGCAATCCGCAGCCATTTTCCGCCTTAGAAGTATTGGCGTTCCCAGGCGTGCAACAAGAAACCGAAACCGACAAAGAGGCGTTACGCGAAAGAATTGTCCAATTGTTGAGCCAGACCTTGGAAAAAATGCTGGAAACCCGTGCCCGCGAAGGCGCGCAACTGGCGCAGTTATTAGAAGACCGCTGTCAAAAGGTCAATTTGCTGGTAGAAGCCGCCCACAAACGCATGCCGGAAGTATTACATAACCTGCGTAGCAAACTCACCGCTCGGGTGCTGGAAATGGTTGCCGAACCCAATTTCGATCGATTGGAGCAAGAGCTGGTGTTACTGGCGCAAAAACTCGATGTGGCAGAAGAGCTGGATCGCCTGGAAACTCACGTCGCCGAAGTGTTACGCACTTTGAAACAACCGGAACCCACCGGTCGCCGCCTGGATTTCTTAATGCAGGAAATGAACCGCGAAGCCAATACCCTGGGCTCCAAATCCGCTGACCGGGAAATGACCCAAATTTCCATCGATTTGAAAGTGCTTATCGAACAGATGCGTGAGCAAATTCAGAATATTGAATGATGTTTCAGGCTGTCCCGGCCAATCCCATGATCTAAACGAAGCCCGGTAAATCCGGGCTTTTATATGCCTGGCCGTTCCCAGGCAATCCCAAAGAAGCTCACGTTTTAGAGGTGTAAAGCACTCCCGTTTTCTGACTCACGATAAACTGCCAGGGTGCAAGAATAAAGCCGCATTCGGGTATGTTTTCTTTTGGATGTTTTTCCTTGGGCAAGCAAAGAAAAACATCTCGCCTACCGGCCTGAGAACCGGTTGGCAAGCAACCCGTGGGGTAAGCCGACGCATCAGCCTTAACTTCAATTGCCCTTCGACCAGCTCAGGGCGAACCGTAATGGCAAATTACCGCCCAATCGCGTAATACTGCAACCCAAACTGCTTAACCAACCTCGGCTCATACATATTCCGTCCATCGAATATCACTTTGTCTTTCAACAAGCGGCTCAAATCGTCGAAATCCGGGCTGCGGAATTGTTTCCATTCGGTGACGATAATCAATGCGTCGACGTCGTTTAAGGTGTCCGCTTGCTTGGTGCAATACACCAATCCGGCTTTGTCACCATAGATGCGATGGGCTTCTTCCATCGCTTCCGGGTCGTAGGCTCGGACCGTGGCGCCGGCGTCTATCAGGGCTTCCAGCAACACGCGGCTGGGCGCTTCGCGCATGTCGTCGGTGTTGGGTTTAAACGCCAGGCCCCATAACGCAAATACTTTGCCTTTTACGCCATCGGGAAAATGCGTGGAGATTTTCTCGAATAAGCGGTGTTTTTGCCGATCATTGACGTTTTCCACCGCGCTGAGCAGTTCGGCCTGATAACCGTAGTCGCGGGCGGTGCGTTCCAGGGCTTTCACGTCTTTAGGGAAACAGGAGCCGCCATAACCGCAGCCAGGGTAGATAAAACTGTAGCCGATGCGGCTGTCTGAGCCGATACCGTGCCGGACGTTTTCAATATCCGCACCCAGCCGCTCAGCCAAGTTTGCCAGCTCGTTCATGAAGCTGATTTTGGTGGCCAGCATCGCGTTGGCAGCGTATTTGGTCAGTTCTGCGGAACGGATGTCCATGGTGATGACCCGCTCGCGGCTGCGGTTGAACGGCCCGTACAAGGCTTTCAGCAATTCGGCGGTTCTGGGGTTGTCGGTGCCGATGATGATGCGGTCCGGCTTCATGAAATCGTCCAGCGCCGAACCTTCTTTCAAAAATTCCGGATTGGAGACGACATCGAACTCCAGTTCCTGGCTGCGCTCGGCCAGCACATCCTTGATGGCTTGTTTGACCTTGTCGGCGGTGCCGACCGGTACGGTGGATTTATCGACGACGATTTTATAGTCGCTCATGTGTTCGGCGATGCTTTTTGCCACGGCCAACACGTATTTCAAATCGGCCGAGCCGTCTTCATCCGGCGGCGTGCCGACAGCGATGAATTGGAATAAACCGAAATCTACCGCTTCTTTTACGTCGGTGGTAAAGCTCAAGCGTCCGGCGGCGACGTTGTCCTTGACCATTTCGTCCAAACCCGGCTCGAAGATTGGAATGATGCCTTGTTTGAGTTGGTCAATTTTGTGTTGGTCAACATCCATGCACAGCACTTGATTGCCTACTTCGGCTAAACAAGCACCCGTCACTAAACCCACGTATCCACTGCCAAACACAGTAATTTTCATCGTTTCACCTTGTAAACTAATTGAAAGATCGTTTCTGTTTTAATCGATACAACGCGGAAATATCCTCGTCGCCATATCCTTTGGCCATCAGTTTGGCATAGTCCGCTAACGTAGTGATGGTTAGCGAACAACCTACGCCGGCATGCTGAGCCATATGCTGGGCTATTTTTAAGTCTTTATGATGAAGCGCCAATTTAAATCCGGGGGGGAATTGATTTTGCGTCATGGTTTTGCCGCGATGCTGTAAGAACCAGTTACCGGCCGCACCGCCACTGACCACTTCAATGACTTTCTCCATGGGCAAACCTTGAGCTTCCGCAAATGCCAATGCTTCGGTAACCGCTTGGTTAATCCCGGCACACATGATTTGGTTCACCGCCTTGCAGGCTTGCCCTGCGCCGACGCCGCCCATATGTTCGATACGTGCGGTCATTGCCGCCAACACCGGTCGTACTTTTTCCAGTACTCCGGCGTCACCGCCCACCATCATTGCCAACGTGCCTTTATTGGCGCCTTCCACGCCGCCGGAAACCGGCGCATCCAGGAATGCCACCTGTTTTTCCGCGAGTTTTTGCGCTGCTAGCATCGCCGTCTCGCTGCTGACCGTGGACATATCCACCACCAGGCTATTGGGGTGGACGGCTTTAACGATAGCATCCACCACCATCAAAACGTCTTTATCCGCCGACACGCAGATCAGCACCACATCAACTTGGCCGGCCAGTTGTTCGATAGTCTCGCAAGCCTGGGTTTGTAACTCCGACGCCAAGGCCTCGGCCTTGCTAAAGGTACGATTGTAAACCGCAGTCAAGTAGCCGGCCTTGGCAAGATTGCGCGCCATGCCCAAGCCCATTGCCCCCAATCCAATCAATCCTACCCGCATGTTATATCCCCCGGAAATGTTGTCTGGACCATTATAGCGTCTTAGTTGGGCACTAACAGACCGCGCGGACGATTACAGCGCTCCGTGTTTTTGTAATAACGCGACCACATTTTCCGCCAAAAGCCGATAGCCCCTGTCATTAGGATGAACCGTATCCGACTTAAGCTCGTTATTTGCCAGGATTTTAGGCAAGCTGTCCAGATCGCTCGGCACACCTTCGGAGGCGGCCAGCTCTTCATAAACTTTCGCACTATGTAAAAACACGACCCCAAACGCCGGCACACCGAAGATAACTACCGGAATATTGCGATGCCTGGCTTCGGCTATCATGGCTTTGAGATTATCACGCGTTTGTTCCGCCGCGATTTGCTGCAAAATATCGTTGCCACCGTGGATCAAAATTAATAGGTTGGGCCGATACTCATCCAGCAACGCCGGTAAGCGTTGCCGGCCTGCGCTGCTGATTTCTCCGGGGACTCCTTCATTAATGACCTCGCGGCCGGTCAGTTGCGTGAGTATGCTGGGGTAATCATGCTGCGCCGACGCACCGGTGCCATAAGTCAGGCTATCGCCAAACGCCAGAATGACCGCGTTATCCGGCAGCTTGCCCAAGGCTGGCTTGGGTTTATTGCATGCTATGCCGCCGAATAGCAATGCCACAACCATCAGAACTATTTTCATGCTCGCCCTCGACTCCTTAAGCGCCTGGGGCGCAGTAACATCATCGATCCTTCTATCGCCTAGCTTACTTTTCCAGGTAAGTATAGGCGTTCAAGCCCGCGAGCAATTCTTGTTCGAAACAAGCCTTTTGCTGGGCCGTCAATCCGCTACCATCAAGTTTCTGCCGGTAAGCAAGTTTTAGCGCGTCGGTATTGATATGCACGTAATCCAGCAACTCGCTAACATCCTCGCCTTCCATGAAATCGCCGAATCGATAGCCTTGGTCGTCCAGTTCGATGTTGATCGAATGCGTATCGCCGAATAGATTGTGCATGTCGCCCAAGATTTCCTGATAAGCGCCCACCATGAAAAAGCCGATCAGGTAGTCCTGATCTTCGGCAATGGTATGCAACGGCATGGTATTCGCGATGTTCTGATGATCGACGTATTGATCGATACGACCGTCGGAATCACAAGTTAAGTCTTGCAGAACGGCCCGTCGGTTCGGCTGTTTCTCCAACTGATGAATGGGCATGATCGGAAAAATCTGGTCTATGCCCCATATGTCCGGCATCGATTGAAACAAGGAAAAATTGCAAAACACCTTGTCAGCCAGTTTTTCATCCAGTTCCTGCAAAATTTCGCGGTGATGGTGGTTATCCAGATTCAACTCGCGCTGAATTTGCTGACACAAACTGACATAGTACTTTTCGGCTTCGGCAAGTTCGGTTAGCGACAAATCGCCCTGCACGAATTGGGCGCGGGCTTCGGCCATGTTGAACTGGGCGTTGTGATAAGCCTCGGCGATATTTTGCCCGCTAATCGCCACCGCTGTCGCCGCACCTTGCAGGCTTTCCACTTCGGTGACGTTGGTAATCAACACCGCGTGGTGCGCGGTGATGGCCCGGCCGGATTCGGTGATGATATTGGGCTGCGGCAAGCCGTGTTGCTGTGCCATGTCCGCAAAGGCGCGGACGATGTTTTCCGCGTACTCGTTGACGCTGTAATTAATCGAACATTCGCGCCGCGAACCGCTGCCGTCGTAATCCACACCCAAACCGCCGCCGGCATCGACCGTGGTGATATTGGCACCCAATTGATGCAATTGCAGATAAAACTGGCCGGCTTCTTTCAAGGCCAGTTTGATGTCGTGGATATTGGCAATCTGCGAACCCATATGGAAATGCATCAACTGCAAACAATTCAGCATATTCAATTGCTGCAAGCGGGCAATCAGCTGCAACACTTCGCTGGCATGCAGGCCAAACTTGGATTTCTCGCCGCCGCTGTTTTGCCATTTGCCGGCGCTGATGGTCGATAGCCGCACCCGTAAGCCAATCAACGGCGTTACCTGTAACTTAGCGGCTTCTTCGATAATCATCTCCAACTCGGAGGGCTTTTCGATAACGATGAACACCGACAAACCCATCAACTGGCCCATCAAAGCCATGCGGATATAAGCCCGGTCCTTGTAACCGTTGCAGACGATGGTGCCGCCAGGTTTAGCCAGTCCTAAAATCGCCAATAACTCCGGTTTGCTGCCAGCCTCCAGGCCGATATGCTCGGCGGCAACGATGCTTTCCACCACATTGCCTTGCTGATTAACCTTGATCGGATAGACCGGCGTGTAATGGCCGCTGTAATGGTTCGCGACTCTGGCTTGGTCGAAGGCCTGCTGCAGCTGCCGGATGCGGTCTCGTAAAATATCGGTAAAGCGCACCAGCACCGGAAAGTTCAGGCCTTTGTCCCGCAAGGCTTGGGCGATGTCAAACAAATCGATTTCGGTAGCGCAATCGGCCTGCGGTTTCACGCAGACATGGCCCTGGTTGTTAATCGAAAAATAACCATTACCCCATTGCTGGATAGCGTAAAGCTGCTTGGATTGTTCTATCGACCAGGCTTGTGTTGGCACGCGTTCTATCCTAACTGTCGTTAAAGCTGCAATTTTAAAGGATAACGCCGCGACTTTTATGACTTTTTGGAGACAACATCAATTCGCCGCTAAAGGTTTCCTGGTTCCCATACTCCTGGTTGGGATCCAGAAGAACCAAATGAACCAGACAACAACCAGAAAACCAGATCACCCGGCTTCGGCTCCGCTCAGCCAGCGCCTTTCCTGATCGCTGGTGCCCAAGCTCCAGCTTGCCCTCATCTCAGAAACGCAGCGTCCCTAATCATTCACCAACGCCTAACCAGCTCAATCAAGCCTATCATTCCTGCATAGTTTCTGGCGCTGGAATAGCGCCAATGCTCGGGTAAATCGTGACCGGATTTTGATGAATGTAATCCAATTTCTGCCGCATCACGGCTTCGTTTTCGATCAGCTGCGGATGGTTGCCTTCTTCCCATACTTGATAATCGCTGTCGGTTTTATGCGGACGTTTCAGCAGCGCCAACAGTCGGCCCGAGCGGCTTTGCTGCAGATGGGCGATGATTTGCCGGGCGGTGTAGGCTTTGCAGCGCTGCATGTCCCGGCTCAGGTCGGGTGATGTGGCGATCAGATGCAGGTGGTTTTCCAGGATGACTTAGCCGTAAAGCTGGAAACCGCTGTCTTACTGTAGAAACGCCAGGAATCCAGGACAATGTTTACTGTCTCGGGGCGGGTAAACAGCGGTAGCCAAGAGTTGATCGTCGCCGTTAGAAAATGCGGACTGGGGTTTTGGACGACTCGATAGCGGCTTCTGGGCATGGGATTTAGCCTGCTGAATGGAAGCTGGGGCTTCCGAGATCTGGGTTTCCAAACTGGAGTTTGGGAACCAGAAATACCAGAAATAAACCTCAGGTTAACCGGCAAACACCCCTTCATAAATATCCGCAACTGCTAGCTGCAAACCCAACGATTGAAAAACCGCTTGCTCGCCTTGCTGATACAGCTGCAAATCCCAAGCCTCGCTGCGTCGGTAACATTCCACGCGCGGGGTGTCTTGGGCAATTAACACATATTCTTCCAGACTGGCCAGTTTGCGGTAGTGGTGGAATTTTTCGGCTCTGTCGTAGCGCTCGGTGGCATCGGACAGCACTTCGATGATCAACTTGGGGTGGCTATTAAACAACTCCTCCGTGTCGGTTGCCGAACAGGTGACATGCAGATCGGGGTAGAAAAAACAGTCGTCTTCCGCGGTATGTACGCGGACTTTCATTTCTCCCGAGTGAACCCGGCAAGATGAGCCGCGCAAATGGGCGTGCAAAAACGCGATCAAATTGGTGGTAACGGTGTCATGAGCACGTTTAACACCCACCATTGCATACACGTCACCATTGATATATTCATATTTGATATCGCTGACTAACTCGCCTTGCAGGTAGTCCGCCACGCTGAGATTTAATTTTTCCGCTACTGCCATATCGTCGTCCTGTCTCACTTAGTAACTAATTCGATTGTATCCCGCCCCGGATCTCTTCACCAAACCAGTCTTGCAAATCAGTACAGTCACGTAGCTGTCATAATTTGCCCTGGTTCTTTCAGTATAATGTCTGGCCTTACGATTCTAAACAGGACTTTCAATATGTTAGACGATCAATGGTTCAGCGAAGCCCAAGAGCCCTCCGGCTCGGCCTTCTCGTTAAAAATCAAAGGTAAACTGCACGAGGAGCACTCCAAGTTTCAGTTTCTGGAAATCTACGAAACCGAGCAGTTCGGCAATTTGATGGTGATCGACGGCTGCACCATGGTCTCCACCCGCGATAATTTCTTTTATCACGAGATGATCAGCCACCCGGTGTTGTTCACCCATCCCAACCCGAAAAACGTGTTGATTATCGGTGGCGGCGACTGCGGCACCTTAAGGGAAGTATTGAAACACCCGGGCGTGGAAAAAGCCGTGCAAATCGACATCGACGAGCGTGTCACCCGCTTGGCGGAAATCTATTTCCCCGAGTTATGTGAATCCAACAACGATCCGCGCGCCGACCTGAAATTCATCGACGGCATCAAATGGGTGAAAGACGCCGCGCCCAATAGTGTGGACATTATCATCGTTGACAGCACCGACCCGGTCGGGCCGGCGGAAGGCTTGTTCAGTGCCGATTTTTACAAGGATTGCTACAAAGCCTTGAGCGAAAACGGCATTGTGGTGCAGCAAAGCGAATCCGCCTTGTTGCATATGAAAATCTTGAAGGAAATGCGCGCTGAAATGGCCGCCGCCGGTTTCAACCATCAGCAAACCGTGTTCTTCCCACAATGCATTTATCCGTCCGGTTGGTGGAGCGCAACAATGGCCAGCAAAACCCAACTGTCCGGCTTCCGCGAGCAAGATGCCGCCAACAAAGGGTTTGAAACAGTTTATTACAACAACGACATTCACAAAGCGAGCTTGGCCATGCCGGAGTTTTTCAAAAAAGCCTTCGCTTGATCCGTAAGCGAGCCGAAGCCAATCCGCGCTTCGGCTCCACCAACCACACTACTTTCCCACTCTACGCATTTATCTCAATCGCTTGGCCATTTCCGGCTGAAATTCGCAGCCCTTGATAGCTGTCTGGCTATCTGCGACACTGAGTCTTGTAGGAGGCTTCCTACAGTGCTCGCCGGCTTGGCAAAATAGTCTCGCAATTGGCCGAGTGACGTCCAGTTTATTTCAATGCTCACGCCAGGAGACGATTAGGAATCACCCGATGAGCACACCTTCCGACAAAACCCAGTTAACAGCATTGAACACTTTAGTTGGCAAATTATCCGAAAATAGTCGTGACCTTTCGGAGCTGGAGCCGTATTTAGTGGTTTTATCCGGTAGCGAACAAGGCAAACAATTCAAATTACACAATCACCAGCACGTGCTGGGTCGCGAACCGGCCGTGGATATCATGATTCCCGACCCGAAAGTCTCCCGGCGCCACGGTATGCTATGGGTGCATAGCCAGCATATTCTGCTGGAAGATTTAAACTCAACCAACGGCTCCTACGTCAACGGCAAGCGTGTCGTAAAACATAAACTCGAACTACTCGACAGAATCCGGCTAGGCGACACCTATCTGAAAATCGATTACAAAAGATTTAGCGAAGCCAAATCGGAACAGGCGCTTTACGTAGCGGCCAATCTGGATGCGATGACCAACATTCTGAACCGCAATGCCTTCATGCTGCGCGCCCAACAGGAGCTGGCTTTTTGTAAACGCAACCAAACGCGGTTGACCGTGATGATGTGCGACGCCGACCATTTCAAGCGAACTAACGACAACTTCGGCCACCTTGCAGGCGACCAGGTCCTTAAAGATTTGGCGAAGATTCTGAATGCGGAAATGCGCCAAGAGGATTTTTTGGCGCGTTACGGTGGCGAGGAATTTATTATGTTGCTGCGGGAGATCTCCAGCGAAGCGGCAGCCATTTTGGCCGAACGCATCAGACATACGGTGTTGGGGCATATGTTTCAATACCAAAATCGGCGCATACCCACCACCATTTCGATTGGCGTCTGTTCGTGCAGGGTAATCACCGACACGTCTTTGGAAGCTATTATTC
The DNA here is from genome assembly GCF_014850955.1 of Methylomonas albis. Taxonomy (NCBI): domain Bacteria; kingdom Pseudomonadati; phylum Pseudomonadota; class Gammaproteobacteria; order Methylococcales; family Methylococcaceae; genus Methylomonas; species Methylomonas albis. Next base: position 63,785 of record NZ_JACXSS010000001.1, read on the forward strand.
AAGCTGCCGACGACGCCCTTTACCGCGCTAAGAAAAACGGCCGCAATCGAGTTGAAATCGACACCCGCTAACTAGGCTTGCAAACCCAAGTGAAACGTATACTTGACGTCATAAGGTATTTGCATTTATTCACGCCGTGAGTTACTGTCCAGCTTCCAGTGTTTTCGGCATTCTGCTGCTATGCTTAGGCATGATACGTAGAATTAAATTTGTCACACCACGGGAGTATCTAACATGAATAAAAATAAATTCCTCACCACCTGTTTGTTGTCAGGTGCATTATTGGCAAGCCAAACGGCCAATGCGGACGAAAACCATCCGGGTTATCTGGCAGGATTTACTTCCAGAGTTAGCCAAGGCTTCGCTAACACCGCCTTCAGTTTTATCGAAATCCCTAAAAACATTACCAACATCACTCACGACCAAAACATCCTGCTTGGCTCTAGTTGGGGCCTGCTACGCGGCGTGGCTCACACAGTTAGCCGCACCGTGATAGGCGTGGCGGAACTGATTGCCTCGCCGATACCCACCGATGAATTTATCTCTCCGCCATACGTCTGGGATCGTTTTAGCGAAGATACCCGTTACTTTGGCCTACATTTCCCCGGCTACTGGACTCATTTCGGCCCGCTGGATCACGGCTATTCCGACACGCTGGATCATGGCAAGTAACGCGGACGATACCGCTCGATATTGAGGATAAGATCATGAAAAGAAAATACGTATACATCCCGCTTGCCATTCTGGCGCTATCGCTGACAGCCTGTTCAACCCCGAAAAAAGATGTGGCTGGACTCAGCGCTGAAATTGATGCGGCATCCAAAGGTCATTACGGTCAAGCCTTGCTGCATGCTTCAGAGGCTGAACAAGACTTAAAAACGGCCAATCATGTGTTGAAACACTGGCAGAACGATTACTACTGGAACATCGACGAGAGCCTGAAAGCGCAAGAAGCTGCAAAATCAGCTGCAGCACACGTTTTGGCATCGGAAAAAGAGTATTGCCAATGGCTGACCGAGGTGCATTCACATAATCACCATCACGTGGAAACCATACACGAAACGGTAGCTTACTTCAAAACCGGCAGTCATGTGCCGTTTAAAACCAAGGAAGACACCATCAATCATATCGGTCACTTCTTACACGACCACCCCGATGCAAGCGCGACTATCACCGCTTCCACTGACACCGTGGGCAAACCAGCCGCCAATCAGGCTCTGTCGGAAAAAAGGGCTAACACCGTCAGCGAGCTGCTGATTAAAAACGGCGCCAGAGCCACGCAACTGATCTCCAAAGCGATCGGCGAAGCGAGCGGACCGGATAATACGCCCGATCAAAATCATCGGGTTGCCGTGGTTATTTCCGCGCATCCCGATTACGTCGACTGCCCTAAACTGAAGTAAATCCGACCCGCTCTGCTCGCGCCATTTGCAGGGTTCTTGGAGCAGAGATCGATTAGTTCGGTTATCGAATCTCTGCTCCACATTACATCTCGTCTGCTTGCTGTTTCTGCCGGTCCGCACTTTCAAAAATCTGCTTTTCCGCATCCCTGGCTTTATCCATGGGTTGTTTGATGGCGTTTGTAAGCGGCTGCTCTACTGCCGGCGGATTTGCTTTATCAGGTGCCGACGACGAGTCGCAGGCAAGCAAACCGCAAGTCATCAGTAAAAATAGCAAAGAATTTTTCATCATTTTATAGGGCTTTATTCGCCAGACTAAGGGAAATGAAACGCCAAGCTCAGCGGTCGGTACCGGCTCAATCATTCCGATGTTCGCGAGGCCGGCGCAGGACTTGTTCAATTGCCTGCTCCACCGCAAGATCGACAGCACTGGCCATCTCCTGATACTGTCTTTCGTTGACATTAATGCCTTTATCGATGGTGTTACGCACATAGCAAGGCGGTAACTTGTTCAGTGCCAGACAGGCGACGTCTTCCTGAAATGCCTGACTGAACGGCTCGTCGGCCTGCTCGGCAAGCTTCCAAAGTTGGTCTATCACCAATCGCTCGTAATAATTACTAATATTCAGCATAAAGACCTCTTGGCATGACATTGGCTAAAATTGCTAGCTAAGCATAGCCTATGCTCGCGTTTTGGCAGACCAGGCCTGCCTGCTCCATCCCGACTGTAGCAATAAAGCTGAGCTGAGCATCTAGATAGCACCAAGAAGCGACCCTGCCGATTACTCAGCCCTCAAAGCTTCCAGTGGATTCAATCTGGCGGCTTTAATAGCCGGTACCACGCCGGCCGCGACGCCGATAAACAAGGAAATCGCAAACGCGGCAACGATGTAGTTCCAGGCCAATTGTACCGGTAGCGCGGGAACGAAAGCGGCAGCGAGCTTCACCAGCGCCACGCCCAATAATACGCCACCCGTTCCGCCGACCAAGCTCAGCAACATCGCTTCGCCGAGAAACAAGTTAAACACCGTCCCGCGCTCGGCACCGATGGCTCGCAACAGGCCAATCTCCGATATCCGTTCCGACACTGCGATGGTCATAATGGTGAGGATACCGACCGAGCCGACTAGCAGCGAAATACTACCCAGCGCCGCCACCGCCAAGGTTAACACGCTGAGCACCGAGTCCATTTTTTCCAGCATTTGGTTTTGGGTGACAATCGTAAAATCCTCCGCACCGTGTCGCGCTATCAAGCGGCGTTTGATGGCTTGTTCGACTGCTTCCGCACTGGTCTCGTTGCTGTATAGCAAATCGATTTCCATCAAACTTTGTCGATCGAACATCTCCATGGCCTTGCCACTGGCGATAAATACCGTATCGTCCAAATCAAAACCCAACATCTGGCCTTTGGCCTGCATCGCGCCGATAACCCGAAATCGGTCACTGCCGATACGGATGCGCTGCCCCAACGGATTGCTGTTGCCGAATAACTCGGTGCGCATCTTGCTGCCCAACACCGCGAACGCCCGTGGATTATCCAGGCCGTCATTGGGGAGAAAGCGGCCGCTATCGACTTTCAACTGCCATACCTGCGGTAAGGCCGCACCGACGCCGAACACATTGGCCCGGCGCTGCTTTGCACCGGCCTCGATACGAGCATTGCCCTGTACCATAGGCATGGCGGCCAACACATGATCCATATTTTCCAGACTGGCGGCATCGGCCGTAGACAAGGGCCGCACCGTACTGATAGTCGCGCCGGATAAACCAAAAGTGGTGGTCTTGCCGGGATAAACCGCGATCAAATGCGTGCCGAATTGGGTAAACTCCGCCAACACGAAACTATGAATACCCCGGCCGATGGAAGTCAAAATCACCACGGCCGCAATACCGATGATCAGGCCCAGGGCGGTCAACAACGAGCGCTGCTTATGGCTGCTAATGCTGCCTAACGCCAGTTTGGCTAAATCCAGCCAGTTCATCTTAGCGCCTCGCCAAAGCCGCGACCGGGTCCAGTCGCGCTGCCTTGCGGGCCGGCAACACCCCAAAAATCAAGCCGGTCGCTAACGCCACAGCCAAGGCCGACAGTCTGGCCCAAATAGGCAGAGCGACCGGAAAATTCGGATACAACCACTGCAAGATCAAAATACCGAACTGGCCGAGCACGCTGCCGACCAACGCCCCGGCCAGCGACAACAAGGCCGCTTCGCATAAAAACCAGCGTTGTAACTGGCCTTGCGTAGCCCCCAAGGCTTTCAGCAAACCAATTTCCGAGGTGCGTTGGCTGACGCTGACCAGCATCACATTCATCACCAGCACCCCCGCCACCGCCAGGCTGACCGCCGCAATACCGGCTACCGTGAAAGTCAGCGCGGTGAGGATTTTGTCGAAGGTATTGACCACGCTATCCTGAGTAATCACCGTCACGTCATCCTCGCCTTCGTGGCGCAGTTTTATGATATTGCGGACCTCGTCAACCGCCTTATACATAGCCGCTTCAGAATGCGCTTCAATTAAAATCCGAAACAAAGAATGGCTGTCGAACAAAGCTTGTGCGGAAGCCACCGGCACAATGATTAGTTCGTCAAAGCCGGTGCCTATCGATTGCCCTTCCTTGGCCAACACGCCAATCACCCGAAAGCGCCGATCGTTGATGCGCAGCCATTGCCCGACCGCTTGCTGGTGCGCAAACAGTTCCTCGCTGATTTTTTTGCCGATCACGCACACCGAGATTTCCTTATCGGCGTCGGCCGCCGGCAGAAACTTGCCTTGAGCCATCGTCAAATGCCGTACACGCAGCAAGGCATGCGTAGAGCCCATGATATTGGTTTCCCGCTCCAAGCCACCGACCGATACCGGCGCGGAGCCAATGCTAACCGGCGCAATCGCCGCCACTTGTCGGCTGCGGAATAAAGCGGCGGCATCGTCCAGCGTCAAATCGCGCGGCGTTTCGCCGAACAGCGGCGGATGGCCGCCGGTGGTTTCGGTGCGGCCCGGCAGGACGATGACCAGATGCGTACCCAGCGATTCGAATTCGTGCACCACATAATTGCGCGCGCTGTCGCCCAACGCGGTCAATACATTCACTGAAGCCACGCCGATGCTCATCGCCAAGATAATCAGCGCGGCGCGCAGAGGTTGGGTCTGGATGGCCTTGCCGGCCTGAAGGATGAGATCTTTACTGAGCATGGCGATTGGCTAGAAGCGTTACCCGGCAGTTTAGCCGGAACCACCCGCAATACCCAATGCCGAATCGCGAATCGGCCGTAACTTGCAGTAGGCTGCCCTTACTTTTCGAATTGATTCAGCACTATTTTACCGCCGGACATCACGAAATCCGGATATTCCAACAATTTGAGCTTCTGGGTCGGGTCGGCCTTTACCGCAATTACATCCGCCGGCGCGCCGGGCAGCAAGGTGCCGAGCAAGGGGATATTTAGATACTGGCCGGCCTTGGAAGTTACGGTACGAATTATCTCCAGCGGCGCCATGCCGGCCAGATGTTGCAAATAAAGTAATTCCTGGCCGTCTATGCCCCAAGGGATGTCGGGATGAGCGATTTCTGCACCGTATAAAAACACCGCGTCCAGCTCGGCCAAACGTTTGACATTGCTATTCACACCCGGACATTTCGACAAGGTGTCTATGGTGCTGACGATTCTGACTTGCTGCGCCGCGGCGCGTTGTAATTGCGCGTCCGGCAGTGTTTCGCAGGGTGTGTGCGCCCATTCGTCGATGCCGGCATCCAAGGCCAACTGCGCGCCTTTGGGCTCGGCAAGATGAGCGCTGACCTTGCGGCCCAGCAAATGCGCTTCGTCAACAATGGCTTTGACAACGTTTGCCGGCAACAACGGCCAACTTGCGGATGCTGGCACAGCACCATGTCCATGCTGGTGCCCGTGGCTATGCGCATGCCCTCCCGACCACGGCGCACCGGCTTCCCCGCCCGGTTCCAACGCGACTTTAATCACTACCGCGCCGCCGGCTACCAGTTTACGCACAGCTTCCCGCGCCTGCTGCTCATTGGCTACCGGCATCGCAATGTCGGTTTCGCCCAGGCTAGGTATCGGATAGCCGGCCGGTGCGGTGAGAATCGGCCCGGAGGTCAATAACCGCAAGCGGCCGTCGCCGCCCTGTGGCTGATGCAGTGGCCCGCCGACATCGCGCACCGTGGTGATGCCATGGCGTAGTACCGTATCCGCAGGGACCTGCTGATAACTCAAATGGGCGTGCAACTCGATGAAGCCCGGCAGTAGCGTGGCATCGCCTAGATCCAGTGTGTTTACGTTGATTTCGTTAAAAGCTTCCCGACTGTCTATCCTGGCGACTTTACCGTCGGCAATCAGTACTGCAGCATCGTTTCTGATCGTGTAGCCGTCGAAAACCCGCGCCGCCGTGATGAGCACCGGCGCCTCTTGGGCGACCGCTGCGCCGCCCGGCGATGTCAGCGCTAGAACCGCTAATAATGTTAAACAAGGGGAAAAACCGGATTGACTATTCATGGCTGGGATGATTTTCGCAAAAAAGCAGCGCCGGTTTTCAGCCGGCACCGCTGTGCTTGAATGGATAGAATCGTTTAAAAGCTGGCGGCAATACCGATTTGCCCCCAAATGCCCGGCATTTGATAGCCCGGACGATACGCATAACGTTTGTCAAACAGGTTTTCTACGCTGACAAACAGCTCGCCTTTTTTACCTAACTCCGGGACAGGGTAGGCCAACCGGGTGTTCGCCACGGTAAATGCCTCGACGCGTTGATTATTCACTTCGCCTAGATTACGGGCCCGATTTAAAGCCCAGGTCCGCGCTTGGTATTGCAAATCAAAGGAAAAACGCAATGGACCGATGGGACCGTTGATACCGGCCGTGACTGCTTGCTCCGGCGTGTACGGTAAATTCGGAATGCTGGGGTTTAACAAGGTCAATCCCGCAAACATGCTCCAATCGGCAAACAATTCCTGTTTCACGGAAGCTTCCAAACCACGCATCCAGTACGAACCATAATTCAAATACGCCCCCTGAGTTAAATCGAACACATAACGATTTTTGACGTTATCGATGAAAAAACTCAAGTCGATTTGCGTACCGTTAAATGGCGAGGCTTTCAAACCCACTTCGGCATGATCGACATTTTCCGGCGACAAGTTTTGCCAACCATTAGCTGAAAAGTTGGGTAGAAACCCGCCGGAGAACATATTTAAAGGTACATTGGCTAAGGCGCCGGAGTTAGCGGCAGCATCGATGCCGGGGTAATTCACGCCATTGGACACGTTACCAAATAAAGTCAAATCCTTGGAAACAAAAGACAAACCTGCATGCGGCGATGCCTTGGATTTGTAATGGCTATGCTCGTAAAAGCGCACGCCCATGGAAGGAATCATCACCCAGTCTTTACTCAATACAAATTCGTGATTCAATGCCAGATAAGGGCTGGTTAAACGGAAGGCCGGTGTGGCGAATTGATACACCTGGTTATTAGTTTGTGCCCCAAGATTGGTCACTTTGCCGTTCAGCCATTCGGTATCGATACCGGCGAGGATAGTGCCGCCCTGCCACGGCGAGAATTGTTCTTTCCAGCGAAAGCCGTCCATGCTGTATTGGCTGAGCAGATTAGAGCGGGTATCGGCAAAACCGGTGAAATACGTGTTTTGTCTCAACCAATCGCCGTCGCCGCCATTGTGGTAAAGGCTAAATTTGCCGCGCCAATCGCCGTGCTCATGACTGACACTCGCCGCGACCATGCCCGCCACCGTATCATACTCGCCGATTGGCGGCGTCACACCGTATTGGCCGGGGTCGCCGGCTTTGTTGTCGGCGTACAAAAAGGTCACGTCGGAGCGCCAATTTGGATTAATTTGATAACCGGCCTTGCCCAGCACATTACGCAATTCACCAAAACCGTTTTCCCGGTGGCCGTCCGATCTGGCATAGCCTTGTGCTAGCGAGAAATCAAAATCGCCATACTTGCCCTGTACATCGGCTTGTTCGGTAAACGTGCCGAAAAAACCGCCGGATAAACGACCGCTGCCGTGTATACCATCTTCGGTAGCCGTTTTGGTTTGCAGATTGATCGAACCAAAGTTATTACCGTTGATATGCGGTTGCGGACCTTTATACACGGTGATCGATTGCATGCCGTTGACGGGTAGCAAATCTAATAAAGGATGATTCCAGGTCGCCATATACATAGGAATATCGTCGATATAGGTTTTGATCTCGCTGCCCGGCCGGCCCGTGCCTTGGCCCCGAATCGATACCGCGCCGCCTTGATCGCCACCGAAGGCGCCGACCGGGTTATAGCGCGAAATTTGCACACCCGGCGTTCTTTTCAACACGGACGCCAAATCCAGCGCATTCTGATCGCGAATTTGATCTTCGGTCACCACGGCCGACACGTCGGAAAACGAGTCCACGTGGGTTTCTTCTATGATGGGATTAGCCACCACCTCCGTGATCTCAAGCTCTTCGGTGTTTTGCTCCGCCATCGCGACTGCGGAATGCAGCAGCGCCAAAAAAATCAACGAAGGCTTAGGTAAATCAAGTAGCGGTAACGCTGAGTATTTCATGGCAATTCCAGGTTGAAAATCGGCAAAATTAAATCTCCGGACAATTTGAACATTTATCAACAGGCGTCCAAAAATATAGAGTTAATGTCGGGCCTAATTTTAACGAAAAGCTTCCCGCCGGCTTGCCGACTTTCATATGCGAAAGGGAATATTTTTTATGCTATAAGTAGCGTCATACACAATAATTTTCTGACTGTCCGACTTAAATAAGCCAACCACCTCGGCGAGGTTAAATGCCACGAGCTATTTAGTTTGTTATTAATTGCGCTAAATAACATAGTTTAAATAATTTCAGCCCTTGTTAGCCGCCAACAAAATTGCGATGAATACAAAAATAGCGGGACGCTCGCGCATTAAACACGACGACTTGCTGTCGCAACAGCAAGGGCTTTTACTGAAACAATCGCTGCCGGATAATCTGGGCAAGGGCTATTCGGCGATATTCCAGCTTGATCCTGATCTGAGCTATATCGAAACTCATTTTCAACCCAATCAAGATTTAGCAATCCTGACCAGAGTGGATCAGCAAGAGCCCCGTTTGGTCGTCACTTTGGGCATGCAGGGCCAATCTCGCTTTGTGGATATGCAAGGCCGGGAGATTCTTTTTAAAGAAGGCTTTACCTCAATAAGCTTATTTAACGCCAGTATTGGCGAACGCCAATATCAAGCCAATAATGCCATGTCTCAGGTGCGCTTTTCGATGAGTAAAGCCTGGTTGAATAGATATTTAGGCGAAAATGCCACTGAGCGGCTTATTAATAAAAACGGCATGAATTTATTAGCTTATAAACCCATTTCAAATGCCGGATTAATTGCCACCCGGCAGTTATTAAATTATGACGTTGACAGCCCGGTAAAACACATATTTATGCATGCTCAAGCCATGTCTATCTTAGCCGCCGAAATGAGTCATCTCTGGCAAGATAGTCAGAAAAGCAGGCTGGCATTTACTCAACAGGATACGGCCATGGCTCAAGCCGCTCGCACCATTCTACTTAATGAATTTAAAGCCCCGCCCTCGGTGGCGGAGTTGGCAAAGCGGGTCGGTACTAATCAATTTAAATTAAAGCAATTATTTCATCATTCTTTTAATACTACACCATACGGTTTATTGCTTGAGATTAGAATGAAAACCGCCTATCGTTTATTAGAATCAGGTCGCTGTCATATCGATGTTGCCGCAAACTCTGTTGGTTATAATCACGCCAGTAATTTCAGCACCGCTTTTAGAAAATATTTCGGTATCTCTCCCGGAAATATCACCAAAAAGAACAAATCCTAAGGGCAAGGGTTTACTATACTCACGACGCTTAAAAATACCGCCGGGCGTATCGAAGCCCCCGATCCGGGAACATGGAGATTCGAGGCTTTTCGATACATCCGGCTACGCTCGTGCCGAGCAGAGTTAATTTAGCCCCATTGCCAGTGCCCGCAAACGCCGATCAGCCGCAGTCCAAGCCAACGCTTAAACCAAACCCCTCGCAAACCAGCCGCCGCGGCTTGATCTATATGCTGGTCGCTTGTGTGTTGTTTTCGTTTATGAATGCCGGTGCGTACGCAATCGGCTTATTGGATACCGGTTTGCCTTCCAGCATGATCAGCTTTATCCGCATCCTGACCAATTTGCTAATTCTGGCAATCCCGGCGCTGATTGACCGCAAATTGACCGGCCTGTTTGGCGATGGCCGGCCATCGCTGTGGTTACGCGGCTTATTCGGCAGCACGGCCTTGATGCTATCGTTTGCAGCCATTGCCCGCATCGGCCCCGGCGAGAGTGCTTTCCTAACCGCCAGCAGTGGCGTGTTTGTGATGCTATTAGGGCCGCTGGTACTGGGCCAGAAGAATTCGCTATTGGTCTGGTTGGCGATTATCGGTTCGTTCTGCGGGGTATCTTTGCTATTTGATGTGCACAACAGCCATAACCTGTTCGGTCAAACCATGGCTTTGCTGGCTGGATTGCTGTCGGCGTTGGCTTATTTGATGGTTGCGCGCGCCGGGCGCAGTAATACGCCGCAAACAGTGATCTTTTATTTTTGTCTGGTCGGCCTTGTGCTCCACGCTCTGTATTTTGTGGAGTTCGGCTATCGCTTGCCCGGTACGCCGGAAAGCTGGGGATTGCTATTATTGGTTGGCCTATCGGGTAGCGGCGCGCAACATTATATGACCCGCGCCTATCAATCGGCACCGGCGGCCTTGGTTAGCTCGATTGGTTATTTAGCTCCGGTATTAAGCCTGGCTTGGAGCATCGTGCTGTTCGAACAAATCCCCGGCCAAACCGCCTTGCTCGGTGCTGCCCTGATCTTGTTATTTGGTGTTGTGTTGCCGTTTCTACGCTAAAGCTAAGCTGTTGGGTTGGCGGCCACCGCTAAACGGGGCCGCCACCAAACACTAAGCTCAGATTTAAACCGCAACCTTGCAATAGGACGGGATCCAACTGCGGGCGATCATATAGTCGGGCAATTGGTTGAAGTCGAAAGCCTCGCCGTGGGCGATCATTCGTTTGACGTCAAACAGTTCGCCCACTTCCGGAATATCCCGGTAAAACAGGGTGTAAAACGGCTTAACCAGCAAGCGCGCTATTTTAATACCCACGGGGCCGATGAAATTTCGCCGTTGGCCGACATGCGCGACTTCGTCGATGGTGATTTCGTCCAGCAAGGCTTTCAGGCGATCCCGGACTTCCGGCTCGTCCGCCAACAACTCGTCAAATAGCTCATACAAGTGACAATAAAAACTGACACCCATCAACTCTGTGACAAAGGCCGGCGTATCCATTAACACCCCCGGCAACTTGGGAAACTGCTCGTATATCATTTCCTTAAACGGGGTCAGCGGTTCCCAAACTACTCGCTCCAAGCCGCAGGTTTTCAGCATCTCATCGAACAAGCGCCAATGGCAAAACTCTTCCGCCAAATGCACACGGGAAATCTTATCCTCCACGCTATGGGAATTGGCCATATCCGGCACTACCTCCCACGCACCTTTGATACCCACCCATTCGTGACGCGCGAACTTATAAATGCCGCAGAGCAATAAGGTCAGCTTGTCCAGGGACTTGGGATCGTCCACCATATTCACGTAATTTCTATAAAACGCGTCCGGATCTGCCAGAGGTTTGTGTAAGCGCACCGGATTAGTTTGAAAATAGGCCAGACGCTCGCGCTTTTTGGCCAAATCCTTGTCTGCTTCCAACAGCTCGCCGCCATGTTGTTGGGTAAACAACCAATAATCGGCAAAATTTTCCTGCCGTTGTGTAGCGCTGGCGGGAGTGAAAATAGAACGATATTTAGCCTGAGTCACTTGAAATTTCCGCTAGGTGGATAAAATCGCCTGATTTTACAGGATAGCTAGCCCAAAGGTGAGGATTAAAACTTCTCCAACCTGGTGAGTTGTAAGGCTTTATTTTACTTCAGTAGCCCAGCAAAGCTAAGATGTACCGCCTGCCAGCTGCCCATCGACAATACGCAGTTGCCGCTTGGCCCTTTCGCCGATGTTTTGATCGTGAGTGATGATAATCAAGGTCACACCTTGCCGATTCAGATTCTCCAGTAACTCGATAATGTCCTGCCCGGATTTGCTGTCCAGATTACCGGTTGGCTCGTCCGCCAATAGAATGCCCGGTTGCATGATCATCGCCCTGGCAATGGCGATGCGCTGCAGCTGGCCGCCGGACAACTGATTGGGCTTATGCTCGGCTCTATCCAATAAATTCACCGAGGCCAGCGCCTGCCAAACCCGTTGCTTGCGCTGCTTGCTATCGATGCCAGCCAAGATCATCGGCATCTCGATATTTTCCGCAGCGGTGAGCCTGGGGATCAAATGAAAAAACTGAAACACAAAGCCGATATTATCGCGACGAATCCGCGCCAGCTCGTCGTCGCTTTGCCGGGTGACATCGGTGCCGTTCAACAGATATTGGCCGGACGACGGCTGGTCGAGCAAAGCAACAATGTTTAACAGCGTCGATTTGCCGGAGCCGGACGGCCCCATCACCGATACATACTCGCCGGGGCCGATAGCCAGGTCTATGCCGTTCAGAGCCTGCACGGTTTGCTCGCCCACCTGAAACACCCGGCGGATACCGCTGAGTTGAATCATGGTTTGACGCTGACCGTCACGCCAGCCGCAACGCCTTCTTTACCGACTGAAGTGACCACCTTGTCGCCAACCTTAAGACCGGACAGCACTTCGGTGAAACTCCAGTTGGACAGACCGGGCTGGAAGCTTTGTTCACGCAACACATTGTCGTCGTCTATCAACAAGACGCGATGATTGTCCAGAATTGCCTCGGCCGGCAAACGTAGCGTGTGGTCTTTTTGATTAAGTAAAACTTCGATGTCGGCACTGTAACCCGGCAACAATTCCGCCAGATCTTTGGGATCCCGAAGAGTTACTTCAACTTCCACCGTACGCGCCTGTTTTTCCTTTTCCAACACATAGGGCGCGACGCGGGTCACGATGCCGGAACAACGCTTGTCCGGAAACGCATCCAGCGACACGCAAGCGCTCATGCCGGTCTTGATGCTGGCCGCATCCACTTCATCGATAGGCGCCGAGACAGTCAAACAGCTGACATCCAACAAATCGATAGGCGGCAAGGTCGGAATCCCCGGCGGCGACGGCGTCACGAACTCGCCCAACTCGGCATTAACTTCCGCGACTGTGCCGTCGAACGGCGCTTTTACCAATGTGCGCTGCACCGCGGCTTCCGCCACGCCCAACTGCGCTTCGGTTACTTCAATGGCTTGCATTCCGGCGCGACAGGCCGCGCGTTGCGACTTGCCCCCGGTCACCGACTTGTCGACTTGCTCCACAGACACCACGTTTTTGTGTTTTTGTAATTCTGTCATCCGTGCCGCTTCCCGCTCTGCGCCACCTGCTAGTTGGCAGGTCTGATCGGCGCTGGCCCGGCTGGCCTTGATCTGCGCTTTTTGCAGCTCGACTTGGGCTTTTAAATCTTGATTCCACACCTCAAGCAATACCTGGCCCTGTTTAACCTTATCGCCTTCCTTAACTAGCAACTGGGCCACCTGTCCGCCGGTCGCCGGCGCTAAATATGCGCGTCGACAAGCTTTAACGGTCCCCACCCGCGTATTCGCCACTGTCGCCCGCACTTCGCCTTCCGCCAATGTATACACCTCCACTTCAACTGGCTGCGGGCGGCGGCTATAGAGAATGCTTGCCGCGAGGGCTATCAATAAGGCGACAACGAGCAGAGTTTTGCTTTTCATGGAACGAGTGCGCGAATAAGAGGCATAGTTGTTAGCCTACATCGACGCAGGTGGATTGCCAAGCCATACTCAGATTAGCGCGAAGAATAAACACGGCATGTAAGCAGGCGGCAAAGCCTTGCCGGCTGGTGGCAAATCGATTGCCGCCAATCCGGTTATTAGCCCGAAACCTAAGGTTTGTCGCTATGGCCGCACTATTTTCCGGCAATTTCTTAACAAGCTTTTACTCATCTTTACCAAAACCACCCTGTCGGTGGCCGGTTTTAGGCCGATAGTTTGCACTAGCGTTGATGCGGAATCGCAGCGCGTCAAACGGTCGTCCCGTATTTTGCAAACGGCAAGCCGCGCCAAGGCCTGCCAGGTTTACCATTACTAGATGAGGATACAACAATGAGCAGCATCAACAGCGTTAACAGTTCCGGCTCGGGAATGATGTACGGTGGCATGAAAGCCATGCAAAAGCCCGATCCGGCCAAAATGGCCGAGGATTTGTTTTCCAAGCTGGATACAAAGGGCCAGGGCTATATCGAAAAGAGCGATTTACAGGCTGCGCTAAGCAGCGTGTCGGGCTCGGACAGTTCGTCGAGCAGTAGTGCCGATGATATGTTTTCCAAACTGGATGGCAACGGCGACGGCAAAGTCACCCAGGCGGAAATGCAGGCGACGCTGGAAAAAATGGCTTCCGAACTGGACGGCCCGTTTCCGAGAATGCGTATGCAAGGACAAGGGGATATGCCGCCACCTCCACCCGGAGGCCAAGAAGGCGATCAGGGTTTTACCAAGGATCAATTGACCAGCATATCGAATGACCTGAGCAGTTCAGATAGCAAGCGCTCGGAATTGATGAGCGATATAGCGTCTAACTTCGACGCCGCCGACAGCAATGGCGATGGCAAGGTCACCGCTAGCGAAGCCAGAGCCTACGAAGAGTCGAAAAATTCGTCGACTACAACAGCTGGGAGCTCGACCGACGCCGCGACCTCAACCTCGTCCGCCAGCACCACGGACGATGTCGACAAACACTTCATGAAACAAATGATGCAATTGCTTCACGCCTACGGCGGTCAAGATCGAGAATCCGAAGGCAGCAATATTTCGACGACAGCCTGATCGAAAAATCAGATTTCGGCGGGATTAACCCGCCGGGACGTTTGAGTCTAATTTTCTGAATGCGACTGCACGGACGGACGGGTTTTTAAAAACCCGTCCGTCATGTTTTGGCGGAATTGGACAGTGGGTTTGAAGCGTTGAGGTGGGGTTAAAATCCTGCTAATTTCGCGCCTTCGCGTAGTTTCTTAAAACTCGACTTTGATCGAACCCAACAGAGAGCGCGGCGTGCCGATGGTTCGCGAACTGCTGGCGCCGCTCCAGTAGGCGTCCGGAAAGTAGGTTTTGTCCAGCAGATTGTTGACATTGAGTTGCGCGGTGATTTTGGATTTTTCGACTTTCCAGGCATACGCGGCCAACAGATCGACTGTCGCATAGCCGGCGGTTTGATAGCCATTGCTGGAGCCGTCGGTGGCGCCGTCGCGCATACTGATGCCGCCGCCGACTTTTAATCCGCGTAAATCGCTTTGCTGGAAATCGTAGGTCGACCATAAACTGCCGACGTTTCTAGGTACAGCGAAAAGCCGATTGCCTTCCAGGCCGCTGTTGTCCTTGGTCACCCGAGTATCGAAATTGGCATAGGTGGCGATCAGATTCCAACCCGGTAACATTTCGCCACGAATATCGACCTCAGGCCCCTTGCTGCGCACTTCGCCGGCCGCTATCGAAAAATTGCCGGTAACGTCAGTGGGGTCGCGAGTGACGACATTTTGTTTGGTGATGTCGTAGTACGCCAGCGTCGCGCTGAGTTTGCCGTCGAAAAACTCGAATTTGCCGCCCACTTCCCATTGTTGCGCGCTTTCCGGCTGTAGCGGCTTGCCGGTGAGTGTCGTAGCCCACTGGTTGGAAACGCCGAAATTCTCGATATAGTTACCGTAAAGACTCAGCCAATCTTGCGCCTGCCACAGTACACCGACCCTGGGCGTGACATCGTCGTCTGCCGGCTGTTCGGTGTGGTTTAGGTTATCCCATTGCTTGACGTACTGGTAACGAAAACCGCCCATCACATGAAAACCGTAAGGCAATTTGATCTGATCCTGGGCATACAGGCCGACAAAATCCGCGCTGTTGTTGCTGGCCCAGCCGGCCGGGCTAAAAGGCGTGATTGGCGAGGAGTTGTGCACCGGATTGGAGATATTGATCGGCGCCAACGTGGCGATATAAGGATTGCTGACAATGTCGGTACGATAGTAATCTCCGCCCATCAGCACGGTATGGGCCAACGGGCCGGTTTTGAAATGGCCGGTGACATCCAACGTCGTGTAATAGGTATTGTCCTGAGTCCTTACATCGTATTGCTGGCGCGCTAACAGATTGTCCGGCGTCAAGGTATCCGACGCCCCCATTATCCAGTTCTCCGCCCGGTCCTGTAGATTGGCTACAAAGCGCTGCTTGATATTCCAATCGTCGTTGAATTGATGCGACCAATCCAGCCCGATCAGCTTTTCCTCGACATTCACTCGTGCCGGTTCCATCAGATTACGTGATCTGGCCATACCGATAAACTGGCCGTCGACAAAGGGCCAAGTGTTGTTGTCATAAATCAGGTTGTCGTGGCGGTATTCCATTTCCAGACTGACTTGGGTCCGCGGGCTGATGTTCCAGCTAATCATCGGTGCGATAAACGTCCGTTCTTTGTCAACAAATTCGCGAAAAGAGCCGCTGCTCTCGAACGAGCCGTTAAATCGGTACAGCAAGGTATCATCCTGGGTCAATGGTCCGGTGGCATCCAAGGTGGTTCGATACAGATCAAAGGAGCCGAACTGCTGTTGTAACGCGTAATAGGGCGTATTTAGCGGGCGTTTGGTCACGACGTTGACCATGCCGCCCGGCTCCATTCGACCGTACATAACAGCGGCCGGGCCTTTGAGCACTTCCAGCTGCTCCACGTTGGCCATTTGTCGATTCCCCACCGAGCTATAAGCATCGCCGCTCCGCAAGCCGTTACGGAAATAAGTACGGCTACGAAATCCACGTATAAAAATGTCGTCGGACAATGCGCCGGAGCCATTGCTAAACGTGGCACCGGCCACATTCTTTAAGGCATCGGTCATTTGGATAATCTGCTGATCGTTCAATACTGCTTTCGGTATGACCTGAATGTTCACCGGCGTTTCCATCAGAGGCGTGTCGGTTTTGGTGGCAGTCGCGGTCGCTCGGCGCGTGTAGCTGGGGTTGTAGGGATCGTTATCTTCGTAGGCACTTTTACCGATTACGGTAACCGCCGTCAGCGTGGCCGGGTTTTGGGTGGGCTCTGAGCGGTCGGCTTGTTTTTCTAGAGTCAGGCTGCCGCTGCCGGTCTGTCTGGGTGTCAGGCCGCTGCCGGACAGCAGCTTATCCAGGGCCTGCTGCGCTGCGAATCGCCCTTGTAATCCCTTACTGTTTAGGCCGCGCACCAGATCGGCATTGAAAAGTACGCGTTGGCCGCTGGTTTCGGAAAATTGCAGTAAAGCGTCGGACAATGAACCGGCCGGAATCGTAAAGTCAAAAGTCTGCTCGCTAGCCGTTTTATCCGGCGCGGCAGCGGCGGTGTGCATTGGCATGCTCAATGCCAGCAGCCCGGCGCAGATGGCTGTCGATAGCGGTCCGGGTTTAATGTCCCGGAAATCTCGGCTAGAACGTGTCTGTCCTAGGGGGCTGCACTTGGCTTTGCTGATCATCGTTACTCCAATTGTCGAATCCATGAAAAGGTCGGCGCCCTGCTTGCCGGCGAGGCAAATCAGGCCACTTGGAGATAAAGACGATGTAAGTTGGGTGGAGTATCCATTGCGGATTAAAGTTTTTTAAAAACCGGCCTACTGGTTACGCTTATTTGGCGGACAGCAGCACCAAACGGTCGGTGATTTTCCGTACCTTGATCTGCAGACTTTGTTCTAAGGCCTGTAAAGCCAGATCGGTGTCGGCGGCACCGAAAACGCCGGTAATCGGCAGATTTTTGATGCCGTCACTAACGATAAGAATTTTGCCGGGGCGGTAGCGCTCCAATTCGGCGGCAACTTCCGACAGAGGCTTATCCTGAAACACGATGCGTTGCTGGTGCCAGGCGCCGGCTCGGCTTAAGTTGACCGGGGTTGCCGCACTCAGATGGTAGCGGCCAAATTGCAGATGTTCGGCTGCCGCCAATCTTGCTTGGATTTGGCCGTCGGCACTACTGACTTTCACTGCGTGTTCAAACACCGTGACGTCAACCTCGCCGTCATCCCGTAGTTTTACATCGAATGCGGTGCCCAGTGCTTGTACCTCGCCGGCACCGGTTTTTACTACAAACGGCCGTTTCGCGTCGGCGGCTACCGTGAAAAATGCCTCGCCGCGTTGCAGTGTCACCAGACGTTGTTGCGCGGAAAAATCCACGGACACCGCGCTGGAGGTATTCAGTAACAACGTCGAACCGTCGCTTAGTGCGATTTCGCTTTGTTGGCCGGTACTGCTGCGGTAATCGGCCGGATAAAAATCCAACTGTTGATAAACGGCGGTCAGCGTCAGCAGCAGCGAGGCGGCGAGGGCCAAGCCGGTTTTGACCGATAGCCGTCGCGGTTTTGCAAACGGCAGTACCGGTTTGGCCGGCTCCAAGCCGATATCGGCCGGCGTCAGGCTGTCCAGCCCGGTCCAGAAGGCGTTGACGTCCTGCCAGGCCGCGCGGTTTTCCGGCGATTTAGTCAGCCATTGCTGAAACTCGGCACGTTGATTATGGGTGATGAGATCGGAACTAAGCCGTGCTTGCCAGAGCAGGGCTTCTTGTTCGGCTTGGTGTAATTCGGAATCGGATATGGGCATAAGTGCGAACTTTATCAGGAGACGATCAATTCGTGGCGCAGTATCCATTTTTGGCTTGAACCGATGGCATGTCGATAGCTATCACGCTTGGTTTCCGCCATCCGCTTCCAGCTCCCGCATCCGCCGCCGGCAGTGCTCCAGCGCTTTGACGATATGTTTGAGCACGGTGTTTTCCGCAATCCCCAACTCGCGCATGATCTCCGAATACGTGTTGTGCTTGAATTTATGCAGGATAAACACTTCCCGGCAACGCGGTGGCAATTCGGAGATAGCCTGTTTCAAATGCTCAAGCTGTTGTTGGCTGTAGAGCTGTCGTTCCACGCCCGGCGCGGCATCGGCGTGATCGAGCAATTCTTCCTCGTCTGCATGGCGCGCTTGCTCCCGCTGGCTCTTGCGTAAATGGTCGATGGCCAGATTGTCGACGATTTTGTACAGAAAGGCGCGCGGATTATGGATTTGGTCATCGGATTCGAATTGAGTCAGCCGAAAAAACGCATCCTGTAAAATATCGGCGGCGGTGTCCGGGCAGCTAACGCGATGCGACAGGAATCCCAGCAACTCGTCGCGGTGTTGCTGAATCAAGTCTGTGGCAAAGTCTGGAGAAAATTTGAACATCGGTTAAAGCGGCGCGTAGGTATCAACCGATATGCAAAACCGGCGCCATGATGGAGACAGCTCAATAGCGATTAGGGGTGCGGGTAAAACATGCCGTCTCGATGCCGGCCGATAATCGGGCATTTGATCCATGGCCCGCGGTATATGCCACAATTTTGCCATATCCGTATAGCGGCTGCCGATCACAGAAATACCAGCCGAAGAAAAGTTCTTGAGGCGCGATTTCCGCAAGCTGTTTTTCGAGATCGATCTTTAATTACTCTAACAATCGACTATTCTTCATGACTTGTCGCAATGTAAAGATTGCTTCTGATTTCACCCGTCAGTCTCTTGAAGTCGTGCGCTAGGGTGGCTGCACGGATTTGGTTTTCTATTTACATTTGATCATTTTAATTACTATTTCGAGAAATTTCCCTGCCGGAATTATTGGCCTCGATAAGGTGCATACCTTCATTAAAAATTTATCCAATTAAATTGAAATACGTACCGTGTCTTATAGTTTTACTCGTGTGTGTCTCTTCGTTGACTTGGGCCGAACCCGTTTGGTCGGATGAAATAGGGCAAGATGCAACGGATATAGATATGGTCGACTTACTGAATGTCCATGTCATTTCAAACGCAAAAAAAACTCGAGTAACCTCTGCGTCCAAAAAAGCGGAAACGGTAGCCAACGCGCCAACGGCTGTGTTTGTGATCAGTAATGACGATATTAAACGTTCCGGTGTCACCAGCGTGCCGGAAGCACTGCGTTTGGCGCCCGGAGTAGAAGTCGCCAGAGCCAATGCCAATAAATGGGCGGTGGGCATCCGCGGTTTTAACGGCGTGTTTGCCAACAAATTACTGGTCTTGATTGATGGGCGTAGCGTCTATAACCCGAGCTTTTCCGGCGTATATTGGGATACTCAGGATGTTATGCTGGAAGATGTCGAGCGTATCGAAGTAATTCGCGGTCCCGCCGCGACCCTTTGGGGCGCCAATGCGGTGAATGGGGTTATTAACATTATCAGCAAAGAGGCGAGTAAATCGCAGGGCGGTTTATTAACCGCGGGCGGCGGTAGCCAAGAAAACGGTTTTGGCGCTCTGCGTTACGGTAAGCAGTTAAATCAAGACACTTACGGACGGGTTTATATCAAAGGGTTTGCCCGCGATAATTACAAAAAACCCGATGGCACTGGTAAGGCCAATGACGGTTGGGATATGCAACAAGGCGGTTTTCGGGTAGATACGCGCTTTTCCAATCGGGACGAATTGACCGTACAAGGCGATATATACCGTAATACTGTTGAGCAGGCTTTGACGATTCCTACCTTGAATCCGCCTTTTCAAGAAAATATTCAAAATAATTCGAATACTTCATCGGGTTGGAATATCAACTCTCGTTTTACCCATACTTTTTCCACCACGGCGGAATATAACTTACAGTTTTATTACGATCATAGTAAACGTGACGATTATCTGGTTTCGCGGCAATTGTTGGATACTTTAAATTTGGATTTTCAAAATAGTTTTAGAGTGAATCCAAAACATAATGCTCTTTGGGGCCTAGGCTATCGCGCCAATCTGGACAATTTTGAGAGCACTAGCCTTATCGATATTACGCCGAACAAGCGCAACACCCAGTTGTACACCGCTTTTTTGCAGGACGAAGCCACGTTGATTGATGAAACACTTTGGCTGACGATAGGCTCAAAATTCGAACATAACGATTACTCAGGATTTGAAGGTCAACCAACCGCGAAACTGATGTGGGCACCCTCGCTCCAGCAACGCTTTTGGGTTTCCTTTTCCAGGGCGGTCAGAACGCCGTCCAGAATCGAGCAAAACATACACGCTTTGCAGGGTGTTTCGTTGAGCCCGCAGATTCCCTTACTGGGAGGACAATCCTTACCTGTCGCCATTATCAATAACGGTATGCCAAATTTTAAAGCCGAAGTGGAACTGTCATATGAGCTTGGCTACCGCTTTACCTTATCGAATCAGTTTTCTATCGATATTGCGGGCTTTTACAACGACTACAACAATATGCGTAGTTATTCTGTGGGCAATTCTTACTTGTCTGCCACTCCTTCACTTCATTTGGTCCAGCCGATTGATTTCGTCAATTTGGGTAAGGCCAGCACTTACGGCTTCGAAGTAGCCACGGTTTGGCAAATGACGGATCGGTGGCGTTGGGATACCAATTACAGCTTCCTCAATACCTCGGTGAATAATGACTTACTGAGTTCGACAGCTATCAGCCCCCAACATAGCCTGTCGCTGCGCGCGGTTATCGATCCGGCGGATAATGTCACTGTCGATTTTTGGCTTCGTTACACCAGCTCTTCCAGTGCTCTCGACTTAAACAATATTTCGCCGGGAGCCAGTATTCAACAGCTTAATCCGCATGTCACTTTCGATACGCGTCTAGCCTGGAAACCTGTCCCGTCGTTGGAAATGTCGATAGTAGGGCAAAATTTGCTGGACAATAGACGCTTGGAATATCGGGATGAATCCGGTTTCGTTCAACCCAGCGCCATTTCCCGTGGTGTTTACGGCAAATTAGCGTTGGAGTTCTGACACGTCTCAACAGTTTTTCGCGGCTCGGAGCTATCGGGCCCAGCCCCTGCATGAGTAGTGCCGAACGGGCGCGACCACCCGTTCGTATAGAATATTGACAGGCGGATAAGGCCGATTTAGAACTCATATTTCAACGAACCCATCACATTGATTGGATAGCCGGGGATAGCCCCGCGGCTACCGCCATCCGAGTTAGCGTAATACTCTTTGTCTAATAGATTGTTGATATTCAACTGGGCGGTCAGTCTGTGTTGTTCGATGCGATGAGTGTAAGCGGCCATCGCATCCAAGCGAGCATAGCCCGGCAGGACGAAGGTATTGTCGGAGTCGCCCGGTCGGCTGCCAACGGCCACCACGCCCAAGCCAGCTTTAAAGGCTTCATCGAATTGCCAATTGCCCCACAAACTCCCTTGATGCCTGGGCACATTCTCCAGCCGATTGCCCTGCAAGCCGTCGAAATCTTCGATGTAATTGGCTTGAGTGTAGGCGTAGGTCGCCAATAGATGAAGTTGATCGGTAACTTGTCCAGCCAAGTCCAACTCGATACCTTTACTTCTGATTTTTCCCGCGAGTATCTGGAAATTCGTGTCGGCTTGGTTAGGGTCGTCGGTCAGCAGATTGCTTTTGGTTAATTCGAAAAACGCCAGTGTCGACGAAAAGCGCTTATCTTGCGACTCCATTTTTAGTCCGATTTCGTATTGTTTGCCTATCTGCGGTTCAAAGCGCTGATTGCTGGCGCTTACGCCGTTATTGGCGGAGAACGACTTTGTGTAACTTCCGTAAATCGATAGCCAGTCCTGAAGTTGGTATAACAAACCGACTCTGGGACTAAAGGCATTATCTTCACGCTCTAGCCGCTCGGCTCGAGCTGTGGCCAAGGAATTGGCGGAGAATTGCGAGCCAGTGGTGACGTTGTCGTAGCGGCCACCCAGCAATAGATGTAGTTTGTCGAAGAAGGTAATCTGATCCTGAACATAGGCTCCCACCCAGGATTCCTTGCGATAGAAGAAACCATTCGGCGTCGTTAGCGAGGCAAAATCGACTTGACCGTACACTGGGTCGAATATGTCGATAGCAGCTGCCGGGCCACTTATTGAAGACGCATCGGTTGTGGCGCGAAAACCATCAACACCGATTAACAGATTATGTTTGCTGCCCAGGATTTCGAACTTCCCGTTCAAATCGATATTACCGGAATGTGTCATAACATCTTGTCCCGCTATCTGTGCCGAGCGCTTGAGCATATAGCGGTTATTTACCAACTCTAAGCCGCCAAAATTGAAGAGCGTTGGACCGGTCAACGACCAATCTTTGAACAAGTAGCGCTGGGTGATTTTCCAATCGTCGTTGAAATGGTAGGTCCAATCGAAGCCGACCAGGGTACTTTCCATTAACATCCGCTGCAGCCCATCCTTCAGCGTGCGAGTGATCGGAATATCCGCGGGACGCCCACCAATGGCCGGAATACCGTAGTCGGAGTTAAAGTTATCATGCTTGTATTCCAACTCGAGATTGGTCTCGAATTTTTCGTTGGGCCGCCAGGTGATAATTGGCGCAACAAAGAAGCGCTCGTTGCCGACAAAGTCTCGGAACGACTGATTGTCGGTGTAAGAGCCATTTAGCCGATACAGTAGCGTCTTATCGTCGTCCAGCGGTCCGGTGGCGTCGATCAAGGTGCGGTATTGGTCGTAGGAGCCAAACTGCTGCTGCAAAGAATAGTACGGAGTGTCGCGCGGTTTCTTGGTCACATAGTTCACCAAGCCGCCGGGCTCGATACGGCCATACAGTACCGCCGCCGGCCCCTTGAGGATTTCAACCTGTTCGATGTTGGCGATGTCGTAAATATCCTGACGATTGAACAAACCATTGCGGTAGGCATCGCCAAACCCGGAGCCGGCCAGGCCGCGAATGATAAAGTTATCGTACAGATAGCCACCGCCGGTGCGGCCCAACACGCCGCTGACATGGCCGTTGACCGCGTCGGGCAAGGTCATCGACTGTTTGTCCGCCAACACGGCTTTGGGAATTACCTGTATGGAAACCGGCGTTTCCATGATAGGGGTATCGGTCTTGGTGGCGGTCGTGGCGTTGGGGCGGTTGTAATCGGTATTGTAGGGATCGGTGGCGTCGTAAACCGTCTGACCGATAACATTCACCGGTTGTAACATTGTCGCGTCCTTGCCCGCCGCCTTGATCGATACCGAACCGTCGCCGGCAATCGCAAAACTCAGGCCGCTGGCGGATAACAGCCTGCTCAGAGCCTCGTTTAGTGTCATTGTGCCTCGTAACGCCGATCCATTGCGGCCGGCCACGCTATCGTGAGCGTAAAAAATTTGTACGCCGGATTGCGCCGCCAGTTTTGGCAACGCCGCCGCCAATTCCTGGGCCGGGATGTCAAAGCTGTAGGTGGTTTCGGTAGCCCGCACTTCGCAAGCAGTAGCCAACAGGGCGCCGAACAATAGCGGTTGTGTTAAAAACTTCATCCATCTTCTCCTTTTGCGTGGGTTTCCAGAATGAAACGCACCACGCCGAAAAAGACGCCAAAATTTATTCGGGAAGAAAAGCGGGGCCTATCGGGGTCAGCGTCTGACCAATAACGCCTGCCCTGGCGCCGGACGCTGAATATTCACTGGCAGGGTCATCACGATAATATTCAGCGCGCCGTCGAGATTCCCGATATGGAAGGTACCGCTGACCTTTAGCTTGGCCAAGCTTGGGTCGGCCAAAGTCAAACGTGTGTCGTGAAAGCGTTCCAGTTCGCTTAACACGTCGTCCAGCCGCCGGTTTTCGAACACCAGTTGGCCGCGCAGCCAGGCAGTGAGATTGGCCGGACTGTCCGGGCTGTCCTGAAAATTGCCTTGAGAATCATAGCCGAGTACTTGATTGGCGTTGATTTCCCGGCTGCCCTTGGTTTCTACTTTAACGGCGCCGTCCACCACCGCAACGGCTACCTGCCGGTTTTGCACCTTTACGTCGAATTGGGTACCGATGTCGACGATAGTGCCGTTGCCGGCCTTAACCTCAAAAGGTTGTTGCGGGTTGTGAGCCACACTAAAAAATGCCTCGCCCTTGACCAGTTCGACCGAACGCCGCCAACGGTTGACCCGCAGATTCAACTCGGTATTGCCGCTCAGCTCCAGACGCGAGCCGTCGGCCAGTTGCACGGTCCGGCGGCCGCCGCGTTCGGTCTCATAGTGGCTGCGATGACCGTACCAGCCCTGTTCGGAGAAAGTACCCAGGCCCAAACCCAGCAACAAACAAGCGGCCAGTGCCAGTTCGGTAAAACGGCGCATACGCTTGCGCGGCACCCGGTAACTCAACGCTTGCCTGCGCACCGGAAAATCCCCGCCCTTGAAACGATCCAGCTTGCGCCATTTGTCGGCCAATTGCCGGTAAATGCGTTGTCTGTCCTCGCCTTGTGCCAGCCATTCCCGGAAGGCCTGGCGCTCTTCAGGCGTGCAGGTAGCCGAATCCAGCCGCAGAATCCACTCTATGGCTTGCTGTTGCAGATCGGACGAGGCTTCGGTTTTGGGCATGTTAAAAAGGGGGCGATGGGTTGCGCTAAGCACAGGCATTCTATCCTTTAGCCGCCCGACATTTAAAATCCGGCATCAGAAACAATGAAAAAACCCAGCAGTCACGGGCCTAGTCATCCGTAGAGTCGAAGCGCAGCAGCACATGCTGCGCGGCGAAGCCGACCAGCCTGACGGAATTGCGTTCGGAAATCCCCAGCCGATGGCCGATTTCCTTGTGCGACAGCCCTTCCAGCCGGTACAACACGAAGGCGTTGCGGGCAGTCTCCGGCAGTTCCAATAAAATCCTATTCAAGGATTGCAGTTCCTGTTCGGAGGCCAATTGATCCTCGGGCAGCGGCTCGGCGGCCGTTATGTCATGTAGTGCCTGGTCGTCGTCGGTTTCGATATGAAAACGGTCGCGAACACTCTGGCGGCGGTGTTGGTCGACGCTGAGATTGGCAATTGTCCGGTACAGGAAGGCTCTGGCATTGTCGATCGATTCCGGTTCGGGATGTTGCATCAAGCGCAAATACGCTTCCTGCACCAAATCTTCGGCAAACTCATTGCCGCCGCGCAGGCCGGCAAAGGCTCGTAGTTCCTGGCTATGCCGCTGAAACAGCCGATCAAACAGCGAGGGTTTGGATTTAGGCACTAACAAGACTCGGTGACGAAAAAGATAACGGTTAGGCAAGCTACCAAGCTTGGCTGGACTTAACGGCATGGCAGCCGGACCAATTCCGGTTTGGTGGTGTTGGCCGAATGGAATCACCCGCAAAAAACATTCCAGCTGGCCGAATTCAAATCGATAGATAGGTTTTGGCTGCGATTAAACCGTTTGCAAACAATTGTTTGAACTACACGTAAAAGTGTCTGCTTATGATGGGCTGCGGGAGCTTTCGTCGAACCGGGTGCGTTAGATCACGCAAAATCGCTTGTAGATACGTCAAATCACACAGTTTTCCACATTGTCAATCTCAGAGCCCATTGCCGAGCGCGGCGTGATCAAGCCTAAGTAATCCGGCGATCCATCCCGCTGCCGTTAGCCGAGAATTCCCCCTTGTATTCCCAGGCCAGGTCCCTAACAATATCATCAAGCAACGCAAGCATAGTTGGGAGCGAGTCATGGCGTTACAGCAAGATCAAGACAGTTTTTATCTGAGCGAAGAGGAGTATCTGACCACGGAGATCCATTCCGACGTTAAGCGCGAATATATCGACGGCCGGATTTATGCGATGGCCGGGGCCGGCTATAACCACAACTGTATCTCGGCCAATATTCTCCGTAAATTCGGCAACCACCTTGAGGGTACGCCCTGTGCAACGTTCATGGCCGACATCAAAGTGCGGATGGGTAAGGATTACGTTTATCCCGATGTGCTGGTGGATTGCAGCAAAATGGCCGGCGACGATGTTTTCTCCACATCTCCCGTGATTATCGTCGAAGTGTTATCGCGCTCGACCCGCAAAACCGATACCACCACCAAACTGCTGCGTTACATCAATTTGCCGTCCTTGCAGGAGTATGTGTTGATTGAACAGGACATCGTTTCGGTTCAGGTACTGCGCCGGAACAAGCACTGGCTGTCGGAATATTATTTTTTGGGTGATGCGGTGACTTTCGAATCCATCGCTTTGACCTTAAACGTCGAAGACATTTACGACCGGGTCGATAATCGCGATATGAATGAATTCAGGGAAGGCAAGGCTTGAAGCACCTGGCGACTGACAACATGAGTAAGTTGTCGTCCCCAGCAGATGCCGGGCGGCCTGGTCCGGCAAACCCGTCCGGCACGTTATTAAAAAGTTGTAAACTGAGTTTGAAACTTTCGGACCGGGGCGGCAACCACTGTCCAGCTTAAGCCCGAAAGATTTTTCAAGCGAATTGGCAAACTCCGCATGCTTCTGAGTATTAGGTGTAATACAACCCGATCACAGCAAGTTAGTGGTCACTTAAAACTCATATTTCAACGAACCCAATACGCTGATGGGTGAGCCGGGAATACTGGTGTGACGGCCACCGGACGTGTTTGCGTAATAATCCTTATCCAAAAGATTGTTGATGTTCATTTGTAAAGTAAGCTTGTGTTGACCAATGCGAGGGCTATACGCCGCCATCGCATCCACGCGAGCGTAGCCGGGCAACGAGCAGGTATTGGCGGTGTCACACGGCCGGCTACCAACGGCAACGGCACCTAAGCCCGCCTTAAAGGTACCGGTAAACTGCCAGGTGCCCCACAGGCTGCCCTGGTGCTCGGGTACATTCTCCAAGCGATTGCCTTTTAGTCCGCTGAAGCTTTGCACATAGTTGACCTGGGTATAGGCATACGTCCCCAATAAATGCAGTTGCTCGGTAATTTGCCCGGCCAGATCCAATTCAATACCTTTACTGCGGATTTTTCCGGCCAGAATCTGGTAGTCGGGATTGGCTTCATTAGGATCGTCGGTTAGCAGATTGCTCTTGGTTAAATGAAAAAACGCCAGGGTCGATGAAAAACGTTTGTCATGCGACTCTGTCTTCAGGCCTATTTCGTATTGCTTGCCTATCTGCGGCTCAAAACTTGTACCGCCGACACTCACACCATTGTTAGCACTGAAAGACTTAGTGTAACTGCCGTAAACCGACAGCCAATCCTGGACTTGGTAAAGAATACCGGCTCTCGGGCTAAAAGCGTTGTCTTCCCGCTCTATCCGTCCGGCTTTGGCCGCATCCAGGGACGCAGTCGAGGCAATGGCTCCCGTGGTGACATTGTCGTAACGACCGCCCAACAAAATGTGCAGCTTATCAAATAGCGTCATCTGGTCCTGGGCGTATGCGCCCACCCATGATTCCTCACGATAAAAGAATCTGTTGTAGGTCGACAAGGCGGCAAAGTTTACTTGCCCATAAACCGGATTATATATGTCGATAGACGCAGCTGAGCCATTTGCCGATGGCGCCTCGGTCGTGGCGTGAAAGCCGTCGACACCAACCAACAGATTATGCTTGCTGCCCAGGAGTTCGAATTTACCGTTCAAATCGATGTTGCCGGAATGGGTCATTACATCTTGTACACCCACGGAGGCGGAACGATTCAGAATGCGGTTGTTAGCCTGTAAGCCACCGTTGAAAATGGCCGGACCGCTTAGCGACCAATCCTTAAACAGATAACGCTGGGTGATTTTCCAATCGTCGTTAAAGCGGTAAGTCCAGTCGTAACCCACCAAGGTACTTTCTACGGTTTGGCGCTGAAATCCGTCCTTTAGACTGCGGTCGAAGGGAATGGCTGCCGGGCGGTTGCCAATCGCGGGAAGCCCGAAATCGGCGTTGAAATTATCATGTTTATATTCCAGCTCGAGATTAGTTTCGAACTTTTCATTCGGCCGCCAGGTAACAACCGGCGCCACAAACACTCGTTCGTTACCGACAAAATCCCGGAACGACTGATTATCCGTGTAAGAGCCATTGAATCGATAGAGTAGCGTCTTATTATCGTCAAGCGGCCCCGTGGCATCGATCAAGGTACGATATTGGTCGTAAGAGCCGAACTGTTGTTGCAGAGAATAGTACGCAGTATTCAGCGGTTTCTTGGTTACATAATTGATTAGCCCGCCCGGTTCGATTCGGCCATACAGTACCGCGGCCGGGCCCTTGAGAATCTCGACTTGCTCGATATTGGCAATGTCGTAAATATCCTGGCGATTGAACAGGCCGTTGCGATAGGCATCGCCAAAGCCCGAGCCAGCCATACCGCGAATAATAAAGTTGTCATACAAAAATCCTCCGCCCGTGCGGCCCAATACGCCGCTGACATGGCCGTTTACTGCGTCGGGCAAAGTCATCGATTGTTTATCCGCCAGCACGGCCTTAGGCACTACCTGTATCGAAACCGGGGTTTCCATGATCGGAGTATCGGTCTTGGTGGCGGTCGTGGCGTTGGGGCGGTTGTAATCCGGATTATACGGATCCGTAGCATCATAGGCCGCCTTGCCGACCACTGTCACCGCGCCCATCATCGTGGCGTCTCCGGCACCTGAAGCCGGTTTAAGGGTCACTGTGCCGTCGCCATTGATACTGTGAGTTAAGCCGCTGCCGTTCAACAATTTACGAACAGCTTCCTCTATCGTGTAATCGCCTTGCAGCGCCGGGCTGGTTTTGCCGTTGGTGGAGTGTTCCGCATACAGCATCGCGGTGCCGGATTGCGCGGATAGTTGTTGTAAGGCACCTGCTAGGGCTTGCGCCGGTATATCGAAATGCTGTTTGCCATCCTCGGCGTAGGCTTGGGCCGAGAGCAGCGCGATAGCGGCGGCTAGACGTTTGATTGTGAATGTCATGCTCCATGTCTCCATTAATTTAGGGTTCATGGGCATAGACGCGGTAGTGAAAAAAAGCCGCCAGCCAAACGGCAATTAATTTACAGCCCTGATTCTACTTTGTCAGCTTACTAAAAAAGGTGCGTCATACCCGCAGGGAAGTGGGTGCCCAGTGCCATGGCTGGTAAGTTTCGATCCATCCATGGAGTCTGGATTTCGGCAATCCCTGCCGAAACGACGGGCTTAGAAAGGTCGTTCGAGTAATCTGACACAGTAGCATTAGGTGGAGCGACAGCAACCCGTGGTCCCAATTTTCTTTAGCGCTGGCCCGAAACCGCTTCCAGCACGATCTCGCGCTCGCCGACTCGTTTGACACTGATCGGCAATAGCGTGGCCACTGCATTCAACATACTGTCCAGTTGCTCGGTGCGAAAACTGCCGTTGACGCGAAGATCCGCCAGTTTAGGGTCGGGCAGGCGGATTTGGACGTCGTGATAACGAGCGATTTCAGCCAATACTTCGGCCAGGCGTCGGCCGTTAAAAATCAGCTGCCCTTGGCGCCAGGCCGTCGCTGCGGCAATATCGCCAGGCGCGGCTGCGACAAAACGTTGGTCGTCGCTATAAGCTAATTGCTGCCCGGCATGCAGTTCGCGGCGATCGTCCTCGCTGAGCATTTCCACTATGCCTTCTTGTACCGCCACGCTGACCCGGTCGGCTTGCTTATACACATCAAAAGCCGTGCCTATGTCGCGCACGCTGAGATTGCCCGCCTGCACACGAAACGGCCTTTCGGCATCGTGAGCCACCTTAAAGAAGGCTTCGCCGCGAATCATGTCCACCTGGCGCTGTGCATGGTTGAAATGGACTCGTACTTCCGTGTCGGTATTCAATTCCAGCTCGGTGCCATCCGACAACGCTAAGATCTGCCGTTGGCCTTTGCCGGTGCTGTAGCTGTGCGGCAGGCCGTACCAGCCTTGCGGGGAAAATATCGCCAAACCGAGCGTCAACAACACGGTCGCCGCCGCAGCGTAAGCCAGCCATTTTCGCCTGACAGACGGACGCGTAGCTGGCCGATAACGCAAGGCTGCGTCGCGCGCCGGAAAGCTGTGCTGCTTGAAAGGCTCCAGCCAGGCCCATTGCGCTTGCACCTGCCGATAGGCCGCTTCGTGAGCGGGGTTGGCGGCCAGCCAGTCTGCAAATTCGCGTTGGCTTGCTGCGTCTTCCGGCGCATCGCGCAAGCGTAGCAGCCAGGCTATCGCTTGGTCGCGCAGGGTTTGGCTGGTAGATTCGCTGTCTGACACGCTGAGTGGCTGAAATGTGTTTGTCAAAAGAACAGTTTACCGGACATTGTCATAGACGGGCTAGACGGCAATTACCGCCAAGCATGCTCCGGTTCAGCGCTGAGTTTGGCGCTGATATGTTGCATCGCCAGCATCACATAACGTTCAGAGCAACGTACCGAAATGCCCAAGCGCTGGGCAATTTCGGCATGTGAACAGCCTTCTATCCGGTATAACACAAAGGCATGGCGGCGCAATTCCGGCAATTCGTCCAGCCAGCTGGAGAATTTCTCCAATTGTTGATGAGTTTGCCAATAATGCTCCGGCGATAGGCGCTGGTCGGCAACATGCTCGATGTCGGCGTCGGGCTCATCGAAACGCTCGCGCGTTTCGCGGCGGCGATGGCGGTCGACAGTCAGATTGGCGGCGGTCTGAAATAAAAACGCCCGCGGATTTTGGATGGTTTGCGGCTCGGGATATTGCGATAAGCGCAGAAAAGTTTCCTGCACAATGTCGCTTACATCGGGCTCTCGCGGCCAGCGCCCACGCACAAAGCTGCCTATTTCGTGCGCGTGTTGCAGAAACAGCGTGTGCAGGAATCCGGAAAGGTCTTTGGGCATTAGCGATTGTTTGGGGTGGAACGGCTGGCGCGAAACCAGCAATGTTCACGCCATCATGCTGAAACAATAAGCTGATGCAGCGGATTGGGCGGGATTGCGCCGCCCGCAGGGATACCTTGCTTTGGCGCTTGGTTTAACCGACTTCTTGAGTGATGCGTGATATACCGCAGTTTTTGAAAAGTCGTGGCATATCACACAGTAGAATCTTTGCGGATATTTTGGCCAGCTCTCCGCTTTTGCCGCCAGCGAATAACTCCGGTGACATATAGCAGTAATGGCAGTAAGCCCATAAGGAAAATCATCGATTGTCCGATCAAGCCGAATGCTTCGCCGGTATGCAGCGGATAAAGCCATTCGATAAAGATGTCGCCCGACGAACGAGTGACCGCTTCGCGGGTATGGATGATTTTGCCGCTGTATTGATCTATCCAAAGTTGGCGGTAGGGCTGCCTTGAGTTGATTGCGTCAGCGGCGCGCTTGCCGACATGGTACACACCCCGCTGATCCATCGGAAAACCGATCCAGCGATATTCGCCATCGGGAAACAGCGCATCGGTGATCGCGATGACTTGGGCAAGACTGAGCGGAGTCTTGCCTCCTTGATCCGTATCGCTTTGGTAGCTTGGGTAAGCTTCCGATACGGGCGAGAAAATGTTCACCAAGATTCGGCCATAATCTGGAAAAATCAGAAACACGCCGGACAGCGTCAAAAACAACAGGATAATGGCGGAGTAAAAGCCAAAGGTTTTGTGCAAATCGAAATTACGCCGTTCTGCGCTGGCGTTGCGTTTGATCGTCAGCGCTTTTCGATATTTCCCAGAAAGCGGCCACCATAAAATCAAACCGCTCAATAGTGAAAACAGCAACCCCAGGCCTATAAAGCCAACGGCATTCATGCCCAGCGAACCTAGAGCCAGACTGTAATGCAAACGTAGGATTACATCCATCAATGGTCCTCGCCAGCCGCGCTGGAAATCCACTTTCAGGCGTTGGCCGTTAACTTTGCCGGTATAGGGATTGATAAACAATTGATGGCTTTCAAAGTGCTGGGCATTAGGGGAAGGCTGTTCAAACCACAGTTCATAAGTCAAGTCGGAATATCTGGGAAAGCCGATGGCGCCGGCTTTACCGTCGGCGGGCAAGGCATTCAAACCCGCCCTGACAATCTCGTCCAGCGGCAACAGGTTTTTATGTTCCTCGGTTGTCGGCGCAGTCATCAACCCGGGATTCAGCCATTCGTCCAGCGGATATTCAAAAGCCAGCAAGCTACCGCTAAGGCCAATCAAAACGAAGATAGCGCCGGCAAATAAGCCAAGGTAAAAATGAACCTTAAGCCAAAATTTGCGGCGCGATTGTAGGGATAGAACCATGGGGGTTTTTAACGATTAATAGCTATGGTGATTAGCTAATTGTTGGGTTGCGGAAAGCAACCCAATCTACGTACTTAGTGCAAGAGGATATTGAACAGAATATGCACGACGGCTTATCGGTCAATACTGCAGTCTTATCGATCCCATCACCGAAAGTGGGTTGCCGGTCGTGATTGAGTCGCGCCCCCCACCCGTCCCCGTGTAATAGCCTTTATCCAACAGATTGTTAATGTTCAATTGGGTCGTCAGGTGCGTTTTGCCTACGGGTAACGTATAAGCTGCCATGGCATCCATTGTGATATATCCCGGCAAATCAACGGGATTGTAATTGTCGCCATTGCGTTTCCCTACCAAGACACCGCCGAGTCCCGCTTTAAAGTGATTTGTAAACTGATACGTTCCCCATAAACTGGCTTGATGCTCTGGAACATTGATTGGACGCTGGCCTAACAATGGTGCATCGGCGTTAACGTAACGAATATCCGTAAAGGCATAAGTAGTAAGCAAATTTAGATATTCGGTTATTTGGCCTTTTATATCGACCTCAATCCCTCGTCCCCTTGCCTTACCGGCGGCAATGACATATCCGGGGTGAGCTGGGTCATTAGTTATCGTATTCGTTTTCGTTAAGTGGTAAAACGATACTGTACTGGAGAGCCGCTGATCGAAGAATTCAGTTTTGAAGCCCGTTTCGTATTGTTCTGCCTCTTCCGGTTTAAAACTTTGGCCGGAAAATGCTTGTCCTTGGTTTGCAAAGCCCAACGATTCCGAGTAACTACTGTACAAAGACAGCCAGTTCCAAGGTTGGTACAGGATGCCAACGCGTGGGCTAAATTTTTGATCTTCTTGATCACTGAAATTAGCCTTTGCCAAGGCAAAAGACGTGGGACTGAAACCCGTGCCATAGGTAACCCAATCATAGCGCCCCCCTCCCATAATATGCAGCTTTTCAAACAAGGCGATCGAATCTTGGAAGTAAACGCCAAATCGTTCCTCTTTGCGAGCAAAGTGTCTACCAGGAGCCATTGCATTGGCGGCCCCTTCATCAACGACGTGATAAACAGGGTTAAAAATATCAATGCTTGGTGCTATTGGCGCATTAAGGTAGCGGACACCCAAGGTAGCAAAGGTGTTGTGGTAATAATCGCCACCTAAAAGGACTTCATGTTCAGAGCCGAACAGATTGAATTTTCCTGTTAAATCTAAGTTAGTTGAATAAGTTTCCTGGGTCGCGGGGCCTTTTCTATAAAATCTATCCAGAGTGCGGTTATCCGCTTGCAAGCTTTCAGTACCAACTTCGTTATATAAGGTATCCCAGTTCTCCCAAAGAAAACGATTTTTTACTTTCCAATTGTCATCAAACTTAAATGCCCAGTCATAAGCGACCAACGTCGTATCCATTTCAACTTTTTTAGCACTATCTTGGTAACTACGACTTAAAGGGACGGGGGCGGGGCGATTGCCGATGGCGGGGATTCCCCAATCATCTACTCTTCTTTCGTGTTTATGTTCCACTTCAAGATTCGCCTCAAAACGATCATTGGGTCGCCAGCTTAATGTTGGTGCGATGAAGTAGCGTTCATCGTTGATGAACTGTTTAAATGAACCAATATCCTGATAAGAAAAATTGACGCGATAGCGTAATTCACCATTCTTATCGATAGAGCCTGTGGCATCGGCAGTGGTGCGATATTGGTCATACGAACCAAATTGTTGCTGCAAAGAATAGTAAGGCGTGTTTAGCCCCTTTTTAGTGACATAATTGACCAAACCACCGGGTTGGCCTCGACCGTACAGCATAGACGCGGGACCTTTGATGACTTCAAATTGTTCGATATTAGCCAGATCATAAGTCCCAAAACCGCGCAGCAAGCCATTACGGTAAATGTCACCACTACCAAAGCCTCGAACAGTAAAATTTTCGTAAATATTGCCTGAGTCGTGATTCGCCTGAATACCACTGACATTCTTGGTGATAGCATCGATAATGTTAATATTCTGCTGGTCGTTCATTAAAGCTTTAGGCACGACTTGAATATTCATGGGCGTTTTCATAATCGGCGTATCGGTTTTAGTCGCCGTAATAGCGTTGGGCAAGCTGTAATCCGGGTTATAGGGATCGGTGGCATCGTAAGCGACTTTCCCCACTACTGACACTGCCGGTAATGTCGAAGAACCGTCGCTACCGGGTTTTTGTATGCCGGTTGGATCGTGCTCCAAGGTAATGGTGTTGGCATCGCTAAAGCGATAGCGCAAGCCGCTTCCGCTCAGAAGTTTTTGCAAGGCTTGGTCGGCACTGTAATTGCCTTTGACTTCGCTGCTGCGCAAATCTTTTGCAACATCGGTACTGAAAAACACCTTGATACCGCTGATTTCGGAAAATTGCAGCAGGGCGTCGGCCAATGGTGCAGACGGAATAGCGAAATCGATGGTGCTTTCTGCTGCGCACCATGGGCTGACGCTCATCGCTACGGCAAAAACGGTTAAACAGAACGGGTTAAAGGGCGTTGCTGTGCGCTGACTCATTTGGCCTCCTGGCGTTTTGACTACGAAAATGGCGGTTGGCGAAGGAAGGTGTTCCGACGTCGTATCCACATGGGTTCGTAAGCAAAGACGAAGGGAGGGATAGGTTTTACAACCTGGGTGAGAAAATATTTTAGTGATCAGTTAGACAGCTGTGCTTTGCCGTGATGCCGGTCTCGAGATGAAATCGGCGTTGGTCGTGGCCTAGAGTTGATTTCGGCGCAAAACCACCAGCGCGTCGGTCAAACGGGTTTCGCTGACGGACAAGGTTTTCTCGATCACACTCAGCGCGGCTTCCGGTTCGTTGGCGTCGAACACGCCGGTCACCAAATGCCCGGCGAGGGCCGAATCGGCGATCAGGATTTTTCCGGGGCGGTAGCGGTTTAGATCGTCGATGACTTGTTGCAGCGGTTTTTCCTTAAACACCAGGCGCCGCTCCTGCCAGGCGGCGGCTTGTTTCAGATTCACGGCTTCCGGCACACCGGTTTTACCGCCAGCGGAGACGACGCGCTGGCCTTCCGCCAAGCGTTCCAGGGTTTCGCCTCCACTGAAGGCGACGCGGACGCTGTGTTCGTAGACCGTCACTGCCAGGTTGCCCTGCCACTGTTTGATGTCGAAAGCCGTGCCCAAGGCCCTGACGCGACCGCCGCTACTAAGCACTTCGAACGGTCTGGCTGCGTCGGCAGCCACCTTGAAATAGGCTTCGCCGCCGTGCAGGTGAATGACGCGCTGCCGCTCGGAAAACGCCACCGACAGCGAGGAAGCGGTATTCAAGATCACCGTCGAGCCGTCGCTCAATTGAATCTTGCGCAGTTCGCCGGTGCCGGTGCGGAAGTCGGCAAAGTAGCCGGCGTTAAACGCCCAGCCCAAACACAATGCCAGCATCAGGCACGCGGCAATTGGCCAGGCCCATAGACCCCGTCCGGCTTTGGCAGCCGCTGTTCCGCTGGCTTTTTGCACTCGTCGCTCGATCCGGCTTAGGTGGGCCGGGTTCAAGGTCTCCACCCGCCGAAAAAAACGCTGCGTCTGTTGCCAGGCTTCCAGGTTCTCCCGGCTGGCCGCCAACCAGGCCTGCCACAATTTTTCCTGCTCGCTGTCGTAGAACGGCGATTCGCGCAAGGCTAGCCAATATTCGGCTTGCTCATCGGCGCTGGCGTCGGGAAAAGGTGGGAAGGCATGGTTCATATCAAAATTGGCGGTGCGGTCAGCTCGGTATTCGGATTATAAAACGCTCGTTGGATAAACTCAGGTCCGATTGGCAAACTATTACCCAGGCCCCAAATGCCGCTGGCCCTAGGTGTGCTGAAGGACTCAGGGCCAACGAAGTGCCGGGAGTTGTAATGGACGGCTTAATAAATAAACCCGGTCAATCCAAATCGCCGACCTTCTCCCGGCAATGGCGCATGGCCTGGGTTAGATATTTGAAGATCATGGTTTGCGATATGCCCAGCCTTTGTTCCACTTCCGCGTAACTGCAATGCTTGAGTTTGAGCAGGACAAACACTTCCCGGCATTTGGGCGATAGATCATCCAAGGCAGTGATCAGTTGCTCTAGTTGTTGCTGCGACATGACGGTCCGTTCGGCGGATAGCGAAGATTGTACGCCTACTTCAGCCTCTTCATTCGCGGCGGCTT
The DNA here is from genome assembly GCF_014850955.1 of Methylomonas albis. Classification (NCBI taxonomy): domain Bacteria; kingdom Pseudomonadati; phylum Pseudomonadota; class Gammaproteobacteria; order Methylococcales; family Methylococcaceae; genus Methylomonas; species Methylomonas albis. The sequence continues at coordinate 100,266 of NZ_JACXSS010000001.1, forward strand.
CCACATCTCGGCTGTGGCTGCGCAGATAATCGGTAGCCAGATTGGCAGCGATTCGGAAAATGAAGGCGCGGGGATTTTCCACGCTATCTTTGTCACCGTAACCGGCATAGCGAATGAAGGTTTCTTGAAAAATATCCTGCGCCGTATCCGTACAACTAATGCGTTGAGATAAAAACCGCAATAGTTCGTGGCGGTGCTTGTGCATCAGGTCGGCAATGTCGGCGGCAGTCAATTCGAGCATGGGACAGATTATATAGGCGGCCAAATGTAGCGTTTAATCAAGCAATATTTACGCCCGAACATAGAAGGGGACAGGTTTTTAGCGTAAGTCTATCCGGAAAGCCCGCAGGGATTGAGGGATGGTGAAAACCGCTAAGGGCTATTGGGAAAAGTTGGTGAGCAATACTCAGGCTTACAACTTCATAAACTGTGTCATTTCACACGGTCAGGAACGGTCGTTTGAATTGAGCGGACCAACGTTTTTGCAACCAAGGGATTAAGCCGGTCACGAACAGCAATCGACAAATCAGCCCGGTCCAACCAAAAGCCTGCCCGGAATGCAGCGGCTATTGCCATTGCTTGAACAAATCGCCGCTGCTGCCGTGCGCAGCGTCCTTGATTTGCAGCAGCTTGCCATCGCGACGATCAAGCAGCAGACAGCGTTCGGAGAGCAGATAAGGCCTAAGGTCCGGCACATTCTGAAAGCAGGCGGTGAATGGGCTTTGTTCGGCGCCGCCAAGTGAGAAGTATTAGGCTGTGCCGCCCGGATAAGTTTGTCGCGCCTGTTGCAAGGCTAAGTCCAACGATACCGGGTTTGTCGCATTGGGTGTGGCTTGTACAATTGGCTCCGGCGTTAGCGGTGAAAAGCATTCCACCAGCCAACTGAATTGATCCGGCAGATTGAAATAAACCCCAGACCCAAACCCAACCACAAATGCACTTGCAGCCAGAATTTGCGGCGGACTTTTTAGACGGTGCAGGCTTTGGGTTTTGCAGTTTGGGAGATTGTTTAATCGGGTGTTGGAAGCAACGCTGTTCATCGCTATTGGCCTGTAAACGAATGGCTTTACAGATAAGACGTTTGAACAGCGGTTTTCCCAGCATAATGCCGAAAAATTCCGTTGCTACTTGAACAAGCCCGTGTCGAGCGCAGCCGAAGGGTTCAGGGAGAACGGAATTTCTCAAGGTTACGCTGCTATTTTTAGGGTTTTCTTTAGTCGACGGATAAAGTGACCAGCCGCACTTTCTTCTGAACCGGATCGGTCCAGCTTACAAATGCTTGTTTACCGACGCGAGTCATGCCCGGATATTTGCTCGGCCATTTCGGAAAACCGCCACCATACACGGTGATTTGCCGGCTGATTTTGCCGTCAGGCGTCACTTTAGCAACCTTTAGCTCATCCTCTGGTCCATTGCGGCCGCGCCAGCTGACCAGGGCCGAGCCATCGTCCAGCAGCAAGGCGTTGGCATAGCCGCTGGCGTCCGCATCCAGCTCGATAGGCTGATTAAAATGTACGCCGTTGTCGGTGGAGAAGGCCAGCTTCACCCGGCCTTTGCCGTCGGCGGCAGTGAACCAAGCCGCCACGCCGGCGGTGGGAGTCAGATCAATGGATGGCCCATTACTGGGGCAACCGCCGATCACCCAGCCGTCTGCATGCACGTTAGCGATTTGCGGATTGCCGCCGGCTTGCCAGCGCACCGCGCTGATGTCGCGAATTTCGCCGACGGCATGATCACGGTAGACCGTGACCAATTGCTCACCCTGTGCGTCGGTAAAGCTGCGGCAGCAGGAGCAAACATCGTCATCCAGCGTTAGCTCGGGGCCGGCCCGCCAATTTTTGTCGATCACGCTCGCCATCAGTTGGTAGCGGTTGGTTTTCTTATCGGCGGTAGGGTCGTGGCTGGCGTGGCGCATATCGGTCCAGACCAGCGCCAGTCGTGCATCGGGTAGCGCGGCCAAAGACATTTGCGCATCGTAGATACGTGCAGCATCTCCGTAAGGTTTTAGCTGTGGGCTCCAGCTTAAGCCGCCATCTATCGATCTAGCCAGGTAAATGTCTGCCGCGTAACGGTCCGTGGAATTTGCAACATACGGCATCCAGGCCGCCGCTAGGCTGCCGTCGCTCAGGCCTAGTACTACCGGCGGGTCAGCCAATTTACCCTCGACCTTGACCACCGTTAACGGCATGCTCCAACCTTGCTCTTCCAAAACGGCAAATTTCGCCGTACTGGTCCCCATATCGGTTTCCACCCAACTGAGCAGTAACCGCCCATCCGCCGTTTTTTCCAGGTGATGCTGCTGGCTAAAGCCCGACACCGGCAACTCCAGCTCACGGAACGGCAACGGCTTTGCCGACACACCCTGGCAGATGCCGCAATACAGTAAAAAGCCGGCGACGGACTTTAAAATTATTTTGGACATGGCGCGCTTCTCGACAAGATTGAGTTAGCTGAGCAATTTAGCGGGTTTGAACTCAATATTCCACTCGAATTGAGCCGATTGCGGTCAGCGGCGCGCCCGGATAAACCCCCAGCCCCGGCGCGACGTTGGAGTCGGGGTCGGTGGATTCGTAGTAGCGTTTGTCGAGTAGGTTGCGAATATTAAACTGTGCACTTATGCGCGAGCCACCGACTTTTTGCTTATAAGCGATGAAGGCGTCCATCCTGACATAACCCGGCATCTGGAAGCTATTGGCGTTATCGCCTTCGCGCGTGCCGGCGGCCACGCCGCCCAGACCGGCGCTAAAGCCATCCCGCGCCGCATAGCCGTTCATGTCGTACTTGAGCCATAGGCTGCCGGAATGTTCGGGTACATTGTTCAAGCGGTTGCCCTGGGTGCCGCCGTTGTAGTCCTTGATGATACGGGCATCGGTAAAGGCGTAGCTGCCGATCAGGCTGACGTTATTGCTCAGATACCCGGTCATGTCCAGCTCGATACCTTGACTGCGTTGTAGATTGGCAATTTTGTCGTAGAGATTGGCCGTGCTCAGATCGTTGACCAGGATGTTATCCTTGGTCAAATGGTAGTACGCCAAGGTGGCCACCAGGCGTTGATCAAACAATTGGGTCTTTATGCCTGCTTCGAATTGCTCGCCGATTTGCGGATCGAAGCGGGTGCCGTTGGAAGCTGGTGCATTATTGGCGCCGAGCGAAGTTATCCAATTGCCGTATACGCTCAATTGGTCGAATGCTTCGTAGAGTATGCCCACTCGCGGGCTGAACCCCTCGTCTTTACGGGTGTTAGGCTTCACCAGTACGTCGGCGTCCGCAAAGCTGGCGGCATTGCCGCGTCCGGTTTCCGCCCAGTCGTAACGGCCACCGCCCATGATATGCAGTCTGTCCCAAAGCGTGATTTGGTCTTGGAAATAGGCGCCGTACCAATTGTTGTATATCACGCTGCGATTCAAGCCCGGCTCGGTATCGCTCAAGTAAGCGGCGTCGAACGTCGCCGGCGAGATGCCGTAACTGGGAAATGGGTTATTGATGTCGATTGCCAGGGCCGGATTCGCGTCAACCCATTGTCCTGAGGTGCCATATCGGTTAAAGGTGCGGTAAAAATCGAAACCGAACAATACGTCGTGTTTGGTTTCGCCGATAGCGAATTTGCCGGTAACATCCAGGTTAGTTGCGTAATGTTCCTGTTCTGTGGTCTGCCGAAAGATGTTGCGCTGCAGAATGCCGGTGGCTTGATTCAACGCCAATCCAGGGTCGAAAGCCGGCGCCGGATTGACGAAGGTGGTCGTGCTGTCGGATAGGCTGGCCAGAAAACGGTTATGTATCGCCCAGTCATCGTTAAAGCGGTGGTTAACTTCGCTGCCGATTTTGATGCTGGATTGGTCACCCGTCGGGGTATTCGGATCGCCCAAGTTGCGACTGATCGGGATGTTGGCCGGGCGTTTGCCTATAGCTGGGATACCGAAATCCGCCGGTGCGTTTTTTTCGCTGCCTTCAATGTCGACAGTAATGTCGGTAGCGTCGCTGGGGCGCCAGGTGATGCTGGGATTGAACAGCATTCTGTCCACGGACACAAAATCACGGAACGAGCCGTTGCTTTGGTACGCGCCGGAAAAGCGGTACAGCAGTGATTTATCGCCGTTAATCGGCCCACCGGCATCCCATTGGGTGCGATACAAATCGTAGGACCCAAACTGTTGCTCCAAGGAGTAATAGGGGTGGTCCAAGGGTTTTTTGGTCGTCAGGTTGATCATGCCGCCCGGTTCAGTCCGACCGTAGAGTTGTGATGGGCCTTTAATGACCTCGATGTTCTCCAAATTTCCAGAGTCCATGTCGCCGAAATAGCCACCGTCTTGTAACAGGCCGTTCCGATAAACGTTATTAGTATTAAAACCGCGGACAATGAAGCCGACGCCACCGCCTAATGACGGCTGGGGACGCACGCCGCTAACGTTTTCCAACACGTCTTTAACCTTGCCGGATTTCTGGTCGTCCATCACCGATCTCGGTACGACCTGAATCGAAATAGGTGTTTCTATCAGCGGGGTGTCGGTCTTGGTGGCGGCAAAGGCGTTGGTTACTGCGTAATCCTTGCTGTAAGGGTCGGCTGCGTTGGCATACTGGCGATTGCCGGACACGGTGACCGCCGACAAAGTTGACACATCGTTGTGTGAATCCGGTGCTTTTTGCAGCGTAATGGTGCCGTTACCGGTGGCACCGGCTACCACGCCGGTGCCGGCCAGCAGTTTTTGTAAAGCTTGCCGGACCGTCAATTGGCCGCTAACACCGGGCGATTTCAAGCCTGCCGCCATTTCTGCGGGATAACTGAGCTGTACATTGGCGGTGTCGGCAAAGGCATTTAATGCGCCGCTTAAGCTTTGCGCAGGAATGTCGAAAGCGATGTTTTGTTCGGCGGCAATCACGGTCGGGGCGCTGAGCGCGGCGGCGATTGTCAGCGACAAAGGCCAAAGGTTGTATCGGGTCGGTTTGCCCATGCCGGAGGCATGGAACGGATAAGATGCCATTTGATTCTCCCTAAGCGAATGAATTGATCCCCCCAAAGTTTGGGGTTGCAATGGAGACGGGCGAAGCGAGTTTTTCCTCAGCTTGACGGTAAAACTATTTTTCGTGTCAAAGACGGCGGCTGAAAAACGGAGGGCTTTGTCGGCTGTTTTGGCTAGGCGATAGGCTTTTTGAGGTTTAAGCGATCACTACCAGCCACGGTGTTAATCGGTAAATTCGGATAGGTAGGGTTTGTTGCAACGATTCCAGGGTCTTATCGGTGTCGCGAATATCGAAGCGGCCGCTGACTTTAAGATCCTGCAATGCCTGATTGCGGATTATCAGGCTGCCACGCCGATAGCGGCCAATTTCCGCAATCACCGCCTTGAGCGGAGCGTTGTCGAACGAGGCGCTGCCTTTTAACCACGCCGTGGCGTTGCCGGTTGGCTGGTGGCTGACTTCGCTTTGGTGGCGAGCGTCGACCGCGATGCTGTCATTGACTTTTAAGGTGGCCGGATTTTGTCGATCCCGACTGACTTCCACCACCCCGCTCACCACGCTGATAATGTCGTTGTCGGCGTCTTCTCTAACCACAAAACGTGTGCCCAGTACCCGCGTATTGCTGTAGCGGCCGTCCACTTGAAAAGGATGTTGGGGGTCGGGTTGCACGTCAAAAAATGCTTCGCCCCGGTCGAGCTGGACATGGCGCTGACCATTACGCATGTTAACGTTAAGAGCGGTGCCGGAATTTAAGGTGACTTGGCTGCCGTCGCTGAGCTGTACGGTTTTTATTTCGCCGACGGTGGTGCAGTAGTCCGCCCGCCAACAGCTTAAAGCCGGTTGATAAACAATCGCAGCGATGATCAAGCTGGCAGCTGCGGCTAGCAGCAGTTTGGCGTCGGGGCGGATGCCGGACCGCCGCCGAAGGTTTTTGGGGGGATTATTGCGCGGCGAAAACTGTGGCGACAATGTTGCAGTGTCCAGCGTTGCGCGGAAATCGGCATCCTCCCAAAACGCAGAGATTTCGGCGTAGGCCTGGCGGTGAGCCGGGTCGGCTTGATGCCAGATTTGAAATAGCCTGCGTTCGTCTACCGCCACCGACTCGGCACGCAGCCGCACAAACCACGCCATCGCCTGCTCGCTAATGGTGTCGGGGTTGTCAGAGTCTGGAGAGGACTGGTTTTCGGTCATGGCTGCATTATAAGGCGCTAGGGTAGGCGTATGCTTTGGAATATCGGTAAGACGGTTAAGGCGGCTAAAACCTCAGTCGGTCCGATAGGGGCGGCCAAAATGATTACCTAGCTGTTTGCGGCAATACAGCAAGCCTTTGAGGATGTGTTTCTCCACGGCGCTCTCGGAAATATTCAGAAAATTAGCCACTTCCCGATAACTCAATCCATGAATTTTATGCAGGATAAATGCATCGCGGCAGCGCGGCGGCAATTCGTGAATGGTTTGGTGCAACAAGGCGCGCCATTGCTGATCGGCTAATTCGTTTTCCACTCCGGCCAGTTGCGGCTCATCCAGATGCCGCGCCGCTTCCTGATGACGCTCGACGACTTTATGGTGGCGCAGGTGATCCATCGCCAGATTGCTGGCGGTGCGGTATAAAAATCCGCGCGGGTGGTCTATGGGCGTATCGTTGGCGGTGCGGGCCAAAATCAGATAGCTTTCTTGCAGCAAATCTTCCGCGGTTTCCGGGCATTTGACTATCCGCAGCAAATGGTGCAGCAGCTCCTTGCAATACAGGCGGTAAAGCGAACTAATATCCAAATCCATGTTGTGGGAATTGCCAGAATCGGAGAGTTTTGAATCAAAAAGTAACGCCAGATTCATGCCAGGTAAAACCTTAACCGCCGCGAGTGCGGCAAAAGCCAGGCCACTCGTGCCGTTGGCTCAGCTTGCTAGTGATTGATCTGTTCCTCGCCAAGCCTGGAGCCAATACTTTGATGGCAATAAATAGGTTAAATGCCGCACTCTCTGAGTCATCTCGCCTATTTTTTATTCGCATTGCTTGTACAGCAATTCAAGAGTCGATAACCGAATAAAGTGGTCCAAAGGCTTATGGCCGACCTGGGAATGATGGCGGCATTGAATCTAAAGATTTGCTAAATAGTTGCAAAGATTTTTCATCCCTCACCTCCTGTTTTATGCCTGTCGTGCGTCAAAACAACGATAGTCATCATTTAACAACATCGAGGGAAATTCATGACGTTAAAAAACACATTTAACGGCGGCTTGCCAGGACATGCTTCGGTACTGGTTTTTGGCGCGCTACTGGCGGTTTCCGGCGCAGCAGTGGCAGATAGTGCCAGTCGAGCTTTCAACATCCCTGCCGGCTCCTTGTCAACCGCGCTAAACCGTTTGGCGGAATCCGGCGGCTTGCAATTGGTCTACGACGCCGCTATCGCCGAGGGCTTGCAAAGCAAGGGTATCAGCGGCAATTACACGCCGGAAGCGGCATTGAAACAGTTACTGAGCAACAGCGGCCTGAGTTACCGCGTCGCCGAGAACGGCAACGTGCTGATAGAAAGGCAGCAATTGAATTACAAGCAGGAACCTACGGCTTTGCCGGCGGTAAATGTGGTCGGCAAAACCCCCAGCAGCTTTGACGGCGAAGACCCATACAACAAAGACTACATGCGCCCCAATGCGATAACAGCAACCAAGACCGACACGCCGCTGATGCAAACGCCGATGTCGGTCAAGGTTGTGCCGCAACAGGTATTAAAAGACCAGCAGGCTATTACCGTCGACCAAGCCCTCAGCAATGTCAGTGGTGTAACCAGTGGTCTTGGCGGTTCGGGCATGTTTTTTATGCGTGGTTTTGGCAACTACAATGTTTATCGGGATGGTTTTTTAAATCAAAGTCAGTGGGCGCATACCGAGGATTTGGCTAACATCGAACGAGTGGAAGTATTAAAAGGCCCTGGCTCATTGCTTTATGGCCGTTCCGAACCGGGCGGCTTGGTCAATTTTGTCACCAAACAGCCTTTGGATACACCGTATTACAGTCTGCGCCAGCAGTTTGGCTCCTTCGACATGTATCGCACCAGTGTTGATGCCACCGGTCCGCTCACCGCCAACAAAGACTTGGCTTATCGTTTTAACCTGGGTTACCAAAGCAATCATAGCTTCCAGGAATTTGGCGGCAACGAACGACTGTTGGTAGCCCCAAGTTTACGTTGGAATATCAGTGACAGGACAACCTCGACTTTGAAACTGGAATATAGTGATATTAAAGAAATGGGGCTCGGAAAGGTACCACTCCAAGGTAATCGACCAGCTTCCATTTCTCGCGCACTGAATCTCGGCGATCCCTGGAATTTTCAGGAAGATGAATATGTGATGTTGTCGCTGAATACCGAGCATGCATTTAATGATGACTGGAAATTACGGCATCGGTTTAATTTCAGTAATCACGAATTAACAATGTCAGGCATTTTTGCGGGAACGCCGAGCGTACAACCGAATGGTGATGTGAGACGAATATTTTTTGCACAAAATACCGATGGTGGCGATTACCAACATAATTTTTTCAACGCCTTGGAATTGACCGGAAAATTCGATACCGGAGCGCTGAAGCATACCCTGTTGGTTGGCGGCGATTATTATCGAACTGATTATCGGGCAAGTTCGTCCGGATTTGGCGATGGGCCGAATCAATTTGATACTAGCAATATCTATAATCCTATCCATAGGGCTGCTCCTCCAGTCATTCCGGCTGATGCTATTTCTTACTCAAATTACAGTTTGCCGTGGTTTGGACTGTATGCCCAGGATCAAATTGAACTGCCTTACCACGTTCATGTCATGGGTGGTTTACGTTATGACAGTGCCGAAACCACTGGCACCAGTAGCGGACTATGGGGTGGTCCGATTCAAAGTACCAGTGAAGATCGCGTATCACCGCGTGGCGGGATAGTTTGGCAACCCTTACCTGAACTATCTTTTTACGGTAGTTATACCGAAAACTTTGGTCAATCCAATGCATTTATGTGGAATAAGCCACTTCCTCCACAAACCGCTCAGCAGTGGGAAACCGGCGTCAAAACCGAATTGTTTGACGGTCGATTCATGGCATCCGTGGCTTATTTTGATCTAAAAAAACAAAATGTGCCGATGCAAGTTGACCCCTTAACGACCAAAGCCATTGGAGCTGCAGAAAGCAGAGGTATCGAGTTTGATGTAAGCGGAGAGATATTGCCGGGATGGAATGTGATAGGCGGCTATGCTTATACGCCGTTTGCCAAAACCACCAAGGACTCCTTTGATGGTTCGGACGCAGGCAATACCGGATTGCGCTTGAACAACGCTCCTAAACATAACGGCAGCTTATGGACGACCTATGAAATCCAAGGCGGCGACTTGCAAGGCTTGAAAGTCGGTGCCGGCGTAAAAGCGTTGAGTCAGCGGGAAATTGGCTACGACGAAAGCGCCCAGGCACCGGGCTATGCCACTCTCAATCTGATGGGAAGCCAAGCCTGGAAAGTAGGGAAGTCCAAAATTACTGCTCAGCTTAATGTCGATAACCTGCTCGATAAGACCTATACGGCGTCAATATACAGTTATGGTCCTACCTACTATGGGGCACCCCGTACATTCATGGGTGCTATAAAAATCGAGTATTAACACAATCTAGGCAGGTCCAGTGTAGGTCGGGATTTGCACTCCTGGCCTCACTTCGAACGCTTACAGCAAAGCCATCAAGGCATCGCCGCCGGACTATAGAATTCATTTAAATTGAGTTTGACCGCCATTTTGCGCGTTTAACCGCGACCAGAAATCATATGGCCTGACCGCGAATAGTGATAAAGCGTATGGCAACAAAAAGCATTCGGGCCGGGGCAATGCTGGCTTACAGCAGCAAAGATCGCTTTAAGATTGCTTGGGGAAAGCGAAGAAAAGAAGAATATGAGCAATATACTAATCGTCCCTGCCCGGATAAAAGCGTTTTTTCCGCGCTTTTATCCAGGTAATCCCTGGCGTCTTGTTTTCCATGTTCACGGGGGAGAGAACTTAACATCCTTGACACCGCCATTAATATAACAATATTTGTGCCAAATTGTGCGAGCCTTATATTTCAAGGCGTTTAAGATAAAACCAATAGTAGGCAATTTAATTTCTATGTTATTTACCGCAATTAAGGCTTTGCTTTGTGTTATTTCCCCTAAAAACCACAGTTGATCAATTCCGCGTTCAATCATGGATAATGATGATCCCTGCCACAACGCCCGAATCGCCCGTGAAGCACTTCCGCCACCCGGCCCGCTATCGCCAACTTTGGCGCCAATCCAGAACGGCTTTGTCATTGCCACAACTTTGCAAACGCGGCCTGGCTTATGCCTTGCTGTTTTTTATCCTCAGCTCGCTAGTGCTGGTAGGCGCATTGCGGTTTCTGCCGGCACCGACGTCGGCATTTATGCTGCATCAGCATATCGACGATCTAGCGGAAGGCCGTCGTTATAAAGGTATTGATCAACGCTGGGTCAGCCGCCGGCATATTTCTCCGCACGCTTTTGCTGCAGTGGTCGCGTCCGAAGATCAATTGTTTTATCAGCACAACGGCTTTGATGTCGATGCCATCGGTAAAGCCTTTAACCAATATTTGCGCGGCGGCAAATTACGCGGGGCCAGCACGATTAGCCAGCAAGTAGCGAAGAATTTATTTTTGAGTCCGGCCAAAAACTTCGGCCGCAAAGCTTTGGAGATATGGTTTACGCTGTTGATAGAAGCGGTTTGGGACAAACAGCGAATTCTGGAAATGTACTTGAATATTGCCGAATTCGGCGATCATTTGTTTGGTATCGAAGCGGCCAGTCGCCGTTATTTCGGCATTTCCGCGCAACAATTGTCGTCCAATCAAGCGGCGCTGTTGGCCGCTACTTTACCGAATCCGATATTGCTAAAAGCCGATCAGCCCAGCGCTTATGTCTATAAGCGCCAAGGCTGGATCTTGGGCCAAATGCGGGCGTTGGGGAGTTAGCACCGCTTCGCACCGCCAAGCCCTTCTACGTTAATCTTCTGCGTCCTCATTATCCCGCTCGTCCTCTTCATCCTGCGGCAGGCCGGAAGCGTCGGCAATCAGTTCTTTCAGATACTTGTATAACAAGCGCGCAGACTTCGGCGGCTTGGCTTCCTTGGCTTCTTTCTGTGCGTTGCGTTGCAATTGGCGCAAATGTTGGCTATCCGCGCCCGGAAATTCTTCCATAAATTGGGTCAGTTGCTGATTACCATTGGCTGCCAGCAGCAAATCGCGCCAGCGTTCGGCCTGATGATGTTCTCTGACCGCATGGGCGCTGCGGTTTTTCATCCGCGCCAGTTTTTCATGAATCGCGGCGGTATCCAGCTTTCTGAGTTGCGCGGTGATATATTTCAACAAGCGCTTTCTGGCGGAGTTTTGCCCCATCTTGCCGGCGTCGCGCAGGGCTTGTTCTATGCTCTCCGGCAATTCGAATTCGGCGATATGCGTTGGGGATAGCGCGCAAATTTCCTCAGCCATCACAAGCACTTCGGCAATTTCTTTTTTGATCCGGGTCTTGTTGGGGCGTACCGCATAATGCTCGGCTTCTGCATCTTCGCTTTCGCCCTCGGTTTCGTCGTAATACTCTTCTTCGTATTCTTCTTGGTAATCTTCGTCGTTCATGTCAAACCATTGCTATTAAGAAAAGCACGAACATCACCACCATCAATATCGGCACGATAACGCTGGGCCAGTCGGACGGTGTTTGTTTGCTGCGCGCCAGTGCGGCTTTGATGCCGGGCTGCATCCAGAACAAAAGCAGAAGCGCCAAGGCGCCGAGTATCAGGTTTTCCCGGGTTGACAGCATGATTGACCGCTTTGTTTGAGTGAGATGGAAGCCGCTATCGACTCGCCCATGGGGCATTCTAACAAACCTTGCCATGCAACAAGGCATTGCTTCTCGCGGCAATTTAAAAGTTTTTCTTGGGATTGGCCGCTAAGTGACTATTGTGACAGGAAAAAACCAGTTATTCACAGAAGCTGTGGATAACTCTGTGTATAAAATGTCGAAAGCCCTTGTCATTCCCCGGTAACACTGGGGTGCTGTCAAATTGTACAACATTAGCTCATCATAATTTATTCATAAAAATCAATATGATAGCAATATGTCTTGTTTTTCAACAAGTTATTTTGTCAAGTGTTTTTATGCGCTTGTCGTAAACAAATTAATGTGCATAACTCGTTTACACGTTGTGCAAATTTGCTGCCAAACTGGATTTTTGCCTAGGCTTTACGCGGAGCAGGTTCTATGGACTGCTCAAATTTGCGATAATGGATGGTTTTTAAAAAAGAGTCGTTTCATGTGGTTTAAAAATCTTGCTGTCTACCGTTTTACCGAGCCCTTTACCTTGGATGCCACTGCCTTGGAGCAACAACTGCAACAGCAACCGTTTCATTCCTGCGGTAGCCACGACGAGTTTAGTTTCGGCTGGACTTCGCCGCTAGGTAGGGCCTCGGATATGTTGGTTCATGCCAATAACGGCTTCTTGATGCTTTGCGGCAAAAAGGAAGAAAAAGTTGTGCCGGCGTCGGTGATCAACGAGATGCTGCAAGAGCGAATCAACGAAATAGAAGAACGCGAAGCCCGTAAATTACCAGGGAAGGAGCGCAGTCGGATCAAGGACGAATTGATATTCGAACTGCTGCCGCGCGCGTTTTCATTTTCCCGCAAAACTTATGCTTATATTGATTGCCAGGGCGGCTGGTTGGTGGTGGATGCCGCATCGGCTAAAAAAGCCGAAGACATGCTCAGCCAGTTGCGCAAATGTCTGGGGACCCTGCCGATAGTGCCAATCACCGCCACCGCTAAGCCGGCCAGCGTGATGACGCAATGGTTGATCGACAACACTTCGCCAAAAGATATTTTGATTGAAGACGAATGCGAGCTGCGTTCGCCGGAAGAAGAAGGCTCGATTATTCGCTGTAAGCGACACGACCTGGCCTTGCCGGAAATTAAAAACCATCTGGATAGCGGCAAACAAGTGATTAAGCTGGCTATGAGCTGGGCCGAACGCATTTCGTTTGTGCTGGACGAAAGTTTGGCGGTGAAGCGTCTGAAGTTTCTCGATCTGATCCAGGAGCAAGCCGCCGATATCGAAGCATTCGACGACGTCGAACAATTTGATGCCGATTTCTCCATTATGACTGCGGAACTTGCGCAATTCTTGCCGCGTCTGCTTGAATTATTTACTGCCGAAGGTAACGCCTGATGAAAACCCGTTTGTTATCCTGCTTGTTGCTGACTGCCAGTACAGCGGCATCGGCGCTGACTTTGGCGCCGCCTGACAAACCAGGCGACAGTTTGATCGGCAACCCACCGCACGAAGTCAAATATGTCGCGGCCAAAGAGGAGGATACGCTGATTGATATTGCGGTCAACTTCCGGTTGGGTCAGGACGAGATAGTCCTGGCCAACCCTTATGTGGATCGTTGGCTGCCGCGTGGCGGTACAAAGGTGCGAATACCCAGTAGCTTTTTGCTGCCGAATGCGCCGCGGGAAGGCATAGTCGTTAATCTGCCGGAAATGCGGATTTACTATTTCGCGGATCCGCGCAGAATTGAGACTTACGCCATTGGTATCGGCAGGGAAGATAACTGGAAAACGCCGTTGGGCAAAACGCGTATCACCGGAAAAACCGAGAACCCCTCCTGGACGCCGCCGCCATCCATTGTTGCCGAACACTTGGCCGACGGCGATGTGCTGGACCCTTACTACCCGCCGGGTCCGAACAATCCTCTAGGCTTATTTGCTTTTCGTCTTGGAATACCCGGTTATTTAATTCATAGCACCAATGTCGTTAATGGTGTTGGGATGCGTGTCAGCCACGGTTGTATGCGTATGTATCCCGCCGACATCGAGCAATTTTTCCCGATGGTCAAAGTTGGCGCAACAGTGAATATCGTCAATCAGCCGATCAAGGTCGGTTGGTATCACGATACTTTATACATGGAAGTGTATCCGGAGATGGAAGAGACGCCAGCTACTTATGAGCAACGCTTACATTCTGCGCTGAATCTGATCGAGCAGGCTAATGGCGGTCAAATGCCGGTGGTCAAAGGATCGGTATTGAAAGCGGCGGTCGAAAAGGCAACGGGTATCCCTGTGGCTATTTATGAGCGTCCGACCCAAACACCGCCCTCCGTGCAAAGCCAAGCCGTGCCAAACTAAAAGTTAGAGGCAATAAAAAAGCCCGTGGCCTTGCGGCTCACGGGCTTTTTAAAATCAACAACAGCAATAAAGCTTATTTGTGTTGTGATTTTTTGAACATACGGTCCAATTTGCTGTTGGTGTCTTGAGCATATTGGGCCGCACGGTTAGCAGCAGCTTCAGCAGCAGCAGCTTTTGCAGCAGCTTCAGCAGCAGCAGCTTTTGCAGAAGCAGCGTCAGCAGATGCAGTGGCAACTTTACCTTCCAAGCTGCCTACTCTTGCGTCCAAAGCTTCCAGGTCTGAAGTGCTTGCGCAACCGGTTGCCAAAGCTGCAATTGCAACAACTGCTGATAATTTAATAGCTCTCATCATGGTTTTCCCCTTGATTGTGGTTTCAAAAAATAAAAAATGAAAAACGGTGGTAATTGTCCAACATTTTTTTGGATTATACCAACATTATTTCACCGTTACGAGTGTCCCTTTTTCTACCCATTGGCTCAACTGATCGATTTGATCGTTAGTCAACGCGATACATCCGTGTGTCCAATTCATGGATCTGTGGATGGACAGACTACCGCTGCCCAAACCATGAATACCGATTTGCCCACCGAGATCGGTATTTTGCGGCGGAATTTGTCCGGCAGAATGCGCTCTGGCAATTGATTCGTAAGTATCGAGATCGATTTTGCCTTTTTTCAAGGCGTTATCCGCATTGTCTACATTAGGATAGGTCAGGCCGAAGAACTTGCGAAAAGCGCTTTTGTCGTTGATCCAACCAATCCGATAGTTACCGAGCGGCGTGATGTCGTCGCCGCGGTGATTTTTTTCGCCCGCTCCGTTACGGCCAATGGCGATATTTTCCAGCACGGCAACAGTCTTGTCGCCCTTTCTGACTTCCATGCTCTGTGTCTGTGTATCGACCAGTAACCAAACATTCTCGCTGGCAAAGCCGTGTGTCGATACCGTACAGCCCATCACAATCAAAACACCGAATAATTTTTTCTTTAGCATGGCAATCTGTAAATAATCAAAGTTTTGGTGTAATTTAACCCTTTCGAACCGTGGTATTACAAAGGGTAGCATATGACAACAACAATCACCAAAACCACCCCCTACGACGATCAAAAGCCCGGCACATCGGGCTTACGCAAGAAAGTCAAAGTATTCCAACAACCCAAATATCTGGAAAACTTCGTCCAATCAATCTTCGACTGCCTTGAAGATTTTCAAGGTCAAACTCTGGTGATTGGCGGCGATGGCCGCTACTTTAACCGCAAAGCCATTCAGATTATTATTAAAATGGCGGCGGCCAACGGTTTCGGTGAGCTCATTATAGGCCAAGGAGGCCTGTTGTCTACTCCTGCCGCATCGAATATTATCAGGAAATACAATGCTTTCGGAGGCATTGTTCTATCAGCTAGTCACAATCCCGGCGGTCCAGAAGAAGATTTCGGCATCAAATATAATGTCGGCAACGGTGGTCCGGCCCCGGAAAAGTTCACAGACAAGCTTTACGAGAACACCAAAACCATTACCGGCTATAAAAAAGCCCGTTTCGGCGATGTCGATCTGGACAAAATCGGTAATGTTGAAAAGAACGGTGTAAACATTCGGATTATCGATTCGGTGGCCGATTACGCCGAGTTAATGGCCAAGATATTCGATTTCGATCTCCTCAAACAAAGCATCCATAACGGCTTTATCACGCTACGCTTCGATGCGATGCACGCGATCACCGGTCCTTATGCCAAGCATATTCTCGAAGATACTCTGGGTGCGGCGCCCGGCTCGGTGTTTAATGCGGTACCGCTGGAAGATTTCGGCGGCGGTCATCCCGACCCCAACATGGCCCATGCCCACGAACTCTGTGAAATCATGTTCGGTGCTGACGCGCCTACTTTCGGCGCCGCCTCGGACGGCGATGGCGATCGGAATATGGTGATGGGAGCCAATATCTTCGTCACTCCCAGCGACAGCCTGGCGATCATGGCGGCCAACGCCAAACTAATTCCGGCTTATGCCAAAGGCATTAGCGGCGTGGCGCGCTCGATGCCGACCAGTCAGGCGGTTGACCGTGTTGCCGATAAGCTGAGCCTGCCTTGCTACGAGACGCCGACCGGTTGGAAATTCTTCGGCAACTTGCTGGATGCCGACAAAATCACCATCTGCGGCGAGGAAAGTTTCGGTTCCGGCTCCAATCATGTCCGCGAGAAAGACGGCTTATGGGCTGTGTTGTTTTGGTTGAATTTGATCGCGCGCAAACGCGAATCGGTGGAAGACATTGTCCATGAACACTGGCAAAAATACGGCCGTGACATATACTGTCGTCACGATTACGAAGCGGTCGATTCCGACATTGCCAACGGCATAGTCGAACATTTGCGTAGTCTGTTAAGTAGCTTACCCGGTAAAAGCTGGGGCGATTACGAAGTCAAATTTGCCGACGAATTCAGTTACACCGATCCGGTCGACGGTAGTGTCAGCAGTAACCAAGGCATCCGCATCGGCTTTGTGAACGGCTCGCGCATCGTGTTCCGTCTGTCCGGTACCGGCACGGTTGGCGCGACTTTGCGTATTTATTTGGAACGCTACGAGCGTGATGTCAGAAAGCACGATCAAGACGCGCAAGTGGCGTTGGTGGAATTAATAACCATCGCCGAACAGCTGTGCGAAGTGAAAAAACGCACCGGTAGAGCCGAGCCTGACGTTGTCACTTGATCGACACTAACGAAATAAAGCGTTAGGTCTGGCCTTAACTGCCCGACCTAACGGCTCTGCCCATAAGCATCCCGTAAAATCTGCTCCGCAGTTCGACCGCCCGTCGCCAAAGCGTGAGCTCTGGCGATGGATAAGCCCTGCCCGTGTCCGGCTCCTATGCCTGCAAATTGCCAAGTCTGGCTATCCAGCGCTTTTACCGAATCAGGACAAGAAGGAAGCTTCAATGTGTTACGAAAAATCTCGCAACCCAGCATTTCTTCGCTGGCCGAATAAAACAATCTGATCAATATTTCGCCGTCCTTGCGCCGTTCGCGGCGAATATCCAGAATTTGATTTTCCGCAAATACCCGTCGTAACTCGTCGGTTGAGAGTTGTCGTTGCCAGTGCTGATCGCCGCCGTTGGCAAACGGCAACCAATTTAGTCCTGACTCCGCCGCCAGCTGATCCAAAAGTTGCATTAGTTCAATATCGATATGACCGCTACGGCGCGGTTTATCGCCGGGTAGTTCGCCGAGAAAGACCATGCAATGCGTGGTGTCGCATAGCGAGCTTGACTCGTTATGCCTATGGCTACCGTGACTACCGTTCCAGGCAATCACTGCCCGCATCGCTTCGCGGGCGCTGCCATTCAGATTTTGGGCCTCGGCCGCCAATACACCATCGACATAACTATCGACATCGGTTTCCAACACGGTCGGCCCATGCTTGCCTGTTGGCCGCAGAATGCCTTTTACTACCCGCTCGGATCTGCTGCCACGCGCGGTGGAAACGATCTTAAATCCACCGCAAGTTGTAAAGCGTCCGTATTGGGAGTCCACTAATGGGCAGTCCGGTTCTGCATCCCAACTATCTGGATCTGTAGGCGTTAACAAGCTAACTTTGACCGCAGCAAAACGGGCCGGATAGGCTCGCTGCCAAATTTTTAGCAAGGTTGCGGCTTTGCTCAACACTGCGGCGCCACTGACGCCGCGTTGCCGAAAAATCGCCAGAAACACCGGATGGGCTGCCGGCCAGACCAGTAACAAGTGACCGACTAAGGGCTGACCATCAACATTAGAAACCGTGCCGGTTTTTGCTAAAACTTGCAGTTGGCGCAATAACTTTTTATCCGTCTGGCTTTGCCCTGCCAAGGTTGAATTGGGCAAGATGCCGTTTTGGCTCAAGCCACGGAAATAATCGGGCTTGGAAAGCAGGGCCGCCCGCATGGTCAAGGCCAGCTCCGGCAAACTGGCTTGCAAGGCAAAATTGCCGTCAGCGTTACGTTCGCCTAAATAAGATCGCCAGGCTTGTCGGTCAAATGGAGCAGCTAGCACTGGAGATTTTTGCTCTCGTATCGGCGACAGTAACAAACGATAACGCTCGATTTGAAATTGCTCGCTACGCTGCAACAACTTGTCGGTATCGCTGGCCGCCAACTCTGCAGCCAGCAGCTCTGGATCGGCTTGTGCTAATGCCGCAGCATACGGAATTTTCAACAACGACCCAGGAGGTAAACGACTAACTTGATCCCCGCCGCTGTCCAATGTTCGCCCGGACAGTAAGCTCATCAACAGATAAGAGCTGTCACCAGCTCCGTCGAACGCCGCGCCTAGTATTTCGCTTAACTTTGCCGACACAGCACATGGCTCACTGGGCCAGCCGGCATTAACCACCAGGCGAGCCAGCACCGCGCGGTCGTTGCCATCTAATTCGGCATCCTGCCGTACGCGGTTTTTGAGGCTTTGCAGCTCAAGTTCACTGGGCCAATTTCCGGGTTCAATGCCCAACAACTCACCGCTGAAATGCATTGCCGCCGCCTCTTCCGCCCAAGAGGGCGTCCGGCCACCACAACTGCGATGACTAACTTCGTGAAACAGCTCATGACGCAGATAAACCATCTCGCTCAGCCCACCTTGCGGTTGTTGTCGTAGATAAATGCTGCCCGGCCGCCAGCCGCCGGCGTGACTGCCGCTGAACGCTCCGCTGGTCAATGCAGGAAACACGCGCAGCGGATCGTCTTCGCTAGGTATCCGGTAGCCTTGCGCCGCTAGTTGGCTAACGGCAACTGTCGCGGTTTGTCGCAATTCAGTTTGCTGCGTAAATGCACCGAAGAACAGAATTGCGGCACCGACATCAAGTAAATACAGCCTTCTGCGGCATCGTTTCAATAACAGATCCATTGGGAGCTAAGGGTTTACGCTATGCATGGTCGATCCTGCAAATTGCCAAATAACCGATTTTACGATTTAAATTGACAATCAGTCGAATCAGCTTAGAATGCACTCCAGCTAGAAAATACGATTTACCCTTTGTTTACCAGCTCGATGTCTCTTCAGTAGCTCTTCGTCCTTGTTTTTCATTAAGTAATTTCCACATTTACCAGCGTTACCCGCCTTACTTTAGCTAGGGCATTATCTAAAAATTTTTAATAGGACTTATTATGTCTACAATGACAACTGGCGTCGTAAAATGGTTTAACTCTGACAAAGGCTTCGGCTTTATCGAACAAAAACAAGGCCCTGACGTTTTCGTACATTTCAAAAACATTCTGAACCCAAACAACAGCTATAGAACGCTGGATGAAGGTCAGCACGTACAATTCAAATTGGGCCGCGGCCCTAAAGGCCCACAAGCCGAAGAAGTAACCATAATCTAAAGAATTAAGCCGTAGCAGCCTACTAGCGACTACGGCTTTTTGTTAGATAGAGTGGAAACCAATCGCGGTTTCCACTTTCATTCTCCCCGCTTCATCCCAATCCATTTGTTAGGCCGCAAAAGCTGCAACCCTAGCTTTTCGGCTTACCTAGCTCCAATCCAAATATCTCGCCCGTCGCTCCCTGCACCGACATATAAACACCCGTCGCGACAGCAAAACGTATACAACCAAAATTCCCTCTCCCTCAATATCCAGTTAAGATCACCCCATAAAACAATAACTATAAAAAATAAGAGGGTGGATTATGCAAAACCCCAGCCGGAACATTCCGGGTTACAGACCGCTAAAACGCCTGCGTACCGCGCTGGCCATCGCCCAAGGCGCCGGTTTATTGTCGACTTTGCTGCAAGAACTGGAAATCACCGTCTCACACGATCAGACCAAGCGGGTGACTTATATGACCAGCTTGTACTCGCGCATTCATCGCGAGATGTTCAGCGATTGGAAGGAGCAGCCGACCGTCATCCATAGGCCCGGCACGATGCCGGATGCCGACAAGCGCAAGCAGTTCCGTGTCGCTATCGAAAGATTGGTGTTGGACGGCGACAGCAATAGTGACAGCGCGATTTTCGATAACAACGGCTTTGTCATCCATAGCGACGACATCGCCGAACGATTAGCCAGTTTTTATCAGTCCTTGCGGGTGATTCGGCCGTACGGTTATGGCAATCGCATGACGCTGGATTTTTTCATCACCGCATTGGGAAATCTGCCTGCCTTCAAGGCCGTCTACGAACAAGGCATTGATTTTCGGCGACTAACCGCCGAAGACGCATTGGTATTACATGACCCGAGCAGCCAACACCGGGCACTAGCCCGTGCCTTTGCCCATGCGCTCGATCCCAGGCGGATCAAAAATCTGCACAACCACGCCAACCGTTATGGCAAATGGCCGGAGAATAAACGCTTTCTGCTAGGCATTCCGTTTCTGTCGCATACCACGGCCGATGGCGTCGAATGCCTGATGACGGTGACCGGCGGCCTGGTGCCGCTGAGCAGTATTACCGCCGAACAACTGATCGCCGGCCAACATTTTGCCGACAATCCCTTAAGCGTTTCCGCGCACATCATCGGCTACTTGCCGGGTACCGAAGACTTACGCGCACCCGGTAAAACCGAGATCGACGCCATTCCGATCCGCGAAGACGGCGTCGCGCCCTTATTTTGCTTGGACGTGAACATGCTGACCGGATTGCGCTCGCCCAGCCAGGCCGAGCTGATGGATTTACTAAAACAATGCGGCGGTGAGCAGGCCAATCTGTTTTTATTAGCCGACAACTCCGCCTTAAAACAGAAAATGCTGATCGCCGCCCACAGCGAAACCCGTTTGCGCCGCACTGTGGAAATTGCCTACGAGCGCTTGGCCAAGATCACCCGTATTTTATTGGCGGCCAGGGATGCGATTTTTGCCGGCAAAACCCCGGCAGACCGACCGCAGTTTCTGATGAGCATGGGCGGTGCCGGCGCGGGAAAAACGGCAGTGGAGGAAATCGCCACCGCGCTATGTGGCGACAATTTTGTCATCGCCTCCTTGGACGAATTTAGAAAACTCAGCGATTTGTACCGACTGCTGACGGCGGCCAACCACCACAGCGACGATTATGTTTACGTCGAACCGTTCGCCAACCGGCTGCGCGACCTGGTGGCGCAGCGAGCGCTGGAACTAAGAATCAATATTCTGTACGACGGCACCGGCATTCCTTACTATCCACGCTATTCAACCGCCATCAAACGCTTTCAGGCCGCCGGCTTTCGCACCCAGATTGTCGGCGTCGATGCCTTTCTGGTAAAGCCGGTCGGCCGAGAGCAAGAGCTGTCGCGTTCCGGCGTTATCGGCAGCGTCAAATCGCGTTTTGAGGCCACCGGTCGGGCTTTGCCCTGGGTGGTTACCATCGACAAGCACATCCGTTCCCCGCAAGAGTTCCTGAACGCCTTGGAGGACACCGCAGTGGCAAAAATTTCGCTGTTTGCCAACGACGGCGAGCGCGACAGGCATTATTTGGTGGCGGAAAGTGTTTTGCTCAGCGATGCCGAGCTGGAGCAATTGCAGCAACAGCAGCTCGCTAGCGCCCTGGTACCGCATCTATTGGAATTGATCCGCCTCCACCCGGATTCGGTGCTGAAAAGCCTGGCGGGTGACTGTGAACAGAGTTTGACAGCACTCATCGTGCGCAACCCGGACTTGAGCGAAGACAATGTGGGCTATTTAATCTACAAAGGCAGTGAAACCAATCGCGTACTACTGGTTTATCACCTAAGACGCATGATCGATTTTGTGGAAAAGCGCCAACTCAATCCCAACGCGTCCGGCGAAGCAGGCTTGCTGCACAAACCGGTGGCGCTGGCGTTTCACGTCGACCCGCAGGCCAAGGACGCCTCGATTACACGCTTGCAAGGTAGCGTGGAGGCGTAAAATTTTGGGCCTTTACCAATCAGCTTTTTAAGAAAGCTGTCCAGCAGATTTGCCGTTAGCCGATTTGCTTGCTACATTTCCAGCACTTACTAAATCCGGTAGCGCGATGGAGGCCTTGATGCGGATACCTCACTTGTTCGATATTCGCTGGCTGGGCGGGATTGCCGCCTTGCTCATGGTCTTATCGACTCAAAGCCACGCGGCACCCAGCGACGACCCCGAGATTCTGGCCCGCCGAGGGCAACAGCATCCAGTCACTACCGAGCCAGCCACAGCACCAACACTGACTCTGAGTACACCAGCTGGCGGCTGGACCAGCGGTTTGCAAATCACCGTAGCCGGCACCTGCTCAGACCCCAGCGCCGATCCGATTGTGGTGAACATCAACGGCGTGCGCTATTACGTGCGTAACAGCAACGGCAGCTTCTCCCGCGCCTTTCCGGCCGCCAAAGGCAAAAATACCGTCATCGCCGAATGCGCCAACAGCGCCGGCGTCGCCAAGGCGTCAACCACGGTCGATGCGGTAATTTCTTCGATTGGTTTAAAAGTGGTCCTTACCAGCGACAGCGACGGCGTTTATACCGATTTGCATATTTACGAGCCGGACAATAGCCATGTGTATTGGGCTGACACCAATTCCAACAGCGGCGGCATCTTCTTCTTAAACCAAAACGGCGACAACTTCGATCAGCCCGGCTACGGGCCTTATCTTTACGTGCATCCAGCCCCGCCGCTCGGCGTGTTCCGCATCGACACCAATTATTGGCCCGGTGGCGCGGTGCAACATACCCT
The DNA here is from genome assembly GCF_014850955.1 of Methylomonas albis. Taxonomy (NCBI): domain Bacteria; kingdom Pseudomonadati; phylum Pseudomonadota; class Gammaproteobacteria; order Methylococcales; family Methylococcaceae; genus Methylomonas; species Methylomonas albis. Next base: position 123,011 of record NZ_JACXSS010000001.1, read on the forward strand.
AGCCAATCTGGATATTATCCTGGACGAAGGCTTGCCCACAGAAAGTCGGCGCCGCGTGCAAAAACCGCTGGCCCGGCCCGGCGAAACCAAAACCCTGGCTTACGTAGTGATCCAAGGCAACCGCCAACCAGCAAAAATCTACGTCCCCGGCCAAGATGCCGAGCGTGACATGCCAGTAGAAGTAAAGGAATACATCAAACACGAACCTAAGCGCGAAGGCGAGGCTGAGGACAGCGCAGAAGAATTGAGCTATTTGCCGCCGCAAGACGCCGACGCCCTGCGCCAAGTCGTCACCGACGTTGCCTTGCTGCAAGCCCGCAAACTCAGCCCACTCTGGGAACCCAAACAACGCGATTGCGCCGGCCTGGTACGTTTTGCCTATCGCACCGCTCTGGAGCCGCGCGACGCGGCTCGCACCGCCAAACTCGGCGTGCCGGCCAAACTAAAATTGCCGCCTTTATCCGAACAGGCCCGCAAAGCCATCCCGGACTACCCGCAAATCTGGCAAACCGGTCTGACTAACGGTCAACCGCGTTACGGCCACTTCGCCGACGCCGAAACGCTGATCGGCTACAACTTTCGCTTGAAATCCAGGGACTTGGCGGCGGCGCGAAGCGGGGATTTGCTGGTCTACCAAAAACCCTTGGTCAACGACGAGCCATACCACTTGATGCTGTTCGCCGCCGGCCACCCTCAGAATCTGGCGGTGTACCACAACGGTGCGCAAGGCGAAGCAGCCCAAGTGCGAGTAGTCAGCGTCGCCGAATTATTGCAATCGCCCGATCCGGTGTGGATCCCCCGCCCGGAAAACCCCTATTTCCTTGGAGTGTACGAATGGAACCGCTTAGCCCCGCAAAACGCCTGACCGTGATTGCCTCGGCGGCGGTGCTGACTGTTACCGCCGGCATCGTTGGCTACCAGGATTATTCCCGGCAACCAATAAGCCGCTTGATGCGCGCCGGTCTACCGCTGTTGGATTTGACCGTAAAATTGCGCGATTCCGCCAACAATGATTTGGATGCCGGTACTTCGCTGGTGGGCAGTAATGACGAAGTGCCGGCCGGCGACGAGCATTGCCCGGCCTTGACCGGCGGCGATGTTGGCTCCGGTACTACGATGGACGTGACTGTGCAGCGCCCGGCCGATTGTCCAAAGCAGGCAACTTGGTATGTAAAGAAACATCCGGTGGCTTTTACCCTGAATTTCAATCAGGGCGAAGCGTTTTTAAACTGGTGGGATGCGCAGCCGCGCGTGCAAAGCTTGGTCGGCAATCGCTTTGTGCAAGGCCTGTTTTTTGGCTTGTTGCAAAGCCTGAAAGTCAAAGCCGAGCAACTCAATCTGGAAGGTCTGCAAGGCGAGTTTCTGGCGCAACTGCTGCGCGACGCCATCGCCGCCAATGCCGAGCTGCATTACGACATGGCCCACGCCAGCCAGGGCTGGGTGATCAGTTACTCGCGTAGCGATAGCCAGTTTGCCGATCAAGCCATGCCGGCCTTGGCCGGCGTGTTGGCAACTAGTGGTTACCGCCTTAACAAATTGCCGGAACCGATCCTGGAAACCCGCATTGGTTTGCAAAAACTGTTCTTCACCCAATTCCGGGAACGGATTTATCTGGCGCAAAGCCTGGAAGCCTTGCTCAACGTCATCGACAGCATCTCCCCGCAAAGCCGCCGCAGCGAAGCGCCGCTCAGTTTGACCTTACGCAGCGAAGCCTTTATCGAGAATTTGCTGCCGGTGCTGACCGGCTCGGCAAGCTATCCGCTGCAATGGGATTTTGCGCTAAAAGACGGCCAATTGGGTTCGATGACGCTTCCGGCCGCCGCCTGGCAATCCCAATTGCACAGCCAGTTGTTTGAAGGCGTATTAGCCAGCATCCCGCACGATGCCTTTGCCGGCGTCGCCGCCAGCTTGGCGCTGTCACCCGATCTGACTACCAAAGACTGGCAAGCATTGGCAGCAAACGGCCCGTCTGCGACGCCCCCCGGTACCGCGTCGGCCGGCGTGGGCTTTGTTTGGGATTTCACCGCCGACAGCCCGACCGGCGCGGTCGGCGTTATCGTCGCCAATCCCCAGCAGCCGCAAGCCAGCGCTGCTTATGCACAATATTTAAAAAATCCGGATTTCGGCGCGGAATGTGCCGGTGGCAGCTTGTTCCTGGCCGCCAGCTCGGAGAGCCTGCTGATTCGGATGAAAGACGCCTGTAACAAACAGTCTTTGAGCCCTTTAGATTGGCAACGCGGCATCGAGAAACAGCGCATGCAAGCCGCGCAACTGACAGCCTTCGTCAATCCCGGCGCGGCCGCGCGCGAACTGTTTCTGGCCGGCGGCGCGGGCGTTGCCCAAGAAGCCAACGAGTTTGCGCCGCGCTGGCAACAAGACTATGAAGCCGCCAAGGCGGCAATGCGGCAGGAGGGGGATAAGTTGTTTTATAGCTTGCCGATTTTGAGTTATACGGGGCGGGTTGAGGGGGATGCTGGTGCTGTTTTGGAAGGTAGGTTGGTAGCTCAGGAAGGTGGGAAATGAGTTGGTTTTTACGTGTTTTTGAGTTGTTCGGGAGAGGTGTCGCTAGCGCGACGGGTGTTTTAATGTCGGTTCTCGGCCCGACAGCCGAGATACTTTCTTTTGCATCGCCAAAAGAAAGTATCCAAAGAAAAGGCGACCCGAATGCCGCTTATTCCCTGCGCTCCTCGCTTTTGGCGGGGGTTGCCGAAAGGGGCTTCCTGCCCCTTCGGCAACGCGATGCATCCGTGCATCGCCCCTGCGGGCTATTCCCACCAAAAGCTCCGGTGCTCGGCGCGGCATACGGGATAGATATCCCTTCTGACTTTCAAAGGTATTGCTTAAAGCAGAGCTTTAAAATAAATGTTATTACCTGTTAGATTGCTTTGATTTATATGTCAATTCAAGCTCATATAGCGGGTTTCACTTTTAGTACCGTAACACTCAGTTATGAAATTTGGTTTTGGTCTGACTTATTCCTATTTTCAAAAACTGTTCACCTTCCAAATTGGACTTATTTTTTGCCAAGCCCTATTGATGCTCCAAAATATATCGCATTTTTATGTTTAATTCCTTTGGTGTTAACGTCTAAAACTCAGAGAATGGCTTGGGCGTCAGTTGGTATTTCTTTGCTTATTTCGCCAATCCCTACGCTAATAGATCATTTTCTTGATTTAAGAGTGTATGGCCAATCTTTTATAGGGTATGTAATTTTAAATTATTTTTGGGTTATTTTATTTGATTGCTTTATTCCTGCGTTTTTATTGCTGGTTGTGCGAGCACTTTTATTTAAAGAATAAATAGACACCATATGACTAAAAGAAACTCCGATTCAAATTTTACTATAAAAGCCTACGAAATTAATAAGCGCTTTCCAATTCGAGTTGGCTTAAACCCGCATGCCGCGCCGAGCACCGAGGCTTTTGGCGAAAATAGCCCGCTAGGGGAGCGGCAGGGATGCAGCTCGTTTTCGGAGGGGTTGGGAAGCCCCTTCCGAAAACCCTCGGCAAAAGCTGCGGCGCGCAGGATCAAAGCGGCATCCGGGTGGCCTTTCTTTTGGATACTTTTCTTTGGAGAAGCAAAGAAAAGTATCGCGGCTGTCGGTCCGCGAACTGACATCAAAATACCCGTCGCGACAGCGACACAAAATCCCAGCGCGCTACTTAAAGCCATCAGCCATTTCTTGCGGCTAGTAACATTACTAACCGCTACCGCTTCATGGGCCGGCAGCCCATTCTACTTAACCGCCGAACGCAGCTTCACCAACAGCGAAGCGCCCAATATCCGCCTGGACTACACCCTTACTGACCAGCCCATGCTATTGCGGGTGCTGAAAGCCAATAATCTGGAATCCTTCCTGGACGGCCAATTCAACGTCAGCCGCAGTTACGAGCAGCCGGTTAGCGAGCTTAATCCCGGGCATTACTTCGCCAAGGGTCTGAACAATGCGCAATCGCCGTTAAAGTTGTTGCGCGGCATGCTGGATGTCGAGTTTCGCAAGTCTTTAAAAGAAACCAACTTCAGCGGCTCGGTGCTGACTGTCACCGAAAAGCCTTTGGTGGCGGTGCCGCAGCAGGTTTTAGTGGCGCCGCCGAAAGGGTTTAGCGTCGTGAAGGAAAACTATCTGGATTTGCTGCGCAACGGCCAGCAAACCCATGATTTGGGTTGGTGGTTTAACGAAGACACCTGGAGCGAGCATCGTTATAAAGTGCGGCAAGTCGCGCTCGACCCATTGCCGGACGGCATTTATTTGTTGCAAGCGGTGCAAGGCAAGAACGAAGCGCAGTGTCTGATTCAGGTCAGCAGTCTGGCGGTGCAGGTCAAGCAATCCAGCGAGCAGCTGCTGGTGCGGGCCATGAACCGCGACTTGCAGCCGCTGGCTGGTGCCAAAGTCAGTTATCGCGATGGTCGCGGCCGCTGGCAAACCTTGCCGGCCAGTACCAACGCTGCCGGCGAGCTGAGCTCTAATAATCCCGATGGCGTGTTGGATGGCAAATTGCTGGTACGGGTCGATGCGCCGGCCGCTAAACCCGGCGAAGCGGCGCGTACCGCGTTGACCGCTACCGACTTTTTGCCGACGCAAGCCAAGGACGACGCGGTATTCGTGATGACTGACCGGCCGATCTTCAAGCCTGGCGAGACGTTTTATTACAAAGGCATCGTCCGCAATTTGCAGGACGGCCAGTTGCGGATTCCGGCCTTTCAATCCAAACAAACCGATGTGTCGCTGATTCGTGCCGACGGCAACGCCACCGGCTTGCAAGCTCAAACGCAGTTGACCGACTTCGGTTCGTTTTCCGGCAGTTTCGATCTCGATGCCAGCCAGACGCCGGGCTTGTATCGTTTGTTGGCGGAGATCGATCACAAAGCTTACGGCGGCGAATTTCGGGTGCGCGATTACATCAAACCCACCTTTTACCTGGAATGGCTGGATCGCAGCCCGCTGGTGCAGGCTGGCCAACCGTTCAAGTTAAAATTCCGCGCCAAACGCTACAGCGGCGGCGTGCCGCAGAACGTCAAATTCGAAGTGTTTCTGTACCGGAAAAAGTTTGAAGCACCGCAGTTTGTCACCGAGGCCGGCGCGGGTTTATCGGCCGGCAACGATTATTTCGGCCAGGTTAAATCCGCCGCGCCGTTGACCCAACCGCAACGCTTGTACAGCTCTATTGAAGAGCGGCAGGCAGTCGATGCCAGCAACCCCTGGGAAACCGCCGCCAAGCTGGACGAAAGTGGCGACGGCAGCTTTGAATTTACCGTGCCCACCTCAGACAAAGAAACGCCGGATCAGGAATGGATTTATTCCTTGATGGTGCGCGCCCAGGATGCGGTCGGCGGCAATGCGATTTTGACCGATAGCATCTACGCCACACTGTCGGAAGCGCAACCGGCGGTACGTTTTAATAAAACCGTGGCGGCGGTGGGCGATCAGGATTTGCAGCTGCTATTGCAATCCAGCTATGCCGACGGCAAGCCAGCGGCCAAAGCCGGTGGTGTGGTCGACGTGATGTTGGAACAACCCGGCAGCGGCAAGCGCAGCTTGGTGAAATTGGATTTTGCCACCGACGAGCGCGGCCAGCAAAAGCTCACCATCCCGGCCCTAAAGGAATTCGGCCGGCTGACCGCCGTGGCCCGCTTGGAAAGCCTGGATGGCAAAAATCTTAGCCATCCAGCCAGCTCACAACCCAGCACTTTAATCGTGGCCGGCAATGGCGGCGAGGCGGTGGCGGACAATCCAGAACTGGAATTGTACACACCCACCACCATCCTCAGCCCCGGCGAGCAAGCCAAGGTGTTTGCCTTATTGCCCAAGGCCTGGGGTAACAACGAAAGCGGCGAGATCTGGGAAACCGTGGCCGGCGCGCGTTTGTTCGATAGCCGTAGCGCCCAAGCCCAAGGCCGCAGCCGCTGGTTTGAGGTGACTGCCAAACCCGAATACGGCACCGGCTTTTACCACACCGTGACCGTGCCGGTAGCTGGCGGCAAATACAAGGAACAAACCCTGGGTTTTAGAATTGTGCCTTGGGAAAAGCGTCTGCAGATTGCCATCGAGCCGGAAAAAGCCGAAACCGAGCCGCTGAAACCCACCCAAATCAAGTTGCAAGTCAAACGCGCGGACGGCAGCCCGGCAGCGAATACCGAAATCGCAGTGTCCATCGTCGATCGCGCCGTGTATGCGGTGCAAGCCGAGTTCCGGCCCGGCATTTTCGACTTTTTCTACCCGCTGCAACGCAGCAATTTAGCGACTTTCTATTCCGACGATCTGCAAGGCTACGGCTACGCCGATTTGCTGCGCAAACCCAATTTCTCGCTCAGCGCCTTGAAAAGCCAAAGCAAGTTGGCGAAAAAAGCCATGCGCGACACCGCCGGCTGGTTTCCACATGTAATTACCGATGCCAAAGGCACTGCGACGATTGATGTGGACATGCCGGCCAACGTTACCGAATGGCTGGTCACAGCGGTCGCCAGCGACAAAGACGGCCGCATCGGCGAAGCCACCGGCCAGTTCCGCAGCGTCACCGATGTGGCAGTGGATATGGTCGGCCCGCAGTTTTTGCGACAGGGCGATGAAGTGGACGTGGCGGTGAAACTGACCAACCACTTGGCCCAGCCGGTGAAACTGTCCGGCAGCATCAGCCTGCCGGACACCCTGCCTTTGCAAAGCGGCGAAACCGCGCCGCAAGCCGAACTGGCTGCAAAAGCCGAGCAACTGTGGCCGCTACGCTTAAGCGCTAACGACCGGCAAGGTGCGCCAGCGCTGAAGGTGGGCTTGACGGCGCCGGCCGGCGTGCGGGTAGGCGGTGCCGAGGAATTTGAGATTCCGTTGAAAGCCGCCGCGCTGCCGCAGGTGTTTAGCAGCGTGCAACAGGACAATCTGTTGCGCATAGCTTTGCCCGCGCAAGCCGAGCCGCGGCAAGTGACGGTGCGGGTCAATTCCGGTCTGTTGGGCGCCGCGCTGCAAGCCGCGGCCATGCTGGTGCAATATCCTTACGGCTGCACCGAGCAGCTGGCGCACAGCACCGTGCCGAATCTGGTGTTGCTGGATTTAATCGCCCGCGCCGGCCTGCAGCCCGAGCAATTGGGACCGCTGGAAAAGACTTTGCAACGTGCCAAACAGAATGCGGCGCTGGGTGTGCGCAAATTGATTCAAAATCAAAAATCCGACGGCGGTTTTGCCTTGTGGACTAGCGACAGTGAAGCCACGGTGCCAGTGACTTTGATCGCGCTGCAAGCCTTGAAATACGCCAACGAACTGCAACTGGAGGGGGTGAATAACGCCTACTACAAAGGCATGGAATGGCTAAATCTGCACGGCGAAGGCAATACCCTGCTGGATGGTTTTGTGTTGAGCGGTTTCGCGACGGTGGGTTACTCCTACAACGCGCCCTGGCAACAGCAAGCCGATTTTGTCGAAAAAGTTCTGGCTAATGCGCACGCCGGGGCCGACGACTTGGTCGCCGCGCTGCGCATGGTCAAGGCTTACGAAAATCAAAACTGGCACAGTTTTAATCAACAGTTCAAAGACCGGCCACAGCTGAAAAACGACTTGGTCAAACGCTTACAACTAGCGTTGGATGCCATCGACCCGGCTAGTTATCAGCGTCAAGATGGCGCTTTGTATAACAGCTTGGGTTTTGGCTTTGGGCTGCCCAGCTTGGTCTCGTCTGGCTTGGGCGTGTTAAACGATGTGCAGGCCTTGCCGCCGGCGTTGGAAGCCAAGCTGAAACGCCTGCTGCTGCAAACCCAGCAAAACGGCTATTGGCAATCCACTTATGATACCGCGCAGGTGATTTTCAACAGTCGCGAACTGCTGAGCAAGGAAGCGGCGGCAGCCGCCAAGCAGAGCGCGCGTAACATCACGGTTAGTAGCAAAGACGGCTTTGTGCTGGGCAGCTTGCAGCGTATCCCCAGCGGCTATCTGGGCAGCTTTAACCGCTTTGGCGATACCCCGGACCTCAGTGAAATCCAGCTTGCCGAGCTGAGTGCCGACGAAGTCGCCAGTGCCACAGTCGGTGTTGAAGTGCCGTATCCGGCTGTTGCCGCCCGTGTCGCCGGCCTGGAGGTGCAGCGCAACTTCCGCCGCATCACCGCCAAGGGCAGCGAGTTGATCGATATGAGCCAGGCCTTGAAACCCGGCGATGTGGTGGTCAGCGAAGTGCGCGTCAAACGCAGCGCCGGCGCCGGCCGGCCGGCACCCGGCAGCGAGTATGTTGTGATCGAAGACGGCATCCCTAGTCTGGCGGAAGGTCAGGAAAACGACGAAACCTACCTGGCCGACGCCAAAATCCAAGCCAAGGACGACAGCTACTGGGCCAACATCAAAGAAACCCAACGCTACCCGGACCGCATCGTCCGCGTCGCCAAACTGCGAGCAGGCGGCGAATTGACCTTGTACCAAGTCTGGCGCGTCGCCCGAGCCGGCAACGCTTCAATCCCGCCGGCCAGCGGTATTGATATGTATAACGAGGCGGTGCAGGGGAATAGTTTGGCGGGGCGGATTAGTGTTAAGTAGGGCGGAGCCGTTAGACGGCCCGCCGGTTTCATTATGCGAAACCGCTAGCGTGTTTCGACTTACGACCTATTCATTTTCTGTAGCATCGGGCACCAAAAATTTGCCGAGCCCGAGGGACTGGATTGTCTTATTCATAATTCGTGAAGAACTTAGTTGGCCCATTAAAAGAGCTTTTTGTTCCTCATCTGTAAATTTTTCTGGAGACTTTTTATTCAACAGCCTTATGGCCCATTCTCTAAGAGCTAATTGGTCGCTTCTACCTGGGTTATTATTTAAATTACCGAGTTTATCGTCTGGCTTTTGTTCGGTGGATAAAATGTTGAGCGCAATGCGAACATAATCTGAATCGACTTTTGATTGTTCAATTGATGTAGTTACTAACCAGCTGGATACAATAAGTGCAACAGGAATTCCGAGTCCGGAAAGCCACTGTATTATAACGCTATTTCTTTTTATAAATCTTAACATTAGTTAATTGTTTTATGCATGGTTTTACTTGACTAAAGGAACGAAGATAACCAAATTCAAGTGATTTATTTTTAAGATCGTTCCTTCGAGTTAATAAATAATTTATTTTTTAGCATTGATTCAAATTCACTTGATAACAGTAGCTTCCAGTCTGCTCCCTCGCGCCTTAGGCTGAGAATCTCTACTTCAGGTTTCGCAATATTTGAATCTATTTGTATAACCACATATGCGGAATTGTCTTCGTTTCTTGTAACTGAGCCGAGAATTTTAGGCGATAAAATAAATCCTTTTGTATGGGGGGTAGATAAATAGATTACTCTGCTCAGCAAATTATAAGGAGTAGTAGAAGCAACCGTATCGTATGTAGCATCAGCTCCAAAAAAAAATTTAAGTATATCTTTCTGATTCAAAAATTCATGGTTAGGGTCAAAAATAGTTATAAACATGGATTTGAACCGCTGAAGCTCTTCTGAATGTATAAATCTCGGGGCGGCCATCAAACCCTCATTTCTAAGGGAATCAATATACTTTTCGCAAAACTGTTCCGGGGTTTCGCTATCACATAATCCGTATGAGCTAAGGGCAAAATAAACACTCAGATACTTTAAAGTATTTCTCATTAATGGCACTCCAAACCACTTGTTGCTTGAGTTATTTATAAACTATTGAGATAAATAGTCAACGACTTCCTTCAAGCCGATAAGCCGAATTTATGGGGTACAAGGTGAAGGCATTATCGCACCGTACGTCATATCAACCGATGAACAAGGCTGATCGGATCGGGGTGACGGGATTGCGTCAACCCGATAAGCCACACTCATAAGGCCGTAAGGCGCAATAACCAACACGATAAGCCGCAATAATAGGGTGCAATAGGCGTTAGCCTCATTGCACCGAGTGTTGGCTTTCGAATTGGTGCAATACGCTGACGCTATTGCACCCTATACAATCCGAGCTGGTAATATAAAAAGCGGATTACGCTGTAGCCCTCTACCTTTTCGTCGGATATGGATCACTTATGTCCAACTATCGCCGTTACCGTATTCCTGGCGGGACTTATTTTTTTACCGTCAATCTGTTGGAACGGCAGTCTAACGATCTATTGATTCGGCATATCGATACGCTTCGAGAGGCTGTTAAGCAAACCCGTAAACGTTGGCCGTTTCACATCGATGCCTGGGTGGTGTTGCCGGACCATTTGCATTGTGTTTGGACGCTGCCCGATGGTGATGAAGATAACGCTAACCGCTGGCGAGTCATCAAACAAGCATTTTCAAAAGCTTTGCCGGCCACAACACGATAAGCCGCAATAATAGGGTGCAATAGGCGTTAGCCGTATTGCACCGAGTGTTGGTTTGCGAATTGGTGCAATACGCTGACGCTATTGCACCTTATACGATCCTACCCGGTAATATAAAAAGCGTATTACGCTGTAGTCCTCTACCTTTTCGTCGGATATGGATCATTTATGTCCAACTATCGCCGTTACCGTATTCCTGGTGGGACTTATTTTTTTACCGTCAATCTGTTGGAACGGCAGTCTAACGATCTATTGATTCGGCATATCGACCTGCTTCGAGAGGCTGTTAAGCAAACTCGTAAACGTTGGCCGTTTCACATCGATGCCTGGGTGGTTTTGCCGGACCATTTGCATTGCGTTTGGACTCTGCCCGATGGTGATGAAGATAACGCTAACCGTTGGCGAGTCATCAAACAAGCATTTTCCAAAGCTTTGCCGGCCACGGAAAAACGGTCTGCGGTGCGTGTTGCCAGAGGCGAACGTGGCATTTGGCAACGCCGATTTTGGGAGCATATGATTCTCGATGAAGCCGATTACGCAAACCATATCGACTATTGCCACATCAACCCGTTAAAACATGGCTTGGTTAAACAAGTCGCCGATTGGCCGTATTCGACATTTCACCTTTACGTGGCGCGTGGACTGTATCCAAGCAATTGGTCGAATGATTCGGATTTCCTGGATGTCGATGAAGGATGGCGTTAGGCCTGTAACTATTTACATAGGGTGCAATTGCGCAGCGTATTGCACCGACTCTAAGGCTAACCCCCGGTGCAATACGGCTGTCGCCTATTGCACCCTATGCACCGATGGATAGAGCCTAGCGGCGAGAAATCAAGCAAAGCACCCGCAAAACCCCTAAGATCAAAGCATCCCCGCTAACTTTTCTTAATCCGTCATGAAAAACCACCACCGATTACTGCTGAGTTTAGTGCTGGGCGCTTGCGCCGGTTTGATCTGTCATGGCTATGCCGACAGCGAGGCATTGCAAATATTTAACCGTTACTTGATGGAACCCATCGGCCAGATATTTTTGCGGCTGATTTTCATGATCGTGGTGCCGATGGTGATGAGCGGTTTGATGCTGGGTGTGTATCAGCTGAGCAATCATCATGGATTGGCGCGGGTGGCCCAGCGCACCTTGTTTTTTACCTTGCTGGCCAGTTCGGCATCGGTGGCGGTGGGGATTTCTTTGGTTAATCTGGCGCAGCCTGGTGTTGGTTTGGATATTTCGCAGATGTTGGGCGATAGCAGCGGCGTAAACAAAATCCAGCAAAACGTGGCGCAAGCCAAGCCGGTGGTGCAATCCTTGTTGGAGATCATCCCCAAAAACCCCTTCGCCAGCGCTACCCAGGCTTTGGAAGGCGAGATGCTGTCTTTGATGTTTTTTTCCTTGGCTTTCGGCGCGGCACTGGCGGCGACCAATGGCGGCAAGCCGTCGCGCTGGGTGGAATTATTGGAAGAAACCTACGCCGCTTGCTTGTTGGTAGTCGATACCGCGATGAAACTGGCACCGATTGCGGTGTTTGCGCTGGTGTTTCAATCGACATTTAAATTTGGTCACCACATTTTATTCTCGCTGGGGTTTTATGTGCTGGTGGTGGTGACCGGCTTACTGGTGCAACAAGCCGTGGTTTACAGCATGCTGCTGCGTTTTTTTACCCGCATCAAGCCCTTGAACTTTTTTCGGCAATGCCGGGATGTTTATCTTTACGCCTTCGCCACCGCCTCTTCTAACGCCACCTTGCCACGCTCGCTGGAATTGGCGGAACAGGATTTAAAACTGCGGCCGGAAGTGGCGCGCTTCGTGTTGACGATAGGCTCTACCGCCAACCAGAACGGCACGGCCTTGTTCGAAGGCATTACCGTGCTGTTCCTGGCGCAAGTTTACGGCGTCGATTTATCGCTGGCGCAACAGGTGCAAGTGGTGTTGATGTCTATCCTGGCCGGTATCGGCACCGCCGGCGTGCCGGGCGGCTCCTTGCCCTTGATCATGATTTTGACGCAACAGGTCGGCATTCCGCCAGAGGGCATGGGTTTGATTTTGGGTGTGGACCGTTTCCTGGACATGTGCCGCACTACGTTAAATGTTAGCGGCGATTTGGTCATCGCAGCCTTGGTCGATGAGCCGGAACCGGAGCGTGCGTAAACAGGGTTAAGCCATCACGCACCCGCTGGAATAACGAATTGCAATTTGCGGTGGGGTTTTTGCGCGCTTCATACGTCTTACATCATGACGGCAACGATTGCCGCATGCTATTTGACATCCTGGAGCCGTTATGAAAGTTCGTCCCTTTTGGGTATTGGTGCACCGTTACGCCGGTTTGGCGATGACGGTGTTCTTGATTATCGTCGGTCTGACCGGCAGTTTGCTGGCGTTTTATGGCGAATTGGAGCAGTTGATCAGTCCGCAGTTGTCTGCGCCCGCATCGGCTTTACCACGCTTGAGTCCGCCTTTGCTAAAAGCCAAGGCGGAACTTTTGGTGCCGCAAGGCAGGATTAATTCGATCTGGTTGGAACACGATGCCGTGCATGTCGATGTGGCGCCGCTCACCGATCCGACCACCAGTCAGCCTTACCAACTCGGTTTTACCCAGCTGATTCTCAACCCTTACACCGGCGAAGAACTGGGCCGCCGTACTTGGGGAGCAATTTCCGAAGGCTGGATCAACCTGATGCCGTTTGTTTACAAGCTGCATTACGCATTGGCCTTGGATGAAGTCGGCGGCTGGATTTTAGGCATTACCGCTCTGGTGTGGACGCTGGATAGCTTTGTGGGGTTTTATCTGACGCTGCCGGCAGCAAAACGAAACGCGTCGCCCGCTACTCACGGAAATCCGCGTTCTTTTTGGCAACGCTGGGCGCCAGCCTGGAAAATCAAATCGCGCGGTTCCAGCTTCCGAATAAACTTTGACTTGCATCGGGCCGGTGGTTTGTGGGTGTGGGCAATGCTGTTGGTGTTCGCCTGGTCCAGCGTTTACATGAATCTGGCCGATACTGTTTACGCGCCGATCACCCGAGCGGTATTTACCGATTATCATGAGCCGTGGATCGATTTTCCTGATCTCGACACACCTTTGAAGCAGCCAGCAATTGCTTGGTCTGACGCTTACCGGATAGCCGTCGAACAGATGGAAAAAGCGTCGCGTGATCAAGGATTTGTGATTCAGTCTCCGTCAGGCTTTCGATATAACACGGCCAAAGGGTTTTATGTTTATCAGGTGCGCAGTAGTCTGGATATACAGGACAAGCATGGCACTACCCGAATGGTAATCGACGCCACTACCGGTGCTGAAAAATTGCTGATACTGCCCAGCGGCCAATATGCCGGCAATACAGTGACCAACTGGTTGGCGGCCTTGCACATGGCCAACGTGTTTGGCATGCCGTACCGGATTTTCGTCTGCGTACTGGGTTTGACGATAGTGATGCTCTCGGTGACAGGCGTAGTCATTTGGCTGAAAAAGCGCCGGGCCAGACTGCAAAAAGCGGTGTTGCAGGATTAAGCCTAAGAGGCAGATTGCGAGGCGTCTTGCTGTTTTTGCTGCAAGAAACTCAGGACGTCTTCGTTGTCGACGCGCTCGTAAATGTCTTCGACAGCGATGCTGATACCTAAGGATGCAAAGCTAATCCGGTCGCCCAGGTAATAGTAAAACGACTGCCAGTGGTGCGCGAGGCTGAACAGTTGGATCTCGCCTTTGTCTTGTTCTATCAAGACATATTCTTGCAGGCTGGGGATGTTCTGGCAGCGCAGGCGTTTGGCGGTTTGATCGAATTTGCGGGTGGTCTTGGACAGTACCTCGATGATGATAGTAGGCGCGGTTTTATAATAAGGATCGAGGTTATCCTCGCTGCAAACCACCATCACATCGGGGTAGAAAAAATCGTCGGCCACGCGTAGTTTCATGTCGGATACTAGCGTTCTACATGACGTGTCTTTTAGCTGCTGTTTGAGTTCGCACGCAATATTGCCAGTCAGTAAATTGTGATTGGAACTGACGTCCGGCATTTGATGCGGCATGCCATCGATTAGTTGATGCTTGATATTAGAAACCCGCTCGCTTTGTAGATATTCTTCCGGGCTGATGCGGCGCTGAGTTGGTAATGCCATGGCTGAACTCACGAGGAAAACGGTTTTAAAACGGTGTGATGCAACATAGTCGATAGCCGGCCTGCCAGTCAAGCATCCCGGCGCCAACTGGTAATACCACACTTGCAGCCATCAGCGCGGCCCTGTATCGTTGCAGGAACCTTACTGTTGCTTGTTCACTCTCCATGTCCGATTCCGCTCCTAACAAACTGATCCTGGTCGACGGCTCGTCGTTTCTGTTTCGCGCCTTTCACGCAGTGCCGCCCTTGACCAATGCCCAGGGCGAACCGACTAACGCTGTTTACGGCGTTTCCAATATGTTGCGCAAGCTGATCAACGATTACGACACGCCTTATGTCACGGTGGTATTCGACGCGCCCGGTAAAACTTTTCGGAATGACCTGTACGACCAATACAAAGCCCATCGGCCGCCGATGCCGGACGATTTGCGCGTACAAATTGCCCCCTTGCACGACTTAATCCGCTCGCTGGGTTTGCCTCTGATTATCGAACACGGCGTGGAAGCCGACGACGTGTTGGGCAGTCTGGCGCAGAACGCCGCGCGCCAGGGCTTTGAAGTGATCATTTCCACCGGCGATAAGGACATGGCGCAGTTGGTGAACGAGCAAATCACCTTGGAAAACACCATGACCAACACCCGCATGGATATTCAGGGTGTGCAGGATAAGTTTGGCGTGAAGCCGGAGCAAATCATCGATTATCTGGCGCTAATGGGTGACGCGGTGGACAACATCCCCGGCGTACCAAAAGTGGGGCCGAAAACCGCTGCCAAGTGGCTGCAGGAATACGACACACTGGACAATCTGATCGCCCGTGCCGACGAGATCAAAGGCAAAATCGGCGACAATTTACGCGAGGCCTTGGGCCAGTTGCCGCTGTCTCGGGAACTGACCACCATCCGCTGCGATGTAGCTTTGCATTACAGCCTGGAAGATTTAAAACGCAAACAGCCCGACATTGCCGCGCTGAAAAACCAGTTGGGGCATTTGGGCTTTAGCAGTTGGCTGAAAACTTTGAACGGCGACAGCTCAACCCCCTCTCCAGCGGGAGAGGGAGGGGTGAGGGGAAAGGCAAAAAACGATTCTTCGGAATCCTCAATCCAGCCTTCTCCTGCTGGAGAGAATGAGCCAAACGCTACGCTAGCTAGGGATTATCAAACTATCCTCAGCCAAGCCGATTTTGATATCTGGCGGGCTAAACTTAAGCAAGCCGAGCTGTTTGCCTTCGACACCGAAACCACCAGCCTGAATTACAGCGATGCACACATCGTCGGCGTGTCTTTCGCGGTAGACGCCGGCCAGGCCGCCTATTTGCCTGTCGCGCACGATTATCCTGGCGTACCAACCCAACTTGATCGGCAAGCCGTATTGGCTGCCTTAAAACCCTTACTGGAAGACCCCAACAAAGCCAAGCTGGGCCAAAACCTGAAGTACGATGCCCATGTGCTGGCCAATCACGGCATCGCGCTGCGCGGCATCCAACAGGACACCATGCTGGAATCGTATGTGTTGAACAGCACCGCGACTAAACATAATATGGACGATCTGGCCAAGCATTACCTGGGCGAGGATACCATTCATTTCGAAGACGTGGCCGGCAAGGGCGCCAAGCAGATCGGCTTTGCCGAAGTGGCTATCGAACAAGCCAGCGAATACGCCGCGGAGGATGCCGACATCACCTTGCGATTGCACCAAACCTTGTCCAAACAATTGCAACAGCATCCGCGCTTGTGGGCCTTATATAAGGAAATTGAGGTGCCGCTGATCAGCGTGTTGGCGCGCATCGAGGAAAACGGCGTGTTGATCGACAGCGCGATGCTGGACCAACAAAGCTTGGAGCTCGCAAACCGGATGATAGGTATCGAACAGCAAGCCCACGATCTGGCCGGCTCGGCATTTAATCTTGGTTCGCCCAAGCAGATACAGGAAATCTTGTACGACCGCTTAAACCTGCCGGTATTGAAAAAAACCCCGAAAGGCCAGCCGTCTACCGACGAATCGGTGCTGCAGGAACTGGCGGTGGATTACGCCTTACCCAAGCTAATTCTGGATTTTCGTAGCATGAGCAAGCTCAAATCCACTTACACAGACAAATTGCCGCAGCAGGTCAACGACCGCACCGGCCGGGTGCATACCTCTTATCATCAGGCGGTAGCGGCGACCGGGCGCTTGTCCTCGTCCGACCCTAATCTGCAAAACATTCCCATCCGTAGCGAAGAAGGCCGGAAGATCCGCCAGGCCTTTATTGCTCCTCCCGGCTATAAGATAGTCGCTGCCGACTATTCACAGATCGAACTGCGGATCATGGCGCATTTGTCCGGCGATGCCGGCCTGCTGGCGGCGTTTTCGCAAGGTGTGGACGTGCATAGCGCCACGGCGGCGGAAGTGTTTGAAGTGGAGCTGGAGCAAGTTACTCACGATTTGCGCCGCTCGGCCAAAGCCATCAATTTTGGTTTGATCTACGGCATGTCGGCGTTTGGTTTGGCGCAGCAATTGGGCTTGCCGCGCAATCAAGCCCAGGCCTATATCGATCTGTACTTCAGCCGTTATCCCGGCGTGAAACAATACATGGACAACACCCGGGAACTGGCTAAGCAGCAAGGCTACGTGGAAACCATCTTCGGCCGGCGCTTGTATCTTCCGGAGATCAACTCTCGCAACGCCGCGATGCGCCAATATGCCGAGCGCACCGCGATCAACGCACCGATGCAAGGCACGGCCGCCGACATCATCAAGCGGGCGATGCTGGCTTGCGACGCCTGGATAGGCGCCGATAATCCGGACGTGAAAATGATAATGCAAGTACACGACGAACTGGTGTTCGAGGTAGCCGAAGTGCGCTTGACCGAACATATGGAAACCATCCGCGGCATCATGTCCAGCGCTGCCGCGCTGTATGTACCCTTGCTGGTGGAAGTGGGCAGCGGCGAGAATTGGGACGAAGCCCATTGAGTGTTGCAGAGGCGGATAAAACATGAAATTCAAGTTTTGGGGCGTGCGTGGCTCAATCCCTACGCCGGGGCCAAGCACGGTCAAATATGGTGGCAACACCACCTGTATAGAAGTGACCAGCAGTGCCGGCGATTTAATTATTTTGGATGCCGGTACTGGTATTCACGCCTTAGCACAAAGCCTAACCAATCAAGCCTTGACTGCGCATATTTTGATTACCCATACCCATTGGGATCATATCCAGGGCTTGCCGTTTTTTCTGCCCATGTTCAACGCCGGCAACATAGTCAACATATACGGCGGCCTAGAGCCATTGACTCATCAAGGCATAGAACGCGCCATGCGGGTACAACTGCAGCACAGCTATTTTCCCATTAGCGAAGCGCAGTTAAACGCCCAAATCCACTATTTCACACTGAAGGCCGGCGCACCGATTACTGTCGGCAGTGTGCGGGTAACCCCGACTGTGCTGAATCATCCGGTATATAACTTTGGCTATCGTCTGGACGACGTCGATGGCAGTTCTTTGTTTTTTACCGGGGATTACGAGCCGCAACTTAATCCCTATGCTCCCGATCATCCTGGTTATCCGGCCATGCAGGAATTGATCGAACAAAAACAAGAAGAAGTGATTGCGGCAATGGCAGGGGTCGATGCCTTGATCACGGATAGTTCTTACACCGATGTCGAATATGCCAACCGGCATGGCTGGGGCCATGGCACCTATCGTTCGGCGATGAATTTTGCGGCGCAAGCGGGAGCTAAACGCTTATTTTTGACGCATCATGAACCGACGCGGAGTGATGCGGATTTGGAAGCGATTTTTGCATCGCTATTGCAATCTGGTGAGGTTTCGGTTTGTTTGGCTCGGGAGGGGGAGGAGTTTGAGTTGTTGGATAACCCTGGGGTTACTGAATAAGTTAGTTCCGACGTTGTTTTTGTGTCGCTGGTGCGACGGATGGTTTTAATGTCGGGTCTCGGCCCGACGGCCGAGATACTTTCTTTTGCTCCGCCAAAAGAAAGTATCCAAAGAAAAGGCGGCCCGGATGCCGCTTATTCCCTGTGCTCCTCGCTTTTGACGAGGGTCGGCAGAAGGGGCTTCCTGCCCCTCCGCCGACGTGCGGCATCCATGCCGCACCCCTTCGGGCTATTCTTGCCAAAAGCTCCGGTGCTCGGCGCGGCATACGGGAGAAAACCGTCCCGGAATTGAAAGTCGGTTGATGACAAACAGGTCTCTCGTTCCCACGCGCCGCGTGGGAATGCAGACTATCCGCGCCAGCGGTAACATTAGACCAAGCTACCAAAAGAGGTCAAACCCATGGGCCGCAGCCGTTACCGCATTCTTCAATCCCAGCAGCCGCATTTCTTAACCTGTACCGTACTGAACTGGATTCCGTTATTCACGCGTCCGGCTACCGTGCAAATCGTTCTGAACGCCTTGATTTACCGCCAACAACAGTACAATTGGCGAATATACGGCTACGTCATTCTGGAAAACCATTTGCACCTGCTGGTACAAACGGACGATTTAACCGAACAATTGGCCCACTTCAAATCATACACTGCCCGGCAGTTGATCGATTATCTGGAATCTATCAATGCCGAACGCTTATTGCAGCAGTTACGCTGGTTCCGCAAAGCGCACAAAGCTGACAGGGAATATCAGTTGTGGGAGGAAGGAAGTCATCCGCAGTTGATCGATAACCCCGACGTTTTGAGGCAGAAATTGGACTATATCCACCTGAATCCGGTCAAACGCGGTTATGTTGATCTACCGGAGCATTGGCGTTATTCGAGTGCCTGGAATTATGCTGGGCGGGATGGATTGCTACCGGTTTATCGATATTGGTTTTAGCTGACCGCAGCGCGGCAGGCTTGCATTCCCACGCGGCGCGTGGGAACGAGATAAACCTCTTGGCTTCCGCTGCGTTCACTTCAGCTAATTGCTAAAATCTGCCATTTAATGCCTGTCTAATCAAATATATGACATTAGTCCTGAAAAACTTTGCGCTCGCCGGGTATAGGAGTTTTGGTGAGCAGCCTCAATACTTTGATAGGTTAAGCAAGATTAATCTGCTGATAGGTAGAAATAACGCTGGTAAATCAAACGTTATAAGGTTTTTGATGGAAATTTACCCGAAGGGACCTCAGCCTAAAGCTCCTGCGGCTAATCCATTGGACACTCATCTCCCAGACTTTGCAGAGCTACTAATCGGATGGGGAGAAGAACTCGAAACAGGAACAGACGGAATTCAGAAATTACGAAGTAGTCACAACCTGTTCGCGGGATTGAATGACACCCTTCAACATATCAATGTTAAGTTAGCGCTTTCAAAACTGTTTTCCGAGAAACAAAAATTAGACGGTACTGAGCTGGCATGGAGTTTTGTTCGCCCCTCTAATCGTCGCGGTGAGCTTGAATTATGGAAGGAAGCGGCCAAGTCTTTGGCAAATCAGGAGTTCTATGCAATCTGGAACGTATTGGCCAGAATGTCTGGGGGTGACCGGATCAATACGTGGGAACCCGATGTACTTGCCATGCTTGCGCCCAATTTTCCAAATATTCAAATGGCTTTGATTCCCGCAGTTAGGGAAATTGGCGCAAAAGGCTCTGAGTCTGATGGGTTTAATGGGGCGGGAATTATAGAAAGATTGGCGCGCTTGCAAAACCCGGATGTACATAGCCAGCCTGACCGCATCAAGTTTGACGAAATTACAAGGTTCGTTGGTAATGTGATTGACAATCCGACTGCATCAATCGAAGTTCCCCATGATCGCGAGACAATTCTTGTCCACATGGATGGCAAGACTTTACCTCTTAGTTCGTTAGGCTCCGGTATCCATGAAGTGATAATTCTTGCTGCTGCCGCAACGGTACTTTCGGAACACATTATCTGTATTGAAGAGCCGGAAATTCACCTCAACCCGAGAGGGTGTAAGAATTTTTGTGTAAACGGCCATGAGGTAGGAAACTACCGATCCTGAAGAGGATGAAAAAATGACCGTATCACCCAAAGCCATTCCTGATGAATTACTCGATGCCTTGATGTCGAACTATCAAACACCCGAAGACCTGATCGGTGCCAATGGACTGTTAAAGCAGTTGACCAAAGCCATTGTCGAACGCGCCCTGGAAGCGGAAATGACCGCGCATTTGGGCCACGGCAAGCATGAGGCGGTGACCAACGCCAATAGCAATGCCCGTAACGGCAAGAGCCGGAAAACGCTCAAAGGCGACTTCGGCGACTTACCCATCGAGATTCCCCGTGACCGTCATGGCGAATTCGAACCCCAGATTATCGCCAAGCATCAACGGCGCTGGACGGGCTTCGACGACAAGATCATCTCGTTGTACGCCCGCGGCCTGACGGTACGGGAAATCCAGGCCCATCTATTGGAGATCTATCACACGGAGGTGTCGCCCACCTTGATTTCCTCGGTGACCGACGCGGTCCTTGAGGAGGTGAGCGCCTGGCAAACCCGTCCGCTGGATCCGATTTACCCCATCGTCTACCTCGACTGCCTACACACCAAAGTGCGGGACAGTGGCAGTGTGCGGATCAAGGCGGTCTATCTGGCTATTGGTGTCAATCTGGACGGACACAAAGAGGTGCTGGGGCTATGGATTGCCCAAAGCGAAGGCGCCAAATTTTGGCTGCAAGTGGTCACCGAGCTCAAGAACCGTGGCGTCAACGACATTTTTATCGCCTGTGTCGACGGTCTAAAGGGGTTTCCGGAAGCGATCGAAACCGTGTTTCCCAAAGCCACTGTGCAGTTGTGCATCGTGCACTTGGTCCGTAACAGCCTTAACTACGTCAGCTACAAAAGGCGCCAGTCGGTCGCCGACGACCTCAAGCGTATCTATCAAGCCGCTACCGTCAGGGAAGCCGAACAAAAACTGGCCGAATTCGAGGCCAACTGGCACGAAGCCTATCCCACCATTGCCCCGATCTGGCGACGAAACTGGGACCGTATCATCCCGTTTTTCGACTATCCGCCCGAGATTCGCAAGGTGATCTACACCACTAATACCATCGAATCGGTGAACCGAAGCCTGAGAAAAATCATAAAAAATCGCGCGATCTTCCCCAGCGATGACGCATTATCCAAGTTGCTCTATCTGGCATTGAAGAATATCAGCCAAAAGTGGACCATGCCCGTCTATGACTGGAAAGCCGCATTAAACCGGTTTAGTATTCAGTTCGAAGACCGAATCCCTAACCGATAACTTAAACCCGTTTACACAAAATTCGGGATGCCCTCCAACCCGATACTTCAACGAAAGTTGATGCGTTATTTGTCCGAGTTTACAAGTAACCAATACATCATCAGCACGCATTCGGCAGCACTAATGGATACCCCAGACGCCGAGATTTACCATATTCGGCTTGATAACGGCTGCTCCATTGTCGAAAGGGCAACTTCTAACAATCAGAAGTCTGCTATTTGCGAAGATCTCGGGTTTCATCCCTCTGACTTACTCCAAGCAAATTGTGTCATATGGGTCGAAGGGCCGTCGGATAGGGTATATCTGAATTATTGGATAAATTCGCTTGAGCCAAATTTCGCGGAAGGAATTCATTACTCAATAATGTTTTATGGTGGTCGCTTAGCATCTCATTTATCGAACGATGATGACGAAACATTAGTGAGCGAATTTATTTCACTCCGGCGATTGAATAGACGCGGCGTGATGATTCTCGACAGTGACCGAGATAAGCGCGGTGCGAGAATAAATGAAACAAAACGTCGGTTACAAGACGAGTTTGATAAGGGACCCGGTCATGCATGGATTACTAAGGGGCGCGAAATTGAAAATTATTTGCCGAGCTCACAAATTCAAGCTGCATTATCTGCTGTTAATCCAAATGTGACTCCGATGTCCAGCTTTGGCACGTATGACAATGTCCTAAAGATAAAATCGAAGAAAGGGCGAGAAGCGCAGGCACCAAAGGTTGAAATAGCGAGACATATTGTTTCAGAGTTCCAACCAGACTTATCTGTTCTGGACCTTCGCGTACAACTTAGTAAATTAGTGGCCTTCATTAAGGCATCGAATCCAGCGCCAGTTTTGTAGGTAACGCCGAATTGTTTTTTGTCCGATAGCCGGGGACTGGTTTTCTCCCGTATGCCGCGCCGAGCACCGGAGCTTTTGAACGGATTAGCCCGTTAGGGGCGCCGCATGGATGCGGCGCGTTGCCGAAGGGGCAGGAAGCCCCTTTCGGCAACCCCGTTCAAAAGCGAGGAGCGCAGGGAAAAAGCGGCATCCGGGTGTCTTTTCTTTTGGATACTTTTCTTTGGACAAGCAAAGAAAAGTATCTCGGCTGTCGGGCCGAGACCCGACATTAAATCAAGCCGTCGCGCCAGCGACACAATACCAAATCCCTACCCAGCATCAGACCGATTAACAGCCACCCTCTGATACCCCCGCTTAATCGCCAACGCCAACTCATGAACTGCCATCGCATAATGCGTACTCTGGTTATACCGGGTAATCGCGTAAAAGTTAGGGTGGCCCAACAAATACTCATCCTTACTTTGATGCCGGAGCAATAACAGCCGCAACGGATAATCACAAGCACATGTGTCAGCCGGTTCCACACCTGCTTTAACCAAGGTATCCAAGGGATAAGCATGATCGGCGCCGGGTTCCAGGCTGTTGATGCCGATGAAGCTGCCGCGCGTGGCCGAAACGATGGGTTGGCCGGCTTGCCAGCCGTGTTGGGCAAAATAATTGGCGACGCTGCCGATCACGTCTTCCGGGTTCCACAGGTCGCGGCGACCGTCGCCGTTAAAGTCCACCGCCCACTGCAGAAAGCTACTGGGCATGAACTGGCCCAAGCCCATTGCGCCGGCGAACGAGCCGACCGGCTTGCCGGGGTCCAGACCTTCGCTACGGCTCATCACCAGAAAATTTTCCAATTCAGTGCGGAAATACTCGCCACGCCGCTGGTAATCAAAGCCCAAGGTAGTTAGCGCGTCGATGATTCTATGGTTGCCGACGAAGCTGCCAAAGGTGGTTTCCACCGCCATGATGCCCAGGATGTATTCGGCCGGCACGCCGTATTGTTGGCTGGCGCGTTGCAGCGTTGCGTGATGTTGTTGCCAGAAGCTGATGCCGGCGTTGATATGCCGGTCGTCCAGAAATTGCGCGCGATAGCGGGTCCAGCCGCCTTTGCTGGGTTTGCCTTTCATGCCCTGATCGGATTTGGCCAAATAATCCAGGGTCCATTGCTTGCGTTTGGCTTGTGAGAACAGGCCTTGCAGATACTCGCGATTGAAACCGTGTTTCTGCACCATCTGCTCGATGAACTGATTCAAGGCGGGGTAACCGGCGTAATCGCCGCTGACTGATGCGGCATGGTAGCCGCCGACGCTGGCGAATGGTCGCAAGTCCGGCGTGGCTTGGCGCGATTGGTTGGGGGCTGTTTGTTGGGTGGGTGTTCGGACGCGATTGTTGGTTTTGTCGCCGGCCGGCGGCTGCGAGGTGCAGCCGGTCAGCAATGTAATTAACAGTGCCGAACCGGTGTTTTGTAGCGAAACTTTACGGGTGTTAATAGTAAACAAGCGAGCTTTATCCAGGGTTATTTAAAAAGACTGCCTCCCTCGTCGTCATTTTCGGCCAGGCTCATGCCGGCGATTTCGAAATTGACGTTCTCGGCGCCCAATTTGATCATCAGGCGCACCTCGTTACGGGAGTCGGCAGCGTGCAAGGCGTCATCGTAACCAATTTTACCCGCTGTATACAGATCGTAAAGCGCTTGATCGAAAGTTTGCATGCCGTGCTCACGTGAGCCTTTCATCAGTTCTTTTAATTTATGCACTTCGCCCTTGCGGATCATGTCGGATGCCAGCGGGGTATTCAGCAAAATCTCGATAGCCGGATAGCGACCCTTGCCGTCGGCGCGTTGAATCAATTGTTGGGCGACGATACCGCGCAGGTTCAGCGACAAATCCATGAACAGTTGGCTGTGCATTTCTTCCGGGAAGAAATGCAGAATCCTATCTATAGCCTGGTTGGCGTTGTTGGCATGCAGGGTGCAAACGCACAAATGTCCGGTTTCCGCGAAGGTGATGGCGTGTTGCATGGTATCCCTGCTTCTGACCTCGCCGATCAGAATCACATCCGGCGCTTGCCGCAGGGTGTTTTTTAGCGCCACTTCGAAGGATTCGGTATCCAGCCCCACTTCGCGCTGGGTGATGATGCAGCCTTTATGCGGGTGGATAAACTCGATAGGGTCTTCGATGGAAATGATATGGCCGCTGCTGTTTTCATTACGGTGCCGAATCAGGGCTGCCAGCGAGGTGGATTTACCGGTGCCGGTGGCACCAACGAACATCACCAGACCACGTTTGTACATGATCAGTTCTTTCAACACCGGCGGTAGATGCAAGTCCTCTGCACTGGGGATGGTGGTTTCGATACGGCGCAACACCATGCCGGCCGAATCGCGTTGGGTGAAGGCGCTGACCCGGAACCGCCCCAGGCTGTGGGCGCTTAATGCAAACTGGCATTCGTGGGTGTTTTCAAATTCATCGCGCTGGCGCTGCGACATTATGCTGAGTACCAGCATCATGGTCTGCTCGCTGTTTAGTATGCTCTTGGATACTTCGACGACTTTGCCGTTAACTTTCATCGATGGCGGCCGGCCGGCGGTAATGAACAGGTCGGACGCTTTCTTTTCAACCATTAGGGCCAATAGGGCTTTAAAGTCCATGACGCCTCCTTAAAATTAACGGAACATATCTTTGTTTACGGCTTTAACCATCGCACCTTTCGCGGTAATCAAGCCTTTATCAACCATTTCCTTCAAGTTTTGATCCAGTGTCTGCATACCGTCCTTACGGCCGGTTTGGATGGCGGAATACATCTGCGCCACCTTGGCTTCGCGTATCAGATTGCGGATCGCCGGGGTGCCGACCATGATTTCGTGCGCGGCAATCCGGCCGCCGCCGACTTTTTTCAACAGCGTTTGCGAGATAACCGCCTGCAAGGATTCGGATAACATAGCTCGAATCATGTCTTTTTCTGCGGCGGGGAACACGTCGATAATCCGGTCTATGGTTTTCGCGGCGGAGGTGGTATGCAGCGTGCCGAATACCAAGTGACCGGTTTCCGAGGCGGTCAAGGCTAAGCGGATGGTTTCCAAGTCCCGCATCTCACCAACTAGGATGATGTCCGGGTCTTCCCGCAAGGCCGAGCGTAAGGCTTCGTTAAAACCTAGCGTATCGCGGTGGACCTCGCGTTGGTTGATCAAGCATTTTTGGCTTTCGTGGACAAACTCGATGGGGTCTTCGACCGTCAGGATGTGTGCGTAATCGTTGGAATTAATATGGTTCACCATCGCCGCCAGCGTAGTGGATTTACCGGAGCCGGTTGGGCCGGTTACCAAAATCAGGCCGCGCGGTCTAGTACAAAGCTCCGCGAAGAACTTCGGGGCGTCCAGGTCTTCCAGAGTTAATACTTTAGAAGGAATGGTCCTGAACACCGCTGCGGCGCCTCTATCCTGATTGAAGGCGTTGACCCGGAAGCGGGCTACGCCGGGCAGCGCGAAGGAAAAGTCGGTTTCCAGAAACTCTTCGTAATCGCGGCGCTGTTTGTCGTTCATGATGTCATAAATCAGCGCGTGAACTTCCTTGTGGCTCAAGGACGGAATATTGATGCGGCGGATGTCGCCGTCCACCCGGATCATCGGCGGCAGGCCGGCGGAAAGATGCAAGTCGGAGGCTTTGTTTTTGACGGAAAAGGTCAATAGTTCGGCGATATCCATGATTTATGTCCCAGCAATAAAAGGAATGATCGTCGGCAAGGATAGTACACAATGATTAAACAGACTGAGTTATTCGCCGGCTCGTTATCTGGTTTGGACGCCCATTAACGGCCGTTAAAACGATGCCTGCCTGGTCTTTACCCGCCGCGGTCAGTGGCGACTGTAAGAACTGTGTAACAAATCACATTTAATATTCAAACGCAGCCGATGAATTGTCGGAGTCAATACGCAGAACTTGGCTGATCTACAGCATTTTGTTCAAAACCACAGTTTCTATTTTTCACAAAGATTTTTGACGCAATCATGAAAAAAACACTTCTTTCTTCATTCATATTAGCTTGTATGACGGGGGCTTCGGCTCAGGCCGCACCCACATTATTGGCTGTCGGTACCTTAAGTAATCCAACCGATTTGTCAGGCTTGAGCGGCACGGTGGAAACCGGCGACCCAGCGAATATTCTGGGCGGCATTGGTTCAGGTTTAGCTTATGCCGGCAATAATACCTTCCTGGCTTTGCCGGATCGTGGACCGAATGCCACGGCTTGGGCCGGCGGCACCAGTGTCGACAATACCACGTCCTATATTTCCCGCTTCCAAACAGTTGCCATGAATTTGGTGGCGACGCCTGGGACTTCAGCTTTTACGTTGACGCCCACCCTGACGCAAACCACCCTGTTGTATAGCCCGACCGCATTGAATTACGGTGCAGTGACGCCGTCGATCAACAGCAGCAATAAATATTATTTCGACGGTCGCTCGGACAATTTCGCCGCCGGCATCTCCACCAATCCGGATAACGCTCGATTGGATCCGGAGGGCATTCGGGTTTCCAATGACGGTACCAAAGTCTATATTTCCGACGAATACGGTCCTTATGTTTATGAGTTCGACCGCGCCACGGGACAACGTACTCGCACCTTCAACTTGCCGGCATCTTTTGCCGTCGGCAATCTTTCGTCGCAAGGTGCTACCGAAATCAGCAGCAATACCAGCGGCCGTGTTGCCAACAAAGGCATGGAAGGTTTGGCGATTACGCCGGACGGTAAAACCCTGGTCGGTTTCGAGCAAAGTCCATTGATACAGGATGGCGGTGATGGCGGTCGAGCCAATCGCATTGTTACCATAGACATTGCGACGGGCAACACCACCCATCAATATGTTTACGACAATAAGGACGGTTCCAAGAGCTACAACAGCAGCGAAATTCTGGCTATTAACGATCACGAGTTTCTGGTTCTGGAACGGGACGGCAAGGGCTTGGGCGACGGCACGTCTGCCGCGGAGAAAAAACTGTTCAAGATCGATTTGGGTAGCGCCACCGATATTGGCCCGCTGAGCATCAGTGGCGAATCAAATCTATTGAGTTATGCGGTGGGCAAGTCTCTGTTCCTGGACATCAAGGCGGAGCTGGTCAGTCAGGGCATTGCTGTCACCGCCATCCCCGCTAAACTGGAAGGCGCTAGTTTTGGTGACGATGTCATCAATGGCTTGGGCCAAAAACTACATACCTTGTGGATAGCCAACGACAACGATTTTGTCGCCGGTGTCGCCGGACCGAACAAGTTCTTCGTATTCGGCTTTACCGATGCCGATTTGGCTGGCAGCTCCTTGCAATTGCAACAAGTTGCCGCAGTACCTGTGCCCGGCGCAGTCTGGCTGTTCGGTAGCGCTTTGTTGGGCATGTTAGGTTTGCGTCGCAACAAAGCCTAGGGTGCGCTTAATCGGTGGTTTTGCATACCGCCGAGACGATAAAAAAGTCCGGTCTCGCACCGGGCTTTTTTTTGCGTTTTGGGCGATAGCATGAAACGGGTTGGGCACTTGCTTTGCGGAAAAATAGATCAAGACTGCGGGTTGTGTTCCGCACAATGCATGCAGAGCTTGGCATAAGGCAGTACCGCCAAGCGTTCTTTTTTGATCGGTTCGCCACAGCCCAGGCAAATCCCGTAAGTACCGGCATCAATGCGGGAAATGGCTTGTCTGATTTTCTCAACTTCGTCGCGGGCTGCATTGCCCAGCGCATCCAATACCTCGTCGTTTTCGGTTTCGGTAGCCTGTTCGGAAAAATCCTGAGCCAGCGGCTGGTCGGTGTGTCTGACATCGTTGGTAATTTTCCCTAGTCTATCGTCCAGTTCTTCCAGCATATTTAACAACTGGTCGCGAACTTCGTCATATTCTTTCATGGCACTCTCCGCAGCGGGGCTGCATGGTCGGTTAACCGGCCGTATCGGACCGGGCACTTAATCGCTGGTTTATACAATGAAGCCGATGGCAGGTGCAACTAAGCTGATCTATACTCCAGACATCGACATTTCTTACCTTTTGCACAATGGACCTTGCTCTCGATCGCTTACTCGCCGCAGCCAATCAAATCATTCTCGGTAAACAACCACAAATTCGCCTAGCGGTTTGCTGCCTGTTGGCCAGAGGTCATTTGTTGATTGAGGATATTCCCGGCGTCGGCAAAACCACCTTAGCGCACACCTTGGCGCGTTTATTCGGTTTGGAATATCAGCGGATACAATTCACTAGCGATATTTTACCGGCCGACATCGTCGGCTCCTCGGTGTTCGACGCGCATCAACAGCTATTCAGTTTTCATCCGGGGCCGATTTTCAAACAAATGATTTTGGCCGACGAAATCAACCGGGCCACGCCCAAGGCGCAAAGCGCGTTGTTGGAGGCGATGGAAGAACGGCAAGTGACCGTCGAAGGCCGCACCTATCCCTTACCGCAACCGTTTTTTGTCATCGCCACCCAAAATCCGGCGCATCAGATCGGCACCTTTCCCCTACCGGAATCGCAAGTCGACCGCTTTTTAATGCGTATCGAGTTAGGCTATCCCAACCGTCAGGCCGAACGCGAGTTGTTGAGCGGCCAACCCCGGCATGTGTTGATCGATAAACTGCCGGTTGCGTTACTGCCGGAACAATTGGCCGGCTTGCAACAGGAGACAGATGAAGTGCATGTGTCGCCGGCCTTGCTGGATTATCTGCAAGCCATACTGGCCTTCAGCCGGCAATCCAATGATTTTGCCAGCGGCCTGTCGCCGCGTGCCGGCTTGGGCTTGGTGGCCGCCGCCAAGGCCTGGGCTTATATCGATAAGCGCTATGCGGTGTTGCCGGAAGACCTGCAAGCGGTATTGCCGGCGGTGGCCGGCCATCGCTTGAATGCGGGTGCCAACGATTCTGCGGCCACCGTCGCGCCCATTCTAAAGCATGTGTCCGTGCTTTGAGCGAGGCGGCATTATCCTTAAAACAGCGCTTTAAACTGTCGCGTTTTTTTAACGGCGAGGCACCGACCGCCGGGCCGATTGTGTTGACGCAGCGGCGGGTGTTTATTTTGCCGACACAACGCGGCTTGGCTTTTGTGCTGTTGATTCTGTTGCTAGTACTGATCGGCTTTGTCTACAACAACAATCTGGCCTATTTGCTCGGGTTTTTACTGGCCAGCATCTTTTTCGTGACCATCCTGCACAGCTTCAAATCGCTGGCCGGATTGGCGATTCAACCTGCCCGGCAACAAGCGGTGTTTGCCGGCCAAGCCGGGCCGTTTAGTTTCCAGATCAGTAATCCCGGTTCGCAGCCGCGTTTTGCGGTGGACCTGGCATTGCAGTCCGAGTTATCCCTGAGTTTGGCCGCAGAGCAATGCCAAACCGTCACCTTGTATCAAGCCACCCAGCAACGCGGCTGGCAGTTACCGGGCACGCTCACACTTTCCAGCACCTATCCCTTAGGCTTATTTCGGGCCTGGGCGCCCTTACGTTTCGATAGTCCTTTGCTGGTGTATCCACAGCCAGCCAGTCGGCAACTGCCATTTCCGGATAGCGACGGTGGACAGGAGCGGCCCGGCCAGCATCGCCGAAATGGCGACGAGTTTGATGGCGTAAGAGCCTATCAACAGGGCGACGCGATTCGGCAAATCCATTGGAAAGCCTTTGCCAAGGGCCAGGGCGTGCACAGCAAGCAATACAGCGGCGCCAGTTCCAGCGAATTGTGGTTGGATTATCAACACGCGCCCGGACACCACACGGAAGAACGCCTCAGCCAATTATGCCGCTGGCTGGTGGATGCCGAACAGGCCGGTTTGCGTTACGGCTTGGTGCTGCCCGGACTGCGTGTGCCGCCGGACAACGGTGTCGCGCATTACCGAAAATGTCTGCAAGCGCTGGCGTTGTTTTGACTATGCCGTTTCTGCCGTCTACGCGATTGATGTTGTTTATGCTTGGCTCGATAGGGCTGATCACACTGCCGCATGCCTGGCATATTCCGCCGATCTTATTCGGATTTTTCATGCTTATGCTGCTATGGCGCTTGCTTGCCGTGTGGCGGCCACACTATTTACCGAACCGGTTTGCGGTATTTTTGCTGATGTTGGTGGGTATCGGACTGCTCTATAGTCAGCAACATTCGGTATTCGGCCGCGATGCCGGCACCGGCTTGTTCGTGGTGGCCTTGGGTTTGAAATTGCTGGAAATTCACGGCAAGCGCGATGTGTATGTGATCGTGTATCTGGCTTTCATCGTCGCGGTTACCCAGTTTTTATACGAAGAAAGCATCTTGATGGCGTTTTACATCCTGCTGGTATGCGGGGTGTTACTGGCAACCTTGATTACCCAAAACAGCCAGGCGCCGCAAACCCTGCCGGCCTTAAAAGCGGCTGCGGCAATTATTCTGCAAAGCCTGCCGCTGGCCTTGGTGTTATTTGTGTTGTTTCCGCGTTTGGAAGCACCGCGCTGGAGCTGGCTGGACGACGACGCCCAAGCCAAAAGCGGTTTGAGCGATACCTTGGAGCCCGGCTCCATTGCCGAATTAAGTTTGTCGCCGGAACTGGTATTCCGGGTCAAATTCGACGGCGAATTGCCGCCGGCTTCCCAACGCTATTGGCGGGGGCCGGTTTATGCCAATACCGATGGCGTACGCTGGACGGTGCCGCCGGTGTTGGGCCGGGAAAATACCCCGGATCAACCCGTATTTAGCGGTCCGACATACGATTACACGCTGATGATGGAGCCGCAAAAACAGCATTGGGTGTTTGCGCTGGAGATGCCCGCGCAGTTTGCAAACGGTTTGCGCCGCAACGGTTTATATCAGTTGATCAGCAATAAAAACCCCGGCGACCGCGCCGAATATCGGATTAGTTCCTCGCCTACTTTTAACTCCGGCGGCATCAGCAAATCCGAGCGCCGGGAAAATTTGCAACTACCCGGCAAACCTTCGGAAAAAATCGTCGAATTGGTTAAGCAGTTGCAAGGCCGGCCAGCAGGCCCCGAGTTGTTTATCGCCAATTTGTTGCAGCATTTTCGCCAGGAAAACTTTCATTACACCCTTAGCCCGGAGGCGATGCCGGATAAGCCCATCGAGACTTTTTTATTTGAGCGCCGCGCCGGGTTTTGCAGCCATTACGCCACGGCCTTTGTGTATTTGCTGCGAGTAGCGGAGATTCCGGCGCGGGTGGTGGGCGGCTATCAAGGCGGGCAGATGAATGCCGTCGGCGGCTTTCTGGAGATCAGGCAAGCTGATGCGCATGCCTGGGCGGAAGCCTGGCTGGAAGGGCGCGGCTGGGTCAGATTCGACCCAACGGCGGCTGTTGCCCCGGAACGGATAGAACGCGGCGTGGATGTCGATTTACAAATCGCCAGCGGCATGGTCAATTTCAGTCCGGTGCAGTTCGATGCCCGGACCCTGTCGTGGCTGCAACGTAGCCAACAGCTGTGGCAAAGCGTCGACTACAACTGGCAACGCTGGATCATCAATTACGACACGGCCAATCAGCAGGCGTTTTTACAGAGCTTAGGTATCGATAATTTCATCAAGCTGGCTTACTGGCTGCTGAGTAGCGTTGCTGTGGTCGGTGGTGTATTGTCGTGGCGACTTTTGCGAACCAGCCGTCGCCGCCAAGATCCGGCGCTAGTGCTGTATCGGCAGTTTTGTAACAAGTTAAGTAAAGCCGGGGTTGACGTGGACATTGGCGACGGCCCGCAAACCATTGCGGCGCGGGGCAAAAGCGCCCGCCCGGATTTGGCGGAGCAGATAGAAGGAATTACCGCTATTTTTATTCGATTACGTTATGAAGCTAAGGCGGATGCGGACGATTTGCAGGCGCTAAAAAACCTGGTCGGCAGTATCCGCGTGTAAGCGGGGGGTTAATGCAAATCCGGCACTTCTTCCACGGCATTTTTTGCGGGTTGTGCGGCGGCAGCGGCGGCTTGTTCCTGCTGTTTCTGTTTATTGCCTTCGCCAAACATGACCGCACCGGCCATGAAGATTGCGCCGGCGATGGCCATGATAGGCAGGCGGCCGGGTTTGTCCATCCACAGCAGTATCCACTTGGGTTTGATCAGGCCGACAATCAATATAACCACCGCCAATATCATTACGTTAAAACTGTAGTAGATCAAAGTATTCATGAATCGGAACCCTGTTTCCAGCAAGTTAAAGAGACATACATTATTATTAGCTGCGTGACCGTTGGCAATAAACAATTCATTTTCACCAGTTAGGAGGCGCTATGGGCGGCTTTGGTTTATTCGTAACAGTGTTGTTGGTGTTCGCCATTTTAATGGTGTTCATGAGCGTCAAGTCCGTGCCGCAAGGCATGGAGTACACCGTCGAGCGCTTCGGTAAATATACCGCGACTTTGACGCCCGGCTTAAATATCATCATGCCGATCATCGACCGGATCGGCCGTAAGCTGAATGTGATGGAACAGGTACTGGACGTGCCTTCGCAGGAAGTTATCACTAAGGATAACGCCATGGTCCGAGTCGACGGCGTGGTGTTTTACCAGATCATGGACGCCGCCAAGGCTGCCTATGAGATTACTTATCTGGATATGGCGATCATTAATCTGGTGATGACCAACATCCGTACCGTGATGGGCTCGATGGACTTGGACGAACTGCTGTCGCGCCGTGATGAAATCAACGCCCGGTTGTTAAACGTGGTCGACGAAGCTACTTCGCCATGGGGGATTAAAGTCACCCGCATCGAAATCAAGGACATCGCGCCGCCCAAAGATTTGGTCGATTCCATGGCCAGACAAATGAAAGCCGAACGAGAAAAACGCGCGCAGATTCTGGAAGCGGAAGGCATGCGGCAAGCGGAAATTCTTAAAGCCGAAGGCCTGAAACAAGGCGCGATCCTTGACGCCGAAGGGCGGAAGGAAGCCGCGTTCCGCGACGCGGAAGCTAGAGAGCGTCTGGCGGAAGCCGAAGCCAAGGCGACGATGGTGGTTTCCGAGGCCATCTCCAAGGGTGACGTGCAAGCCATCAATTACTTCGTGGCGCAAAAATATATCGAGTCTTTAAAAGAAGTGGCCTCAGCCAACAACAGCAAGCTGATCTTCATGCCGCTGGAAGCTTCCAGCGTGATCGGTGCACTGGGCGGCATCGGCGAACTGGCTAAAGAAGCACTGAATAAAAAGGCTTGATGATGTCAGAGCAAGATGTGGTGTTTTGGTATTGGTGGGTGCTGGCGGTCGGTTTTCTGGGTTTGGAAATCGTCGTCACCGGCTTCTTTTTTCTTTGGTTGGCGGTATCGGCGTTTATCGTCGGCGCGGTGGTGCTGTTAGTGCCGGCTACACCGTTCAACGTGCAGTTACTGATGTTTTCCTTGCTAGCGGTGTTGTCGGTGCTGGCCTGGCGCAAATATGCCCGGAACCGGGCGGTCGCCGTTACGGATCATCCGTTATTAAATCAGCGTGGTGCTCAATATATCGGCCGCACCTTTTTTCTGATCGCGCCTATCGAAAACGGCCAGGGCAAGATTAAGGTCGATGATACGGTTTGGAAAGTACACGGCGAAGATAGTCCGATGGGGGTGAAAGTTAAGGTGGTGGCGGTGAAGGGGACGGTGTTTGAGGTGGAGGTTTGTGGGTGAGTATGTGTAGCCCGGATGCAATCCGGGATTAATGGCCTAAGCCCTGGATTACGCTTTGCTTCATCCAGGCGACTTGCTAACTACTCTTATGGAGAAGAAACAATGTCAACTATTGTGACTGGCCAAGTCATTGTCGATCAACATCCGGAATTATCCTACGAGAGCCCCAGTGTTCACTTATTTCCGACAAATTTCGCGATCTCTCGGCCTTACGGCGATACCAGCCCATACGGTGCTATATTTCGATTCGAGCTGTTCAATTCCGGGGTCCTGGAACAATGGCTCTACGACGTCCACAAGCAACCAGAATACCGTTTGAGTTGTCAAGGGAGTCACCTGGGATCGGTGGATTGTCTCCGTGGTTACGCAGCAGTAGAAAGTGACAACTCCGGGCACTCGACTTTTCTTATTCGCTCGATGGATATGGTTGTGAATCTATCAAGGACATCAGTGCATTTTCAGATTGACGGCGAGTTCGGGCAATCGTTGCCTTACTCTAAGCCGTTGTATAAAGAGCTATCAACCTTCTCCATTGTATTTACTATCGAAGATGATGAAATGCTTGACGTATGCCGAGACCGAGGGCAAAGGCTACTCGACTATCGAAATCGGTTCGTTTTTGGGAATGAAAATTCGGAGCCATCCGGCTAATCACTGGTTTGCTAGTTTTGTAAGATGGGTGCAGTTTTTGTGCCCATGCCGATTTGGCGTCTTACAAAATAATGAGTCGCTGGCGCGACGGCTAGATTTAATGTCGGTTCTCGGACCGACAACCGAGATACTTTCTTTTGCTCCGCCAAAAGAAAGTATCCAAAGAAAAGGCGGCCCGGATGCCGCTTTAGTCCTGCGCTCCGGAGCTTTTATCGAGGGTCGGCAGAAGGGGCTTCCCAGCCCCTCCGCCGACGCACCGCATCCCTGCGGAGCCCCTTCGGGCTGTTCTCGATAAAAGCTCCGGTGCTCGGCGCGGCATATGGGAGGAAAGCTCGTCGTCGCTCGAATACAACCCAGTTTCGTAGGGTGGGCACGGTTTTTGTGCCCACGCGGATTTGATGTTCTGCAAAATAAGCTGTCGCTACCGCGAGGGTTTGATTTAACCGGGTTTTCACGAAAAACATCCTTCTTTTCACCCATGGCTTTTTAGCCCGGCCTGCACTCTTTTACGCGACTAAAAAGCAGGTGATATGCCTAATTGATGTGGCATATCACACAGTTTATTCGGTTATCCCGGCTACTTCCGGCCGACCATCAAGAAAAACTCTGAGTAAAACCAAGGCTTAGTCCGTCGTACGGATATAAAGACGCGGTTCTGGCACAAACTCTGCTGCGCCGATTGCCACGATTAACGCGATCATGGCCCAATCTTCCGCGCATGGCATTTTCAGATCACGATATTTACCGGATTTTTCTAAACAGCCGTCCGCAAATCCAGCGCTTTTTGCAGCAACGCATACGCTGTCAGGACACCGCCGCCGATTTGATTCAGGATCTCTTCCTGAGGCTGACGTTGCTTAAACCGCCGCCCGCCAGCGAGATAGAAGTGCGAGCCTGGCTGTTTACCGTGGCCTCCAATTTATCGCTCGATCATCTGCGCACCCAAAAGCGCCGTGGCGAGTTATTGGGCCAATATCTGGGCGATGAATCCGACATCGACGATTCCGCTGCGCCTGAACGGGCCGTACAAGCTCGGGACCAATTGCAACAGATTCAAATCGCTTTGGCGGAACTACCTGATCAATGCGCGGAGATTTTGTATTTAAGCCGAATCGAGGGTTTAAGCCACGCCGAAATAGCCAAACAATTAAAAATATCCACCAGCTGGGTGGAAAAGCAGTTGGCTAAAGCGTTGCTGCAATGCCGGCAGGCCGTCGGTAGCGAGGGTGCATAGTATGGCTTTAAGCCCTGCGGATCGTTATAGTAAATATCCCGTCTTCAAAGTCATGGCCCCGATGAACGAACAGCCCTCAGTCCCCCGCGAAACCTTGCAACAGCAAGCCGTTGCCTGGCATTTGCGCCTGACCTCCGCTGCCGCCGACGAGACTGTGTTGGCCGAATTCGCGCGTTGGCGGCGGCAAGGCCCTGAGCATGAGCAAGCCTATCGCGACGTCGAAAATCTTTGGCAACAACTGCCGCAGCCCCTGCTGGCTGACCGGCAGAGACGCCGCGAGCTGGCTGCCAAGCGTCGACGGGCTGCCTGGGCACGGCGCGGATTGGGCTTTGCCGCAGCCGCTTCAGTGCTGTTGGCTTTGATGAACGGTTTTTATCCGGATTATCTGCAACATCCGCTGGCCGACTACCGTACACGCATCGGCGAGCAGACCTCTATCACGCTGGCCGACGGTAGCGTCGCGCATCTGAATACCGACACCGCTATGGATGTGACAATCAGTGGCAACGAACGCCGCGTCTTATTGCTGCGCGGCGAAGCCGAATTTGATGTCGCACACGATACCAGCAAGCCGTTTCGCGTCACAGCCGGCGGCACCACTACCGAAGCCTTGGGTACCCGCTTTGTCGTTCGATACGACGGCCAAGCCGGCTCGGTGACGCTGCTGCAAGGCAAGGTACGCAGCAGCCAGCCATCCGCGCAAGGCGCTCATATCGACAGTGTCACGCTCCAGCCGGGCCAGCAAATAAGCTTTAGCGCCGAAGAGCTCGGGAGCGTGCAAACCGTGGAATTGCAAAATGCCGATGCCTGGCGCCGTGGCCGTTTATTGATGAATTTCGTGCCGCTGAAACAAGTCATTGCGGAAATTAATCGCTACCGGCGCAGCCAAATCCGCCTGCTGGATGACAAGCTGGGCGAACGGGAAGTCAATATTGCGCTCGACATCCGGGAGATCGATGCCTGGCTCGCGGCGTTACAACAAACTTTGCCCGTCAAAGTGGTGGAAGCGGGGCCGTTTGTGTTTTTGCAGTCCGGATAAGCGGCTTTTAGGGGTTGCGACAATTTGTCGCGCATGAGTGAGTACGGCATCGCCACCCATCAATCGTTCTCAGCTAAAACAGACCTTTACTGAGGACGCATCATGAGAAAAACCGGAACCCCATCCAGGACGAGCAAGGCCCCAAGCAAAAGCGCATCCACCCTAGGCACATTGCTGCTTTGTTTGGGGTTAATCACCATCGCCGCACCGCTGATCGCCCTGGCCGAAAACCCAACAGCCAGCAGCAACAATATCAACTACAACATTCCTGCGCAGCCCTTGTATTCCGCACTCAGTGCTTTGGCTGAGCAATCCGGGGTGCAGTTTGTTTACAACTCGGAGCTGGTCAAGGGTATCGGTTCGCCGGGCGTTAGCGGACAGTATTCATTAGAAGCCGCGTTGACACGCTTACTAAAGGGTTCCGGGATAAGCTACCAATTCAATAATGGCAATACCGTGAAATTGGAAAAAATCGTGGTAACTGAACCGCTAACGGCTACGACTATGCCGGCTGTGACGGTAACAGGTAAATCCAGCTATGCCGACAGCGATCCTTATAATCCCGACTACAACCGCACCAGCGCCAGCGCCGCGACCAAAACAGATACGCCGATCATGGAAACCCCGGTATCGATTCAGGTAGTGCCTAGGGCGGTGATGAACGATCAAAAAACCACGACCATTAAAGACGCGCTCGAAAACGTCAGCAGCATACGTCCGCAATCGTCCTTGGGCCTGAGTAATGCCTACATCGTCCGTGGCTTTAGGAATGGCCGGGTTTATCGCAATGGCCTAATATCCAGCGGCTTGAATATCGGGGAAGGCGCTCAATACGAAACAGCGAATCTTGAGAGCGTCGAGGTACTGAAAGGCCCGGCAGCGGTGTTGTTTGGCCGTATCGAGCCCGGCGGCTTAATCAACCTGGTCACCAAAAAACCTCGGGACGAGGCTTATTACTCAGTGGAGCAACGTTTCGGCGCTTACGATTTTTATCGTACCGAATGGGATGCCACCGGCCCGATCCCCGGCAATAAATCATTGAGCTATCGTTTTTCCGGTGCTTATCAAAACAACAAATCGTTTCGGGATTTTAATTTCAATGACAGGATTCTGGTCAATCCATCCGTGACCTGGCGGCCCAGCGATGCCACAGAGCTATCATTAGATTTGGAAGCCTTGCACGAGGACACTCAGGTTGACAGGGGGCTATTTGCTATCGGCAATCGCCCGGCGGCTATTCCCATTAGCCGCTCTTTCATCGACCCCAACGATCCGGTCGATACTAACTCCAAGGTGAACCTAGGCTTCAACCTAACGCACGCCTTCAATGAAAACTGGACCTTGCGCAATCGCTTCCTGGCCTCATTTGTATATGACAAAAATACCTCGGTCAAACCCGCCAACGGCTTTACTGTCGAACAGTTTTTTGATCCGAATTCGGGTAATCGCCGTTATGCGCGGAATATATTTTCTCAAACCTCCGACAGTGAAACGTATACGACCAATCTGGACTTGACCGGGAAATTCAACTTATGGGGATTCAGCCATCAGACCTTGATCGGCGTTGATTATTTGCGTGCGGTCGGTACCTACGAGTTCTTCGGCAACTACATGGATCCGGTGCCGGGTTTGGATATCGATATTTATAATCCCCAATACGGTATCGATCCAGCCTATTACGCCAACGCGCTGGCAACGCCTTCCGACGACGGCGCCAACCATTACCTGTTCCGGGACGACTGGTATGGCGCGTATTTTCAGGATCACATCACCCTGTGGGATAAAGTGCATATCCTGGGCGGTGGTCGCTACGATTGGGCAAGAACCGGCTTGGGCATAGGTGATTCGGCTAGCGCCGCCGATGCCGCCTTACCTTCGCGCCGGGATGAAGGCTTTAGCCCAAGGGTGGGGGTTCTCTATCAACCCTGGGCCTGGGCCAGTATCTACGGCAATTGGACCACTTCATTCGGTGCCAACAATGGCATAACAGCCTCCGGCGCAACGATCAACCCGGAAATCGGCGAACAATTCGAAGCCGGGTTTAAAACCGAGTTTTTCGATCAGCGCTTGTCCACGACCTTGGCGTATTACCATTTGACCAAAGAAAACTTGATGACCCGCGATTTCAACAGCCCGGACCCGTTCGCCAGTGCGGCTATCGGCAAAGCTCGCAGCCGAGGTATCGAACTGGATATAGCCGGACGGCTTACCGACGAGTTCAGTATCATCGGCAACTATGCCTTTACCGATGCTCGTATTACCAAAGACTTTTCCGGTCTGCAGGGCAACCGTCTGAACAATGTGCCAGAGCATTCCGGCAGTCTGTGGCTCAAATACGATATTCATCACTACGAACCGTTGAACGGTTTGAGTTTTGGCTTGGGCATGTTTGCAGCCGGACAACGGCAAGGCGATAACGACAATACCTTTGTATTACCCGGCTATGCCAGATTGGATGCCTTTGCCAGCTATACCTATCATCTTGGCAAATCTCGGTTGATCACCCAATTTAATGTCCGCAATCTGCTGGATAAAACCTATTACGAATCCACCGATCCTTTCCAAAATGCCCCGCCGCGTGTCGGTATTTACCCTGGCGCGCCGCTCACCGCAATGGGAACGGTGCGGCTGGAGTTTTAGGCGGATAAACGGGTGAACAAGGAGCGAATAGCCATATGCCAAACCGAGATATGCGCGGCAAAAGCCATCTATCCAGTATTCGTCGGGTAACGATGAACACCGAGACAAATCAAAGCGACTTGATCGATCACGCCTCGCCATCAAGCCTGACGCTAACCAAGCTGAAAAGGCGCCGAAAACGCTGGCTGGGCGTGCATCTTTACTTGGGTTTGAGTCTGGGGCTGCTACTGTCGATCTATGGTGTCACGGGTAGTATCCTGGTATTTCAAACTGAAATTGCCGAGTGGCTGCAAGCTGATGTGTTGCTGGTGAAGATGCCGTCTCAGGCAGCCTATCGGCCGTTGTCCGAGGTTTTTTCGGCGGGCCGGGATGCGATGCCGACGCGGGCCAAGCCTGTTTTTGCGACTTACCCGCGCAATGAGTTCGCGGCATTTAAACTCTACTTTTCGGTCGATACGCCCGCTGGAACGGAACGCTGGCTGGTGGCGGTTAATCCTTACACGGCGCGGGTCACCGGCAAGCAACTGCAAAGCAGATCGGCAGACTGGTTACCGGCCACCTTTATCGGCCTGATGTTTGAATTGCATTACGCGCTGCTGATTCCGTCCGAAGAAGTCAGCACGGTGATCGTCGGTGTCTCGGCGGCCTTGCTGAACATCTCGACGCTGACCGGCCTGATCGTCTGGTGGCCGCTGACCGGGCATTGGCGCAATGCCCTGACTTTTAAGGCCAAGGCCGGCAAAGTCCGCTTCAATTACGACCTGCATAAAACCAGCGGCTTTTACACGCTGTTGGTGATGGTGCCGGTACTGTTTTCCGGGATTTACATGGTGCTGCCGCACAACGTGGTGCCGGTGCTGGAACTGTTCTCGCCCGTGACTTACCGCTACTGGTTTCAATCCCAACCGCCTTATCCAAATGCCCCGGCCATCGGCATGGATGACGCGGTGGCGATTGCCTTTAAACAATACCCCCAAGGTCGTCCGCACTGGATTTACGGCGCGGCGGAGCCGACTCAAACCTACACGGTTTGCCAGGACGGCGTCGACGCACCCGGCAGCCTCTTGCAACGCCGTTGCACGGTGATCGACCGCTACAGCGGCAAGATTCTGGACTTGGACGATCCCAGTCTGCCGACTGCCACGGCCGGCGAAATCTTCACGCACTGGCAATGGCCTTTGCATTCCGGCCAGGCCTTCGGCATGACCGGGCGGATTTTGGTGTTTATCACCGGACTGGCCTGCCCGGTGTTGTTCGTGACCGGGGTGATTCGCTGGCGGCAGAAAGCCACAGTCCAGCAAAGTCGCCAGCGCTGAAAACGACTAGTTTTTAGCTGCTGATAACCACCAGGGCTTAACAGTGGGTGGATGTTTGGTGTATGAATTTGCCGCTGTTCCAGCCGCGAGTTGAAGCTGGAAGCACGAATTTAAAAGTGTGGCATATGCCGCATTTTGCGCGCTGCGCTTCCAGGATTTTTGCCGTCAATGCCGCCAACTGATGGCGCAATCCCTTCATAACGCTGGCGTCACAGGCTAGTGGCTTAAAATTTGCGGTAGCAGAAGACGTTTCACTGTCGACTATGTGTTCATGGATGCAATCACCGATTCCGATTTACTTGCTAGCTTTCTGCTCTACCAGAAGGATCTCCAGCAATTTTTGACGCATAAGGTCAATTGTGCCGAAACCGCGGCGGATTTGATTCAAGAAACCTATTTACGCATCGCCCACTATTCCGCTGCCGGCGAGATCGCCAATCAGCGGGCGTTCGTGTTTCGCGTCGCCGACAATCTTGCTTTGGACCACTTGCGCAGTCGGGCTCGGCAAGAACGACGCGACGGCGGTCTGGTGGGCGAGGACATTGCTTGCGGCCAACCGCAACCGGACAATACGCTGGAGGGGCAGCAACAAATGGAATTGTTCGAAACACTCATCTACGAGTTGCCGCCGCAATGCCGCAAGGTGTTCTTGTTATGCCGAGTGGAAGGCAAGCGTTACTCAGAAATCGCCGCCGAGTTGGGCATATCGGCGCGCACTGTGGAAAGTCATATGCATAAGGCCTTGAAGCATTTCAAAGACCGCATCGATTTCCTTTGATGCTCCAAGTGGCTCGTATCATGCAAATTAACCCTGTTCTGAAAACATGGCATCATGCCCGTCTCGGCTCACCTCTTCGTTCAGCTAACCATGTCCGATAAGTTCCAATCCGCGTCTTCCGATTCGCTTTCTGACCAGGCACTCGCCTGGTTTGCGCGCTTGCAAGCGGATGACGTCAGCGACGAAGCGCGTCGCCAATTTGAAACTTGGTATCACGCCGATCCCCGGCACGCCGCAGCCTACGACAAATCCTGCAATCTATGGGACTTGCTGCAACAACCGGCGGAGCGGGTTCAGCTACGGCTACAAGCGGAGGCCGCTAAAACTGAAGCGGAACCCTCTCCCGCTGGGACGACTGCATGGATGCAGGAGGTAGGGCAACGTCTGGAACAGTTGCCGAGAGGGCAGGGTGAGGGGTGTTTGCCGCCGCCGGCTAGCGGCCGAAACCTGCACCGGGTTGCCTTGGGCTGTCTTGGGTTGTTATTGCTGGTGGCCGGCTGGCGACTGCCGGAGCACTGGCAAAACTGGCGTAGCGATTACCATACCGTAGCTGGCCAACAACTCAGCATCGATCTGGAAGACGGCTCGCGGCTGACCTTGAATACCGATACGGCATTGGCGGTCCGTTACAGCGACAACTTGCGGGAGATCGAATTGCTGCGCGGCGAAGCCTATTTCGAAGTCGCGCCTAATAAGCAACGGCCTTTTGTCGTCGACGGCGGCCATGCGACCGCGCGCGCCGTCGGCACCGCCTACAGCGTTCGCAAACAAGCCGGCGAGCTACGCGTCGTCGTCAGCGAAGGCACCGTGGAGGTCGGCGCCGATAGCGCCAAGGCGTTGGTGCACGCCACCGAGCAAGCCGAGTATCGGCAAGGCCGGCTGCAAGCCGTTGCCCGGCTCGACAACGACGATGCGCTGGCCTGGCGGCGACGCCAAACCGTGTTTCACCGCCAGCCTTTGACGCAAGTGTTGGAGGAAGTTAACCGCTATCGGCAAGGCCGGATTGTCGCGGTCAATCCGCGGTTGGCCGAACGGGTGGTCAACGGTGTCTTCAACAACGCCGACCCCGA
Source organism: Methylomonas albis (assembly GCF_014850955.1). NCBI lineage: Bacteria > Pseudomonadati > Pseudomonadota > Gammaproteobacteria > Methylococcales > Methylococcaceae > Methylomonas > Methylomonas albis. The sequence continues at coordinate 165,726 of NZ_JACXSS010000001.1, forward strand.
TGCCGTGCTGGCCGCGTTGACAACCACGCTTCAAGCCAAGGCCTTGCGGATGCCGGGCGATTGGGTGTTGTTGTATTGACGTAATAGATGGGTGCACCTTGCGCCGTTAGCCTGCGATTATAAAAATATTTTTCTCGCCACTAAGGGTAAGCCCGAACCCGCGTCGTCTTTGTCGGTAATACCATTCATCGACGAAGGAGATAGACGCATGAAATATCCCGCACCCGCTTGCCGTGCCCCGCTCTACGCAGCACTTGCTGCCGGCCTGTTGACTTCCGCTGTGGCCATAGCCGCTGAGCAAGCCGCGCAAACCTTTGATATTCGCTCCCAAGCGCTGTCCTCCGCATTGACGCGTTTTTCCGCGCTCACCGGCTTGCAAGTGCTGTATGAAGGCGACATTGCCGAACGAATTTCCGCGCCGGAGGTGAAAGGTAGCTATACAGCGGAACAGGCTTTGCAGAACTTGCTGCGCGGTTCCGGGCTGCACTACCGGTTCAGCAATGGTAACACCGTCACTTTGGAAAAAGCCGCTGCGCTGGAACCTCAGACGGCGACAGGTACGACTACCTTGCCGAGTGTAACGGTGACTGGTAAAACAAGTTATGATCCCAACAACCCTTTCGATACAAATTACGCGCTACCCAACAGTAGCACAGCTACCAAGACCGATACGCCGATTATGGAGACGCCGGTGTCGATTCAAGTGGTGCCGCGGGCTGTGATGAATGACCAAAAATCCGTGACGATTAAGGATGCGTTGGAAAATGTCAGCAGTGTAAGACCGCAACCTACCTTGGGAAATGATGTTGGATTTCTTGTTAGAGGGTTTAGACAGCCCAAATTTTTTCGCAACGGCTTGGTTGCCAACGGCACAAATGCCAATTTTCCCAGCTTTTTCGATACCGCCAATCTTGAGCGCCTGGAAGTGTTGAAAGGCCCTGCCTCCATTTTATTCGGACGCATTGAACCTGGCGGCTTGATCAACCTGACCACAAAAAAACCGCTCGACACGCCGTATTATTCCTTGGAACAGCAATTCGGTTCCTACGATTTCTATCGTACCCAGTGGGATGCCACCGGACCGGTGACTAAAGAAGGCGATCTGCTGTACCGATTCAACGGCTCACATCTGAGCAGTAATTCTTTCCGCGACTTTGTTTTTAAAGACCGCACCATGGCCGATGGCAGCATGACTTGGCGACCAACCGATGCCACCGACTTTACCGTCGAAGTGGAAGGTCTCGATCAGGATTATCAAGCGGACTTGGGGGTTCCGGTAGTCGGTACGCGCCCCGCCGCCATCCCGGTCAGCCGGTCTCTCCGTGATCCCAACGATCCGGTGGACCATGCCTCGAAAGTCAATTTGAATACCGAGTTGACGCATCGCCTTAATGAATCGTGGATTATCCACAACCGTTTTTTGATGCAAAATACAAATTCGCGCGAAACTTTCATCAATCCGGCACCTAACGCAACTGCACTGAATGAAGCAACCGGAATGCTGCAACGCAATATCTACTTTCAGAGCCAGGATACCGAATCTTATGCCACCAATCTCGATTTAACCGGCAAGTTCCAACTGGGCTCTACTAACCATGAAATACTGGTTGGCTATGACTATCTGCGATCATTCACCAAATATCACACGCAAGGTTTTTACAGCGTTGCAAATCCGAGTCTGGATATCAATATCTATAATCCGGGTCCCAGTTACGGCATCGATCCAGCGGTATTCAGTAATGCGCTTTTGAGTATTGATCCTTTTGATGAGGGCAGCAATTTTGCTGTTTTTAAGGATGAATGGCACGGCGCTTACTTTCAGGACCATATTACGCTTTGGGATACATTGCATATCTTGGGCGGCGGTCGTTATGACTGGACGGAAAGCGGCAATGCCTATAGAGAGTCTTTCGCGGCAGCCGATAATGCCCTGAAAAACTCTTCACCGACTCTGATACGTAAAAACGAAGGTTTTAGCCCTCGGGTCGGCCTTCTATATCAGCCTTTGAATTGGCTAAGCCTTTATGGAAATTGGACCAATTCATTCGGCGCGAATAATGGCGTATCGTCTACCGGTGCTGCCTTTGCCCCGCAAATTGGCGAGCAATTCGAGGCAGGTTTCAAGACCGAGTGGTTTGATAAACGCCTGTCTACCACCGTCGCCTACTACCATTTGAGCAAAGAAAACCTGTTAACACCTGACCTGACGACACCGGACTTGAATGATAGCGTGGCAATAGGCAAACAAAGAAGTCAAGGCATTGAACTGGATGTTGCCGGACAACTCACCGAAGAATTGAGCATGATCGGTAATTACGCGTATACCGATGCAAGAATTATTGCGGATAACCGGACTCTAAATGATCAATTGAATGGTTATGAAGGTAAACGCATGCCCAATGTACCCGAGCATGCTGGGAGTATTTGGTTGAAATACGATATTAAGCGAAATCCGCTATTCAGAGGTTTGAGTTTCGGTATCGGCGCCTATGCGGCGGGTCAGCGGGAAGGCGATAACGAAAACTCCTTTCAACTGCCCGGCTATGTGCGCCTCGATGCCTTTACCGCGTACCAATGGAAAGTAGGCGATTCGAAATTGACCGCACAATTTAATATTCGTAACTTGTTGGACAAAACCTATTACGAATCGACCGACCCCAATTTGAATACTTCACCGCGTACAGGCGTTTATCCGGGCAGTCCGTTGTTTGCAATGGGTTCGATCAGATTGGAATATTAATAAATAGCAAAGCGTGTTCGGCGGTTTGAGGGCTTTAAATTCGCCCGATTCCGTTTTACGAAACGTAACAACGATCTGGATGTTGCCAAGCAACTTACTGAAAAAATTGAGCATGATCGTAAATTTCGTGTTGATGAAACTTAAATCCCGCCGCAAGCTGTGGCTGCAAGTGCATTTGTGGCTGGGGCTGACGCTGGGCTTGCTTTTGTCGATTTACGGCATCACCGGTAGCATCTTGGTGTTTCATGCCGAAATCGACGAATGCTTGCATCCTCACATGTTGACGGTGAAGCCACCGGAGCATGCAGAATATCGGCCCTTGGCGGAAATTTTCGCGGTCGGCAAGCAGGCGATGCCGCCAGCCGCGAAGCATACCTTCTCTACCTATCCGCGCAACTCGGAGGCAACGTTCAAGTTGAACTTTACCGTTCCAAGCGCGGACAGCGTTGAACGCTGGCTGGTGGCAGTCGACCCTTACACGGCGCGGGTCACCGGCAAGCAGTTGCAGGGCCGATCCGACAACTGGCTGCCCAACACCTTTATCGGCCTGATGTTCGAACTCCATTACGCTCTGCTGATTCCGTCCGAGGAAATCAGCGCGGCGATTGTCGGCATCTCGGCGGCACTGCTGATTATTTCGACCTTGACCGGCCTGATCGTCTGGTGGCCGCTGACCGGCAAATGGCGCCAGGCGCTGGTTTTCAAGGCCGGCGCCGGCAAGGCGCGCTTCAATTACGACCTGCATAAAACCAGCGGCTTTTACACCTTGCTGGTGATGCTGCCGGTGCTGTTTTCCGGGATATACATGGTATTGCCGCATAACGTGGTGCCGGTACTGGAAGTCTTTTCGCCGGTGACTTACCGCTATTGGTTTCAATCCACCTCGCCCGCGCCAAACGCCCCGACCATTGGCATGGATGAAGCCGTGGCGATGGCGTTGAAACAATACCCAACGGGCCGGCCGCACTGGATTTACGGCGCGCCGAATCCCAGCCAGACTTACACGGTGTGCCAGGACGGCGTCGACGCGCCCGGAAGTATCCTGCAAAGGCGTTGCACGGTGATTGACCGCTATAGCGGCAAGATTCTGGACTTGGACGATCCCAGTCTGCCAACCGCGACTGCCGGTGAAGTGTTTACCCATTGGCAATGGCCACTGCACTCCGGCCAGGCTTTCGGCATGACCGGACGAATTTTGGTGTTTATCACCGGTCTGGCTTGCCCTGTGTTGTTTATCACTGGGGTGATTCGCTGGCTACAAAAACGTCGGGGACGGCAATTACTGAGCAAATAAGGGGCGTAAAACTTAAATATAACTATGTTAAATAAATGATTCCAGTAAGCCATATCCCGCAGTTTTAAGGCTGGTATGTGCGGTCAAAAAACGTTCGATTGATAGCCAACTACCGCAAAAATAGCCATTGCAACCGTTCTGGCATGAATTGTGGTTGCTCGCTCAATTATCGACGCCAAATTCCGCACATCCTGACCATGAGCAATGCTCTTCATATCTCCCGCCTGATTGAAACTTACGACGAGGAATTGCGCCGGGTGATGTTCAGACGCTGTGGTTGCCTGGATACTGCCGCCGACATTGTGCAGGAAACCTACCAGCGCATGTTTACCGGCAATTTGTGGCAACAGGCCGATAACCCGCGCGCTTTGCTGCACCGCATCGCTGCCAATCTGGCTACCGATTACGAGCGCCGCCGTAACACCCGCAACCAGCACCTGGAAACCGGCGATACCGCTGACGCATCCTTGCAAGTAAGCGACGGTATCGATCCCGAACAAATCAACCTGGCCCGCGAACGTTTGGACTTGTTGGTCTCTGCAATCGATAGCCTGCCGGCCAAATGCCGAATGGTTTTCGTGCTGCGCAAATTCGAGGAGCTTAGTCACGCCGAAATTGCCCAGCGATTGGGCATATCCCGCAATATGGTGGAAAAACATCTGCGCAATGCTTTAGCGGCGCTGCAAGAATTCGACGATCTTTAAACGATTCGCTCCTGTTTTCACCGGGTTATGCGTCCTATAATGGCAAGCCACCAACCCTGAATCGCGCCCGATGAAAATCCTTAGGCTTTATCGTTTACCGCTAAGTAGCAGAATGCCTTGCTGCATGTTGCTGCGAAACGGACATACGCAATGAAAATTTCTGCCGAGATTAAAGCTGTAGCCCGCGCTTGGTGGGTCAGGCTGGATAGCGGCAACTGTAGTCCGGATGAACAAGCGGAATTCAACACTTGGTTAGCCGCCGATCCCATGCATCGCCAAGCTTACGATCAGCTGGGCGAATTATGGGGCGCGCTGGATGCTATCGCACCGAAAATAGCCATACCAGCCACAAGTAAACCCAAGCCGGCTTTGTGGCGATGGCAATGGGCGCTGCCAACATTGGCGGGCGGCTGTCTAGCCTTGTGGTTGCTCAATCCCTTATGGATTATAGTGCGCGCCGATTTTCATACCGGTTTCGGCGAGATGCGCGACGTGCATCTTAGCGACGGCTCGACGGTGCACCTCAACGGCAATAGCGCCTTGGAAGTGCATATCGACGGCGAACAGCGGCAATTGACTTTACTGCAAGGCGAAGCCTGGTTTGAAGTCAGCCCCGATAAAGCCCGGCCATTCCGGGTAGATAGCGAACACGGCAGAGTCACCGCGCTGGGTACGGCTTTTAATGTGCGGCTGCGTGACGGTAAAGCCGAGGTTAGCGTCACACAACACAGCGTGGCGGTAGATTTGGAACAAGCCGATGGCAAAGCGCTACACGCCGTGGTCGCCGAGGGCCAGCAATTAGCCTATAGCGCGGAATCCGGGCTAGGTGATTTGCAAAGCATCGATAGCCAAACCGTTACCGCGTGGCAGCGCGGCAAACTAGTGTTCGAGAATCGGCCTTTGGGTGAAGTGGTTGCCGAGCTGAACCGCTATCATCGCGGTTTTTTGCTTATCAACGATGCCGAACTTGCTCAGCGCCGCGTCAATGGCGTGTTTCGTACCGATCAAGCCCTGTCGGTGCTGGCCGCGCTGGAAATCTCTCTACAACTGCGTTCCACCAGGTTTAGCGAATATCTGATCGTGCTGCACCGCTAATTTCACAGAGCACCTAGTTCTACTTTGTCAGATTACTCGAACTACATCTCTAAGTCCGTCGTTTCGGCAGGGATTGCCGAAATCCAGACGCCATGGACGGATCGAAGCTTACCATCCATGGCACTGGATACCCGCTTCCCAGCGGGTATGACGAACCTTTTTTGTAATCTGACAAAGTAGAACTAGAGGCTGTTGCCGTTTTGGGATGATAGCCTTGAAATCGAACTGAATAGCCCAAATGCTTGAGTTTTTCAATCAACCTATACTCAAGCGATGCCACGACAGTTGTTTACGGATGAATACTGGAATAAATTCAAAGCCATCATGTTGAGCCTGGGGATTTATGACAAGCCTTCGCTACGACAAACGGTAGAGGGGATTTTTTATCGCTTGCGAGTAGGCTGCCCCTGGCGAGACTTGCCTATAACGTTTGGCAAATGGAATGCCGTGTATAAACGATTCAACGCGTGGTCGCTTCAGGAAAAATTGATGGGTATCTTTCGGGGACTGGTGGTGGAACCGGATTTGGAATGGGCATTTATCGACGGCAGTATTGTGAAGGCTCATCAACATAGTAGTGGCGCGGCCCATGAGCAGGAAACAGCCATTGGAAAATCCGTCGCGGGCAACACCACCAAAATCCATATGGCCGTTGATGCTTGCGGGCTGCCCATTCATTTCTCGGTGACGGGGGGCGAGGTGCACGACTGTAAAGAAGCGCCGGAATTGGTGGCTAAACTCCCTTTGGCTGCCCACATGATTGCTGATAAAGGCTATGACAGTGAGTCTTTACGTATTCAAATTCGAGACAAAGGGAGTGTGCCTATCATTCCTAGAAAACAGAACTCAACCATTGGGAATGACGAAATGGACTGGTGCCTCTACAAGTATCGCCACCTCGTTGAAAATGTATTTGCGCGACTGAAACATTTCAGAGCCATCGCGACGCGATATGACAAATTGAAACGCAATTTTGAAAGTGTCGTCGCTTTGGCCTGCGCTTTCATTTGGTTGCCCATGTAAAACGGCAACAGCCCCTAGTCGACCGGTTTTTAGCCCTGCGGCAAAATTAATTGCAAACGCATTGAACCTTGCGGCCGTTTAGCGGAATTCACAATTGAATGCAGTTTGCCTTGATCCACTCCCCTAAGTTGGCTCAGGACGCAGCCGCATTCACGCTAGGCATTCGGTCAATGCCTACGCAACAGCAAAACGTTCCTAAGCGAACTAAAACAGCAGCTAATCAACGGCTTGCCGCTGCTTAGCTGCACCTTATTGATCTTATCGACAGAGGATAGAAGTATGAGATTAAACATTACCCAAACACTATTTGCCGCCATGATGTTGTTCGGTGCGGCGCCAGCAAATGCCAGCGTGGTCAACGATCCGGCCGGCGATTATCTGGCGACATATGCCGGTAGCCAGACCGGCGATCTGGACGTGATCACCGCCTCGGTCACTTACAATCCTGCCAGCGATATTTTTCATTTCGAAAGTACCTTTGCCGGTGCCATTGGCGGTTCGCCATCCGGCTTTTACATTTTGGGCTTTGATCGTGGTGCCGGTACCGCGCGGTTCTTTGCGAACGGTTTGCCGAATATACTGTTCGATTCGGTCGTACGTTTTAATATGGACGGCGGCGGCGCGGTCACGCTGTTGGCACCTACCTCAGGCAGCACAGCACTGGCCGTCGGCACCGCCAATATTCAAGGCAAGCAGCTGATTGCCGATATTGCCGGTAGCCTGCTGCCGTCTACCGGTTTTGCCAAAACCGACTACACCTGGAATCTTTGGCCGCGCGACGGCGCGCTACCCGGCGGTTTTGGCCAAATTTCGGATTTTGCGCCGGACGCCAGCAATCAGGCGGTACAAGTCGTACCGCTTCCCGGTGCATTTTGGTTGTTCGGTTCGGTGTTTGCCATGTTCAAATTAGTCGGCAACCGCAAACGGCGTTTTTTGTAACGATGCAGTCAGCGGCAATGATTTAATTTAGTCAAGGCCGCTTGAATGTTTGCAAACCTGTTCGTGTCTGCCTGACGCAGCATGAGCGGGTTTGCGGTTTCCGGCTATTAAGTGGTCCGGTCAAACCAAGTGACTAGATGCGCCCTTTACTCCACACCAGACGGCGCTGCCAGATAACTTACCTCCACCTCCGTCAAACCATTCATACCGATTTGCTTGGCCGCACCTTGTGATAGGTCAATCAATCTGTTCGGGCTGAATGGGCCTCTATCGTTAACCACCACGTCAACATAACGGCCATTGCGCAAATTGGTCACGCGGACTTTCGACGGTATCGGCAAGGTCCTATGCGCCGCCGAAAAGCCTTGCGGATCAAAACGGCTGCCGTCCGCGGTGCGATTGCCCGATTCCGCGCCATACCAGGAAGCCAAACCGGTTTCCCGATAGCCATTCGCCGAAACCAATGGGTAATAAGTGACGCCTTTAACGGTATAGGGCTTGTTGTAAGAGGCATTGTTTTGATATGTCGGTAGTTGCGGGCGCGGCGGCTCGGATGCGCAGCCAGCCAGCAGGCCGAGTAGGATCAGCAAGAAGCCCGGCTGGGCAAGCGCTTGGAGGCGAGGGTTTGGCGACATTCGATAGCTCCGGAAGGCTGGCAATAGCTAATCATAATCTGATGCGCTGGTTAAACTCGGTTTGGTTTACCTGCACCTTCAGGTTCTTCCGAGCAGTTAAGTATTGCCGCTGCCAGCCCATCCCGTCAAAATCGGCCAGCCAGGGCAGGTTTGGTTATAATGCCGTCACCAGGAAAGACAACTAAGACAGGGATAGCGATTTTTTTGTTTACCGTATCGGCAAACAGCACTTGAGGGGAAGATAAATGGCGGAGAAACATAAAATCCTGATTGTCGGCGGTGGCGCTGCCGGGCTGGAATTGGCGACAGAATTGGGGCATAAACTCGGCAAATCCGGAAAAGCCGAAGTCACGCTGCTGGATGCCGCGTCCACGCATATATGGAAGCCCTTGCTGCACGAGGTCGCGTCCGGCACTTTGGCCGAGGCTGAGGAAGTCGAATACTTGGCCCAGGCGCATAGCAATCACTTCCGGTTTTTGTTTGGCAAAATGGAAGGTTTGAATCGGGCAAACAAGGAAGTCATCGTCGGCGCGATTACCAACAAGAAAGGCGAAGAGATCATTCCGCAACGCCGCTTCAAATACGACACCTTGGTCATGGCGGTCGGCAGCGTCAGTAACACTTTTGGCATCAAGGGCGTGGATAAATATTGCCGCTTTATCGATACCACCAAGGAAGCTTTCCGTTTTCAAAAACAACTGGTGGAGACTTATTACATTCAGTCCTACGCCAACCAAAGTAAGCAGCGCGAAGAGCCGCTGTCGATTGTGATCATCGGCGCTGGCGCCACCGGCGTGGAATTGTCCGCCGAGTTGCACGAAGTGACCAAACTGCTGGCAACCTACGGGCTGGAAGGTTCGATAGACGTCAACATCACCATTATCGAAGCCGCCACCCAATTGCTGCCTGCGCTGCCGCCGCGCTTGTCGCAAGCCACCCAGGAGCAATTAATCAAACTGGGTATCCAGTTAAAACTGGGCCGCAAGGTTACGGAAGTCACCGATACCGAGGTACATACCTACGATGGCGAAGTGTTCGACGCGGATTTAAAAGTCTGGGCGGCCGGCATCAAGGCCCCGGACTGGATGAAAAATCTGGACGGTTTGGAATCCAACCACATCAATCAATTGATAGTCGATCAAACCCTGCAAACCAGCGATCCGGATATTTTTGCCATCGGCGACTGCGCCGCTTGTGTATGGGTCGGCCACGGCGGCAATGTGCCACCGCGCGCCCAATCCGCGCACCAGATGGCCTCCACTGTTGCCAAAACCATCAGCAACCGCCTGAAAGGTAAACCGGCTGCCACGTTCGTGTATCGGGATTATGGCTCGCTGGTATCGCTGGGTAAATTCAGCACGGTCGGCAGTTTGATGGGTAGCTTGATGGGTACGGTCAGCGTCGGCGGTTTAATTGCCTATGGCGTGTATTTGTCCCTGTACAAAATGCACCAGGTCGCCATCCACGGCTACTTCCGCACCGCGATGCTGACCTTGTCCAACCTGTTCCGGCGCAGTACCCACGCCAAAATGAAAATGCACTAACCCATCAATCCACCGAGCGATATACATGTTAGAAATTGAATACGAATTCCGCGAAGAAGACCTGGTCCATTTTAATGAGGAAAGGCTGAAAAAAGACCCGGAAATGCAGAAAAAAATCCGCCAAAACCGCATCTTCGCGCCCGGCGTGATGATGGCGATTGGTTTGTTTTATTACGTGTACTACGTGGATATGACCACCACTGCCTACATCACCATCCTGGCGCTGGCTTGGTCGTTCGCCTCGCCGTTTATCATGAAGATGGATTTGCGCCGGCAGTTTTTTGATAAATACACCGAAGCCGAAAAGAAAGCGTTGTTCGGTGTCCACTGGCTGAGTATCGAGCCGGAGTTTTTGCAGGAACGCGCCCCAGGCGGTAAAAGCAAAACCCCGTGGAAAGACATGTTGCGGGTGGAGAAGCATAAAGACTATGTTTATCTGTATGTCGATATCGACGCGGCGATCGTGATTCCGCGCGCCACGGTGAAGAAAGGCGATTTGAAGGCGTTTGCTAAGCAGGCTGAGGGGATGATAGAGAGGGCGGGTTGATGTTTGGTTGCTAAGCTGTCGTTTATCCTGCAAATTTGGGTGATGTGTGGAAACTGCTAAATTGACTTATACAGTCGAGGTTATGTTTATGAGTCTGTCCCTGCTTACGGTTCTTTCTATAGTTTCAGGTTTTGCATCGGCATTGGCTTGGCTCTATGCAAGCTGCGTAAAAGTATCCAGAGAAAAGGCGCTTGAGGACCGCCGCCGAACTGCCGAAAGGGCTGGTACTGCCCCGGATCTTTCTGGAATCTCTTTTGACGGTTGGGAGGTACGGGAAACATTGGCTGCTCAAGCGAAGTGGAACTCCATTGGCGCGGTGCTCGCAGCTATAGCAGTATTCTCGCAAGCGTTAGAACAGGCCCTTACTCACTCATAAATCGGGAGTTAGGCTTAGGCTGAAATTATGCTGTCGTAACGCCAACCCTCTTAGTCGTGTAGGGTGGGCACGGTTTTTGTGCCCACGCGGAATTGGGACTATATCCTCCTGATAGCCAGCCAAAAAAGATTGCCCTCCATTTTTGGAAGCTTCACCGCGTGGGCACTAACGTACCCACCCTACATTTGATGGCAGTGATCGCCAGCTCCGAAGGTATGATGCTAAGGAGGAAAATAAAGCGGGCGGGTTAACTCAAACGCCTTAGGGGTAGAGCAATGTTTGGTTTGTTCAAATCAAAAATTTTTCATGACTCGCAGCTCGGCGAGTTTAAGCGTTCCGGTGGTTATTGGCGGGGTGTCATTGCGCTGGACGACTCCGAGAATATCCCGTTAATACTTGCGGGTAACCGAACAGAGCCAGTGGCGCAAGCCATCAGCATGGCTCGCGGCTTGGCGGCAGTATTTGCCTCTATGCGCCCGATGATAGAATCGGAGCTAGTCGCGCACTACCCCCCTTATGCCGAAGAATTTGAGTCGGAGAACAATTCCGCTGCCTGCGAGACCATGCCAAGCATCAGCGCGGCGAGTCAAGTGTGGCCTTACGTCGCATTGAAATTCGTATCGGTTACACCGCTGGATGGTGAGTTAATTTACGAGCTCGGTTATTCTGTTGCTTGGGACGAAGAGCATACGCTGGGTGCTCGCTTTAAAGCAGATCAATTCATTGAGCTTTGCGGGAGCGTATTGCCTCCATAAAGCTCGCGTAATCGTACGCAAGATTCGTATCATAGCCCCGATTACGCTTTGCTAATCGGGGCTATGATGGGTAAATAGAGGGCGAAGCCTTGTAGGCCGGAATAAGGAAGCGCCAAAGCTAGCCAAACGCCTAGCGGTTTATTCTGGCCTATCCTACTTAGTTTACGTTATGCAATTGGAGTCTTTGCTGATGGCGAGAAGTGACTTAGTTATTTCAAAAATGGCTGCGGTTCTGATTCCCGTAGTCGTAGGAAGTCTTCTGAGCTTGATTGTTTCTGTTGCGACTAATTACTACACGTTTCGCGTCGAACAAAACGAGACGGTTAGAAAAGAACGCATGGCGCATCTGGAACGAGCCATGACGCTCACCGCAAGATACTCGAACGATGTGGGTAAGCTCCTGGGCATCGGATTTATTACGAAGGGAGACATTACGTCTAATGATCTCGCCATTATGTCGGCTCCGACTGATACCCTCATGGAATTGAACGTAGTCATCTCGCTTTACTTTCCGCAATTGAAGAGCGACCTCGATCAAATTTTTGTCGGGCACGGGGCGATGATGCAGCGCTTCGATAATATTGTAGACACCCAAGATGAGCATCGGCGAGAAGATGCCGCCTCCTTCAATCAACGTATTCAAAAGGAGATGTCAGTTACTATGGATAGTGTTCGAAGCTTGATGAAGAAGCTCAGCGAGCTAGCCACTTAGGTCGGAATAAGTCATGTAGGGTGGCTACGGTTTTTGTGCCCACGCGGAATTGAGGCTATTCTTCCAACCAGCGAACAGAAAAGCGTTATCCGCCATTTTTGGACGCTTCACCGCGTGGGCACTAGCGTGCCCACCCTACATTTTGTGGGTAGTGATCGCCAAATCGGCTTGCTGGTAATGCCGGTAACGCTGCCGGCCGGCCTGTTTGCATTCTTCGCTGTTATCCAGTATTTCCAGGATGCGTTCGGTCGGGGCCGTGGTCGGCGGATAGAAACTCGACAGGTTGACGACAATTTTCTGCCAGCCGTCCGGGATGTTTTCGCTGCCGATCAGGATGGTGCCGGTAAATGCCGGGATTTCTCCGCGATAGATTTGGTGCGGAATAAAACTGCCGGCCCGAAAGGTCCACAGGGCTTTATCGATCTGTTCCGCTTGTTCCGCCGAATCGGTCAGTACATACGGAAAATGGCCGCTACGGTAGATTTTCTCGATCAGCTTGCAGGCAAAATCCTGGCGTTGTTGCTGGTCGTGGGTAGCCAGCACGTAGAAGCTGACTTCGGGGATGGTTGGGGGACGACTGTGTTCCATTATGCTGTTTAAGCTTCGTGCCATTTTGGAGGAGCAAGGCCTGCAGGTAAGGATTAACCGTTCGTCCTGAGCCTGTCGAAGGATGACGGGTTAATCCGTCCATGGTTCGACAGGCTCTCGGCAACTGCTCTTGCGTTGCTTTAACTCCTGCACCCGGCCACGAACGGGTTAACTTAAGCGCATTGAGCTTGGCTCTTCCTGAAAAGACCGTTAAACCGATGCGCGGTTCAGCAAATACTGGCTTACCAGCGGCACGGGCCGGCCGGTTGCACCTTTATTGGCACCGGTGCGCCAGGCGGTGCCGGCGATGTCGATATGCGCCCAGCGGTATTCTTCGGCGAATTTGGACAAAAACACCGCCGCAGTAATGCTGCCGCCGTCAGGGCCGCCGATGTTGGCCAGGTCGGCGAAGTTGGATTTCAGTTGCTCCTGGTATTCTTCCCAAACCGGCATGCGCCAAACCAAGTCGCACGCAGTTTCGCCGGCGCCAAGCAAGTCATTGCAAAGTTTGTCGTCGTTGCCGAACAGGCCGCTAGGTACTCTGCCCAAGGCCACGATGCAAGCGCCGGTCAAGGTTGCCATGTCGATGACGACGTCCGGGTTGTATTTTTTGGCGTAGGTGAGCGTGTCGCACAAAATCAGCCGGCCTTCGGCGTCGGTATTCAATACTTCTATGGTTTTGCCGGACATGCTGGTCAGGATGTCGCCGGGTTTGCTGGCGGCGCCGTCAGGTAGGTTTTCCGAGGACGGAACCAGGCCGACAATGTTCAATTTCAAGTTCAGCAGGGTGGCCATGCGCAAAAGACCTAGGACGCTAGCTCCGCCGCACATGTCGTATTTCATTTCGTCCATGCCTAAACCAGGTTTAAGCGAAATGCCGCCGGCGTCGAAAGTCAGGCCTTTGCCGATCAGGACGATGGGTTTAGTGTTGCTGTCGCCGCCTTGGTAGTCCAGGCAGATCAGTTTGGCGGGTTGGCGGCTGCCGCGCGATACGGATAGGAAAGAGCCCATGCCCAGCGCTTCCATATCGCTTTCTTCCAGGATTTCGCAATTCAGTTTGTCGTGCTCGCCAGCCAAAGCCAAGGCTTGTTCGGCTAGATGGGTGGGTGTGCAAAAATTGCTGGGCAGATCGGCCAAGTGTTTGGCGAGTTCCAAGCCTTTGGCGATGGCTATGCCTTGTTGCAGACCTGTTTCGGCTAAGGCTTTTTGGCTGTCGTCGGCGACGACGGCTAAGCTTTGCAGTGGGTTTTTATCGTCCACTTTTTTGGTGGCACTGTATTGGTACAGGCCGTCGTTAAATATTTCGACAACTTGGCGGGCTTTCCATTGGCTATCCACGCCGTTGACGTCGATATCCAAAAGCGCGCAGCTGGCGGCGCTGACTTTGCTGTCTTTGACGGTTTTGATCGCGGCCACCAAGGCTTTACGGTATTGCTTGCGGCTGACTTTGCCGCGCTCGCCGAAGCCCAGCAACACGATACGGGCGATATTACCGTCGGGCAGGTTGTTGATCAGCAGAGTTTCCGCGTTTTTGCCTTTGATGTCGCCGCGGCCGATCAATTTAGTCAGCAGGCCGTCGAACTGCCTGTCCAGTTGGGTTGCCGCCGGGCTGAGTAGTTGATTTTCGAAGATTCCGACCAATAGACAGTCGCTTTGCAGTTTGTCTAAGGGTGAGCTTTCTATAGAATAGTCCATGAGAGTGGTCTGTAAATGTCTGAGATTGAGGGTTTCTGCGGGGTGCAGAGGCTTTGTTCGATTATACAATAGAAAATCAGGAGTGAGTTGTTGAGCATTGAGCGAGGATTACCCAGCGCGGGCCGGCCTTTCCGGCTGTTGACGGTGTTGGACAAAATGATAATTAAGGAACTGTTTCAGACTGTTACGGCAGTATTAGTCGTGTTGGTGGTGATCATCGTCAGCCGCAAGTTCATCAAGGTGCTGGCGCAGGCGATTGAAGGCAATATCGCCAATGAAACGGTGATGACGCTGCTGGGTTTGAAAATCGTGATAGCCACTACGACCTTCCTGCCGGCCGCGCTGTTTATGGCGATATTGATGGTGTTGGGCCGCATGTATCGCGAGCAGGAAATGGCGGCAATTTCGTCGGCCGGCGGCAGCGTGTTTACCATTTATCGGGCGATATTTATGCTGGTCGTGCCCTTAAGCGTGGCGGGCATGGGGCTGTCGATGCTGGCGTCGCCCTGGGCGGAGGCCAAAACCGAGCAGTTGATGCATCATGACAAACAAGACGCCGATCTTCGCGGAATAGCCGCCGGTCGATTCAGCGAATACAGCGACGGCGAGTTGATTTTTTATACCGAAAATGTCGACGACGAAGGCCGCATGCATAAGGTGTTCGTGCAAAACAAGCAGGGTGAGAAGACCGGGGTGGTGAACGCCGAGTACGGTTGGCTGAAAAACTTGCCCGGCGGTTTGTATCTGGTTTTGGAAAATGGCGAGCGGATTCAAGGTATACCCGGCAATAAGGATTTCACGGTGGAGACCTTTGCCGAATATGCGGTGCTGATCGAAAAAAAGGCCACCATTTTGAATTTGGGGCGCGAAGCCATTACTACCGAAAACTTATGGCTGTCGCCCGAGTTACGGGATATTGCCGAGTTACAAGACCGTGTCAGCACGCCGTTGGGCGTAATGTTGCTGGCTTTTCTGGCGGTGCCCTTGGCTAAACTGTCGCCGCGCGGCGGCATCTACGGCAGCATGCTGGTGGCTTTTGGGATTTATTTTGTGTACGGCAATTTGCAGCGGGTAAATCACAGCTGGGTGATCAGTGGGGCATTGCCGTCCTGGCTGGGTTATTTCTGGGTGGACTCCTTGTTGCTGGTGTTGGGCTTATTCATGTTAATGCGCTTATATGGCTGGAAGTGGTTATCGCAAAGTCTTAAGGAGAAGCTGGCATGATCAATGTATTAACCATTTATATTATCAAGGAAGTTGTTAAGGGTTCTTTGATTGCGGTGTTACTGTTGTTGACGCTGTTCAATCTGTTCAGCTTCAGCGATGAATTAAAGAATTTGGGGAGAGGCGGCTATGACTTGAAGCAGATTTTGTGGTTTTTGACGCTGACCTCGCCGCGGGTGTTTTATGAGTTGGTGCCGTCGGCAGCGCTGCTGGGCAGCTTGTTCGTGGTGGGCTCGATGGCCAATAATCGCGAAATTGTGGCGATGCGCGGCGCGGGTTTATCAATCGCCTGGATCATCAGAACGATTATGTTGGCGGGCTTGCTGCTAGTGACCGTGGCGGTATTGGTTGGCGAGTTCGTTGCGCCGTCATGCGAACGTGCCGCGCAATTATTGAAAACCACGGCGCTGAACGACGGCGTGGTGATGCGTTCGCAATACGGGATGTGGCTGAGAGAGGGCAATAGTTTTATCAACGTCCGCAAAATTCTCGATGATGGTTCGCTGGCCGATGTGCGCATTTACGATGTCGACGAAACCCATAAACTCAACCGGATCACTCACGCCGAGCATGCTCTGTTCCAAGGCAATAAGCAGTGGCGCTTGGATAGCGTGAAGCAGTCTGAGATCAATTCGCAGCAAATTTATGCCCGCACCGAAGCGGAACAGCCGTGGAAATCCAGCATCGATTCGGATTTGTTGAAAGTGGCCGTAGTCAACTCGGACAACCTGTCTTTATACGATTTGTTCAACTACATCGACTTCCTGAAACAGAATAATCAAAAGTCGCAAAGCTACGAGCTGGCGTTCTGGAGCCGTTTGATCAACCCGTTTGTGACGTTTGTGATGTTGATGGTGTCGGCGCCGTTTGTGATTGGCATCGGTCGCGGCACCAGCACCGGCGCGCGGATCATGATGGGCATCGTGATTGGCATGACGTTTAACATTTTCGACAGAATTGCCGGTCATGTTGGCTTGGTTTACGACATCAATCCTATGTTGATGGCTATGTTGCCAAGCGCCTTGGTATTTTGCGGTGCGTTGATAGCGGTTAGGCGGGTTAGCTAGATAAGTCTTTTGCTGGCCTCACTGCGAAACGGTTGCTTCCGTTTCGCAGTGAGTCGGTCAATGCCTTGAATTTACTACTGTCAGCCGAGGTGATGACGGGTGTTATTTACGCGTCATGAACAGATAGAGAAATTTACATTTCAAAACGATATTTTTATCGTCCATTTCCACGACAGAACAATCTTCGTATTTTTCCCGGCCGGGGGTGATTTGTTTTTTGATGACGCCGTCGGCCACGCTATATTTGATCGGGATAGTCATTTCGCCAATGCCGCTCCGGGCATCTTCGCCGGTGGTTACCAAGGTGCCGTCCTTTTGAAACTCCCAAGTGACATGCAGGGGTTTCTTTTCGCGATCAAGCGCCAGAGCTTCGTGAGTAACCTGCCATTTGCCCAGCAGCTTGGAATTGTCCTGCAGCTTAACGTCAGCACTGGCTGTAGACGTCGCAAATGCTGCAAGCAGGGATAAAAGCATTATTATTGTTTTCATTGTATGCTCCCGGATGAGAGATTAATCGAGCGGCGAATATAGCATATCCGCTTTTACTGTCAGCGCTTTTCTTCCTGAAAAACCAGCCGAGTTTTTGATAGATAATCGTGCCAGCATTGGCCGTTTTTATCGAATAGACACCAGAAAAATCCCAGGCCCAGGCAGGCCCAAGATAGCAAGCCGCCAACGAAGCGGATGCCGGCTTGTCGCCAATCCAAGGCGTGACCCTCCGGAGTGCATACTTTTATTTTCCAGGCGCGCAAGCCCAGGGTTTGGCCGCCGTGGGTCCAAAACCAGCCGTAAAACACAAAGCTGATGCTCAGCAGATACAGTGGATAAAACAGCTGATCACTGGCGAATGCCTGGCCTGCATTGAACGGCAGAGCAATTGCCGTGGCTAAAAACCATACCGCCACCAGTAAGAAGGCGTCGTAACAAGCAGCCGCCAGGCGACGCAAAAAACCCGGCGGGGACGGTGAATCCGCGCCGGGTTTTGGGATGTTTACTTTAGCGGTTTGTCGCAATTATTTTTCGAAAATCGCCAGTTTTTGCCCCATATACATGCTCATGCCGACCAGAGCCCCGATCATGACAATGGAAAACAAGAAGGGCGGTCTATGGAAAACCAATATAGCGAAATCGGTGATGAATAGACTAGCAAATATAGGTTGGTCTACAAAACCCAGTAAAATTTTTTTAAACATGCGCTTCACTCTCCGATATAAATTCCCCGTCACCTGTTTAAGGGCGACAAAGTACAGCCATTTTTATGTTATTACACCAAATATTCGGCGAATGGCGAAATTCTACATTTAACGCAAGGGAATGTAAAAGAATGTGCTTGATTGAGCTTAAATCTGGCGAGGTGTTATGATAAGCGCGCCAGGTTGTTTGCGCCCGAAGCCTCGAAAAATCTGGCAAACGTCATTTATATTAAGGGATAAAGTCATTTTTAGTTTCTTCAAAAAAATCTTTTCACCGGTTGAGCAGGTTGCCGATCAAGTCAATGAATCGGCAGGGGCTAGTGCTGTGAAGATTTATTCGCGCTCAGAGCACTGCATTTCTCGTGCGCAAATCAGTGAAAATGCCCTGAAAGTGTTGCAGCGCTTGAAAAAAGCCGATTACGAAGTCTATTTGGTGGGAGGCTGCGTCAGGGATTTGCTATTGGGACGGGAGCCTAAAGATTTCGATGTGGCGACTAACGCCAGTCCGGAACAAATTAAGCAAGTATTTCGTAATTGCCGGATTATCGGCAGGCGCTTTCGGCTGGCGCATGTGTTTTTTGGGCGCGAGATCATCGAGGTGGCAACCTTTCGCGGCTCCGAGCCGGAAGAGTCCGATCAGCAAGTCGTGCATGAAGACGGTCGCTTACTGCGCGATAACGTGTTCGGCACGCTAGAACAAGATGTCTGGCGCCGAGATTTCACCGTCAACGCGCTGTATTACAACATCCGCGATTTTTCCGTGGTCGATTATACCGGCGGCATGCAGGACCATGCGGCCGCGGTGATACGGCTGATCGGCGATCCGGAAGTGCGCTATCGGGAAGACCCGGTGCGGATGCTGCGCGCCATCCGGTTTGCGGTGAAGCTGGGCTTTACCCTGCACCCCGATACCGAAAAACCGATTTACGCGCAAGCTGATCTGCTAAAGAGCATCCCCTCGGCACGCCTTTACGATGAAGTCATCAAGTTGTTTTTGTCCGGTTACGGCCTGCAAACCTTCGAAATGCTCAGACATTACGGCTTATTTGCGATTTTGTTTCCGGATTCCGACCGCTGTCTGGCCAGCGAAGACCACGATTTTCCGCGCCTGTTTTTGATCAGGGCTTTGGAAAACTCCGATACCCGCTTTAACGACGGCAAAACCCTGACACCTTATTTTTTACTGGCGGCCTTATTGTGGGAGCCGTTGCAATTGGCCGCGCAAAAACGCATCAGCCACGGTGAAAACGAAACACTGGCCTATCAAAACGCCGCCAACGAAGTGCTGACCAGACAGATCAAAATTACCGCGCTACCGCGGCATATTACGCAATCTATGCGCGAAGTTTGGTTCTTACAGAATAAGTTTTCCAGAACGGTTGGACCTCGGCCTTACCGGTTGCTGGAGCAGCCAAAATTTAGAGCGGCTTACGATTTTTTACGGCTGCGTGCGGAAACCGGCGGTGCCGATCCTGAGCTGGTCGAGTGGTGGACAGGTTTTCAAGAAGCCGACGAAGTGGAGCGTGAAAAAATGACCGCGCCGCCCAAATCCGGCAACGGCAAATCCCGTAATCGCAAAACCGGTCGTTACCGTTCTCGAGCTAAACCGGCTTCCATCGGCAATGATTCCCCCTAAAGAAGGTGTCGAGGCCTATATAGGCTTGGGCAGCAATCTCGAAGACTCTGTCGGTCATGTCAGTCGGGCCAGAGCGGAAATCGCGGCCTTGCCGGGCGTTGCCGAAATTGGCTTTTCACCCTTGTATCGCAGTGTCCCGGTCGGCCCGCAAGATCAACCCGATTACGTGAATGCGGTGCTGCGAATTTCGACCGAGTTGGAACCTTTGGTTTTGCTCAGACAGTTACAGCAAATCGAAAACCAGCATGGTCGGCTGCGCAGTGTGCGTTGGGGAGCCAGAACCCTGGATTTGGATGTATTGCTTTACGCGCAACAGAGCATTAACGAACCGGACCTGATTGTGCCGCATCCCGAGTTGGCCAAGCGCGCGTTTGTGTTATACCCATTGGCCGATGTGTCTAGCAGTGACCTAATGATTCCGGGTCTGGATTCGTTATCGCAGCTATTGGCAGCTTGCCCAGCCGACGGTTTGCGGAAAATAGCTTCATGAGTCTATACGCGGATGGCTTAAAGGCCCTGACTATCAGCGATCTGGCAGCGATGAAACGGTCCGGCGAAAAAATCAGCTGCCTAACGGCTTACGACGCCAGTTTCAGCGCGTTGCTGGACCGGGCCGGTATTGATGTGTTGCTAATCGGCGATTCGCTGGGCATGGTGATTCAAGGGCACAGCAGTACCCTGCCGGTCACGGTGGGCGATATGGTGTATCACAGCCGTAATGTGGCAATGGCCAGAAAGCGAGCTTTCGTGATTACCGATTTGCCGTTTGCCAGCTACGCTACGCCCGAACAGGCTTTGGCTAATGCAGCAAGCTTGATGGCGGTTGGTGGTGCGCAAATGGTCAAGCTGGAAGGTGCCAAAATCGATGTCATCGGCTTTTTGGTCGAACAAGGTATTCCGGTCTGCGGTCATCTGGGTCTGTTGCCGCAATCGGTGAATCGCTTGGGCGGCTATAAGGTGCAAGGGCGGGAAGAGCAGCAAGCTCGGCAAATCGTGGCGGATGCCGAAAAAATCGAACAAGCGGGTGCCGGCCTGTTAGTGCTGGAATGCGTACCTGCGCAACTGGCCGCCGAAATAAGTCAGCGCCTGAGTATTCCGACCATCGGCATCGGCGCCGGCGTCGATTGCGATGGTCAGGTATTGGTGTTGTATGACATGTTGAATATCAGCACCGGCAAGCGGCCACGTTTTTCCAAAGACTTTATGGCCGATGCCTCCAGCATAGAAGAGGCGGTACGGCATTATCATCAAGCGGTTAAATCCGCGCAGTTTCCAGCTTCCGAACACAGTTATTAGGCGTATGCAGATAGTCACCAGCGTGGTCGCATTGAGAGAAGCAACCCGACAATGGCGGCAAGCCGGGCACAGCGTCGGTTTTGTGCCAACCATGGGCAATCTGCATGCAGGCCATATAAAACTGGTCAGTACTGCCAAGCAACAGGCCGATAAGGTGGTGGCCAGTATTTTCGTCAACCCCACCCAATTTGGTCCGAACGAAGATTTTGCCAGTTACCCGCGCACCGAACAGCAGGATCAGGAAAAGCTGTTAGCCAGCGGCGCCGATTTGCTGTTCTTGCCTGCGGTGACGGAAATGTATCCGCACGTCGCGCAAACTAACATCTCGGTCGCAGCCTTGTCGAGCCTGCATTGCGGGGCCAGTCGGCCCGGGCATTTCGACGGCGTGGCATTGGTGGTTTGCAAGCTATTGAATATGGTTCAGCCCGATCTGCTACTGCTGGGAGAGAAGGATTTTCAACAGCTGACGCTGATTCGGCAAATGGTGGCGGATCTAAATATCCCTGTTACGGTTCAGGGCGTGGCAACGGTTCGGGAAGACGATGGCTTAGCGATGAGTTCGCGCAATGGCTATCTGTCCGAGCAGCAAAGACTGCAAGCCCCTATGCTTTATCAGGCATTGTGCGCGGCGCGCGATGAGATTTTGGCCGGGCACGACGATTATCTGGCAGTGGCGGGGCGGCAGCGACAGGATTTGCAGCAAGCCGGTTTTGCGGTCGACTATTTCAGTATCTGTCGTAGCCAGGATTTATTGCCCGCTGGCTCTAGCGATCCTAGTCTGCTGATTTTGGCTGCCGCCAAGCTAGGCAACACGCGCCTGATTGATAACCTCTACTTTTCTAAATCTAGCATCTGACGGTGCTGGTTTTCCGGCCTATAAAAGCTAATGCTTAAATTTGATAGCAGGGTCAATTTCAGGCATAATCGCCGGCCCTAGTATTCGACCTTGTTTACCATGAACATAAACATGCTTAAAGCTAAGTTACACCGTGCGCGGGTAACGCATTCCGAGCTGGATTACGAAGGATCGTGTGCTATTGACGGCAAGATTTTGGATTTTTCAGGGATTCTGGAATACGAGCAAATCCATATTTACAACATTAACAACGGTCAGCGCTTTACCACGTATGCGATTCGTGCCGAAGAAGGTTCCGGCGTGTTTTCGATCAACGGCGCAGCTGCAAGGCTGGCTTGCCCTGGCGACTTGATTATCGTCTGCGCGTTCGCTAGCCTAGATGAGAAGGAACTGAAGAATTACAAGCCGACTTTGGTGTATTTCGACGGCAACAACCACATTAGCCATTCCAGTCATTCCATTCCTGTTCAGGCTGCCTGATTTCAACAGCCGCCGGTGACCAGCAGTCATCGGCGCTTGTTTGCAATTTTTTACGCTTCCGATACGTCGATTTCGCTGATTTTTTCAGTCAGTGTGATGCTTTGTTCGATCGCTACCAGTACTTTTTGTATGCCGATGCGCTTGTTAGCGTTGATTAATATTGGTGATTTGATCGAGCCTTTGATGGTCGGTTTGCCGTTATCCTGCTCGTTGTCCTTGTGCAGCAGAATCAAAATCACCAAGTCGTCACCCGGCTCTATTTGCAAGATCGTTTCTTCGGGATCGGTTACCGTAAAATTGTAATTGATGTTGAAATTGGCCGGATGTGCAGCGGAAAAGGTGAGTTCCGCGTTATCGACCGATTGCAGCCAATAGACGATTTCGCTACCTTCCTGATGAAATAACTTAAAGCGGGTCTGATCCTCGAAGCCAGGTAGGCCGCGCGGAAAATTAATGATGGTGTCCGGATTGATTTCTTGGTTGCCTAACAATTTCGATTGAATTTCCATAATCCCGCCCGTGTTTGTCTAAATATTAAGTTAACAGCATTAATCAATGCACCAATGTATAGCACGGAAAGGGGTATTTGCAATGCTGATTGTCCGTAACTAAGCAGGTATTCTTGCTATATCTTGCCCGACTACATACAATTGCGCCCTTCTTTCAGGTGCTTGTGCCGTTTCTCGGCCAAGCTCAAACAGGAAGTCGGTGCGTCGGTATTTAACCGCCCATGCCGACGCTGCCCCCGCAACGGTAGATAAGTAAAGATCCACGTTTTTGCCACTGTGCGCTTTGCATGGGAAGGTCGTAGATCAGGTGTCAAGCCACTTATAAGCCCGGAGACTGGCCCGGAAGATCATTCGAGACAGCGGAGGGCTGTTGACGGAATGGTCTGAGTCCATGCCTAGCCTGCCTCCGTCTTTTTCGTTTACCGTTTTTCCTCTGTCCTTTTTTACCCGGATGCGCGGCGGGCGCAGAGGACAATATGCAATCAATTTTATACAGGTCTTTATTTCTGGCGAGTGCGCCTTTCACTGCGCTGGCGGCGAATGGCGACGAGACGGTCAACCTTGCGGAAACAGTCGTGACGGCTACCCGAACCGAAACCCGGCAGAACGAGTTGGCAACGGCCATGACGGTTTATACGCGTCAGGACATAGAAAAACTTCAGGTCAGAACCCTTCCCGAGTTACTGAAAGGCACTCCGGGTGTTGATATGGTGCAGAGCGGCGGTTACGGCAAGGATACCAATGTCTATCTGCGTGGCACCAATTCAGACCATGTACTGGTGCTGATAGACGGCATCAAGGCTGGTTCGGTTACCACGGGCACCAGCGCCTTTCAGTTTATTCCTATCGATCAAGTCGAGCGAGTGGAAATTACCCGTGGCCCTCAGTCAAGTTTGTATGGCTCGGAAGCGATTGGCGGGGTAATTCAAATATTTACCCGCAAGGGTGGTAAAAGCGAACGGCCGAACATCGCGCTGGAAGCCGGCGGCGGTTCTTACGACACTTATAACGGCTCCGCGGCCATCAACGGCAAATGGGGTAAAGCCTGGTATAACTTGAGTGCTGCGCAATTCGGTAGCCAGGGGATAAATGCTCTGAGCGGCGTTAGTGTAGCGAATGGCTACAATCCGGACCGCGACGGCTATAACAACACCAGTCTGAATGCAAAAACGGGTTACCGCTTCGACAACGGCGCGGAACTGGAAGCGTTTTTCCTACGGGCCGAAGGCGAAACCGAGATCGATAACGTCACCAGCAGCAGCACGGAGTTTGTCAATCAAACGCTGGGTGCCACAGCTAGTGCTAATTTCAGTGACATGTGGCGATCCATATTACGTGTTGGACAAAGCGTTGATGATGCCGATCAATTTCGGCATAACGGTTCGTTCGCCAGCCGCTTTAATACCACGCGTTGGAACGCCAGCTGGCTAAATGAATTGGCCTTGCATAAGAATCACCAGTTGACGTTCGGTACCGATTACCGTTTTGACGAAATCGACAGCACAACGCGCTATGCGGAGAACTCCCGTTACGATGTGGGCGCATTCGCCGAACTACATAGCCGGATTTTCGATAAGCACTTTCTGAATGCTTCCTTGCGTTGGGACGAAAACCAGGCTTTCGGCGATAGTGTCACCGGCAATTTCGGTTGGCGGTTTAATTGGGATTACGGCCTTAGCGCCTTTGCCAGTTTCGGTAATGCCTTTAAGGCGCCAACATTTAACCAGCTATACTTTCCGGGTTTTGGTAATGCCGGATTACGGCCGGAAAAGTCCACCAGTTTCGAAGCCGGTTTTGCCGGACGCCACAGTTGGGCAAATTGGGAGCTACGCGGCTATCACACCAATATCGAGGATTTGATTGTGTTCAGCGGGACGCCGTTTACGGCCAGAAATATTGGCAAAGCGCAGATAGACGGCATAGAAGCGGAAATATCCACGCAAATTTTCGGCTGGAACAACAAATTGGGTATGAGCCTGATGACGCCAAAGGATAGACAGACCAATCTGCGCCTGCCGCGCCGGGTCACCGAAACGCTGTCCTATGATATTTCCCGCTCGTTCGGCGACTTTGATCTGGGTGCGGCGGTATTGGTTCAGGGCGAGCGATTCGACGACGCCGCGAACCGAGTCCGCCTGGGCAGCTTCATGACCGCCGATCTGCGCACCGCTTATCGCATCGACAAAAATTGGATGTTAAGCGCCAAACTGAATAATATGTTCGATAAACGCTATCAAACAGTTAACACCTATAACAGCTTCGGCAGAAATTTCTATTTTTCGATCCATTACAATTACTAAACCTTTTCTGGAGAACCCTATGAGTCTGAATCAAACCTTGACTGTCAAACCCGGCGCGGTTGCGCTGATGGCGTTGATGGCCGCCACCCGTTTTCACCATTTCGGCACGCCGTTCGCATTGCCGGACGCTTCATTGGCGGTGTTTTTTTTCGCCGGCTTGTGGCTGGGCGGACGCTATTTGTTCGCCTTGTTGCTAGCAGAAGCCGGCTTGATTGATTACCTGGCGATCACCAAACTCGGCGTCAGCGATTTTTGTGTGTCCAAAGCCTATGTGTTTCTGATCGGTTCATACGGCGCGATGTGGTTGGGCGGCAAATGGTGCCGACAATTCGCTGTGTTATCGGTGGCAACCGCCGCGCAACGTCTGGCGGTTCTGGTAGCAGCTACATCCATCGCGTTTTTGTTTTCCAACGGCAGCTTCTACTGGTTGTCCGGCCGCTATCCGAACGGCTCATTCGCCCAATATTTTGAGCGCGTTGCGATGTATTACCCGCCTTACCTGACATCGACCTTGATCTATGGCGTGGTTATTTTTGCTCTGGTCAGTGCAGTAAAAGCCTTGCTGGCCGCCAAAGCCACCCACGAAGCTATCTAAGCAATTCCGCCAAACCCGGCGGGGCGATGAAAGTCGTCCCCGCTGATTGGAGTTGTGTCACCTTTGTTGCCCCTTTCCTTTCTGCTAGTTTTGATATACCTGTTTATCCACCGTAAATCATGATTCTCACCATCAGCATTTTGTTGGCCGTAGCCATCGATTTTTGGCTGGGCGAGCCACGCAACGCGTATCATCCGCTAGTGATGTTCGGTAAATGGGTCACTGCTGTCGAAAAGCGGCTGTTAAACAGCCGGCAATCGGCTTTTCGTCAGCGACTGACGGGTTGTGTGGCAGTGTTGATAGTCTTGTCGCCGTGTGTCCTGTATTTGCTGGTGCTGCGCAGTTGGCCGCCGCTGCAAACTGCTGTCGATATATTGGTTTTGTATTTTTGTATCGCTGCCCGCAGCTTGCAACAACATGCGCTAGCCGTTCTTTCGGCCTTGTTGGATAGCGACTTGCCGTTAGCGCGGCAACAGGTTGGCAGAATCGTTAGCCGTCAGACTGAGGCCATGACGGAGGCCGACGTGCGGAGGGCTGCCATAGAGTCTGTGTTGGAAAACGGTGCCGATGCGGTATTTGCGCCCTTGTTCTGGTTCGTCGTATTGGGGCCGTTCGGCGCCTTGCTCTACCGCTTTAGTAATACCCTGGATGCCATGTGGGGCTACAAAAATCAACGATATTTATACTTCGGCTGGGCCGCTGCCCGCTTCGACGATCTGCTGAACTGGCTGCCGGCACGCTTGACGGCATTGAGTTATGCCTTGCTGGGTAACACCGCGCAGGCCATCAAGGCCTGGCGAACTCAAGCGCATTTGCTCGATAGCCCTAACGCCGGGCCGGTGATGACCGCTGGCGGCGGCGCCCTGTTGTTACTTCTGGGTGGGCCGGCTTGTTATCACGGCCAAATAAAACCAAAACCCTGGTTTGGCGGCCAACAACTGCCTGAAAATGACGATATTAATCGCGCCTGCAAACTGATGTACCGAACTCTACTGTTATGGCTGATCGTAATCGGCCTGGGAGATGCGCTTGCTTGAGCATGGCGGACGCTTGCGGCAAGCCGCAAGCCAATATGGCATTGCTTTAGCCGACTGGGTGGATTTATCCACGGGTATTAATCCCAACGGCTGGCCGGTGCCTGCCATTCCCGCAGCATGCTGGCAACGTCTGCCGGAAGATGATGACGAGCTATTGCTGGCAGCGCGAACTTATTACCAAAACGATTCAATACTGGCGGTGGCCGGCTCACAAGCCGCAATTCAAACCTTGCCCTTGCTGCGTTCCTCATCAAGGGTAGGCCTGCTGCATCCGGCGTATGCCGAGCATGCCGGCAGTTGGCAAAAAGCCGGGCATCAAATTATCAAGATCGAAGCGGATGCGATAGATGATCGTCTGGATGACATAGATGTTCTGATTCTGGTCAACCCCAATAATCCCACTGGGCGATTATGGACTCGGCCGCAGCTATTGAGTTGGCATGAAAAACTTAGCCGGCGCGGCGGCTGGTTATTGATCGACGAAGCGTTTATGGACAGCCTGCCCGGCGAATACAGTCTATCGCCATTACCAGTGCGGCCTGGTCTGATCGTATTGCGGTCCGTGGGTAAGTTTTTTGGCTTGGCTGGAATCCGTTGCGGCTTCGTGATCGCCAAGTCGGACTTGTTGTCGAAACTTACCGAGCTTCTAGGGCCTTGGGCTATCAGTCATCCTGGTCGCTATGTTGCGGCGCTGGCATTGGCTGATCAAGGCTGGCAGATTGCCAATGCCGCAGCACTAACGATGCAAGGCCAGCGCCTGCGGCAGCTATTGACCGATTATGGTTGGCCGCCCAGCGGAGGATGCGATTTGTTTCAATGGGTGAAATGTGAGCAGGCCGATAACCTGCACGATCTATTGGCTAGGCAGGGTATTCTGACCCGATTGTTTCAGGAGCCGGCTAGTCTACGTTTTGGTTTGCCGAAAGACGAGTCGGCCTGGCAACGATTGGCGCAGGCGCTGACTCATCCTGACATTAAGCGTTTATGCTTGTTTACGGAACCGCAAGCCTAATCCGGCGATAACGCTGCCAAACAACCATGCGGCGCCAGGCAGAGGGACGGGAGTAAATACCTGTGTATCGACAATGTCGCTAGCCGTAATAATGCCCGCGCCATGATAATCGTCTGCGTCGCCTAATTTTCGGTTAACTTCAAAAACAAAATATTTTGGGTCAGGTAATCCAAATAGACTTTGGAGATTGGGGGGGTTAAGGTTAGTGCCGCTCAGTAATGTCTGGTCAAAAAAGCCTGTTACCGAAAATTCCGTACCGGATACCAAGCCATTTTCATCGTATATATTATTTGAGGATTCCATGCTGAGCGTTAGTAAATCATAAACGCCGGCCGTCACGTGGCCGGTAAAGCCGTGGCTTGCTATCAGGTCATCAGTTGTGCCGGTGGCGTTATCGACAATATTTAGTACAACATTATTGTTGTCGATAGTGAGAGCCTGGCTATTAGCTACTATCGACAGGGGAGCACTCAAGGAGTAACTCAAGCGCAAGCTGGCGGGGTCGCTGGCTGTAGCCGGAAAAAAATCGCTGGAATCCGGTGACAAGGCATCAAAGGTTAGTTGGCCCGAAAAGCTGCCGGTAGTGAAATTGACGAAATCGCCTGAAAAAGTAAATTCAAGAGCCGCATGCGCGCTAGCCGAATATAAAAACGTCGCAAATAAGGCAGATAGTATTTTCATGGTTTGTCCTTAAAGTAAATTTAGTGATATGACTTCAACTTAGACTTAACAGCAAGGCTAAGTTGAAATGCAGGGGAATACCAATATTTTTGTGAGCGAGTTCAATCTCTGGTCCGATTATGGCCGCAGCCGGTCGATACCGTCAACCCTTGATTTTCCTGGGCAAGTGCTCGATTGCTACTGACGAGGTGCCGAATCGGGGAGATGCGAGTTGGGCTTACTAAAAAAGTTTATCCAAAATCGACATCACGATTTCTACCGCAATCAGCCAGATGATGATCCACTCCAAGGCCGAGGAATGCTGGTGCTTTTGTTCGTCGGCCAACATTTCCAGCAGCTCGTGTATGGTCTCAAGCTTTTTTGACAATACGTCGGTGCGTTGCTGAATTTCCAGGTAATTGGCGGCCATCGAGTAAATATGCTGATATTCCGGGTGTTCCCAGAAAAATTCCGGCGTATCCAGTAAGTCGTAATTGAGGATGATGTCGCTTTTGGTCAGAAACAACTGGCCGCGGATCATCGCCATGGTTTTGCGATTGAGCTTGATTTTACCTTCCCGCGCCAGCGATTGCGGTAAATGGCTGGTGGCGCGGATGGTATCGATAGCATGGCCTTCGAATGCCGCCAGTTTGATCGATTGCGCCATCGCATGCGACAGCGCCAGCAGCACTTTGAAATCGGCGGACTGCAGCTCTAGGTGATCGTGTTGAAACCTATCTTGCTCGCAGCCCACTTCATAGCTGAAATTATCTTCCTGCGGTTCGGCGTCGGGTTTGATTGCATAATCCAGCAACAAATCCTGCAAGGAGCGCCGGTCGTCGAGATTCAGGTTCCAGCACACCATCACCCCATAGGCAAACACAATCGCGCAGCCGGTTTTATAATCGATAACCATCGCGTTTCTGAACAGTTGTGCGCGGGTGGTATCCAGCAGTTTTTCCCGCAATTGCGCGAATTCGAACGATTGTGCCAGGCACACCGTCAGGCAGCGTTTAATCGGTCTATCGTCTGTCATGTCCGGGTTTTCTCAAGTCGGTTTCGGCATTAGTTTGTAACACCGACACGGCAAAACGGTTAAAATAGTCAATTAATCCTTCTATTGAAAGCGTATTGCTGAGTGTCATGCCAACTAACTATAACACCGATGATTTAAGAATTTGTGAAACCAAGGACGTGGTAGCGCCGATTCAAGTTCATGAAGAAATTCCGATGACCGAGCAGGCCGCCGCCACCATTCTGCATACGCGGGCGGCGATTCACAACATTCTCACCGGTGCCGACGATAGATTGCTGGTGATTATCGGTCCTTGCTCCATCCACGACCCGGCAGCGGCAGTGGAATATGCCGGACGCTTGAAACTCATCATGGACGAGTTACAAAATGATTTGGTGATAGTGATGCGGGTTTACTTCGAAAAGCCGCGCACCACGGTAGGCTGGAAAGGCTTGATCAACGATCCGGACCTCAATTCCAGCTTCAACATCAACAAAGGCCTGCGCATGGCTCGGCAGTTATTGTCGGATGTGAATAACCTCGGTGTGCCGGCTGCTACCGAATATCTGGACTTGATTACGCCGCAATATGTCTCGGACTTGATTTCCTGGGGCGCCATCGGCGCCCGCACCACCGAAAGCCAGGTACATCGGGAATTGGCGTCCGGATTATCCTGCCCGGTCGGCTTTAAAAACGCCACCGACGGCGGTATTAAGATCGCCATCGACGCCATCAATGCTGCAATGAGTCCGCATCACTTTTTGTCCTTGACCAAGGAAGGCCGTTCGGCGATTTTCTCGACGCGCGGTAACGAAGATGCGCATATCATCTTGCGCGGCGGCAACAATAGACCGAATTATGACGAAGTCAGCGTCGAGCAAGTGGCCGAAGGCTTGGTTGATGCAGGCCTTCGCCCCAATATCATGGTCGATTTCAGTCACGCCAACAGTTCCAAAAAATACGAACGGCAAATGCTGGTTGCACAAGATGTGGCCGGGCAAATCAGACAAGGCGACAAACGTATCATCGGCGCGATGGTGGAAAGTCATCTGGTCGGTGGTCGTCAGGATGTCGAGGAAGGCAAACCGCTGACTTACGGGCAAAGCATTACCGACGCCTGCTTGTGCTGGGAAGACAGCGCGGAATTGTTACATCATCTGGCTAGTGCGGTACAACGCCGCCGCGCCGCGACTACACACAAGGTTTAAAGCATGAAAATACAGGTCAATGGCGACAATCGCGAAGTCGGCGAGAACGCTACCGTTGCCGACATAATTGCCGATTTGGGTTTGACCGGCAAACGCATCGCCGTGGAATTGAACAAGGAAATTTTGCCGTTCACCCAACACGCCAGCCAACGTTTACAAAACGACGACCGCTTGGAAATCGTGCAAGCCATCGGCGGCGGGCAGGACGATTATTTCACGCTGGCCGGTAAGCAATATCGCTCTCGGCTGTTGGTGGGCTCCGGCAAATACAAGGATCTGGAAGAAACCCGTTTGGCCACCGAAGCTAGCGGCGCCGAGATTATCACGGTGGCTATTCGCCGAACCAATATCGGCCAGAACCCTGGTGAACCCAATTTGCTGGACGTAATCTCGCCCGATAAATACACCATCCTGCCCAACACCGCCGGCTGCTATACGGCCGAAGACGCGGTGCGCACTTGCCGCTTGGCCCGTGAATTATTGGGCGGGCATAAATTGGTCAAACTGGAAGTGCTGGCCGATCAGCTGACCTTGTTTCCGGACGTTGCCCAAAGTTATATTGCCGCCGAATTGCTGGTCAAAGACGGCTTCGATGTGATGGTTTACACCAACGACGACCCGATTGCGGCTAAACGCTTGGAAGAAATCGGCTGCATCGCTGTGATGCCATTGGCCGCACCTATCGGTTCCGGCTTGGGCATCCGTAATCCGTACAATATCCTGACCATCGTCGAAAACGCCAAAGTACCTATTTTGGTCGATGCCGGTGTCGGCACCGCTTCCGACGCAGCGATGGCGATGGAACTGGGCTGCGACGGCGTGTTAATGAACACAGCCATTGCCGCCGCAAGAAACCCGGTGTTGATGGCCTCGGCGATGAAAAAAGGCATCGAAGCCGGCCGCGAAGCATTTTTGGCCGGACGCATGCCGCGCAAACGCTTTGCCTCGGCGTCTTCGCCGATTGATGGGTTGTTTTTGTAACGGAGAGTCCGTGGAAATATCAGAACGCTTAGTAATAAAACTTCTGATTTTAGCGATTACTCTTGGGGTCTATTTTTTATTAAAAACTATAATCCCCAATTTAGAATTCGAGAGTTTGCACAAGAAAGTAATACTGATAGTTGCAGTAACTTCAATTGGATTTTTTATCTTTGTAACTTTTAAATACGGAATGTAGGTTGGGTTAGCCTGGTAGGGCGTGACCCAACGAATGGCCAACGTGCCGGGTTACGCACCGTTAACACGATCATCTGATACGCTTAAACCTTTCATTATGAACGCCACGAAGCTTGACACCGAAAACGAAGTAATTTGCTACTGCAGCGGCACCACCGGGCAGCAAATCAAACAACTACTCGACGAGGGAGTCACCGATCCGGAAAGAATCTCCCGTATCACCGGCACTGCGTCCGGCTGCGGCGGCTGCGAATTCGAATTTCAGCAACTCATATCCGAGCACGGTCAAAAAGCTTAAGACAATGGCCTGCTGCGACGATCCCACCGAGCCGAAAAAACTCGACCGCCGGGAATTGATCCGGCTCCAGGAACAATATGGCGAATTGGTTCGCGACCTGTTCACCGACGATCCCGAAAATGTCATCCTCAATCTGCTAAACGACGCCAGCGCTTATTTGACGGAACTGGCGGCGCTGAATGCCCATCACGCGTCGGTCAGACTGCGAGCGATTGGTTTATTGGAAAAATCCAGTGTTTCGGTGTTGCAGCGAATCTTGGAAAAGGAGCCGGATTCCGCCTTTGGTTTGGCCGCAACCGCCAGACTGACCAAGCTCCGGACCAGCTAGCGGTTAAATCCGCACAGACTGCTTGATAGTTGATGTATCTCAGCTACATTTTGGAAGCTTGTCAAAACAAGACCGGTAGAAGGTGTGTTTGCGCGGCCATTGCTGGCTACATCTGCATGCTTACAAAATCGGTAGACTTTTCCTCTCGTCAAAGCCCCAAGGATTTCATCATGAATTTATCGACATTTACGATCGCGGCGTTAGTGCTGTTGGTTTCCGCAAACTCAAATGCGGGCGATTACGTTTGCAAGACAATCAACGGCGTCATACAGCCTTTCGCGGCCGATCCGGACTGTAATATTCTGCGATTCAAGGATAGGCATTTTCCCGATGCCACTTTTCTAGGCCCCTTGCCAGCCGAGGCTCCGCCTGTCTGTTTTGCCGGTAGCTTAACGGCCACGCTAGGCAAGCAACAACTGACCGGTACCGCGTTTTCCGGGGTAATCGCCAACGGTGTAGGCCAATTAACGGCAGTATCGGCGATCAAACTGAGCGCGGGCTCTGTAGAGTTGGGTCGGATTTTCACCAAGGATCTGATTTTTAATCCTGATGCGGCGACGACCGAAATGCTGACGGTGGTCGCCGGCAGTAAAGTCTTCAAAGGCAGTCACGGGCAATTTGAGATAACCGGCAATATCACATATCAAACGGCGACACTCACTGGGCAACTGTGTATAGAAAATGATTGAGCCGTCGTTTTCGGGTTTGTATGGCGTTGTCAGTCAGGACTTCTAGATCATTGAGGGGTCTCAATCGAGATTGAGACCCCTTACCGGATCGTTAGCCTGTCGATAATAACTAAGCTGATATACTCGCTACCCAAGACCGGTCTTGTTGCCAATTTCGTTGAGCATTACCCGAGTAACCCTCGCTATTTCCATGACTGAACCGCAAAAAATTGATCCAGCCCGCATCAAAAGCTTTATCCGCCGCCAAGGTCGTGCCACCGCCGGTCAGAAACTGGCGCTGGAGAGTCACTGGGATAAATATTGTCTGTCCCCGCAAGCCAACTTTGATGCCGAGCAGGCTTTCGGTCGGCAAGCGCCGCTGATCGTTGAAATCGGTTTTGGCAACGGCGACAGTTTGGCGGCGATGGCAGAGGCGAATCCGGATTTGAACTATTTAGGTATCGAAGTGCATCGGCCCGGCGTCGGCCATTTGATGATGTTGCTGGAGCAACGCGGCATTAACAATGTGCGGATTTATCATCACGATGCCATCGAGATTCTGGAACAGAAAATTGCCGACTACAGTCTGGCCGGCGTGCATCTGTTTTTCCCCGATCCCTGGCAAAAGCGTCGTCACCACAAGCGCCGTATCGTTCGCCCCAGTTTCGTGGAATTGCTGAACAAGAAACTGCAGACCGGCGGCTACTTCCATGCGGCTACCGATTGGGAACATTACGCCCACGATATGTTGGGAATATTGTCGGCTGGCGCCGGTTTGCAAAACAGCAGCCTCAGCAACGACTTCTGCGAGCGTCCAACTTATCGGCCCTTAACCAAGTTTGAAAACCGCGGTTTGGGCTTGGGTCACGGGGTTTGGGATTTGATTTTTCGGAAGGTTTAAGCCGATCGAGAGTCTATAACACATTCGCTGAGTGGAGTCGAAGCGCGCGCCGGCTCCGCTCAGCCAACGGTTTTCACCACATCAAATCATCCGGAATTTGAAACGCCGCATACGGATCGTCGGCGGCCGCCACATCCTGGGTGGCTTCATTCAACACCACTATAACGGCGGCGTCCCGCTCATGTACTTTTCGGGCGACTTCTGCCGGTACGATTTGGTAATGACTATCTACTTTGGCGATACCAGCCCGGCCATTGATTAATGCCACCCGTACTTTTTCCGCCACGTATAAGGTTTTGACCTTGTTGTCATCGGTGAAGTTATAAGCCACGCCGTTAGGATCCTGGGCGATACGGTTCATTTCGACGATTTGTTTGATCTGTGCGACCAGGGCTTTCTGTTCCTCGGCCAATTTGTGTTGCCGATTCAATTCGCGGTCGCGTTCCACTTGTTGTTGGCGCAGTTGCTCGGCGCTGAGTTTGATCTCGTCGATGATCTCGACGCCGGTATTGCGTTCCAACTTGGTTTGTTTGCGTTTCTCGGCTTTGACTTGTTTCAGCTTGGCATCGTTGCTCAAGCCGGATTTAAGCAGTTGCTCTTGCAGTGATAAGGTTTGCGGTTTTTTCATGGCTAGACAGCGGTTTATCGACGTTAAAATTCGCGGTCAGCATAGCACAAAGTTTTATTGGCCCAGCATCTTGCCGGTGGCGTACTGCCACCAGCTTAGTGGTCTGGTCAAAGGTGCGGCGCAGCGGTCGTAACCTTGATATTCGATGCCGCGAAAAATGTCTTCGCGCAACCACTGGTAAGCCGCCGGCGCGCTGTGCTGCAGGCGCTCCGGGATCAAGATGTATTGGGCCACCAACTCGGCCAGCTTTTCCTGGCTGGTGCCGTCGTAACGGCCTTCGTTAACTTCGCCCAGATATTCGAAGGCCTCAAACCATTTCGACGGCCACAGCGCCAACTTGGCCTCGGCGATGATTTTCATGATGTCTGCGTCGTTGGAAATCTTGTGGTATTTATAAAAAAAATACAGATCGTCCTGACCGTTCCAGAAATGGAAGTTATCGATGGTATGGGCGATCTCGTGGACGACGATAGGCAGCCTAAAATCCACCAGATATTGCACGCCGATGTCGCGATAAGTGCCGCCTTCCTTGCCTTTGTCGAAGGCTTTGACGGTAAACACAATCAGGTTTTGGCCGCTGAATACTTGGGCGACGGTCTGCGAGCGAAAACCGATGCCCGGCACCAGCGTCAACGGATGAGTATGATCTTGCCAGATGCTGTTTTTGTAATCTTCCTGAAATGCGTCGCGAATCAGCTCTTGCATCACAGTCGGCTTGTCGGCAATTTCCTGTTCCAGATTATCTACCGGCTTGGCTTTGCTGATGCTTTGCCTTAAAAAAGCCGGGATTTTGCGGATGGCTTTTTCGAACAGGCGCAGATGATCGGCGTTGAAGCGCTTTACTTCGTAGCGGTAATCCTCGCTGTGTTTGATGACGGTTTTGGTGTCATAGAACAAGGCCAGCGCCCGCCAGGCGGCCTCACGGTCATCCCAATACTTTTCAAGTACACAGAGTTCGCCGGCGATATTGTCGGCGCAGGACTCGCGGTAATCGGCTAAGTCGTCGAGATAATCCTGGTTTTTATGATCGGTCAGCACCGCCACCGCTTGTTTGCGCAAGTCCGGATGGCCCACTTCGTAAAAACGGATGATGTCGGCTAGTGCGGCGGTGGGGGTAAAGTTTTGCTGGCTGGTTGCGCAGACCAGCTCCGTGTTCTGCGACAGCGTGAAAAAGCGGTTTTGAAACAGCGGCGCCGGTTCAGCTGCGTGAACAGCGCCAATATTTAACAGCAGCCAGCCTAAGCAAGCAGGCCGCAAAAAAGTCAAACGGCGCAAGCCTTATTTATCCAGGCCCATGGCGTCCCAGACTTTTTGGATGGCGCCTTCGTCTTTGTAGTTGGCTTGCGGCGCGCCGGCCGGGTAATTCAAAGTGTAAATCCGTTCGGCATCAGCGGCCAATTCGTCCATACCCAACTGCCGATAACCGTCCTGCATGATTTGCAGCGCAAACGGTACCGCCGGCGTGCGTTGGTATTCTTTAATGATGTAATTGGCGCGGTTAACAGCGGCGACATAGGCTTTACGGCGCATGTAAAAGTCGGCGACATGGACTTCGTACATCGCCATATTGTTGCGCAACGCGATCATCCGCAGTTTGGCGTCGGCGACATATTGGCTGTTGGGGTAGCGGCGGATCAATTCCTGGAAATTATCGTATGAGTCTTTGGCCGGACCGGGATCGCGTTGCGAAGAGTCGGTGGGCAAGAAGCGGTCGATAAAGCCGATGCCGCGGTTGTAATTGATCAGGCCTTTCAAATAATAGGCGTAATCGACGCTAGGGTTACGCGGGTGAATTTTGATGAAACGGTCGGCGGCAGCCAACGCTGCTTCCGGATCGTCGTTTTTGTAATAAGCGAAAGCAACGTTCAATTGCGCTTGGGCAGCGTAATCGCCAAACGGATACCGAGATTCCAACGCTTCGTAGAGGGTAACGGCTTTTTGGTAGTTTTTATTATCCAGCGCTTCCTTGGCTTTTTCATGAAACATCTTGTCATCCCAGCCGGCGTATTCTTCCTCCTTACTGGCGGAAGAATCCTTGCTCATGAAGGCTTCCAGGGTTTCGCAGCCTTGCAGCATCCAAGCCAGACTGGCGATAAAAACGGTTTTTACTAAAACTAATCGCATACGTTTATCAACACGTTGTAATATTGCGGGTTTTTTGCAGCTTTTGGCGGCGTTCTGACCGCGAGTATAACTTAAAAACGACTATGACGATATTGACGGCAAGGGTTCCAGAGGAACTGGCGGGTATGCGACTGGACCAATGTCTGGCCGAAGTGTTCCCCGATTATTCACGCAGCAAGCTGCAAACCTGGATCAAAGCCGGCCGGGTATTGGTGGACGGCGAAATCATGAAGGGCCGCGAAAAACTGGATGGCGGCGAGGAAATCGAGCTGGATGCCGAAGCCGAGCGCGTCATCGAATACGCACCGCAAGAAATCCCTCTGGACATCATTTACGAAGACGATTCCTTATTAATCGTCAACAAACCAGCCGGCTTGGTAGTGCATCCGGCAGTAGGCAACTGGGACGGCACGCTGGTGAATGCCTTGCTCAATCACGCCCCCAGCCTGGATACCCTGCCGCGCGCCGGCATCGTGCATCGCATCGATAAGGACACCAGCGGCTTGTTGATGGTGGCCAAAACTTTGCAGGCGCATAACAGTCTGGTCGAACAACTCCAGGAGCGCAGTATCCATCGCGAGTATTTGGCTCTGGTAAAGGGTTGGATGACCGCCGGCGGCACCGTCGACGAGCCAATAGGCCGCCATCCGGTGGACCGTAAACGCAACGCGGTGCGCCGCGATGGTAAGGAAGCGATTACCCACTACCGCCTCGAACAACGCTTCAAACGCCACACTCTGATTCGGGTCAAGCTGGAAACCGGCCGCACCCATCAAATTAGAGTGCATATGACCCACATCAATTATCCGCTGGTTGGCGATCAAGTTTACGGCGGCCGCTTCCAAATGCCAGCAGATTGCAACCCGGCGTTGGCCGAAGCCTTCCGTAATTTCAAACGTCAGGCCCTGCATGCGGCCAAACTGGGTCTGAAGCATCCGGAAACCGGTGAGTATTGCGAATGGGAGCAAACCATCCCCGAGGATATGCAAAACCTATTAAAACTACTGGGCGAAAATGAATTGGATCAAGCCTGATTGGCCGCTACCGGCGCATGTACATGCCGCCGTTACCCTGCGTACCGGCGGCGTCAGCGCCGGCGCTTACGCCAGTTTGAACCCGGCCAGCCACGTCAACGACGACCCACAGCACGTTAAAACTAACCGCTACATCATCAAAGACATGCTGCAACTGCCGTCCGAACCGATCTGGCTACAGCAAGTGCATGGGGTGCGGGTAGTGAATGCCGATGAAACCGAAAGTCTGGAAGAGGCCGACGCCAGCTTCGCCGATCAGCCCGGCACGGTTTGCGCGGTGCTGACTGCCGACTGTTTGCCGCTGCTGTTCTGTGGCGACAACGGCGAAGTAGTTGCCGCCGCTCACGCCGGCTGGCGTGGCTTGCAGGCCGGCATCATCGCCGAAACCCTGTATGCAATGAGCTGCCAAGATGTGCACGTCTGGCTGGGGCCGGCGATAGGGCCGGACAATTTCGAAGTTGGCGACGAAGTGAGGGAGGCTTTTATTAAGGACAACCCGATTGCCGCCGTGGCGTTTCGTGCTGGGCAGCCAGGTAAATGGCTGGCCGATATTTATCGGCTGGCACGAATTA
Source organism: Methylomonas albis (assembly GCF_014850955.1). Taxonomy (NCBI): domain Bacteria; kingdom Pseudomonadati; phylum Pseudomonadota; class Gammaproteobacteria; order Methylococcales; family Methylococcaceae; genus Methylomonas; species Methylomonas albis. The sequence goes on from NZ_JACXSS010000001.1 coordinate 204,190, forward strand.
AGCTGGCTGAACTGGGCGTCGAACAAGTCTATGGAGGCGGCTTGTGTACCGTTGCCGACCCACAACGCTTTTACTCGTACCGCCGCGACGGCGCGACCACTGGCCGCATGGCCAGTCTGATCTGGAGAGACTAATTTGACCGTATTATTGTCGATTATCCTGTTTACTGCGTTGGGCGGGGTGCTGAGCGTGCTGGCTGCCGCCGTGTTTTTACTGTTACCCGAGCACCAACAAAAACACGTTCTGCCGCATGGCATCAGCTTCGCGATAGGCGCTTTATTGACGGGCGCGTTTTGCGGCTTGATCCCGCATGCGTTCGAAGAAGTACCTGTCGAAGATATGTCTGCCCTCTCGGCGACGATTCTGGCCGGTATTCTGCTGTTTTTTGTATTGGAAAAACTGCTGGTCTGGCGGCATTGCCATTCCCACGCTTGCGAAGCTCACGGCGAAGAGTCGCATGACGACCATCAGCATAATCACGGTCATAACCATCCAGTGCAGCCAGTCGGCCACCGGCCGGCCGGCATGTTCATCATTTTGGGCGACAGTATCCATAACTTTGTCGATGGTGTGCTGATCGGCGCGGCGTTTTTGACTGACGTGCAATTGGGTATCGTCACCAGCTTGGCGGTGGCTGCGCACGAAATTCCACAAGAAGTCGGTGATTTCGCCATCCTACTGCATAGCGGTTACAAGCGCGGTGAAGCCTTGTTCTACAACATTCTTTCCAGTTTGAGCACGGTAGTTGGGGGTGTGTTGGCGTATTTCAGCTTGGGCGACCTGCATCACATCCTGCCCTACTTTTTAACTCTGGCCGCTTCCAGTTTTATCTACATTGCAGTTGCCGACTTGATCCCATCGTTACATCAGAAGACCGACATCAAAACTTCGTTGCAGCAGATTGGCTTTATTTTGGCAGGCGTGGTGTTGATTTTGGTGATGCAAGGGATAGCGCATCGGTTTGAGGGAAAGATTGAAGGGGAGAGAGTTGAGCAAACCGGCATTATTTGAACCCTAGCGCAGAGCCGCCGCGATTTTTACACGTGCGGGGTGAAATATAGGGACCGCATGCTCAAGCTTTATTGGCCATCATAAAAGTCATTCCGTAACCTGCGGCTAATTTGATAGATATTTTCGGTATCAAATACATTCGTGTAAGCGGCGGCCTCTCCAGCATGCTTAATATTGCAACGGCGCTCCCCTTTACGCTTTTCAAGTATGTCTGTCGATACCGGTTTTTGAGTTAAGCGTCTGTCGTTTTTGTCCGAACGAATAAAATATTCTCTAACTTCGACGATTTTGTTTTTGAAGCGCTTGCCATGCAGCCTTTCGATAACGCGCTTTCCGGCTTTTTCATCGTCAATAAAAATACGGCCATGGAACGACAGTACGTTGGTCTTGATATTTTTAAGACAAAAGATGTCGGTTTTTAGAATATTGCCCAGCCTGAAGGGCAATAATAGACAAAATTTAAGCGCAGGAGCAACGAAGTCTCCCAACTCGCTTTCTTGAGTAATCGACGGGATATTTTTAATAATCAATATCATAAAGACACTTTAACTGTACTGGGCGTATCCCAAGGCCATTTGCAGCAGCGCTTCGAAACTTCACGTTTGCTTGGCTTGCACTCGCTGTCGTTTAGGGAAGCACTGCCTAATAAATTTACACGTTGCGACGGGGGCGGGATTCATGAAAATCAAGATAGCGAACCGCCGCTCTCGTCGGTAAGTCGATTTAATCAACTATCGAAGCTACTTATATAGCGTCACCCAGCGGTTTTACTTTAGGTAACTTAAAACATAGCTCACGTTTCAGAGAAAACAACTACGGTGCCCAGTCTTACTTGCGGACCTTGCTTCGCGCCAAGCACACCGTTTCCAACATATACTGCAATTGCACGAAAACGTCGCGATTTAAACTGCCTCTGCTCGTTTGCTGAGAAATTAGTATTGGATGGACAATTTGGGCGTGGCCTTCGCGCTTTGACGTCACCTAGATAGGGTGGATTTCAAGGCTGTCGGCATCGCTCGTTTTATCAGGTGTTGCCGCTTCAAGTTCAAGCAACTTGAACAAGCTGTTGGCCATTGCTGTTATTTTGAGATTGTCTGTATTCATGTTAGCGAGCGTGGTCGGTATTTGCTCAGATTGGCTAATTGAGTTGATGAGAGCAGCCCTCGTAGCACGATTGAGCACACCGGTTTAAGCAAAAATCCCCAGCTTGTTCGGCCGTGCTGTGAAGAATAAAATATTTTTTTAGCGGTGAATATTTCCCTGCCAGAAGGAAAAAGTTGAATAACTAATTGATTTTCCATGGAACGTATTCTGCTGCTTCGAGCTTGCCCATCAAGGCCATCCGTTTCAATTTATATACAAAATTATGCGTATTTAATAAGTCTTGCAAAGCCCGTTTTAATGGGTGTAAGGTTCGATACAACGGCATAAAAAAATAAATATAAGACTACAAATAGCAACGGATTTTGTAAAAAAAGCTGCATTACTGTAGTTAATTAGCAACGGATATTTAATAGAGCTAAGTATTATTTTTTGCTTTGTGCCGCGTAAAAAATGACAGCGCAACAACTAATGCGCGTCTATAAAAATAATGTCCTCACCATGAGATTTAGTTATGTCCAAATTTCCAATCGATCTTGGCGCTTATCAGCGCATTGCTTTAAATCCAAATAATTCAACTTTAACCGCCGAAGAACGTGTCAGTCTAAAAGCCAATATCCAGCTTTGCCGCGATGCCATCGTGTTTTTCACGGCCACCGGCGCAGCGCGTGGCGTAGGCGGCCATACAGGCGGACCATACGATACGGTGCCCGAAGTGATGATCATGGATGCCTTATTCCGTGGTTCAGCGGATGGGTTCGTACCAATATTTTTTGACGAAGCCGGGCACCGGGTCGCGACTCAGTACCTGATGTCGACTTTAAACGGCGATTTGCCGGCAGAACGTCTGATGCAATACCGCGCCGCACATTCTCATTTGCCTGGCCATCCCGAGTTAGGCTTTACGCCAGGCGTAAAATTCAGCTCCGGCCGGTTGGGTCACATGTGGCCTTATGTCAACGGCGTAGCCATTGCCAATCCCGGTAAAACCGTATTCTGTCTGGGTTCCGATGGTTCGCAGCAGGAAGGTAACGATGCCGAAGCGGCTCGTCTTGCGGTAGCGCAAAACCTGAATGTGAAGCTGATTATCGATGACAACGACGTCACCATTGCCGGTCACCCGTCCCATTATCTGAAAGGCTGCAGTACCGCAGCAACCCTGGCAGGCCAAGGCGTCACCGTTTTGGAAGGTGATGGTGAAGACTTGGATGATCTGTATAAACGCATTATCACAGCCATTAATACTCCTGGACCGGTTGCAGTGATCAATCATCGTCCAATGTGTCCTGGTATCGTCGGTCTGGAAGGTTCAACCCATGGTCACGATGTGGTTTCCGTTAAAGTCGCTCTGGAATACCTGGAATCACATGGACAACAAGCTGCCGCTGATCATTTAAGAGAAGTCAAAGCGCCTAAAAATGATGCCGTTTTCCTGGGTTCCAGTGATAATTGGGATGCCAATCGCAACGTGTTCGGTGATGCCTGTGTCGACATACTTGGTCGCCTGAGCGAAGCTGAACGCGTTGAAAAAGTCCGCGTAGTCGATAGCGATCTGGAAGGCTCTTGTGGTCTGTTCAAAATTCATAAAGCCTTCCCGGAAGTGTTTATCTCCTCAGGGATTATGGAGCGCGGCAACTTCTCCGCTGCTGCAGGTTTTGGTATGGAAGCAGGCAAACAGGGCATTTTCGGTACTTTCAGCGCCTTCTTAGAGATGCTGATGTCAGAAATTACCATGGCTCGCTTGAACAAATCCAACGTGCTCAGCCATTTTTCCCACTCCGGGATTGATGATATGGCCGACAACACCTGTCACTTCGGTTTGAACAATATGTTTGCCGACAATGGCTTGAGCGATGCTTATGACACTAATCTGTATTTCCCGGCCGATCCGTTGCAAATGAAGGCTTGTTTGGAAACCGTCTTCTTCAACCCAGGTTTGCGTTTTGTGTTTTCAACGCGTTCCAAAGTACCAACCATTCTGGATAGCAACGGCAATGAGTTTTTTGGCGGCGATTACAAATTCGTCTCCGGTAAAGACGAAGTGATCCGTGAAGGCACCGCTGGTTATATCGTCAGCTTCGGTGAAGCACTATATCGTTCCTTGGATGCTGTCGAGCGCTTGAAACAACAAGGTGTTGATGTCGGTTTGATCAACAAACCAACGCTGAATGTCATCGATGAAGACATGCTGGCTAAAATCGGCAAGTCTCCAAAAGTGATGGTGGTGGAAGCCTTCAATCGGAAAACCGGCTTGGGTAGTCGCATGGGCTCTTGGCTATTGGAGCGCGGTTACGCGCCCAAATACTCCCATCTCGGTACATACAAAGAAGGTTGCGGTGGGCTATGGGAGCAATTCCCGCATCAAGGTATTGACCCAGCAGGCATCATGGCCAGCTTTTTAAAGGGTTAATCCTCCCCTCGACTTAGGGCGCAAGGACGCGCCCATATTTTTCGGCTGCGATTCTTCGTAACAATACTTTGTTCTCAAAGAGGCCTAGCCATGCCGAAATTTTTAAGTCTTAATAGCTCAATGCCGCGCCTGAGGCCCTTGCAGATCAAATAAAAAACTCTCAACCCGTGTTTCAAATTAATTACGACAAACAAAGCCGAGTTCAAATTATTTCGATTGTTTAATGCAGTCATACGCCAGGTAAACCATGCAAAAACGAATTATCGGGGACAGTCGGATCGACGCAGCATCTTTAATGACGCAGCACCTGAGTCTGGAGGAGCTTGCAGACGTTGAAGTCTCTTCGGAGGATGTGGAGCACCCTATCGAAGCCGCTTTATTGCCAGGCTTTAACCGAGGTTGGCGAGCGGGAGTGCCGGGAAAGCAAACCATTCGACTACTGTTTAAGCAGGCGCAGCCCGTTAAATGTATTCAACTGGATTTTCTAGAATCCTCTATCGTCAGAACGCAAGAATACATCATTCGTATGTCTCAGGATAACGGGCAGTCGTTTGTCGAAATCGTCCGTCAGCAGTGGAATTTCAATCCACAAGGTTGCACAGCGGAATCGGAACAACATATTGTCGATTTACCTGCGGTAAGCATTATCGAATTACATATCACTCCGGATATTAGCGACCCAAGCGTATTTGCCTCGCTTGAAAAAATGCGTGTGTTTTGAGTTTTCGCCGGTAATCTTTAGGTTTAAAAATCTTGATACACCCTATATAACATATTCGATCAACAGTTTATTTTTCTGAAGATATAGCAATGTCAGCGCCCACACCCACACACAATATCCATCAATTAACTAAAAATACTATTGCTTTAATTCTTGCCGGCGGACGCGGCTCGCGGTTAATGAATATGACGGATTGGCGAGCCAAACCCGCCGTGCCTTTTGGTGGCAAGTTTCGTATTATCGATTTTCCGTTATCGAATTGCGTGAATTCCGGTATCCGTAAAATCGGCGTGATGACGCAATACAAGGCCGATTCACTGATTCGCCACATCCAAAAAGGTTGGGGATTCATGCGCGGCGAATTTGGTGAATACGTCGATATAATGCCGGCGCAGCAGCGTATAGACGAGAGCTCCTGGTATAAAGGTACAGCCGATGCTGTATTGCAGAATATCGATATTCTAAGAGCTCGCCAACCCGAGCATATTTTAATTCTGGCTGGCGATCATATTTATAAAATGGATTACGCGGCCATGTTAATCGATCACGTCGAAAAAAACGCCGACTTAACGATAGGCTGTCTGGAAGTATCATTAAAAGACGCGTCTGCTTTTGGGGTAATGGATGTAGACGCAAATCGCCGCGTCAGAGCGTTTGTCGAAAAACCTGCCAATCCGCCCGTGATGCCGGGTAGAACCGATACTGCATTGGCGTCGATGGGTATTTATATCTTTAATGCCGAATTTTTATGGCAGCAATTAATTAAAGATTCTCAAATAGAAAACTCCACTAACGATTTTGGCAAAGATATTATTCCGGCCGTCATCGACGATCATATCGTTAATGCCTATCCCTTCTTGGATTTACAAAGTGGCCAACAAAGTTATTGGCGCGATGTGGGGACAATAGATGCCTATTGGGCATCCAATCTCGAATTAATCGGTGTCGAACCGGATTTGAATTTGTACGATAGTGCTTGGCCGATATGGACTTATCAGGAACAAACGCCACCGGCCAAATTTGTCTTCGACGATAACGACCGGCGTGGTCTGGCCGTCGATTCGATGATCGCGGGCGGCTCGATTATTTCTGGAGCGACCATCAAGCACTCCATGGTGTTCTCCAACGTAACGGTGAACGAATCATCGCTTGTCAAAGACAGCATCCTGTTACCGCAAGTACGCATAGGTCAAAATTGCCGTATTACCAAAGCCATCGTCGAGAAAGGCTGTGAAATGCCGGCAGGCACGGTGATTGGCGAGAATCTTGATGAAGATAAACGTAGATTTTATGTAAGCGAAGGCGGGGTCGTGCTAGTAACTGCCGAAATGTTGGGACAAAAACTACATTATGTCAGATAACACCTGGCAAAAAGTTAACGTGTATTTTGAGCCAAATCCATGACCTATCACATTCATGTCTTAGGTGCTTTTGAAGGCTGCGGCATCGAAGATAGTCTATTAAAGCTTAGCAACCAGTGTTGGTGACGATGATCGTCGGTTCGTCGCCTAGCTTGGCTGCTTGTTTATAGGATATCGAACACGTCGAGGGGTTGAGTGCGGTCTTTAAATCAAAGCGTGTGGTTAAATTATTCGCGAGGATTGCGTCAAAACTGCTACAGATAATTATCGTATCGATCTGGTCGCCGCCAATCACATCGCCAGCCTATGGATATGTATTTGTGATCAGCAATGTCCGGCCGTCGTAAGGCAAATAGAAAAAGCCCGATGGCGATGCGCAGGAGGGTTTGATCAGACATGCGCTATGCAATAATGTCGCGGCAGTCCGGAATGCCGCTTCCATAGACTTCAAAGACGCTATGTGGGCGTCTCGTCCGAGGCCGGCAAAACGGGGTAACGCAGTCGCCGTCAAGATCCCCACGATAGCAATCACCGAGATCAATTCGATCAAAGTGAAAGCCTTCAACCCATTCGAAGCTGGCTTTCTGCTTCCCATAGACCGGCCAATTCCAATATACAATTTGGTCAAACGCCACGCTGCTCTGAAGTGCTGAGAAAATCGCATCCGCTGCCAAAGTGACGCCGTGAAAGCTACTTAGTATCAAGAAGACCTTAAGTGACTATGTTTTACCCCATAGCCAAAATAAATCAAAAACCCGATCAGCAGCCAAACAAACAACCTAACCCAGGTATCCGCCGGCAAACCCACCATTAAGCTCAAACACACCAAAATCCCGGCGATGGGCACATAAGGTACGGCCGGGCATTTGAAATGGCGCTGCATTTCCGGGTGGCTGTTCCGCAAAATCCAGACGCCACCGCACACCAACACAAACGCAAATAAGGTGCCGATGCTGACTAGCTCGCCGAGTTTCTCAATGGGCATGAAGCCGGCCAGTAACGATACGGCTACACCGACCAGAATGGTGGATAAATGCGGGGTTTGAAATTTGGGGTGGACTTTTGCAAACAGCGGCGGCAGCAGTTGGTCTTTGGCCATCGAGAAGAATATGCGGCTTTGACCCATCAGCAGCACCAGCATCACCGAGGTCAAGCCGGCGATGGCGGCGATTTTTATGATGGGCGATAGCCAACTCATGCCTACATGATCTACTGCCAGTGCAATCGGCGCGGGGACGTTGAGTTCGGTGTAAGGAATGATGCCGGTCAGCACGCCAGCCACCAGAATGTAAAGCAATGTGCAGACCGCCAGCGAGGCAATGATGCCGATGGGGACGTCACGTTGCGGGTTGATGGCTTCTTGGGCTGCCGTCGACACGGCATCGAAGCCGATGTACGCAAAGAAAATTACGCCAGCACCGGTTAATACGCCGCCGAAACCAAAGGGGGTGAAGTTAGCCCAGTTTTCGGTTTGGATATGCCCGGAGCCGGCGATGATGAACACCACTATCACCGTCAGTTTGATCAGCACCATCACGAAATTGAAGATCGCCGACTGACGGATGCCGACAACCAGCAAGCCGGTCAGCAATAAAATGATGGTCACGGCCGGTAAATTGATGAATCCTGCCTCGGGATTAGCTAGGTAGGCGGTGGTGAGATAGGTCGGTAAATGTATGCCAAAGTTATCCAGAAAACTGGTGAGATAACCGGCCCAGCCTATCGCCACCGTGCTGCTAGCCAGAGCGTATTCCAGTATCAAATCCCAGCCGATGATCCAGGCCATCAACTCGCCCATCGTGGCGTAGGCGTAACTGTAAGCGCTGCCGGACACCGGAATCATCGCTGCCAATTCGCTGTAACACATGGCTGCCAAGCCGCAGGCTATGCCGGCCAGAATGAACGACACGACGATGGCCGGGCCGGCGTATTTGGCCGCAGCGATACCGGTCAATACAAAGATGCCGGCACCGATCACCGCGCCTATGCCGAGGATGGTTAAATCCCTGGCGGTCAATGTTTGTTTTAAGCCATGTTGGACATCGGTCAAAGCTTCAACGGATTTGCGTTGCAGTAATTGCTTGGGGATTTGCATGAAGTGGTCTCGATTATTTGGAAGGGTCAGGCTTTACTGAATCGGGCAGGTTTTGGGCGCCGTCAAAGCGGGTGCCGGTGATCACCGCCTCGTTGAAAATCGCGTCGTGCAATTTGGCTTGCGAGAAATTGGCATTGGTCAGATTCGCGCCGGTCAGGTTCGCACCATCCATCTCGGCGGAATACAGGTCGGCATTTTGCAAATTGGCGTTATTCAGTTTGGCGTGTTTTAACATGGCCCGACCGAGTTGGGCATTGCTAAGATTGGCGCCGGTCAGATTGGCGCCTTTTAAGCTGGCACGCATCAGGCCCATCGATTGATTCTTCATGTCCGCCGCCCATTGCACATCGCTGAGATTGGCGTGGCTTAAATTGGCACCGTCCATGATGGCGACCACTCGGCTGCCACTCATGTCGGCGTTGCTAAGGTCGGCGTGCATCAGGCTGACGCCGAATATGCTGGTGTTGGCTAGATTGGCGGCGTTGAGCTTGATATTGGTCATCACGGTTAAATCCAGCGTCAGGCCTTGGAGATTGCTTTTATTCAGATTGGACCGTCTTAGATCGGCACCCCATAAATCGGCATTGCGAAAATCCAGATTGGACAAGTCCAGATCGGTTAGATCTTTGCGGCGCAGGTCGGCGGGATGCTGGTTGTCGGCTTTGGCCAGCATTTGTTCCACTTGGGCGCGAGTGAGATCGGCGGCATGGGTTAAGCTTTGGTTGGCGAGAACTAGCGCGAGTAATAATTTGATCGGTAAATTTGGCATAAAACCTCCGCAATATTGTCATCATTGGCTGGGAGAATCCGCTTGAATATTTTGCCGATAGTTCAAACGCATTTTCCGGTGCTTTATTGGATTTGCTGATAGTAACAGGGTGGCAGACAGACTCAACGAGAAAATGCAGCTAAAATCTTGGGAGGGCTGGTTTGGATAAGAATCGGTTTGCGTGTGTTTACGAGCTCAGTTAAACATAGCTAACGGAATTGCTGTTACATTACAATGCGCTCGAGGGTCCGGGTATCGCCGATTTGTCAGCCTTGCATCAATCACCTTATAGAAACATAACATGACGGAAACATTGCTTGCCCCCTTGATCGTGGATTTGGATGGCACTCTGACACTTGCCGATACGTTGGTGGAATCGGTAATAACGGTCTGTAAGCGGCAGCCGATGGCTATATTCAAATTGCCTATTTGGTTGTTAAAAGGGCGAGCCGCTTTTAAAGCTAGGGTTGCAAACGCGGCGTCGTTGACGGTAGAAAGCCTGCCCTATCGCAGTGATTTACTGGAATATCTGCGGGCGGAAAAGCGCCGAGGCCGGCGGCTGGTATTGGCTACCGCGGCGCATATCGATATTGCCGATGCGGTAGCTCAGCATCTGAATTTGTTTGACCAAGTGTTGGCTAGCGATGAAGATATCAACCTAAAAGGCGCGAATAAGCTGGAGGCCATCCGGCAGGCTGTGGGACCGAATTTTGTTTATGCGGGCGACAGCAAAGCCGATCTGCCGATCTGGCAAGCCGCGCAAGCCGCAATTCTGGTTAATACTTCAAAAGCGGTTGCCAAGACGGTTAGACAAAATACGCCTGTAGAACAAGAATTCGCTGCCAAGGCTAATCAGCTTCGTTTGTGGCTGCGCGCTTTGCGGGTGCACCAATGGTTGAAAAATCTGTTGATATTTGTGCCCTTGCTGACGGCTTTTTCGTTTCAGGATTTCGACAAGCTAAGTGCGGCAATTCTGGGTTTTTTTGCCTTTTCGCTGGCGGCATCCGCGACTTACATGGGTAACGATTTGTGGGATCTGGACAGTGATCGAAATCACCCGCGCAAGAAATTCAGGCCGTTTGCCAGCGCCGAATTGCCGATTCTGAAAGGCCTTGGGGCGGCTTTCGGTTTGTTAGCGTTGGGCTTGGTGTTAGCGTTTAACGTATCCCAGGCCTTCCTGGGAATGTTGTTGCTCTACCTGACGGTAACAACCACCTATACTTGGTGGCTTAAGACGTATGTGCTGGTCGACGTGATGGTGTTGTCGCTGCTATATACGCTCAGGATTATCGCTGGTTCCGTGGCGGCCTCCGTTAACACCAGCTCCTGGCTATTGGCGTTTTCGGTGTTTATCTTTTTTAGCCTGGCCTTGGTAAAACGCTGTTCGGAATTAGTAGTGTTACAGCAGAAGGGACGGGATACTACCCACGGTCGCGATTACCGGACGGCGGATTTGGCGGTGCTTTGGCCGTTGGGCGTCAGTTCGGCGTTGTGTGCTGTGGTGGTATTCGGCTTGTTTATCAGCGCAGCGGAAACCCAGGCCCGCTATCTGAATCCGCAAATATTATGGTTTGTGGCGATAGGTTTGATTTATTGGTTGGCACGCTTGTGGATAAAAACTGCGCGCGGCGAAATGCATGACGATCCGCTGGTATTTGCGGTTCGCGACAACGGCAGCCGGATAACGATTCTGCTGATGCTGATGACCGTGCTTGCGGCTCATTTTTTACATTTGGAATAACCCATGCAAATTCTTCTGATTGCTATTTTTAGCATCGTGCTTTCGGTTGCCGCGCAGTTTATGTTGAAACTCGGCATGTCCAGCCTGGATGTTAAACAAGCCATGGCCGGACCATTGACGCCGCGTCTGCCCTGGATTGTGTTGACCAACAAATTTGTGTTCGCCGGGTTTGCCCTATACGGTTTTGGCGCGGTGGTTTGGCTGAAAGTGTTGGCTTCCTGGGATGTTAGCAAGGCCTATCCTCTGGTAGGTTTGGGCTTCGCCCTGACTGTGCTGGTCGGCATGCTGCTCGGCGAGACAGTCACCGCCTTCCGGGTATTGGGCATCCTGCTGATTTGCGAAGGCGTTTGGCTGGTGGCCAACTCCTGATCGTCTAACGAGATAGCGAACACGTATGACTTGGAAATTTAGAGCGCGCTTACATCAATTATTAATTCTGTCGGCGATTTCGCTACTGGTAATGGTGCATGTGCACTACAGGTCGCCGAGTTTTCCTTTTTCGCCGGACAGCGCCGGCTATATTGAGCAAGCCAGAAATTTTCTCGATTCCGGCAGCTTACTGAATACACCGTATGGCTTGGTGCCGGGTGACCAGGATCAAGTCGAGAATCGTTTGTTTCCAATCGGCTTTGCTGTTGTGCTGGCAGCCGTTTCCAGTTTTGGCATCGATGCGAAGGATGCTGCGGTAGGTTTGGCGCATTTTTCCGCGATAACACTGCCTTGGTTATTATTTTTTAGTTTTCGCCGTAGCCTGGGTACGATCCACGCCTTGCTATTGGCCGGACTGGCTGTGTTATCGCCGGGGGTGCTCAAGCATTCGCTAATGGGGTTGACCGATGTATTCGGCTTATGGCTGGCGACGGCGGCAATTGGTTTGACGCTTAATTCGCGCTCTATCGTTGGTTTTATCTTTGCCGGTTTGCTCGCTGGTGTGGCCTATGCGATCAGAAATGTGCATTTAGCACTGCTGGCCACGATTGTTTTGTATTTTGGTTATTGCTGGTTAAGCGGCGCGGCGCGGGAGCGGCGTGCTGTTGTCCTACAGACTCTTGCGGCGATGTTCGGTATGGCCGTGGTTGTAGTGCCGCTGTTGCTTAGAAATTTTGTGCTGTTTGGATCACCAAATCCCTATTTGATGGGGCCAAGCACGATAGGTTTTGTCGAGAATCTGCGCACGTATATTGAAGCCTTACTGAAGGATGGAACGGCTTGTAGTGAGTGTGCACGTTATGTTGCCTGGTCCCTGCCTGGTTTGCTTGGCCTCGGAGTGTTGCTGATCGCCGCGGTCTATACTGTTTACAAATATCTCTGGTCCAACGTGCCGAATGACGGAAAAAAAGCCTTCGCCATCTCAACGATTTATCTGGTAACGGGGTCTTGTGTAGTGGTTGCCGCCAGAACCCGCTATCAATGGGGTGAATTGATTAATCTTCGCCATACCCTGCAGTATTCGCCCTATTTATTGGCTGGATTGTTTGTGCTGTTGGCTAATCATGGTAGGGCTGGTGTCTTTAAGGGCTTAACGACTGCCAGTTTGCTGGTTTCAGCCTGTTTGGTTTTTTTTCATGTTAACTATGCCCTATATTCGGAGAGTTTTCGCAACAGCGACAAAGACTATCCGAAGTTGGCGCACGCCTTTGCAAGCGGAAAAGCGTACTTGTGCGGCAATCAGGCCGATACCTACTTGGTATCGAATTGGGCACATGTGTTTCGTATTGAGTGTGGTGCGCGCGTGCGGCAGATTGAAGCCATTACCGGAACTGCTGAAGGCGGCGAGATGCGAGCGGTCATGTCCGCAAACGACGGCTATGTTTCGGTGCTCGACGCCATAAACGATATAAAGCAGCAAGCCGGTAGTAGACCAATACGTGTTGGATTCTTTCCGGGCAGATTCGGTGTGGAGCCTGAAAACCTGCCATTGTCAGCCGTTGATGAGCAGCACTTATTGGGAAAAGGCTGGCAGATTTTTAGAAACGATCAGCAGGGCTTACTTTTGGAGTATTCAAAAATCGGTGCCGACCACACACCTTTGCGATGACTCCCTATCGCAAAGGTGTGTTCAAGACCGCTCTGGATTTTGACAATAGGCAGCTGAACTTGTGTTTGGCGAAAATTGCCGCGCAACAAGCCTTGCTTGCCATTGTCAGGACGGCGTTGCCGGCTGATATTGCCAAGCATGCCGTGTACTGCGTCGCGTCCGGTTTGCAGGTACTCTTGTACTGCGATTCGGCCAGCTGGGCATCGCAAATTCGGTTTTTCAATCGAGCGATTTTAGACAAATTGCATGGTGCGGGGCATCCCTATATTGTGCGCTTTCAAGTTCGGATTGTCCCGCCGACAGGCGAGCCGTTTCGGCCAAAACGCACACCGCACTTGCCCTCAGCGGAAAATGTCGGTTTGATTGCACAGCAGTTTAAGCAGGCGGATGAACAGGATGTGTTGGCTGCGGCGTTGACGCGTTTGGGCGCCACTTTGGCGAAACGCTTGCGGGAAGATTAAGGAACTTGTTTGCGATTGTGGCCGATCAAGTCGGTCGGCCACAGAACAGCTAAAAATTTATACGTGGAGCGGGATTAGCCCGTCGCACGTGATGATGTTTGCGCGGAATGCATGAAAGAAATCGGGGCTTCTTCGGCGGTATCGAAGGTCACCATTTCCCAGGCGTCTTTGTCGTTCAATAGGCTTAGCAACAACTTGTTGTTCAGCGCGTGACCAGATTTGAAGCCCTGATATTCGCCGATCAGGCTGTAGCCAAGCAAGTACAGGTCACCGATGGCGTCGAGAATTTTGTGTTTCACGAATTCGTCGGCATAACGCAGACCGTCTTCGTTCAAGACTTTATCGTCGTCGACCACAATGGCGTTATCCAGGCTGCCGCCCAGCGCCAGGTTGTTCTCGCGTAAAAACTCGATGTCCTTCATGAAACCGAAGGTGCGAGCTCGACTGACTTCTTTTACAAAGGTAGTCGAGGAAAAGTCCATCACCGCGGTTTTCAAATGCTCGGAAAACGCCGGATGTTCGAAATCGATAGTAAAGGTGACTTTAAAGCCGTCAAATGGCTCGAAGGCTGCCCATTTATCGCCATCTTCCACGCGTATGGCGCGTTTGATACGGATGTATTGTTTGGGCACGTCTTGTTCGACCACGCCCGCCGATTGCAACAGAAACACAAACGGTCCGGCACTGCCATCCATAATAGGTACTTCGGCGGCGCTGACGTCGACAATCGCGTTGTCTATGCCCAAACCGGCTAAAGCCGACAGTAAATGTTCGACGGTGGAAACCTTGACGCCATCACGGACCAAGGTGGTGGATAACTTGGTCTCGCCGACATTTTCAGGGCGCGCGGCTATCATCACCGGAGTTTCCAAATCCACCCGGCGAAAACGGATGCCGGTATCGGGTTCGGACGGGTGCAGGGTCAGATAGACCTTGTCGCCGGTATGTAGACCGACGCCGGTGGCTCTGATGGTGTTTTTTAGGGTACGCTGTTTAATCATGAAATGCCGACAAATAGGTAAAACAAAGCCGGGGAGTCTATCACAGATTATGCGATAGCTCCCCCCGAACTTGGCTCAGCTGCCTCATAGACTTGCCGCAAGCCGACCTTAGTCTGCTTGGCGTCTCAGGAAGGCTGGTACGTCCAGATAATCCAGGTCCACATCGTTTCTAGGTTGCGCGCCGAAGCGAGATTCCCGAGCCGATTCCTGTTTTTGCTGACGCACTATGGTCGGTTTGTCCAATTGATCGTAATTGATCTCGCCGGCCGCGACTTTTTTAACCAAACTGATTGGCGAAGCGGCTTGTTTGGCTTTTTCACCCATGCCTGTTGCGACGACAGTAACCTTGATTTCGTTACCCATTCCTGCGTTGACCGCCATACCGATTTTCATGTCGGCGTCTTCGGAAGCGAACGCATGCATGATGCTGCCGATTTCGTCGAACTCGTTCAGGCCCAGGTCGCCGTTGGAGGTGACGTTAACCAGAATGCCGCGCGCACCTTGCAGATTGTTGTCATCTAACAATGGGCAGGCTATGGCTTTTTCTGCTGCCAAACGAGCCCGGTTTTCGCCGCTGGCTACGCCGGTACCCATGATCGCGCTGCCCATGTTGGACATGACGGTTTTCACGTCGGCAAAGTCGACGTTCATCAGGCCGGGGTGAGTAATCAGCTCGGTAATACCTTGCACAGCGTCGCGCAATACATCGTTAGCTGCGCTGAATGCTTCCACCAACGATTTATTGTTACCCAAAGTCGGCAGCAATTTTTGGTTAGGAATGATGATCAATGAGTCGACCAGTTTTTCCAGTTCGCGCAAGCCGGCATCGGCCACGCCTTTTTTCTTGGAGCCTTCAAAATCGAAAGGTTTGGATACCACGGCTACTGTCAACACGCCCAGCTCCTTAGCCACTTCGGCAAACACAGCGATTGCACCGGTACCGGTACCGCCGCCCATGCCGGCAGTCAGAAACACCATGTCGGCGCCGGCGATGACTTCGCGAATGCGGTCGCGATTTTCTTCCGCAGCCGCTCTGCCCACTTCAGGGCGAGTACCCGCGCCCAGGCCTTTGGTTAGTTCTACACCCAGTTGCACGATGGATTCCACGCTCATTTCCCGCAGGGCTTGGGCATCGGTGTTGGCGCAAATAAATTGCACGCCGTCGATACCGTCAGACACCATGTGATTAACCGCGTTGCCGCCACCGCCACCTACGCCGATGACCTTGATAACTGCGGTGCCGCTACTATCCAATAATTCATATTTCATTTTCACACCCTCCAGACAAAATAATTAAAAATTTCCTTGAAACCAGCTTTTGATTTTTGACAATAAATCCGAGCTATCATCGTTCATGCCTAGCGCTCGGCCGTGATGATCCTTGCCGTAAAGCAACAAACCCACCGCGGTCGAATAAATCGGGTTTTCCGCCACATCGGTTAAACCGGAGACATGCAGCGGCACACCCATGCGAACTGGCATATGGAATATTTCCTCCGCCAACTCGACCAATCCCCTTACTTGCGAACTACCGCCGGTGATCACCATGCCGGCGGCAATTAAGTCTTCATACCCACTTCTTCTTAACTCTGCTTGCACCAACAACATTAATTCTTCGTAACGCGGCTCGACAATTTCCGCCAGGTTTTGCGCGGAAATCTTGCGCGGCTCGCGGTCGCCGATACTGGGTACCGCGATGGTTTGCTGCGGATCGGCCAATTGTGTCAACGCGCAAGCATATTGGCGTTTAATTTCTTCGGCATTTTTAGTCGGCGTCCGCAACGCGACGGCAATATCGTTGGTGACCTGATCGCCGGCGATAGGAATCACCGCCGTGTGCTTGATCGCGCCTTCCGAGAAAATCGCAATATCGGTCGTGCCGCCGCCGATGTCGATCAGGCAAACACCCAGATCTTTCTCGTCGTCGGTCAATACCGCTGCGCAGGATGCCAGTTGTTCCAGAACGATGTCATCGACATCCAATCCGCATTTGCGGATACATTTGACGATGTTCTGCTCGGCGCTGACGCTGCTGGTGACCATATGCACCTTGGCTTCCAGACGAATACCGGACATGCCTATTGGTTCCTTGATGCCTTCCTGCTGGTCGATCACAAACTCCTGCGGCAAGATGTGCAGGATTTTTTGATCGGCCGGAATCGCCACAGCCCGGGCCGAATCGATCACCCGGTCGATGTCGTGCTGCGTGACTTCCTTATCCTTTATCGCCACGATGCCGTGCGAATTCAGGCTTTTGATATGGCTGCCGGCGATACCGGCAAACACCGATTTGATCTGGCAACCCGCCATCAACTCGGCTTCCTCGATCGCCCGTTGGATCGAATGTACGGTCGATTCCAGATTGACCACGATGCCTTTTTTCAGGCCCTTGGACGGTGCGGTGCCGATACCGATCACTTCGATTTCGTCGCCACCCCGGTATTCACCGACGATGGCTGCGACTTTCGATGTGCCTATATCCAGCCCCACTAATAAATTTCGATCTGTCTTTTTGGCCATTGTTTTTGCTCTTGTAAGCGTTTAAATCAGGTTCTTGTTTTTTTCCACGATTGCTTTCCAATCGATATTGGTGACATCCGGTTTCCAGGTCACCGCAAAGCCGTTCGGGTAACGGGTATCCACACTCGCTATCATGGCCAGTTGTTCCTCACCCAATAAATCCATGGTTCTTAAAAAGCGCTGCATATTTTCCAGCGGCGCCTTTCTGCCCAATTGCATCTCCATGCCGCTGCCTAGCTTAATCCGCCAAGCCCGCCGTTCGTTGACGTGAAACTCTGCGAGCTGCATCGATTTATCCTTCAATACGATGTACACGCCTTTCATGATTTCCAGCAGTTTCTTTTCTTGGCCGTCCGGGCCGGTAATCAAGGGCAAATTCTTAAATTCGTCGATATTGTCCGGCACCAGCAAATCGCCTTGTTTGTTCAACAGAGCCGATTTGCCCCAGCGCACCACCGGCTTTTGCTCGGTAATTTTTATATGTACCGCATCCGGCCACACCCGTTTGACATCCACCTTATCCACCAAGGGCAACGCCTTAATTGCCTGGTGGATAGCCTGCATGTCGGCTTGGTAATAGCCTCGTTTCATTTGCGGCGCCAATACTTCTTTCAGCCTGTCTTTGCTGGTGTATTGGAAGGCGCCTTCAATCTTTACATAGTGGATGGGCTTACTGTTCAGCGCGCTGGCGCCGAATTGTTGCCATGTCCACCAGCCACCGCCCATCAGCAGTGCGGATAACAGGATGAATTTAAACCGGCTCACCTTGACCCGCCATGCTGGTTTCCAGAATTCGCCAGACCAATTCCTCGAAACTAATCCCCACCGCCTTGGCCGCCATCGGCACCAAGCTGTGGTCGGTCATGCCCGGCACGGTATTGACTTCGATCAGTTGCGATTCGCCGTTAGCGTCGATAAACACATCCACACGGGCCCAGCCTTTCACGTCTAATGCTTGGCAGGCTTGTACGGCCAATGCCTGTAATTGTTGTTCGCGCTCTGCGTTCAAGCCGCAGGGACAGTGGTATTTGGTGGTATTTGCCCGGTACTTGGCGTCGAAGTCGTAAAAGGTATTCGGTGTTTCCAATTTAATAGCCGGCAACGCTTCGCCATCCAGCACGCCGACTGTGTATTCCTGGCCCTGCACCCATTGCTCGGCATAGACGTCGCATTGGTATTGCTGGGCCAATTGCAACGCGGCGACTAATTCGTCGCGGTTAGTGGCTTTGCTCATGCCGATGCTGGAGCCTTCCTGCGCCGGTTTGACTATCACCGGAAAACCCAGTTTGGCGATGCAGGTATCAATATCGGCTGCGTTTTTCAGCACAAACCAAAGTGGCGTGCTCAAACCCAAACCTTGCCAGCATAGCTTGGTGCGTAATTTGTCCATGCTCAATGCCGAAGCCATCACGCCGGAACCGGTGTATGGCAAGCCCAAAACTTGCAGAACCGCTTGCAATACGCCATCTTCGCCGCCCCGGCCATGGATTACGTTGAACACTCTATCGGCTTTGATGCCGGCCAGCGCGTTTATCGGGCTAGTGGTCACGTCTATCGCTACCGCATCGACTCCCTGGGCTTTCAAGGCTTGATAGACCGCGTTGCCGCTATTCAAGGATATTTCCCGTTCGGCGGCCGAGCCGCCCAGCAGGACTGCAACTTTGCCGAAATCGGCGGCATTTTTGATACGTAAGGGCTTCATGCTTTTTCACCTACCCGGCAGACTTCGGTTTGCAGACTGATGCCGAATTGCGTTTGTACTTGGGTTTGAATATGTTCGATCAAGGCTTCTATGTCTTCGGAGCTGGCGTCGCCGCGGTTTTCGATAAAATTGGCGTGTTTTTCCGACACGACTGCGCCGCCGATTACAAAGCCTTTCAGGCCGCAGGCTTCGATCAAGCGCGCCGCGTAATCGCCGGGCGGATTCTTGAATACTGAGCCGCAAGTCGGTTTGTTGGTCGGTTGCGAGGCGTTGCGCTTTTCCAGCAAGGCTTTGATGTGTTGTTGGCTGGCTTCGCTATTGCCCTTGACCAATGTCAATTGCGCGGATAAAAACCATTCCTCGTTAAGGCCTTTGACCGAACGATAGGCCACTTCGAATTCGTGATGGTTGCGCTCGATCACTTCGCCGCGCGGGTTGATCATTTCTACCTGGTCGACGATGCTCCAGGTTTCGCCGCCAAAGGCGCCGGCATTCATTTTTAACGCGCCGCCCATCGTACCGGGAATACCGGCGAGGAACTCGGCGCCGATCAGGCCCAGGTCTGCGCAAAAGCGGGCGACATGCGCACAGGGCACGCCTGCTTCCACATAAACGCGTCCGGAATCGATCAGGCGCATTTCCTTCAGGCGATTGCGGGTATTGATCACCGTGCCGCGAATGCCGCCGTCGCGCACCAGCAAATTGCTGCCCAAGCCCATCCAATACAAAGGCTCGCCTGTCGGCAGACTGGCGATAAATTCGATCAGGTCGGCCTTGTTTTCCGGAATGTACAGGTGCTGGGCGGGGCCGCCGACGCGCCAGCTGGTGTATTTCGCCAGCGGTTCGTTGTTTAATAAGGTGCCTCTGTGCGCCATCACTTTAGGGCCTCAGTCAATTGTTGCGGCAAATCGGCGGCGATCTGGCCAACGTTCCCGGCGCCCATGGTTAGCACCACGTCGTCGACTTCGACGATGCCCGCCAGGATGGTGGCTAAGTCTTCACGGTTTTGCACGAATACCGGATCAACTTGGCCGCGTACTCGGATCGAGCGGCTCAGCGCTTTGCCGTCGGCACCGGTAATCGGCGCTTCGCCGGCAGAATAAACATCCAGCAAAATCAGCACATCGACGCTGGACAGCACTTCCACGAAATCTTCGAACAAGTCGCGAGTCCGGGTATAACGATGCGGTTGAAACACCACCACCTTGCGGCGGGTCGGCCATGCCTGGCGCAAGGCTTCCAGTGTGGCGGCCAGTTCGCGCGGATGGTGGCCGTAATCGTCGACCAGCGTCAGTTTGCCGCCGTTGAAATCCACGTCGCCATTGATTTGAAAACGTCTGCCGACGCCTTTGAATTCGGCCAAGCTTTTGATAATGGCGGCATCGTCCACGCCCAGTGCCGTGGCTATGGTGGTGGCGGCTAAGGCGTTCAGCATGTTGTGCCAGCCGGGTAGATTCAGCGTGACTTTTAGTGGTGGCTGTCCGCCCCAGCGCAACACCGTGAAATGGGTGCGCAAACCGTCTTGTTTGATGTCGATGGCGCGCACATCCGCGTCTTCATTGACGCCATAAGTTTTCACCGGTTTGGAGATGTTCGGCAAAATTGCGCAGACGCCTGGGTCGTCGCTGCACAAAACCGCCAGTCCATAGAAAGGTAATTGATGCAAAAACTTGATGAAGGTGTCCTTCAAACGGCTGTAGCTGCCGCCGTAGGTTTCCATATGATCCTGATCGATATTGGTCACTATCGCCATCATCGGTTGCAGGTATAAAAACGACGCGTCGCTCTCGTCGGCTTCGGCCACCAGGTATTTACCCAAGCCCAATTTGGCATTGGCACCGGCACTGTTCAAACGACCACCGATCACAAAAGTCGGATCCAGTCCGCCTTCGGCCAGCATCATCGTGGTCAGGCTGGTGGTAGTGGTTTTGCCGTGGGTGCCGGCGACCGCGATGCCGAAGCGAAAGCGCATCAATTCAGCCAGCATTTCCGCGCGCGGAATCACCGGAATGCGGTTTTCGTAGGCGGTGACGATTTCCGGGTTGGTTCTGTCGACTGCGGTGGAGGTGACGACGACATCGACATCAATGACGTTGTCGGCATGGTGGCCGAAGTAGACCTTGACGCCCATGGCTTGCAGACGATCGGTGACCGCCGATCCTTTGATGTCGGAGCCGGATACGGTGTAGCCTAAGTTGGACAGCACTTCGGCGATGCCGCTCATGCCGGTGCCACCGATCCCGACAAAATGGATTTTGTCGATGTCGCCCAGGGCTTGGTTGTCGATGTTGGGACGGTTCATGCCGCAGCCTCCGCAACGCAAATGTCGGCAACGGTCCGGGTTGCGGCGAGTCTGGCCTTGGCTTTGGCTGCCCGGCTCATGGAGTTTAATGATGTCATGGCTTGTTCTATGGTTTTACGCAGACTTTCCGCGTTTAATTCGGGCTGGGGCAGCAACAACGCCGCGCCGGCTTCGGTTAAATATTGGGCGTTAGCGGTTTGGTGGTCGTCGATTGCGTGCAGCAAGGGCACGAAAATCGCTGGCAAACCGCAAGCCGCCACTTCGCTGACCGTCATCGCACCGGCGCGGCAAATAATTAAATCGGCCCATTGGTAGGCGCTGGCCATATCCTCGATGAAGGCCAATGCTTCGGCGTTTAGTCCCAAAGTACGGTATCGCTCGGCCACTTCAGCTTGCATGGCGCTGCCGGTCTGGTGTTTTACATCCAGATTGGCTAGATTCGCCAAGGCATCGGGTACGGTGTCGTTCAAAACTTTGGCACCTTGGCTACCGCCCAAGACTAGAATGCGTAAATTACGTCCGGCCTGCGGATGCCATTCGGATTTTTCCGGCAAGCCGATAAATGCGTTTCGTAAGGGATTGCCGGTACAGATAGCTTGCACCGCTTTCCCGAAGCTGTCTGGAAACGCTTCCAACACTTTGCGGGCGGCTAGTTTCACCAGTAAACGGTTGGTAGTGCCCGGTATCCGGTTTTGTTCGTGAATCACCAGCGGGATGCCCAGCCATTTCGCCATTATGCCGCCGGGTCCTGCTACGAAGCCGCCCATGCCCAATACTACATTGGGTTGGCGCTGCTTCAGTATGCGCCGCGCCTGCAAGCAAGCCTGAATCAATTTAAAGCCGGCTCCCAGTTTCGAGAGTAAACCTTTGCCGCGCATACCCGCTACGGCCAGCCAGTCGATGTCGATGTCATTCGCAGGCACCACTCGGCTCTCCAGGCCTTTCTCGGTGCCCAGCCAGTTGACTTGCCAGCCGCGTGCGCGCATTTCCTGAGCAACCGCCAGTGCCGGAAACACATGTCCGCCGGTGCCGCCCGCCATGATGACAATGCGTCGGCTCATGCGTGTTTCCCCTTCACGTTGCTTTTATTGTGTTCGGTCACCTCGTAGTGAATCCGAAACAACACGGCCATTGCGCCGCACATCACGATCATGCTGCCGCCGCCGTAACTCATCAAGGGCAGGGTCAAGCCTTTGGTGGGCAGCATGCCCATGTTGACGCCCATATTGACGAAGGATTGGAAACCAAACCAGATACCCAGGCCGTAAGCCGCCAGCGCGGAAAATTTCAGACCGGCTTGCTCGGCTTGTTCGCCAATCGCAAAGGCGCGAACGACTAAGGCGGCGAACAGACCGATGATTAACAATACGCCCAGTAAGCCCAGTTCTTCACCTAGGACCGAGAATAAAAAGTCCGTATGCGCTTCCGGCAGATAAAACAGTTTTTGCAGGCCGTTACCCAAGCCAACGCCGAAAAATTCGCCGCGACCGAACGAAATCAGGGCCTGAGTCAGCTGAAAGCCGGTATCCCTGGCGTCGGCCCACGGATCCATAAAGCTGGTCACCCGCGCCAAGCGGTAGGGTGAAACGATGACCAACATCACCGCCAAGCCCGCGACCAACGCCAATAAAATGATGAATTGAGAGATTCGGGCGCCGCCGAGAAACATCATGCCCATCGCGATGATCAGAATTACCACGGCTGAGCCGAAGTCGGGCTCTAGCAACAGCAGCACGCAAGCTACCGAAAACAGCATTAAAGGTTTAACCAAACCGAAGGCCGAACGGCGCACATGGTCCGAATGGCGGGTGACGTAACCGGCCATGTAAATCACCGAGATGAATTTCACCACTTCCGACACCTGAATCCGCAAGCCGAGAATCGATAGCCAGCGGATACTGCCATTTACCTTGATACCGACACCGGGAATCAATACCACGAGCAGCAAGGCAAGGCCGGCGATAAACAGGGTTTGGCCCATTTTTTCCCAGCTTTGCATCGGAATGTTCAAAATGATCGCGGAAAAGCCCAAGCCGAAAGCAATGTGAATCAACTGTTTAAACGGGTAGTGCGAAATGTCGTCGGCCATTTTTACGCCCAAGTGCAGAGAGGACGAGGTGACCAGCATGAAACCAATGCCCAGCAGGCTGAAGCACGCCAACATCAACACCGGGTCGATGTGCAAGCGGTTTTGCGCGCGGGGCTTGGCGGTCGGCTTTAACATAAGGGCAGACTCATCACGGCTTCGGCGAACTTATTACCGCGATCAACGTAGCTACGGAATTGGTCCAAGCTGGCGCAGGCCGGTGATAACAACACGCTGTCGCCTGCGCTGGCCAGGTCTGCGGCTATTGTTACCGCTTCCTTCATGTTCCCGGCAAAATGGATAGGCACGCAATTGTTTAATGCCTGCGCGATCAATGGTGCATCTTTGCCTATCAGTACCACGGCCTTGGTTTTTTCGGTGACGGCCGGCACTAGTTCGCTCATGTCGGCGCCCTTGGTCTCGCCGCCGGCAATCAATATCACTTTGTGCTCGTAGCCTTTTAGCGCGGCGATACACGCGCCGATGTTGGTGGCCTTGGAATCGTTAACCCAATTAATGCCGCCTTTTTCCGCGACTTTTTGCATGCGGTGCGGCAAGCCTTTGAACTTTCTGAGCGCATCGCACATTTTGGTGATGCTTAAGCCTGCGGCGGTACCCAAGGCCAGGGCTGCCAAGGCGTTGGCGATGTTGTGAGTGCCTTCCAGGCGCAGTTTACCTGCCGCCATCAAGGCTTGTTCGCCGTGCATCATGGTGTCAGTTTCGCCGCGCCTCAGATAAAAATCGGCTTGAGTTTGCGTGGAAAAAGTTAATGTTTGCCGGTTGGGTTCGCGCATGGCCATGACCATGGCGTCGTCGGCATTTAAGATCATCACCCCGTCGCCGCGAAACACGCGCTGCTTTTCCGCCGCATAGCCGGCCATGCCATCGTGGCGGTCCAGGTGGTCCGGACTGACGTTTAATATGGTGGCGACTTTTGCGTTCAAAGCGGTGGTGCGTTCCAACTGGAAGCTGGACAGTTCCAACACATAGAGGTCGGCGTCTTGTTGCAGTAAGTCCAGTGCAGGTGTGCCGAGGTTGCCGCCGATAGCGGTTTTTACCCCGGCGGCGTTGGCCATCTCGCCCAGCATGGTAGTCACGGTGCTTTTACCATTGGAACCGGTAATCGCGATAACCGGTTTGTCCGTGGCGCAAGCGAATAAGTCGATGTCGCTCAGCACGGTGACACCGGCTTGCACGGCTTTTTGAATGGCCGCTTCGTGTAAGGACACGCCAGGGCTGACCAGTAAGTGAGTGGCGACATCCAGAGCGGACTGGTCGAAACCGCCGGAAAACACCGGCACATCCGGCATTTGTTCGCGTAAATTATCGATCAGCGGCGGATTTTTGCGGCTATCGATCACGGCGAATTTAATCGGGGTCTTTTGCAAAAATTGCGCAGCCGAATAGCCGGTAGCGCCCAGGCCGACGATCAATAGGCGAGCGCTATCCGGATTTAAGTTGAAATGGGTTTCCAGATTACTGAGCAGGGCGGTAGTGTTCATACTTATCTCAGCTTCAAAGTGGCCAGACCGATCAACACCAGGATGACCGAGATAATCCAGAAACGCACGATGATACGCGGCTCCGGCCAACCTTTTAATTCGTAATGATGGTGAATCGGTGCCATCAAAAACACCCGCTTTTTGCGGGTTTTGAACGAGGCGACCTGGATAATCACCGAGATGGTTTCCATCACGAAAATACCGCCCATGATCACCAGTACGATCTCTTGTCTCACCAGTACCGCGACGATACCCAGCGCAGCACCCAGCGCCAGTGCGCCGACATCGCCCATGAACACCATGGCGGGATAGGTGTTAAACCACAAAAAGCCCAAGCCGGAACCGACCAGGGCCGCGCAAAACACTACGAGTTCGCCGGCTTTGGGGATATGCGGGATGGCCAGGTATTGCGAGAAATTAACGTGTCCGGATAAATAGGCAAAAATTGCCAATGCGGCGGCGATCATCACGGTGGGCATGATGGCCAGACCGTCCAGTCCGTCGGTCAGATTGACCGCATTGCTGGAGCCGACGATAACGAAATAGGTCAGCACCACATAGCCCCAGCCTATATCCAGGGTGATATTTTTGAAAAACGGCACGATGAACTGGGTTTCCGCCGCTACTTGAGCGGTGTTGTACAAATATAAGGCGGCGCCCAGGGCCACCACCGATTGCCAGAAGTATTTGGCGCGGGCGGATAATCCGTCGCTATTGCCAAGCAGCACTTTTTTATAGTCGTCGACAAAGCCGATTACGCCATGGGTCAATGTTACTAACAACACCACCCAGATATAACGATTGCTCAGATCGGCGCAGAGCAGGGTGCTGATTGCAACCGCGAACAAAATCATCGCGCCGCCCATGGTTGGCGTGCCCGATTTGGAAAAATGGCTTTGCGGACCGTCGTCGCGCACGCTTTGACCGATCTTTTTACGCGTCAGTTTTTCGATCATGGCCGGGCCGACCAGCAAGGAAATACTCAGCGCAGTGAGTACGCCCAAAATGGCGCGAAAGGTCAGGTAATGTAGGACCCGGAAGCCGCTGTCGATACTGGTTAAAAAATCCGCGAGAAAAAGTAACATTAGGCTGCTCTGAAATTGTTGACCATCGCCGCCACCACGTTTTCCATTTTCTGGGCGCGCGAGCCTTTAACCAATAGGGTTTCCTTCCCTGTGACGGCTTTTGTCAGGGTGTCTATTAATTGTTCCTGATCGTCGAAAAACTGGCCGCCGTCGCCAAAGGCTTCAACGGCGTGTTTTGCCAATGCGCCGGTGGCGAACAAACGCTGCACCGATTTTGCTTTGATTAATTCGCCCATTTCCCGGTGTATGGCTGGGCTATCCGGGCCGAGCTCGCCAAAGGCGCCCAAGGCCAGCCACGCTTCGCCGCTGCAATCGGTCAGCACGTCCAGCGCGGCTTTCAGCGAGCTGGGGTTGGCGTTATAGGTGTCGTCGATGACGATATTGCCCTTGCTGCCCAGTAAAGGCTGCATACGGCCAGTGACTGGCTGCAGTTGTTCCAAGCCTTGTTTAATGTCAGCCGGGCTTATGCCGAATTGCATGGCTACCGTTGCTGCGGCCAACGCATTTTTTACATTATGGACGCCGGCCAGATGCAATCGAATGGGTAAGGAGCCAGTCGCGGTTTTTAATTCGAAACAGGTGGCAAAGCCTTGGGAATCCAAGGCTGTGTCGATATTTAATGCCGTGACGTCGGCGGTGGTGCTCAAACCAAAGGACACGTGTTTGCGATTGCCCGCCAGAGTCAGCAAGAATTCGTAAAAAGCGTCGTCGCGATTTAATACGGCTACGCCGTCTTTACCCAGGCTTTCGATGATTTCGCCCTTGGTTTTGGCAACACCTTCAATGCTGCCGAAACCTTCGATGTGGGCGGCGCCGATATTGGTGATAACGCTGACGTCGGCTTGTGCGTAGCGGCTGGTATAGGCAATTTCGCCTGGGTGGTTGGCGCCCATTTCAATGACTGCGTAGCGATGAGAGTCATCCAGCTTCAACAGCGTCAGCGGTACGCCGATGTCGTTGTTCAGATTGCCTTGCGTCGAAAGCGTGTGGCCTTGGGTAGCGAAAATCGCCGCAATCATTTCCTTGACGGTGGTTTTGCCGTTGCTGCCGGTGACGCCGGCTACTTTGACTGGCAAGGTTTTACGCCAGTATCCAGCCAGTTCCGCCAACGCCAGATGGGTGTCGGCGACGATGATTTGCGGTAAAGCGGATGGTGCGGCTCGTTCGAGCAGGAGTGCTTCGGCGCCGGCTTGCTCGGCTTTATCGATAAAGCTGTGACCGTCGAAATTCTTGCCGTTTATTGCGATGTACAGCGCGCCGGGCTGTAAGGTGCGGGTATCGATACTGACGGCAGGGATTTCTCTGTCTTCGCCGATCAGCTTGCTGTTGACGGCTTGGGCAATCTCGCTAAGTTGCAGTTTCATGGTTTGCTCCACGCAGCTAGTGCCTGTTCGACCACGCGTCGATCGCTGAACGGCTGTTTTACACCGTTGATCTCTTGGTAGTTTTCGTGGCCCTTGCCGGCTATCACCACGCAATCCTCTGGGTCTGCTTGTCGTATCACTGTGTTTATGGCCGTGGCTCTATCGTTAATTACCGTTATTTTTTGGCTTTGGCAGCCGCTCAAAATGTCTTTAATAATCGTTGTAGGTGCTTCGCTGCGCGGATTGTCGTCGGTGACGATGACTTGATCCGCCCAGGTTTCGGCAATCCGGCCCATTTCCGGGCGCTTGCCCTTGTCGCGGTCGCCGCCGCAGCCAAATACGACTCGCAGTCGGTTCGCGGCCTTCACTGCTTTCAGCACTTTTTCCAGTGCGTCCGGGCTATGTGCATAGTCCACCAATACCGTGGGTTTGCCGTTGCCACCGAATTTTTCCATGCGGCCGGCAATAGCGTTTAATTTGGCCAATTGCGCGATCACCGCGTCGAATTCGCTGCCGCTTGCCAGTAGTACGCAAAGCACGGCTAGCACGTTATCAAGATTAAAGCTGCCGACCAGCGAAGTCTTTGCCCTGCGTCTTTGCTCACGCCATATCACGTCGAATTCGATGCCGGTGGCGCTGTGTTTTACCTGTTCGGCGCTTACGGCTTCCTTAGCAGTCCCGCGCATTCCATTCGTGCTGTAGGTCCAGCACTGCACTGAGTCCGGCAGATTCTGCAATACCTCGGCGCTGCTGGCATCGTCCAGATTGACCACCGCGAATTGCAGGCCCGGCGTTTTAAATAACGTCAGTTTGGCTTGCAGGTATTCCGCCATGCTGCCGTGATAATCCAAATGGTCGCGACTCAAATTAGTGAAGACCGCGCCTTTGAAGCGCACCCCGTTAACTCGGCCTTGATGCAATCCGTGCGAGGACACTTCCATGGTCGCGTTACGCTTATTCTGTTTTACAAATTCGCTCAGCATCTGCTGCACGGCCAACGCGTCCGGCGTGGTGTTTGCGGTCGGCTGCAAGCTGCCAACATCACCCCAGCCCATGGTGCCTATCACGCCGCAAGCCGGCAAAGCCTGCGCGATTAACTGGCTACAGGTGGTCTTGCCATTGGTGCCTGTCACACCAATCACATCCAAAATTTCCGATGGATTGCCGTAAAATCTTGCGGCGATTTCGCCCAGTTTTTGCGCCAAATCAGCAATTGCCAGGCTTGGTATTTTCAAGGCGCTAACCGTCTGCATATCCGCGCCGCTTGGATCGTATATTACTGCTATTGCACCGTTGGCAACTGCCTGTTTTGCATGAGCAATCCCATGCTGGACTGCCCCGTTCAACGCAATAAACGCGTCGCCGATTTGGATGTTTCGACTGTCCAAGCACAAGCCGCTAATCTCCAAATCCGCTGGATTTATTGTCAGTCCGTCCAGCAATTCGGCCAGTTTCATTGTTTGCTCAACAATAGATGCATGTTGTCCATGCCGTCCGGCTCAACGCCGTAAACGCGCAATGCACCCGCCATCACTTTCGAGAATGCCGGTGCCGCTACCAAGCCGCCGTAATATTGGCCGGTGGTGGGCTCGTCCACCACAATCGCAATAATGAAGCGCGGATTACTGGCCGGGGCCATGCCTACGAACACCGATAAATATTTGTCTTCGCTGTAACCGCCTGCTCCAGCCTTTTTCACCGTACCGGTTTTACCGGCTACCCGGTAACCTTCGACTCTGGCCTGGTATGCCGTGCCTTCCTTACCGATGACGTGTTCCAGCATTTCCCGGACCTTTCTTGCCGTCTCGGGTTTAAAAATCCGTTGTGCGTCGGGATCTTCATCGCGCTTTAATAAGGCGACGGAATGAATGATGCCGTCGTCTGCCAAAGCGGTATAGGCTCTGGCTAATTGTAAAATCGAGGTGGAAACCCCGTAACCGAACGATAAAATCGCCTGGTCAAATTCGTGCCAGCCTTGGTAGTCCAGTAAGGAGCCACTAGCTTCTCCCGGAAAACCCACGCCGGCGGAGGTGCCGAACCCCAGTCTGCTGTATACGCCCCAAAAATATTCCGGCGGCATGGTCATCGCGATTTGCGTGACCCCGATATTGCTGGATTTTTGCAGCACGTGCGTTAAATCCATCGTGCCATAGTTATGTACGTCTTTAACCACGTTGCGGCCCAGATGATAGACGCCATGGGTTTCTATCATTACGTTGGGCTTTATATAGCCACCATCCAGCGCCGCAGCCACCACGAAGGGTTTAACCGTCGAACCGGGTTCGAAACTGTCCACCATGGCCCGGTTGCGATAGCGGTTGCTGCTCAATTCTCTACGGTTGTTGGGATTGAAAGCCGGCTGGCTGACAGTCGCTAATACATCGCCGTTTTTGGCATCCAACACCACTAGGGATGCCGAATGCGCTTTGTTTTGGATCATCGCATTCTGCAATTCCCGGTAAGCCAGGTATTGCAGGCGTTCGTCGATAGTCAACACCAGATCGCGACCCGGTATGGCTTCTTCAATATTTTCTACGTCCTTGATGATTTGGCCCTTGCCGTCCTTGATGACGCGCTTTTTGCCGGGCTGGCCGCGCAGAATATGTTCGTAGCCGTGTTCGATGCCTTCCTGGCCGATGTCGTCTATGTTGGTGAAGCCAAGTAAATGGCCCGATACCGCGCCGGCCGGGTAGTAACGCTTAAACTCCCGTTCGAAGTACACGCCGGTAATTTCCAGGGCTTTAACCTTTTCGGCTATATCCGGGTTGATCTGTCTGCGCAAATACACGAAACGCTTGTTGGCGTCTTTTTCCTTTTTTAACAGCGAGCGGAGCTCCTTTTCCGGAAAGCCGAGGATTTTCGCCATCGGCGCCAATTTGTCCTGTTCCGCATCTCGCAGTTGGCGAGGATTGACCCAAATCGATTGCACCGGGGTACTGATCGCCAAGGGTTCGCCATTCCTATCTTTAATCTGCCCACGATATGCTGATACCGACACTACGCCGACATGTTGCATATCGCCTTTGTCTTGCAGGAAATCTTTGTCGAGAATTTGCAGGTACACCGCGCGGCCCACCAAGGCCAGCATGGCCAGCAGCATCACCGAAAGCAGCAATCTGCGCCGGATCACAAAATCTGTATTTTGGCGCGGTATCGTGCCCGCGCCGGTGGCAATTCGCATTTACGGCTTTATATAGATAATTTTGTCTTGGGCTGGCAAAGTCAGCATCAGCCGTGTTCTTGCTTCGATTTCAACCCTGTTTTCTTCGGTCAGCGTAGTCAATTCGAGTTGTAGCCGACCCCATTCCACTTCGTAATCGTCGAGTTCTTTTTCTTTTTTCTGAATGTCTATGAATAGCAGACGCGATTGGTATTTACTGTAAATCACGGCGATTCCCGAGACCATCAGCATCGCCACCAGTAATGTCAGCAGGATATTTCTCGCAATCGCCATCAGCGCTTCTCCCCAACTCGCATCACCGCGCTACGTGCGCGTGGATTCTGTTGCAACTCCTGTTGTTGTGCCCGTATCGACTTTCCTATTTTGCGTAACTGGCCTTGTTCGATGTCTTGCTCTTTAATCGGCAGCTTGCCCGGATTGGTTTTTGGGCCGGATTGGTCACGAATGAAGCGTTTGACGATGCGATCTTCCAAAGAGTGGAAGGCGATCACGACTAAACGCCCATCCGGTGCCAATACGTCCACGGCTTGTTTCAATCCGGTTTTAATCTGTTCGAGTTCTTGGTTAATCTCTATCCTGATCGCCTGGAAGCTGCGGGTTGCAGGATGTTTGTGCTTATCGCGAAACGGCACACTGTTTTCGATCAATTTTGCCAATTGCAAAGTGGTCTGCAGCGGTTGCTGTTGGCGTTGGGTGACAACAGCATTGGCAATTCTTCTGGCAAAGCGCTCTTCGCCGTATTCAAACAGCACGCGAACCAATTCTTTTTCGTCGACTCCGGCTAAATAGA
The DNA here is from genome assembly GCF_014850955.1 of Methylomonas albis. NCBI lineage: Bacteria > Pseudomonadati > Pseudomonadota > Gammaproteobacteria > Methylococcales > Methylococcaceae > Methylomonas > Methylomonas albis. The sequence continues at coordinate 235,431 of NZ_JACXSS010000001.1, forward strand.
CTTCAGCCGACAGGCCATGATTGCTGTCCATGCGCATGTCCAAAGGGCCGTCGCGCAAAAAACTGAAACCGCGTTCCGCATTGTCAAGCTGCGGGGACGATACGCCCAAATCCATCAGTATGCCGTCAACTTTGCCGGTATAACCGTGCTGTTCGATAGCGGTACTCAGCTCCGCAAAGCTGGCGTGATGCAAACTAAAGCGGCTGTCGATCATTAGATGCTTGGCTTCGTCACTAGAAATGGCGTCCATGTCTCTGTCAAGTGCCAACAATCTGCCGGAATCATTCAGTAACTTTAGGATGCCGCGGCTATGTCCGCCGCGCCCGAAAGTGCAGTCCAGGTAAATGCCGTCGGGTTTTATGTTAAGTTGCTGTAAAGCTTCTTCATACAAAACCGTTTGATGGGTGGTCATCTCCTTCAAAACGACAGCGAGCCAAGTTCCTCAAGGCCCTCGGTGTCGTTACCGTCCATCCATTCCCGTTCCTTGGCCTTCCAGGCGGCTTCGTTCCATATTTCAAATTTATTCAGTTGTCCCACCAGCATGATGTGTTTTTCCATGCCGGCAAATTCTCTGAGAGGCTCCGGTAACAGCAGACGACCCTGGCTGTCCATTTCGCATTCCGAGGCGTTGCCGATCACAAAACGCCGCAGTTTGCCGGCCATTTTGTTTAAAGTGGGCAATTTACTGATGGTCTGTTCGAGCTTTTCCCATTCTGGTAATGGATATAACCAAAGGCACCCCTGCTCGCCGACGCACTTGTCGTCAACAGCAACAGTCACAACCATTTGGCGGTCGCAGGATTCCTGTAACTCCTCCCGATAACGGGTAGGAATCGCAATGCGCCCTTTCGCATCCAAACTGATTGCACTTATGCCTCGAAACAAGATGAACCTCAAAAATTCCAAAAAAATCCATTTCTAACCACTTTACATCACTTTTGCACCACTATAGTTTTCAAAAGGTGCTTAGTCAAGAGGCATTTAGATTAAATTCTTTCTTTTTCTACAAGGACTTACGCAGGGTTGAGGTATGTTGAGTGGTAGAGGGGAATGTTTTGGTTAAAAATGATTTTTATCAAAAAGTTAATGGCGGCTTTTGATGTGGATTGCAATTATTAAGTGCTAATCCTTACTTTTTGAAGACGATTTGCTGTAAGGGTAGGCTGGATGGTGTGTTGCAAGGTTGGCCTTGCTTAGCAAAAGCTTGATGAGTAGTTGAGTTTAGATGGTGGCTGTAGCGCTATTTGGGTTTATATATGAGCATTTAGATAGAAACTTACAGGGTTTCCGATTTTTGATCTCGCGTCAGCAGATTTTGGACGGCTTGTTTGGGGGGTAGGTGTTCGAAAAGGACTTTGTAGACTTGTTCGGTAATGGGCATTTCGACCCCATGTTTTTGCGATAGCCGGTATGCTTCTTTGGCCGCCGATATGCCTTCTACTTCCTGATTGATTTCGTTTAAAGCGTACTGTTGTTCTTTGCCCTGTCCTAATGCCAGGCCAAAGCGGCGGTTTCTGGATTGATTATCGGTGCACGTCAAAATCAGGTCGCCGAGTCCGGCTAGTCCCATAAAAGTGTCAGCTTGGCCGCCAAGCTTGATGCCGAGTCGCATAATTTCGGTCAGGCCGCGCGTGATCAGTGCTGCTCGGGTATTGGCACCAAAGCCAAGGCCGTCGGCTATGCCGGCGCCGATTGCCAGAACATTTTTGCAAGCTCCGCCCACCTGTACGCCAATAATATCGTTGCTGGTGTAAATTCTGAATCGTTGGTTGTGCAGTCTATCGCTGAGTTGGGCGGCAAAGCTTTCCGAGGTAGAGGCGATGGTTAGCGCAGTCGGCAGGTCGGCGGCGACTTCTTGTGCAAACGTAGGTCCAGAGAGTACGGCGCTTTCGATATTGGCGCCCAATATTTGTGCTGCTACCTCGCTTAGCAATGCGCCGTCTTGGCAATCGAAACCCTTGGTCGCCCAGGCAATTCTCGAGCTTTCGCTGAGCATTGGCCTGATTTGCGCCATGGTGCCTCTAAAGGCGTGGCTGGGGACCGAAATAAGCAGCACCGGGCTGAAAGTCACGACCTCCCTAAGGTTGTCGGTGAATTGCAGATTTTTGGGAAAATAGACGCCCGGCAAGTAACGGTTGTTTTCGCCGGTTTGCTTTAGCGCTGCTATATGTTTGGGATTATGGCCCCACAAAAGGGTGTCGCAGCCATTTCTGGCTGCCTGTACCGCTAAAGCCGTTCCCCAAGAACCGGCACCAAGAATGCTGATTGATGGTGGCATCCAGCTTAATTTAGCGTTTTTGCGTCTGGTTCCTGTTGGGCTTGGGCTTGTTGCAGGTGCTGCATATACAACGCGTCGAAATTGACCGGTGCCAAGATTAATTGCGGAAAGCCGCCTTTGTTGACAAGGTCGGAAATTACTTCTCTCGCATAGGGGAACAGGACGTTTGGGCAAAAGCTGCCTAGCATGGGTCCCATCTCTTGTTCGGTGAAACCGGCAATCGAAAAAATACCGGATTGGTTTACTTCGACCAGATATGCCGTGTTATCGGCAATCTTTACGGTGACCGTTAATGTCAGGGACACTTCGTACATCGAGTTTTCGATGGGTTGAACGTGCGTGCCGAGATTAAGATCCAGCGCGGGCTCCCATTTTTGGGTGAATATCTTTGGAGCGTTGGGTGTTTCAAAAGAAATGTCTTTGGTATAGATCTTTTGAATAGCGAACTGTTTTTCGCTGGATGCGTCGATTTCGGCCATGATGTTTGCTGTTGGGGGTTGGTTGATTAAACTTTAGTTTTTACTGCTGACTTTGATGGGGAGTTTGTTATCTTCCCAGGATTGCATGCCGCCAGTCATATTAAATACGTTCTCAAATCCGCTTTTGGTAAGCGTTTTACATGCGGCTACCGAGCGGGCGCCGGTCTGACAGGTAACGATCACCGGATGGGTTTTGTGTTTTTCCAGCGAGCCAATTTGTTCTTCCACTTTGCTTAACGGGATGTTGATTGCATTCTCGATATGGCTTTTGATGAATTCGTTGGTTTCTCTGACGTCGAGCACCACGACATCGTCGCTGTTCATTTTGGTTACGGCGATCAATGGAGAAATGCTTTCGTACTTATTAAATGAGTTCGCGAACAAGTCCTGGATTAGCAGGAAGATAACGCATACCAGCGAGAATGCTAGCAAATAGTGATTGGTGGCAAATTCTATGTATTGGTCCATTGCGGTGGTTTATTTTAGTAGTTATGGAATGCTGTTTAAGTGCCGCAAAAAACGCTGCGCATCATTTGGATCAGATGTATTACGCGTTCGTCGTCGATGAAGTAGTAAACCCTATTGGCTTCTTTTTTGTAGTCAAGAATCCCTTTATCTCGCAGTATCGCCAGATGCTGGGAAATATTGCTTTGACTCGTGCCAACTTGCTCAACGATGTCTTGCACGCTGATCGAGTTATTACCGAGCACGCACAGGATTTTTAGGCGCAGTGGATGGGACATCGCTTTCAAACAGCGCGCGGCCCGATTAATATCGGTGTCGTCGTAAAGGATGGTATCGTTTTTGTCTTCCATTTAATAACGATGATCTTGGCAAAAGTTAAGGGCGGTGAGCGAACAATGGCACTTTTCGAACTATGACGGCATCCTTGTGCTGGTATAATGCCTCTACGGTGTAAGTGGGTTTAATTGCTTGCGCTGGTGCAATACAAAGGAGAGCAAATCTAACAGAGTGGGCTTTATTGTTCAATACCCTCCGCTAGCGGCTTCGGAAAAATAGCTGGGAGTTTGGCGAGTCAGCTCATTTAACAAGCTTAAATTTTACCTAGTAAAAACCTGCAAAACTAATGTTTGGAGTTTATAACAAGTGGCGAACCTATCAAAACCGTTATTGCTGCTGAGTCTCGATGGTTTAGGTGTCAGAGCGGAAGATGCTGATAATGCTATGACGTTGAGCGAAATCAGGAAGATTGGCTGGGCGGGAATGGCAGGACGGTCGTCGTTGGTTGCCTAGTCGATGCAAGTTGATAGTTACTTTTTGTTTGCTTGTCTGGCGATTGGTTGGGCTTTACCCGTTAAGGGCGATACCGAAAAGGCCCGTAGATTGGTCGAGGTGCAATCGCAAATTCAGCAAGTGGGCGATGATGTTAAAAGTCTGGCAGTTGAAAAATCTCGATTGTTAGAGCAGTTGCAAAAGTTGGAGCGACAATACGGAGAGCTTGCGAATGGTCTGCGAGCTATCAAAGCCGAAATCAAGCAACAAGAGCAGGCGCTGCAGGACGTTCGTAATAAGAGCGTTGCCACTCAAAAAGACATGCGTAGCCAGGAGAAGGAGCTGGAGGGGCTGATCAAGGCGATTTATGCGATGGGCGGCGATAAGGAGGGATTGAAGGTTATTCTGAATCAACACAATCCGGCTGTATCAAGCCGGATGCTGGTTTACTACGACTACGTTAGCAAGGCCCGATTACAAAAACTTGAGGCCATGGCTGAAGATTTCAAGGTTTTGCGGCAGTTGGAGGCGCAAAAAGACACAGAAACCCAGCTATTGCAGGTGTCGCTCGAAAAGAAACAACAAGAAACCGAGGTGATGCAGACGCTGAGAAAGCAGCGAGAAGTCTTGCTTGCCAGCATTGAGCAAGACTATGCATCGAAAAGCGTTCAGATGGCTGGTTTGATGCATGACGAGAAAAAATTGCAGGCCTTGGTAGCATCATTACAGAAAACTGATGATAATGAAGCTCACGAACCCACGGTTGAACCGGAGCTCGTGCTTGAAAAGCACGAAAAACCTGCGGAGCAACCCGAGCCACCTAAAAAAACCGAAGTGAATCTGGTTCGCGAGCCCGCGGGCCTCTCTTTTGCCGAGTTGCAAGGAAAACTGCCTTGGCCGGTGCAAGGTGCAATAACTGATCGTTTTGGCAGTCGCCGTTACGAGACAACCTGGGATGGTGTGGTGATTAGTGCCCGCGAAGGTGCCGATATTCATGCCGTTACTGCTGGGAGAGTTGTTTATGCCGATTGGTTGCGAGGTTATGGTTTGATGATAATTGTCGATCACGGTAAAGGTTATATGAGTTTGTATGCATTCAATCAAAGTTTGCATAAAAACGTGGGAGAGCATGTTAGGGCTGGCGAGACACTGGCTTCGGTTGGGCGTAGCGGTGGGCGTGCGGATGCAGCGTTGTACTTTGGCATAAGGAAAAAAGGTCGGCCCATTAATCCCGAGCAATGGTGCCGCAAACCGGCCAAGGGTTAATCATTTACAGGAACAGGTTGTTGGAGTTTTAAAACACATGCTAAAAAACAGAAATATTTTGATTTTATTGGTCGGTTTTATTTTAGGTGCGACACTGAGTTTGTGTAGCAGTGTCCTGGCGGAAAAGGAAACGCCTGTTCCGAGCAAGGCGGATGATTTACAGGCCTTGCCTTTCGATGAATTACGGACATTTACCGAGATATTCGGGCGTATCAAACAGGATTATGTCGAGCCTGTATCCGACAAAAAACTGTTGGAAGATGCGATCCGCGGTATGTTGTCCGGTCTTGATCCGCACTCGGCTTATCTGGCTAGCGAAGAATATAAAGAGTTGCAAGAAGGCACCACTGGCCAATTTGGCGGCTTGGGTATTGAAGTGGGCATGGAAAACGGTTTCGTAAAAGTCGTTTCTCCGATCGACGATACACCTGCGCAACGTGCTGGCATTAAGGCGGGCGATTTAATCGTGCGACTGGACGACAAGCCGGTTAAAGGCATGACACTGGCCGACGCAGTAAAAATTATGCGTGGTGAACCAGGTAGTGACATCGTATTGACCGTTGTTCGCGAAGGTGAAGAAGCGCCGCTGAAATTTACATTGACCCGTGACATCATCAAAGTCAAAAGCGTTAAAAACAAGCTGCTGGAAAAAAATTACGGTTACTTGAGAATCAGTAGCTTTCAATCGGGTACTGGCCAGGGCTTGTTGGATGCAGTTGACGAACTAAAAAAAGAAAACGAAGGCCCGCTGAAAGGGGTCGTGTTGGATTTGCGTAATAACCCTGGCGGTGTTTTGAATGCTGCTGTCGATGTTAGCGATGCGTTTATCGAGTCCGGTTTGATCGTTTATACCGAAGGCAGAATCAAAAACTCAGAAATGCGTTTTAGTGCAACGCCAGACGATGTGATTAACGGCGCGCCGATTGTGGTGTTGATCAATGGCGGTTCGGCGTCGGCATCGGAAATTGTTGCCGGTGCGCTGCAGGATCACAAGCGCGCCATCATTATGGGTGAGAAGTCTTTTGGGAAGGGCTCCGTGCAAACTATTCTGCCAACCAGCAATGGTGCGGCGGTCAAGCTAACTACGGCGCGTTACTTTACGCCTTCCGGTCGCTCCATTCAGGCGCAGGGCATAGAGCCTGATGTGACTTTGGCAAGAGTGAAGTTGGAGTCGCTGGATAAGGCTAAAATCGAATCGATTAAAGAAGCTGATTTGACGCATCACTTGACTAACGGTAATGCCAAGCCGGAGAAAAAATCCGAAGATGAGGATAAAGACGATGCGAAAGATCAGCCTGAAAAGGGTGATGCCGCTGAATCTTCAGAAGCGGAAATTCGCGATTACCCTTTGCATGAGGCGTTAAATCTGCTGAAAGGCATCAGCATTATCAGAAAGTAGTTCCCTAAGTATTAGGCAAAGAAAAACCCGCTTGACGATAGCCGTCAAGCGGGTTTTTTATGTGTTTAATGTTTGTAATTATCGGGGGTTCAAGAAAAACCGGCTGTTTTGTCTCAGTTTGTCGATGCCTGATAGCGTACCGAAAAATTGTTCATGGCTGCGAGTGCTTCTTGGATATGGTTTGGGTCGGCAAACTCAAACGCATTAACGCCTACTCGTGCCAAATAAAATACTTGGTCGGGCAGATAATCGCCAACAGCTCTGATTTCTCCTAGATAACCGTCGCGGCTACGTAGCAAACGTGCTTGCGAAAAAAGTCTGCCATCGCCGAATATCGGAAAATTAAGCTCTATTACGCCAACTTTTGCCAGGTCGCCGGCGAGAAGTTCAATTTGCTCGCTGGGGTTTATGCGTACGCCAGTTTTACCAGGGCGTTTGAGTAATTGTTCTTTGTCTGCCAGCCAGCGTGCCAATGTGACTGTAATATCGCCGTTTTCCGGTAGCGGACTGTCGTCGGCAATAAAAGTCCAAGTATTGTCTACCAACTGTCTATCTTTAATGATTTGCATAAACTCTTTCTTTAAATGGTTCCAGGCCAACGCGTTTGACGGTCTCTAAGAATGCTTCGTCTTCAAGGCGTTGCTTGACGTAAACGTCTAATATCGTTGTTATGGTGGCGGTGATTTGGCTTTTGGGAATCGATGGGCCTAGGCGCTCGCCTATCGCTGCTTCGTTTTCCGAAGAGCCGCCCAAGGTGATTTGATACCATTCCTCACCATGTTTATCGACGCCGAGAATGCCGATATGACCGACGCTTTGATGAGCGCAGCCGTTCATGCACCCGGACATATTGATTTTGATGTCGCCGATGCCGTGAATGTAATCCAGGTCATCGAGAGCTTCGTTAATCTCTTTAGCGACGCCGATCGAGCCGGCGTTGGCCAGTGAGCAAAAATCCAGACCGGGGCAGCAAATCATGTCGGTGACGGTGCCGATGTTGGGCGTAGCCAATTTGATGGCGTTTAGTTGTTGCCATACTGTAAACAGATCCGCTTGTTTTACATCGGCCAAGACCAGGTTTTGCCGATGCGTACTTCTGATTTCGCCGAAACTATATTGGTCGGCCAAATCGGCGACGGCTTCAAGTTGTTCCGCGGTCATATCGCCAGGCGGTGAATCGGGCGCTTTCAAAGAAACATAAACGCCGCGATAGCCAGAAACTTTGTGCTCAACCGTATTGTATTTAACCCACTTTGCAAAAGCGGAATTGTCGGCTAAATGGGCGTCTAAAGAGCCATCGTTGCTAGCGGTAACGTCGTAAGCCGGTGGTGCGAACTGGGCTTTGATCTCGTCGATGCGCTCATGACTCAGCAGCATGTCATTCTTAATTCGTAGCCATTCCTTTTCGACCATGGCGGTGAATTTCTCCAGGCCGGTTTCCTTGACCAAGATTTTGATACGCGCTTTATATTTGTTGTCGCGTCTGCCGAATAGGTTGTAGACCCGCAAAATCGCTTCCAAATAAGACAGCAAATGTTGCTTTTCCAGGAAAGGCCTAACCGTTTGACCAATGACGGGCGTCCTGCCCAAGCCGCCGCCGGCCAGGATTCTAAAGCCGATTTCGCCGGCTTCGTTTTTTACCAAATACACGCCAATGTCATGGAATTGCGCGGCCACGCGGTCATGCGTAGCGCCGCTGACGGCAATTTTGAATTTGCGCGGTAAAAACGCAAATTCAGGATGCAATGTTGTCCATTGCCGAATGATCTCGCAATACGGGCGCGGATCTTCGATTTCATCTTTGCAAATACCGGCCAAATGGTCTGAGGACGTATTTCTCAGGCAGTTACCGCTAGTTTGAATCGCATGCATTTGCACCGTTGCTAGTTCTGCGAGCAGGTCAGGCACTCGGCCAAGTTCCGGCCAGTTGTATTGCACATTTTGGCGGGTTGTGAAGTGGCAGTAGCCATGGTCGTAGTCTCGAGCAACCGAAGCCAGTTTTCGTAATTGCTTGGAAGAGAGCAGGCCGTAAGGTACTGCGACTCTGAGCATGGGGGCGTGCGTTTGTACGTACAAACCATTCATTAGGCGCAAGGCTCTGAACTGGTCCGGGCCGAGTTCGCCGTTTAAAAAACGTTGGGTTTGTCCGCGAAACTCGTTAACGCGCTCTTCTATAAGTGTTTGATCTTGCTTGTTATATTGATACATTTAAGGGCGATGTTTGGTTTACATACTATTTTGCTAGGTATCTGAATAATATACTGGCCGGGATTAAATGACAAAGAATATTGTATGGTGATAACATGCCCGGTTAGTTTTTTCCGCTTTCAATAATGACTAAAACATAGAGGATAAAGGGGGCTATCTTGTTGCGCTTACTGTTAATTTTGGCCGGCTTGCTGTTTTTGCCGGAAATCGCCATGGCTGAAGAGTTTCATAATCTCGGCTTAACCGGAACCGAGCGGGGCATTTATACCGTTCTGATCTTTTTGGTGGCCTATGGTTTCGTGATGGCAGAAGAATTTACGCATTTGCGTAAATCCAAGCCGGTCATTTTTGCTGCCGCCGTGATTTGGGGGCATGTGGCAATATTGGCTCAGGAAGCCGGTGTGTCGGGTGAAGAACTACACAAAGCTTTTGAACATGACTTAAAAGAATATGCCGAATTGATGCTGTTTTTGCTGGTGGCCATGACATACATCAATACCATGGCCGAGCGGAATGTGTTTGAAGCCCTGCGTTCATGGTTGATCAGAAAGCAGTTTGGTTACAAGCAGCTGTTTTGGATTACCGGAATTATTACATTCTTCCTCTCCGCAGTTGCGGATAATCTAACTTCTGCATTGTTGGTGGGTGCGGTGGTGATGGCAGTTGGCGCGGACAATGAAAAATTTGTGTCGGTCGGTTTTGTTAACTTGGTGATCGCGGCCAATGCGGGAGGGGCATTTTGCCCGTTCGGGGACATTACCACACTGATGGTTTGGCAAGCGGGTTATGCTGAATTCTTCGATTTCTTCCGTTTATTTATTCCATCTGTGGTTAACTTTGTGGTTCCTGCTTTCTTCATGGCGCAAGCGGTTCCGAGTGGTCAGCCGTTGGCGACCAATGAGGCTGCGGTGGAGTTGAAGCCAGGCGGTTGGGTGGTTTGCGGTTTGTTTGGCGTGACTATTGGTTTGGCGGTCAGCTTCAAACAATTTCTGCATTTGCCGCCGTTCATGGGCATGATGGCCGGGTTGTCCATTTTGATGTTATTCATATACTACATAAAGATGCGCTTCGCCTCAGCCGATGAGGTGCATCTTGATGTATTTGATCGCGTAAAGGAAGCTGAATGGGATACGTTGCTGTTCTTTTTCGGCGTGGTCTTCGCAGTAGGCGGCTTGGGTTATATTGGCTATCTGGAGTTGTTGTCCGGCGCGATGTACGACGGTCTTGGTCAAACTACGGCTAACATCCTGGTCGGTATCATTTCAGCGGTTGTTGATAACATTCCGGTTATGTTTGCGGTATTGAACATGAATTTGGACATGGATCTGTATCAATGGTTGTTGGTGACATTGACTGCCGGGGTGGGTGGCTCTTTATTCTCGGTGGGTTCTGCGGCGGGCGTGGCTTTGATGGGGCAATCCAATCACAAATACACTTTCTTCAGTCACTTGAAATGGACGCCAGTTATCGCCATAGGCTATGCGGCGAGTATCGTGACTCACTATTTGATCAACGGTTAATTCGTCGATTTTAATAAAACTGCAATAAAAAAGGGAAGGCGCGTGACAAAGACTGTCAATAGTTGGCGTAGCGCTTTCTCTTTCTACAGGCCATGGCGCCGAGTATGATATTTCTCGGCTCCTACTGGCCTTCCCTTCTTGATGATGCCTTTGGTTTTATCGGATTGTCTGGTCGATTAGCAAGTTTATCCGTCCATCATCGGCTCTCTTAGTTTGGTGGGAATAGCTTACTTGTTTAAAGTATTATTCCTGCATAAGCATGCCGACGCTCGGAGCTCCTTCTTTGGCTGACAATCCGTCGCTGGAGCCCCAATCTACCGCGACCGCCCCCTCCGCTCGTCGAAAACGCACCGCGTTGGAGGTGCTGCGTGAGATCAAGCAGCCCAAGGTCGCTGTGATGGTAGCGCTGGGGTTTGCCTCAGGCCTGCCCTTTCTGCTGACGGCCAACACCTTCGGCTACTGGCTGCGGGACTACGGCACTAGCCTTGCCGCCATCGGCTTCATCTCCTGGGTCGGCTTCGCCTACGCTTTCAAGGTGTACTGGTCGCCCCTAGTGGACCGTATCGACGTGCCGCTGCTGGGCCGTCTGGGACGGCGTCGCGGCTGGATACTCCTGTGTCAGATTTTGGTCGCCATCGGGCTGCTGGGCATGGCCACTGTCGGGACGGCAGACGGGTTGGCGGCTATTGGCGCCTTCGCGTTGTTGACGGCCTTCGCGTCAGCTACGCAGGACATCGCCATCGACGCTTGGCGCATCGAATCTGCTTCCGACGCCGACGAAGTTGGGTTGATGACTTCGGCGGCGCAGGTCGGATACCGTGTCGCCCTCATCATTACCGACGCCTTGATCATCGCTGCTGCGGCCCGTGTTGGGTGGGGCATGTCGTACGTTGCCATGGCGGTATTGATGGTGCTCTGCATGATAGCAACTCTGTTCGCGGCTGAACCCGCTCGCGCCGAGGTGGTGTTGCATCAGAGGCTGCCTCTTTGGACTTTGCGCGGCCTCGCCGACGCGATTGCCGGCCCGTTCATCGACTTCTTCGCCAAACACAAGGTGACCGGACTGCTTATGCTGCTGATGGTGGCGCTCTATCGCTTGCCAGACTTCGTGATGGGGCCAATGTACAACCCCTACTATCACGACCTGGGGCTCTCCAAGGACACGGTGGCCTGGGTCCGCGGCTCATTCGGGCTGGTTGCGACCTTTTTCGGGATAGCCGCTGCCGGTCTTAGTGCCCTGCGACTGGGATTTCTACCAACACTGATCGCAGGGCTCGTGCTCGAGGGCTTTGGCACGGCGGCATTCGCCTTGCTCAGTATCAACGCTGGCACGACGGTTTTCGCCGCAGTCATGACACTCGACGCGTTTGCTCAATCCTTTGCTGGCGTTGCCTTGGTAACTTATATGTCGGGCCTGACCAGCCTGGGCTACACCGCCACCCAGTATGCCATGCTGTCCTCAATCTACGCCTTACTCGGCAAGTTCCTGAAAGGATTCTCCGGGATTGCGGTCGAAACTCTAATGCCAATCTACGGGTTGCTCGGAGCCTATGCCAGGGCGTTCGTGGTCACTGGCTTGACCGCGGTACCTCCGCTGCTGCTATTACTGCTGCTTTGGCGCGTGCAGAATTTCAAACGATAGCCCTTGTCTTAATCTATTCTGAGTTCGTTGGTCTACTGGTAGTGATTCTAATGGTGCTGTTGGTGAGGGCAGGGAATGCTGGCGATGGTCTTGCCCGCTGAATTTGCCGCGAAACTCGTTTTGTGTTGCAGATTATCCGTCGAACTCGTATCATAAGCAGTTCTCTATCAAGTATGTAGCCCGGAACGGGTATGTGAGCGCTATGAAACCAGAAATACATCCAGAATATAAACAAATTACTGTAACTTGCGGGTGCGGCAATACTTTTCAAACCGGTTCTGTGCTGGCCTCTGATTTACACATCGAGGTGTGTTCGTCGTGCCATCCGTTTTATACCGGTAAACAGCGCGTCGTTGACACTTCGGGTCGCGTTGATAAATTCCGTAAAAAATTCGGGAAATAAAAATTTTCGAGAAGCTTGATTCGGCCGTCGATCAATTGGCGGCCAGATTCCTCTGAGTTATACACCACCTTCTAAAATAACGCTTCTTCCGCAAACTTTTCTTCCTCTGTGGGCTCTTCCGATTTCGGTGCAGAAGTAGCTGTCGGTACGGTTTCTTCGCTAAAGTACTCCCAAACACCTCCTTTCGCTGCCTGATCTAGCAATAACCCGTCATCCGGATTTATGTACGCTTGGACGATACCGTTCGGCTGAGTTAGTGGTTTTTCCGGGAAGTTTTGTTGCACCGATTTCATGAATTTTATCCACATAGGTAGTGCCACTTTGCCGCCCGTCTCGCCGTGACCAAGTGGCGATGAGTTATCGAATCCTATCCATGCAGAAGCGACTATATCCGAAGCAAAACCGTTAAACCACGCGTCTCTTTGTTCGTTAGTGGTGCCGGTTTTGCCGGCCAAGTCGTTACGACCTAATTGTTTGGCTTGGGTTGCTGTGCCGCGTTGCACAACATCTCGCAGCAAGCTGTTTGCCAGAAAATTGATTTTTGCTGAAATGGATCGCGGTGCTCGGTTTGTCGGCGGTGGGGTCTGGTCGGGACAATCGGCGCATGCTACTGCTGGGTTGGCTTGTAACAACACGTTGCCTTGGTGGTCTTCAATGCGTTCAATGAGATAGGGTTTTACCAAAAAACCGCCATTGGCAAAAACCGCATAGGCCGATGCCATGCGCAACGGCGAAGCATAGCCGCTACCCAAGGCCAGAGACAATGTGCCGGGTAGTTGTTCTTTGTCGAAACCAAAGCGTATGGCCGTATCTATTGCCTGGGATACGCCGATTTCCTGCAGCAAGCGCACGGATACCAGGTTAATCGATTCACGTAATGCAACTCTTAGCGATGTTGGGCCCAGAAAACGGTGGCTATAATTTTCCGGACGCCAATCGTTTTCTTGAGAGGGATCCTCGATCACAATCGGCGCGTCATTAATGATGCTGGCTGCGGTGAAGCCTTTTTCTAATGCGGCTGTGTAAACGATAGGCTTGAATCCCGAGCCCGGCTGACGCTTAGATTGCGTAGCGCGGTTATATTTGCTGTGATAAAAATCAAAGCCACCGCATAGCGCCAGAATCGCGCCATTGTTGGGGTTGATCGCTACAAAAGCAGCTTCAGCCTCTGGAATTTGCGTTAGCGCCCATTCGTCTGTGGCTAATTGTCTAACCCAGATGATGTCGTTTGGTTTAAGAAAAGCTTTGTCGGTGCCAATATTTTTTTCCGGGTAAGGTTTTGCCCATTGAATATTTTTCCAGGCTATGTCGATCTGCGTGTTGTCATAAAGTTTTGCGGTAACCCCACCGTCGGTGAGTGCCGTTATCAGGGCTTGCCTAGCGTCTCCAATAACGTTGCCGCTTAGTTGAATGCCATTTATTTGCGTATTTTTATGAGGGAAGCCGCGATAGCCGTGGCGCTCGTCATATTCGTGCAGCGTTTTTTGTAAAGCATCCTCTGCTGCCAACTGTAATTGACTGGGGATGGTGGTATAAATTTTCAAACCCAAGGTATAGGCTGTTTCGCCGTATTTGGACATGACTTCCTGTCTAACCATTTCCGCGATATATGGTGCCTGTAGCTCGACATTTATTGCTTGAATCTCAGCGTTATCAGCTGCCTGCACCGCTAAATCGTAATCATGCTGATTTATATAATGTAAATCGAGCATCCGGCGTAATACGTAATTTCGCCGCTCTATAGCGCGCTGAGAATTGGTGATCGGGTTATAAATGGATGGCGCTTTTGGCAGGCCGGCAATCATCGCTTGTTGAGCTAGGGATAGCTCGACAATATCTTTACCGTAATAGGTTTGCGCGGCCGCTGCTACGCCATAGGCGCGTTGACCCATATAAATTTTGTTCAAATAAAGATCCATAATCTGATCTTTGGAGTATTGCCGCTCTATTTTCAGGGCTAGGATGATTTCCTTAAGCTTGCGTAAATAGGTCCTTTCGTTACTAAGTAGGAAATTGCGGGCAACTTGCATTGTGATGGTACTGCCGCCTTGTCTCTTCTTGCCGGTGACTGCTAATTGGCTAGCTGCGCGGATTAGGCCTTTGAAATCGACGCCATTGTGTTTATAAAACCGGTCATCTTCTGCCGCTATGAACGCCTTTAATAATTGCGGAGGAACTTGTTCGCTGCTGATCGGGATTCTGCGTTTCTCACCAAATTGAGCGATCAACAGATTATCCTGGCTGTAGATGTTCAATGGCATCTGATATTGAACATGCTGCAACTGGTCTATATCTGGTAGCTCCTTGTCGAGCTCGACAAGGAAAAAGTAACTGGCGATCAGAAATGTACCGATAAATGCAAAAAATAAAAAGGCCAGCCACTTAAAAAGTGTCTTGATCAGGGATTTGGGTTTGGGGGGTTGCTTAATGGGCACTGAAATTCGAACGCACTGCTAAAATACAAATTGCCGGTCAAAATAAACCCTTTTGATATTGGGAACAACCTAAAGTTACTTGTAAAGTGGTTTATCTAAGAGGATGAAAATAAAAAAATCTACTATACTTCAAGGCCATGTGGGTTCTGCATGACCTCGTCTGAGCATGCTTGAGCCAAATTCAATCATATTCGATCTAAAAAGGGTTCATTCATGAGCTGGTTGAGCAGGAATCCGTCGGCTGTGCTGGGTGTGGATATTAGTACAGCTGCGGTTAAATTGTTGGAATTGAGCCGAGTGGGTGCTCGTTACCGGGTAGAAAGCTACTCGGTAGCGCCATTGCCGCAGGATGCCATAGTCGATAAGAACATCACTAATATCGAGCAAATCGGCGCGGTAATAAAAGCGGCGGTTAAGCAATCCGGTACTCGGGCAAAGCAGGCGAGCGTCGCGGTTGCGGGGTCGTCGGTGATGACCAAAATTATTTCGATGCCTGCCTCCTTGTCCGATAGGGACATGGAAGAGCAGATAATGGTGGAGGCGGATCAGTACATTCCGTATTCGTTGGACGAAGTTAATCTCGATTTCGAAGTTCAGGGCGTAACCAAAAATAATCCGGATATGGTCGATGTGTTGTTGGCGGCTTCTCGGCGAGAAAACATTGAGGATCGGGTTGCCGCGCTCGCCTATGCTGGCTTGAAGGCAGTTGTAGTCGATGTGGAAGCGTTTGCGATGGAGAATGCGTTTTCCTTGTTGGCGGATCAGTTGCCGGAAGGAGCAGGCAATATGACTGTCGCAATAGCCGACATTGGCGCAACCATGACCTCTCTGAACATTCTGCATGAGGGTAAAACGGTTTATACCCGAGAACAGGGCTTTGGTGGTAAGCAGCTAACCGAAGAGATTCAGCGCCGCTACGGCCTTTCTTATGAAGAAGCCGGCTTGGCCAAGAAACATGGCGGTTTGCCGGATAATTACGTAACGGATGTGCTGGACCCCTTCAAAAAAGCCATGTTGCAGCAAATCGCCAGATCGTTGCAATTCTTCGTTTCCTCTAGCGCCAATCGCGGCGTCGATGCCTTGGTACTTGCCGGCGGTTGCGCATCAATCGCGGGTTTGGACAAATTGGTGGAACGTGATCTGGGCATCCCGTCTTACATTGCCAATCCGTTCATCAATATGGCGCTGTCTAATCGGGTCAAACCGCAAAGTCTGAGCAACGATACGCCAGCGATGATGATAGCGTGTGGTTTAGCGTTAAGGAGTTTCGATTAATGGCAAGAATTAATTTACTCCCCTGGCGAGAAGAACTGCGCAAAAAAAAGCAGCAGGATTTTGTGGCGGGTATAGGTGCTGGTGTTTTGGTGACAGCACTGATTTTGGTCGTCGTGTTTATGTATATAGAAGGGATTAAAGAGTACCAGGCTCGCAGAAACACCCTCCTGCAAAACGAAATAGCCATCTTGGATAAGCGAATTCAAGAAATCAAAGAAATCGAAGATAAGAAAAACAGGTTATTGACCAAAATTGAAGTGATCCAAAAGCTGCAGGAAAGCCGGCCGGAGGTGGTGCATTTGTTCGACGAATTAGCCAAAACCACGCCGGATGGTATTTATCTGACGAAATTTGCGCAAGTCGGATCGGTTTTGACTTTGGACGGAAAGGCGGAATCGAATGCGCGGGTATCAGCGTATATGCGAGCTATCGATAACTCACCCTGGATGAATACCTCTGTCCTCACCGTAATTAAAGGCGAAGGCAAGAAAGACGGACAGATGAATGACTTCACTCTGACTGCCAAGCAAGGCAAGAAGACCGGTAAGACTCAGCCAGGAGCGGTCAAATGAATTTGTCTGAAATAAATTGGGACATAAATTCGGCCGGCAGCTGGCCGACGCCGCTGAAGATTATCGTAATACTCATTTTTTCGGCATTAACCGCTGCCGCGGGGGTGTACTTTGTTACGGTGCCGCAATTGGACGAATTGGATGTGCTTGAAAAACAAGAAGAGAGTTTGAAAAGTGCGTTTGAAGTTAAGCAGAAAAAGGCTGTAAATCTGCAGGATTACCGCGACCAGCTGGATCAAATCGAAGCGTCGCTAGGTGAGATGCTCAAGCAAATGCCCACCAAGGCCGAAGTGGCTAGTTTGTTGGTTGACATTTCCCAAACCGGATTGGCCAGTGGGCTGGAGTTTAAATTGTTTCAGCCGAGTGTTGAAATTAGTAGAGAGTTTTATTCTGAATTGCCCATTGGCATTCAGGTTGTCGGTAAGTATGAAGAGTTGGGCTTGTTTGTTAGCGGTTTGGCTTCGTTACCCCGGATTGTGACGGTGCATGATGTGGTTATGACGCCGATGGGTAAAGAAGGCAAAGATGGCATGAGTATGAGTGCAACCATAAAAACCTATAATGAGGGCGAAGCGGCGCAAGCTGCTGCTGGACCCGCAGCTAAGAAAAGGAGAGGACAATGAGGCGCGGTCGAGTGAAAGTATTTCCGACCTTGCCGGCATTGAGTTTGCTTTTAGTTGGGATGGCCGGTTGCGGTGGTGACGATGTCAGCGATCTAACCAAATACATTCAAGAAGTAAAAGCACGGCCCAAGGCTGCCATTGAGCCATTGCCTGAAATCAAAGTGGTTGAGTCGTTTATATTCAAACCCGATGGTTTGCGGGACCCTTTTAGGTCCATCGAAAGAAAGGATGATGATAGCAATATCGATGTCTCCGGCATCAACGGTGTTAAGCCCGATATAGAGCGTCGCAAGGAAGAGTTGGAAGCTTATCCGCTGGATAGTCTGCGTATGGTTGGCACTCTGCGCAACGATAAAGGGTATTGGGGCTTAATTAGAGCTAGGGACGGCACAATCCATCGAGTCCAGGTCGGACATCATATGGGGCAAAATTACGGCAAAATTCTGCGTATTCTTGACGACAAAATAGAACTAATGGAAATCGTACCTGATAAGCCGGGCGCTTGGCGCGAACAACAGTCTTCACTGGCATTGGCCGATGAAAAAGGGTTATAGAAATGAGTACTAAACAAAATAAAAACGGGTGGAAAGCGGCCGGCTTCGGTTTCTGGTGTGTAGTGTTGCTGGGTTGTTTTACGCACGTTGCGCGGGTAAGCGCCGATGAAGGGGCAATAAACAACTTGGAGTTTTCCACGTTGGCCGGAAATCAAGTGCAAGTGCAACTGGAAATGGATGGTCCGATAGTAGCGCCAAAAATTTTCCAGACCGATAATCCTTCCAGAATTGCATTGGACTTTGCCGGCGTGAAAAGTAATCTGGCAAAAAAAAGCTTCCCCATTAATCAAGGTGCTGCGGGTACTGTTTATGTAGTAGAGGCGTCGGGGCGTACTCGGGTTATTATCAATTTAATAGAAAAAGTGCCTTACGAAACTAAAGTCGAGGGCAATAAGTTTTATGTGGTGTTGAAGTCCGGCGGAACCGTTGCGGCAGTGAATCGAGTGGCACAGCAAACTCCGGCTGCCAAGGATTCGGTAATCAGCAAATTTTTGCCCGAACAAAACATCAAAAGTATCGATTTCCGGCGTGGTCCTAATGGCGAGGGACGCTTATTGCTGGGGTTGTCAGCGGCAAATACCGTCGTGGATGCCAAGCAAAATGCAGGCAAAGTGGTGTTAAGCTTTCTTAATACCAAGTTGCCCGATTCTCTAATCAAGAGTTTCGATGTATCAGACTTTGCGACGCCAGTGCAAAAAATTGAAGCCTCTCCAAGAGGCGATAGCGTCAACATTGTTATTACACCTAACAACGGCAATTACGATTACTCCTCCTATCAGTCTGATAATTTGTTGACTGTTGAGTTTCGACCTTTGACGCCAGCGGAAAAGGAAGCGCAGCAAAAAGAGAAATTCCCTTATGTTGGCAACAAGCTGTCATTAAATTTTCAAGATATTGAAGTGCGTTCAGTGCTGCAAATTCTGGCCGACTTTACCGAGCTTAATATCATTGCCGCTGATTCCGTAGCAGGCAATGTGACGCTCAGATTGAACGATGTACCTTGGGATCAGGCTTTGGAATTGATTCTAAAATCCAAAGGCTTGGCAAAAAGGCAGAATGGTAATGTGGTGATGGTGGCTCCCGTTGCCGAGATCATGAAAATCGAGCAGGAAGAACTTGATTCGAAAAAGATCTTTGAAGAACTTGAACCGTTGAAAACCGAAAATATTCAGATTAACTACGCCAGAGCCAGTGAGATTTGTGGCGTATTGATAGGCGTCGGTAACAACTCGCAAGGTGGACAATCCGGTGCGGGAGGTGGCGGCGGTGGCGGTGGATGTGGCGGCGGTGCTAGTAGTGGCGGTCAGCAGGCTGGTGTTGGTGGTGCGTCCGGTCAAGCAGGCGCCGGCGCAGGAAGTGGTATGAGATTACTTTCACCACGAGGTACAGCGATCCAGGATGCCCGGACAAACACCTTGATTATCAAGGATACGGCAAAAGCAATGGAAGATGTGCGCAGAATGATCAAGTTGTTGGACGTTCCTGTGCGTCAAGTTTTGATCGAATCGCGGATCGTGATCGCCGATACCTCCTTTGCTCAGAATTTGGGTACTAAATTTGGGGTGGCGCATAAAGCCAACGTAAATAGCGGCACCCAATATGGAATGACTGCCAGCGGTGCTGAAACTAGTGAAAATTCACAAATCTTGTCGGATTTAGGATCTGCGTTGGCGGCATCAAGTGGGGGAGCTTTGGCGCTGACTTTGGCGCGTGGCGCAGATTACTTGTTGAATCTCGAAATAAGCGCGTTGCAGGATGACGGTAAGGGCGAATTGGTATCCAATCCAAGGGTAATGACCAGTGACAGGGTACAGGCTTCGATAAAGCAAGGCGTACAGATCCCTTACCAAACGCAGAGTCAGTCAACTGGGCCGGTTACTCAATTGGTTGATGCGGTATTGGAGCTGAATGTCACACCACAAATTACCCCAAGCGGTAGTGTGATTATGCAGTTGGACATTAAAAAAGATTCTCCCGGTACTCCATTGGCGACGGGCGGCAATGCCACTGTGCCTATCGATACCAGGCAGTTGAAAACCAAAGTTCAGGTTGAAGACGGCGAGACAGTGGTATTGGGTGGTATCTATGAGTCAACTGTCCAAGAGTCCTACAATACTGTGCCTTGGGTGTCGGACTTGCCGGTGATTGGCTGGATGTTCAAGAAAAGTGTCAAGAATGATACTAAAAAAGAATTATTGGTGTTTATTACCCCTAAAGTTGTGAAAGAGTCTATGACGGCAAAATGATTTGTTGCTTGGTCGGTTAGCAAAAAGGGGCGTCAAGCCCCTTTTTTTGTGCTTTGCGGAGATTGCGTGGCTGCCAGTGTTCGTTCTTTTACGGCGTGGGCTATGCTATATTCCGCGTTCATTATCCAATCGTTACGAATATGACGACAAACAATGTTTTAACCCTAGTTCTCTGGGCGCTGCTGTTGCAGGCCTGCGGCCAAACCGGGCCGCTATACATGCCCGATAGCCCACCGCCTATATACGTACCTAAACAAGACAAATAAGCCATGGATTTTTTTAATTATCGGCAACACAAGCTGTTTGCCGAAAGCATTTCTGTTGACGAAATTGCCGAAAACTACGGCACACCCTGTTATGTCTACTCGCGAGCTACTCTGGAAAGACATTGGCAAGCCTTCGATCAAGGCTTTGCCGGTCATCCTCATCTTATTTGTTATGCCGTAAAAGCAAACTCAAATATTGCTATTCTCAATCTGTTGGCCCGGCTGGGGTCCGGATTCGATATCGTATCGCTAGGTGAGCTGCAGCGGGTGTTGGCAGCGGGTGGTAGTCCTGACAGAATTGTGTTTTCCGGCGTCGGTAAGCGCGAAGACGAAATCTTGGCGGCGCTGAAAATTGGTATACGCTGCTTTAATGTCGAGGTCAGCGGTGAGTTGGATCGTATCAACCGTTTAGCCGGTGAATTGGGTGTTGTCGCGCCTGTGTCTTTCCGGGTTAATCCTGATGTTGACGCCAAGACTCATCCCTATATTTCCACCGGGTTGAAGGAGAATAAATTCGGGATCGATATCAAGCAAGCCATTCACGAATATAAGCGCGCCGCGCAGATGCCGAATATCAAAATTGTTGGTATCGATTGCCATATTGGCTCCCAATTGACGGAAACAGTACCGTTTCTGGATGCGTTGGATAGGGTGCTGGCCTTGGTTGATGAACTGCGCGGGGAAGGTATTGAATTGCACCACCTTGACTTAGGGGGAGGGCTGGGTATTTGTTATCGCGATGAGCAACCGCCGCAGCCTTCCGAGTATATCGCCGCTTTGCTGCAGCGTTTGGAGGGGCGAAATTTTGAAATCCTACTGGAACCGGGGCGGGCAATTGTCGGTAATGCCGGAATATTGTTAACCAGAGTGGAGTACCTTAAGCCGGCGGATAATAAAAACTTTGCCATTGTCGATGCGGCGATGAATGATCTGGTCAGGCCGGCTTTATACGGGGCATGGCAGGAAATTATTCCCGCGAATGCCGACAGCGGTCAGCCCGAGTTGGAATGGGATATTGTCGGCCCGGTTTGCGAGACGGGCGACTTTTTAGGGAAGGCTAGGTTATTGAAGTTGAAGCAAGGAGATCTATTAGCGGTTCGTTCGGCGGGCGCCTACGGATTTACGATGAGTTCAAACTATAACTCAAGGCCGCGAGCGGCAGAAGTGATGGTGGATGGTGACAAAACGCATCTTATTCGAGCCCGAGAAACTTTGGATCAATTGTGGGTTGGCGAACAACTTTTGCCTGAGTAGATATGAAGATTAATTTCACCAAAATGCAGGGCTTGGGCAATGATTTTGTCGTGATCGACGCCATAAACCAGCCAATCCAATTGACTATAGAACAGATTCGATTTTTGGCGGATCGTCATTTTGGCGTGGGTTGCGATCAATTGTTGTTTGTGGAAAAGCCGATTAGCGCCAATGCCGAATTTAAATACCGGATCTTTAATGCTGACGGCAGTGAGGTTGCTCAGTGCGGAAATGGTGCGCGTTGCTTTGCTCGCTTCGTGCGCGACAAAGGCTTAAGCAATAAAGACGAAATTATTGTCGATACTGATGCGAGACAGCTAGCACTAAGGTTTGATGCTGGAGGTTTGATCACCGTTGACATGGGCGTTCCGGCGCTCGAACCTAAGCAAATACCGTTAAATGTTTCCGAGCAGTCCAAGCTGTATAAAGTGAAGTTGGCGGAGGGCGAAATCGAGTTCGCAGCCGTATCAATGGGAAATCCTCATGTGGTTATTCTGGTCGAGGATGTGGTGAGCGCACCCGTGCTAACGATTGGTGCTCGGCTGGAGTGTCATGAGTTATTTCCGGAGCGAGCCAATATTGGTTTCATGCAAATTATTAATCGCCGGCAAATAGAGTTGCGAGTTTACGAGCGAGGGGCGGCAGAGACTTTGGCGTGTGGTAGCGGTGCTTGTGCCGCCGTTGTGGCGGGTATCGAGCAAGGTTTGTTGGATCAGGAAGTTCAAGTTCACTTGCCTGGCGGGGAATTAACTATTAGCTGGGTTGGGAACGGCCTCCCTGTTCTGATGACGGGGGCGGCTACCACGGTATTCGAGGGGCAAATAACGCTATGAGCAGTGAACCAAAAGTCTTATTGACCGAAGCCCGTGTTAAGGCTTATTTGCAAGATCATCCCGAATTTTTTCAGAATCATCTGGATTTGCTGGAGAAGATGCACATACCTCACCCTAGCGGAAACGCGATATCGTTAATTTCCAAACAACTGGAGATTTTCAGGGCAAAGCACCAGGAGCAAGAAAATCAATTGACCGCATTGATTGACATTGCTCGGGAAAATGACGCGTCATTCAATCGTATGCATGAGTTGACGCTAGCCATGCTGGAGGCAAATTCCTTGGAAGATGCGGTAGCCAATTTAAGCGAAGTCTTGGCCGAATGTTTTGTCACTGATTTCGTGGCCATTAAGATCATCAAAGAGCAACCGCTATCGCCAATCAGTAATTTATTTGTTGGAGTAGATGATGCTAATTTGAAGCATTTTTCCAATGAATTAGCGACAAACCAGCCAAAATGTGGTCGGCCGACCTTGGCCCAATCTAGATTTTTATTCGGTGATGTGGCCACTGAAGTCCGCTCGTGCGCAATCATACCAATGGTGTTTACGCAGCTTGATGGGTTGTTGGCAATTGGTAGCCGCGATGAGTCACGGTTTCACTACAGTATGGGTAGCATATTTTTAACCCAAATGAGCGAGATTATTGGGACGCGCCTTATTTCATTGCTACAGCAAATGGATTAAGTGTCATGCATGCCGAAGCGGATGATGCCTTACAGTTGTATTTTTGCTATTTAGTTTCGGAAAAGCGCGTTTCAGCGCATACGTCGGCGAATTACCGGCGGGATTTAAAGCGCTTTCAAAGTTTCTGCGATATGCAAGGACTTGTGTTTTGGCAGCACGTGCTGGATCGCGATGTGCGGAAATATATTGCCGGGCGCCATAAAAATGGTATAGGGAGCAAAACGATTCAACGTGAGCTTGCGGCGCTGCGTAGTTTTTATAGGTTTTTGCTCAAAACTAACAAAGTGGAGAGTAACCCTGCTCAGCATGTACAGGCGCCTAAGGTATCCAAACGGCTCCCTCATGTGTTGGATGTCGACCAGATGACAGGGATGTTAAATGCAATGCCGGATTCGGTTTTGGAAGTCAGGGATTTGGCAATGTTCGAACTGTTTTATTCCTCTGGAGTGCGGCTCAGTGAATTGGTAATGCTTGATCGATCAGACATCGATTTTACCGAAGGTTTTTTGAGGGTTAGATTTGGTAAAGGCGGCAAGCAAAGACAGCTGCCCGTTGGTAAGAAAGCCCTTGATGCACTTAAGACTTGGTTGGTAAGTCGACCCGACGGGATTGGCGAGGCAGTGTTTGTTTCTTTAGAGGGGCGCCGTTTGTCGCAAAGAAGTGTGCAGCTTAGATTGGATCGTTGGGGTAAAAAAAACGGAATAGCCGAGCATCTTCATCCTCATATGTTAAGGCATTCTTTCGCAAGCCATCTTCTTGAGGCTAGTCAAGATATTAGGGCAGTCCAAGAATTGCTAGGGCATAGCAATATATCGACGACGCAGATATACACACATTTGGATTTTCAGCATTTAGCGGCCGTATATGATCAAGCGCATCCGCGCTCGCGCAAAGGCTGAAGGGTGCTGAGTAAAATAGTGCTTGACGCCTAGAGTTTGTATGACTAGAATGGACGGCTCTTCACTGCTAAAGCAACTTGGTTTTGGTGGTAAAGCGGTCGGCTTGGTTCGGCGGGTTTGAGGCTGTTGATTGGTGGATTCGTTTTTTTTTTTTGGTGTTTCGGTTTTTTGAAATGACTTAAAAATAAATTTGACAGAAACTGAAAACGCTGTAGAATACGTCGGCTCAACAGGGCAAAGTGCTCTGGCTCTTTAACAAACTAAATCGAAATAATTTGTGTGGGTATGTGTGATGGCGATGCTCTGTTATAGAGATAGTCGACACAGAAACCACGTCAATTCGCAAGAAAAGATGTTCTGTAGTCGAGCCAAGATTGGTTACTAATCTTGTTTAGTAACAAGTTAAAATTAAACTGAAGAGTTTGATCATGGCTCAGATTGAACGCTGGCGGTATGCTTAACACATGCAAGTCGAACGGTAGCAGGCCTTCGGGCGCTGACGAGTGGCGGACGGGTGAGTAATGCATAGGAATCTGCCTATTAGTGGGGGACAACGTGGGGAAACTCACGCTAATACCGCATACGCCCTACGGGGGAAAGCTGGGGATCTTCGGACCTGGCGCTAATAGATGAGCCTATGTTGGATTAGCTAGTTGGTAGGGTAATGGCCTACCAAGGCGACGATCCATAGCTGGTCTGAGAGGATGATCAGCCACACTGGGACTGAGACACGGCCCAGACTCCTACGGGAGGCAGCAGTGGGGAATATTGGACAATGGGCGAAAGCCTGATCCAGCAATACCGCGTGTGTGAAGAAGGCCTGAGGGTTGTAAAGCACTTTCAATAGGAAGGAATACCTATCGGTTAATACCCGGTAGACTGACATTACCTATACAAGAAGCACCGGCTAACTCCGTGCCAGCAGCCGCGGTAATACGGAGGGTGCAAGCGTTAATCGGAATTACTGGGCGTAAAGCGTGCGTAGGCGGCTTGTTCAGTCAGATGTGAAAGCCCTGGGCTTAACCTGGGAACTGCATTTGATACTGGCAGGCTAGAGTTTAGTAGAGGGGAGTGGAATTTCAGGTGTAGCGGTGAAATGCGTAGAGATCTGAAGGAACACCAGTGGCGAAGGCGGCTCCCTGGACTAAAACTGACGCTGAGGTACGAAAGCGTGGGTAGCAAACAGGATTAGATACCCTGGTAGTCCACGCCGTAAACGATGTCAACTAACTGTTGGGTTCTTAAAGAACTTAGTAGTGGAGCTAACGTATTAAGTTGACCGCCTGGGGAGTACGGCCGCAAGGCTAAAACTCAAATGAATTGACGGGGGCCCGCACAAGCGGTGGAGCATGTGGTTTAATTCGATGCAACGCGAAGAACCTTACCTACCCTTGACATGTCGAGAATCTTTCAGAGATGAGAGAGTGCCTTCGGGAACTCGAACACAGGTGCTGCATGGCTGTCGTCAGCTCGTGTCGTGAGATGTTGGGTTAAGTCCCGTAACGAGCGCAACCCTTATCCTTAGTTGCCAGCGCGTAATGGCGGGAACTCTAGGGAGACTGCCGGTGATAAACCGGAGGAAGGTGGGGACGACGTCAAGTCATCATGGCCCTTATGGGTAGGGCTACACACGTGCTACAATGGCCGGTACAGAGGGCTGCGAACTCGCGAGAGTAAGCGAATCCCAAAAAGCCGGTCCCAGTCCGGATCGCAGTCTGCAACTCGACTGCGTGAAGTCGGAATCGCTAGTAATCGCGGATCAGAATGCCGCGGTGAATACGTTCCCGGGCCTTGTACACACCGCCCGTCACACCATGGGAGTGGGTTGCAAAAGAAGTAGGTAGTTTAACCTTCGGGAGGGCGCTTACCACTTTGTGATTCATGACTGGGGTGAAGTCGTAACAAGGTAGCCCTAGGGGAACCTGGGGCTGGATCACCTCCTTACAAAGACAGAGTAAC
Source organism: Methylomonas albis (assembly GCF_014850955.1). NCBI lineage: Bacteria > Pseudomonadati > Pseudomonadota > Gammaproteobacteria > Methylococcales > Methylococcaceae > Methylomonas > Methylomonas albis. Next base: position 261,461 of record NZ_JACXSS010000001.1, read on the forward strand.
TGTCATACGTACTCACAACAAATTATTTCGATTGAAAGACGCACCTGGGTCTGTAGCTCAGTTGGTTAGAGCGCACCCCTGATAAGGGTGAGGTCGGAGGTTCAACTCCTCCCAGACCCACCAACGCATAAAAGGCGAAAGCGACAAGGCGAATACGAACAGACAATGATTCTGGCTAGAGTGGAACATTGGGCGAAGTCGGATTTTGGCTTGAGTCTTGGTCTTTAGTCTGTTTTAGGGGCCATAGCTCAGCTGGGAGAGCGCCTGCCTTGCACGCAGGAGGTCGGGAGTTCGATCCTCCCTGGCTCCACCATCATGCTGAACGCTGAGGGTAAACCAGTTCGTCATAAGTAGATAGTCGATGTTAGGACGTCAGCGCTATAAGGTTTTATCTCAATGAGTAGATAAAGACTTTATAGCATTGGTATTCGTACCGATAGCTCTTTAACAATATGGAAATCTGTAACTATAGTAACGATCAGCAATGATCGAACTAAAACGAGTTGCGGTTTGAATGACGTCATTCTCGAAAGAGAACGGCAGAGGTCAGGCAGCATGTCGTTCTCAAGCAGAAAAAATCAGCGAAAATGTCAGCTGACAGTATAACCAAAGTACAGACGTATTCGGGTTATATGGTCAAGTGAATAAGCGCATACGGTGAATGCCTAGGCAGTAAGAGGCGATGAAGGACGTTGTAGCATGCGAAAAGCTTTGGGGAGCCTGCAAACTGGCTGTGATCCAGAGATGTCCGAATGGGGAAACCCGGCGTGCATAAGCACGTCATCTTTGAGTGAATACATAGCTCACTGAAGCGAACCCGGAGAACTGAAACATCTAAGTACCCGGAGGAAAAGAAATCAACCGAGATTCCCTAAGTAGTGGCGAGCGAACGGGGACTAGCCCTTAAGCTAGGATAAGGTTAGTGGAACGGTCTGGAAAGTCCGGCGATACAGGGTGATAGCCCCGTACACGAAAACCTTTTTCTAGTGAAATCGAGTAGGTCGGAGCACGTGAAACTTTGACTGAATATGGGGGGACCATCCTCCAAGGCTAAATACTCCTTACTGACCGATAGTGAACTAGTACCGTGAGGGAAAGGCGAAAAGAACCGCGGAGAGCGGAGTGAAATAGAACCTGAAACCGTATGCGTACAAGCAGTGGGAGCCCCTTCGTGGGGTGACTGCGTACCTTTTGTATAATGGGTCAGCGACTTACATTTTGTGGCAAGCTTAACCGAATAGGGGAGGCGTAGCGAAAGCGAGTCTTAATAGGGCGTTTAGTCGCAAGGTGTAGACCCGAAACCGGGCGATCTATCCATGACCAGGCTGAAGGTTGGGTAATACTAACTGGAGGGCCGAACCCACGTCTGTTGAAAAATACGGGGATGAGTTGTGGATCGGAGTGAAAGGCTAATCAAGCTCGGAGATAGCTGGTTCTCCTCGAAAGCTATTTAGGTAGCGCCTCGTGTATCACTGCTGGGGGTAGAGCACTGTTTCGGCTAGGGGGTCATCCCGACTTACCAACCCGATGCAAACTCCGAATACCAGCAAGTGCAAGCACGGGAGACACACGGCGGGTGATAAGGTCCGTCGTGAAAAGGGAAACAGCCCAGACCGTCAGCTAAGGTCCCCAAATCTATGCTCAGTGGGAAACGATGTGGAAAGGCACAGACAGCCAGGAGGTTGGCTTAGAAGCAGCCATCCTTTAAAGAAAGCGTAATAGCTCACTGGTCGAGTCGGTCTGCGCGGAAGATTTACCGGGGCTAAGCATAGTACCGAAGCTACGGATTTGCGCGTTAAGCGTGAGTGGTAGAGGAGCGTTCCGTACGCCTGCGAAGGTCGATTGAGAAGTCGGCTGGAGGTATCGGAAGTGCGAATGCTGACATAAGTAACGATAAAGGGGGTGAAAAACCCCCTCGCCGAAAACCCAAGGTTTCCTGCGCAACGTTAATCGACGCAGGGTTAGTCGGCACCTAAGGCGAGGCTGAAAAGCGTAGTCGATGGAAAACAGGTTAATATTCCTGTACCAGTAGTAACTGCGATGGGGTGACGGAGAAGGCTATATCAGCGGTCGGTTGGAAGTGGCCGTTTAAGCAGGTAGGCATGCATCTTAGGCAAATCCGGGGTGCTTTATGCTGAGACGTGATGACGAGCGGTTCGAAAGAGCAGCGAAGTGATAGATGCCCTGCTTCCAGGAAAAACCTCTAAGCTTCAGGTTACTAGTGGCCGTACCCCAAACCGACACAGGTGGGTGGGATGAAAATTCTAAGGCGCTTGAGAGAACCCAGGTGAAGGAACTAGGCAAAATGATACCGTAACTTCGGGAGAAGGTATGCCCTCATTACGTGAAGTGACTTGCTCACGGAGCGGAAGGGGGTTGCAAAAAATCGGTGGCTGCGACTGTTTAGCAAAAACATAGCACTCTGCAAACACGAAAGTGGACGTATAGGGTGTGACGCCTGCCCGGTGCTGGAAGGTTAATTGATGGGGTTATCTTCGGAGAAGCTCTTGATCGAAGCCCCAGTAAACGGCGGCCGTAACTATAACGGTCCTAAGGTAGCGAAATTCCTTGTCGGGTAAGTTCCGACCTGCACGAATGGCGTAACGATGGCCACACTGTCTCCACCTGGGACTCAGTGAAATTGAAATCGCTGTGAAGATGCAGTGTACCCGCGGCTAGACGGAAAGACCCCGTGCACCTTTACTATAGCTTGACACTGGACTTTGAACCTACTTGTGTAGGATAGGTGGGAGGCTTTGAAGCGGGAACGCTAGTTCTCGTGGAGCCAACCTTGAAATACCACCCTGGTATGTTTGGAGTTCTAACCTCGACCCGTTATCCGGGTTAGGGACAGTGTCTGGTGGGTAGTTTGACTGGGGCGGTCTCCTCCTAAAGAGTAACGGAGGAGCACGAAGGTACCCTCAGCCTGGTCGGAAATCAGGCAATGAGTGCAATGGCATAAGGGTGCTTGACTGCGAGACGGACAAGTCGAGCAGGTACGAAAGTAGGTCATAGTGATCCGGTGGTTCTGTATGGAAGGGCCATCGCTCAACGGATAAAAGGTACGCCGGGGATAACAGGCTGATACCGCCCAAGAGTTCATATCGACGGCGGTGTTTGGCACCTCGATGTCGGCTCATCACATCCTGGGGCTGAAGCAGGTCCCAAGGGTATGGCTGTTCGCCATTTAAAGTGGTACGCGAGCTGGGTTCAGAACGTCGTGAGACAGTTCGGTCCCTATCTGCCGTGGGCGTTTGAGATTTGAGGGAAGCTGCTCCTAGTACGAGAGGACCGGAGTGGACGAACCTCTGGTGTTCCGGTTGTCATGCCAATGGCATTGCCGGGTAGCCACGTTCGGACAGGATAACCGCTGAAAGCATCTAAGCGGGAAGCCCCTCCCAAGATGAGATCTCACTGGGACTTTAAGTCCCCTGAAGGGCCGTCGGAGACTACGACGTTGATAGGCACGGTGTGGAAGTCCAGTAATGGGCGTAGCTAACGTGTACTAATTGCCCGTGAGGCTTGACCATATAACACCCAATGCGTTTGGGTAACAGTTGACAAGCTGATAACTAACTGAGAACGACAAGCTCGATACAGATTTCCATGAACAACAGGTCAGAGGCAAACTCTACGCTAAGCGTGAAAGCGGAAAGCAAGATCAGCCTAACAGCGAAAGCTTATAACCTGTGCATGATGGCTGCAACAACAGCCAAACCAGTTTGCTTGGTGAACATAGCGAGCGTGAACCACCCGATCCCATCCCGAACTCGGAAGTGAAACCGCTTAGCGCCGATGATAGTGTGGCAGGTTGCCATGTGAAAGTAGGTCATCGCCAAGCTCTTATACCAAAAGCCCCTCTAATACTAGTGGGGCTTTTTTTTGGCCTGACTACCTGCAATAGCTTCAAAATTACTACAGCGGTTGCTAGAATCAGGTTACGATAATTATTCAGTGAGTATAGTCATGAGTGTAGTAGACAGAATCCAAGCCCAATTAGCCAGTAACCCGGTAGTGTTGTACATGAAAGGTACGCCCGATTTTCCACAATGCGGGTTTTCCAGTCGGGTTGTGCAGGCATTGGAAGCCTGCAACGCCAATTACGCGCACGTTAATATATTTGAAGATCCGGAGTTGCGTGACGCGCTAAAAGAATACTCTCATTGGCCGACCTATCCGCAGCTGTATATCAAAGGCGAATTGGTGGGCGGCTGCGATATCGTCATGGATTTGTATAGCAAAGGTGAGCTAACCAATATGCTCGCTAATAGCGGAAATATTTAAACATGGTGGTCAACTTTTTTCGGATACCAATGAGCAGGTTGTTGGTCTGCTAACTTTGATGTTGACGCCGGTCAAAAATTAACCTGGGTTATTAACCTGTCCTGTCCAAGCTTTAGACAGGAGCTTAGAAGGTGATGACCATGATCTTATTTTCAAAAATCCGACGGATGTATTTCCGTCACAAACTCTCCATCAACGAGATTGCCAGGCGAACCAGCCTGTCTCGCGACGCCGTCAAAAGGTGGTTGCGAATGCCCAGTGGGACCGATCCGGTTTATAATGTAATTGTCAATAAAAACCGGACACCTGTTTAGTCCGCATCTCTAAAATACTCCCGTTCGAATTCGATCAGGGATTGATAGCCCAATGTTGAGTGTGATCTTCGGTCATTGTAAAAAGCCAAATAATCGATCACGCTCAGTTTTGCCGCTTCGTGGGTTTTGAATTTTTCGTAGTTGAGCTGCTCATGCTGCAGGCTGCGAAAAATCGTTCGGTCGGTGGGTTATCTCAACAGTTGCCTTTGCGGCTCATGCTTTGCTCCATGCGCATCACGGCTAGATGTTGTCGATATTCCCGACGCGCATATTGACTACCTCAATCCGAGTGATGCAGCAGGCCGAGCGGCGGCTTACGGCGCCAGAAGGCTATTTGCAATGCTCGTACACAAAGCGACGTGCGCATGTGTTCGTCAATCGCCCAGCCCACCACTTGCCGGGAAAACAGATCGATAACCACCGCCACATAGAGCCGCCGCTGTAGCGTCCACAGGTAGGTAATATCGGTCGTCCATACTTGATTGGGCTCAGCGCCTTGAAATTGCCGATCCAATCGGTTGGGCGAAATGGCCTCGCTGTGGTTGCTATCCGTGGTGACTTTAAACCGTTTGGGGTAGCGAACCTTCAATTTCAAGTCCCGCATGATCCTCCGAGTTTTGAAACGACCAACGGCAAACCTTATTTTTGCGATCGATTCGCTAAACGACGCGAACGAGATATAGTCAAATCTGGTGTATAGCTGATTTTAATCAGGCGGCCATCTGCTGTGTTTCTTCTGCATTCTATGATTTTTTGATCAGGAGTGCGTATGGCCGTAACCCCGAAATGGCGTCAACATATTGAAAGATGGCAAAGCAGTGGTTTGTCTCAGGCCGAGTATTGTGCGCAGCAAGACATCAATGTCCGAACATTTGCTGCGAGGCTGTGCGACTATCGCAAACGGCCGGTGACCGAGTCGGTGGCTTTAGTGCCAGTGTAGATGGCGCCGGCTGAGCCTACTTCTGTGGTGGCACCGGCGGTAGCGGCCATAGTCTTTACCCATGTCCAAGGTCATCGCTTGGAACTTTCGTCTTCGGTGCCGGCGGCTTGGGTGGCCGAGTTGTTACGAGGTCTGGCTTGATCGATTACCCCGGGCAGATTTGGTTGACGGTGACGCCAGTGGATAGGCGTCGGGGTCTGGATGGCTTATCGGCCATCGTCCAGCAGTGTCTGGGTCATGCACCCTGTGCCGGATCGGCCTTTATCTTTCGTAATCGGGCCGGCAACCGCTTGCGTCTGTTGCTGTGGGACGGCAATGGCGTTTGGTTATGTCAGCGCCGGCTGCATCAGGGCCGTTTTGTTTGGCCCAAGGTGGGCGATGCGGTGTTTGCCCTGACGCAGGCGGAATACCCAAAGGGCATAAATGGCACTGGCTGGTCGCCGGTGTCGATTAGCAACGCTTATCCGCTCGGCCCCCAGCAGACTGGCAGGTGTGAATGCGGGGTAAACGGGGTGCTAAACACCGCTGAAAGCCAGTCATATCAAGGCTTTCAGAGAGGATTGCGGTATAATATCGCCATGAATCCGCTGGCAAAACTGGAACAATTGAATCTGGAGCCGACCGCCAAAACCGAAGTGGCGGCGATGCTTCAGGCGCTGATCGATCAGACAGCCCAGGATGTCACAGTTATCCAAGCCAAAGACGCCATCATTCACGCCAAAGAGGTCAAAATCGGCGCGCTGACGCATGAGTTGGCGTATTACAGACGCATCCCTTCAGCACTAAAAGCGAAGCCCTGGCTCCGTTACAGCGAGATGTGTTCGAGGAAACCTGGAACGCCGACCTCTCGGCGATTGATGAGGAAGTCGAACAACTCCGGGATGAGCAACCCTGCGACACCGTCGCTCGCCCCAAACGCCTTCGCGCCGGCAGAAAAATGCTCCTGCATTTTCTGCATTCGCCACATCCCTGTGGCTTGTCGGCAGCCGTTACCCGAGCATTTGCCTCGCATCGAACATCGCCATGAGCCTGAGTCTTGCGCCTGCGGACACTGCGGTAAAGACTTGGTCAAAACCTGTGCTGAGCTTGCCGAAGTATCGGCGAAGATGTGACCGAGCAATTGGACGTGGAGCCGGCGAAGTTTTTCGTGCATCGGCATTTATGCCCTGTGGGTACATACGCCCGCAATACGCCTGCCGCGCGTGCGAAACCATCACCGCAGCACCGATTCCTCCGGCAGTGATCGATGGCGGCATGGCCGCCGTAGGTTTACTCACCTGGGTAATGATCGGCAAATACCTGGATCATCTGCCGCTGTACCGGCTGGAGCAAATCGCCGCGCGTGACGGGGTTATCTTATCCCGCTCCACGCTGGCTGACTGGGTCGGACGACTCGGTGTCGCTTTAGCGCCCTTGGCCGACCGCTTGGCTTGGCATCTTCGTCAACGCACCAGTCTGCACGCCGACGAAACCCCAGTGCCGCAACTCGATCCCGGCCATGGCAAAACCAAGAAAGCCTATCTGTGGGCCTATCGCAGCAACGACGTGCAGCCAGGGGCCAAAATCATCGTCTCCGACTACCAAACCGGTCGCGGCGGCCGATATGCTCAGCAGTTTCTGGGTCACTGGCACGGCCATTTACTGGTGGATGACTACGCTGGCTACAAAGCCTTGTTTGCCGCTGCTCGCGCGCATCCCGAATCGCAACACCGGCTCGAACCCTGCATTGAGCTGAGCTGCATGGCGCATGCGCGGCGCAAATTCTTCGATCTGTTTCAAGCCAGCCAGAGCCCCGTCGCGCAAGAAGCGCTGAACCGCATCGCCAAGCTGTACGCCATTGAAACCGAAGGCCGCCAGATGACAGCCGACCAGCGCAAACAACTACGCGCCGAAAATTGCGTACACATCCTAGCTGGATTGCACGACTGGCTACAGCAAACCCGTTTGCGCACCGCGCCCAATAGCGCCACGGCCAAAGCCATCGACTACAGCTTGAAACGCTGGGAGGCCTTAAGCCGTTACGCCAAAACAGGCGACCTGCCTATCGACAATAATCCGGTCGAGAACAGCATTCGCCCCATTGCCTTGGGCAAAAAGAATTGGCTGTTCGCCGGCTCCGAACGCGCCGGACAGCGGGCGGCCGTTATTCAAACCTTGCTCGGCACCGCGAAACTGAATGGCCTCGATCTGGCCGCCTGGCTAAAACACACCCTGGAAAAACTCCCCACTTGGCCCAACAGCCGAATCGATGAGCTTCTACCGTTCAGTAGCATAAATTAAATCATAACGGCAACTAGCTGACGATGTGGTCGGACTGCTTGCTTACCTAACTCTTCTCGGCGGTTAAGGCTAATTGGAACACCAACCCCAATAAGGTATTTCGCGACACGCAGTTCTTGGTGCGGGTCGTCCGATGGCGAATCGTCGCAAAACTGGATTCGATCGAGTTAGTCGTCCGGATGTGTATCCAATGCTCGGCGGGAAAGTCGTAAAAAGCCAATAATGATTCACGGTCTTTTGCTAACACGCCCACTGCTTTGGGATACTTGGCTTCAAAATCCCGCAGGAAACCATCGAAAGCTTTGCTCGCCTGGGCTTTGGTTTCCGCCATCCAGATTTCTTTCAGTCCCGCTTTGGCCTTGCCTTGGAGCGAATCGGGTAGCGCCCAACACATTTGCTGTCTTATGCACCCAGCAGCGCTGGTGTTGCGTGGTTGGCCAGGCTTCGTTAAGTGCCGCCCAGAAGCCTAATGCGCCGTCGCCGGTGGCCAGTTTCGGCGCTTCCTGTAAGCCGCGAGCTTGTATATTCTGCAAGACACTCAGCCAAGAAGCCTTCGATTCCCGATAGCCGTCTGACAAGGCCAGCAAGCGCTTTTCCCCTTGTTCGTTGAAGCCGATGATGACCAGTAGGCACAGCCGATCATCTTCGTCGCGCAGGGTTGAATAAATGCCATCCGCCCAGACATACACATAGCGTTCCTGCGATAGATCTCGCCGATTCCAGGCCAGATAATCCTCGGTCCATTGGGCTTTCAGGCGGCTAACCACAGCGGGTGATAAGCCTTTGGCATAGTCACCCAACAGGACCGATAAGGCCGACTGCATGTCGCCGGTTGAAATGCCTCGCAAATACAGCCAGGGTAAGGCGGCTTCCACCAGTTTGGCTTTACGCACATACGGCGGCACCAGCGAAGAGTTGAACTTGATCCCGCCGCCGGAACGATCTCGAACCTTGGGGGCCCCCAGCGTCAGAATAGTTGTCGCCTCAAATTTTTAGACCCCTTTAAATTTGAGACAAAAAATGATCACCCCGAAAAAGCGGTATTCTGACGAGTTCAGAGAGCAAGCCCTGGCGAAAGTCTACAATCGTGGAACACGAACCATTCAAGACATTGCCGACGAATCTAACCTCAGCATACATACCTTAAAAACCTGGATGAGCCAAACAGCACCGACCGATATTCCAAAACCCAATCCGGCCAAACGTCCCCAAGATTGACGCCCCGAAGAACGCTTGCTGGCCCTTCAGGAAAGTCATGGTTTGATCGGTGAAGTGCTGAATGCCTGGTGTCGGGAGCGTGGCGTATTTGCCCATCAACTTATCCAGTGGAAAAGTGATTTCTGCACCGTTACCCGCACTGCTTCAGGACGTGATGACAGCCTGACCTTGCGCAGCCTGAAAGCCGAGAATCAACGCCTGGAACGCGAACTCAACCGTAAGGACAAGGCCCTGGCTGAAGCCGCTGCCTTGCTGATCCTGCAAATACCCACACGGGGCACTAGAAAAGGTCCGGGCGCTGTTGGCGGGCGAGGTCGAATGACATCCCTTCAGCCGCGCCAACACCTGATTGAATCCGTCGCCGAAGCGACCATGGCCGGTGCCCGCCAAGACCAAGCCTGTGCGGTGTTGGGCTTAAGTTCGCGCACCTTGCAGCGCTGGCAAGCCGGTAAAGCCCTGGGCGAAGACCGGCGACCGCTGCGGCAATACACGCCACCGCAGGCGTTGACCGAGGCCGAGCGCACCCACATTTTGACCGTGGTCAATTCCGTTGAATTTGCGGATTGCCCACCCAGCCAGATTGTTCCGCGCCTGGCAGATCAGGGCATTTATCTGGGCTCTGAATCGATGATCTATCGCATTCTAAAAGTCGCCCGGCAACTGAAACACCGCCGCAGTGAACGCCCTAGCCAGCCTCGCACCAAGCCCAAAGCCTTAAGTGCGACGGCACCGAACCAACTTTACAGTTGGGACATTACCTATCTGCCGACCGCCATCAAAGGCCAGTTCTACTATCTCTACCTGTTCCTCGATATTTTCAGTCGCCAGATCGTCGGCAGGCAGGTGTTTGCAGAAGAAAGCAGCCACTACGCCAGCGAGCTGTTGCGGGATATTGTTGGGCGCGAAGGTCTACAACCTGGGCAAGTCATCCTGCATTCCGATAACGGTAGCCACATACCCACAGGGCACAAGTGAAAGGTGCCACCATACTGGCCACACTGCAACAGCTCGGCGTCATGCCCTCGCTGAGTCATCCGGCAGTGAGTAACGACAATCCGTTTTCGGAATCGCTGTTCAAAACCTTGAAATATCGGCCGCCATACCCGTTGAAACCGTTGGCCGATCTGAGCGTCGCTCGTGAATGGGTGGCCGATTTAGTGCATTGGTATTTATGACCTTCAGGATATAACCACGAGCATCGGCATAGTGCTATTGGTTTCGTGACCCCGGCCCAACGCCATACTGGATTGGACGAGGCGCTGTTGAATCAACGCAAAGCGCTTTATGAAGACGCCCGCCGCCAAAACCCTCGGCGCTGGAGCCAAAACACCCGGAACTGGAACAGAGTCCATACCGTGCACTTAAATCCGGATCATGCCGAAACCCAAAACAACTCGCCCCAGGAGGTCGTGAATCCCGACAAAATAGCCGCATAAAATTTTATATTGAGGCGACAACTAGCTTGAAATTTTCCGCTCTCCGGTAAATAGCCATTGCGCACCAAGGTTTGTCGGCCCCGTATATCGGTCACCTTGGCATATTCGCCCAGAAAGGCTTGTAACTCCGCCTCAACGGCCTGCTGGCTCAAGGCTCTAGCGCTCTTCTTCAACAAATCCGTCAAAGCATCGTTAAGTACACTGGCGCTATCCCAGTCTTTTGCATTATCTTTGTTCATGGCGTCTCTGATTTTGCTGGTATTCGATCTCGACAATCGCATTTCAGCAGAGGGCGCCACCTTTTTTCAAGTCGGGCTGTACACCAGATTTAGTTATAACTCGACGCGAACCAAAACACTGCCTGTTGTCGGTAAAAATCTGCTGCACTTTATCGGCAAGTTTTTGATCCTGTTGTTTTTTATCATCATCTTGCGGGGCCTTACACCACGCATAATACGCACTGGTACTTACTTCCATCACTCGACAGAGTACGGTTACAGGATAAGTCTTCTGTTGCGCCTGAATAAATCCGTACTTTACTTGTGCCCTATGGGTATTCGGCTTCTTTCGCAAAGAAGACAGCGGCCTTTTTTAATATCTCGCGCTCCATTCGCAACTGTTCGTTTTCCTTACGCAACCGGGTTAATTCGTCTTGGTTAGCCAGATTTAAACTGGATTTTCGCTGTAGACTCCGGGTTAGAAGGTTTACGTTCTGATCGTACCCAGCGCCCAATGGCACTTAACGATATCCCCAGATGATCGGCGGCTTGCTGCTGGCTGTAGTCTTTCTCCAGAACCAATTTGGCAGCGTCTTGTTTGAATTCCAGGCTGTATTTTGGCCGCTTTTGTTTTTTGTCGTTACTCATGGTTTACCTCTATTAACAGTATAAATTCTGCCTTTAGAAGTGTCCGGATTCATTGAACCATTTCATATTCGGCTGCCACACCAATTCAACACACGTCCCAGTAATAGGGTCGTAGCAGTGGGGTAGATGATTTTGTTCAAATTATCTTGACAAGGATTGGTCAAGTGGTAGACTGCCACGCACCTCAAGGGACCGGGGTGTCTTCAATATGGAGGCTAATAACATGGAAAAACAAAGAACTCCCGATTCGATCGGGGATTTAGATAATCTTTTAGGAGGTAGAAATGGCTGCTACAACTGAATCAGTTAAGGCTGATGCTGCGGAAGCACCGCTTTTAAATCAAAAAAACCTGTGGGCAGGCATTACCCTGTACTTGGTTTTTTATTCTTTCATTCGTTGGTACGAAGGTGTTTATGGCTGGTCAGCTGGCTTAGACTCATTCGCTCCAGAGTTTGAAACATACTGGATGAACATGCTGTATATCGAGATCGTTATCGAAGTACTGTTGTTTGCTGGTATCAATGGCTATATCTGGAAAACTCGTGACCGTAAAGTTATGTCAATCACTCCACGTGAAGAGTTGAGAAGACACTTTACACATTGGACATGGTTGGTTTGCTACGGCTGGGCTATCTACTGGGGTGCTTCTTACTTCACAGAGCAAGACGGTACATGGCACCAAACTATCGTTCGTGATACTGACTTTACTCCAAGTCACATCATCGAGTTTTACCTGTCATACCCAATCTACATCATCACTGGTTCAGCTTCTTTCATGTATGCAAAAACAAGATTGCCTACATACCACGAAGGCCTGCACCTGATGTATCTGATTGCGGTTATCGGTCCATTTATGATCTTGCCAAACGTTGGCTTGAACGAATGGGGTCACACATTCTGGTTTATGGAAGAGTTGTTCGTTGCGCCATTGCATTACGGTTTCGTATTCTTTGGTTGGGCTGCTCTGGCTGTAATGGGTGTTGTGAACACCGAAGTAATGGCAATTGCAAAATTGCTGAAAAAAGATTTGGCTTAATAGCTTATCTTTAAAAGTAAAAATACTATCTCCTTTCCTGTCGCTGCTTTGTTTAAGTGGTGGCAGGATAAAGAGAAGTGAAAAAAATATAATTTTAATTCTTTAGGAGGTAAGCTAATGAGCGCATCTCAATCAGCTGTACGTTCACGTGCGGAAGCGGTACAAGTTTCCCGTACGTTTGACTGGATGATTCTTTTTACACTGTTCACCGCAGTATTGGGTGGCTATCACATTCACTACATGTTGACCGGTGGTGACTGGGATTTTTGGACCGACTGGAAAGATAGACGTCTATGGGTAACCGTAGCTCCTATTGTTTCTATTACCTTCCCTGCTGCTGTTCAAGCTTGCTTGTGGTGGAGATACCGTTTGCCAGTTGGCGCAACATTGTCTGTTGTTGCTCTGATGGTTGGTGAGTGGATTAATCGTTATATGAACTTCTGGGGTTGGACATACTTCCCAGTTAACATTTGCTTCCCATCAAACCTGTTGCCAGGCGCGATTGTTCTTGATGTTATCCTAATGTTGGGTAACAGCATGACTCTGACTGCTGTTGTTGGTGGTTTGGCTTATGGTCTGTTGTTCTATCCAGGTAACTGGCCTGTTATCGCTCCATTGCACGTGCCTGTAGAATATAATGGCATGATGATGACATTGGCTGACTTACAAGGTTACCACTATGTTCGTACCGGTACACCTGAGTACATTCGTATGGTAGAGAAAGGTACATTAAGAACTTTCGGTAAAGACGTTGCTCCTGTATCAGCGTTCTTCTCTGGATTCGTTTCTATCATTATCTATTTCTTGTGGCACTTCTTCGGCAGATGGTTCGCTAAAACCGACTTCATCTCTGACGACGCGTCTTAATTAGAAGAATAGTAAGAAAATGAACCTGGTGGTTCTAGATAATTACCAGAAAGTCTTAATTAAAATTCTCTAGTGATAGAGGAGGAAATATGAAAATAATAAAAGACAAAGTTGCAAAACTGTCCTTTGTCGCACTGTTGGTCGCAATGACTGCAGCGATGTTCTATGCTCCAACAGCATCTGCTCACGGTGAAAAATCACAGGCTGCGTTTATGCGTATGCGGACGATTCACTGGTTTGACCTGAACTGGTCAAAAGAAGAAGTGCCTGTTAATGAAACTATGACAATTGGTGGTAAATTCCTGGTTTTCGCAGGATGGCCAGAAACTGTTGATAAGCCAGAAGTTTCATTCTTGAACGTTGGTATCCCTGGTCCTGTATTTATTCGTGCAGGTTCTTGGATCGGCGGTCAATTGGTTCCACGTTCAGTATCGTTGGAACTGGGTGAAGTTTACGAGTTTAAAGTTTTGTTGAAAGCTCGTCGTCCAGGTGACTGGCACGTTCACGCTATGATGAACGTTCAAGGTGGTGGTCCAATCATCGGTCCAGGTAAATGGGTAACCATTACTGGTTCTATGAGTGAGTTTGTTAACCCAGTTACAACTTTGACTGGTCAAACAATCAACTTGGAAAACTACGCTTTGGATAACGTTTATTTCTGGCACGCAGTATGGTTCGCAATTGCGTTCGCATGGTTGTTGTTCTGGATCAAGCGTCCATTGTTCGTTCCACGTCATATCGCTGTAAGCACAGGCAAAGCAGATTCTTTGATCTCAGCCGGTGACAAAAAAATCGGTATGCTGTTTGCTGTAGGTACATTGGTTATCGTTGCTGCTTCTATGGGCGCTACCAACGAAAAATATCCTGTAACTACTCCTCTGCAAGCTGGTTTGTTGCGTGGTATGAAAACTTATCAAATGCCTGAAGCCACTGTTTCAGTTAAAGTTGATGATGCGACATACCGTGTACCAGGCCGTGCAATGCAAATGACCTTGACCCTGACAAACAATGGCGATTCAGCTGTGCGTTTGGGCGAGTTTAACACTGCAGGCGTACGTTTCTTGGATCCAGCGGTTCATGAAGATGATACTGCTTACCCAGATGATTTGCTGGCTGAAGAAGGTTTGTCTGTTAGCGATAACAGCCCTCTGGCTCCAGGCGAAACACGCACTGTCGAAGTTACTGCTTCTGACGCTGCTTGGGAAGTATATCGTTTAGCTGACTTGATCTACGATCCAGACAGCCGCTTCGCAGGTCTGTTGTTCTTCTGGGATGAAAAAGGTAACCGTCAATTGGTAACAGTTGATGCTCCTCTGATCCCAACTTTCATCTAATACTGAAAGTTTTCTAAGTCGAAATACTTAGGAAGAAACTGAAACCCTCGCTATTGAAAGATAGCGGGGGTTTTTTTTGGTAAATATGCTTTGAAAATGTAGGAAAATTTAGAAAATGAAAAAAATGTTGGTAATCGTAGGGATATTGGTACTAAGTGGTTGTTCAGAAAAAGAAGAATATCAATCCATAGTATTGGAGCAGATGAAGCAGGATAAAGATATTAAGGACTACGGAATCGAGCCAGAAATAATGACAAAGTGCGTCGTTGATACGTCGTCAAACAATATGCCTGGAATAATTTTATTTGATCCTGAAAGACGCAAAGCGTATAAGAATTACGCGAAAATGTTAGATTTGAATAAAACTACAGACCCGCAAAAGACGTTGAATGAATTACGTGAAAGTTTTGGTGATGCAAAGAACCTGGCGGAAGCTCATTCAAACTATGTCGAAAGCGTCGTGGAATGTATGTCTGGATTGGTGACTGGCGGTGAAGAAAAATTAAAAAGCACAAAATAGTTCGCGATAGACATAATTCTCTTCTGAGTAGCGTTAAGGTTTCGTAGTAAAGCATCAACAAATCAGAATTTTCCTCGGTTAGTAAATTGGAAGATTACTTACTAAAGGGGTTGTCGCCATTTTGCAGTCATCGCTTTAAAAATGATTCATTTTGCCGCTTAGAATCGCTGGTAATCTGAATCCCAGCTAGGCATGCCAGTATGCGGTATACAATTCTCACCACCTAGTGAATTATGCTAGCGGACATGACCAACAAGATTGAGTTGAGAAAATGCTAGCTCCTATGCTGACCCATGCAGCAAGCCGCCAAATCAGAATGTCACACAGCCCCAACAGAATACGTGTCAGATTGTAGCGAGCAGTACGCATATTGTTGCAATCAGCCGAAAGCGGGTGTCCGCTACCAAATCCAGCAAAAATCCCTGGCTAGAGTACTCACTCCATGCGGACTAAATCTTGGAGTTTGTTAGAACGTTTATTGAACTATGAAGTCGAAATCCTGTGGTTTTTGAGCCTTTCAGAAGGCTTTTAATCAATAATGAGGGTAGAAAATAATATCTGCATGACACCCCGCGGATCGAGAAAAGGTCCAACTGCATCAGTATCTCTATAGTGAAGAGCAAGATTGCAAAGAGGTCACTATACATGATGCTAATAAAACGCAGTTTTTGAAGTTTATTCGCCTTGGATTGAGCTTTCACTTGGCTACAACGGTAATGCAATAACAGCCGATAAGCATTTTGCTAAAAGTTGATGTAAATTGTTAAGCTACTTAGCTAACATTAACGGTAGGACGACAATCGTGCCAATTATCTTAAAAGTACTTTCTTACAAAGGTTTGCCATTACCCAACGAATTGATAGCCGAATTCGACCCGCAAGGGGGAACGATAGGCAGAAAAGCAGGAAATACTTTAGTGTTGCCTGACGCAGAAAACTTTGTTTCAGGTCATCACGCCGAGATTATTTACCAAGGCGGAGATTATTTGATTAGAGATACAAGTAAAAATGGAACATTCTTATCTCATGCGGCGCTAAATATCAATGACTCGCAAGCTACATTGCTCGATCAGGAAGTATTGCGCATAGGCGAATATGAAGTGATGGTGGAAATATCGCCAAATCAGCCCATTAGTGTAGACAATATATTGCCTTCACCTTTTGATCAATCGTTTTCCAACGATCAGCAGTCAATAATGAGTGAACCTCTGAATTTCTCCATTCCGCTTAACGAAGCAAACTCTCCTTTCGGGGAGCGTCCGCCAGTGTCACCTTTTCATGACAGTTTTACCCCTCCGCAGGTTTTACCCCCGGAGAATGCAGGTAAGGATATCGCCGACTTTTTAAAAGGGTTAGATTCATTGGGTGCCGTGGATGCACCTTCAAATACACCTCCCGTTGTCGAATTCCCAAATTTTCAATCAGTTAATTTATCTGAGGCTATACCGTCAGGTATAGATTCCGATTCCGGTGTAGTGTTGCGCAACACGTCCGGCACCGAACGCGAGCATCACACAACCCCGGTTTTTCGGGAGCTAAAAATCGAGTCAGAACTACCTGTGGCGGGATCTGCGAGTTCGGCGTCAGACGGTGCCTTGCTAATGAAAATGTTTTTGGATGGTGCGGGAATAAAAGATCATGCGTTTCTACCCGAAGAACAATGGCCGGAGGCGATGAAAGCCACAGGGGCATTGTTCCGAAATTTGATCGAAGGGTTGATGGATGTATTACGTGCGCGAGCGGAAATGAAAAGTGAATTTCGAGTTTCTGTCACCACCATCCGGTCTTTTGACAATAACCCGCTAAAATTCAATCCGGACGTGGAAAGTGTTCTCAAACTGATGCTCGCGCCAAATAATCCTGCGTTTATTAATTCAAACGATGCGATTAATGAAGCTTTCAAGGATGTTAAGTTTCATCAACTAGCGATGACAGCGGGTATTCAGGCGGCATTAGGAGAGATTTTACATCGCTTTGATCCCGAGTCTTTTGAAAAAACGTTGGGGGAAGGCATTGTTTTTCAAAAAAAAGCCAAATGTTGGGAGCTTTATTGCGAGAAATATCCGGAATTAAAAGCGGAGGCGATAGAAGGCTTTTTTGGGGAAGAATTCGCTGAAGCTTACGAAAAGCAGATGCGTTTGTTTGCGCGGCGGTAAGGTGTTTGCAGGCTTAGTCGATTGGTAACTCAATTTGCATCGGTCATTGTTCTTAAATAAAAAACGGTATCGAATACAGTATGTCAATTAATAACAGGATTGTTTGGTCGGAGGGCATGTTCCTTAGGCCTCAGCACTTTCAACAACATGATCGTTATCTGGAAAGCCGTATCGATGGTCGTTGTTACGGAATTAGAGCGTACGACTGGGGCTTGTCCTCTCTTAAGCTGGATGAAGGGCAATTGGCGATTGGTAAAATCAGTTTGGTTGCCGCCAGAGGAATTTTCCAGGATGGTACTCCGTTTCACTTGCCTGACGAAGATGAGTTGCCACTACCACTAGATGTGTCTGAAGGCGTCGCCAATGAAGTGGTGTATTTGGCGTTACCGCTACGTCGTCCGGACGCCGTTGAGGTAGACAGCGAGAATAACTCAGATGGTTTGGCGAGGTATCGAGTTATCCATCGGGATGTCAGAGATAACAACGCCGGTTATGACGGCCGCTATCCGGTGCAGATCGGTAGCATTCGGCCAAAGCTTATGCTGGGCAATCAAGAGAGATCAGGCTATCTATGTCTGGGGATTGCCAATATCGTTGAGGTGCGTGCCGACAAAACAGTCGTACTGGATGACAAATACATTCCCGTGGTATTGCAATCGGCAACCAGTAGCATTTTAAATGGTTTCGTCCGCGAACTGCAGGGCTTATTGCATACCAGAGGGGAGGCACTGGCCGCGCGCGTGGCGGGTACTTCGCAAGGTGCCGGCGTGGCGGAGGTTGCAGATTTTATGTTATTGCAAACCATCAATCGTTATGAACCTTTGCTGGCACATTTGGCTGGAAATGCGCTGCTACATCCGGAAACTTTGTTTTCCTTGTGCCTGCAGGTGATGGGAGATTTAGCAACTTTTTATCGCCAAACTAAACGGCCTGCGGTGTTGCCCGAGTATCGGCATGATGACCTGCGTATTTGCTTTATCCCGTTAATTGATGAATTACGACGCTTGCTAAGCATGGTGCTTGAGCAAAATGCGATTCAAATTCCGCTAACCAAGCATAGTCAGGCAGTGTATTACTCAGGCCGTCCGGATGTGAAATTATTGGAACAGGCTATCTACATACTCGCCGCAAATGCGCAAGTATCGTCGGAAATGTTGCGTACGCATTTTCCGCCCCAAGTGAAGATTGGTCCTGTCGAGGAGATCACGCAACTGGTAACAGCAGCTCTGCCGGGTATATCAATTCACCCTTTGCCCGTGGCGCCAAGGCAATTGCCATATCACGCCGGATGCTCTTATTTTGAGCTGGATAAGCAAAGCCCCTATTGGAAGAAAATGATGGATTCCGGCGGCTTTGCGTTTCATATTGGCGGTAATTTTCCGGGATTAGAGTTGGAATTCTGGGCAATAAAAAAAGGGTGATGACATGGTGCAACAAGGACCTTTCGGCGATGATGATAAAACAGTATTACGGCCTTCGCCCGGCGGAAGAATGCCGCAGCAGCCGTCATTCACGCAAATACCGACATCCCCTCCACCTCAGCAGCCGACTTCAAATATCAACATTCCTTCGCTCAGCGTGCTTTCAGGAGCGGATAGCGATTCCTTATTGACCTTATCGGCCGGCATACTTTCCTTGGCGGCTAGACTCAGAGCAACAGTTAGTTACTCCGGGGTTGACGAATTAAAGCAAAAGCTGGCCAAAGAGGTCAGAGAATTTGAAAACCGTGGCTTGAATGCCGGGTTTCAGCAAGAAACGATGCGGATGGCGAGTTATGACTTATGTACCTTTCTGGATGAAATCATCCAAAACACGCCCTGGGGCTCGCAGAGTAATTGGGGCCATCAGAGTTTACTTATCCTTTTTCATAAAGAAGCTTGGGGCGGAGAACGTTTTTTCCAAATACTCGATCATCTGGTAAAACAACCGGCGCAAAACTTAGCGCTTATCGAGCTTTGCTATGTGCTTTTAAGTTTTGGATTCGAAGGTAAATATCGGGTTATGGCCAACGGTGCTAACGAACTGGAAAAACAGCGGCTTGAGCTATACCAGTTGACGCAGCGAGTAAGAGGGGATTTTTCAACTGAACTCTCGCCGCGCTGGCAAGGGCAAAAAAGCGGAAGTAGTTCGTTGATAACGCAAGTGCCTTTATGGGTTTTCGCCAGTGCAGCGGGCGGAGTATTACTGCTTTGCTATCTAAGTTTTGCGTATTTTATTAATTCGGCATCCGATCCGGCCTATCGGGAGTTACTGAAATTGGCCAAGGAACCGGTACAAGTTGCTGCGGCAGCAGCCACGATAACGCCACCCACACCGGTTGTAGCTAACAGATTGGAGCGCTTTAAGCCTTTATTGCGCGATGAAATTTCCCAAAACATGGTCGAGGTGGTCGACGATAGCATCATTCGAGTTCGTAATTCCTTCCCCTCGGGTAGCGATCAGGTCAAGCCGGAATTTCTGCCCATGTTAAAAAAAATCGCCAAGGAACTCGAGAATGAACAAGACTCCATTTTGGTAACAGGGCACACCGACGACAAACCCATCGTGTCGGCCCGCTTTCCGTCGAATTGGCATTTGTCTGCGGCACGCGCTAAAAACGTCTTGGCGATTTTGACTGCATCCGCCCAATTAAAAGGTTCGGTCAGAGCAGAAGGCCGGGCTGACGGCGAGCCTTTGGAACCCAATGATACTCCTGAACATCGCGCCTTAAATCGGCGCGTTGACATCTTGATAAAGTGAGAATACCGCGTGGAACGGATAATCAGTTTTTTTAAAACAAAGTGGGTGCTTGAGCTGATCGGTATCGTGGTTCTGTCGGTATTGATTTGGTTTATAGGGCCTTTAATCGCGATTGCCGGCAGTGTGCCGTTGGAGTCTGATCTTAGTCGGATAATTACGATAGGCGTAATAGTCGGGTGTTGGTTGCTTTACAGGTTGATCGCTTGGTTGTTGTCGCGTAAGCGCGAGCAGCGCCTGATGGCCGATTTGGCCAGCGGTGCTGACGCAAACGATGCGCAAACAGCCTCGGCGACCGAGCTGGATGTGCTGAATCGCGGTTTCGAAGAGGCCTTGGCTTTACTGAAAACCACCAGTTCTAAACAAAGCGGTCGGAAGCAATATCTTTACGAATTGCCTTGGTATGCGATTATCGGTGCGCCGGGATCCGGCAAAACCACCGCCTTAATCAATTCCGGATTGCATTTCCCCTTGGCAGAGCGCTTGGGCAAGCATGCGGTAAAAGGTGTCAGCGGTACGCGGGATTGCGATTGGTGGTTTGCTGACGAAGCGGTGTTATTAGATACAGCCGGTCGCTATACCACGCAAGATAGTCATCAGGAAGTGGATGCCTCGGCCTGGCATGGATTCCTGCAGTTGCTAAAAAAGTACCGACCACGCCGGCCGCTGAACGGTGTGTTTGTGGCATTGAGCGTCAGCGATTTGATACAGCAGACCGAGGAAGAGTTGCGCCAGCATGCGGCGGCAATTCGGCGGCGGATTACCGAGCTCAATGCGCAATTGGGTGTGCAACTGCCGGTGTATGTATTGTTCACCAAAATCGATCTCGTGGCAGGATTTAGCGATTTCTTCGCCAATTTAACCGAAGACGAGCGCAGCCAGGTGTGGGGCGAGACGTTTATCCGTGCGGACAACGATAAAGAAGATCTGGCCGCCCATTTATTGCAATTCGAGAAAGCCTATGACGAATTGACCGAGAGGTTGGTGCAACGCCGTTTGAAGCGTATCCAGGAAGAACGGGATGTGCAGCGTCGTACCGCTATTTTCGATTTTCCTCAACAAATAATGCTGTTCAAATCGGTGGCAACCGGCTTTCTGGAAGCCGCATTTTCCACTAATCGCTACGAAGAGCCTTTCCTGCTACGCGGCGTGTATTTCAGCAGCGGCACCCAAGAAGGTACGCCGATAGATCGGGTGATGGCGGCGTTGGCCTCGAGTTTTAGATTGGAAAGGCAAGTCACGCCCTTAATGAGCGGGCGCGGCAAAAGCTATTTTCTGACTAAGCTCCTAAAACAAGTGGTGTTTCCCGAAGCCGAATTGGTGGGTGTGAATCCAAAGGTCGAGCGGCGTTTTCGCTTGATGAATTTAGTCGGTTTTGCTGCCACCTTTGCGATTGTCGCTATCGCGGTGGTGGTTTGGATGGTCAGTTTTACCACCAATAAGCTGGCGATTGCCGATGTCGAAAAGCAGGTAGAAATTTACCGAGCCAGTAATCTTGTGCCCAGCGATTCGCGCTCCGGTTTTTTGGCCTTATTGCCCAAGCTTAATGCCTTGCAAGCAGCCAAGGACGTGTATGCTCAAACCGGGTGGAGTAGTGGCTTTGGTTTATATCAAGGCGATAAAATTGATTCTGCCATAGATATTTCCTATCAACGTTTGCTTCGCGAAAATTTTCAGGCCTTGATTACGCTACGATTGAAAGAGCGTATGCAAAGCGATGAAGGCAAAAACCTGGATGTGCTCTATCAATTGTTGCGAGTCTATCTGATGTTTGGCGAGCCAAAACGGATGGACGCCAAGGTTGCTCAACCCTGGGTTAAATTGGACTGGGAACAAATGTTTGCTACCGATCCGGAGACACAAGCTAAATTGCAGTCGCATCTGGATAACTTGCTGGCCTTGAGCTTGGATCCGGCTACTCTAGATAGCAGTTTTGTCGACGCGGTGCGGAATAAATTAACGCAAATCCCTTTGGTCAATCAACTTTATAGTCGCTTCAAGAGCGAGGCGCTGTTTGATCGTAGCCACGACATTTCTGTCGCCGGGCAATTAGCGCCCAATGGCGGCCGAGTGTTTACAGCGACCGGCAAGGAGCTGGATACGCTAGTGGTACCCGGTCTGTTTAGCAATTACGGTTATACCGAGCTGTTTCTGAAAAAAGGCATGGTTTACGTCAAGGAAGCCAGTGAACAGAATTGGGTGCTTGGAGTAACGGGTGCGAGTACACCTATCGAAATTGATCGTTTATACGGCGATTTCAAACGCTTGTATTTGGGGGATTATCAAAAGACTTGGGATGGCGTCCTGACGGCGGTTAAATTCCGTCCGCAACCTAACAATAATCAGCTGGTAGATACCTTGGATCTGCTGTCGCGCCCCGATTCGCCGTTGAAGCTGTTGTTGGAGCTGGTTGAAAAAAATACCGCGTTAAGCAAACTCTCATCTGAATTGGCCGATGCCTTGGCAAAATCCACCGGTGGCGCGTTGGCCGTTCCCGAGGCGGCTACCCAAAAACTGCTGGCAATGGCTAAGCAAAGCGAGGGAGGTGTTGATCCGGTTAAGGCATTGGAGGCTTACTTCGAACCTTACAACATGCAAGTGCGAGGCGCAGCCGATAGGCCTGCTCCCATCACTGCAACATTAGCGAGTATCAAAAATCTGCACGATTATTTGATGCAGATTGGCTCGGCACCGAATAGCGGCGGTCAAGCCTTGTCGACTGAGGCCGCGCGGTTTTCCGGAGGCGGCGTTGACCCGCTACAAGCGGCCAAAATGGAGTTTGCCCGCTTGCCTGGCCCGGTTGCGGCCTCCCTGAACGCCCTGACCAGCACGGGAGGACAGCAAATCAAAACCGGTGCGAAAGGACAACTCAACGAAATGCTGAAAACAGCCGTGACCATGCCCTGCAAAGGTGCTTTGGCCGGACGTTATCCGTTTGCAAAAAATACCCAGCAGGATGTGTTGATGGCTGATTTCGGCAAAGTCTTTGCGGCTAACGGTATTGTCGATCAATTTTTTAACACTAATCTCAAGGCATTTGTCGATACTGCAGCGGTGCAATGGCAGGAGCTCAGCTCCGATAAGGCGTTGGGTTTGTCGGCTGCCAGTATTCGGCAGTTCCAAATTGCCTCGAAAATTCGCGATGCGTTTTTCCCCGCCGGCGGCGCAGTGCCTCAAGTGCAATTCGAGTTAAAACCGGTGGCGTTGGACGATAAGGTCGCCACCTTCCGATTAAACGTCGAAGGCCAGGAATTGGTGTATCGCCATGGCCCAGAGCAGCTAAGCAAGTTTCAGTGGCCCGGCACCAATAACAGTGCTGGCGTCAGAGTAGTATTTGAAGCGTTGGACGGCAAACAAGTCAGTAAATCCAAGGAAGGTGCCTGGGCGTTATTCAGAATGTTCGACGAGTTCAATATCCAGCCTACCGGCTTGCCGGACCGCTTCAACTTGACCGTGCAACTGGAAGGCTATACCGCCAAATTCGAGTTGCGCGCGGCTAGCGTCAATAACCCATTTGGTATCAGCGAATATCAAAGTTTCCGTTGTCCGGAGTCTTTATGAGTGCTGTGGACGGGCTCAGCGTTGGTTTTTTTGGGAAAGTGCCGGGCTTGGGCGATTTTGTGAGTCGGCGCTTGCCCAGGCATTTTATCGAGCCATGGGACCAGTGGTTACAGGCGTCTATGCGTTCGAGTCAGGAAACCCTAGGCGATACCTGGCTCTCGCTGTTTTTGGTTAGTCCGATTTGGCGTTTTGCGCTAAGCCCCGGTGTATGCGGTACCAGTGCCTGGGCCGGTGTCATGATGCCTAGCGTCGATAGAGTCGGTCGCTATTATCCGCTGACCCTGGCCCAAGCGGTCACTGCGGAATCTTTGCTGCCGTTATTTTCGTCCGAATCGGAATGGTTCGCGCACTTGGAAGATGCAGCGCTGTCGGTGTTGAACGAATCTTGTGACCTGGATCGGTTCGATAAAGGCTTAATAGACATCGGTTCGGCTGACTCTATGACGTTGCAACGATTCCAAGTCGATTGCAACGGCGGGGGGCGTGCGTCCAACGGTAAGCTCGCATTTCGTTTTGACTTAGAGAGCTTGGATCAGACGGATGCACTGTTTCCGCGCTTGAGCCAAAGTCTGATTGAACGCTTTATGCCCGGTTACAGTATTTGGGCGAGCGAAGGCGGCCAGGCGAATCAACCCAATTTGCTGTTTTGCGAAGGCCTACCGCCCATCGACGCTTATGCCGGTTTTTTGCAGGGTATGCCGCAGGTCGGCAGATCCTGGCATGTGCAGAGTTATAAGCAAATTCAAAGTGTTAAAAAGGCTGAGTGCGTGCCAAGTCCACCCGAGGTAGATGCTATGGCGCCCCAAGATTTATCGATGCCTAATTCCTCAGCATGGACTTCATACGGGGTCACAGTGGTCGGTAATAAGCGCAAACACAATGAGGATGCGCTGCTCGATTGTCCGTCACACGGCTTATGGGTGGTTGCGGACGGAATGGGCGGGCATCAGTCCGGCGACGTTGCCAGTCGCTTGGTGGTGGATTCCTTATCGACGCTGGAGTTTGCCGAAAACCTGAATAGTCAGGTCGAAGCCGTATCCCGCAAATTGCATAAGATCAACGAAGAGCTTTGCCGGTTTGCTACGGGCATTCAGCAAGGCAGTATTGTTGGTACCACGGTAGTGGCCTTGTTGGCTAAAGCGGCCGAGTGCGCAGCGATTTGGGCTGGCGATAGTCGCTTATATCAATTACGCCAAGGCGCGTTTACGCAGATCACGCGCGACCATACCTTGATCGACGAATTGATGGATTCCGGGGTGATGAGCCGGGAAGTTGCCGCACAGCAAGTCGGGGCGAATGTGATTACGCGCGCGGTTGGTGGGCAATTGACGCTAGCATTGGATGAGGTTCGTTTTCAAGCGGCCAGCGGAGATCGTTATCTCTTGTGTAGCGATGGTTTGGATAAAGAGTTGTCGGAAAGCGAGATTGCGGAGTTGATGGCCGCAGGCGATTGCCAGTCAGCCGCCGAAGCGTTGATCAATCAGGCTTTGAGCAGAAGTGGTAGAGATAACATTACTGTTTTAATCGCTGAATATAATAGTTGAGATTTGGTCTCCATGGATCGGCGGTAATTTTACCCCGCATCGGGTGCGAGCGGTGGCTGGACATCCAGCACTGTAAACTCTAGGGATAGTTAAAGAGTTTTTTGGAAGTTATCTGATGCTCTTAAGTTTCGGCGCTTGGACACAGTACTTACCGAATACCGTATTCGTTACGAAATATCGTACTGACTTTTTGCCGAAATGGTGTTTGAAAGTCGCGATTTCGCAGTGTGTCGATGATTAATTTAGTGTTAAATCAATTTGTTACATTGTTTTGGTTGCCGTTTTCAATAATTGGCATGCTTAATGGTTTATGTAAGTTATCCAATACTAAGCCAGGGAGATGTCAGGAATATCTGACCCGTTCAAATCGAAAGCGCTTTGTTTAATTCGTGACTCGAAAAAACTACTAGACTAAGTCGGTTTGTTATAGGCGTAATGCAGAGGTAAAAAGATCCTGCGGTGAACGAGGGTTCGAGCCGATTGCGTGAAGGTGTGATGGATGCATTGCATCGCTACTGTCGAGTGAAGGTAACAATGTCATTACTAGCGAGGTGAGAAAATGGCGGATTTATCAGGGTTGTTAAGTGAGTTAAGTCCCGACAACCCATGTGGAGAGAATCTTGAATACGACAATGCTCGCGTGGCGCTGGATACCGATATTCAGGGTACGCCGGAGAACCAGTTTAGCGGAGAAAAAGCGATACCGCCCAACTGGCGGGACGTAAACAAGCAAGCGATTGCGTTATTGCAAAAATCTAGAGACTTGCAGGTGATTTTGTACTTGATCAGGTCATTAATTCCCCTAGAGGGAATTTGTGGATTTCGCGATGGATTGCAGTATTTGGGTGAGGCGGTAAACCTATATTGGGATTCCATCCACCCGCAATTAGATGCGGATGACGGTTTCGACCCGACGATGCGGATCAATATCCTTGAAGAATTGATAAATTTTGACTGGATATTAAGGCCATTGAGCCAAGCGATGCTGGTGGAGTCTAAAGCCGTTGGTCGGTTTAGCTTAAGGGATATTCATTATGCCACTGATAAAATCGATACACCGGACGGTGTGGAAAAGCCAGATATTAGTGCGATCAAGGCAGCTTTTTTGGATGTGGATAGCGAGGCTTTGAACGCGGCGTATCAGGCGGTAATCGAATGCATTCGTAGTATTGATCAATTGGACACGTTTGTCGGGGAAAAAGTTGGGATTGGCCAAGGAGCGAATTTATCGGCATTAAAAACACTCCTGAAGGACATCCTTTATCAATATGAACAATTCGGCGGTACTAGGTTAGGAGATGCTGAGTCGGAACAGGGGGAGCTTGAGAGCGGCAATACGGAGGTTGTGGCTGGTGATGGGTCTGTTAAAGTGAAGCCAATATCCGGAGTGATAGAGTCGCGGCAGGATGTATTGCGAACCCTGGACATGCTCTGCAAGTACTACACCGACTTTGAACCATCCAGTCCCGTGCCGATATTGCTAAAACGCGCTAAACACCTTGTGACGGCGGATTTCATGGAAATAGTCCAAAATTTGATGCCCGATGCACTTTCGCAAATAGATGCTATAAAAGGTCCTGATCCAAGCTAAATTTTTTGGGGTCGTTAATCATAAGTAATTGGAGAATAAAATGGCAGAAAGCAGTCAGAAGTTTATACAACGAAACCGAGCTCCCCGTGTGCAGATTGAATACGATGTTGAGGTCTATGGTTCCGAGAAAAAGGTGCAGTTGCCATTCGTTATGGGGGTGCTGTCCGACTTGTCAGGCAAGCCCAGCGAGCCTTTACCCCCAATTGCGGATAGGAAATTGCTCGAAATCGATGTCGATAATTTCAATGAAAGATTGAAATCGATGAAGCCCAGAGCTGCGTTTCAGGTGGCTAACACCCTTACTGGTGAAGGTAATCTGAACGTCGATATTACTTTTGAGAGCATGGATGATTTTTCACCGGCGGCGGTTGCCAAGAAAGTAGCCGGTTTGGATAAGGTGTTAGAGGCCAGAACCCAATTGTCCAATTTAATTACGTATATGGACGGTAAGACCGGAGCCGAGGAACTAATCACCAAACTAATTAACGATCCCGCTTTATTGCAGACCTTGGCCTCATCGGCAAAACCAACCGAAGCCAAAGCTGGTGGTGAAGGCTCTGAAGGAACAGGGGAATAACTCATGGCCGAATTAGATACCCAAACCCAACAAGGTGCGACTCAGACACTTGAGCTCGACGATTTTTCGGCTCTGTTGTCGAAGGAATTCAAGCCCGGCACTGAAGCAGCGAATCAGGTCACTACTGCGGTGGCTACGTTGGCGCAATATGCGTTGCAGGATGTTTCAAAAGTGTCCGATGATGCAATCAAGAGCATTCAGGCCATCATCGCGGAGCTGGATCAAAAGATCTCCGAACAGTTGAGTCTAGTATTGCATAATCCCGATTTTCAAAAACTGGAAGGGGCTTGGCGGGGCCTGCATTATCTGGTGAACAACACCGAAACCGATGAGATGCTGAAAATCAAAGTCTTGAACGTTTCGAAAAACGAGTTAGGTAAAACTTTGAAGAAATTCAAAGGTACCGCCTGGGATCAGAGTCCGTTATTCAAGAAGTTGTATGAAGAGGAGTTTGGCACTTTTGGCGGCGAACCGTTCGGCTGTCTGGTTGGCGATTATCACTTCGACCATAGTCCGCCGGATGTTGAGTTACTGGGCGAGATGGCGAAAATAAGCGCTGCTGCGCACACGCCATTCCTGTCCGGTGTGGCGCCGGCGGTGCTACAGATGGACAGTTGGTCAGAGTTAGCCAATCCGCGCGATTTGACCAAGATTTTCCAAACCCCTGAGTATGCTGCCTGGCGTTCGTTGCGAGATTCAGAAGATTCACGTTATCTCGGTTTAGCGATGCCGCGATTCCTGAGTCGTTTGCCTTATGGTTCTAAAACCGACCCGGTCGATGAATTCGATTTCGAAGAAGATACCTCCGGCGCCGATAGTACTAAATACACTTGGTCCAATGCGGCTTACGCTATGGCGGTTAATATCAATCGCTCATTCAAAATGTACGGTTGGTGTTCACGGATTCGCGGTATCGAATCCGGCGGTGCGGTGGAAGGTTTGCCGGTGCACAGCTTTCCGACTGATGACGGCGGCGTGGATATGAAATGTCCAACCGAGATCGCGATTACCGATCGGCGCGAAGCGGAATTGGCAAAAAGTGGCTTCATGCCTTTGATACATAAGAAAAATAGCGATTTCGCCGCGTTTATCGGTGCGCAATCATTGCAAAAACCCGCCGAATACGACGATCCGGATGCGACGGCCAACGCCAATTTGGCGGCACGCTTGCCCTATTTGTTTGCGACTTGCCGTTTCGCCCATTACCTGAAGTGCATCGTGCGGGACAAAATCGGTTCCTTCAAAGAGCGTGATGCGATGCAAATATGGCTGACCGATTGGGTGAAAAACTACGTGGACCCCAACCCGGCGATGTCGGATGACTTAACCAAGTCCCGTAAGCCCTTGTCTGCCGCCGAGGTAGTAGTGGAAGAGGTGGAAGGCAACCCCGGTTATTACACCTCGAAGTTTTACCTAAGACCGCACTATCAGTTGGAAGGGCTTACTGTATCGTTGCGATTGGTTTCCAAGTTACCGTCAGTAAAAGGCGGTTAATTGACTGGCCAGTGCTGTCGAGTATTCAAGGAGGCGTGTGTATGGGATGATTTTGTTTCAAAAAAGAGCAGTATTATTTTAAGTTCGATTGTTTATTAATTAAAAGTAAGGAGAAGGTCATGGCAGTAGATATGTTTATTAAAATCGATAATATCAAAGGTGAGTCCAAAGATAAGGCTCATGAAGGTGAAACCGATGTGTTGGCTTGGAGTTGGGGCTTATCCCAATCCGGCACTATGCATATTGGCGGCGGCGGCGGCGCAGGTAAGGTAAATGTGCAGGATATTAGCTTTACCAAATGGATGGATAAAGGCAGTACCGATCTGATGTTGGCTTGCTGTAAAGGTACGCATATTCCAAAAGCGGTTTTGGTGGTTCGCAAAGCCGGCGATAAACCCTTGGAATATCTAACCATCACCATGGAAGAAGTGCTTGTTGCGTCGATCAATACCGGAGGTTCGGGTGGTGAAGATCGCTTGACTGAAAATGTCACGCTTAATTTTGCAAAGGTAAAAGTTAAATATATCGAGCAAACCGAGAAAGGTGCAGGAGGCGATAAGCCGGATATGTCCTGGAATATCCAGTCTAACGTCACTTACTAAGCGTTGTCTGGGTCGACTTACGCGTCTGTCCGTAAGGGTGGACGCGTCCTTTTTTATATCGGATTCTAAATTCAAATGACTACAAGCACCGCCGAAATGAGTTTGAAAGAAGGGCGTCTGGATGAAACGCTGGCGCTCTTACAAGATCAGGTCCGAAAAAATCCCGATGTAGCCAAGCATCGGGTTTTTCTTTTTCAGTTATTGGCACTCAACGGTCAGTGGGATAGGGCCTTGAATCAGCTGAATGTCTGCGGCAATCTGGATCCGTCAAATCTAGCGATGGTACAGACGTATCGAGAGGCTATCCGTTGCGAGATGCTTAGGGAAAAGATTTTCCTGGGTGAAACGTCACCGTTGGTCTTTGGTGAGCCGGAACAATGGATCGCACTGCTGATAGAGGCAGGTAAGTTATCGGCCGAGGCGCGCTACGAACAGGCGGGCGAACTTCGCGATCAGGCTTTCGAATTGGCGCCGGCCATTTCAGGTTCCTTTAACGGTAGTGAGTTTGACTGGATCGCCGACTCCGATACTCGTATCGGTCCAGTGGTGGAGGCGATAGTCAATGGCCGGTATTACTGGATACCATTTTCTCGGATCGCCAGAATCCAGATCGAAGCACCTAGCGATTTACGCGACTTGGTTTGGTTGCCAGCCCAATTTACCTGGGTTAACGGTGGCACTGCTTTTGGCTTGATTCCTTCTCGCTATCCAGGTTCTGATAAGGCGGAGGATGCCATGCTGCGCTTGGCCCGCAAAACCGAATGGATCGAATTGCCTGCCGGACATTACCATGGCTTGGGACAGCGGATTTTGGTCACAGACCAAGGCGAGCACGCGTTATTCGACGCTCGCGAGTTGATTTTTAACTCAGATGTATCGGTTGACCATGGCTGAACTGGCTGCCACGGAGCGTCTGCAACCTTCACTGCTGGACCGGCTAACTGACAATGCGCCGGGCAATTCGGTCGAATCGGGCGAACAGCGGGTGCTGTCTTATCGGCAACTGCGGCAAAGTGCGTTAAGAGATTTAGGCTGGTTGTTGAATACTACTGCTTTCGAGGCATTGCAGGATTTGTCCGATGCCCCTTATGTTGCGCGATCAGTCATAAACTATGGTATTCCTGCGTTGTCCGGTACGAATCTTAGTGGCACTGATGTCGGAAAGCTGGAACGCAAAATCAGACAAGCCATTGTCGACTTCGAGCCGAGGATATTAGCCGCCTCATTAAAAGTAAATGTGGCGATGGCTGATGAAGCGATGAG
Source organism: Methylomonas albis (assembly GCF_014850955.1). Classification (NCBI taxonomy): domain Bacteria; kingdom Pseudomonadati; phylum Pseudomonadota; class Gammaproteobacteria; order Methylococcales; family Methylococcaceae; genus Methylomonas; species Methylomonas albis. The sequence continues at coordinate 292,080 of NZ_JACXSS010000001.1, forward strand.
TCAGAAGGCCGTTTGTTTCAAAATCGAAGGCGACCTATGGGCTCAACCACTGCCGGTGCATTTGTATATCCGTAGTGATCTGGATCTGGAAACCGGCGAAGTGACGGTAAAGGATTTGGGGGGTTAACAGATGGATCCGCGCCTACTCAAATACTATAACCGAGAGCTTCAGCACGTTCGTGAAGTTGGTGCGGAGTTTGCCAGTGAATTCCCCAAGATCGCCGGACGCTTGGGATTGGATACCTTTGAGTGCACCGATCCTTACGTTGAACGGCTGTTTGAAGGTTTTGCCTTCATGGCTGCGCGGGTACAGTTAAAAGTCGATTCCGAATTCCCTAATTTTACGCAGCATCTGCTGGATATTATTTATCCGCATTATTTGTCAGCTACCCCTTCCATGACCGTTGTCGAGTTCAAGCCGGATTTAAGTGAAGAGGGCTTGGCGGCTGGACTGGTTATCCCCAAAGGCACCGCATTACGTAGCTTAGTGGCCAAGGGCGAGCAGACGGCTTGTGAATATCGAACAGCCCAGTCGTTACAACTGTTTCCACTTGAAGTTAGCCAGTTGGAATATTTACCGACCCTGGCGGCTATTTCCAGCAGTGGCTTGTCGTCGACGAAATACCAGAGTCAGGTAAAGGCGGCGCTACGCATCGTGCTGCGCACCACTACCGGTGCTAAGTTCAACCAATTGGCGCTGGATAAACTGACGCTGTTTCTTCGGGGCTCCGGTAGCACTCCCTATCGTTTATATGAACAATTTTTAGCTAACAGTAAAGCCGTCGCCTGCAAATTTAAGCAGGGCCCGTCGATTGTCGTTAAGTTTGCCGATGGGCGTTTGATTCGCGGCGTAGGTTTTGAGCCGGATGAGGCGTTGATACAGCAAACACCGCGCTCCTTTGATGGTTATCGGATTTTGCAGGAATATTTCGCTTTCCCGGAGCGTTACCTGTTCGCCGAACTTAGCGGGTTATCGGGCTTAATTGCAGAATGCGAAAGCGACGAAATTGAGCTATTTGTGTTGTTAGACCGCAGTGACGCACAGTTGATTAATGCCGTGGATAAAACCAATCTGGCCTTGTTTTGCGTACCGGCCGTCAATTTGTTTCCGAAGCGTGCGGACAGAATTCGCGTCGATCATCGCCAGTCGGAATACCATCTGGTTGTTGATCGCGGTCGGCCAATGGATTATGAAGTGTTCAGCGTCAAACAGGTCGAAGGCTTTGGTAGTGGCCAGAGTGTGGAACAAACGTTTTTACCGTTTTACGGGTCAAAGACGGCGTTTCACAGCCAAACGGAAACAGCGTTCTACACACTGCGCCGTCAAAAACGGGTTCTATCGACAAAGCAGCGCCGCAAGGGTGTACGCTCCAGTTACATCGGTAGCGAAGTCTTCATTTCTCTGGTCGATGCCGCGCAGGCGCCTTATTCGGTCAATTTAAGCCAATTAGGTCTGGAAACCCTGTGTACTAACCGCGATTTGCCGCTGGTGATGCCAATTGGGCTTGGCGATACGGATTTTACTTTGCAAATTAGTGCACCGGTCAAATCGATACGTAGTATCGCCGGGCCGACGCGGCCGTTGCCGGCCGCTTACGAAGCCGATACGGTTTGGCGTTTGATCAATCATCTGTCCCTGAATTATTTGTCGTTGCTTGATAACGATGCCAATACCGGTGCAACGGCCTTGCGGGAGCTGTTAAGTTTGTACGCGAATAATCGCGAGCCGGCAATCAAAAAACAAATTGAGGGCGTGATCTCGGTCAATGCTAAAAATGTGGTCAGACGCATCGATTCCAAAGGGCCTATGGTATTCGGCAGGGGCTTGGAAATTACGGTATTGTTCGACGAATCGGCTTTTGAAGGCGGAGGGTATTTTCTGTTGGGTGTGGTATTGGAGCAGTTCTTTGCCCGTTATGTGTCGATTAATTCCTTCATAGAAACGGTGATACGTACAACGGACCGTGGTGAGGTGGCCCGATGGCCAGTGAGAATCGGACGCCGCCACACGTTTTAATGACCGATCTGGAACAGGCTGCTCAAGGCTTCGATTTTTTCGAGGCAGTCCGTCTTATCGAATGTTTGAATGCCGATAAGCCCAGGTTGGGCTCTAGCGTTAAAGTCGGTGACGATCCGTTACGTTTTGCCCAAGAGCCGGAGCTGGAGTTTTCGCCTTCCACAATTGCCAGTTATGTCAATCATGACCGCATCTCCGAGCGGCCGCGGTTGGCTGTTAATTTTCTAGGTCTGTTTGGTCCGAACGGCCCTATGCCGCTGCATTTGACCGAATATGTCAGAGAGCGGTTGCGTCATCATCACGACCCCACTTTTGCCCGCTTTGCCGATATTTTCCATCATCGGATGATCAGCTTGTTTTATCGGGCTTGGGCCAACGCCCGGCCCACTGTGCAATATGATAGGCCGGAAACCGACCGCTTCGGCTTTTATGTCGGCGCTATGCTGGGTGTCGCTGGCGAGGCACATCAGGACCGCGATGCACTAGCCGATAGAGCCAAGTTATTTTATGCCGGACATTTTGCCGCCCAAACCAAGCACCCGGCCGGTTTGCAGTCTATTATTGCCGATGTGCTTAATGTGCAGGTGCGCATCGATGAATTCGTCGGCGAGTGGATGGATATCCAGCTTAGCGATCAAACTCGCCTGGGTGTCAGCGCCGATATAGCCTGCCTGGGGCAAACGGCGTTGCTGGGAGCGGCAGTCTGGGGATGTCAGCATAAATTCAATATCGCGTTGGGGCCCTTACGTTTGCCGCAATACTTGGCGTTGTTGCCTGGGGGCGAGGGCTTGCCGCAGCTGGTGGCCATCGTCCGAAATTATGTCGGCGACGAATACGTGTGGGATGCGCAATTGATACTGGAGAAATTTCAAGTGCCAAACGAACTGGTCTTAGGCAAAGTTGATGCATGCAATGACCTGAGCATGAACGGCGATGCCCAACTGGGCTGGAGTATGTGGTTAGGGCCGCGTCACAAGTACAGCGATGCCGATGATTTGCGGCTGAACCCGTTCATTACCCTGGCTGTCGAGTGACAAACAATTTGTAAACTTTTACCGATAGGACATAAACCATGGCAGAAATTAGCCGAGTCAAGCTGTTTGGGAAATTAAACCGGGTCTGTTACAAAGCCATTGAAGGGGCGACCGTATTTTGTAAGTTGCGCGGCAATCCCTACGTCGAACTGGTGCACTGGGTGAGCCAGTTGTTGCAACTGCCCGATTCGGATTTGCATAGATTGATTAAGCATTACAGCCTGGATTCGTCGGTGATTGCCAGGGATGTGACGAATGCATTAGACCGCTTGCCGCGCGGCTCGACGGCGATTTCCGATTTTTCCCCGCACATTGAGGAAAGCGTCGAGCGTGGCTGGGTTTACGGCACCTTGATGTTCGGTGAAAGCCAAGTGCGTACCGGCCATTTGCTGGTGGGCTTGCTGAAAACCAAATCGCTGCGCAACGAAATGCTGGGTATCTCCAAGGAGTTTGAAAAAATTAAACCGGATTTGCTGTCCGACGAATTGGCTGGTGTGACCGCCGGTTCGCCGGAAGACGGTTTGTCGGCAACCGACGGTTTTCAAGGCGGTGCCGCGCCCGGCGAAGCTAGCGGCGCCATCGCCCCGGCGGCGATGGGCAAACAGGAAGCGTTGAAACAGTTTACCGTAGATCTCACCGAGCAGGCCCGCAATGGCAAGATTGATCCCATTGTCGGCCGCGACGAAGAAATTAGGCAAGTCATCGACATTTTGATGCGTCGTCGGCAAAACAACCCCATTCTGACCGGCGAGGCCGGTGTTGGTAAAACCGCAGTGGTAGAAGGTTTTGCGTTAAAGATTGTGGCTGGTGACGTGCCGCCTTCGCTACGCGATGTGACACTGCGCACCCTGGATGTTGGATTGCTGCAAGCTGGCGCCAGCATGAAAGGCGAATTCGAAAATCGCCTGCGCCAAGTCATCGAAGAAGTGCAGTCCTCGCCCAAACCGATCATCTTATTCATCGACGAAGCTCACACCCTGGTTGGCGCCGGTGGCGCTGCAGGCACCGGCGATGCGGCCAATCTTTTAAAGCCTGCCTTGGCACGCGGCGCGCTGCGTACTGTCGCAGCCACCACTTGGGCGGAATACAAGAAGCATATCGAAAAAGATCCCGCTTTGACGCGTCGATTCCAGGTTGTGCAGGTGCTGGAACCCAGCGAAGAGAAAGCGATTCGGATGATGCGTGGCGTGGTGACGGTGCAGGAAAAGCATCATCAAGTGCTGATCCTGGATGAGGCGCTGGAAGCGGCGGTCAAATTGTCGCATCGTTATATTCCTGCCCGGCAACTGCCGGACAAGGCGGTCAGTCTGCTGGACACCGCTTGCGCACGGGTTGGCATCAGTCAACACGCGGTACCGGCGGAAGTTGACGATTGCCGTAAACGCATCGAAGCGCTGGAAACCGAATTGGCGATCATCGGCCGGGAAAAGACGGTGGGTGTGGAAGTAAGCGGCCGCGAACAATTGGCAAACGAGAAGCTCGATGTGGAAAAACAGCGCTTAGCCGAACTGGATGTGCGCTGGAATGCCGAGAAAGAGTTGGTCGGCAAGATTCTGGACTTGCGTGCCAAACTGAGAGCGGCGGGCCATGCCGTGGACAGCGTCACGCCAGCAGCTGGCGCATCGGAACAACAACCCGGCACCGAAGCTGAGGACCGCCAAGCATCGCTTACCGAATTGAAAGCCTTGCAATCCCAATTGCATGAACAACAAGGCGAGTCACCGTTAATCCTGCCGACTGTCGATCAACAAGCCGTCGGCGCGGTGGTACAGGATTGGACCGGTATTCCGGTCGGGCGAATGGTCAAGAACGAAATTGAAACTGTATTGAAACTGGCGGATTTACTGGAACAGCGCATCATCGGGCAACGCCACGCGCTGGAGATGATCGCCAAGCGTATCCAGACTTCCCGAGCCGGTCTGGACAATCCCAACAAGCCGATCGGTGTCTTCATGCTGGCAGGCACATCCGGGGTTGGCAAAACCGAAACCGCGTTAGCGCTGGCGGAAACTCTGTATGGCGGCGAGCAAAATGTCATCACCATCAATATGAGCGAGTACCAGGAAGCGCATACCGTTTCCACGCTGAAAGGTGCGCCTCCAGGCTATGTCGGTTACGGCGAGGGCGGAGTGCTGACCGAAGCGGTAAGGCGACGTCCGTATAGCGTGGTGTTGTTGGACGAAGTGGAAAAAGCCCACCCCGACGTCCACGAAATCTTCTTTCAAGTGTTCGATAAAGGCTGGATGGAAGACGGCGAAGGCCGGGTGATCGACTTTAAGAACACGCTGATCCTGCTGACTACCAACGCCGGTACCGATTTGATCTCGGGTTTATGTGCCGATCCGGAATTGATGCCGGAGCCGGAAGGCATCGCCAAGGCCTTGCGCGAGCCCTTGTTAAAAGTATTCCCGCCCGCTCTGTTAGGTCGGCTGGTAGTGATTCCTTACTATCCTTTGACCGACGAAATGATAGGCGCGATTGCCAGACTGCAATTGGGCCGGATCAAAAAACGCATTGCCGAAAGCCACAAAGTGCCGTTCAGCTACGACGACGAGGTGATCAAACTGATCGCCAGCCGCTGCACCGAACTGGAAAGTGGCGGACGGATGATAGATGCGATCCTGACCAATACTGTATTACCCAACATCAGCGCTGAATTTTTGACGCGCATGGTAGAGGGTAAAACTATTGGGCGAGTGCATGTGACGGTAATCGATGGGGAATTTGTCTATGAGTTTGAATAGCGTCGTCAACCACCATCAAGCGATCGCCTGCGAGATAATTTAATTAACAATTTGACCGAAAGGGGGGTGTATATGGCAACGCAATTGACATTCGACAATTTATTTTCTGCTGTTTATTCAACAACCGCAACGGCAGTCAAAACAAAAGATTTCACTCGATCAGACCCTTGGGTTGTTTTGATGCCAAGGTTCGCAACCTTGTGCAGTGCCTCGTTCGAGGCTTCTCATGCTTCCTGTCTTGAGGACTTTCGACGTATAGGTACTCAAAAAATTACGACTGCAGGATCGTATGGGGCCTTTATATTGAGTTCGTGCGGCTTATCAACAACTTCGACAGATACGGCGACCAATGCCCAATCCGAGCGGCTTGCGGCCTTGGAATTGCTTTATCACACTTATTACCATTCGACCAAAGGCAAAGAATCGGTATGGATTGTTTCTATCCCGACTAATTACTCGACGTGGCCGCATACTCGGTTTAAAAATGCTACTGTGGGCGACATACTGATCGCTTTAAACGGAGGCTTAGCAGAAAAGTTTTCGCTTGAAGACCGTAAACATATCGCCACGGCGGCTCAAACCGGACTAGCCTGGACGTTAAAAGCACTGGTAGTGCTTGACGATCTTAGTTCCGGCGGAAATGCCATGACGTTGCTCAAGCGTTGGTTTGGTGACAACACTACAACTGAAATCCAATTGACTAACTTCGTCGCTAATTTGCGCGCCGGTTTACGTAAAGTGGCGAATAAACTCAACGGAGGAACAGCGGTGGTTACCGATTTTGTCCCCATTCGTGGTTCTACCGAAGTTGACGATCAAAAAGCACGTAAGGCCAATGCGTTTGTTGTCGCGGCCGAGGCCCAGAACGTTATCTACATCGAGGAAGGTTTTTTCTCAGTAGGTGCGAAAAACGTCTTTCAAACTCGCTCACACCATTGGGCGCGCATCATGGTTCACGAAATGACTCACCGGGAAGCGGCGACGGAAGATAAACGTTACGGTTGGGCAGGAATCGGGCCTTCGACTGGCAAAATTTCCCCTGCAGATGCCATGGTGAATGCCGATAGCTGGGCCATTTTTGTGGCGGATGCGGCCGGCGCAATGACAGTAGGTGATATTTCTAGAGCCACCAATGGTGCGTGATGCAAATTATTGCGCGAATTGCTTTGCTTACTGCCGGATTGATAGTCGCTTGCGACAGTCGGCAGAATACAGCCAACCATTCCCAACCTCGAAACAAGGAGACTCCAATGTCCGATTCAAAGTTGATAATAAGCTCGTTTGATAGTTCCCCCCGCCGGAAGTGCCCCCGTTGATCCGCGACGGTAAACGATACGTTCAACGACTGGGTTCGTTTGATGACAGCATTGGTCAAAGTGGAGGGTTGCTTGACGTTTTTGACGACACGACGGGTAAGCTAATTACCACGATCAAGGTTTACGAAAATTCGCGAAACCCGGATATTGAGGGTGATGTTCAGGACATATTTTTCGAATCCATGGAATTTGACGGTACTGGTAACTTGGTCATTACGGATGAAGTGGGTCGGCGGTTTTTAGTTGATACCAACAAACTCAACTCTGTGCCCATGCCTTGACAAACTACCGTCAACTAACTCTTATTTGGCAGGACGGATTTTATAAAAATCCGTCCTGCTAGTTTAAAGTCGTTCAAATAACAAGCCCGGTAGATACTCTGTTCAAAATCAACAATTTTCGTCGTTTATTTATTCCGCGACGGTCGGTGCCGGAATGGCATAAAACCGTGTGTTATCGAACGGTTGATCGTGCTTCAACATGCCATGGATCGCATGCAACAATTTACGCATGACAGCGCAGACAGCTTGTAACGGTTTCTTGCCGTTGTCGATCAAATGCTGGAAATAAGCTCGCACATGCGGATCATGCTGTTTAGCACTCAAGGCCGGCATATACAACGCGGAGCGAATATGCCGGTTACCGGCTTTGGACAGCCGCATTTTCTTGTGTACGCTTTTGCCGGATTCAAAGGCCTTGGGATCGAGTCCGGCAAACTTGACCCATTCACGGTGCGACAGATTGGGCGGCAATAACAGCAGCTCGCCCATCAAGGTAATGGCGCTGGTTTGGGCAATGCCCTTGATGCCGGTCAACAGTCCGAATATGCGCTGAAGTTCCGGATGCTGGTTGATTAAAGCCATCGCTTCATCGGCCAAGGTATCAATGCGTTTTTCCAATTGACTGTATGCGTCCAACCCTACCACGAAACTACGCGGACAGCGGGCGGCCGTTATTCAAACCTTGCTCGGCACCGCGAAACTGAATAGCCTCGATCCGGCCGCCTGGCTAAAAGACACCCTGGAAAAACTCCACACTTGGCCCAACAGCCGCATCAATTAACTTCTACCGTTCAGTAGCATAAATTAAATCATAACGGCAACTAGCTGACGATGTGGTCGGACTGCTTGCTTACATTATATTAAGTGCATAAAAACGATATTTCGTACTGCAAGCGAAATAGCGTATCCATCATCTGCTGCTTTAAGTGGATAAAGCAGTGTTAGATTCGAATAAATTTTAATAAAAACAAGTTGTTAAAGTATTTTTGAGCAAATTGAAGTGGCTGGCACAAGAATTGACTGTACTAGATCAATATAGCTGGCTGGATGCTCGGAAAGAAGTCTATTGAGAGAGTTGTGTCAGCCCTGCAGTACAGCGAGCGGCGTTATCGCGAAGGTTGCCGAAAGCCACAAAGTGCCGTTCAGCTATGACGATGAAGTCATCAAGCTCATCGCCAGCCGCTGCACCGAACTGGAAAGCGGCGGCCGGATGATAGACGCGATTCTGACCAACACGGTGTTGCCGCGGACCAGTGAAGAGTTTTTGCTGAGAATGAAGGAAGGAAAGCCCATTGAGAGGGTGCATGTGAAAGTGGAAAATGGTGAGTTTTGGTATGGGTTTGAGTACTTAGCCCAAGGTCGATATTAAATTTTTAAATAACATTTCAATGGAGTCCGAGCCCATTGAATGTTGAAATTTTAAGAGGTTGGTGAAATGGTAGATTACACAAATCTAAAACAGTTTAGTGACATTAAAGATCAGCTTTTAGCTGCAAAATTCAGTAAAGTCGGGGGGGGCGGTGTTATCGATAAACAAAATGAGAACTTAGAGAATCTATGCAAGGCAGCCGAATTATTATGTGATACGGTAAATTTTACAAGTGCCCTCGAAAATGTATCTAGAAAGTTATGGATTAGATACAACGCACAGCCTCCTGATACCCGAAATCGATTCACTAGGGCCTTGAGAGTATTAGCGGAAGAAGAACAATTCATTGTATCTGATAATGGTGGGGTAAGTTCACAACCAGAATCTTTAGTTCTGACGGATGGAGGAGATCAAAATTTTTTGAGTTATGTTCAAAAGAGATATTTCTGGAAAGATGTCATGAACAACGAGCATGGTGAGCATACCCATAGTTTGCAGTGGCTAGCAATATATGAAATATTGGGAGCAGTTACTCCAAAACTTTATTCAATGACTGCTCAATACCGTTGTAGTACGAAAGACAAAGATAAACATATATATTTGTGGAGCTGGTTAGTAGATGCTTTCCCTCAAAATTTAGCAGGGGCTGCACCTTCATTTGGAGGTAAAGAAGTAGAGAATAGCAAATTAGTCGCAAACGACTTTCGTACGCCTCAATTTTTTATGAATTATTTTGTAAGGGGTTTTTTTGCTAATAATCTCCAAGATAATTTTGTTGCAGCATATCTTTATCGAAGATATATAAATCGGAACTGGATTAGTCGAGAAGAGGATACTTATGACGAAAACGGAATAGTAACAAAGGGTTTATCAGAAATAAAAGGTGATAGTGCAGGAAAGTGGAAAAGTAAAAATCAACAAAATCAACAAAATCAACAATGGAAAGTAAAAACCGATGCTAGTGGTACCTATGAAAGGAAGGTTGGTGCCGATAAGACAACTCCCAAAGACATTCGGACAATTAAATGCAAATTTCATGGTGTGGATGGAAAATTAACTATGGGTAATAATTCAAATCAATGAATAAGCAAGTAGCGAGTAGTCTGGATAGAGTGTAACGGAATCCGGGCCTTCGTGGCTTTTATTTCCCGTATTCTGTTGCACTTCATATGGACTACACAACCCATAAATTGAAATTTTCCGGGGCAGGGTGATGGTGTTGAATCGGCGCAATCGCTTTAAGGGAGGAACATGCTTTTTTACTTTGACTCTGCGGGATCGGTCTTCGGCGATTCTGGTGCAACATGTCGCTTTGTTGCGCCACGCTTTTCGTACGGTTCGCGCGGAACGTTCCTTTACAATGGATGCCATTGTTATATTGCCTGACCACCTACATAGGGTATGGACTTTGCCAGAAGGTGATGCGAATTATTCGGGGCGATGGCGGGCCATCAAATCTGAATTTACCCGCCAATTAAGGGCGACGGGAATGCCCTTGAATCGAGATCATCGTGGTGAACACAGGCTTTGGCAATGGCGATTTTGGGAACACACCATCAGGGATGAACGTGACTATAGGAAAGTCATCGGAGACGGTTCGAAAGCTTGTTGATGTTTTATATAGTAGGTTTAGGGTTACCGTTCGCCGGCTTTTTTATAGGAGGGGCGGGAATTTAAGCTAGACTGGTCACCTTAGGTTATTAATGCGTTTCTGGGTATTCCTTGCATATCTGTCGATGATCAATATTTTGAATTGAGTAGGCTCTGTAGAACGCGGCAATACTTTGTTTTAGATTGAATTATCAGGATGGAAAACAGAAATATGACTGTCCTAAAGGGTTAAATTTTTTTGCAAATTCAGGCGAACAAATGGAAATCGAAAACCAAGCGTCAGAACAAGAGCTTGATCTGGACTACGCCCTGGCTGCGGCGATCAGGCTGCATCAAACCGGCCAACTGGGCGAGGCTGAAGCCTTATATCGGGCTATACTCGAGGCTTTTCCGCAATGTGTAGAGGCCTTGCATTTTTTCGGTTTATTGCTGCATCAAAAAGGCAATAATGATGCGGCTATCCAGTCTATCAAACAGGCGCTGGTGGCGGCGCCGGCATATTCCGATGCCTATAACAATCTGGGTAATATCTACCATAAGCTAGAGAAGTTTGAAGAGGCTGCCGAGGCTTACAGTAAGGCTTTGGATTTAGATCCCAACAATGCAGCGGCATATAGTAATTTCGGTATTGTTTTAGGCCATTTGTCTCGTTTCGAGGAAGCGATTGAGGCGTTTACGATGGCGGTTACGATCATGCCGGACAATTCTGAGTTTTACCGCAATTTGGGGAATGTGTTTAAAAAACAAGGTGATTTTGCGAAGGCAGCGGCCTCCTACAGGCAAGTGTTAGGTTTAAAGCCTTATATCTCCGAAAGTTATGAAAACTTATGCGTAGTGCTTTATTTGCAGGGTAGCGTAGAAGAAGCAATTCATCTCGTCAAACAGTGGCTGGAGCATGATCCGAAAAATCCATTGGCCTTGCACCGATTGGAATCGTATACAGGGGAATTATCGTTACCAAGAGCTTCTGATGAATATATTTGTAAAACATTTGATAGCTTTTCCGATAGTTTCGACATGGTGCTTAAGCGGCTTGAGTACAAAGCGCCGTTTTTAGTGGCCGATGCAGTCAAGGAAATTTATCAAGTGGCGGATCGGGCTTTAACGATACTCGACGCCGGTTGCGGGACAGGCCTGTGTGGCCCGTTACTGAAACCTTTTGCCAGCAGGATAATCGGCGTGGATTTATCTGGCAAAATGCTGGAAAAGGCCGAAAGGCGCGGCTGTTACGAACAACTGGTTCAATCCGAATTGACCGCCTTTATTGAGTCGCATCCGGCCAGCTACGATGTGATAGTTTCCGCCGATACTTTGGTGTATTTCGGTGATCTTGGGCCGGTTTGCACGGCTGTGGCGCGGTCTTTGCTGCCCGGAGGTCATTTCGTTTTTACCGTTGAACGTATTGAGGATAATCTTGCGGGAGAGTATAAAATTCATCCGCATGGTCGCTTTAGTCACACCGATGAATATCTGCGGAACGTGATAAAGTCCGCCGGCCTAGTGCTGCAAAAACTTGATAAAGTCATGTTGCGTTATGAAGTGGGAGAGCCGGTAAACGGCTTTTTGGTGGTGGCTAATAGCGAGTTGTATCGATAACGTAAAAAGGAAAATGGGGAACATATGGTGGGCGCGGCGTCTTTAACTAAAGTTTCAATCCCTAAGGCTATGGCTATATGCCAGGATATTCAACTGGAGCCGGAGGCCTTGAAGTGTCTGGATCCGGACCCTGAGCCCGTCCAGTTTTTAAATGCCTTGTTAGCTAAGCAGCTATTTCCCGACGCAGTGCGTTTTTTGGCGCGAGCCTTACCTAAGCGCGAGGCGACTTGGTGGGCGTGTCTGTGCGCGCGTAGCGCCATTGATTCAGCGAGTAAGCCAGAGGTTGTCAAGGCCTTGGAGGCGGCAGAGCAGTGGGTTTACAAGCCCACTGAGCCGAATCGCCGACTTGCCAACAGTGCTGCGCACGCCGCTTCCTTTGAAAATGCCGCTGCTTGGGCAGCGATGGCGGCGTTTTGGAGCGACGGTAGCATGGCTCCGGAAGATGCGCCATCTGTCCCGCCCGCCGACAATTTGACCTCTAAGGCGGTGGCCGGCGCGGTTATGTTGGCAGCGGTGTTAATACAGCCGGAAAAAGCCAAAGACAAATACCTGTTCTTTATCGCGGAGGGCATCGACATCGCCAACGGCGGCAATGGCCGGGTTTGGCAGCCAACTTAAGCAGGAGTAAACCATGGGTCAGCCCGCCGCACGTATTACCGATATGCATGTTTGCCCGATGTTCACCGGTCCGGTGCCGCATGTCGGCGGCCCGATATTGCCGCCGGGTGCGCCGACGGTGCTGATTGGTAATCTTCCAGCCGCCCGAGCCTCCGATATGGCAACTTGCGTAGGCCCTCCGGATACCGTCGCGATGGGATCGCCGACAGTACTGATCGCTAATATGCCGGCCGCCAGAATGGGTGATAGCTGCGCGCACGGTGGGACTATTGTGGTTGGATTTCCAACCGTACTGATCGGTTAAACAATCTCAAACATGCCGGCTAAAAGCTCGATATAGGACTAAACCATGCCTTACTCTCAAGATAATCGCGTTGCTTCCGTTACCGCTCCGGCGGATGTGGGACCGTTACTGCTTTACAGGATGAGCGGTACGGAGCAACTCAGCCGCTTGTTCGAATACGAACTGGAACTGCTTAGCGAGAGCAATAGCGTCAATCTCCAGGGTTTGCTCGGCAAAGATATGACGGTAAAGTTGGCGCTGACTGAAGGCGGATACCGCTATTTCAACGGTCTCGTCACACGGGTTAGCCAGTTCGGCATGCTGGGCAGTCTCTATTATTACCGGGCCACCTTACAACCCAAGGTATGGCTGCTGACGCGGGCCAACAACTGCCGAATCATGCCCGAGCCTGCGTCGGTTCCCAAGATCGTCAAGGATGTCCTGACCAGACACGGTTATACCGATGTGGACGACGGTTCGCTGGGCGCCTATTCCAACCGCGAATACTGCGTGCAATATCGGGAAACCGATTTCAATTTCATCAGCCGTTTGCTGGAGGAAGAGGGCATTTATTATTACTTCGAACATAGCGACGGCAACCATACCATGGTGCTATGCGACAGCATGGACGCGCACCAAGATATTCCCGGCAGCGCCAGAATTCGCTATTTTCCGATGGTCAATCAGGAGCAGCGCGAGGAAGAAAATATCTACGAGTGGAGCCTCAGCCAGACTATCCAATCCGGCGCTTACCGCCTTAAAGAATTTGATTTCGAAGCACCTGGCGCGACCTTAGAATCCGAAGCGATGATCGCGGCCAATCATGAACAGGCGGATAAGGAAGTATACGATTATCCCGGCGAGTACAAAGTAAGCAGCGAGGGCAATCGCCTCGCCAAAATTCGGATGGAAGAATTACGCGCCGAATTCGAACGGATTTCCGCGCGCGGAAACGTGCGCCGCTTGGCGGTGGGACATAAATTTTCCCTGACCGATTATCCGCGCGAGGATCAGAATCGCCCGTATCTGGCGGTGTCTACCCAGTTTCAGATTCAAAACAACGGCTATGAGTCTTACGGCATCGCCAATAGCATCCAAGAATTCCAATGCGCCTATACCGTCATCGCCACCGAATACGTATTTCGGCCGCCGCGCCTGAGCCGGATACCGGTCGTACAAGGTGTGCAAACCGCGATCGTGGTGGGTAGAAGCGGCGAAGAAATCACTACCGATAAATACGGCCGGGTCAAGGTGCAGTTTCACTGGGATAGAGTCGGGACAAACAACGAGAATAGCTCTTGCTGGGTGCGTGTCGCGCAAATTTGGGCCGGCAACAATTGGGGCGGCATATTCATCCCCCGCGTCGGCCAGGAAGTGATCGTCGATTTTCTGGAAGGCAATCCCGATTGCCCCATCATTACCGGGCGGGTGTATAACGACGAGAAAATGCCGCCCTACGATCTGGATGCCAATAAAACCCAGAGCGGTATCAAAACCCGCAGTACCCCGAGCGGCGGGGCCGACAATTTCAACGAGATTCGCTTCGAGGACAAAAAAGGCGAAGAAGAAGTCTATATGCACGCCGAGAAAAACTTCACGCGCATCGTCGAAAATAACGATGTGCAGAAAATCGGCTTCGAGAAAAAAGACGCCGGCGACCAGACTGTCGATATCTACAACAACCGGACGGTGACGCTCGATCAAGGCAGCGACAAGTTGACGGTGAAGACCGGCGATCACACCGTGGGAATTGATAAAGGCAACGATAGTTTAATGGTCAGCAAAGGGAACAGGACGGTCAAAGTTAATGCCGGTAGTATCTCCGAGGAAGCCGGGCAGTCTATAGAATTGAAGGTTGGTTCCAACAGTATCAAAATCGACCAAAGTGGAATCACGATTAAAGGCATGATGGTCAAAATCCAGGCAGATACTCAAGCAGAATTAAAAGGCCTTACAACGACAGTCAGTGGAGACGGCATGTTGACGCTGAAAGGCGGTCTGGTGAAGATAAATTAAACGATCATTGACGCATGTCGGACTTAAAAAATTCGCCGTATAAAAATGCCGCCGGCGTGATTAGTCACCCCGGCGCGCCCAGGGGCGGCGGCGGATCGGGCGGCAGTAGCGCCGTCGGTTCCCCGCTGGCCGATCGGACCTTGACCAATGGCTTGATTCATCCCGAAGCACCGGCGGCGTTGACCTGGTCGCCGCAACAAATTGCCGATCCCAGCCTGTACCAGCGCGCCAAATGCATCTATCAAGTATTGGATCAAACCGAAGAGTTATGGCCAGCGGCGGTCTTTGAAGAAACCGGTTATCAACTGAAAGGCGTGTTGCAAAGCCTGATACCGGGTTTGTTGCAAATGCTGGCGGTTGTGGGGCTTAGCACGGTTGGCGGCGCGGCGGTCGGCGGATTCATCGGCGCCTTTTTCGGCGGCGTGGGCGCCGTCCCTGGCGCGGTAGTCGGTGCGCAGCTGGGCGCGGAGCTCAGTACCGCTATCTTAACCTGGTTGGGTCTGGGCTTTTTGATTGTCGCCATCGGCGACGGTTTGGGCGAGCTGGCCTTCATGGTGTCTAACGCCTTCAGTATCGCCTGGCATGCCGCCGAAAATCCCCAAGAAAAAAGACATCGCGTCAATCAGGCGGCGCGCGAGTTGGCACGGGCCATCGCGGTATTGGTCCGGCTGATTTTGCAAGGTATCCTCGCCTACGTCTTGAAAAACGCCGGCATGGCAACCGCGCGCGCCGGCTTATCCACGGTGCGCTCGGCGACCACGGCCGGAGTCTCGGCCACCGCCGAGACCAGCGTCGCGGAAGTGGCGGGTTTAATCCGCAAAAGCAAATTGCCCGACGAATTTGCGTTGTGGCTGGAAACGAACTGGGATGATTTGACGCGAAACCCGAAGTTGAAGCGGAAAACTGTATCGCAAACTATTAAGAACGAGTCTGGGCCGACTACTACGCCGTCGCAATTAAAGGAGGAGCGGGATCGGTTGTCGCAACTGGCCGGTAAAGAATCTAATTCAACGGCTGGAAACGATGTTGCCAGGAAGAGCGAGCTCACCGCAGATCAGGATGGCACTGTTAAACCAAAAGCCTATTCCAACCCCAAAAATCGTCCTCCATATAAGGATGGTCAAGTAGATAAAGTATGGGAGAATGCTAAACAACCCGACGGCAATGTATATGATCCGAATACGGGTGAAAAGCTTGAGTGGGATAGAAATAAATCCCGTGCAGGACAATGGGATATGGGGCATTTGCCAGGTAAAGAATATAGGAAGCTACATAAAGATTATATGGACGGAAAAATAACTAAAGATGAATTCTTGAAAGAATACCAAAATCCTAATAATTATAGTCCCGAATCACCAAGTGCGAATAGAAGCCATGAGTTTGAGGAGTAAGGCATGGGTAATATAGATTTGTTCCAGGTTATCCGTTTAAATGACGAGGAAAAATTTTATTCAGAGATTGATGATGTCGATATCAATCAAGTTAATGAAGATGGTCAGAATATGTTACATGAGGCTGTAGCATACAATAATTTGCCTTTTGCAAAGGCGCTAATTAAAAGAAACATAGACGTTAATCATCGGGATATAAAGTCTCAGACGCCATTGCATTACGCCGCAAACCATGGATTCTTGGATATCGCTGAGTTGATTTTAAATAGTGGTGGCTCTTTGAATATTGAGGATGATTATGGGAATCAGCCAACATGGACAGCTGTATTTAACGCCAGAGGAAATTATGAAATTGTAAAATGCTTTTTAAAATTTAAGCCCGATATAAGTCATAAAAATCGTGCAGGTAGAAGTCCTTTGGATTTTGCAAATCAAATAAACGATCAGAATTTAATACATATTCTAAATTCTGTTGATGCTTCGTTTTGATCAGCGAAGAACAGACTTTAGAAGACTTTGATAACTTTTTGATGGTGATGGATGATCAGTTGGAAGCTCTTCATGATGAGGCAACAAAGAGAGGCTTAACTCTTGATTTGTCACTTGATGATCTTGAACGGTTAGAAAAACTGTTTGATTTGATGTCTGATGGGGTTGATAACGATACCCGCTCAAGTTTGATCGTTTCATTTGGTAGGCATCTTGGTGAGGTGGTTCGCGAGAATTATGGTGGCAGATGGTCGGTACCGTTGGATGATGAAAAAAACATTAATTTCAATAAGCCTGTCATCATTGGGCATACAAAAATTGAGGGGCTTGAGTTTGCGCCGCTAACGGTGATGCGAGCATATTCACTTCGGAAAAAATCAGGAACATTAAGGCGAGCAGTGGAGGCCGATGTTAACCCACAAGTGCTTGATCTGAGTGAGTTCATCGAAAACTAACGCCCAATAGGCCTGGGAATGTTTTGAACGTAATAGCTGATGTGCCGAGGCCATTAATATATTCAAAATATTGCACATCCCCATTTGCATAGAATGTGAAATCCAATAAGCGAAATGCTTGTGCAACGATGCCACTACTTCTAATGACTGGCGTCCGCAGGACTTAGCCCCGCTTTAACTACGACCAGGAAGGCCGCTTGGTCGGCGTGTCCGATGCGCTGGGTTTTAGCCAACGCGTCAAATACGACAAACAAGGCCGTCCAGTCGAACTGATCGATGCATTGGATCAGCGCTGGCTGCGCCGCTACGACGCCAACGGCCGTCTGGAAGAAACCGTCGCCGCCAACGGCGCGGCCACCCAATACCAATACAACGCCCAAGGCGTGCCGGTGCGCATCACCGATGCACTGGGCCGGACCCGCTCGCTGTTGTGGGACGAGCAGTTACGCCTGGTCGGCGAGATCGGCTTCGACGGCATCAAGACCCGCTACCAATACGACGATGACGAGCGTATCGTCGCCATCGTCGATCAAGACAAACGCACCACCCGTTACGGCTATGACGCCGCCGGCCGCGTTACGGCGGTGCAACACGCGGACGGCAGCACAGTGCAACTGCGTTACAAACCAGCCGGTCTATTGACCCATTACATCGACAGCCTGGGCCACACCACCGAATACCGCTACGACGATGGCCTGTCCCAACCCACCGCCCGCATCGATCCGCTGGGCCACGAAATGCGTTATCGCTACGACAGCGAACGCAACCTGATCGGCCTGATCAAACTGCACGAACTGGACGACCTGCGCCAAGGCCGCAGCCAATACCACTACGATCCCGCCGCCCGCCTGATCCGCAGCGAAGGCCTCAGCCCGGAAAGCTTCGTTCACGACCCGGCCGGCAACCTGCTGGGCGCCAGTGCCGAAGCTGGCCGCGTCGAAGGCGACCATCTCGGCACGCCCAGGGAACTGACCGATACCAATGGCAGAATCGTCTGGTCCGCCCGCTACCGCGCCTACGGCAACCTGGCCCTGGCTGACGTTCAAGAAATCGACAACCCGCTACGTTTCCAAGGCCAGTATTACGACCAAGAAACCGGTTTGCACTACAACCTGAATCGATATTACGATCCGAACGCGGGGCGGTTTATTCATCAGGATCCGATTGGGTTAGAAGGCGGGGCTAACGTTTACCGGTATGCGCCTAATCCGGTTAATTGGATAGATCCTTTGGGGGCTTAAAGACTGTGCAAACGTTGGATCAATCGATTATGGTTCACCTGATGATCTTGGGCGTCCAACAGGAGTTAAAGCCACCATAACAAAAGATATGATTAATACTGGAACTTCCGCTAATCCGGCGATTCAACCACCAGGTTGGTCGGGTAATGGAACTGCTTTTAATGAGGCTCGTGGAGATCTGTTAGGCAAGCAACTCGGAGGCTCTGGCGATATACCGGAAAATTTGGTTACATTGCAGCAGAATTGGACCAATACTCCAACGATGCGTGGATTTGAAGGGCAAGTAAGAGCGGCTGTAGAAGGTGGTCAAGTAGTTGATTATTCGGCAACGCCAATATATAACGGCAATAATTTGATTCCTAAAGCTGTCACTCTAATCGGAAAAGGCAGTGGAGGGTAGAAGGCTCGCATTTGAAAATCCAGGCGAGATCAGCTTGGGTTTTACACTTTATCCCGTTGACTTAAATTGTGTAAGTCGCTACGGCTTTGTAATCCAAAACCCAAACGCGTTAGTTCTCGATGTTGGACAGTTGACGAAAGACGGGCTCAAACGATCATGGTTGTCATGCAAAACTGACGATGAAGCTTCGTTGTCGAAATGGAAAGAATTTGCCTCGATCATTAAGAAAAAAACAAAGTGTGGTGCCGTCGCAATAAATCCGCAAAGCGGAGAAACGTCGGTGATAAAGAGTCATCGATATACAGACGGCGCGCTGAGATTATTCCAATCAGGTGTTGATATGTTACCAGTAGGTGGTACTGTTCGTATTCAACTTGGAAACGCTAAATAGTCTGCGTAGTTAGGATTTGCGGCAGTGTAATGGTACGCAGGGAAGCTGATTCATAACGACGCCCAGAATCAGCAAAGCTTCGCCCACTTGCTGCTGCAGGCAACCTGATCGAAGAAAAACGCAGCAAGGCCGGCCACATCGTCACCCGCTACCAATACGATGGCGACAACCGCCTGATTCGCGCTGAAACGCCGCAGGGAATTAGCGAATACTGCTACGACGCCCCGGGCCGGCGTATCGGCAACCCGCTACGTTTTCAAGGCCAGTACTTCGACCAAGAAACCGGTTTGCATTACAACGTGAATCGATATTACGATCCTAATGCGGGGCGATTTATTCATCAGGATCCGATTGGGTTGGAAGGTGGAAGCAACGTTTACCGGTATGTACCGAATCCGGTGAATTGGATTGATCCATTTGGGTTGACCTGATGACGAACAAAATCATGCGAAGGCAAAAAAGAAGTTAGGCGTGTCTTTTCAATTGTTTGTAAATCAGCTTGTCGAATCTGATGAATATGAAGATTAGCCTGCGTAGATACTGTTAGCTTCAGCGTAACGGTTCGCATGGAAATGCTGATTCTCCGCCATTTCTTGAATCAAAACGCTTCTCCCGCTTACGGCTCAACCTGATCGAAGAAAAACGCGGCAAGGCCAGCCACATCGTCACCCGCTAACAGTACGATGGCGACAACCGTCTGGTCCGCGCCGAAACTCCAAATGGCGTCAGCCAATACCGTTAGCTTTCCGTAACACCTTTCGTAGGCAATAAAATTTGATCAGCGAAGAATATTTTTTTGAAAGAAATGCATATCTGGAGAAGCGAATTCCGGAAATGGAGCAGAAACTAGCGGCATCCAATGCTCCTCCGCAGAAGAAAATGACGTATCAGTATTCTTTATTTCGAGAGACCTACCAACATTTAATGATTCGCTATTCGTTGGGGGATGACGTTTTAACATTGGACGTTTACTTCGAACGCATTCTGACAGCTTTGGAAAAATACAGAAATATCGCAGTTGAAGCCGCTAAGCCGAGCCAATATATCTTTCCTAAATTCTCTGAATTTGAAGATTACGTGGTTTCAATGTGGCTAATTTCCTTGGCGATTGTTTTAAATATTAATGAGGCGAAATTCATTCGTCTCATCGATTGTATTGGGAATGCTGGGGAAGACACTCTCTTTGAGCGGCTTGTGGCCGCGAGAGTTAAAAGTAGATCACTAGGTTCTCATTTGGCATTTCCGGGCGTATACCAATCGCTTTATAAGGCTATTGACGCGACAGAGCCGGAAAGAAGTCAGTTGGTTTGCCAATTCCTGATTGAATGGTACGGCAACATGAAGTCGACGTATTGGTATGATTGTCACAAGGGGCCTGAGGGCGGAGGATTCTTTGGCTATTGGTCTTTGGAAGTCGCTGGCGTGGTGAAAGCGTTTGGTATTGACGATAGCGCTTTTTGCGACCTGGCGCATTATCCTCGATTCAGCGCAAATAGAAGTCATGAGTTTGAGAAGTAATGCATGGGTAATATAGATCTGTTCCAATCTATCCGTTTAAATGACGAGAATACATCTTACGAAGAGATTGATAATGTCGATGTCAATCATCGAGATATAAAGGCTCGGACGTCGTTACATTACGCCGCAAACCATAAGGTCTTGGAAATTGCCGAGTTGATTCTAAATAGTGGTGGCGCCTTGAATATTGAGAATGATTATGGAAATCAGCCTACATGGACAGCCCTTTTTAACGCCAGGGGAAATTACGAGATTGTAAAATGCTTTTTAAAATTTAAGCCCGATATCAGGCATAAAAACAGAGCAGGTAGAAGCCCGTTGGATTTTGCAAATCAAATAAACTATCGGGTGTTAGTAAATAATCTAAATGCGGCTGACGCATCGTCTTGATATGGTGATCAGCAGAGAACAGGCTTTAGAAGATTTTGATCATTTCTTGATGGTAATGGATGATCAGTCGGATGCTCTTCGCAATGAGGCGGCGAAAAGAGGTATTACTCTCGATTTATCGTTGGACGATCTTGAGCGTTTAGAAAAGCTGTTTGACATGATGGTTGGTGACGTCGATAACGACACACGTTCAAGTTTAATTGTTTCCTTTGGCAGACATCTTGGAGAGGTAGTTCGCGAGAATTATGGTGGTCGATGGTGCGAGCTATTGGACGATGAAAACAACGTCAATTTCAACAAACCCGTCATCATCGGGCATGCAAAACTTGAGGGGCTTGAGTTTGCGCCACTCACCACGATGCGAGCATATTCACTCCGTAAAAAACCGGGAACATTGAGACGCGCAGTCGATGCGGACGTTAATCCCGATGCTCTTGATCTAAGTGAACTGGTCGAAAAATAGATGTTAAGAGACAAATTATTCGATATTTCTTATTTCAGCAGATGGATTGGCTTCGAGCAGAACGAGGCTATCGATTCTCGCAAGACATCGTTGAACGATCTTCCAAATCATGATGGGCGAGCGCTACGTGCGACGTCCTTGGTGACGAGCGCTGTTCAGGTGGTAGTTATGCGCTACGGGCGAGGAGATGCCATAGCCGAGCTACGCGACAGCATCTTACAAGTCAAAGATTTATTGGAGTTGAAGCGTTCCACTTTTGCCAGCATCCAATTGGAAAAGAATGTCCGCCAAATGTACGAACGGTTGGATTTGGGACGATTATACGAGAACCTGACTTTGCTTGCTTTCATGGTGTCGTTAAGATTTTCTTCCCAAGAAACGCGCGATGCGCTGGATTTAATCGGACATGCAGGGGAAGATGCGTTTCTCGATCATGTTGCGCGAGTGTTGGGGGATAAATCGAGGCCTATCGTGGCCCAATCTAAGTTCCCGAAAATATACGCTCCCCTGGTTGAAAGCATCCAGGCGCCGGCCGAACAGTGATCCGCCAAACTAAAAAAATACCTGGAAGGCTGGTACAAGCGCATGAAGCCTATTTATTGGCATGATAGCCATGAGGGTGCGGAAGGTGCCTATTTTGGTTATTGGTGTTTTGAAGCTGCGCTAGTTGCTATGCTGTTCGATATTGATGACACTGCAATCGCGGCCAATCCACATTATCCCGCCGATCTGGTATAGCATTACCGGAGGTTGGGTTAAAGCCACATGTTGAAATGACAGACCAGCCAGCTAAGCAAGGGTGAGTTTGAAGTGGAGGCATGCTCCCCAATTAGGAGGGGCTGCACCCAAAATCCGTTCAGCGGGCGGGGGATCGCTACTCGATTGATGCAACAAAGCCTATTTTTGATGATGGAAATCAGTCTGGTTCGGCAAGCGTTGTGTGACTGTGGCAGAATGTAGCTAACTGTACTGTAAATGGGATAGATGTATGTTGCTGGTCAGATTACTACCAATTCTGTTTGTTTCGCTGCTGACTGCCTGCGCTGAAGTGCCTGAACAACCCGCACCGCCGCCACCGACAGTGGTCGAGTTGACTTTAAATGCCACCAAGTCAATTAACCCTGACGCGGACGACAAGGCCTCCCCGGTAGTTTTAAGAGTCTACGAGTTACGGGAGCAAAGCGCATTTAACGGTGCCGATTTTTTTGCCATCTTCGATAAAGAGCAGACTACTTTGGGCGCGGATTTGGTACGTAAGCAAGAGTTGGTGTTAAAACCTGGCGAGAATAAAGTTCTGCGGATCGAACCAGCTGCAGACACCCGGATACTGGGTTTTTTCGCGGCTTTTCGTAAACTGGATAATGCCGGCTGGCGCACGTTGACCGAGTTGAAAGCTCATCAGAACAACGCGGTTTTACTGAAACTGGATGCGAATAGTTTAACCGTCACCAATACGCCAACCGAGCCACCGCCCCCGGCACCTAAGGAAGACTAATCGGATAGAAATTTGCGGGACTATGGGTTAGCCCTTAGTCCCGGATCGTTTTAAGCGCTTAAAAAATCGGTACGACCAGCACAAACACGAAGGCGATGACGGTCCAAATGACGATCTTGGTTTTTAACGGTGTGTTGCGCCAAATGGTTTTTAACTCATTACGCAGGGCTTGTGAGTGGTTTTCGGCGGCGCGGATGCGTTTAAACGCGCCTTTTAGCGTTTGGCTTTCCTGCTTTTGTTGTTCTTCATACAGCAATTCGTCGAGCTGGGAATAGAACACGTCGCAACTCGGACACTTAAATTCCTCGCCCAACCTGGGCTGGCCGCATTGAGGGCAGTTTTTCATGCTAACTCCTTAAAAACTCGATTGCCTTGATGCGTAACATTAAGGTAATGCGGGAAAAATTTACGCAGCGATACCATTATGTCTGAGCAGTGCATCAATATTGGGTTCGCGGCCGCGGAAATTTTTGAACAGGGTCATCGCCTCGCTGCTGCCGCCTTGTTCCAGGATGTTGTGCAAAAATGCCGCGCCGGTAGTTTGGTCGAAGATGCCTTTTTCCTCGAACAAGGAAAACGCGTCCGCCGACAACACTTCCGCCCATTTGTAGCTGTAATAACCGGCCGCGTAACCGCCGGCAAAAATATGTGAGAAGCTGTGGGCGAAGCGGTTGAATTCCGGTACTTTGACCACTGCTACCTGGTCGCGCACCTGTTTGAGGATGCTGTAAATCTGTCCGCCCTTGGCCGGACTGTAGTGCTGGTGCATTTTGAAATCGAACAAGCTGAATTCCAGTTGTCGCGCCATCATCATGCCGGCTTGGAAATTTTTGGCGGCCAGCATTTTGTCGTATAGCGCATCGGGCAGCGGTTCGCCGGTTTGATAATGGCCGGAGATTAAGCCCAACGCTTCTTTTTCCCAGCACCAGTTTTCCATGAATTGGCTGGGCAGTTCCACCGCATCCCATTCGACGCCGTTGATGCCGGACACACCGAGATGGTCTATCTGAGTCAGCATGTGATGCAAACCGTGGCCGAATTCATGGAACAGCGTTTCCACTTCGTCGTGGGTCAGCAAGGCCGGGCCGGTGCCGGTCGGTGGGGTGAAATTGCAGGTTAGATAGGCGACCGGTGTTTGTAGCTCGCCGCCGACTTTTTTACGGCAGACACAATCATCCATCCAAGCACCGCCACGTTTTTTGGCGCGGGCGTAGAGATCAAGGAAGAAGCGGCCGCGCAATTGGCCGTCTTTATCCAGAATCCGGTAAAAGCGGGCGTCCGGGTGCCAGGTGTCGAAGTCTTTGATCTCGCTGATTTGCAGGCCATAGAGTTTTTCGACGATGGCAAACAGGCCTGGTACGACTTTACTGTCCGGGAAATAGGCTTTTACCTCTTCCTGGGATAATTGGTAGAAATGCTGGCGCATTTTTTCCGAGTAATAACCGATGTCCCAGGCTTGTAAATCGTTCAGGCCGTGCTCGCTGGCGGCAAATTCTTTTAGTTCGGTCAAATCCCGGCGGGCCTGGCGCCAGGATTTATCGGCAAGATCTTCCAGAAATTTCACGACATCGTCGGTGGATTTGGCCATCTTGGTGGCTAGCGAATATTCGGCGTAGTTGTTGAATCCCAGTAATTGGGCTTTCTCGTGGCGCAGAGCCAGGATTTGTTCCATCAGTTCGGAATTATCCCATTGGCCGGCATTTGGTCCTTGATCCGAAGCGCGGGTGCAAAAGGCTTCGTAATGTTCGCGGCGCAATTCGCGGTTGTCGGCGTAAGTCATTACTGCCAGATAGGACGGAAATTGCAGGTTGATCAGCCAGCCGTCCTGCTCTTCTGCTACTGCGGCTTGTTTGGCTTGCGCCAGCGCGGATTCCGGCAGGCCGGCCAAGTCGTCGATATGGCTAATCTGTTTGTGCCAGGCGTTGGTAGCATCCAGCAAATTTTCTTCGTATTGGCTAGCCAGTTTGGACAATTGCTGGTTAATGTCTTTGTAGCGAGCTTGCTGATCGGCCGGCAAGTCCACGCCGGACAAATGAAAATCGCGTAGGGCGTTATTGACGATTTTTTGCTGGGCGTGGTCGAGTTTGGCAAAATCCGCGCTGTCGTGGATGGCCTGATAAGCTTCGTATAAAGCCCGGTTCTGCCCTGTTTCGGTGGCATATTCGCTGAGTTTACCCAGGCAGGCATTATAAGCGTCGCGCATCGCTTCGCTGTTGACCACCGAATTCATATGGCTGACCGGTGACCAGGCTTTGTTGAGTCGGTCTTCGGCGGCTTCGATCGGTTCGATCAGATTTTGCCAAGTGTAAGGGCCGCCGGTTTCCAGTTGGCGCGCGATGGCTTGCCGAGCGTCGCTGAGTAGCTGGTTGATGGCGGGTTCTACGTGTTCGGGCAGAATTTTGGAAAATTGCGGTAGTTCGGTGTTTTCTAGTAAGGGATTGGTCATGTCGGTAGCCAGTCTAGTAGGAGTATGGGAGTGATCAGGACAGCAGATGCATTGCCGCATTGACGCGGGCTTGGGCTTTTTGCAACACCATCAGCGAGAAGTCGGGGTTGAGTTTGCCGTTACTGAGCTTGCTGTACGCGGGTATAGAATTGATATAAGGCAGGTCGCGGGCATTGCCGGAACCGAAATAGCTGTGCAATTTCGCCAGGATCACAATGTCGGTCATCGTTAGTTCAGGGCCGCTGTCGTATAGCCAATTTTCCGCTTGATGCGGAATATTGCCGAGTTGCTCGGGAAACCCTAGCGTATGGAGCATCAACATTCCGACCGGGCCGCGCAAATAGGGAAGCGCGGCTTGCAGCTCTAGGAAGCTGGGGCCGCCGTCGGGAGATTGTTCGGCAAAATGCAATAGCGGAATAGCGCCTATATCGGCGATCAGCCCGCCCAGCAGTGCGTCTTCCGGATTGATATTGCTGCATTCCTGGGCAAGTACGAAGCTTAAGCTTGAGACATACAGGCTGTTTTTCCACAATGCCTGCATGCCCTTCATCAGCTCCGGGTCGGTGCAGCTGAATAATTGTTTCATGCTGATACCCATCACCAGATTGCGGGTCGCATTCAGGCCGATGTGGGCCACGGCGTCGTGGCAATTTCCGATAGATGCGCCGGTGCTATACAACGCGCTATTGGCGACTTGGATTAATTTTGCCACGATGGGCGGATCAAGCTGGATGATTTCCGCGGCATCGTGAATGCCGATGTCTTTTTTCATGGCTTCTTTCAGCTTCAGGGCGACATCGGGCAAGGACGGCAGGCGCAGCTTGTTTTCCCGATAGGCTTGGGCGAAGTTGTTAAAGAAGCTGCTGCCGTTGATAGGTGCGGGTAACTGAATATCGACCAGTTCCAAACAGCTGGCGGCTGCTTGGCTTTTTTCGGTCCACAGCCGGTTCAGTTCGATGGGAATTTCCAAAATCGACACATTGGTGAGCGCGGTTGCGGTGGCTCCGCAACGGCTGCCGCTATTTAGCGGCAGGTGAGCCAATGTGGAATTTGCATCGATTTGGTAACTGCTTTCGCTATTGGGCTGCATCGACAACTGCCCGCTTAGCAGATAAAACACGCTGTGCGTCAGTTGGCCGTGGACAAATAGGATGTCGCGCTTGCGATAACCCAAGGTTGCTTGCGGCAGCGCGGTTAGGGTGGCGTCGTCGAGATCGCGTAGCGGCGCAAATTGTTTCAGTTGCGCCGTCGTAAGGCTTTGCCGATGCTCGGTAATCGGTCGGGACAGCTCGATGTCGAGCGGCGGCTTGGCCCGGTCGTTCGGTGTCGGGCTGGTGGCGCTTGGGAGCGTATGGTGGGGGATGACTTTTTTTTCAAATAGGTTGGTAAACCAATTCATGTCAGGTCCGAAAAAAAATCAGCGCATCGGCAATTTGTTGTTTTGCGTCATGTAGCGCTTTCAGCGACATGTCCGGTGTCAGTGTGCTGTCGTCCAGTTTTTTAAAGGCCGGTAAGGTATTTAGTGGCGGTAATTTTTGGGTGTTTGCGCCGCCGAGTTGATTGTGAAATTTTGCCAGCAAGACTACGTCATGTAGTTGCAAGCCCTGGCCATTGTCGTAATACCAATGGGTTGTATTGATGGGGATTTGCTGAAAGTTATCCGGGAAATGCCATTTTTTCAAAATATAGGTACCTACCAAACCCTGCAGGCAATCGATACTGGCCTGTAATTCTTCTTCAGTGTACCGCGAAATATCGATGCTTTCGGCAAACGTGACGATGGGTAACGCGCCAATATTGTGAATTAACCCGGCCAGCAAGGCTTCGTCAGCGTTTATTTTTCGGGTAATTCCGGCCAGTGTGTGGCTTAGGCTGGCAATTTGGATGCTTTGTTTCCAAAGTGTTTGAATAATGTTGTTCAGTTGTCGGTTGCGGCTTCGGAACAGCTGGTGCAGGCTGATACTGGTAACCAGATTTTGCGTGGTTTTAAACCCTAACCGATTGACGGCATCATGACCACTGGTGATTGGGTTGTCGCTACGGTAGATCGGGCTATTTGCCACCTGAATCAGTTTGGAGGATATAACAGGGTCCAGATTTAAAATCTTCACCGCATCGGCGATGCTAATGTCTTTTTGTAAGGCACTGCGCAAACGGAGTGCAACATCTGGAAGGCTTGGAACATGCAGATTGTCGGCTCTAAATGTATCGCAAAAGCTATCGAAAAAAAAGCTGTCCCGTAGCTTAGGCGGGATACGCTCGGGGTTGATCAGCGGATTGTTGACGGGTTTGCTGCTGTGCTGCAAGTTGGACAGCGGCATATAGATTACCTGGGTCGGCGATTTGGCGATCGCGCTGAAGGTGTGTTCGCCGGATGTTGCCAATGGATAAAATGCCTTAAACGTATCGGCATTGATCGTATAACCGGTGCCGTTATTAGCTTCCAAGTAAACGGTGCCGGTGTAGAGATAGCTGAGTTGTTCCGACGCGGCGCCGCGATTGAAAATGATGTCGCCAGGGTTGAAGTTATGCATTGTCGCGGGTATGGCCAATAATTCCGCCGCCGGCAAGTCCCCCAACGGGATGAGCTTTTGTAAGTAGCTCAACGGCAGGTGGTTGACGGTGGCTTCTGTTGGGCTGGTCTCTATCGGCGTTTTGTCCGGTGATTTTTTTAAAAATTTCCAGATCATGCGACTAGGACGTAAATATGCTCAATGCTTCGTTAATTTTGGTTTTGGCATCGTGCAAGATGGCTAACGTGTTTTCCGGAGACAAAGAGAAGTTTTTCAATTTGGCCGCCGCCGGGATGGCGGTAATCGCCGGTAGATCGCCTGTGGCTTTTTTACCGATTAAGGCATGTAGCCTGGAGAGAACGACGATATCGGTCATGGTTAATGTATCGCCACTGCTTTGAAACCAGTCGCTAGACGATTTGGCCACCTCGATGAATTCGTCGGCAAAATCCCATTCTCTCAGCACCACTGCGCCAACCGGGCCTTTAATGAAGGGCATGGCTTCCACGATCTCGGCGTCGTTATGGTATTCGGGGGGTAAGTTGGCGGTAAAACTCAGAAACGGAATCACGCCGATATCGCAGACCA
Organism: Methylomonas albis; assembly: GCF_014850955.1. Classification (NCBI taxonomy): domain Bacteria; kingdom Pseudomonadati; phylum Pseudomonadota; class Gammaproteobacteria; order Methylococcales; family Methylococcaceae; genus Methylomonas; species Methylomonas albis. The sequence goes on from NZ_JACXSS010000001.1 coordinate 320,745, forward strand.
AGCCGGCTAGTAAGGCATTCTCTGGATTTTGCTGCAAGCTGTGGCTGGCTAGTACGTGACAGAGGCCAGACAGGTAAAGGCTTTGTTTCCAAAGGTCTTCCATATGATTTTTAATCAGTGGCGATTTGCTTTTGAAAATCTGCTTCATACTCAGCGCTGTCACCAGATTGCGGGTGGCATTCAGGCCGATGCGTACTACCGCATCCTTACAGTTTTTCGCCGGTACGGTGGTCAGATACAGCGGGCAATTGGCGACTTCTATCAATTTGGCGGAGATGGCTGGATCGAGCTGGATGATTTTGACGGCATCGTCGATGCTGACATCTCTTTGGATGGCTTTGCGCAGATTGATCGCCACTTCAGGTAGTGAGGGAGTTTCTATCTCATGTTCGTTATTTTCAAAGTGTTCGACAAATAAGCTCAATAGCCGGTTGTTATGCAACTCATCGGGAATATAGAGTTTGCCGTGGTCTTGGCGGCTCGGCGTCAGCATTATTTTCAGGGAGACCCGCAACACGTCTATCTCGGTTTTTGCGGTGGCGGTGGCGGTATGCTTGATGCCGCTACAGATAGGAAATTTGGCTTGCGCGGTGCCTGCCGATATTTCATAGCTTTTGCCGTTGTGGTCGGCCAAGGTTACCGTGCCTCGCAGCAGGTATATGGCGCACGTTGCCTGTTGATTGACACTAAATAATGTGTTGCCGGCTTGCAGGGTTTCGATGTGATTCTCGGTAGCGAAGGTTTGTAATATCTCATCGCTTAAATTCCTGATAGGGAATAACTGTTTTAGCGTTTCCGGCGTAATGCGTTGCGCATTCTGCTGAAGCTTGCCTTTAGCATGGGATTTTTCAAAAAAAGCTCTGATTCCACTCATATTATTCCAGTAAACGTTAATGGCGGGCGATTTGGGGAGATTGTTACCATGGACATCGCCCCGGTCAATAGTTTCATCTGTTTGTGCTGCTTAATTTTCGTTCGTCGTTTAGTAATTCAATGACGGGCGCAGTGTTCGGTCGAATACCTCTCCAGAGATAAAAAGCTTCCGCGGCCTGTTCCACTAGCATGCCTAGGCCGTCCAGGCTGTGAGTCGCATTGTTGGCTAGGCCCCACTTCACAAATGCGGTCACCTGGTTGGCGTAAGCCAGGTCGTAGCAGCTGCCGCCTGCGCTCAACAACGCTGGGGGCAAGGGTGGCAAATCGCCGCTGAGGCTAGCCGACGTGGCATTGATGATCAAATCGAATTGTTGATCGATCAAGCTAGCGTAATCGCAAGTTTGCACCGGGCCCAGCGCTGCGAAATCTGTGGCAATAGCTTGGGCTTTGCCTACATTTCGATTGACGATTACCAATGCCGATGGCTTTTGCTCCAACAGGGGGGGCACAATGCCGCGCGTCGCGCCGCCGGCCCCCAATATGAGAATCCTGACTCCCTTCAGCGCTATGCAGTGGTTGACGATCAAGTCGTTCAGTAAGCCTGTACCGTCGGTGTTGTCGCCCAAAATGCTGCCATCCGCTTGGCAGACTAAAGTATTGACTGCTTTTGCCAGACGCGCGCGTTCTGTCAGTTGGTGGGCATATTGCCAAGCCAGCTCTTTGAGCGGAACGGTGCAATTCAGACCTTTGCCGCCTTCGGCGAAAAAATGGTTTGTCGCTACTGTAAAGGTATCTGCTGGCACCTCTTGGGCGGAATAGTCCATGAGTTGGCTGGTTTGATCGGCAAATAACTTATGGATGCGAGGTGATTTGCTGTGGCTGATCGGCTGGCCGAACACCGCATAATATTCAATTTTCATCGTTGTTAGTGTATTTGCTGCGCCAATATCCCTGTAGGAAAGCGCGGGCTATCATTGCGCACCCAGTTCGGTATTGGCATAAAGTTCAAAGTTCTCGATCATGCCCGGGTACTTTTGTGTAGTTATTGTTGTTTTAGCCACTGGGCGGCGGATTTAGCGTAATAAGTCAGTATTGCATCGCAGCCGGCACGCTTGAATGCCAGCAGGGATTCCATTACCACTTGTTGTTCGTCCAGCCAGCCGTTTTGCGAGGCGGCTTTCAGCATTGCGTATTCGCCGCTGACTTGATAGGCAAACGTGGGCACACCGAATTGTTCCTTGGCCCGGCGGATAATGTCCAAATAAGGCATGCCGGGTTTGATCATGATCATATCGGCGCCTTCTCTCAAGTCCAGGGCAATTTCCCGCAAGGCTTCATCCGAATTGGCCGGATCCATTTGATAGCTGTATTTATTACCACCGCCCAGATTGCCGGCCGAGCCGACCGCATCGCGGAAGGGGCCGTAGAAACTGGAGGCGTATTTCGCGGAATAGGCCAGAATTCGGGTGTTGATATGACCATGCGCTTCTAGTGTGGTTCTGATTGCCCCGATACGGCCATCCATCATATCGGATGGTGCGACGATGTCGGCGCCGGCTTCAGCATGCGACAAAGCCTGTTTACAGAGGACTTCAACGGTTTCGTCGTTGACTACGTAGCCTTGGTCGTTCAGCAGGCCATCCTGGCCGTGTGCGGTAAAAGGGTCCAAGGCCACATCGGTGATCACACCCAATTCCGGCAGCGCGTCTTTCAAGGCACGTACGCAGCGTTGCGCCAATCCGTCAGGGTTGTAAGCTTCTTCCGCACTTAAGGATTTTTTGTTCGGATTAGCCACGGGGAATAGAGCAATCGCTGGAACGCCTAGGTTTAATAATGTTTCTGCTTCCTTCAGCAGCAGGTCGATGGATAACCGGTTTACGCCTGGCATGGACGCGACTGTTTCTTGTTTTTTATCGCCCTCGATAACGAATAGCGGGCAAATTAAATCGTCGCAGCTTAAGCGATTTTCCCGCATCAGTCGTCTGGAAAATGCCTGGTAACGCATTCGGCGCATCCGGGTGGCTGGGAAAAAGTCTTTAGGGTGTGACATCTCTTCCATAGTAATATAATAAGGTACTTGCTGGCCCGATGGGTTGGCTGGAATCTGGAGCCGGGTTAGCGCTTCAGCCTTTATTTTAGCAGTGTATCGAATGAAGGCGGTTGAAATTAGCCGGCGATACCTTTTTGAGATGGTTTTTATGAATGTCAAACGTCATATGCATTTTATATTTGTAGTGGTTTTTAGCTTGTTCGCCGGAATGTTTTTGTCCTTGCCCGCTGCTGCGGCCGATTTGAGCGAGCCGCAGCGTGCTATTGAGGATGCGTCCAACAAATTGAAGCAACGCTTGCAGGATCCGGCTTTTCCGCATGACTTCCAAAAAATTAATGCTTTCGTACAGGAAGTGATTTATCCGAATGTGGATTTCGATCTGATTTCTTCGCTGGTGTTGGGGAAAATGTGGAAGGATGCTTCTCCTGCCGAAAAAGATAGTTTTAAAAAAGAGTTTCAGGTTTTGTTGATCAGAACGTATTCCAGGGCTTTTTTTGAATTTAAAGATTGGTCCGTGCGGTTTTTGCCGATTACGCCGGAAGAAGACGAAAGAAAAGTATTGATCAAAACTGAAGTGTTACAACCCGGTTTGCAGCCTATCGCCGTTAACTATCGGATGTTGAATGTAAAAGGCCAATGGAAAGCCTATGACATCATGATTGAAGGGGTCAGCTTGGTGACTAACTATCGCACCAGCTTCAAAAATGAAGTGGAGCGCACTGGCTCGCTGCAAGAGGTCATCAACCAATTAGCCAAACGCAATACCGAAGCGTTAAGTAACAAGAACAATTCATAAGTTTATCCCTTCTTAATGTTCTTGGCTGTGCTGTTTAGGCCGGCCGGGAACTATCATCAGTATGCAATCCGCTAAAGATTCTCTTTACGCCAGTCCACTGGGCGAAATCAGTGCATTTAGCTTCGACGAAGCTGTCGTCAAAGTCTTTCCGGACATGATCCGGCGCTCGGTTCCCGGTTACAGCACCATCATCTCGGCAATCGGTTTATTGGCGGCGCGCTTTGCCAAAGAAGATAGTGTTTGCTACGACTTGGGCTGTTCGTTGGGTGCAGCGACCCTGGCTATGCGCCAGCAAATCTCGATTAAGAATTGTCGGATCGTAGCGGTGGATTGTTCAACGGCAATGGTCGAGCAATGTCGGCAAAATCTGTCGGCTGCGCCCGGCGGAGTCGATATAGACATTTTATGTGCCGATATTCGCGATGTCGCGATTAGTAATGCTTCGGTGGTTGTGCTGAATTTTACGTTGCAGTTTATTCCATTGGCTGACCGGCAGGCTTTTTTGGCTACGATCTATCGGGGACTACTACCGGGTGGGATTTTGATTTTGTCTGAAAAGCTGGCATTCGACGATGTCCGGCAACAGGCTCTTCAGATCGATATGCATCACTTATTCAAAAAAGCGCAAGGCTATAGCGAGCTGGAAATCAGCCAAAAGCGCAGCGCACTAGAAAACGTGCTGATTCCGGAAACCTTTGCCGCGCATCAACAGCGCTTGAAAACGGCGGGGTTCGCCAGCGCGGAAGTCTGGTTTCAGTATTTCAACTTCGCTTCAATGATTGCATTGAAATGACGCTATACCAAGGTCTTTATCGAGCCTTGGCGGCGGCCGGTGACGAAGTCTGGGTAAGCCGTTTGCCTGGACAATTGGCAGCCGCTTTCGCGGACTCGTCGCACGGCGATCTAAAGCGCTGGCAACAGGCAATAGACGATTTGCCGGACTTGACTCGCTCGAATGTCGATTTGTTGGAGAGCGTCAGAATAGGTCATGCAGAGGATATTTCCGAAGAGATACGGGCCGGTTTGCGCGAGCAATTGCAGCAGCTACATCCTTGGCGGAAAGGGCCTTATCGGATATTTGGCATCGATATCGATACCGAATGGCGCTCGGATTGGAAATGGGATAGGGTGAAAGACCAGATTGCGCCGCTTCGGAATCGACTGGTGTTGGATGTCGGTTGCGGCAATGGCTATCATTGTTGGCGCATGCTCGGTGCAGGAGCGAGATTGGTGATTGGCATTGATCCCACGTTGCTCAGTGTGATGCAGTTCCATGCTATCCGTAAGCTACATGGCGAAGCGCCGGTTTATCTGTTGCCGCTGGGGATTGAAGATGTGCCGCCGAACCTGGGCTTGTTCGATACGGTGTTTTCGATGGGAGTGTTGTATCACCGTCGTTCGCCTATTGATCATTTACTGGAGCTGAAAGCTTGTTTGCGCGCGGGTGGTGAATTGATTTTGGAAACGCTGGTAATTGAAGGCGATGCCGGGCAAGTGTTGGTGCCTGAGGGGCGATATGCACAAATGCGTAATGTTTGGTTTTTGCCGAGCTGCGCAGCGTTGATGTTATGGATGCGCCGTTGCGGTTTTAAAAATATTCGCTTGGCGGATGTTGCCAAGACCTCCGTCGACGAGCAGCGTAGTACTGAGTGGATGCGGTTTCATTCCTTGGCGGATTTTCTCGATCCAAAGTCTCCCGATTTGACTTGCGAAGGCTTGCCGGCACCGGTTCGTGCGGTAATTATGGCTAGCGTCGAATAATCAGTGGATTTTTGTTTATGGATTGTAAAATTTAAAGAACGATCTAAGCTTTCCTAGTCTGTAAGATCAGCCGATAATGCGTGCGCTGATTGGTCTAGGCGTTCTTTATTAATTCATTTCGGAGAAAATCCATGAAAAAGTTGTTTATGCTTTTAATGCTGTGTTCTTTTGCCGTTTTAGCCGAGCCAATCAATATCAACCAAGCCGATGCCGAAGCTATTTCCAAGGCTCTGACGGGTATAGGTCCGAAGAAGGCCGAAGCCGTGGTTCAATACCGTAAGGAACATGGCGAGTTTAAGACCTTGAAAGATTTGGAAAATGTCTCCGGCATCGGGGAGAAAACCGCCAAACAGAATGAAAAGAATATCCTGTTTGGCGATCCGGCTCCCGCTGCTGCGGTGAAAACCGATAAGCCTGAGACGCCGGAAAAACCTCAAGAAGTTAAAAAACCAAAATAACGCAACTGAGTTGGCGTGCTTGTGTTTGGTGCGCCAGCTCTCTGAGTCTGTTTCTGTGGCGAGTCTATTTTGAGATTGCTAAAGTTATATGCCCGTCGTACCCTCATTAATGCTCGGGTGTAACGTTTATCGGTAAAAATGCTGCCCGAGTTTAGCCAAACGTCGAACCGTTCCAGCCCCAGAAGTCAGGTGGGCAGTCACTGAATTCGATATAAATCCGATCCTGAGGTATGGAAAGACGGGTGTTTAGCAGTTGGCATATTGATGTGGACAAACTTTTAGCCTGGCTGTGGCTCAAACCGATACTTTTGCATTCCAGATAGGCTAAGGGGGTTTCGCTGCCGGCAAACAACATGGTGTTGTTTTCTGAAAGGTAGATCATTACATAGCGTTCCGGTTTGCCGGTTTCTTTGGACAGAAGCTGCGATAGCTCGCTTAGCATTGTTGATTTCTGTTCGGCGTCTAACGTAATGTTGGTATTCAGCTTTAAAAAAGGCATGTTCAGTCTCCAGTCTAGGGTGGAAGGGTTGTTGTCCAGCGTTCAATAATTCGGTATTCAATGCCGTTGGCACCCGCGCAGGATTCTACCAAGCAAAATCCGTCGGAATGCCAAATAACGGGTGAGAAACCTATATCGATTACCGAATAGGCTTTTTTTACCAGCGTGACATGTGGCGTAAATGGCCTATCTTCGACGGCAATTCCTTGTTGTTTCGCAATGTTGACCAAGTTTTCGTGCAATTTAGAAAGGTTTTGATCGAATTGGCTGGCGGTTAGGCACAGCACTGCCGGCTTTTTCCAGAAGCTCAGGTGATCAAATTTCAGCGTGGTTGGCGAGGCTGGTATTTGTGAGGCCTCTCTTGTGACGGCAGCTTGCTGTTCGGGAGAGGTTCGCCCTAAAAACAACAGTGTGACATGTAAATTTGCCGGGGTAACCGGTTTCCCGGAGCTATTCAGTTTGCCGGTCAAAGTCGCGCATTGTTGTCTTATGTGTAGTTCTGGCCATAAGGCAAAAAAGAGACGTTTCATGTTGCATTTCCCCTGTTGCTCTTCGCTGGCAATATGACTTTTGACGGTAGGATCAAAAGTTTTGATTGGGGCGCCTACAACTGGCTACTAAGTCATTGGTTTTTGCTATCAACTAGTTTGTTGTCACGAGGATTGATAGTCCACCAAAAAAATATCCAGATTTATCAGTTTGTAACGTGCGAATTCTAAAATTGAAAATCAATTTTGCCCGGTTTGCCGGCTAGTTTTGTTCATCCTAAGGTTTAGATGCGGAATAGTCTAGTAAGGATTTGTCCCTTCTGTCTGTAAGCAGCGCAGAGTTGCTAAGCATTGACATATATCCCATTTCTATCTTACAGTTACAAATGCATCACACGTACGTGACAAGCCTAGCGGGTTGTGGCAATTTGCAAGAATCGGCTATTACTAAAAATTAAAACTTTCGGAGCACATCACATGGCAAGACCATTAATTCAAATGGCGTTGGACTCACTGGATTTCAACCAAACCGTTGCGTTGGCAGATCAAGTAGCACCTTATGTCGACATTTTCGAAATCGGCACCCCTTGCATTAAATACAACGGTATCAACCTGGTTAAAGAACTGAGACAACGTTTCCCAGACAAGTTGTTGTTGGTTGACTTGAAAACCATGGACGCAGGCGAATACGAAGCCGGTGCTTTCTACGCTGCTGGTGCGGATATCTGCACCGTATTGGGCGTATCCGGTTTGGCCACTATCGCCGGCGTTATCAAAGCCGCGAAACAACACGGTGCAGAAACTCAAATCGACTTGATCAATGTTGCCGACAAAGCAGATTGCGCTAGAGAGTCCGTCAAATTAGGCGCGCAAATCGTCGGTATTCACACCGGTCTGGATGCTCAAGCAGCTGGCCACACTCCGTTTACCGATCTGAACGACATCGCTCGTTTGGGTCTGGGCGTTCGCATCTCTGTTGCCGGCGGTATTAAACAAGCCACTGTGCAACAAGTGGTTGAAGCCGGCGCGAACATCATCGTTGTTGGTGCGGCTATCTACGGCGCGCCTTCACCTGCTGAAGCGGCTCGTGAAATCCGTGAACTGGTTGACGCAGCGGCGGTATAAGTCATGCATCAGCAGTTAATTATTGACAAAATTTCAGGGATTCTGGAAGCGACACCCGATTCGCATGACAAAACTCTGGTCGACATGCTGGATCAAGCCAAGCGCATTTTTATATCGGGCGCTGGCCGTTCAAAGCTGGTCGGCAATTTCTTTGCCATGCGTTTGATGCATGGCGGCTATGAGGTTAGCGTTGTTGGTGAAATCGTTACGCCGAGTATCAAAGCTGGCGATTTGTTGATCATTATCTCTGGCTCTGGCGAGACCGAGCAGCTGATTGCCTTCACTAAAAAGGCTAAAGAAGTCGGCGCAAAAATTGTGCTGATTTCGGCTAAAGACGATTCAACTATTGGCGACATGGCTGATGTCACTTTGCAAGTTGGCAGATCGGAGCAGTACGGTAAAGTCAAAGGCATGCCGATGGGTACTGTATTTGAGCTCTCTACCTTGTTTTTCCTGGAGGCGACAATTTCGCATGTAATCCACGATAAAGGTATTGCAGAAGAAGAAATGAGATCAAGACACGCCAACTTGGAATAACTTAGCGTGTAAACCTGTGATCGGAGCAATTCGGTCACAGGTTTTTTACATTATATTCGGGTGTCAAGGCGATACCGATTCCAGCAGTCTGAACGAGAGTGTGGTTTTGGTCTTCCTTGTATTTACCAGCCTCAGCCAGAGTGATGTTTGAGAAATCGAATGTCGCAACTAAAATAACAAAATAAAAAGGAGACCAACATGCCTTCGCGCCGAGACTTAGCGAACGCCATCCGCGCACTTAGCATGGACGCCGTACAGAAAGCCAACTCAGGCCACCCTGGTGCGCCGATGGGGATGGCTGACATCGCAGAAGTATTGTGGAACGATTTTCTGCAACACAACCCCAGTAACCCTAAATGGCCCAACCGCGACCGCTTCATCCTGTCCAACGGTCATGGTTCCATGCTGATTTATTCCTTGCTGCATTTGGCCGGCTACAATCTGCCTATTGAAGAACTGCAACAGTTCCGCCAACTGCACTCGCAAACCCCAGGCCACCCTGAATACGGCTACACCGACGGTGTCGAAACCACCACCGGTCCCCTGGGACAAGGCATCACCAATGCCGTGGGTTTCGCCTTGGCGGAACGTACTCTGGCCGGCCAATTCAACCGTCCCGGCCACGACATCGTCGACCACCATACCTACGTCTTCCTGGGTGACGGTTGCTTGATGGAAGGTATTTCTCACGAAGCCTGCTCATTGGCCGGCTCCATGAAACTGGGCAAACTGATCGCCTTCTACGACGACAACAACATCTCTATCGATGGTGAAGTGCGTGGTCACGGCAATGTCAGTGGTTGGTTCCTGGACGACACCCCAAAACGTTTCGAAGCCTATGGCTGGCACGTCATTCCTAAAGTGGATGGCCACGACGCCGAGGCAGTGAAAGCCGCTATCGAAGCCGCCAAAAAAGTCACCGACAAACCGACCATCATCTGCTGCCAAACCACCATCGGCTTCGGTTCGCCGAACAAACAAGGCAAAGAAGAATGCCACGGTGCCGCCTTGGGCGAAGCGGAAATTGCACTCACCCGTGAAAACCTGGGTTGGCCGCATGCCCCGTTCGAGATTCCTGCCGACATCAAAGCCGGTTGGGATGGCAATGCCAAAGGTGCCAAACTCGAAAGCGACTGGAACGCCAAATTCGCGGCTTACCAGGCTGCACATCCGGCACTGGCTGCCGAATTTGACCGTCGCGTCGTCAAAGGCCAACTGCCTGCCGACTGGGCCGAAAAATCCAACGCCTTCATCGCAGAGGTCAATGCCAAAGGCGAAACCATCGCCAGCCGCAAAGCCTCACAAAACACCCTGAACGGCTTTGGCCCCTTGCTGCCGGAACTGCTGGGCGGCTCCGCCGACTTGGCTGGCTCCAACCTGACCCTGTGGTCCGGTTGCAAAGACGTCAACGCCGCCGGACACGATGGCAACTACATCTACTACGGTGTGCGTGAATTCGGCATGTCCGCCATCATGAACGGCCTTGTTTTGCACGGCGGCTTCAAACCCTACGGCGCCACCTTCCTGATGTTCAGCGAATACGCCCGTAACGCCCTGCGCATGGCCGCATTGATGAAAATCCCGACCATCTTCGTCTACACCCACGACTCAATCGGCCTAGGCGAAGACGGCCCGACCCACCAACCCGTCGAACAAACCGCCACCCTGCGCATGATCCCCAACATGCAAGTCTGGCGTCCGTGCGATGCAGTGGAATCGGCCGTGAGCTGGAAAGCTGCCATCGAACGTCAAGACGGCCCCAGCACCCTGATCTTCTCCCGTCAAAACCTGCCGCACGTGGCTCGCAGCCAAGCGCAGATTGACGCGATCAGCCGAGGTGGCTACATCCTGAAAGACAGTGACGGCGCACCGGAAGCGATCATCATCGCCACCGGCTCCGAAGTCGAATTGGCGATCAAAGCTGCCGAAGCGCTCACCGCGAAAGGCAAAAAAATCCGCGTGGTTTCCCTGCCGTCGACCAACGTCTTCGAAGCCCAAGAGCAAGCCTACAAAGACAGCGTGTTGCCGCCTAGCGTGACCAAGCGTGTCGTGGTAGAAGCGGGTGTGACCGACAGCTGGTGGAAATATGCCGGCAGCGCGGGTAGAGTCATAGGATTGGACCGTTTCGGCGAATCGGCCCCGGCAGGTCAACTCTTCAAAGAGTTCGGCTTCACCGTGGACAATGTCGTCGCTAATGTGGAAGCCGTTCTTTAATTTTGTAAACATTAGGTGAGGCTTGGATTGAATGATCGAGGCCTCACGTTTCTAACAGCATAGGTGATAGACGTGAAAAGAAATGAATTAACGAAAGGCGTGATGGCAGCTCTACTGCTGACCAGTTCCTTAGCTATGGCGGGAGCGGATTATCCGGCGGCCGATTATCAGCCAAAGGTGCTTTATTCCAATCCTGAATATAACGACACTAAAGCTGCACCAGCTGCAGCGCCCGTGGCAAAACCGGCTGCAAAAGAAGTTGAAGCCGACCCAGCGTTTCCGGCAACTAATTTCCAACCTAAGGTGCTGTATAGCGATGCCGATTACAAGCACAGCGCAGCAGCGCCAAGTGCGGATCAAGCGTCAAAATCATCCGCCTCTGCAACTTCCGCAGAAGCAGCTGTAGACGTTATACAAACAGAAAAAGCCGCTTCTTCTGATTTTTCCTATATTGGCTTGGCGCTGTTGGCAGTAGCTGGATTTTTTATCTACAATAAAAAATCGCCTAAAAAAGCCAAAGCTTCCTCAGCAGATGCTTACCTAGCGGTATCTGGTGCAACTGGTGTGGAAAAATATCTGGAAAAAATGGGCGCGAACAAAACCGGTGTTGCTAAATATTTGGAAAAGCAAGACTCCAATCCTGCAACAGGTGTTGCTAAATACATGGCAAAACAAATCGTAAGAGACAGAGAAGCGGCAGCTGCGAAAGCGACTGGCGTGGAAAAGTATTTGCGCGATAAAGGTTAATAACATCTGATTTCTGATGCTGATCGCTGGAACTTAAGGGTTAAGCATTAACTCTCACCCGGCAGATTCAAGCAATCGCCACTTCGTATGTTTTAAAGCGTGCTTTTCGGCTTTGAATATATGCCAAGTGGCGATTCAGTCTGGTCAATCTAACTAAAAATTGAGTTTCATCACCAGGGACTCTTTTGCAATCAATCTCCTGCAAGAATTGCTGAACATCATTTGCTTGTAAAGCTCGGTTCAAACAAGGGGGAAAAATTAATAACAAATCTGAGGATAATCCTATGGCAAAAAATTTACTAGAACAACTCCGTGAAGTGACTGTCGTTGTTGCCGATACCGGCGATATTCAAGCGATCGAAACATTTAAACCGCGCGATGCAACCACTAATCCCTCTTTAATTACCGCAGCTGCGCAAATGCCGCAATACCAAGGTATTGTTGATGACACTTTGAAAGGTGCGCGCGCAACTTTAGGTGTAGCTGCATCCGCAGCGGAAGTTGTAACGCTGGCGTTTGATCGCTTGGCTGTATCTTTCGGTTTGAAAATTTTGGAAATTATTGAAGGCCGTGTATCAACAGAAGTTGATGCCCGTTTGTCTTACGATACCGAAGGCACCATTGCTAAAGGCCGTGATCTGATCAAACAATATGAAGCTGCTGGAATTACCAAAGAGCGCGTACTGATCAAAATCGCTGCAACATGGGAAGGTATCCAAGCTGCTGCTGTGTTGGAAAAAGAAGGCATTCACACCAACCTGACCTTGTTGTTCGGCTTGCATCAAGCAATCGCCTGCGCGGAAAACGGCATTACGCTAATTTCGCCATTCGTTGGTCGTATTCTGGATTGGTACAAAAAAGACAGCGGCCGCGATTCCTATGCGCCTACTGAAGATCCAGGCGTATTGTCAGTAACTGAAATCTACAACTACTACAAAAAATTCGGTTACAAAACCGAAGTAATGGGTGCAAGCTTCAGAAACCTCGGTGAAATCACCGAATTGGCGGGTAGTGATCTGTTAACTATTGCTCCATCGTTATTGGCTGAATTGCAATCCGTTGAAGGCGATCTGCCGCGTAAATTGGATCCAGCTAATGCAGCGACAGCTACGATCGAAAAAATCACTGTCGACAAAGCGACTTTTGATCGTATGCACGAAGAAAATCGCATGGCAAAAGAAAAATTGGCGGAAGGTATCGACGGTTTTGCTAAAGCGTTGGAAGCCTTGGAAAAGTTGTTGTCAGAGCGTTTGGCTAGTTTGGAAGCTTAAAAAGATAGCTGGCAGCGATTTTTTGTCGTTGCCAGCGTTCCATTACGAATTTCTCGGGTTGCGTGTTTATTGAGTAATCCGATTCATAAGCAGGATTTATGGCATGTCTCAGAAAATATTAGATGTTGTTAAGCCCGGTGTCGTAACCGGTGAAGATGTACAAAAAGTCTTTGCAATTTGCAAAGAAAATAAATTTGCGCTACCTGCTGTGAATGTGATCAGCACCGATACCATTAACTCGGTATTGGAAGCGGCTGCAAAAGCCAAATCGCCTGTGGTTATTCAGTTTTCCAATGGTGGCGCGGCATTTGTTGCTGGTAAGGGGCTGAAGCTCGAAGGTCAAGGCTGCTCCATCGTTGGCGCAATTTCCGGTGCCCACCATGTTCATGCTCTGGCGGAACATTACGGCGTGCCTGTTATTTTGCATACCGACCATGCTGCGAAAAAATTGCTTCCATGGATAGACGGTATGTTGGATGCGGGTGAAAAACACTTTGCTGCGACTGGTAAACCATTGTTTAGCTCGCACATGTTGGATTTGTCCGAAGAAAGTTTGGAAGAAAACATCGAAATCTGCGGTAAATACCTGGAGCGTATGTCCAAAATGGGCATGACGCTGGAAATCGAATTGGGCTGCACCGGCGGTGAAGAAGACGGCGTCGACAACAGCGGTATGGATCACTCTGCTCTGTATACCCAACCAGAAGATGTTGCTTATGCTTATGAACAACTGAGCAAAAGCAGTCACAGATTCACTATTGCTGCGTCATTCGGTAATGTCCATGGCGTTTACTCTCCAGGTAACGTTAAACTGACGCCCACTATTCTGGCTAACTCGCAAAAGTACGTTTCGGAAAAATTCGGTTTGCCGCAAAACTCATTGAACTTCGTGTTCCATGGCGGCTCGGGTTCTTCTGCAGCAGAGATTAAAGAGTCTATCAGCTACGGCGTCATTAAAATGAACATCGATACCGACACCCAATGGGCCTCCTGGGCTGGTGTGATGGAGTTTTACAAGAAAAACGAAGCTTATTTGCAAGGCCAAATCGGGAATCCGGAAGGTGCCGATAAACCGAACAAAAAATACTATGATCCACGTGTTTGGCAACGTGCCGGTCAAGTTGGTATGGTGACTCGTTTAGAGCAAGCGTTCCAAGAGTTAAACGCTGTTAACTCGCTGTAATACTGTGATAAAGCTGCAAGGGCCGCTAGGCCCTTGCAGTCCTTTCTGTAAAGTGTTTGCAATCTGAGTCAAAAGATTGACTTAAGAGCTACAATCCCTCTAGGTATTTTTTGAATACCTGAACTCCGCTTTTTTGCCTAACTGCTTTCAAGTGACGGCTATACTGTTATTCTAAAACGATGTTTTTTCTTGTATGATCGAACCCAGCTGTTTTTAGGCCAGCTGTCGGATTGGACGTAAATATTTTGGCGCGTGTTGTGCTTTAAAAATCAAAAGGTGGAAAATGGCAGAAGCCCAAGGGAAAGACGAAGGTAAGAAGTCTTCCAAAAAGATGATCGTAATCATTGTTGCGGTTGTGCTGGTTTTGGCGGGTGCGGGAGGTGGGGCTTATTTTTTTATGAATAAGCCAGCCGACGCGGAGCATAAGGAAGGAGGCGATGCCAAGCATGGGAAGGAAGAGCACAAGGAGGAAGCTGCACACGAAGAAGATGCCGACCACGAAAAAGTCGCTGAGCCTGATATTTATTACGACTTACCGGCGCCGTTACTGGTCAATTTTCCCGCTGGCTCGGGTGCCAAAGTTATCAGAATATCCTTGACGATACTGACGCAAGGTGAGGCGAGCGTAGCTGCAATGAAAAAACATGAGCCCATGATACGTAATAATTTATTGATGGCCATCAGTGCGATTGGTGCGGAGAAAGCGAAAACCTTGGCAGGAAAGCAAGAACTAAAAGCCATGATGCAGGCAGAAATTGGCAAGGTTTTGGAAAAAATGGCCGGTAAAAATACCGTTAAAGATGTGTATTTCACTGAATTTGTAATGCAATAAATGTCAACCGCCGATCTATTATCACAAGACGAAATTGATGCGCTACTGCATGGCGTGGACGACGGCGACGTCGATACAGGGGATGACGACGAATATAGTCGAGGCTCGGCTAGAAGCTATGACTTTAATAGTCAGGAACGGATTGTTCGCGGGCGGATGCCCACCCTGGAAATGGTTAACGAGCGCTTTGCTCGTCATTTTCGGATTGCTTTATTTAATTTTTTAAGGCGTGCTGCGGAAATCTCTGTTTCCGGGATTCAGGTGCAGAAGTTTTCCGAATTTATTCAAGGCTTATTCGTGCCGACTAATTTGAATGTCATTCGGATGTCGCCATTACGCGGACGAGCACTAATCGTGATGGAGCCACGTTTGGTTTTTACCGCAGTAGATAATTTTTTCGGTGGCGGCGGCCAATTTTACAACAAGGTTGAAGGTCGGGAATTTACACCGACAGAAATGCGCATTATTCGGCTGATTATCGACATGATCTTCAAAGATCTGGCCGAAGCCTGGAAACCGGTGATGGATATTGATTTTGAATACATCAATTCAGAAGTCAACCCGCAGTTTGCCAACATCGTCAGTCCATCCGAAATTGTGGTGATTTCCACTATCCATGTGGAACTGGAAGGCGGCGGCGGCGATATTAATATCGCTATGCCTTATTCCATGATTGAGCCCATTAGAGAGCTCCTGGATGCGGTGACCAGTGATCGCGGTGAAGTCGATGGTCGCTGGCAAGACGCGTTACGGGTTGAAATTATGCGTAGCGAAGTGATAGTTAACAGTAAGCTGATAGAAAAAGAAATGTCTATCAGCGAAGTCATTGAACTAAAGAAAGGCGATGTAATTCCTATAGAAATGCCGGACACGGTATTGTTGGAAGTTGAAAATGTGCCGGTTTTTCGGGGCAAGTTGGGGCTTTCCGATGGTAACTACGCCATCGAAATTACAGAAAAAATGACGCTGGATAATATTTAACAGCAGGGAAGGTTAAGCATGAGTGAAAACGACGATATCGGCGACGATTGGGCTGCAGCAATGAACGAACAGGCTGATGCTGAAGCCGATTGGGGGGACGCGTTAAAAGAACAGGCAAATGCCACCAAAGGTTCTTCGCAAGGTTTTGCTGCTGCGGAGTTTCCGGAGTTTAACGACCAAAAGTCCAAAAATAGCGGCCCCAGCAGCGATGAAGTTAAGCTGGACGTGATTCTAGATGTGCCGGTAACAGTGTCGCTGGAGATCGGCCGAACCAAAATTAATATCCGAAATTTGTTGCAGCTAAACCAGGGCTCGGTGGTGGAACTGGATCGTTTTGCGGGTGAACCCATGGACGTTTTGGTAAACGGTACTTTAGTCGCTCACGGTGAAGTAGTGGTGGTCAACGACAAGTTTGGTATTCGGCTGACCGACATTATCAGTCCGTCGGAACGGGTGAGAAAGCTCGGCTGATGTCCGTATCTCGCCTAGCTACCCAAATTACGTCGGTATTAATTGCACCTATTGCATGGGCTGACGAAGCCGCTACGCTGCCCAGACAGACCGCAAAAGTAGTCACTTCTGGGGATGTCGCACAGTGGGTGTTAGCTTTGTTATTGGTATTGGCGCTATTTTTTCTGTCGGTGTGGCTATTGCGCAAAAGTGGCAGTTTGGCTTTTGTCGGTAAAAGTCAGTTGGCGGTGTTGGCTGGATTGTCTTTGGGTATGCGCGAGAAATTGGTGTTGGTTAAAGTTGGCGAGAAACAACTATTATTAGGTGTTAGTGGCGGACGTATCGATAAACTGCTCGAACTTGAGGGCGATCAGCGTTTGTTTATGAATAGCGCAGCGAGCCAGGAAACCAACGTATTTGCCAAGAAATTGCTGCAAGTTATGCAGGGTAAGCACCATGATTAAGTCGATCTCTTCTTGCCTGATACTGATAGGTTTAATGTGGTTGCCGGAAACGGTTTCCGCCGCAGTAGGCATCGATGCGATTACGGTCACCAGCAACCCTAAAGGTGGCGAAACCTACACGGTCACCATCCAAATTTTAGCGTTAATGACCATGCTGACCTTGCTGCCGGCATTGTTGTTATCGATGACTTCGTTTACTCGGATCATGATTGTATTGGGCTTGCTGCGCCAAGCCATAGGTGCCGCGCAAGCGCCAAGCAATCAAGTGTTGTTGGGGCTATCTCTATTTCTAACTATTTTCATCATGATGCCGGTGTTGGAAAAGGTTAACGAAACCGCCGTGCAGCCGTATATGGAAGAAAAAATCGACGCCGTGACCGCTTTGCAAAAAGCCTCGGAACCGTTCAAGCAGTTTATGCTCAAGCAAACCCGCGAGGCGGATTTGGATACCTTTGTGCGCATCTCTGGCCGTGAGCAAATTGACAAGCCGGAAGATGTGCCGTTTTCCTTGTTGGTGCCGGCTTATGTGACTAGCGAACTGAAAACCGCTTTTCAGATAGGATTTCTGATTTTCCTGCCGTTCCTGGTTATCGATCTGGTGGTAGCCAGTGTATTGATGTCCATGGGTATGATGATGCTGTCGCCGATGATCGTGTCCTTGCCGTTCAAGATTATGCTGTTTGTGCTGGCGGACGGCTGGACCATGGTGATGGAAATGCTGGCAGCCAGCTTTTACGTATAGGCCAAGTCGATGATGACACCGGAAACCATCTCGGCAATAGCCCAGGACACCGTATTGATTTCCCTGAAATTAATGGGGCCCATCCTGATTGCATCCTTGGTTGTTGGTTTGCTGGTGTCCATGTTCCAGGCTGCGACCTCGATTCAAGAACAGACTCTGACCTTTATCCCTAAATTGGCAACTATTATCGCGGTATTGATGATAGCCGGTCCCGGCATGTTGCAAATGCTCATCGATTATTTCCAAGATTTGATGCGCGATATTCCTACGCTAATAGGATGAACTTCGGCGAAGACGAGCTACTGCGGTATCTTGCTTCGTTTGTCTGGCCATTCTTTCGCATCAGTTCCATGTTTATCACCGTGCCGGTTTTTAGTGTCAAAGCGGTGCCGGCCAAAGTACGATTAATCGCCAGCCTATTAATTACCTGGGTAATTATGCCAACCTTGCCGGCAATGCCGGATGTTGAAATGTTTGGCTATCAAGGGATTATGGTAGCTGTACAGCAGGTCGCCTTAGGTCTGACCACCGGATTTATCCTGCAGATGGTATTTTCCATTATGTTGTTTGCCGGACAGACAATTGCTTACAGCATGGGTTTGGGCTTTGCATCCATGGTCGATCCGGCAACTGGCGTGCAAGTGCCTGTGATTGCTCAGCTATTTGTGATTAGCGGCAGCTTCTTGTTTTTAGCGGTGGATGGCCATTTATTGCTGATAGAGATGCTGGCACAAAGCTTCCACACCTTGCCGGTGGGCAATATTGGTATGGATAAAGCCGACTTGTGGCGGATCATCAGCTGGAGCAGTCTGATATTTGCTGATGGCTTGCTACTTTCCATGCCAGTGATGGCTACGCTGCTATTCGTTAACATTAGCTTTGGTGTGGCATCCAAAGCTGCGCCGCAGCTGCAGATATTCGGTGTCGGCTTTCCGATCACCATCATGCTGGGCATGGGTTTAATCTGGATTGGTCTGCCCACCATGCTGGAAGGCTTTAGCGATATGTTGCACGGCGGCTTCGCGTTGGTCGGTGAATTACTGAGGTTGCAATAAATGGCTGAAGATTCCGGGCAAGACAAAACCGAAGACCCCACAGGTAAGCGACTTACCGACTCGCGTCAAAAAGGTCAGGTCCCACGTTCCAAAGAGTTAAATACTTTTGTAACGCTGATGACAAGTTCCATCTTGTTTTTTTATGTCGGTCAAGGCATGTGGCAAGATTTGCTGGAGATGATGAAGCGTGAATTCCGGCTATCTCGTGAAGAAATATTCGATCCGACCACGCTGTTAATCTATTTGAAATCAGCGCTTGCCGACGGGCTTTCGGTGATACTGCCGTTTTTGGCGGTATTGGTTGTCGCCGATTTGCTCGCAGCTATCTTATTGGGTGGCTGGAATTTTACTAGCGAGGGCTTCGAACCCAAATTTTCCAAACTCAATCCGCTGACCGGGATAAAAAAAATCATCGGTATTCAAGGCGTGGTCGAACTGATCAAGGCCATTATAAAAACCATATTGGTCTCCATTGTTTCCTGGAATTTGTTCAAACTGTATTTCGACGATTTTATGGGCCTGAGCCGCTTGCCTATCGATCAGGCTATCCATCACGTTGGCGATATTATTTCGTTCTGTTTAGTGATTTTAAGTGCCACCTTTTTATTGTTGGTGATGCTGGATGCGCCTTATCAATTGTGGAATCATCAGCGCCAATTGAAAATGACCAAGCAGGAAGTGCGCGATGAAGCCAAGGATCAGGAGGGTAATCCCGAGGTCAAAGGCAAAATTCGCAGGATGCAGATGGAAGCTGCGCAGCGGCGGATGATGGATGCGGTGCCTAGCGCTGACGTTATCGTCACCAATCCCACCCATTTTGCGGTAGCCTTAAAATACGATCAAAGTGGGAATGGCGCGCCCTTGCTGGTTGCGAAAGGTACCGATTTGGTTGCCGCGCAGATCAGGCAGTTGGCAATGGCTTCGCAAGTACCTTTGGTCGCAGCGCCTTCGCTGGCCAGGGCTTTGTACTATTCCACCGATCTGAATCAGGAAATACCGCGCGGCTTATTTTTGGCTGTCGCCCAGGTATTGGCCTATGTTTTTCAATTACGGGCGTCCTCGCAATACGGTTGGAACAAGCCGGTTCCACCCGCCGATGTGCAAGTTCCCGACGACTTTAAGCAATAGCCAGGTATCGAGCTGAATTATGGATTTTACGAAAATACTCAACGCGTTGAAGGCACTGAATGGGCTAGGTTTGGGTGCGCCGCTGTTGATTATCATGTTGCTGGCATTGTTGATTTTGCCGCTGCCGCCGTTTGCACTGGATCTGTTTTTTACCTTCAATATCGCGTTTTCGCTGATTATCTTGCTGGTGGTGATTTACACCCTCAAACCGCTGGAGTTCGCGTCCTTTCCCACCGTGATTCTGGTAGCAACCTTGTTGCGGCTGTCCCTGAACGTGGCATCCACCCGGGTCGTGTTGATTCGCGGCCATGAAGGCGGTGACGCCGCGGGCAAAGTAATCGAAGCCTTCGGTTCTTTTGTAATCGGCGGCAATTTTGCGGTGGGCATCGTGGTGTTTGCCATTTTGGTGATCATCAATTTTATGGTGGTGACCAAGGGTGCCGGCCGGGTGGCGGAAGTTAGCGCCCGTTTCACCTTGGACGCGATGCCGGGCAAGCAGATGGCTATCGATGCCGATTTGAACTCCGGCTTGATCAATCAGGACGAGGCCCGCGCTCGCCGCGAGGAAGTGGCGGCGGAAGCCGATTTCTACGGTTCGATGGATGGTGCCAGTAAATTCGTGCGTGGTGACGCGGTAGCCGGCATCATCATTTTGTTCGTGAATATGATCGGTGGTTTGGCGATAGGCGTGGGCCAACATGGTATGAGCTTTGCCGACGCCGCCAATGTTTACGTGTTGCTGACTATCGGCGACGGGTTAGTGGCGCAGATTCCATCCTTATTATTATCGGTTGCCGCTGCGATGGTGGTCACGCGTGTCCGGGGTAGCAAGCAGGACATCGGCAAGCAGCTGAGTTCGCAACTGTTCGAAGATCCTCGCACTCTGCTGGTTACTGCGGTGGTAATGGGCATCTTGGGCATCATTCCCGGTATGCCCAATCTGGTGTTTATCTTGCTGGCGCTGATATTGGTCGGTGGGGCGTATTTGATCGATAGGCGCCATAAGTTGGAGGAAGAAAAAGCCTTGGAAATGGAGCGCATAGTGTCGCCGCAGCAACTGGCTAAAACCGAGATCAAGGAATTGGGTTGGGATGATGTAATGCCGGTCGATGCGATCGGTCTGGAAGTCGGGTATCGCCTGATTCCACTGGTGGACAGAAATCAGGGCGGCCAATTGATGATGCGTATCAAGGGTGTGCGCAAGAAGTTATCGCAAGAGTTGGGCTTTCTAATTCCTTCGGTACATATTCGCGATAACCTGGATTTGTCGCCTACCGAATATCGGATTTCCTTGATGGGGGTGAGCGTTGGCGAAGCCAACATCATGCCCGAAAAAGAAATGGCAATTAATCCCGGGCGGGTGTTTGGCACATTGCAAGGCGCGCCTTGTAAGGATCCTGCCTTCGGTTTGGATGCGATCTGGATTGATGCCAATCAAAAAGACCAGGCGCAAACTTTGGGATATACCGTAGTTGATCCCAGTACTGTGGTGGCCACACATCTCAGCCATATTCTGCAAAGCAATGCGCACGAATTGTTTGGTTACGAAGAGGCGCAACAGCTGTTGGATAATTTAACTAAGGTGGCACCGAAGCTGGTCGAAGATCTGGTGCCAAAAACCTTGCCCTTGGGTATTTTGGTCAAGGTTCTGCAAAATCTGCTGCAAGAGCGGGTTTCGATTCGCGATTTACGGACTATCGCCGAAACTTTGGCGGAGTACGGGGTGAAGAGTCAAGATCCGGACATCTTGACCTCAGCGGTGCGGGCGGCGTTAGGGCGTTCAATTGTCCATGAAATCAATGGGGTACAAACAGAGATCCCGGTGATTACCTTGGATCCTGGATTGGAACAGATATTGCATAGGTCATTGCAGACGGCTGGCGAAGGTGGTGCGGGTTTAGAACCGGGCTTGGCTGAGCAGATGCACAAATCCCTGGAGGAAAGTGCGCAAAGGATGGAAATGGAAGGACAGACGGCGGTGTTGTTGGTGTCTTCTTATATTCGTCCCTGGTTGGCTCGCTTCGTTCGTCATTCGATATCCGGTTTACATGTGCTGGCCTATAATGAAATCCCGCAAGATCGGCAGATCAGGGTGGTTTCCACAGTGGGACAGCGTGGACAATAAAACAGAGGTTGCGCGATGAAAATTAAACGCTTTTTTGCAGCAGACATACGGCAGGCCATGCGCATGGTCAAAGAAGAATTGGGTGCCGAAGCAGTGATTATGTCCAACCGTTCGGTGGATGGCGGCGTGGAAATTGTTGCAGCCCGTGACTTTGACGAGCAGGTCATTCATAAAAATCTCAAACAGCGCGAAGACGAAAAATTGCCGCCCAATGAAGTTAAAAAAGTTGATTTACCGGATCTCGAAGCCGATAGAAAATCCTTGCATGTGTTGAGCAGTGCCAGAAAACGCGGTGTTGAAGGTAGCATTCCGGAAAATCCTATCCGTCGCAATTTGGATCAATACGTCGGTTATGCTGAAAAACTACAGGTTGGGCATAACAACGCACAGAAAATCTCTGAAAAAGTTCGGCAGGTCGAAAAGCCTGCGTGGGCGAGTGCCGATCCAAAAATTAAACCGTTGACCGAGCCTCGGCCGGTTCAAGCGCACAACGGCGACAAATTTATCGACGAAATGCGTGCGGAAATGAAAGAACTACGGACCATGTTGGACAGCAAGCTGTCGAATATCGTGATGCAAATGCCGCAACACGGCCTACCTTTGCACGACGATTTACGCGACCGGATGCTGGAGTGCGGCTTCTCAAAAAACCTGGCAGGGAAGATAGCCAACCGGCTGGGTAGTCATAAGCAATTTGATATGGCCATCGGCAAAGCTCAGGACATGTTGGCCAAGCTGGTGCCAATCGCCGACGACAAGCTATTGGATCATGGTGGTATCGCTGCATTGGTTGGCTCGACCGGCGTGGGTAAAACCACGACAGTCGCTAAGCTGGCCGCGCAGTTTATTTTAAAACACGGCTCACGGCAGATCGCGTTGATCACCACTGACAATTATCGGATTGGTGCTCACGAGCAAATCAATACTTACGGCAGAATCCTGGATGTGCCGGTCAGAGTCGCAGGCGATGCCGAGGAATTGCGTCGGCATATCAATAGTTTTTCCGACAAGCGCCTGATTTTGATAGACACCGCCGGTATGAGCCAGCGCGACATGCGCTTGGTCGAACAATTGAAAACCTTGCAACACGGCGATTTGCCTATACGCTCGTATTTGGTGATGTCCGCAACCACTCAATACAAGGCAATGCTGGAAATTATGGACGCGTTCCGGATACTCGAACCACAAGCGACTATACTAACCAAGTTTGATGAGGCAGTTAGCAAAGGTACCGCGTTGTCGGCGATTATCGAGCGGCGCATGCCATTGTCATTTGTCACTGATGGTCAGCAGGTTCCGGAAGATATTTATTTACCCGATGCCGATGCGTTGATTCAGCAGTGTATGGAAAATGTCGATCAAGACCAAGGCTATGGTGACGATGTGAATGTTGAAGACTGGATGGCGGAAAGCCATGCATAAGTCATTCGATCAGGCAGCTGGAATAAGACAAATGAGACATATGAAACCGGTGCGAGTAATCGCGGTAACAAGTGGCAAGGGCGGGGTTGGTAAGACCAATCTTTCCGTGAATATCGGCGTGGCGCTATCCAAGATGGGTAGGCGAGTGGCGATACTCGATGCCGACATGGGCTTGGCCAATGTTGATATTTTGCTGGGCATGTTTCCCGAATTCAATTTGTCGCATGTATTGAGCGGCGAAAAAAGCTTGAAGGAGATCATGATGACCGGGCCTTCCGGGCTAAAAATCATCCCGGCTTCATCAGGTATTCAGCGGATGTCTGATTTGTCGAGTATCGAGCAAGCCGGCGTAATAAGAGCTTTTAGCGAAATCGACCGAGAGTTGGATGTATTGATAGTCGATACTGCCGCCGGTATTTCGGCAAGTGTGGTGAATTTTGCTCGCGCTTGTCAGGAAATAATTGTGGTGGTTTGTGACGAGCCGACTTCATTGGCCGATGCTTATGCTTATATTAAGTTGTTGAACAGAGATTACGGGCTTAACAGTTTTCACATTATTACGAATATGGTGCAATCTGCCGAGCATGGGCAGGCCTTGTTTAATAAGCTTAGTAAGGTTACCGACCGTTATTTGGACGTGGCCTTGCATTTCGTCGGCGCGGTGCCGCAGGACGAATATTTGAAAAAGTCCGTGCAAAAACAAACGCCGGTGGTGGAAGCATTCCCGCAAAGTAAAGCGGCACTAGCCATTAAGAATTTGGCACGGAAGATCGACAGCTGGCCCATCAAGCCCAAAGCGGGCGGCTACCTGGAGTTTTTTGTCGAGCGGATGATTCAGTTCAGCGCGAAAGAGGATGTTGCATGAGCGGAGCGGCAATGTATGCTGCCGTGCAGGCTGGAAATGTTGATGCCTTAGTCATCCAACATGCGCCGCTGGTAAAACGCATTGCCTACCACTTAATGGGCCGGCTACCCGATACGGTGCAGCTCGATGATTTGATTCAATCCGGTATGCTGGGTTTGCTGGAAGCGCTGAAACATTATGACGCAGGCCAGGGTGCCAGCTTCGATACTTACGCCGGTATCCGTATCCGCGGGGCCATGCTTGACGAATTGCGCCGTTCCGATTGGACGCCGCGTTCGGTACATAAGAAAGCCCGGATGGTGGCAGAGGCGATGCGTGAGGTCGAGAACCAATTGGGACGCGACGCCAAAGATACCGAAGTAGCCGGGCATATGGGTATAGGCCTGAATGAATACCATCATATTTTGCAGGACGCGGTGTCTTGCAAAACCTTTAGCGTCGAAGAATTGGTGCAGGGCGAAGACAGCGTTATAGATGATGTACGCGGCAATCAGCAGCCGGAAGATGTGCTGATCCAACAGAATTTTCAAAAAGCCCTGACCAAGGCGATTTCGGAATTACCGGAACGCGAGCGCTTAGTTATATCGCTTTATTACGACGAAGAGCTGAATTTGCGCGAGATTGGCAAGGTGCTCGATGTCAGCGAATCGCGGGTTAGCCAAATTTGTAGTCAGGCGATGTTGCGTTTACGCGCTAGACTTGCGGATTGGGCCGAAGGGAAAGATAATAAAAAGTGCTGCTAATGTGTGGTTATTGCAGGAGTTTTTCGCAGTTATTAGTGACATTTTAGTGGTTTCTTAACGATAAAGTAATCTGGGTGGAGATTATCCTTGGATAAAAATATGCGTATTCTGGTTGTCGATGACTTTTCGACAATGCGGAGAATAGTAAAAAACCTATTGAAAGATCTGGGTTTTACCAACACCGTGGAAGCGGACGACGGTAAAACCGCGCTGCCTATTTTGGAAAAAGGCGGCATCGATTTTTTAATCACCGACTGGAATATGCCTGGCATGACCGGCATTGATTTGTTGAAGGCCGTCAGATCTAATCCTGGCTTAGCCAACTTACCCGTGCTAATGGTTACTGCCGAGGCCAAGCGTGAGCAAATCATTATGGCCGCGCAAGCCGGTGTAAACGGATATGTTATCAAGCCTTTTACCGCTGCTACTCTTAAAGAGAAAATCGAAAAGATTTTTGAGCGCATCGACGGTTAAAACTCAGGGAGATTAATATGAATAGTGATCTACTGAGTTTGGCCCGGGAGTTGGTTGCAGCATTGGAAAAATGCGATGACGCAGCTGCCGACGAAATTCTCGATCAAGTGGCGGGCTTGAGAGAGTCCCAATTATTTAAAGAAATTGGCCGCCTGACCCGGCAACTGCACGACACCATGGTTAGTTTCTCTGTGGATTCCAAGATAACCGCCATGGCGGAGCACGATATTCCGGATGCCAAGGAGCGCCTGCATTACGTTATAGCAATGACCGAACAGGCGGCGGATCAGACTTTAACTGCAGTTGAAGAATTGTTGCCGGTAGCTGATGAGCTGAGCGGGCAGGTCAATCAATTGTCGGCGCAATGGAATCGCTTTTTGGATCGGGAGATGCCGTTCGACGAGTTCAAGGCGATGAGCACGGACCTTAGTCAATATTTTGAGCAGTCGCGAGTGTCGCTGGACAGAATCCAGGCGGGTTTGAGCGATATATTGATGGCGCAAGGGTTTCAAGACATTACCGGACAGATCATCCGCCGAGTTATCGATTTGGTGCAGGATCTCGAAGGCAGCATGGTTAATCTGATCAAAATTTCCAGTCGCAAAGTCACGCCAAGCAGCGGTGCGGCCTTACAGCCCGAAGTGCCCGGGCCTGTTGTACCCGGAGTTGATGATAGAGATGGCGATGTCGCTACCAGCCAAGTCGATGTCGATGATTTGCTGTCTAGTCTAGGGTTCTGAGGAAAACAACATGGCGATCGATCTGGATGACGAAATATTGCAAGACTTTCTGGTCGAGGCTGGGGAGATTCTCGATTCTCTGGGTGAGCAACTCGTAGAACTGGAGCAATCGCCTGATGATCTCGATCTTCTCAACTCCATATTTCGCGGATTCCACACCATCAAGGGCGGCGCCGGCTTTTTGGCTGTCAGCGCCCTGGTCGATATTTGCCATAACGCTGAAGACGTTTTTAACGTGCTAAGGCAGGGTGATCGTCAAGTCACGCCGGATTTGATGGATGTGATTTTGCAAGTGGTCGACATCGTTAACGAGATGTTTGGGCAAGTTCGCTCGGGCACTATGCCAAAATCAGCGGATCAGGGCCTATTGAAACGCTTGAAAGCCTTCGCTGGGCCGGCGGACGTTATCGCCCCTACTGAGATTGTGCTTGACAAAGGTGTATCGACCGCAGTTATCGAATCCCATCAGCTATCCCCTCAAGAATCCGCGGCGCAAGACTACGATGCGATGCTCGATCCCGAGGAGTTATTGGCTAGCGAATCCGCCACCGCGGATGCCGACGAAATTACTGAACAGGAATTTGAAGATCTATTGGATGCCTTACATGGTAAAGGCGGCTCACCCACTGTGCACGTTGAGCCGCAAACGGCACCTGTAGCGGATGGGGAAATTAGTGAAGACGAGTTTGAAAATCTGTTGGATGAGTTGCATGGCAAAGGTAAATTTTCGGTAAAAGCCGAGCAACCTGTTCAAGTTGGCGATTCTGGCGATATTACCGACGAGGAGTTTGACAAGGTACTTGATGCGCTGCACGGTAAAGGTAAGTTCGATGCAGCCAAGTTGAGCAAGGCTGAAGAGCAAACGGCGGCTGGGAACGATACTCCAAGTGCCAAAGTCGCGGCAGTGTCTGTAGAGAAGCCGGTTGTGGCGGCTAAATCCACTCCGGTCACTGAGCCGCCCGTGGATGCGGAACCGGAAAAAAGCCTTGGCAAAATGGCGTCAACAGCAGAGTTAGCTGCCGACAAGGGTAAGGCCGCAACGCCGCAAGCGGATACCACGGTCAGGGTAGATACCCAGATTTTGGACGATATTATGAATATGGTTGGAGAGCTGGTTCTGGTACGCAATCGCTTCCAAACCCTTAAAGCCAACGCCGAAGCTGGCGAGCAGTTGTCCAAGGCTATATCCAATCTGGACGTGGTGACCGCCGATTTACAATTAGCGGTAATGAAAACCCGTATGCAGCCCATCAAAAAAGTATTCGGCCGTTTTCCGCGTGTGGTACGCGATTTGGCCCGAAGTCTAAAAAAAGAAATCAGGCTGGAATTGGTTGGTGAAGAAACCGATCTCGACAAAAATCTGGTCGAGGCGTTGGCGGATCCTTTGGTGCATTTGGTCAGAAACGCTGTAGATCACGGTATCGAATCGCCGGATGAGCGCGAAGCCAACGGTAAACCTCGGGAAGGCGTGGTGATATTGAAAGCCTCCCAGGAAGGCGATCATATCCAGTTGTCAATCAAAGACGACGGCAAGGGTATGAACCCGGACATTCTGCGCGCCAAAGTAGTTGAAAAAGGCTTAATGGATGAAGAAAGCGCCGCCCGTCTTGACGATAAGGAATGTTACAACCTGATTTTTCTGCCCGGTTTTTCCACCAAAACCGAAATTTCCGATGTGTCCGGTCGCGGTGTCGGTATGGACGTGGTAAAGACCCGTATCGCGCAAATGAACGGCGTGGTGGAAATTGATTCGGTGGAAGGCAAGGGCAGTACTATTCTCATCAAGGTGCCGTTGACACTAGCGATTATGCCGACCCTAATGGTGAAGCTGCGCGGACAGGCTTTCGCGTTACCCTTGGCCAGTGTCTTGGAAATTCTCGATTTGGATTTGAGCAAAACTAACAAAGTCGACGGTCAGCTGGTGGTGATGGTCAGAAACAAAGCTTTACCGCTATTCTATTTGAGCGAATGGCTGGTGAGAGGTTCCTATTACGCCGGCGAAACACAACCCACCAATCATGTTGTGGTGGTGAATGCGGGCGGTAGACACATTGGTTTTGTGGTCGATCAACTGATCGGACAAGAGGAAGTGGTGATTAAAGCCCTTGGCGCCAAGCTACATGGATTGGAAGGGCTGGCGGGCGCAACCATTACCGGCGATGGCAAGATAGCGTTGATACTTGATGTGCCTGGTCTGATGAAGAAGTATGCAATGTGACGCGTCGATATGACCATTCGGGTGCTTATCGTCGACGATTCAAGTTTTATCTGTAAAAGAATTCGGGAAATTTTAGAAGAGGATCAAGAGTTTAAAGTGATAGGCGTTGCCCATGACGGTCGCGAAGCGGTCGAGCTTGCGGCAAGTCTACAGCCGGATGTTATTACCATGGATGTGGAGATGCCAGTTATGGATGGCATTACGGCAGTCAAGAAAATCATGGGTACCCGGCCCTGCCCAATTCTGATGTTTTCTGCCATGACACAAGTCGGCGCGCAAGCAACCCTGGATGCGTTAAATGCCGGTGCTGTCGACTTTTTGCCCAAGCAGCTGGAAGACATTGATGCTAATCGCGAAACGGCCCGCTACCTGCTCAGATATCGGGTGAGGATGGTAGCTTCTCAGGCTGCCAGAATGTCCTCTCGTTCGGTAACGCGTGCAGTCGTCGACGAACGCGAGGGCTTAATTGCCGAAAAACCAATAGTTAAGCCGGCTCGCGCTACGGCCGCGTGGCCCAAGGCGTCATCGAGCAGTAAAATCGATCTTTTGGTGGTCGCTGCCTCGACCGGAGGTCCGGTCGCTATGCAATATGTACTCAGCAAAATTCCGGCCGAGTGTTCGATGCCGATATTGTTGGTGCAGCACATGCCGCCCAATTTCACTAAAAGCTTTGCCGAGCGCCTGAATTTACTCTGCAACATTAAGGTCAGAGAAGCACAGGATGGCGATGTATTGCAGCCGGGGACAGCGTTGTTGGGGCCGGGCGCGATGCAGATGCAAGTTAAGCAAGTAGCCGGCGAACGGCGGATTGCTTTAAGGCCCAAGCAAAGCGGGGAAATTTATAGTCCCAGCGTTGACATTACTTTTGACTCACTTTCCGAAGTGTTCGCCGGACATGTGTTGGCGGTGGTGTTGACCGGCATGGGGGCCGACGGCAAAGCCGGCGCAGTAAAGTTAAGACAGCGCGGTGCGCAAATTTGGGCGCAAGACGAGGCGACAAGTACTATCTATGGTATGCCTAGAGCTATTGTGGAAGCAGGCTTGGCGGATCGTATTTATTCTCTGGACGAGATTGCCAACCAATTTAAGAAATTACAGTAATGGATATTCTCAGTATTTTGGGTGTGTTGATAGGCTTTGCCGCGATTATCGGCGGCAATATGCTGGGTGGCGGCGAGCTGGGGTCGCTGGTCAATTATCACGCCTTCATTATTGTGGTTGGCGGTACGCTGGGAGCAACGCTGTTGCAATTTCCACCTAAAGTATTTCTACGCAGTCTGCGAATTTTGAGTTGGATTTTTGTGCCGGAAAATTTACAGCTTAAAAAGCAAATCGACAAAATTGTGCGCTGGAGCTCTTTGGCACGGAAGGAAGGCTTGCTGGGGTTGGAGTCCGTGATCGAAACCGAAAAAGACAGTTTTGCCAAGAAAGGTTTGCAGTTGCTCGTCGATGGTAACGAGCCGGAAGTGATACGCGATTGCCTGGAAGTTGAGCTGACTACGAAGGAACATTTGGATACCCAGGCTGCCAGGGTTTTCGAGGCTATGGGAGGGTATGCGCCGACCATCGGCATTATCGGCGCGGTAATAGGCTTGATTCATGTGATGCAGAATCTAGCCAAGCCGGAGTTATTGGGCAGCGGGATTGCTACTGCGTTCGTGGCAACTATCTACGGGGTTGGTTTGGCCAATCTGTTGTTTATTCCAATTGCAAATAAGCTGAAGAGCCTGATTTTTGAAGCATCGCAAGCGCGGGAAATGGTGATAGAAGGTATTTCCTCGATAGCGGAGGGTGAAAACCCGCGCAATATCGAGTTGAAATTGTCCGGTTTTTTATTGGAAAAATAGTGGAGGCCTTATGAGTCGGCGCAGACGTAGGCCATTGCAACAGGCCGATAACCACGACCGTTGGATGGTGTCTTACGCCGATTTTGTGACCTTGCTATTTGCCTTTTTTGTGGTGATGTATTCGATTTCGTCGGTTAATAAGGGCAAATACGAAACATTTTCCGAGTCCTTGGACCAGGCTCTGTTTCACAACGAAAAGATTCAAAAAGAAGTCGAGCCAATTCAGATTGGTGTGATTCCCACCACGATCCAACCTATTGAGCTGCCTAATTTGGCTACAGCCGAGGAACGTGAGCTAAGCGAGGAGATTTTGCAGGAAAAGCAGCGGCTTAGCGAAGTCTCCGAGCAGTTTCAAGGTGCATTGCAACCTTATGTCGAAAGCAAGCTCGTCGGTATTAAAAAGCACGATTTCTGGGTGGAATTGGAAATGAACAGCGAATTGCTGTTTGCCAGCGGTAAGGCGGAGCTGTCGACTAAGGCTATCCCGGTGCTGGAAAAAGTCGCGCAAGTGATAAGAGATGTGCCGAATGTGATTAACGTGGAGGGCTACACGGATAACATACCGATTTCTACCGGCTTTTACCCGTCTAATTGGGACTTATCCTCGGCCAGGGCGACCAGCGTGGTCAAAGAATTGGTAAAAAACAATATTCCGGCGACGCGATTATCGGCGGTGGGCTATGGAGAATTTCATCCTATCGCCGATAACAAAGACGAAGAAGGGCGCTTCAAGAACCGGCGAGTTGTATTGGTGCTGATGTCGCAAGCCTTTGCTCGTTACGGCATGACAGACGATGAACGCGCAAAAGTGCTGAATTTGGCGCCGTCGCAGCCCAGCCCGCCACCTGAAACCGCAGTTGAAAAGACGCCGGAAACGCCGGTTCAGTTATGAAAATATGGTCAGTTTCCAATCAAAAAGGCGGAGTCGGAAAAACGACTACCGTGGTAACACTGGGTGGCTTGTTGTCGTCCTGGGGGTTTAGGACTTTGCTGGTCGATTTGGATCCGCACGGTTCGCTGACCAGCTATTTTAAGATGAATCCGGATGAGATCGAGCAGGGTGTATACAATTTATTTCTCGATGCTAGCGAGAAAAAGAAAAACATTGATCCGGCAGTTTATATCACCAAGACCGATTTTGACGGTATCGATGTCTTGCCCGCATCGACCGCTATCGCCACTTTGGATAGGCAGGTCGCCGCAATCGGCGGCATGGGCTTGGTAGTTGCTACCGCATTAAACAAAGTGGCCGACCAATATGATTATGTGATTATCGATAGTCCGCCGATGTTGGGCGTGTTAATGATCAATGCACTGGCGGCCTGCGATCATTTGATTATTCCGGTTTTAGCCGAGTTTCTGGCCTTAAAAGGCCTGGATCGAATGGTGCATACCATAAAAATGGTGTTCCATTCCCGGAAAACGCCGCCTAAATTCACTATTGTGCCGACCATGTTCGACAAACGCACCAAGGCGGCCCGCGACAGTTTAGCGGCGTTACATCAGCAGTACCCGGACAATGCCTGGAGTTCCGTCGTGCCGGTGGATACTAAAGTGCGGGATGCCAGCCAGGCCGGTATTCCCTTGCCCCTGTATGACAAAAATGCGCGTGCGGCCGAAGCCTATGCCGAATTGTTGGAACTGTTATTGCTTGATAAGAGTCCAGACAAAAACTTGGCGCCGCATAAATGACTCAGGCAAAACCACCCCCCAGTATCGTTCATCAACAGCTAGCACTCGATGTTTACTTGCAGACGCTGTTGGATGACGTACCCGAAGCGGAGGAAACTGTTAGCGTAAAACCGACGGTAGTGGCGGAACGACTTGTCGTTGAGGTGCCTATCAAGTTTCCGGCTCCTGCTCCGGTCGTGACCAGCAGTCCAAAAGCCAGCGCCAAAGCGCTGGTCAGGAACCGACAAACCAAGCTTGTAGAGCCGGAAATCCCGGCTAAACTACAGGCATTGTCTATAATGCCGGATTGGTCGCAATACGAGTTTCAGGCTTTGTTTTTTAAGGTTGATAAGCTGATATTGGCAACACCATTGATCGAGTTGTCGAGAACGATCAAAATCGACCGCAAACCCACGAAAATTCCCGGACAACCCTCTTGGTTCTTAGGTTTGCTGGACGAGCATGATAGCCGTATCGGCGTACTCGACACTAGGCAGCTGATTTTCGGCAAAAGCCGAGGCTTGCAGTCGGATAGTGAAGATTATCCGTTCGAGCGCATTCTAATAACCCAGGATAAAAAATGGGGTTTGGTGTGTGATGAAATTCTCTCCATCGGTAAAGTAAAGCCTGATGGTGTCAGATGGCGAACGGCCAGACAAAAAAAACCATGGTTAATCGGCACGGTAATAGACGAGTTGACAGCGATCATCGATGTTAAACAGCTGGTACCGCATAGAAAAAATAGTTAAACAGCATCTGGATACAGCAAAATGAGCGAAGATAAAAAACAAGGCGACCCTATCATGCAATGGGTGACTTTTTGTCTGGGCGACGAAAAGTACGGCATCAATGTCATGCAAGTGCAAGAAGTGTTGCGTATTACCGAGATTGCTCCGGTGCCCGGCGCGCCTTCCTATGTGTTGGGAATTATCAATTTACGCGGTAACGTGGTCACCGTCATCGATACCCGTAACCGTTTCGGCTTACCCTCAAAGGACACCGACGACGCATCTCGAGTGGTCATTATCGAGACCGATCGGCATATCATCGGCATTTTGGTGGATAGCGTCGCTGAAGTCGTGGAAATGCGCGCTTCCGAGATTGAGACCGCGCCTAATGTCGGCAATGAAGAAAGCTCAAAATACATTCAAGGCGTCACCAGTCGCGACAATCATTTGTTAATTCTGGTGGATTTGAATAAATTCCTCAGCGACGACGAAAAAGCCGAGCTGGACATGTTTTGATTGCCTAAATAGGCATGCGAGCGAGGTGCAATATGACCGAGATAACACCGATCACGCCTTTTTCACCTGTGCACACGATATACAAGGTGGAGCGGGAAGAACGTGAAAAACGCCCTCCGCGAAAACAACCGCAAACCAAACCCGACCAAAGCAAAAACGATAAGCAGCCAGCCGAGCACGTTGACGAAATAGTGTGATGAACGAATATTTAATGCTGGTTTTGGCGGGGGTAGTCGTATTTATCTTAGCGATGATAGTTTGGTTATTGCGCCAGCAGCAAACACTAAAACAGCAATTTCAACTCCTTGAAGAGCGGGTACAGCGTAGCAACGAGGACGTAGCCGGCCTTTGTTCCGCCGCTGTGGCTGTGGATCGGCGGCTGGCTGTTAACGACTCGCGCTTAAATAGCATTGTGGATCAAGTCAATACTCAACGGCAAACCACCGTGACCAGCGTAACCCCTGCAGAGGCTATTCCCGCAAGCGGCTATGAAGATGTGATCCAAAAAATCCGCAGCGGGGTTGGCATTGAGGCGCTGGTCAGGGATTGCGGTTTAACCCGTGACGAAGCGGTTTTGTTGATGCGCTTACATGGCGGCAGCAAGCGTACCGGTTTGGGTTAGCTACAGTTCGTTTTCAAATATTGACTGACGCCCAGGTCCGCGCGAATCATCGTTCTATCGGCAACTCGCTGTAACAAACGCTGATAGTTCTCATCGTGTTGGCTTCTGTCGTTATGCCGGTGCCAAAGATGTAAAACGGGTACCGCGAAGCGGCCCTCTTTGCGTTTGACGCCGTAATGAATCAAACGGATCACCAGATCCGAGTCTTCATATCCCCAGCCTTCGAAAGCTTCATCAAACCCGTTAACTGCCAGAAAATCGTCTTTCCAGACCGCCAGATTGCAGGTCATGGCTTTTTGCCAATTCTGCGGTTGCCGATAACGCCAGCTGTGCAGCGGTAAATACAGTAAAGGCAACAAACGGTTGATGCGGCCTTGCAGTCGTTGCAATAAAAAAAAGCCATGTGACTGTTCATGCAGCGGTATTTTCTGCCGCAATACCTGCGAGGTGTAACACTCGCTCAATAACAGCCGGTTGCCCGGAACGAAATAACCGGTTTCAGCCAGTTGTCGATGATGGCTAATAAAATCCGGTAGCGCGACGCAATCGCCGTCCATAAATAGCAGATAATCGCCGCGACTGGCGGCAACTGCCTTGTTACGGATAGTGCCGGCCCTAAACCCCTTATCTTCATGCCAAATATGCCGCAACGGAATTTCGCAGGTTTCGATAAAGTCTTTGATCAGTTCCTGCGTTGCAGTGCCGGAGCCGTCGTCGGCGACGATGATTTCAAAACGGCGATCTTGCTGAGCCAATAGTGCGAGCAAACAAGCGGAAAGCGCGTCCGGCCAGTTATAGGTGGTGACGATGACCGAGATCAAGCCGTTCATTTGCTTGCTGCTGTACGGCAAAGCTCGCGTAGTTTCAGGTATTTGTAATAACTACCCTCGGCGTTGGATATGGCAAGCATCAGGCCTTCCGCGCCGTCCAAAATGGCTGCCTGGATGAAGTAAGTGCGGATGAACGTCCACAGGCCTTTGCCAATGGCTTTACCCAAGCTGGCGCGCTTACCGTTAGTAAACAGTTTCTCGGCGCCCAGAGAGGAATAAGTGTTGATCTTATGCAGCACCTCTGCCGGGTCTACGAAGGCTTCATGCAAGATTGGATTGTTAAGCTGATGGATAGTCCCCTTAACTTCAATACGCTCATGCACGACTTCGCTGTTGAATTGCCCGGCATCGCGGCGAAACAGTCTTAACACATAATCCGGCCACCAACCGCCATGTTTGATTTGCTTGCCGCAGTAGCTGGATAAGCGGGGGATCTCAAAGCCATGTGCCTCGCTCTTCTGCATGGCGTGCTGTATTTCATCCTTTAATGCCGGTCCAATTTCTTCGTCGGCATCGATAGACAGCACCCATTCGCCACTAGCCTTATCCAATGCCCGCTGCTTTTGCGGGCCAAATCCGGGCCAGTCGGTGATGAATACTTTATCGGTAAATAGTCGGCAAATTGCGACGGTATCGTCGCTACTACCGGAGTCTAGAACGATGATTTCATCGGCCCAAGCAACCGATGCCAGACAGCGGCCGATATGTTGCGCCTCGTTTTTGGTGATGACGATAACGCTAAGCATTGGCCTGGCGAAGGGTGGAATCGGCAGGATGACTTAGCAACGCGCCGAGAAAAAACGCCAGCAGATAGCCTTCGGCAAAAGTTTTGAAATGCGAGTTGAACAGGCTTGAAGCACAAATAGCCACCAAAAAACTAGCGGCAATCGGCCCGTAGGGCTTGTTATTCATACCCTGGCGCAATGCGACGACAATATAAGCGAAGAACAGCAGCAAGCCGACCAAGCCGTTTTCCAGCCAAATAAACAGGTATTGATTATGCGGATCGCTGGTACTGGTACCCTGCCATCCCTGGCTTTTGGCAGAGGCATAATTACTATAGGTCGGTTTGAACGATGAGGTGCCGTACCCAAACCAAGGCGCTTTCTCAATGAGCTCTAAGGTGTTTTGATAAAAAATCACCCGAATACCTACTGACGTCAAATCCTTGCTGCTCTGATAACTGGCTTGTTCGTCCCAAGCCAGTTTGAATCGTTCTTGCAATGTGCTGGAACTAAGGCCAAATGCCACTAACACAATAGCGGCTACCCCAATAATCTGCGGTAGCTTGCTGTAACCATATATTGAGCCAAATGCAAAAACTGCGGCGATGGGTAAGGCTAAATAGCCACTTCTACCCGTACTAACGAAGAAAATATTGAATAGAAAGATGGCTATTCCTGCCCAAACCGCATATTTCTGGCGGGGGGCGAGGGGTTCCTGCACGAGGAAGATAGCGCAGAGCAGGGCCGCTACAAAAGCAGTGCTCTGTGTGGCATGATTGGTCATGAAAATGCCGACTTCATGGTCTTGTCTCACTACAAGATCGAATGCCCAAAGTGGTATGGCGATAATGCCAGCTCCAACCATGGCGATGAAATAGCTGTAGACAAACCGTTTTTGCCAAGCCTGTTGCTGAAAAATGCCGATTAGCAGGAACACATATAGCAACTTTTTCCAGCTGGATAATGTTTCCAATTTGCTGTGCCAGTCTGTTTCGGTGTAAAGCGTGCCGATGATTAACCAAGCAAAGAATAGCATGATCATTTTTCCGACAGGCTGTTGCCAGGATAACTTAAGGGTCTGCACTGCCTGGCCGGAAAGTAGCCAGAATACCAGCAATGCCACGCTGGCTATGCTTGCAATAGCAGTGGAAATGGGCGCGGCGATGGCTGCGATGATGGTCATCCAGCGGCAAAGATTGAGCGATTTCTCGGAAATGGCGGGGTTTGCAAACATCCTCTGAATCCTCAGCGCCACAGCTGGTAGATGTATTTACGCTTGAGTTTTTCCCAGCGGAAAAACAGTCCTTTCAGCCAGGTGGGCGGATCGGCTTCCAAAGCGCTTTTGAACAGACCGTTTTTACTGCCTTGTTCGATGACAGGATCTTCCAGCCAAATCATTTGAATGCCGAGCTGTTTGTCGATTTTTTCGAACTGATTGTCAATCGGTGCGGCGATTTTGTGAGCTTTAATCCAGTCCAGTCGCCAGCGAGCGGTACTGGCATCGATCAAATAGGAGTCGGCAAAGCGACCGCGATGCCCGAGATAAAGGTATTGATCCGGTTTGCGCTGACTCTTGGGCGTAAAAAAATTACCGCCGGAACCGATGTAGATGACTTTGTCGCCGGGAAATTGCCCGCTCTGACTAAGCGCTCGCTGTAAACCGAGCTGAAGATCCTTGCTGAACACCGCGTCGTCTTCAAGCACCAAACAGAAACCTTGGCCATTACCGTCCGCAATTTTCTGTAAGGCCGCCACATGCTTCAACGCACAAGATTGCTGAGCCGCAGTCAGATGATGGTCGTCACGGAAATACTCATTTAACACGCTGGCTGTCAAGTCTTCTATGTCCCAGTCAAAAATAAACTCCGCCGATAGGGCAACTTCGCTCAACTGTTGTTCCATGAACATTCGGCGTTGACTGAACTTTTTGACATTCAGAACAAAAATCTGGTCAAGGCTTAGCGAATCCATCATGCGAATGTGTGTAGGTTGCCTTCAAAAGCGGCGATTATCGGCGGTTTCGCGGAAAATAACATCTTCGTTCTGACTGTTAAGCAGTATTCAAGCTGATTTTGAGGTTTGTCTGGCTTGCAATGTCTTCGCGATTACGTCGATTACCCGGTCACTGGATAACTGATCGAGGCAGGTGCTGTGGCTTTCGCGGTGCCTATCGCAACCTTCCAATTGGCAGGGTAGGCAGTTTTGTTCGGTTTGGCCTTGCAGCAGATAGACATTATGGACGCGGCCTGAGCCGCGAGACGCGAAAGGCGCTTTATTCTCACTGTATCCATGCGGCCAGGGCGCCCATTTCTGGGGGGCAGTGGGGCCAAATAAAGCAAAAGTCAGCGTGCCGGTGGCCGCCGCCAGGTGGGTGATGCCGGTGTCGGGACCTACAAATAATTTAGCATCGCTAATCAATGCCGACAATTGCGCCAGTGAAAGTTGGCCGGCAAGATTGATCACATCTGCTGGCAGTTGTTGCTGTAATTCTCGCAGAGCCTCCAGTTCGCTAGGGTTGCCGCTGCCGGTCAATACGACTTTAACACCTCGCTGGTCTAAAAAGGCGATGAGTTCGCACCAGCCCTGGGCATGCCACTGTTTATAGCGCCATTGCGGCATAATATGCAGTACGGCGTAGGGCTTGGCGATTGTCGGTAGGGGAATCGTACTGTGTGGTGGGGTCAGACGATAGCAAGGTGCAATTTCGAGCAGTGCACAGAAGCGCAAATTTTCCAATACGGCGTGTCCGTAATCCGCACCAAATACCAGCCAACGGTTTAGCAGCGCTTTTTTCCACCAAGCCTTAGCGGCATCGTCGGGTACAAAGCCGATGCTGGTCTTGCCAGCTATCAGCGCACTTAGCGTGGGCCGGTCGCCTGCTTGCGTGGAAATGGCTAAATCGTATCGGCGAAATAAACTTAGCAACAATTTGCCGAAAGCCATGCCGCCGGGTTTGCCTGCTACTGTAATCAAGCGCTGAATGTCGGGATTACCTTCCAGCATCCCCGCATTACTTGCCGGTAACAGGACATCGATTTCCGCTTCCGGATAGGCGTGCTTCAGTGACGAGATTAGTGGGGTAACCAGTAGCGTATCGCCCAGATAACGTAGCGTTATCACCAAAATGCGTTTAGGTTGTATATTGAGCGGTTTTGGCTTGGGCATGGAGCGCTGGCTAATCAACATGGGCTTACATTTTAAAGGTAAACAGTATTGAACACGTTAGAAAATTCGCGCAAAACAATGACGGACGGCCAGGTTTACAAGCGGTTGCTGGCGTTTGTGGTGCCGTATTGGCGTTTATTTATAGTCTGCGCCATCGGTTTTGCGATTTACGCCGCCACCGAGCCGGCGGTGGTGATGATTATTCAGCGCATCATCGACAGCTTTGGCGCGCCTGATCGGAGCGACATTCAATACTTGCCACTGGCCTTCGTGGTGCTGTTTTTGGTGCGCGGTATCGGCTCGTTTTTGGGCAACTACTATCTGGCGCGAATTTCCGGCAATTTGATTCACAAACTGCGTTGCGAGATTTTTAACCAGTACACCCGCTTGTCTGTGCAATATTTCGATGCGCATAACAGCGGCTACATGATTTCGCGGATTACCAATAACATCGGCGAAGTCACCCGCGCCACCTCCGATTCGATTCGTTCTTTCGTACGAGAGGGTTTTACAGCCGTGGGCTTGCTGGGTTATCTGGCGTATACCAACTGGCAACTCTCCTTGGTGTTTTTGGCGATAGCACCGGTGGTGGCGATTATGGTGCGTTACGTTGGAAAACGCCTGAAACGCCTGAGCCGAAATATGCAAGATACCGTGGGTGACTTGACGCATATCACCTCGGAAATGGTGGCTGGAAATCGGATTGTGAAAAGTTTTGGCGGCGAACATTATGAGAGGCAGCGCTTTAAAGCCGCCAGCCTGGATAACCGCACCCAGTACCGCAAGCTGATTATGACGGTATCCCTGAATAACCCGTTGATGCAATTGGTCATTTCCTTCGCATTGGCCGGCATGATGTATTTGGCCTTGATCATGATGAAGTCGTCCAGTCCGGGTGAATTTGTCGGCTTTTTTACCGCGGCGTTCTTGCTGCCGAAACCGATTCGGCAATTGAGCGATGCCAATTCCGAGATTTTGCGGGGTATTGCCGCTGCCGAGTCTTTGTTCGAAGTGTTGGACGAGCCGGCCGAAATCGACGGCGGCGATTATCAGGTTGAGCGTAGCCAGGGCCGCATCGAATTCAAAAATCTCAGTTTTAGCTATCCCGGCAGTGAAACCCCGGCCTTGAATAGCATCAATGTGACAATCGAACCCGGTCAGACCGTAGCCTTGGTGGGGGCTTCGGGTGGCGGTAAAAGCACGATGATTAATCTGTTGCCGCGTTTTTACGACTACGAGCAGGGCGAGATTTTGATCGATGGCGTGCCGTTAAAACGCTACCGATTGGATAGTTTGCGCCGGCAGATCGCCTTGGTCACGCAGAACGTCACCTTATTCAATGCGTCCGTCGCGAATAATATCGCGTATGGCGCCTTACAAGGCGCGGCCAGAGAGCAGATAGAGCAGGCCGCCATCGATGCTTATGCGATGGACTTTATCAGCAAAATGCCGCAAGGCCTGGAAACCGAAATCGGTGAGAACGGCGTCAAGCTGTCCGGCGGGCAGCGCCAGCGTTTAGCCTTGGCGCGGGCCTTGTTGAAAGACGCGCCTATTTTGATTCTGGATGAAGCTACTTCGGCGCTGGATACCGAATCGGAGCGCTACATTCAGGCGGCGTTGAATCGGGTGATGCAAGGCCGTACCACCTTGGTGGTGGCGCATCGCTTGTCCACCATAGAAAGCGCTGACGTCATCCTGGTGATGGACAAAGGCCGGATAGTCGAGGAAGGTTCCCATCGCGAACTGTTGGCCCGTGACGGGGCGTATGCCAAATTGCATAAGATGCAGTTTCAGGATGTCGGACAGACAAAATCGGTCGAACAATCGGCTCAGGAGTGATGTGTCAACCGGTGGCTCCGATGATCCGCCGGTTGAGAGAGGTGTTTAAAATTGTTTGGAGTTTTTGCTGTTGCGAAACACCAGCGGCTTTTCTTGATCGGACAGCGCTAGTTCGCGCGCCGAATTGATCGCGGTGTCGATTCTATGCCGTTCCGGGGATTTACTGCACACCGGGTCGGTGCTGTACATGTCGCCGTTGAACAAGAAGGCCTGGCAGCGGCAGCCGCCAAAGTCTTTGAGTTTCTCGTCGCAACTGCGGCAAGGCTCCTGCATCCACTCGGTGCCGCGGAAGAAGTTGAAGGTTTTCGATTCGTTCCAGATTTCCTCAATGCTGAAATCCTTGACATTCGGGCAATCCAGACCGGGCAGTTCGCGTGCCGAATGGCAGGGCAGTGCGGTGCCGTCCGGGGCGATAGTCAAAAAGGTGGTGCCCCAGCCGTTCATGCAGGCTTTTGGCCTGTCTTCGTAGTAATCAGGCACCACGTAATAAATCTTCATCTTGCCGGCGACTTTTTCTTTATATGCCTGGGCAATTTTTTCCGCTTCTTCGAATTGTTCCCTGGTTGGCAGCAGCGCGTCGCGATTCAAATGGGCCCAGCCGTAATATTGGGTGTTGGCCAGTTCCAGATAATCGGCGCCTAGGTTTTCGGCCATTTCCAGAATTTGCGGCATTTGGTGAATGTTTTCGCGATGAATCACGACGCACAGCACCATCGGATAGCCGTGTTTTTTAATCAGTCTCGCCACATTCTGTTTGTGTTGGTAGGTAGCGGTGCCGGCGATATGATCGTTCAGCTCCTGGGTGCTGGCTTGGATACTGATCTGGATGTGGTCTAAACCGGCTTGCTTTAATTCGACGATTTTTTCTTCAGTCAATCCATAGCCGGAAGTGATTAGGTTGGAGTAATAACCCAATTCGCGCGCGTAACCGACTAATTCGGTCAAGTCCTGGCGAGTCAGCGGTTCGCCGCCGGAAAAACCCAGCTGCACCGCACCCATTTTGCGCGCCTGACTTAATACCTGTTTCCAATCGTCCGTGCTCAATTCATTCGGGTATTTGGCGTAATCCAGCGGATTGGAGCAATAGGGGCATTGCAGCGGGCACTTGTAGCTCAGTTCCGCCAGTAACCAGCGCGGCGGGGTGATATTAAGCTTGTCTGATCCAGCCATTTTGTAATGCCACGTTCAAAAAGTTAGTGATGTCGTTGGTCAGGCCGGACGTGGCGAATTTCTCCTCCAAGTCGGTGACGATTTGTGCCAGCAGCCTGCTGCCGTCGCATAACTTGAGTATTTCCGCCGAACTTTGGTTTAACTCGACCATGCCTTCCGGGTACAGAATCACGTATTTTTGCTGGGCTTCTTCCCATTGCAGCCTGT
Organism: Methylomonas albis; assembly: GCF_014850955.1. Classification (NCBI taxonomy): domain Bacteria; kingdom Pseudomonadati; phylum Pseudomonadota; class Gammaproteobacteria; order Methylococcales; family Methylococcaceae; genus Methylomonas; species Methylomonas albis. The sequence continues at coordinate 362,306 of NZ_JACXSS010000001.1, forward strand.
GCAGGGGTGAGAATTGGATAAGTTGATCGGGGGAGATGGTCATAGAGTTCCGGTGTTTAAGCAAACGGCTGGCGAATCAAGCAATTTCGATGTCTTCAAAAATTTCCGCTAGCGGCAAGCTGATGCTCAAGCTGTGCAGTTGGCAATCGACTTCGCCTACGTAGTCGTGTAGTAGCCAATCGTTTTCGGCTGTGCGGCGGAAGCACTCGACGCGGCGCGCGTCGATGTCGACGATCAGGTATTCTTGTAACGACGCGAGTTTGCGGTAGGCAGCGAATTTGCCGCCGCGGTCGTAAGCAGCGGTCGAGTCGGATAGAACTTCGACGATCAGCGTTGGGTTGGAAATATATTGTTGGTTGCCCAAGTCACCGGGATCGCAGGATACCATCACGTCAGGGTAAAAAAACGCGTCGGCTGCTTCGACTTTCAATTTCAAATCTGCGATATAAGGCCGGCAAGGCGTGCCGCGTAAGCGTTGTTTCAAGGCGGACGCGATATTCAGACTGACAACGACGTGATCCTGCCTTGCGCCAACCATGGCAAACACCTCGCCGGCGACAAATTCGTGCTTTTCGGCCTGAGTTTCTTCCCAAGCCAGATAATCCTCTGCACTAAAATGAAGTCGCTCGGCGGTTTGCATCGCTATTTTCCGATGTTGAAATAAGGCGGCATGTCGGCGACATAGGCCAGATACATCGCATCGGCCATGCTCCACAATACATCCAGTTTAAATTTCAGAATTTGCACCATCCGTTCCTGTTGTTCGCGAGTTTTGTACCAGTCCAGCGTCAGTTCCAAGCCGTGTTCCACATCGCGACGGGCTTCGGTCAGGCGTTTGCGGAAGTAAGTGTAACCCTCTTGTTCGACCCAGGGATAGACGTCGGGCCAGTTGTCCAGGCGCTGTTGATGAATTTTCGGGGCGAATAGTTCCGTCAATGAGGAGCTGGCAGCTTCGTGCCATTCCGCACGGCGGGCGAAATTGACGTAGGCATCCACGGCAAAACGTACGCCGGGCAGTACGTGTTCTAGCGAGGTTATTTCTTCACGCGTCAGACCCACTGCGATGCCTAAGCGGATCCAAGCCTCGATGCCGCCAGGATCGCCGGGATGGCCGTCGTGGTCCAGAATGCGCTGTACCCATTTGGCGCGGGTTTCGCGGTCCGGGCAGTTGGCCATGATGTTGGCGTCCTTGATCGGGATCATCACCTGGTAATAAAAGCGGTTGGCGACCCAGCCTTGCAGTTGCTGCTTGGTTAGTTTGCCTTCATTCATCAGCGTGTGCATCGGATGATGAATGTGGTAGAACTTTTCCATGCCGCGCAGCTTGGCTTCAAATTCTTCGCGGCTCCAGGGTTGATTATCAGCAGTCATGTAACACCTTTTTTATAAGTCAATTTCCAGTCCGTCGTAAGCCACTTCGATGCCGTTGGCATCCAGGGTTTTACGCTCCGGCGAATCTTCGTCGAGAATCGGGTTGGTGTTGTTGATATGAATCAAAATTTTCCGGGCCTTGGGTACACCATTCAACACTTCAATCATGCCGCCGGGGCCGGATTGTGGCAAGTGGCCGATTTCGCGGGCATGTTTGTGGCTGATGCCGCGGGTAACCATTTCGTCGTTGGTCCAGAAGGTGCCGTCCACCATCAGGCAGTCGACCGCTTGCATGGCGTTAAATACATGCGGTTCGATTTCGCCCAAGCCCGGTGAGTAATACAGTTTTTTGCCGGTGGAAATCTGCTCGACGATCACGCCGATGTTGTCGCCATCGTGCGGGTCGTGACGGTGCGGCGAATAAGGCGGTGCCTTGCTTTTCAAAGCATGGGCATAAATCCGAATGTCGTCTATGCCAGGAATCTCGAACGGGGTTTCGTCACAGGCAATCGGATGATGATTGACGGTGCAATAGTCTTTCAACATATTGAAAAGCGGAAAGCCCGTAGTCAAATCCTGCTTGACCATCTCGGTGCAATACACGTTCAAGGGTTTGCCTTCACGCAGCATCAACATGCCGGTGGTGTGGTCGATTTGGCTATCGATCAGTAGCACGGCTTTGATGCCGGTATCGCGGATGCCTTCTTTGGGCTGAATCGCCGGAAACGCTTCCAGTTGGGCGCGGATGTCGGGCGAAGTGTTAAACAGCAGCCAGTTGCGGTTGTCGGTGCTGATCGCAATCGACGATTGGGTGCGGGCCTTGCCATTGAATTGGCCGTTACGCAAGCGTCGGCAATTATCGCAGTTGCAGTTCCATTGCGGAAAACCGCCACCGGCGCCGGCGCCGAGAACTCTTATTTTCATGTTCGCTTTAGGGTGTTGGTGAACGAGCGAGGCATGATACGGGATTCAAAAACGCCAGGCAAAAAAAAGGGGCAGGAAAATGCCCCTTTTTTATCGTCAACCCTAAGGATTAACGGTTGTAGATGTACATCGTAACTTCAAAACCGAAACGCATGTCATTGTAAGCTGGTGTTTCCCATTTCATTTATATACCCTCCAAAGGTTTTGTTGTTGTGTGCGATAGCTTGATCGAGAAAGCTGCGCAGAAGTATACGATGAAGTTTTTCTTTGCGCAACAGAGCAATCAAGCCGGAACTAACAGCCGTTCGAGCTATGTCGCGGCACATAAGTTCCCTGGCTTACCAAGCCATTTTCAGCGCAAGCGCCAACAGCACAATCGCGAAGTAACGCTTCAATTTTTGTGCCGGTAAACGGTGTGCCAATTTGGCACCCAAAGGTGCGGTAAACATACTGGTCAGGACAATGCCGGCAAAGGCCGGGAGGTATAGATAACCTAAGCTGCCAACCGGTAATTGATTGTCGTGCCAGCCCAATATGGCATAACTGGTTGCAGCCGCCAGGGCGATAGGTATTGCGCAGGTACTGGAGGTGGCGACCGCGTTTTTCATGATCAGGCCGTTGTTCACTAGGTAAGGCACCGTCATCGTGCCGCCGCCTATGCCCAATATCGCCGACAGCACACCGATCAGCATACCCAACGGGTAGTCCAAAAACTGCTTGGCAGGATGATATGAAACTTTTGTTCGCTTGGGTATGGCCATTTGCGCGCAGGTATAAATTAGATAGGTAACGAAAAACCAGCGTAGTAAATCCGCGCTGATGTATTCGGCCAGCACTGCGCCGCCGCCTGCGCCCAGCAGCATGCTTGGGGCTAAATGTTTTGCCCGTCGCCAGTCGATGTTTCCTAGTTTGTGGTGTGTGCGCACCGAGGCCGCCGATGTAAATATCGCGGTTGCCAATGAGGTGGCGACGGCAATCAGCATGATTTGTTCGGGATGGAACTGCTGAGCCTGGAATAGCAAGGCCAGTACCGGCACGATCAAGGCACCGCCGCCTATACCGAACAAGCCAGCGCAAACGCCGGCAAAAATGCCCAGTAAAAGGCTGGCTAAAAAAATTTCCGTCATGATGAATAATGGCTGGGGAATAAGCAAAGCACTATGATAGCGACTCATTTATACTGTGTCTTTTGGTCCATTTAGCAGGCGAGTGGGTAAGGCATGAAAACGTATCTGGTCGGCGGCGCAGTTCGCGACCGTTTGCTGGATTATCCGGTTAAGGAGCGTGACTGGCTGGTGGTCGGTGAGACTGCCGACAGCATGCTGGCTGCGGGTTTTCGGCCCGTTGGCAAAGACTTTCCGGTATTTTTGCATCCGGGCAATCATGAAGAATATGCCTTGGCTCGTACCGAACGCAAAACAGCCCCTGGCTATAAAGGTTTCGCGGTTCATGCCGACTCCGATGTGACCTTGGAGGAAGATTTGCTGCGCCGCGATTTAACCGTCAATGCGATGGCGATGGATGCTAACGGCGAGCTGTTTGACCCGTTTCACGGGCGACGCGATTTGGAAAATCGTATCCTGCGCCATGTGTCTCCGGCTTTTAGCGAAGATCCGGTGCGAATTTTGCGTGTCGCTCGCTTTGCGGCCCGTTATGCCCATTTGGGGTTTATTGTGGCCGAGGAAACCCAGGCGCTGATGAGGGAGATGGTCCTGGCTGGCGAAACCGATTTTCTGGTCGCCGAACGGGTATGGGCGGAGTTGCATAAAGCCTTATTGGAGCGGTCGCCGGCGGCATTTTTTCAAGTATTGAGAGACTGCGGCGCGTTGCGGGTGATTTTTCCGGAGGTCGATGCTTTATTTGGCGTACCGCAGCCGGAGAAACATCACCCGGAAATCGATACCGGTGTACATGTCTTGATGGTGCTGGCCCAGGCCACGCGGCTTTCCGAGAAGGCCGAGGTCCGCTTGGCGGCCTTGTTGCACGACTTAGGCAAGGCCTTGACACCAAGTCAGCATTGGCCCAGTCACCACGGGCATGAGCAAAAAGGTTTGCCGGTGCTGGCTAAGTTGTGCCAAAGACTGCGAGTGCCGAATAGTTTTAAATTGTTGTGTGTCCAGGTCATGCAATATCACACCCATTGCCATAGAGCTTTGGAATTGCGCGCGGATACCTTGATCGATATGCTGCAAGCCATCGGCGCGTTTAAGCCCGATAGTCGCTTGGATGAGTTTTTACAAGCTTGCGAAGCCGATGCCCGTGGGCGGACCGGATTTGAAGATCGGCCTTATCCGCAAGCCGATTACATTCGCTCGGCGGCAATGGTAGCCGCAACTGTCGATACCTCGGCGGTTTTGCTTAAAGGCTTGCAAGGCCCGCAGATCGGCATTGCCATCCATAAGCTACGTGTCCAGGCCGTAAGCGATTACAAACAAGGTTATCAACATTTAACAACAGAGTCAGCATGAACGCCATCCTGATCTCCGCCGGTTTGTTGATTTGCAGCAATGTGTTTATGACTTTTGCCTGGTATGCGCACCTGAAGGAATTGAATAACAAACCCTGGCTGCTGGCCGCATTCGTCAGTTGGGGCATAGCCCTGTTCGAATATCTGCTACAAGTGCCAGCCAATCGTATCGGTTACACGCAGTGCAGCGTTGCTCAGCTGAAAATCATGCAAGAAGTGATTGCGCTGAGCGTATTCGTACCCTTCTCGGTTTATTACATGAAAGAGCCGTTGAAACTGGATTATCTCTGGGCCGGCTTATGTTTGCTGGGCGCGGTGTTTTTTATGTTCAGAGCCAAATTGAGCTGAGCTTGAGCAGATTGGAATAATACAAATGGATACACAGTATGCTTAGTTATCGCCACGGGTTCCACGCCGGCAATTTTGCCGATGTGTTAAAGCACAGTCTGCTGACATTGGCGATCAATGCCCTAAAGCAGAAAGATAAGCCTTTTGTTTACATCGATACCCACGCTGGCGCCGGTAAATATTCCTTTAAATCCGAGTTTGCCCAAAAAACCGGCGAATACCAACAAGGCATAGCCAGGCTATGGGAGCGTGAGAATGCCCCTCCGGAATTGAAAGATTATCTGTCTGCGGTACGCGCGGAAAATACCGGTCGGCAATTGGTGCGTTATCCCGGCTCGCCGCAATTGGTCAAGCGCTTGGCCAGAGCGCAAGATCGATTAGTATTGTCGGAATTGCATAGCAGCGATGTCGAAGCCCTGCAGCAATTATTTGCCGGCGACAAGCAGGTTAGTGTCGCTAAGGAAGACGGTTTGCAAAACTTAAGCAAGAAATTGCCGCCTATCCAAAAGCGCGGCTTGATTTTTATCGACCCCAGTTATGAAATGCGCGACGAATATAAAAAAATCGTTGCGGCTTTGACGTCCGCATACAAACACTTCGCTACCGGCGTCTACGTGCTGTGGTATCCGGTTATCGACCGGGCGGCGACCGAAAACTTTATGCAGCGATTGGAGCAAACCGGCATTCCTCGCCAGTTGCGGATCGAGCATTGCGTAGCCGATGACGGCCCAGGTCGTGGTATGACCGGTTCCGGCATGGTGATCATCAATCCGCCTTGGCAGTTGGATACTCAAGCGGAAGCGCTGTTACCTTGCTTGAATCAAGCCTTGGCCGCTGGTCGGGGGCATTGGAAAGTTGACTGGCAGGTGCCTGAGTCAATATCGGCGAGTGCGGTAAGGAATTAGCAATGATTAGAAAGAATCTCGACTTGATCATCGTCGGTTTTGTGGTACTTGCTGCCGTCATGTACGATGTGACGCTGGAAGTGCTGGGTGAGTTCATGCACTTGCTGTTCGAAGGATTTCATGTGGCCTTCGAATACGTCGAATTAGGCATTGAAGAAGCCGTCGAATTGGTATTCCATGTTTTGGATATCGGCGAAATCATCGAGTATTTATTCGAGTCTGACCGCCACGGTAGCCAAGTGGTGACGTTTTATATTTTGTTGACGATTGCCTGGTTTGGTTTTTATAAGCTCTCGAAATTTGTGCCCCGGCTTTGGGCAGCTATTAAGCAATGGTCGCTTAATACTTGGGTGCGGCGGCAAACCGAATTAGAGTTGTATTGGCTCTCGCTTACCATAAGGAACAAAGTGACTCTTGCCGTCACTGCCTTGGCCGTTGCCTATATCGCTTCATTTTTCGTGATGTGATTGTGCGCATCCCTGACGAAACCGTTTTATTTTTAATTTTCTTATGCCATTACTAGAACAAGTTACCCAATCCATTCTTGCCGTCAATGGCCTGCAAACCCAAGACGTAGACCGGGTGATGGCGGCGCTGCTTAGCGTACCCGTCGATGCTGCCGATATCTATTTTCAGTCCAGCCATTTCGAATCGTGGTCCATGGAGGGCGGTATTATCAAGGAAGGCAGCCACTCCATAGAGCACGGCGCCGGCGTGCGAGTAGTGAGCGGTGACAAAACCGGCTTTGCTTACAGTGATCGCATCGAATTGCCGATTCTGCTGGAAGCCGCCAACAACGTCAAAGCCATCGTCAGACAAGGACAGCAGGCGCAACGCCAGATCGAAGCCGCCAAAAGCTGGCCGCCGCTCTATCAACCGCTCAATCCCTTAAAGTCCTTGGCCGACCAAGAAAAAATCGATTTATTGAAGCGCGTCGACAGCGAAACCCGCAAATTGGACAGTCGTATCGAAGAAGTGATGGTCAGCCTGATTGCCGCCTATGACAGTGTGCTGATTGCCAATCAAGACGGTTCTTTGGCGGCCGATGTGCGGCCCTTGGTGCGGATGAACGTGACGGTGATTATGGTCGAAAACGGTCGCCGAGAGCAAGGCAGTATGGGCGGCGGCGGGCGTAGCGATTACAGCTTTTTTCTGGAAAACGACCGGGCATTTGAATATGGCCGCGAAGCGGTGCGTTTAGCTCAGGTTAATTTGCAAGCCCAAGAAGCGCCGGCCGGCAATATGACCGTGGTGTTGGGTCCGGGTTGGCCGGGAATCTTGTTGCACGAGGCCATCGGACACGGTTTGGAAGGCGATTTTAACCGCAAAGGTACTTCAGCATTTAGTGGCAGAGTCGGCGAGCGGGTGGCTTCGGATTTATGCACCGTGGTCGACGACGGCACTTTGGTCGGACGGCGCGGTTCCTTGAATATCGACGACGAAGGTACCCCCACCGAAAATACCGTGTTGATCGAAAAAGGTATTTTAAAAGGCTATATGCAGGACAAACTCAATGCGCGCTTGATGGGCGTCAAACCCACTGGCAACGGTAGACGCGAATCGTATGCGCACTTGCCGATGCCGCGCATGACCAACACCTACATGCTACCGGGGCAGAGCGATCCGGAAGAAATTATCCGCTCGGTTAAAAAGGGCTTGTACGCCCGTAACTTCGGCGGCGGCCAGGTGGATATTACTTCCGGCAAATTTGTGTTTTCCACCAGTGAAGCCTATCTGATCGAAGATGGCAAAATTACCCGCCCTGTGAAAGGCGCGACGCTCATTGGGAATGGTCCGGACGTGTTGACCAAAGTATCGATGGTCGGCAACGACATGACCCTGGATAGCGGCGTCGGCACTTGCGGCAAAGACGGACAAAGCGTGCCGGTTGGCGTCGGCCAGCCCACCTTGAAAATCGACGGTTTGACCGTTGGTGGCACCAGCGTTTAATGCCTCGGGTCGATGCGTCGGCCCACACATGCAATCGAATTCTAAGAGACTTACCGTGCAAAATCAGGAAGAAATTAATCGCTTAAAAAATGTCGTTCAACAGTTATTGGACGAAGCCAAACAACAAGGCGCCAGTGGCGCCGAAGCGGCATTCAGTGTTGATAACGGCCTGTCAGTGTCCGCACGTTTGGGGGAAGTGGAAACCGTCGAATATCACTGCGATCAAGGCATAGGCGTCACTGTCTATTTCGGCCAGAAAAAAGGCTCGGCCAGCACCAACGATATTTCCGCAGACTCTCTGAAGGAAACCGTCAAGGCCGCGTGTAGTATTGCCCGTTATGCCAGCGACGATGCCTATTCCGGCTTGCCCGATGCCGAATTACTGGCAACCGAATTTCCGGATCTGGATTTAAATCATCCGTGGGATATTGATGCCGAACAAGCCATCAACATCGCCATCGAATGCGAAAACATCGCGCGCGGCTACGATAAGGTGATTAACAATTCCGAAGGTGCTTCCGTGAATACGCATCAAGGCACCCGGGTCTTTGGTAATTCGCTGGGCTTTTTGCAGGGCTACCAGTCTAGTCGGCATTCTCTAAGTTGTTCGGTACTGGCCGGTAGCGGCGATGCCATGCAGCGCGATTATTGGTACAGCGTCGCGCGCCATGCGGCGGGCCTGGAATCGGCGCAGCAAGTGGGTGAAAAAGCCGCGCAACGCACAGTTAGTCGCCTGAATGCCCGTAGCCTCAGCACCCGCCAATGTCCGGTGTTATTTGCGTCGGAAATGGCGTCCGGCTTGATCGGCGCGATGATAGGCGCGATTAGCGGCGGCAGTTTATATCGCAAATCCTCGTTTTTATTGGATACGCTGGATACGCAAATCATGCCGGATTTCGTGCGTATTCATGAGCAACCCTTACTGCGCGGTGCACTGGGCAGCGCCAGTTATGACTCGGAAGGTGTAGCAACTAAGGCCAGGGATATTGTCAGTGAGGGTGTTTTAAGATCGTATGTACTCAGCACCTACTCGGCGCGCAAACTGGGCATGCAAACCACCGGCAATGCCGGCGGCGTGCACAATCTGACCGTTGATCCCGGTAATAACGATTTTGCCGGTATGCTGAAACTGCTAGGCACCGGCTTGTTGGTAACCGAGCTGATGGGGCAGGGCGTAAACCGGGTGACTGGTGATTATTCGCGTGGCGCGTCTGGATTTTGGGTGGAAAACGGTGTGATGCAGTATCCCGTGCAAGAAATCACCATTGCTGGCAACTTAAAGTCCATGCTGCGGAATATCGTCGCCATCGGCAACGATGTAGATCTGCGCGGCAATATCCGGGTTGGCTCGATTTTGCTGGAGCAGATGGCGATTGCCGGTGAGTAGAGATTCACTGGCTGAGGCTTCAAAATAACTCGATTCCTGTGCGTAAACTCAAAAGCAGCTAATCAGCCTTTGCTTGAGATTGGCAAGGTTATCAAGGCGCAAGAGCGCCTTGATGCATGTGTCAGTTTTTCCGAAACTCTCCTTAGTATTCCTCCAGCGCACCATTTCTCATTAGCTGTGATATTTGGTTAAGCCATAGTGTTATCCATCGCTTTCGGGCATCACAAAGCGTAGCGCGCGCGTCCCGATTCTAGCTCCCGTGACCGCGTCGATCGCCACCGGTTGAATATCCTTTCCCGTTTCAACATCCTGGATACGCACCGACGGAACATCGCCCCGATACTGGATTCCCCAGGCGCCAATCATCATAAGCACCGGCAGAAAGTCGCGGCCGGCGGCCGTTAACACATACTCCTCGCGCGGCGGACGCTCCGAATAGAGCCGCTTTTCCAATATTCCTTCCTCAGTTAACGTCGCCAAGCGCCGGGTCAGAATCGTCGGCGCGATGCCAAGACTTTTCCGAAATTGGTCGAAGCGTGTCAGGCCAATGTGGGCGTCCCTTAGAATCAATAGGCTCCAGGTGTCGCCAAGAAAAGCCAGGCAACGAGCAATCGGACAAGGGTCGGCGCAATTATTTTTCTCGTTCATACGTTTTTAGTAGTGACTAAGTTTCATTTTGATAGTAACATTGCTTTCGAAATGATAGTAACACTTAAGCGATAGACAATCCACCCCATGGGAGACTTGATATGAACAGTAAAGAACATGCCGTAGCGTTGATCACCGGTGCATCCTCGGGCATAGGCCTGGTAACGGCCAAGGCCCTGCAACAAGCGGGTTACCGCGTATTCGGCACCAGCCGTAAGACGGCTGCATGCGCCGACGGCATCACGATGCTGAACTGCGACGTGACCGACGAGGCGTCGGTAAACAACATGGTTACCGAGGTCTTGCAACAGACCGGCCGCATCGATCTGCTGGTCAATAATGCCGGCGTCGGCTTGCTCGGCGGCGCGGAAGAGTCGTCCACCGCGCAGGCTCAAGCCTTGTTCGACGTCAACGTGTTCGGCATCACGCGAGTGACCAATGCCGTACTGCCGACCATGCGCAACCAAGGAAAAGGCAGAATCGTCAATATCAGCTCAGCCCTTGGTTTTATCCCGGCTCCTTACAACGCGCTGTATGCCGCGACCAAGCATGCGGTCGAGGGCTATTCCGAATCGCTGGACCACGAGCTGCGCAGCTTCGGCATCCGGGTGGTACTGGTTGAACCGGGATATACCCGCACCGCGTTCGAAGCCAGTCTAACCAAGCCCGATCAGCCGCTGGAAGTCTACGACTCAGTGCGTGCCGGCATGGAAGTGGTCATGCGCAATGGCGTGAATGCGGGGGACGCAGCGGACGTGGTCGCCGACGCGGTGTTGAAAGCAGCGACTGCCACGGTTCCCAAAAGGCGCTATACCGCCGGAAAACAAGCAAGCCAAGTACGTTTTCTACGCCGTTTCCTCCCGGAAGCACTGGTCGACAAGAGCTTGCGCAAGTTTAACCAGCTGCCAATAGCCTGAATAATGGAAGGATAACGACATGAGTCATTTATCGCAGAATTCCATGACGACTAAGGGCCGGCTTCTGGCCGGATTGTTGCTACCGCTGATGATAAGCGCCGGATGCAGTGATCAAGATAAACAAACACAAGTGGTTTCCAGACCGGTAAAGGTGTTTCGAATCGACGACACCGCTGCGGTCGGTGTTATGAGCTTTGCCGGGGAAGTTCGGGCCAGAATCGAGACCGCCTTATCCTTCCGGGTGGCCGGTAAACTGCTGGAACGGAAAGTGGATGTTGGCGACTCCGTGCGTAAAGGCCAACTGCTGGCGACTTTGGATGGCAACGATTACCGCCTCGCCGTGCAGGGCCTTAAGGCTCAACTGGCTGCCGCCCAGGCCGACAGCAATTTCCTGCGCGACGATCTGACGAGATACCGCGAACTGTTGGCTCAACAAGTCATCAGCCCGCCGGAGTTCGAACGGCACGAAACCGCCTATACCACCGCGCGGGAGCGGACCGCGGCGTTGGCAGCGCAATTGGCTGAAGCGAATAATCAGCTGAGCTATACCGAATTGCATGCCGACCGCGACGGCGTGGTCACGGCCTTGGCTGTCGAGGCAGGACAGGTGTTGGCGGCAGGCCAGGCCGTGGTGACGCTGGCCCAGCTCGACGAAAAGGAAATCCATCTCGACGTGCCCGAGCATCGGCTATCGGAAATCAAGAACCAACAAGCCGTTAATGTCTCGTTGTGGGCCGGCGACGAACGGCCGCTCAAGGCCAGAATCCGCGAGATCGCCTCGGCCGCCGACCCGGCCAGCCGTACTTACCGGGTCAAAGCCAGCTTGCTGGAAGGCCTGGATGCCGCACAACTGGGGATGACGGCAACCGTTCATATCGCAGCAAACACCGCTTCCGGCATCGCCATCCCGCTGTCCGCCGTCTATACCCCGCAAAACCAGCCCGATCATCCCGCCGTGTGGCTGATCGACGAGCAGGCTGCCACGGTCAAAGCCGTGCCGGTTCGCTTGGGCGAAACGCAGCCTGGCGAACGCATTGTCGTCGATGGCGTAACCCCCGGCCAATTGCTGGTCAGCGCCGGCGTGCAACGTCTGGCCGAGGGTCAGGCTGTCCGCTTGCCGGAAGAAAATGCCTTGGCTAAGCATGGTGCAAAAGAGGGACAACTATGAAAGCATTCAACCTCAGCGAATGGGTGCTAAACCATCGCTCTTTCACCGGTTTCATGCTGGCATTGGTGGTGCTCGGCGGGGTGTTCGCCTATCACATGCTGGGCCAGCAGGAAGATCCGCCGTTTACGTTCCGGATCATGGTCGTTAAAACCCTCTATCCCGGCGCCACCGCTTTGGAAGTCGAGCAGCAGTTGACCGACAGGCTGGAAAAGAAAATCCAGGAGCTGCCCGACCTGGATTATCTGCGCAGCTATTCTAAACCCGGCGAATCGGTGATTTTCATCACGCCGCGCGAAGATACGCCGCCCAAGGAGATTCCCGAGCTTTGGTATCAGGTGCGCAAGAAGGTCGACGATATCCGCATGACGCTGCCGCCCGGCAGCATAGGGCCGTTTTTCAACGACGAATTCGGCGATACCTATAGCCTGATTTACGCCTTCTCCGGCGAAGGCTTTAATTATACCGATCTGAAATTGGCGGCCGATTCGGTGCGCCAACAGCTGTTGCGGGTCAAGGATGTCGAGAAGGTCGATCTGATCGGCGTGCAGGACGAAAAGATTTTCGTCGAGTTTTCCGATAAAAAGCTGGCCGAACTAGGCCTGGATACGGCGGCGGTTGCCCATGCCTTGCAGGCGCAGAATGCCATGGCGCCGGCCGGCACGGTATATTCCCCGCAGCGCAATCTGCCGATACGCCTGACCGGCTCGTTCGACTCGGAAGACAGCGTCGCCAATATGGCGGTGCGCATCGCTAATCGCACCTTCAAGGTCAAGGATTTCGCCCAGGTGATGCGCGGCTACGTCGATCCCGCCGAATTCAAGATGCGTTTCAACGGCAAACCGGCGCTCGGCCTCGGCGTGACGATGAACAAGAAAGGCAACGTGATCGCCCTGGGAAAAAACTTGGACGACACGTTGGCCGGCATCAAAAATGAGTTGCCGTTAGGCATGGACGTGGAGCAAGTCGCCAATCAAGCGCGTGTGGTGAAAAACCAGATGGCGGAATTCGGCCAAACCTTTTTTGAGGCGCTGGCGACCGTGTTGGTGGTCAGCTTTTTGAGCCTGGGCTGGCGCACCGGGTCCGTGGTCGCGCTGACCGTGCCGCTGGTGCTCGCCGCGACCTTATTGGTCATGCTGCTTTGCGGCATCGATTTGCAACGGATTTCCTTGGGCGCTTTGATTCTGGCGCTAGGCCTGCTGGTGGACGATGCGATGATCGCCGTCGAGATGATGGCCCGCAAGCTGGAAGAAGGTTGGGACCGGATGCGCGCCGCGACCTATGCTTATACTGCCACTGCCTTTCCAATGCTGACCGGTACCTTGATCACCATCGCCGGCTTCCTGCCGGTTGGTCTGGCGCAATCCTCGGCCGGTGAATATACCGTGGCGATTTTTCAGGTAGTTGGCATTTCGCTGATACTGTCTTGGATAGGCGCGGTGGTGTTCACCCCGTATCTGGGATTCTTGATCCTCAAAGTGCATGCCAACGCCGACGGCCCGATCCACGATTTGTTCGATACGCCGTTCTACAATCGTTTGCGGCGTTGGGTTGATGCCTGTGTCGCGCACCGTAAGAAAGTGATCGTCGCCACGCTGGCCTTGTTCGGTCTCGGCGTCGTGGCTTTAACTCATGTCCCCGAACAGTTTTTCCCGCTGTCCAACCGGCCGGAAGTCATCGTCAATCTTTGGCTGCCGGAAGGCAGTGCCTTCGAGCAAACCGAAGCCGCCGCCAAACGCATGGAAGAGCTGTTAGCCAAGGACGAGGACGTCGAACACGTCGCCAGCTATGTTGGCAGCGGCACACCGAGGTTTTTCATGTTGATCGTGCAGCAATTGGCGAATACCAATCTGGCCGAATTGGTGGTGATGACCAAGGATAACCAGGCGCGCGAACGGGTGATGCAGCGCGTCCGGCAGATTCTGGAGACGGATTTCCCGAATGTCAGGGGCCGGGTCAAGCGCCTGAATGTCGGGCCGCCGATGGATTATCCGTTGGCGTTCAGGGTGCTCGGCGAAAATCCCAACATCGTGCGCGGCATTGCCGAGCGGGTGGCCGAGGTCGTGCGAAACCATCCCGGCACCGTCGACGTCAACGACGACTGGCATGACCGCATGCCGTCGTTCCGACTGATGCTGGATCAGGACAAGGCGCGGGCCCTGGGTGTGTCGACGGCCAGCCTGTCGCAAGCCTTACAGGCGCATTACAGCGGCATCCCGGTCGGGCAATTGCGCGAACAGGATAAATTGATAGACATCGTCTGGCGGGCCAGTCCCGAATTGCGTAGCGCCGCCGACGAATTGCCGGATGTCGCGGTGCGCACCGCCAATGGCAAGTCGGTAGCGCTGTCCCAGTTCGTCAAGTTCGAGACCGTATTCGAGGACGGCGTGCGCTGGCGGCGTAACCGCTTTCCAACCATCTCGGTGCGCGCCGACGTGGCCGACGGCAAGATGGCCCCAGACGTGGCGGCGGAAATCGTCCCGAAACTTAAACCGATACAGGACAGCCTGCCGGCCGGTTATTTCATCGAAACCGGCGGCTCCAAGGAAGACGCGGTGAACGCGCAGAAGTCGATTCTGGTTTGGATTCCATTGGTGCTGATCGTCACGCTGATTTTGTTGATGATGCAGTTGCAGAATCTGTCCAGGACGTTCATGGTGTTCAGCACCGCGCCGCTGGGCGTGATCGGCGCGGCCTTCGGCTTGCTGTTGTTTAGGGCGCCGTTCGGTTTTGTGGCCTTGCTGGGCATTCTGGCGCTGGCCGGCATGATCATGCGCAACTCGGTGATTCTGGTGGATCAGATCGATCAGGATGAAAAATCGGGACTCGACACCTGGTCGGCCATCGTCGAATCGACGGTGCGGCGCTTCCGGCCAATCATGCTGACCGCGGCGGCGGCGATTCTGGCGATGATCCCGTTGTCGCGCAACGATTTCTTCGGCCCACAGGCTATTGCGATCATGGGCGGGCTGACGGTGGCAACCGTGTTGACGGTGTTCTTCCTGCCGGCGTTGTATGCGGCGTGGTTCAGGGTGGAGCGTGCGAACGGAGGTTGTAAAGCCCTCACCTAATGGCTTTCCATCTCGTCAACGATTCTTCCTCCTTTGAAAAAGGGGATCGAGGGGGATTTATTAGAAAAATCTCCCCCAGCCCCTCTTTTCCAAAGAGGGGAGTAGGAATAGCGGTAGGGTACGGAATGCGTACCTTTTTAAAGCCTCAGCAATTATTTAGCCCAAGGAGAGTACGCGGTGCGTACCCTACGCGGCGCCCACGGAGTTTTACAATGAAAAATAGTTCCTTAACACTGCTAACCCTGCTGTCCCTGACCAATCTAATTGCCTGTACGCCGACCCGCGTCGGCGACCAAGTTGCAATCAACAGCCCGGCACAATGGCAACACGCGCCCAACGCCCAAGTCACCGAAGCGGTTGACCTGAAGACTTGGTGGCAAGGTTTCAACGATCCCTTGCTGAACGAGTTGATAGACAAGGCCTTGGCCGCGAACCACGATCTAAAGATCGCTACCGCTCGGGTTCGCGAAGCCAACGCGATGGTCACCGTCGCCGAAGCGGCGCTGTATCCCAGCCTCGATTTCTCGCTCTCCGGCGGCCGGGAAAAACGCATCGACCGCATCGTCGGCGTGCCGAGCGGGCAAGGCATCAAATTGATTACGCCCACGGCCGATGCCGTCAGCGGCGGACTGGCGGCGCGCTGGGAAATCGACTTGTTCGGCGGCCGGCATTTGGAGGCGGAAGCCGCCGCCGCGCAAGCTAAAGGCAGCAAGGAAGGCTTGCATGCGGCGCAAGTCGGCCTGTTGGCCCAGGTCGCGACCAATTATCTGGAACTGCGCGGCGTGCAGCAACGCACCAGCATTTTGCAAGAAAACATAGCCTTGCAACGTGAGCGATTGCGGACATTGCAGGCCTTTGTTAAAGCCGGGCTGGCTAACGAGGCGGACCTTGCCCGCCAGCAAACCTTGTTACAGAGCACCGAAGCGACGCTGCCGACATTGGCCAACGCCGAGCAAAACCTGATCCATCGTTTGGGTGTGTTGCTGGGCGAGCCGCCGGAAAACCTAGAACACAGCTTCGCCGATGCCGATGCCGATGCCGGTCCGTTGCCGAAACAAGCGCCGGCCCTGCCCAATTTGCTTCCTGCTGATTTACTGGCACAGAGGCCCGATTTGCGCCTGGCGCAAACCGAAGTCAGCGTGGCGGCGGCCAGCCTGGGTTCGGCACGGGCCGATCTTTATCCCAAGATAGTTTTGTCGGCCAGCGGCGGTCTCGGCGCGCTGGCGGTCGGCGGATTTCCGAGTCTGGCCGATAGCGTTTATGCCCTGGGTTCCGGCATTTCCGCGCCCATCTTCAACGCCGGCCGTATCCGCGCTCATATTGCCGCCGCCGATGCGCGGCTGGATCAGGTCGCGGCAAATTACGAAAAAACCTTTTTACTGACCCTGGAAGATGTGGAAAATGCCTTCGTCGCCCATCGTTCCGCCACCGATAGCTTCAGCCGTTTAACCGAAGCGGAAGCCTCCGCGGAAAAAGCCTACCGGTTGGTAGATGCGTTGTATAGTCGCGGCGCAGGGAATTATTTGGCTGTTCTGGATGCCGAACGCAGCAAGCTGGCTGTCAGCGACGAACGCGCCAAAGCGCAAACCGCGGTTAGCGTAGCAATGGTGTCGCTGTACCGGGCTTTTGGTGGCGGCTGGAGGGTTGATGCACGGGAGAGCTAAACAAATCAGAATTCGAATTCGTAATTGTTGTCAACCAGGATGCCCAGGGCATCCTGCCAGCAAATACCATGAAAACCACGCCGTCCCAAAGAGGAAATCCAAATGACGAAACCTTATCTCCAACCCCTAAACTCGAATTGTCCATGAATAGCGACCCCATTATTTCCATTCGCGGGGTCAACAAGACCTATGCCGGCGGTTTCCAAGCGCTGAAGAACATCAACCTGGACATAAAGCGCGGTGAGATCTTTGCTTTGCTCGGTGCCAATGGTGCGGGTAAAACCACCTTGATCGGGATCGTTTGCGGTATCGTCAACGCCAGTGCCGGCAACATCATCGCTGACGGCTACGACACACGCCGAGACTACCGCGCCGTGCGCGCCGCCATCGGTTTGGTGCCACAGGAATTGCACACCGACGCCTTCGAGTCGGTTTGGGCCACGGTCAATTTTAGTCGCGGACTGTTCGGCAAGCCGCCCAATCCTGCCTACGTGGAAAAAGTGCTGCGCGATTTATCGTTGTGGGACAAGCGCGATGCGAAAATCATGTCGCTATCCGGCGGTATGAAACGCCGGGTGCTGATCGCCAAGGCGCTGGCGCATGAGCCGACGATATTGTTTTTGGATGAGCCGAGCGCCGGCGTGGATGTGGAGTTGCGTCACGACATGTGGCGCATGGTCCGCGAACTGCGCGCCAACGGCACCACCATCATTCTGACTACCCATTACATCGAAGAAGCCGAAGACATGGCGGACCGTATTGGCGTCATCAATAAAGGCGAATTGATCATCGTGGAAGACAAAGCCGTGCTGATGCGTAAGCTCGGCAAGAAGCAACTGACGCTGACTTTGCGCCAGTCCATGACCGAGATTCCGGCCGAGCTTGACGCTTGGGCCTTAACGCTGACAGCAGACGGCGAACGCTTGGTCTATAGCTTCGACACCCAGGAGGAAGAGACAGGGATTGCCGAGCTGCTGCGCCGGCTAAACGAACACGGTATCGATTTCAAAGATCTTAGCTCCAACGAAAGCTCGCTGGAAGACATTTTCGTCAGTCTGGTTCATCAATCCCAAGGGACGCAATCATGAATATCTACGGCATTCGCGCCATTTACCGCTTTGAAATGGCCCGCACCTTTCGGACTTTGGCGCAAAGCATCGCCGCGCCGGTGCTGACCACCTCGCTGTACTTCATCGTCTTCGGCAAAGCCATCGGTTCGCGGATGGGCGACATTGACAGCGTTAGCTACGGTGCCTTCATCATCCCCGGCTTGGTGATGCTAAATCTGCTGAACGAAAGCATCTCCAACGCTTCTTTCGGCATTTACATGCCCAAATGGGCCGGCACGATTTACGAACTGCTGTCGGCGCCGGTGTCTTGGATCGAAGTGCTGCTGGGTTATGTGGGGGCGGCGGCGACCAAGTCGGTGCTGTTGGGCTTGCTTATCTTGGGCACGGCTCGACTATTTGTGCCTTACGAGATCGCCCATCCGCTTTGGATGATCGGCTTTTTACTGCTGACAGCCGTTACCTTCAGCCTGTTCGGCTTCATTATCGGCCTGTGGGCCGACAGTTTTCAGAAGCTGCAGGTGGTGCCGATGTTGGTTGTGACGCCGCTGACTTTCCTGGGCGGCGCCTTCTATTCGATCAATATGCTGCCGCCTTTGTGGCAGAAGATCACCTTGTTCAATCCGGTGGTGTATTTGATCAGCGGCTTTCGTTGGAGCTTTTACGGCATTGCCGATGTGGATGTCGCCATGAGCATAGGCATGACCTTCGGCTTTCTGACCGTCTGTTTGATCTTTGTCTGGTGGGTGTTTAAGACCGGGTACAAGATTAGAAATTAAGACGGAATCAACGTAGCCGATACTTCATCACTCCACCAAGTAAATAGCTTGGTAGGGTAAGCAACGCGCACCTTTTGGCTTATCAGCTAGCACTCAATATCTCTTCGATCAATGCCGGGCCTCTATAAATCAAGCCGCTGTAGATTTGCACCAGGCTGGCTCCGGCTGCGAGTTTTTCCTCGGCGTCCGCGCGGCTGAGAATGCCGCCGGCCGCGATAATCGGCAGTTTGCCGTTCAATTCCGCCGCCAAACCTTTCACGACGCGAGTCGCACTGTCTTTTACAGGTGCGCCGCTCAAGCCGCCGGCTTCGTTGGCGTGGATATGGCCCTGGATTTTATCGCGGGCGATGGTGGTGTTGGTGGCGATGACGCCATCCATGGCAAACTCCACCAGCAATGCCGCGATGTGGCTAATTTCTTCATCCGTTAAATCCGGGGCGATTTTTACCGCGATGGGCGTGTATTTGCCCTGCGCTGCTTGCAACTTAAGTTGTTCTTCCTTCAAAGCGCTTAATAATTGTTTGATCTCGTCGCCTTGCTGCAGCTGGCGTAAATTCTTGGTGTTGGGCGAAGAGATGTTAATGGTGATATAGCTCGCCGCCGCATAGCTTTTGCGCAAGCCAATCAAATAATCGCCGGTCGCGTTTTCCAGCGGCGTATCTGCGTTCTTGCCGATATTAATGCCCAGTACCCCGCGATATTGGCATTTGCCGACTTGTTCCAGCAAATGATCGACACCCAGATTATTAAAGCCCATCCGGTTGATGATGGCCTGGTGTTCCGGCAGGCGGAATAGGCGCGGCTTGGGGTTGCCGGGTTGCGGGCGCGGGGTGACGGTACCGATTTCGATAAAGCCAAAACCTAGCTCGGCCAAGGCGTCTATATAGTCGCCGTTTTTATCCAGGCCGGCTGCCAGTCCCAGCGGGTTTTTAAAATTCAAACCCATCACCTCGACCGGTTTGTCGCTGGCTTTGGGTTTGCTCAAGACCGACAAGCCACTGCGCTGGGCCAGCTTTAACAAATCCAGCGTGACGTGATGCGCGGTTTCCGGATCCAGGGAGAACAGTAGGGGGCGTAGCAAAGGATAAAGGTTCATGGCGCGGTTGCTCGAGTTAGCGAATATGGGGTCGGGTCTATTTCGGTGGGGCGCTGCAATATCAGATCAGCCAACAGTTTTGCGGATGCCGGGCCCATCACCAAACCATTTCTAAAATGGCCGGCATTGATGCTGAGATTTTCAATGTCCGGGTGTTGGCCGATAGTCGGGATGCCTTGCGGGCTGCCCGGCCGCAAACCGGCCCAATGATGGCAAACCGGATAGTTTTTCAAGGTCGGCAGTAATTCCGTGGCGAATTGGTAAAGCTGCTGTTTGGCCTCTGCGGTGGTGATCTTGTTAAAGCCCGCCTGCTCCACGGTGCTGCCAGCGAGGATTTTGCCGTCGCGGCGCGGAATCAAATATTGATCGCCGCCCAATACCATATAAGACAAGGTGCTAGGGGTGGCGTCAAACAACAGCATCTGGCCTCTGACCGGCTGGATTTGCAAGTCTACCGGCCAGTCCGGCAATAAGTCCTGCATCAAATCGGTAGTCCAGGCGCCGGCGCTAATGATCAGATGTTGCGCGGAATAGCTCTTGTCGGCGGTTTCAATGTGCTCAACCTGGCGATTGGCAATGCTGATCTTGCGGACTTCGGTTGTATCCAGAAATTGTACGCCTGCTTGTATTAAATAAGCGTGGAGCGATTTTAATAGTCTTGGATTGCGGGCTTGGGCAATTTCCGGTAGCCATAACGCTTGGTCGTAATGGCTGGTAAACGGCGCTGTCAAGCTCGGCGCTGCCGGCTGGTAGTCGATGCCGTAGTGTTCGCACCATTGTATGGCTTGTTCATGGTCCGGATTTTGACAGATCAGCATGCCGCAGTCATACCACTCCGGATCAATGCCGGTAGCGGTGAGCAGTTCCTGGCTTAAGGCAGGGTATTTTTTTAAGCTGTTGACGGCTAATTCGGAGATGGCTGCGGCTTGTCGCCAGGGATAAATCGGCAGCAAAATACCGCCGCCAGCCCATGAGGATTCCAGGCCGGGTTTGGATTTGTCGAGGATGGTAACCTCACGGCCGGCAAGACGCAGTTCTCGGGCCGTTAGCAGGCCGCTGATGCCGCCGCCGATGATCAGAATATCCAGGTGTGTGGTCATGCAAATGCTGAGGAAAACGGGTGTAAAAAGGCTTTTTTAAGGTAACACGAAGCCGGCTTATTTAGATAGGGTTTGCCGATTGTCCTTGGATGTGTAAAAAAACAAATGGCTGTTGTTTATTTTTGACAAATATTGATTATAGATTATAAAGTTTAGGTATCTTATTGATATAGAACAATGTTTTTAATCAAAAAAAATAGACTTAAAACTTGTAAGGCTGGTGGTTTGCTGCTATTATTGCCCACGTGAAGAAATCCTGTGTTGCTATAAAGCTAATTCAGTCTAAACAATAACTACCCTTGGGGGGAACAACAATGAGTTTTACTAAAACCAAATTAGCGCTGGGCGTTGCCGCAGCGACTTTGACAATGGCCGGCGCAATGGTTGCCCCACAAGTTCAAGCAGCAGATTCCAAAGCTGAGCGTATAGCTGATTCTGCCGCTAGAAAAACCGAAGCGTTGGAAGCGCAAATGCAACAAATGGCTGATCAAATGCAAGCCATGCAAGCCGAATTGAGCCGCGTTAAATCTTCTTCTGCTAATGCTTCAACCGCCAATGCGAAAGTTCAAGAGCTGGACCAATGGATGGCGTCTGTTAAATCAACACCTGCTCAAGCGTCTGCAAAAGACAACTTGGTCGCGGTTCGTGGTGGTTGGTCGGCACTGGATCATGCTAGAGGTAATACCACTCTTTTAACAGACGGCAATTTGTTGTCAAATAACCGTAATAACGAAGGTTTTTACTTCGGTGGTGCGTTCGACTTCAATGTGAATAACGACTTGTTCGGCTTGATGGATGATACATCGTTCGCTATCGAATTGGGTGTTGAATATGCTCAATACGGTACAGGTACTAACGCATTGACAGACGGCACGCTTACTGCTTTGCAAACTGCCAACGGCAACACAATCGTTCTCAATGGTAAGTCTCCAAGAGCAACAGACGCTCGCTTGAGAATCAACGCATCTCCAAAAATTAAATTCATGCACGACAGCAAATTGCGTCCATGGATTATCCCGGTCGGTCTTGACATCAACATCCTGGGTGTTCCGTCCAACGCGGTTTCTGTGTTGAATGCCGGTTTAAACTTCGGCGCCGGTGCTGAATACGATCTGTACAGAGGCATCGTGTTGGGTACTGACGTGCGTTACCACTATTCAACCAGCAAACTGGACGGTACACCTACCGACGGTTTCAATGCTGGCGGCTACGTAGGTTTCAAATTCTAATTTGACGCTTAGTTAGCACTCAAAAAGGGAAGGTGTTACAGCCTTCCCTTTTTTTATGGACAAAAAACAATGAAAATCCTTTATCCGGACATTTCGCCGTATCACACTTTTTTTCTTGAAACCGGCAGTGATCACCGGGTATATGTAGAGCAATCCGGTAATCCGGCCGGTATTCCCGCGATATTTTTGCACGGTGGGCCGTGTTCCGGCACCAAGCCGGATCACCGTCGATTTTTCGACCCCGAGCGCTACCGTGTCATTCTGATGGATCAGCGCGGATGCGGCTTGTCGGAGCCGTTTGGCGAATTGCAAGGTAATACCACTCAGGATTTGCTGGCGGATATGGAGCGCATCCGCATTCAATTACGGATTGAAAAATGGTTGTTATTCGGCGGTTCCTGGGGCGGGACCTTGGCTTTGCTTTATGCTCAGCAGCATCCGAGTCAGGTGTTGGCAATGATCTTGCGCGGTGTGTTTTTGGCACGGCAGGCTGATATGGAATGGTTTCTGGGGAATGGCGTCAATAAAATCTACCCAGAGCGCTGGCAGATATTGTTGGATAATCTGCCCAATTTGCCGGACGCCAACGTCTTGGAGCGGTTTGTGGAGGCAATTTTCGGTGCCGATCAGGAAGCTGCTAAATGCGCTGCTCAACAATGGCAGGCCTGGAGCGGGCAAGTGGCTTTAGGGAATGACTATTTGGAGAGTATGGAGTCGGTTAACGAGCAGATGTTGCGGCAAGTGAAAATGGAATTGTCTTATGCCATTCATGATTATTTCATCCCCGAAAATCAAATCCTGGAACACTGTGCGGCGTTACAGTCGATACCGGCTATCATCATTCATGGTCGAAACGATTTGACCTGTCCTGCGGAAGCCGGCTGGCGTCTGCATCAGACCTTACCACAATCGCGTTACACAGTGTTGCCGAACGCCGGCCACATTGCGCGGGGCGAGGAAATGATCGACGCGTTGGTGTCGGCGACCGATGAAATGGCTAAACTTTTGGCGTAGACAAAGGCATTATGAGCGACAAAAAACGACTGGTGATTGCGATGACCGGCGCTACCGGGGCCATTTATGGCATCAGGATGCTGCAAGTGTTGCGGGAGCGAGACGAATGGGAAACGCATCTGGTGATATCGTCCGCAGGTTTGGTCAATCTGAAATACGAGCTGGATATGGATAAGGCGGCGTTGTACGAGTTGGCGGATGTTACGCATGGCATAAACGACATTGCTTCTTGCATTGCCAGTGGTTCGTTCAAGACCGAGGGCGTGGTGATTGCGCCGTGCTCGATGAAAACGCTGGCAGCAGTGGCGCATGGGTTTGGCGATAACTTGATTTCCCGAGCGGCGGATGTGGCCTTAAAAGAGCGCCGTAAAACGGTGCTGGTGCCCCGCGAAACGCCGTTAAATTTGGCGCATATTCGCAATATGGCCAGCGTGACTGAAATGGGCGGGATTATCTTTCCGCCGATGCCGGCCTTTTACAACAAGACCGATTCCGTGCGGGCGATGGTTGACGAGGGCGTAGGCCGAATCCTGGATATGTTTGGGGTTGATGCGGCGGGTCTCTACAAGCCTTGGGTCGGCTTGGGCGGTTAAGATTTTATCGATCCTGGGTAAATACAGGGTTTTTGCCAAGTAAATAGTCGGTCTTCAATTGACAGGGTGCCTTATTCTGATTTAGAGTTGCCGCACTCGCGAAAACTGCCCATCGACAAAGGCTTGCGGCGCTCTCGATTTAAAGACCAAAAAATGGGGCTTTGTTCGGGGGGTGGGTCTTAAAAACAATAACTGTAACTATAACAATCGGAGCACATTAGTATGGCAAGACCATTAATTCAAATGGCGTTGGACTCACTGGATTTCAACCAAACCGTTGCATTGGCTGATCAAGTAGCGCCTTATGTTGATATTTTTGAAATTGGTACACCTTGCATCAAGTACAACGGTATCAATCTGGTTAAAGAACTGAGACAACGTTTCCCAGATAAACTGTTGTTGGTTGACCTGAAAACTATGGACGCTGGCGAATACGAAGCGGGTGCTTTTTATGCTGCTGGCGCGGATATCTGCACCGTATTGGGCGTATCCGGTTTGGCTACTATCGCTGGTGTTATCAAAGCCGCGAAAAAACACGGTGCAGAAACTCAAATCGACTTGATCAACGTTGCCGACAAAGCAGATTGCGCTAGAGAGTCTGTCAAATTAGGCGCGCAAATCGTCGGTATTCACACCGGTCTGGATGCACAAGCAGCTGGACACACTCCATTTACCGATCTGAACGACATTGCTCGTTTGGGTCTGGGCGTCCGCATCTCTGTTGCTGGCGGTATCAAACAAGCCACTGTGCAACAAGTGGTTGAAGCTGGTGCAAACATCATCGTTGTTGGTGCTGCTATCTACGGTGCACCGTCACCTGCTGAATCAGCCCGCGAAATTCGCGAATTGGTTGACGCTGCTGCAGTATAAGCCAGCTTTGGCAATACCTATTATTAGGAAATACTAAGGACGGGTGGTTAACGCCACTCGTCCTTTCGTTCGTTATAACCCCCAGTTTTTACCGGGCACGGCCGATACTGAGCCGGCTCGCACAACAAGATATTACAAAGGAGAATTAAACATGCCTTCGCGCCGAGACTTAGCGAACGCCATCCGCGCACTTAGCATGGACGCCGTACAGAAAGCCAACTCCGGGCACCCTGGTGCGCCGATGGGGATGGCTGACATCGCAGAAGTATTGTGGAACGATTTTCTGCAACACAACCCCAGCAACCCTAAATGGCCCAACCGCGACCGCTTCATCCTGTCCAACGGTCATGGTTCCATGCTGATTTATTCCTTGCTGCATTTGGCCGGCTACAATCTGCCTATTGAAGAACTGCAACAGTTCCGCCAACTGCACTCGCAAACCCCAGGCCACCCTGAATACGGCTACACCGACGGTGTCGAAACCACCACCGGTCCCCTGGGACAAGGCATCACCAATGCCGTGGGTTTCGCCTTGGCGGAACGTACTCTGGCCGGCCAATTCAACCGTCCCGGCCACGACATCGTCGACCACCATACCTACGTCTTCCTGGGTGACGGTTGCTTGATGGAAGGTATTTCTCACGAAGCCTGCTCATTGGCCGGCTCCATGAAACTGGGCAAACTGATCGCCTTCTACGACGACAACAACATCTCTATCGATGGTGAAGTGCGTGGTCACGGCAATGTCAGTGGTTGGTTCCTGGACGACACCCCAAAACGTTTCGAAGCCTATGGCTGGCACGTCATCCCTAAAGTCGACGGTCACGATGCCGAGGCAGTGAAAGCCGCCATCGAAGCCGCTAAAAAAGTCACCGACAAACCGACCATCATCTGCTGCCAAACCACCATCGGCTTCGGTTCGCCGAACAAACAAGGCAAAGAAGAATGCCACGGTGCCGCCTTGGGCGAAGCGGAAATTGCACTCACCCGTGAAAACCTGGGTTGGCCGCATGCCCCGTTCGAGATTCCTGCCGACATCAAAGCCGGTTGGGATGGCAATGCCAAAGGTGCCAAACTCGAAAGCGACTGGAACGCCAAATTCGCGGCTTACCAGGCTGCACATCCGGCACTGGCTGCCGAATTTGACCGTCGCGTCGTCAAAGGCCAACTGCCTGCCGACTGGGCCGAAAAATCCAACGCCTTCATCGCAGAGGTCAATGCCAAAGGCGAAACCATCGCCAGCCGCAAAGCCTCACAAAACACCCTGAACGGCTTTGGCCCCTTGCTGCCGGAACTGCTGGGCGGCTCCGCCGACTTGGCTGGCTCCAACCTGACCCTGTGGTCCGGTTGCAAAGACGTCAACGCCGCCGGACACGATGGCAACTACATCTACTACGGTGTGCGTGAATTCGGCATGTCCGCCATCATGAACGGCCTTGTTTTGCACGGCGGCTTCAAACCCTACGGCGCCACCTTCCTGATGTTCAGCGAATACGCCCGTAACGCCCTGCGCATGGCCGCATTGATGAAAATCCCGACCATCTTCGTCTACACCCACGACTCAATCGGCCTAGGCGAAGACGGCCCGACCCACCAACCCGTCGAACAAACCGCCACCCTGCGCATGATCCCCAACATGCAAGTCTGGCGTCCGTGCGATGCAGTGGAATCGGCCGTGAGCTGGAAAGCTGCCATCGAACGTCAAGACGGCCCCAGCACCCTGATCTTCTCCCGTCAAAACCTGCCGCACGTGGCTCGCAGCCAAGCGCAGATTGACGCGATCAGCCGAGGTGGCTACATCCTGAAAGACAGTGACGGCGCACCGGAAGCGATCATCATCGCCACCGGCTCCGAAGTCGAATTGGCGATCAAAGCTGCCGAAGCGCTCACCGCGAAAGGCAAAAAAATCCGCGTGGTTTCCCTGCCGTCCACCAACGTCTTCGAAGCCCAAGAGCAAGCCTACAAAGACAGCGTGTTGCCGCCTAGCGTGACCAAACGTGTCGTGGTAGAAGCGGGTGTGACCGACAGCTGGTGGAAATATGCCGGCAGCGCGGGTAGAGTCATAGGATTGGACCGTTTCGGCGAATCGGCCCCGGCAGGTCAACTCTTCAAAGAGTTCGGCTTTACCGTGGACAATGTCGTCGCTAATGTGGAAGCTGTGCTTTAATAGGCGCTAAGTAAAAGGCTTGCCGGTACCGATGGTGCCGGCAAGCCTGTCTTTAATCAATAGAGTAAGGTGGAATTATGATAAACACGCAATTGATTAAGAAGTTTTTAACGGGCTTGCTGTTGACCGTATCGGCTGTTGCCAGTGCCCAGGAATATCCTGCCGCGGATTTTCAACCCAAGGTTCTCTACAGAGATCCTGCTATTGCGGAAGTAGCAAAGGCAAGTTCGCCTACCGCTGCTACGAGTACCAGCAATATGCCTTGTGTCCAGCAGCAAGAAGCTCCCGAGGTTGATGCAAAATATCCGGCAGCCAGTTTTCAGCCTAAAGTAGTATTCAGCGCAGCGGGTTCCTAGTATTTTTAGGCCATACCGTGAATTTGATGAACTCGTCGTCTAGACACATAACAATTATTACATTCAGGAGTATTCTCAAATGGCAACAAACAGTTTGATGAATAGCTTATTCGGCTTTTTGTTCGGCAATTCGAGCAGTAGTGATAGTCGGTCGGAAGCTTATTCTCGTGTCGACAGCGAAGAAGCGCAATTGACCGGTGTAGCCCGTTATCTGCAAAAACTTGAGCCGCCCAAGCCGGAATTGGACGAAAACGGTCAGCCTTTGACAGGTGTGGCGAAATATCTGGCTTTACAAGCGCAATTGGAAAAAGCCCGGCAAGCGGCCGAAGAGATAGTGGTTGCTGAGCCGGTTGTTGAGGAAATTGAAGAAGAAATTGACGAGGTTGAAGAAATTATCGAAGAACTGGCTGAGAGCGAGCCGGTTGTTACCGGTGTTGATAAGTATTTGACTCAGCAGCAGGCGAATCCGGTTACTCGGGTAGCGAAATATCTGATTAAACAGTCGATTTTGTCCAAAGAGGCGCCGGTAACCGGTGTTTCCAAATACATCACCAAAAATGATCGCGAAGATCATATGGTTACCAACGTTGCTAAATATGTGATTCGGCAAAATCTGCAGTCAGGCTCAACGCCGCTGGTTACAGGGGTTGCTAAGTACGTATTGAAGCAAGACGTGTTGGCAAAAGACGTACCAATCGCAACAGGTGTAAGCAAATACGTCACCAAGCAAGCCTTATTGGCAAAGGATGCACCGTTAGTAACGGGTGTTGCTAAATATGTCGCGCAACAGGAACGCTTATTGAAAGAGCAAGCACCTTTGACTGGTGTTGCGAAATTTCTAGCTGAGCAGGCGACGGCGGACAGAAAAGCGGCGGCGGCGGCTTTAATTGCTCGATATGTCGCGGCGGACCTTATAGCTCAACAGGAAAAAGCGGAGGCACAGTTGAATCATGAACAAAATATTCAGCAAGAATTGGCCGAGGAATTGGCCTTTGAGGGTTCTGCAGTAGAACGTTATCTTGCTAGACAGGCTGCGTCTGCTCAGCAAGCGCCAAAACCCACCGGGGTGGCGAAATACTTGGCTAAACAGTTGCAACTGCAAAGTCAGGTCGAGCCCTTAACCGGCGTTGCCCGTTATCTTGCCAAGCAAGCAATATTGGCGAGACAGTTGCCGCCGCTGACCGGTGTCAGCAAGTATTTAGCTAAGCAAATATTGTCGCAAAAGCCTGCTGCCGAATTGAGCTCAGTTAGTCGATATGTCACTAAACACGAGTTGCAAGATAAGGATTCGAAAGAACTGACCGGTGTTGCTAGATATATGTCAAGACAGGATACATTGGCAAAAGATGCGCCGGGTGTGTCTGGCGTGGCGCGTTACATGGCCAAGCAGGCCTTGCAATCCAAAGATGCAGTTGTGGCTAGAACCACCGGTGTTGAGAAATACTTACGTAAACAAGCGTAGCTGTAGCTGAAAAAGCCGGCGTCTCTTAGTTGAGGTGCCGGCTTTTTTATGTGTGTTAGTTTCATGGCGCTGTGCTTGTGATTTGAGGATGAAAGGCGCTGCCGGTAGGCGATGGATTTATGCGGTGCTCCTAAATCTGTATTATCATGACTTCCTACAATTAAATTTTTGCAGGGATTTTAATGTGTCGATTATTGGGTTTTAACTTGATGCTGTTTTTGTCGGCCTTTGCTTTTGCCGCAGACCCGGCGTCCAATGAATTGGCGCCTGTACCGGAGCCGCCCGATCTGCCTGCGCCGGTGCAGTCCGGAGAAGAGATGGAGCCGGACATTACCATCATTCGTAAAGGCAAAGACACCATTCAAGAGTTTCGCCGTGGCGGTAAGCTATACATGGTGAAAATCCAGCCCCAGGTAGGGCCGGCTTACTATATGCTGGATACTAACGGCGACGAACAGATGGACGTGAAAAAAAACGACTTGGATGAAAACACCAATATCAATAAATGGACTCTGTTCGAATGGGATTTTAACTAAGCGGGTGCTCGAAGCCGATTCAGCGAATTGGATGCGTGTTGCGGTATCGTCTGTAGATCTACTCTGATACCTTTAACAACCAGCCGCCGTCTGCATCGCATTTACTGACTTTTGCTTTGGCTTTTACCGAGACTCTAACCACAGTGTTTCTTAAGTCATCAGGTAGTTTGCCTTTTACCAAATAGAATGTGCTCTTGTCTTCAACCTGAATCACGACAGGTTCTTGTTTAATGCTGACGTGAATGTGGCCGGGGCCATTGCTGCCGGAAACCGCGAACGAAAACTCCGATCCCGGTTTGACCGTGGCTAAATGTTCAGGCGTGTAACGGCTGATTTTAGCGTTCAGGCATCCGCCATCATCTCCACCGCCCATTCCGCCGTGACCACCGTGACCCTGCGTAGATTGCGACCAGGCAGGATTGCAGAAACCAATAGTCAATAATGCGGCGACAAAAAAGCGAGCGTGCATGAGTGTTCCGGATGTTCTTGTTTTAGGATGGCTGCGATTATATGTCCTAAGTCCTCAAGATTGAAGTACAAGCTATAAGCAATCAGGCTTTATTGATTTGATATTTTTGCTGGGTTTGGTTTACATTGGGCCCACGTTCTGGCTTGCGTATTCACAACAATAAGAAAGGGGAAGAGGATGTTATTTCTGGCTAAATTGTGCGGTATTTTAACCTTGGTCTGGTTTTATATGACGGCAAAAAATCACGGCGGTCCTTTAATTAATTGGTCCGTGATCGGGCTGATAGGTTATTGGTTGACTTGGTGGTTATCCAAGATGTTGATTGTGGTACCTTTGGCTGGCATGGTGACCCAGCATTCGGTGACTGAGTTTTTAATTACGCAATTGCCGGTGCTCGTTGGCCTGGCCGCCTGTTATCTGATCAGAAAAAAATTGATCGCCAGTTTGCCTGCTGCTGAGCAATAAGCCAGCGAATATGCCTAAAAATGTCCTGATTACCGGGGCGGCAAGACGTCTCGGTGCGGCTTGCGCTCGGTTGCTGCATGCCGAGGGGTGTAATGTAATTTTGCATTACAAAAGTTCTGAAGAGGATGCTTTGTATCTGGCGGCCGAGTTGAATGCGGTGCGTAAGGATACGGTAAGGCTGTTAAAGGCCGATTTGTCGCTACTCGATGGAGTTCAGAGGTTGGCCGAAGCAGCGCTAGCTCAATGGGACGGTGTCGATGTTTTGGTCAACAATGCTTCCTTGTTTCAGTCGGTACCCATTGGGCAAGTGACGGTACAGGATTGGGACTTGGCGATGGGTGGTAATCTGAAAGCGCCGTTCTTTTTATCGCAAGCATTGTGGCCGTCACTGAAAAATAAGCAGGGATGTATTGTCAATATTGCCGATATTCACGCTGAAACCGGCTTGCCGGGCTATCCGGTGTACAGTATGGCTAAAGCCGGTTTAGTGGCGATGACGCGAATATTGGCACGGGAAATGGCGCCCCATGTGCGTGTTAATGCGGTGGCGCCAGGCGCCATTTTATGGCCTGAGCAAGACGTTGAGGAGGCGGGGCGCTTGGAAATCTTAAAAAAAATAGCATTGCAACGTTGTGGCGAAGCTGAGGATATTGCCAAAGCAGTGGCGTTTTTGGTTGGAAATGCCGATTACATTACCGGCCAAGTGTTGACTGTGGATGGTGGGCGGACGTTGTTTCGGTGAAGGTTTAGGATGTTGGTTTCTCGATTTTGGTTTGGCGCAAATCGTGTTTGTCGAAATCGCGCCACAGGTCTTTGTAGCTACATTTGCTGATCGGGTGTGTTGCGTTTGGCGCAATTTCTGCCAAGGGTTCCAATACGAAGGCGTAGCGTTCTATTTCATCGCGCGGAATTTGCAATCTGCCGTCACTGATAATTTGTTCGCCGTATAAAATCAAATCCAGGTCCAGTGTTCTGGCTGAGAATTTTTGACTCTCCCTGCTGCGGCCATGATCTAGTTCGATTTGTTTGAGCAATTTGGCAACTTCTTTCGCGGACAAATCCGATTCGAATTGTACGACTAAATTGTGAAAGCTATCGCCGACAAAGCCTACCGGTTCGCTTTCGAAAATGCTGGAAATTGTCAGTTCTCCGAAAAGGTCGCGCAGTGCTGTCAGGCTGGAAGGAATATGGATTTCCTTGTCTATATTGCTGCCGATGCTGATAAATCCGGTAGGCATGGCTATCTTTCGCCGCGTTCTATGATAATGCCGACGTCTTGAGCGCGACTGATCGCGCCCTTTTTATTGAGGGTGATCTTTACCCACGGAATCGCAAATTCGCTGCGTAAGATTCCGGCAATTTCTTCAATCAATCTTTCCACCAAATAGAATTCGCTGTGTTCAACAAAGTCGACAATGCGGTCCGAAACGGCTTTGTAGTCCAGCGTGTGGGTAATATCGTCACTGGCGGCGGCTTTTTTGATGTCAAAACCCATTTCGATGTCCAGGATGATTTTTTGTTTGATTTTCCTTTCCCAGTCGTAAATACCTATTACGGTATCGATTTCAAGTCCGCCTAAAAAGATGATGTCCATCGTTGCTTTCCGGTTATTATATTTCTTGAAGAGGCGGCAGTATCGAGTAAATAGCGCCGCTGTACAAGTATTGACGAGAGGTTGATTAAATGATGGATTGGTTGTTGGTGCCCTTGGCCTATTTAACCGGCTCGGTGTCGAGCGCGATTATCGTATGTAAGCTGATGGGCTTGGCGGATCCTCGGGAAAGTGGTTCCGGCAATCCGGGGGCAACCAATGTTATGCGTATCGGTGGCAAAAAAGCCGCAGCGATTACATTGCTGGGTGACGCTTTGAAAGGTTTGTTGCCGGTGTTATTGGCGAAGGCTTTGGGTGTCGACAGCCTGGTTTTGTCCTTGGTGGTGTTCGCCGCATTTGTCGGACACCTTTATCCAGTTTTTTTTGAGTTTAAGGGTGGCAAAGGCGTGGCGACATCGCTGGGTGTGACGCTGGGTGTCGCTTGGTTGCTGGGTTTGGTGGTTTCCGGTACCTGGTTTGTTGTCTACAAATTGGGCAAGATTTCGTCATTGGCCGCTTTGGTTGCCGCGACGTTAACGCCGCTCTACGTTTGGCTGATAGTCGGCGATGTCAATTTGACCCTTACCTTTACGGTTATTTCCTTGCTTTTACTTTGGCGGCATAAAAGTAATATTCAGCGGCTGTTGGCTGGGCAAGAGTCTTGATCAAAGGCTGATTAACTGTTCCATCGGCCAGCGTGGGCGGGCAAAAATTTCCAGGTTTTGGGTTTGTCCCGCCATTAAGCGCTGGCAGCCGGCATAGGCAATCATGGCGCCGTTATCGGTGCAAAACTCCGGGCGGGGGAAGCGTATTTCGGTGCCTTCTTTTGCGGCCATTTGTTGCAAGTGTCGACGAATTTCCTGGTTGGCGCTAACGCCGCCAGCTACCACCAGTGTTTTCAACTGCGTCTGCTGTAAAGCCCGTTTGCATTTGATGCTAAGCGTTTCCGCGAGGGCTTGCTGAAATGCGAAGGCTATGTCCGCTTTATCTTGAGCAGTTTGCGCTGTGGCATGTAGTGCATTCATCGTGAAGGTTTTTAGGCCGCTAAAGCTAAACTCCAGCCCGGGCCTGTCGGTCATTGGGCGGGGGAATTTGAATCGATTTTCGCCGTTGCGAGCGAGCTCTGCCAATTTGGGGCCGCCGGGATAGTCTAGGCCCAACATCTTGGCGGTTTTGTCGAAGGCTTCGCCCGCAGCATCGTCCAGCGATTCGCCAAGTAAGCGGTATTCACCAATCGCGCGCACTTCTATGAGCATTGTGTGTCCGCCGGAAATCAGCAGGGCGACGAATGGGAAGGTTGGTGGATTATCTTCCAGCATCGGTGCTAATAAATGGCCTTCCATATGGTGCACTGCGATAGCCGGTATTTGCCAGGTCCAGGCCAGGCTTTGGGCTGTGGCGGCTCCGACAAGTAGTGATCCCATCAAGCCGGGGCCGGCGGTATAAGCAATGCCTTCGATGTCGCCGGTTTTTAATTCGGCTTGTTTCAATACTGTCTTGATCAGCGGCACCAGTTTGCGGATATGATCCCGCGAAGCTAGTTCAGGAACGACGCCACCGTACTCGGCATGTGTAGCGACTTGGCTGTATAAGGTGTGCGCAATCAAACCCTTGCTGGCATGGTAAACGGCGACAGCCGTTTCGTCGCAAGAGCTTTCTATGCCTAAAACATACATTAGTTTTTGAATAAAAGAATTTTATGGGTATAATCGGCCGTTTTCGGCGGGCTTACTATCGCCGATAGCGTCATAAGATACTAACATAAATCGGATTATTGATAATGCCATCAGTTAAAGTTAAAGAGAACGAACATTTTGACATCGCGATTCGTCGCTTTAAACGTGCGTGCGAAAAAGCCGGTGTATTGGCTGAAGTGCGTCGCCGCGAATTTTATGAAAAGCCAACGACCGAACGTAAGCGCAAAGGCGCGGCGGCGGTTAAGCGACATTTGAAAAAATTGGCGCGCGAACGTTATGCGCTGAAAAACCTGCGTCGCGGCCGCCCACAAATTTAAGGTATACAATGGATGCGTTAAGCGAACGTATCAGGGAAGATATGAAAGCCGCGATGAAAAGCGGCCAGAAAGTTAGGCTAGGCGTGATCCGTCTGATTTTGGCCGCTATCAAGCAGGTTGAAGTCGATGAGCGTATAGAGCTCAGCGATGAGCGAGTCATCGTTGTGCTCGACAAAATGTTGAAGCAGCGGCGTGAGTCCATCAAGCAATTCCGCGACGCCAATCGCAACGATCTGGCGGAAATCGAGGAGGCTGAAGTGTTGGTTATTCAAGATTTTCTACCTCAACCACTTAGCGATGCTGAAATCGATGGCATGGTTGCCGATGCTATAGCTGAAGTGGGCGCTACATCGGTAAAAGACATGGGTGGCGTGATGGCTTTGCTCAAGCCGCAAATGCAAGGTAGAGCTGACATGGCGAATGTCAGTGCGAGAATCAAGGCCTGTTTTATCGCTTAATATCTTGTCGGTAACATGTCCGGCAGGATACCTCGTCAGTTTATAGATGATCTTTTGGTGCGGGTCGATATTGTCGATCTAATCGATTCGCGCGTCCCTCTCAAGAAAAAGGGTAGTGAATTTGCCGCCTGCTGTCCTTTTCATAACGAAAAAACCCCCAGTTTTAACGTAAATCGCCAAAAGCAGGTTTATCTGTGTCGTGGTTGTGGAGAGAGTGGGAACGCTATTAGTTTCTTGATGGCTTTCAATAATCTTAGCTTTGTTGAAGCGGTTGAAGATTTGGCTGCTTTTGCTGGCGTGGATGTGCCAAGGGAGTCAGCTGATAGCGATGTAGATTTGCCGGATAAAAAAACTGTCTCACATGTTTACGATGTCCTGGCGGGTGTTGCAAGTTATTACACCGAGCAATTGCGTGGAAATTCGGAAGGTCGGCAGGCTGTAGAGTATTTGAAAGCCAGGGGGGTTAGCGGCGAGGTGGCGCGAGATTTTTCTCTGGGCTATGCGCCGAATAAGTGGGATGCCCTGGTGGCGCGTTTCGATCAGGCGGATTTGATCGAGGCTGGTATGTTGGTGGTCAGAGATGATGGCAAGGTTTACGACCGCTTTCGTGGGCGGTTGATGTTTCCGATCCGGGATAAACGGAAGCGGGTGGTGGGTTTCGGTGGGCGGGTTTTGGACGATTCTTTGCCCAAATACCTTAATTCGCCGGAGACTGCGGTTTTTTCTAAAAGCAAGGAGCTTTATGGGCTTTGTGAGCTTTTGGAGGGGAATAATAAGCCTGAGCGGATATTGGTGGTAGAGGGCTACATGGATGTAATCGCGTTGGCTCAGTTTGGTATTTCCAATGCTGTGGCTACGTTGGGTACCGCTACTTCGAAAGCTCAAATCGATTTATTGTTTCGGTTTACCTCCGAATTGGTGTTTTGTTTCGACGGTGATAACGCTGGCAGGCAGGCGGCCTGGAAGGCTACCGATGCTGCTTTGCCTTGTTTGCGTGATGGCAGGCAAATCAAAATAATGTTGCTACCCCAGGGGCAAGATCCCGATTCCCTGTTGCGTGCTGAAAATTCATCCGCTTTTATGGAACGAATTCGTAATGCGCAGGTCTTGTCGGATTACTTTTTCGAGAATATTGCCGGCCAATTGGAGTTAGCAACCGTCGAGGGGCGCTCTCAATTGCTAGCTGCGGCGACGCCGTCGCTGGAGAAGGTGCCAGCCGGCTTTTTTCGGGAGATGATGTTTGCCCGGTTGCAAGAGTTAGCTGCTACCCGGCTTGCGGTGGATGTTGGTGAAAAACAGGCTAGACTTAAGTCGAAATTTAATGCTGGTAAATCCATACCATCGCCAAGAGTGAGTTTGGCGCGCAAGGTCATAGGGCTATTGCTGCAGCACCCGCATTTTGCGAGTTTGGTTGAGCGCGAAGGGGTGATGCTTGATGAGCTGAATTTTGCGGGCGTTGAGTTGTTAATGGATGTTTTACAGAGGGTTGCCCTTGAAAAGCCTGGAAATAGCGCCATCTTGTTGGAATCTTTCCGGGGAACGCCACAGGAAAAGGCCGTGAAGGTTTTGGCGAGTTTGGAATTGGATGTGCCGATTGGTGGCGAAGAGGCCGAGTTTTGTGGAGCCTTGCGCCAGCTTTGTAAGCAAGCCAAGGAAGCCACCCTGACCCGCTTGATCGAGAAGGAGAGTCGAGAGGGGTTGATGTTTGAAGAAAAAGAGGTGCTGCGGAAGCTTTTAAGGGAGAAGACCTAGGTGACCGCATTAATTTTTGCCGTTATAATTTCCTGTTCTGCGGCGCTTGGTGCTGAAAACGTATTGTGAGTAAAGAATGAATCAAGAACAACAGCAATCCCAACTTAAACAACTGATAGCAAAAGGTAAAGCGCAGGGTTATTTAACTTATGCGGAAGTTAACGACCATTTGCCTAGCGATATTATCGATCCTGAGCAAATCGACGATATTATCAGCATGATCAATGATATGGGGATTCAGGTTTATGAGGTGGCGCCGGATGATGACGATTCACTGATCACCTCCGATGCGGTAGTAACTGCTGATGATGATGAAGAAGTGGCTGAAGTCGCAGCGTTGGCCTCTGTCGATAGCGAATTTGGGCGAACCACCGATCCAGTGCGGTTGTATATGCGCGAAATGGGATCTGTGGAATTGTTGACTCGCGAGGAAGAATTAAAAATTGCGAAACGGATTGAAGAGGGGCAGCGGCAAGTAGTTGGCGCTATTGCTCGGTCCGGATTCATTGTCGAGTCTTTTATCGATGCTTTTGATTCCGTGCAGGTTGAAGATTCAGGGGTCCGGCTCAACGATTTGGTGTTGGGTTTTGTCGATCTCACTGAAGTCGAGGATATTGACGTTAGCGGCATCGAGATTGAAGAGCCTGCCGAAGATGCTGAGGAAGAGAGCAAAACAATTGATTACGAAGAGGTTAAGCAGAAGGTCGACCTTCTCAGGAAGGCGTTAAAAACTGCGACAGCCTCGGTCAAAAAGAATGGTTACGGCCATGATAAGACTGAAAAACTGTTCGATACGATTGACGAGATATTTAGTGAATTTAAATGGACGCCGCAGTATTTAAAGAAAATGGTCTCCGTTTCCGAAGAGTTGATTACTGCTATTCGTGAAGAAGAACGTTTCATATTGGACGTTTGCGTTAAAAAAGCAAAAATGCCGCGTAAGGACTTTATTAATGCCTTTGCGGAGAACGAGGCTAATCTCGATTGGTTGGATCAGTTCATCGCTACGAAGCCGAATTTCGCCGAGGTCTTCAGTGGTCATCGCGAGCGCATTAGGGCGGCACAACTGCGATTAGCGGATATCGAGTCTCGCTTCGGCTTAAGTATTGCGGTGTTGAAAAGTATTTGCCGCAGTATCTCCTTGGGCGAAGCCAAGGCTAGACGTGCTAAAAAGGAAATGATCGAAGCGAATTTGCGTTTGGTTATTTCTATAGCCAAAAAATACACCAATCGCGGTTTGCAGTTCTTGGATCTGATTCAGGAAGGTAATATTGGCTTGATGAAAGCGGTCGATAAGTTCGAATATCGGCGCGGCTACAAATTTTCTACCTATGCAACCTGGTGGATCCGTCAGGCTATTACCCGCTCGATAGCCGATCAGGCCAGGACAATTCGTATACCTGTGCATATGATCGAAACCATTAACAAGCTGAACCGTGTTTCCAGGCAGATTCTGCAAGAGCTGGGGCGCGAGGCAACGCCCGAAGAATTGGCTGAGCGCATGGAAATGCCCGAGGATAAAATTCGCAAAGTGCTGAAGATTGCCAAAGAGCCGATTTCGATGGAAACGCCGATTGGCGATGATGAAGATTCGCATTTGGGGGATTTTATCGAAGACTCCAAGATGCTATCGCCTGTCGAATCTGCTACAATCGCCGGCCTTCGCGAGTCCACTCAGAATGTATTGGCGGGATTGACGGCCAGAGAAGCTAAAGTGCTGAGAATGCGTTTTGGCATCAACATGAATACCGATCATACGCTGGAAGAAGTGGGTAAGCAGTTTGATGTAACCCGTGAACGGATCCGTCAGATCGAAGCCAAAGCCTTACGGAAATTAAGACACCCATCCAGGTCTGAGCAGTTGAGATGTTTTCTTGATGGCGAATAAGGCGTTTGCATCGTATGCAGGCTAGATAAATTGAGGGCCCTTAGCTCAGTTGGTTAGAGCTTCCGACTCATAATCGGCAGGTCGTAGGTTCAAGTCCTACAGGGCCCACCACAAATACCAGGCCGTTTGCGCGGCCTTTTTTTTATATGCGCAAGTTTTCAATTTGGCGAGGTTGTAACCGTGAATAAAAACTATCTTTTTACTTCAGAGTCTGTTTCGGAAGGGCATCCGGACAAAGTCGCTGACCAAATTTCCGATGCCATTGTTGATGCATTGCTGGCTCAAGACCCGCGCTCGAGGGTGGCTTGCGAAACATTGGTGAAGACCGGTATGGTGGTTTTGGCTGGTGAAATTACTACCAACGCTTGGGTGGACACCGAAGAGCTTGTTAGGAAGGTCGTTTGCGAAATTGGTTACGATAACGGCGATATCGGTTTCGATGGCAATAGCTGTGCGGTATTAAATGCCATCGGTAAACAATCGTCCGACATTGCTATGGGTGTCGACGAGTCGGAAGACCACGAACAAGGCGCCGGCGACCAAGGTTTAATGTTTGGCTATGCCAGCAACGAAACTGATGTATTGAT
Source organism: Methylomonas albis (assembly GCF_014850955.1). Lineage (NCBI taxonomy): Bacteria > Pseudomonadati > Pseudomonadota > Gammaproteobacteria > Methylococcales > Methylococcaceae > Methylomonas > Methylomonas albis. Next base: position 400,616 of record NZ_JACXSS010000001.1, read on the forward strand.
GCCTGCCCCAATCACCTATGCGCATCGTCTGGTTGAGAGACAAGCGCTGGTGCGTAAGAATAAAACCCTGACGTGGTTACGCCCGGATGCAAAAAGTCAGGTGACTTTTCGCTACGAAAACAACAAGCCGGTCGCTATTGACGCAGTGGTTCTGTCTACTCAGCATTCCCCGGAAATAGGCGGCAAACAGCTTGAAGAAGCGGTAATGGATGAAATCATCCTGCCAACCTTGCCGAAAGAATGGCTGCACAAAGACACCAAATATTTCATCAATCCTACTGGTCAGTTCATCATTGGCGGGCCTGTTGGCGACTGCGGCTTGACCGGTCGTAAAATTATCGTCGATACCTACGGCGGTATGGCACGTCACGGTGGCGGTGCGTTTTCCGGTAAAGATCCGTCAAAAGTGGATAGATCGGCTGCCTATATGGGCCGCTATGTTGCAAAAAATATCGTTGCGGCTGGTCTTGCGGAACGTTGCGAGATCCAGATTTCTTATGCCATCGGAGTTGCAGAACCGACTTCCATCAGCATTGAAACGTTTGGTACCGGCAAAATCGAGGAAGAGCGTTTGGTGCAAATCGTGCGCGAGCACTTCGATTTGCGGCCGAAAGGTTTAATCGCTCAGTTGGATTTGTTGAAACCAATATATCGTCCAACTGCCTCTTATGGCCATTTCGGTCGCAACGAAGCCAGCTTCAGCTGGGAAAAAACCGACAAAGCCGAAGCATTAAAAGATGCCGCCGGCATTTAACCAGGATCAGGAAAACATTATGAGCCAAGCCGATTACAAAGTTGCCGATTTAGCCCTGGCTGAATGGGGGCGTAAAGAAATCAATATTGCCGAAACCGAAATGCCCGGTTTGATGGCCTTGCGCGCCGAGTTCGGCGCTCAACAGCCATTGAAAGGCGCGCGTATCGCCGGATGTCTGCATATGACCATCCAGACTGCGGTATTGATCGAAACCTTGACTGCATTGGGTGCGGAAGTCCGCTGGTCGTCTTGTAATATTTTCTCTACTCAGGATCATGCCGCTGCCGCCATTGCCGCCGCTGGTATTCCTGTTTTTGCCTGGAAAGGTGAAACCGAGGCGGAAGCCGAATGGTGCATCGAGCAAACCGTTATCGGCCCCAACGATTGGCGCCCTAATATGATTCTGGACGATGGCGGCGACCTGACAACCATGATGCACAATAACTTCCCCGAATTGATGGCGGATGTTAAAGGCTTGTCCGAAGAAACAACTACGGGTGTGTTGCGTCTGACAGAAATGGTTACCAAAGGTACTCTGAAAGTGCCGGCATTTAATGTCAACGATTCGGTTACTAAATCCAAATTCGACAACTTGTACGGTTGCCGCGAGTCTTTGGTCGACGGTATCAAACGCGCTACTGACGTGATGGTCGCCGGCAAAATTGCCGTGGTCTGCGGCTATGGCGATGTCGGTAAAGGTTGCGCGCAATCCCTGCGTGGTTTAGGCGCCACGGTTTTGATCACTGAAATTGATCCGATCTGCGCATTGCAGGCGGCGATGGAAGGCTACCGCGTGGTGACAATGGACGAAGCGGCTGCAATTGCAAACATCTTCGTGACGGCCACCGGCAATGTTGGCGTAATTACCCACGATCACATGAAAGCGATGCGCGATCAGGCTATCGTCTGCAATATCGGTCATTTCGATTCGGAGATCGACATTGCGTCTCTGCGTCATTACACCTGGGAAAACATCAAGCCGCAGGTCGATCATGTGATCTTCCCTGATGGCAAGCGCATTATCGTGTTGGCTGAAGGTCGCCTGGTCAATTTGGGCTGCGCTACCGGTCATCCTAGTTTCGTGATGTCCAACTCGTTTTGCAACCAGGTATTGGCGCAGATGGAGCTTTGGAGCAACTCGGCTAGCTATGAAAACAAAGTCTATGTACTGCCGAAAAAACTCGACGAAAAAGTGGCGCGCTCGCATTTGGCGCAAATCGGCGTAAAACTGACAGAGTTGACGAAAGAGCAGGCTGCGTATATCAATGTACCGGTTGAAGGTCCGTACAAACCGGATCATTATCGTTACTAAGGATTTGATCAATCCGACAAAAAAGGGGCGCAAGCCCCTTTTTTATGCCACCCATGAATAATCAATCTATCGTTCAGCGCGATCTCGCCGTGCTCTGGCACCCCTGTAGTCAGATGAAGGATTACGATCCTCGGGCATCCCGGCGGGATGCGTTGCCTTTGATCCCCATCAAATCAGGGCAGGGCGTCTGGCTGGAAGATTTCGACGGTAACCGTTATCTGGATGCGATTAGTTCCTGGTGGGTAAATCTGTTTGGTCATGCCAATCCAATTATCAATCAGGCGCTTAGAGATCAGCTTGACTCGCTAGAGCATGTAATCCTTGGCGGATTTACCCATGAAGCCGCGCTAACACTGGCGGAAAAACTGGTGGAAATTACGCCGCCGGGTTTGGATAAATGTTTTTACGCGGACAACGGTTCATCAGCAGTCGAAATCGCGCTGAAGATGAGTTTTCATTATTGGCGTAATCTCGGACAGACTCAAAAAACTAAATTCATTACGTTGGAAAACAGCTATCACGGCGAAACGCTGGGAGCTTTGGCGGTTGGCAATGTCGCCTTGTACAAGGAAACCTACGCGCCCTTATTGATGGATGTAATTACGGTAGCCAGCCCGGATTGCTATCATCGCGAAGCCGGCGAGAGCTGGGAAGCCTACTCAATCCGTCGCTTCGCTTACATGGAGCAGGCCTTGATGCAGCATGCTGACGAAGTTTGCGCTGTGATTGTCGAACCGTTGGTGCAGTGCGCCGGCAGTATGCGCATGTATCATCCGGTATACCTAAAATTGCTGCGCGAAGCGTGCGATAAATACCATGTGCATTTAATCGCTGACGAGATTGCCGTGGGTTTTGGCCGCACCGGCACCTTGTTTGCCTGCGAGCAAGCGGCAATCAGTCCGGATTTTATTTGCCTATCCAAAGGGCTGACCGGCGGCTATTTGCCGTTGTCTGCGGTATTGACCAGCAATAAGGTATATCAAGCCTTTTATGATGACTATCAGAATCTCACCGCGTTTTTACACTCGCATAGCTACACCGGGAATGCATTGGGTTGCCGAGCGGCGTTGGCCACGCTGGGGATATTTCAGCAGCAAAATGTGATTGCCAACAATCGGCAATTGGCGACGGTTATGGCTAAAGCGGTAGAGCGTTTTAAGGGGCACCCCAACGTTGCGGAAGTTAGGCAAACCGGCATGATCGTCGCCATTGAGATGGTCAAAAATAAGCAGACGCACGAAGCGTACCCTTGGCAGCAGCGGCGCGGTCTGTCGGTTTATCGCTATGCTTTGAGTCGTGGCGTGCTGTTGCGGCCATTGGGGAATGTGATTTATTTCATGCCGCCTTATGTTATCAACGAGCAGGAGATACAACTGATGGCAGACGTCGCCTGGCAAGGCATCCAACTGGCGGTGCAGGACTGATGCGTGTTTCTCGTTTATATGTCGCCGCGCCGCTAAATGTCGGCGGTCGCATTGACTTAGACGACGATGCGGCCCATTACGTGCGTAGTGTGCTGCGGTTGAAGCCAGAGCAGAGCATCGTACTGTTTAACGGTCAGGGCGGGGAATATCTGGGGCGTTTCAGCGAAGTCAGCCGTAAGAGCGTTCGGGTCGAAATCGAGCAATTCGTTGATCGTAACGTCGAATCCCCGCTGACGATCACTCTGGGTTTGGGTATTTCTCGCGGTGACCGGATGGACTGGGCGGTGCAAAAAGCCGTTGAACTAGGCGTAACGCAGTTGACGCCGTTGGTAACCGAACGTTGCGTGATTAAATTCAACGACGATAAAAAGCAGCAGCGCCTGCAGCATTGGCAGCATATTGCCCAGCACGCTGCCGAACAATCCGGACGAACCTATTGCCCCGCGCTGGGCGAGATAGCGAATTTAACGGATTGGGCGGCCGAGCAGCAAGGCTTGAGAGTGTTTCTCGATCCCTATGCCGAACAATCCCTAGCTGACTTAAAGCCGGAAAACAATAGCGTCACCCTGCTCTCAGGGCCGGAAGGCGGCTTTAGCGAGCAAGAGCGACAAGCTGCCAAAGCAGCGGGATTTGTAGCGGTGCGGATGGGTGCCCGGATTTTGCGCACCGAAACGGCGGTTTTATCGGCATTGACCGCCGTGCAAACCTTGTGGGGAGATTTCCGCTGATGCGCTGGTTCGCCTATGCCTTGGCGCCGTTGGTTGTTTTGGTGATTGCGGCCACTATTGCGAGCATGTTGGGTTACGGTTTATTGTGGATTGCTGGCGACATTTTGCCATTGGCAAAAGTCATTAGCAAAATTACGCTGATTCTGTTGTTGCTGAGTATTTTTCCGTTAAAGAAATATCTGCAATTCAGCTGGGCGGATTTTGGGTTTGCGCCGAAAGCGATATTTTACAAACAATTTGGCCAAGGTCTGGCACTGGGAGTGCTGACATTGCTGCCGGTATTATTGTTGCTGTATTGGCTGGATATTCATGTCTGGGACGATACCCGGCAGTGGACAGCCGCTAAGATCGCGGAAAAAGTCGGATTGGGTTTGTTTTTTGCCGTGCTGATTGCCCTTGGCGAAGAAATACTCTTTCGCGGTCTGTTGCTGAGCGGGTTACGCCGGAAAATGCCGATTGTTGTTGCCGTGACAATCAGCTCTATCTACTATGCGGCGTTGCATTTTCTAAAAAGTAAGTCGCAAATTGATTACGCTAATTTAACGCCGAGCAGCGGTTTAACATTGATGGCTGAAGCGTTTACAAACTGGTTGAATCCGGCGATATTCAGTGCCTTGCTGGCTTTAGTTGTGGTGGGGGTGTTTTTAGCAATTCTCAGGACTCGGGTGCCACAAAGCCTAGGTTTATGCATCGGTTGTCACGCCGGTTGGGTTTGGCAAATTAAGGTGAGCAGAGACTTGTTCAACGTTAATTTGCAGGCCGATTCCTTATTCCTGGTTAATACGTATTACGATGGCGTATTGGGACCTTTAGTAAGTATCTGGTTGGTGGCATTAATCGTTTATTGCTTGTGGTCCAAGTTGCAGAGTAACGCTTGCTACGGTGATTAGGCCAAGACGCAGAACCCGCTTAAAAAATGGTTGCCAGATGCCGTGGTGTTTTGCAATATTTCTCCCCATCATTTCCAGTGCATCATAAGAGGACATATTTATGCGCAGACTCAGACTGAATACTTCCGTAATTCTCTTAACTTTAATGGTGGCCGGTTGCGCCGGCGAGCCAGTCGCACCGACTAAGCCGGCGGCGGACAAAATTCTGTCCGGTGAGCAGATGTTGCGGGACAGTCAGGGCATTGCACAGTTGGGCAGTCGTTGGCAGGAGGGTAAGCAAATGGTCGAGCGCGGGCAAACGATGCAGCGTGAAGGTCAGGTAAAGATCGACGAAGGCCGCAATCTGGTCGAAGAAGGCCAAAAAGTCATGCGTGAGAGCGAAGAAGGTTATAAAAATATAAAGCAGTAACGACACGCCGGCGGAAGTTGCCGGATCGTTTTCAAGGTATATCGGTGATTATGTAGTTCAGCCCGGTGGCTGCGAGCGTTTAGGGGGCGTCGCTACCGGTCTGAAACGATTACGCTGCGGTGCCGCCGCGAATCTTTGTGCGGTGCGGGACTAAGCTTAAGATCGGTTTGGACCTGTTGATGCTAGCGTTGTAGATCTCCAAGCATTCCAGCTGCGTGTTGTAACATAAGGCACACAGCGAAGTGTTTTGCAAAAATTGCAACTCGTCCGGCGGAATTTCGTCCCCGCACCTTGAGCAATGGCTTAACTGCGTTGCCTTTGGTTTCATGTTTCGCCCTCTTTGTCGTATAAATCGTTGCCGAGGATAAACGTAATATTCGTTGCCTTCTGTTGGAGTATCGGCATTTTTCAACACTGCGCTGCTAGGGCAATGTGATAAAGTCCAAAGTTCCTGGATTAGCCGCCGGAGACCAGTGTTAATCGGTAGCTGCAACATATTGCAAATATGCTAAATATCTAATGTGATTATCCAAGTAGTGGCGATTCCGTAGCAAGCTTTTTTCGCTGTTCAGCACAAGAATCTAAAAAATATGCTTACCCAAATGTTAGAGAGGGTTGTGCGTCGGAGTATGTGGCTATGACAGGTGAGATGAATCAGGTGGGTCGCATTGAGGCCGCGCAGGGGCCGGTGGTCGATGTGCGTTGCGATTATCTGCCGCCTATCGGTCAGGCACTGGATGTTATGAACGGTGCAGGGCGTTACGTGCTGGTCGTGTTTCAGCATCTGGAGCCGACGCTGATTCGGGCGATTGCCTTGCATTCGGTCTCGGGACTCTTTCGCGGCATGCCGGTGTTTGATCGCGGCGATGCCCTGAATGTGCCGGTCGATCGCTGTTGTCTGGGACGCATGCTGAACGTGTTCGGCGACCCGCTTGATGGCGGCCAGCCATTACCTAATACAATTTTCAGAAATATCCTCTCCGCTCCGCCCTTACTGTCCGATACCCTGCCTGCCTCGCAAATTCTGGAAACCGGCATCAAAGTCATCGACCTGCTTTGTCCGTTCGTGCGCGGTGGCAAAACCGGTTTATTCGGCGGCGCCGGTGTCGGCAAGACCGTGCTGATGATGGAGTTCATGCACGCGGTTAGCGTGACGATGCAAGGCGTATCGGTTTATGCCGGCGTCGGCGAACGCATGCGTGAAGGTCACGAGCTTTGGCATGAAATGGCCGATGCCGGCGTTTTGCCCAAGGCGCTGTTGGTCTATGGACAAATGGACGAGTCGCCCGGCGTACGTTTTCATGTTGGCTATACCGCCTTGGCTTACGCCGAATATTTGCGAGACACCCTAGATACCGAAGTGCTGTTCCTAATGGATAACATCTTCCGCTTCGTGCAGGCCGGCAGCGAAATTTCCGGTTTACTGGGGAGAATGCCGGCTACGGTCGGTTATCAGCCGACTTTGCTGACTGAAGTTGCGTCGCTGGAAGAGCGCATCGTCTCCACCAAATCCGGCTCCATTACCTCGGTTCAGGCCGTCTATGTGCCGGCCGACGACATGTCCGACCCGGCCGTGGCTACCATCCTGGGTCATCTCGACAGCGTGGTGATACTGTCGCGTCAACAGGCTGCCAAAGGGATTTATCCGGCCATCGATCCCTTACGTTCCGGCAGCCGAATCATGGATCACCACATCCTCGGCGATCGCCATTATCAGGTCGCTCGTGCCGTTCGTGAGCATTTGTCGCGTTATCGGGAGTTGGAAGATATTATCGCCATGCTCGGTATCGAAGAGCTGTCGCAGGAAGACCGACGTATCGTCGAGCGGGCGCGACGCTTGCAACGCTATCTGACTCAACCTTTTACCACCGTAGCCGACCATACCGGCATGCCGGGCGTACGGGTGCCGCTGGCGCAAACCATTGCCGATTGCGAAGGGTTTATGGACGGCAAATACGATCAACTCAGCGAAGCCGATTGCTATATGCAAGGCGCAATGCCGGCGTGAACAGTTTCGCGTTAACCTTGCTGGACAGCCGAGGAGGCGAGTGTTTCGAGACCGTGACCCAGTTTATCGGCGCCGATGCCGACGGCAGTTTCGGGATTTTGGCCGGGCATATTCACAGCGTGGCCTTGCTTAGATATGGCTTGGCCCGCTTCAACGATCAAGCCGGCGTCTGGCGTTATCTGGCCTTGCCCAGCGGTGTGCTACGCTTTGCCGACAATCAATTAACGGTTACCTCTCTGCGCTATTTTCTTGGTGATGACCGCGGTGCAATCTGCGAGCGACTGGCGGCGGAAATGACTCAATCCGATTCCGAAGTACACACTGCGCGGGCGACGCTGTCGGAAATCGAACGTTCCTTGGTGCGGCGCCTAGCCGAACTTAGTAGTCACGGCACCGCAGGAATATAGCCATGAGTTTTCGCGACAAACTAATCGAACACACCCGCCGCGATTTACGGCGTTTGGAAGATAAAACCCGCCGTCCGGCAACCTGGGTAGGTATGTTGTTTTACGGCGGCACCCTGGGTTTACTGTTTGTGGTGCCTATTGTCGCCGGTGCTTATCTGGGGCGCTGGCTGGATACTTTGGCCGCTGGTTATTCGGTGCGCTGGACTGTGAGTTTGATCGTGTTGGGTATTGTGGTTGGCGCTTATAACGTTTTTCGATTTTTGCAGGAAAAAAGCTAATTTTTTTCGGATTTATTCTTCACGAAAATTCGAAATGAGCGCTATTATTTATTGAAATTACACGGGGAATTTTTTATCGCTCCTTGGTGTAGGAAACGTTACATCTATCAACGTCGCACCCAATAACCAGACCAAAATGAAACCACCTCTGCTGCGTTTACCTCTTCCCTTATTAGCCTTATTGTTGCTGAATGCTTGTAGCAGTAGTTCGCCGGTAAAACGCGAGAAAATTGCCTCAGTTAGACCGAATATCTCTCAACAACGACCGGCTTATCAACCTCAGCCGGCTCCGTACAAACCGGTGTTTTATACGGGGACTTTTCCAAAACCTGCGGCGTTGGAGCCGGCGGTGGATTTTTGGCGAAAAACTTATGCTATCTGGCAACGCTCCGAAGTAGCTTTTCACGATGACCGTTATCTGGATGTAGTCTACGAAGTGATGACCTTGCCTGGCTACGTCGCCGAAGGTTTAACGCCGGAGCAAAAAGACATGGTTAGTCAGCGCCGCGAATATTGGAAAGCCCAATTAGCGGAATTGGAAAGTAAAGTGCGTTACGGCGCGGCGTTGAACGCCAACGACCGGCAATTGATCGCCAAGCTGGAAAGTAACGGCAGATCGCTAAACAGCGTATTGCCGGGCCTTAGCGACAGACTGCGTTCGCAACGCGGCACTCGTGAGCGTTTTAAACGCGGTTTGGAGATCAGCGGTCGCTATGATTTACAGTTTAGAAAAACCTTCCGCGATGCCGGCTTGCCGGAAGACTTGGCTTATCTGCCGCATGTAGAATCCTCGTTTCAACCGTCCGCCAAATCCTCTGCCGGCGCGGTCGGCATGTGGCAATTTACCAAAGCTGCCGCCAAAACCTTTATGCCTGGTGGTGATCGCGTGGATCAACGCTACGATCCTTTTGTGTCCGCCAACGGCGCGGCCCGGTATCTGAGTTACGCTTACGGTAAGCTCGGCGATTGGCCTGCGGCAGTGACCTCGTATAACCATGGTATCGGTGGCATGAAGCGTGCGAAAAATCAAGTCGGTAGCGACTTCGTGCGCATCGTCGATAGCTACGACGGCCCGGCCTTCGGGTTTGCGTCTCGCAACTACTATGCGCAATTCCTGGCCGCCCGCGAAATTGCCTCCAACCCCGAACAGTTTTTCCGGGAAGGCATACGCTACGAAAGTCCGTTGGCTCCCGGTCAATACCTGGCTGTCGAATAATTAGCTTTACTGCATGGGCCGTTTTTTGGTAGCGCGTATAACGCCTTCTCCAACGGACGCGGGTTAGCTAAGAGGCGTCGGCTGATGTGGTGGCTAAGTTGGGTTTCAGCTAAGCTCTTTTCGTTGAATACGAGGTGAGGACATGAATAACACCGAGTCGGCAGCCGATACCCTTTTTCAACTCGGTCCGCTTGCGATCAGTAACACGGTCGTCACTACCTGGGGCGTGATGCTGGGCTTTGTGCTGTTAACCCTGTTGCTACGTTTGAGTCGGCAGCCCTCCCAATTGCAAAACTTGCTCGAAGCGGTGGTCGTGGCGATAGAAGGCGCCATTGCCGAAGTCTTGCCGGCGGTCTCGGTGCGCCGGGTTTTACCGTTCGTGGCGACCTTGTGGCTGTTTGTGCTGGTCGCCAATCTGGTGGGTTTAATTCCCGAGCTGCACGCGCCCACTCGCGACTTGTCCGCCACGGCCGCTTTGGCGGTGCTGGTGTTCGGTTCCACCCACTGGTTCGGCATCCGTGATCGCGGCTGGCGACGGCATTTTCGCCATTACGCAGAACCTAGCATCATCCTGCTACCGTTTCACATCATCAGCGAATTTACCCGTACATTGGCTTTGGCCATCCGTTTGTTCGGCAACATCATGAGTCTGGAAATGGCCGCTTTGTTGGTGCTGCTGATCGCCGGCTTCCTGGTGCCGGTGCCGTTATTAATGCTGCACGTGATCGAAGCCGTGGTGCAAGCCTACATCTTTGGTATGTTGGCGTTGATATACATAGCCGGCGCGCTGGAGCCGACCGAATCCGAAATGTCTGAGGAATAGTCATGAACGACATCCATTTATTTAGCATGATTTCTACCGGCGTGGCCGGCCTGGTGATTGCCCTCGGTACGATGCTGCCCGCCCTGGCGATGGGCAAGGCTATCGCCGCTGCGCTGGAAGCCTTGGCCCGCCAGCCGGAAGCCGAGAAAACCATCACCCGTACCTTGTTCATCGGCTTGGCGATGATAGAGTCCTTGGCGATTTACTGCTTGGTGGTGGCGTTGATCGTGTTGTTTAGGAATCCGTTATTAGAGTATTTTTTGAAGTAGGTTTTTAATTTTTACCGGCTGACAGCTTTTTGCTTGGGAAAAGATAGCTGGAATTCAAACCGTTCGTGGTGAGATTGTCGAACCATGACCGGCTTGACTGATCAGTGTGTCGCTGTTGCGACAGCGACATCACGTCCAACCTAACGGTAACTGCAACATGATGCAATTCGACTGGACAACCTTCATCCTGGAAATCCTCAACTTCCTGGTTTTGGTGTGGATACTGCAACGCTTCTTGTACCGGCCGGTACTGGCGATGCTTGATGCCCGGCAACAAGGTATTAAAGAAGAAACCGAGCGTGCCACACAATTACGCAATGCAGCGGAAGCCTTGCGCCAACAATACGAGCAACGATTAGCGGATTGGAATCAACAGCAAGAAACCAGCCGTCGCCAGCTAGATGAAGAGCTGGCTCAGTTGCGTAGTACTGCCACAGAGAATCTGAAGCAAACCCTAGCCGATGAAGAGGCTAAACTGCGGGTTCGCAACCAGACGCTAATCGCGGCAGGGGAAGCAGCATTAATAAGGGAAGCGGCTGGCGCGGCTTACGGACAGGCGGCGGCGATGTTGCAAAGACTGGCTTCTCCGCCATTGACGCAGCGTATTGTCGAGGTATTTCTGCAGGATCTGCTCAATATGCCGGATAGCGAACAAACCGCGCTACGCAAAGCGGCGTCGATGCTGATTGCCGCCTCCGCCGTCGAAGTGCTTAGTGCGCATCCGTTGAGTGAAGCAGACCAATCGCGAGTACAGGAAGCGCTGTCTACTGTTGCCGGGCAAGCTTTGCAACTCAGGTTCAAGGAAGATCCGGCCTTGATCGCCGGGTTGCGCGCAGTGGTCGGCGAGTGCCAATTACACGCTAATCTGGCCGATGAGCTGGCGTTTTTTCGGCGGCAGGCCAATCATGGCTAAAACAGACCAGGCTTATCGCTTTGGCTTGCGCTTATCCGAGCGCGGCTGCGTGGCCGGCATAGGTGACGGCATCGCCTGGATACGCGGCTTACCCACTGCGCGCCTCGACGAACTGATCGGTTTCGACGACGGCAGCACCGGCTTGGTGTTTCAGCTGGGCAAAGATGTACTGGGCGCAATCTTGTTGTCGCAGAGTCGTGGCGTCACCGCTGGCATGGCGGTGCAACATATCGGCCGCAAGCTGGAAATAGGTGTCGGCGATGCTTTATTGGGGCGGGTGGTCGATCCGCTCGGCAGTCCGCTGGACGGTTTGCCATCGCCGGAATCGCGCCAGCTTCGCTCGCTGGAAGCCGCCGCGCCGCCCATCATCGAGCGCGATTTCGTGTCCGAGCCTTTGTATACCGGTTGTAAAATCGTCGATAGTTTGATTCCGATCGGCAAGGGCCAGCGCCAGCTGATCATTGGCGACGACGGTATAGGCAAAAGCGCACTGGCTCTGGACGCCGTGCTCAACCAACGCGGTCGCAACGTATTGTGCGTAATGGTGTTGATCGGGCAGCCGCGTTCTTCCGTCGCCGGTACCATAGAGGCGCTGCACCAGGCCGACGCATTGGCCTACACCGTGGTGGTGGTGGCCGAAGCCAACGCCTTGCCGGGCTTTCGTTATCTGGCGCCGTTTGCCGGTTGTGCGATTGCCGAGCACTGGATGCGCATGGGCCGCGACACGCTGGTGGTCTACGACGATCTGACTCGTCACGCCCAATCCTATCGCGAGCTGTCTTTACTGCTGCAGAGGCCGCCGGGCCGCGAAGCGTATCCGGGCGATATTTTTTATCTGCATTCCCGGCTGTTGGAGCGTTCCACCGTGTTGTCGTCGGCATACGGCGGCGGTAGTATGACCGCCTTGCCCATCATTGAAACTCGCCAAGGTGAGTTGTCGGCTTACATTCCCACCAATTTGATTTCGATTACCGACGGCCAGATTTATTTGGAAAGTAAATTGTTTGCGGCCGGCATGCTGCCGGCCATCGACATCGGCCGTTCGGTGTCGCGCATCGGCGGCAAAGCGCAGCATCCGGCGATCAAAAACGCTTCCGCACACATTCGTTTGGATTATTTGCAATTCCTGGAACTGGAGTTGTTTGCCCGCTTTGGTACCCGCCTGGAAGCCGGTGTCGAGGAAAAGCTGCAGCGCGGCCGCTTGCTGCGGGAGCTTTTGAAACAGGATCGCTTGCAGCCTTTGTCCGAGCAAGCTCATCTGGCCTGGCTGTTAGCTTACGGCGAGGGTTTGCTGGAAAACATTAAACCGGAACAGGCGACCGGCGTATTGGCGAGTATGCTAGCCCGATTGCCGGATACTCTGAAACTGGATACACCGAAAAAGCACTGGTTGCAGGTGTTGCGGCAATTATTGGCGGATAAAACATGAGTCAGCGCCGGGAAGTCGAAGCGCGTTTAGCCTTGTTCGACGATTTGTCAGGCATCCTCGGTGCGATGCGCAGCTTTGCCTTGGCCGAATTGCGTAAGGTCGGCAAGCGTGAAGCCGCGCAACAACAAGTGGTGCAATCGTTGGAAACGGCCTTGGCCGATTTGGCTGACAGCCTGCCGGAGCCAGTTTTAAGCTCGCCCGCCGAGGATATTTGGTTGCTATTCGGTTCAGTGCGCGGCTTTTGCGGCAGTTTTAACGAAGACGTGATGCGCTATTGGCGAAAAAAATCCTCTCAGCAAGGCCCGCTGATTTTGCTTGGCGAGCGCCTGCACCAAATGGTGGATGAACGCGCCGCGCTGCAAAGGCTAAGCGGGGCAGACGGCGGTTTGGATGCGCCGGCAGCCATAGATAGAATTTTGGCGGCAGTCGCAGAACTGCGCGGCGGCGAGTTCGGGCTGATAGCTTGTATCCGCGATGAACAAGGCGCGCGTAGCCAACGCCTTTGGCCCTTGTCGCACGTTGCCGGCAAAGCCGGACAAAATCCACCTCTGACTTTCGCGCCGGCAGCGGAAGTTGCCGCTGGCGTTGCCGAACATTATCTGTTTCATACCTTGCTGGCTTTATTGTTGCGCTCAATTCGGGTAGAAAACCACATGCGCTTGATGCAGATGGAAACCGCATTGCGGCATCTGGAACGCGGCGGCGAAGAATTGCAGCGGCAACGCAACCGGCTGCGTCAGGAAGAAATTGTAGAGGAAATCGAGTTGATGGTGGGGCGGCGTTGACGCGCCACCGGCTCATCCTCGCATGCTGTGCGGCCTGTTCCTGATTGTCCGCACAACTTCCAGGGCTAACCCTGTGCAGCAGGCGCATCGCTTTCGGACCTGCCTAATTATGGTGGCTTGCGGTTTTACCATTTATCTCGAACAAGCCGTGTTGGCTGAATAAAAAAGGAAGACGACTATGAATAAAACACTCTTTTTAGCCATGCTGACATTGTCGGTCTCCGCCGTCCAGGCTATTCCGCCGGTCGATCCGGCCCGACTCGACGAAGTGCAGGAGCGCGGCAGCCATGTGATGCCGTTTGATCTGGAAAAAACCCTGCATATCTTCGATAAGACCGAAACCGGCGGACTTCAACAAGTGATAGCCAAGGATGCCGCTGACAGCGAACAAATTGGCTTGGCGCGCAGCCATCTGTCGCAACTGGCTACGCATTTTGCCGCTGGCGATTTTTCCGGGCCGCGCCGTATCCATGGTGACGATATGCCTGGGGTTAAGGCGCTGGCGTCGGCGGCCGGAAAAATACGTTTCGTTTATCGGGAGTTGCCGAACGGCGCGGAAATCGAATATGCGACGGCAGATAAGGCGTTGATCGAGGCTATACATAGTTATTTCGACGCTCAGCTCAGCGACCACGCCCGTCATGCGGTGCCCGGCGGACATGGCATGCATCACGGTCATCAGCCATAACTTTGTCCGCAAGACCATCATGTTCGATGATGAAACTATCCGTCTTATCTGGCGGGTATTTATTGAGGGTTGTCGGCCTTGCTTTTGCGTTAACCGAGGGTTTTGATGTTGGGGCAGCAACTTGCTGCCTTCCGTCGGCAGAACAGATGTCGAGCGTCCGGTGATCATCAACTCCGTTGGGGCCACCTGGGAAGGCGATCCGGATAGTTAAGCACCGCACCAATCACGCTTGCGATAGCTTGCGTGTGTTCTGTAGAGACTCAAGATATTGTAAATGACCAGCCGCGCGCACTGTCGGTTCAAGCTATGGCGCTCAAGGCATGTGAAATAGTGCCATTCGATTTGCCTTTCCTTGACACGATTTTGTTGTTAAAAAGTCGTTAGGCAAAAGACGTCAAGGGGGCGACATGTCCGTAAGGAAGACCAAGCATGCAGCTGGCGCCAAAGCTGCGCCTACAATAGTCGCTTCCGGTGATTGGTATCGTCGTCCTGGATTTTGGTTGGGTTTAGCTTTGACGCTGGCCTTACTGTCCACTGTAGGTGCCTTTCGCCAGGCGTCGCATCCCAATGCCTATCGCCCGTTAGCCGCTTTTCCAAGCTGGGATTTCTTTCGCTATCCTGTCGAGCGCAACGCCTTTCGGCGGCTGCCGGCGATTGCCGGTAATCTCAATGATCTTGCGGTTGCCGATGATGGTCAACGTATCTGGGAGGTGGGTAGCGGTGGTCTGATTGTCTATAGCCAGGATGGTGGAGTGAGTTGGCGGCAAGGCCAAATCGGTCCGCCCCCCGCCGAATCGGTGGTGCAGGACAGCAGCTTCTGGATTAACGATGCTCAAGCCGGGATGCCTCCGGAACCTCAACAACAGTACCTGCCACCAGTCGATGTCGGTAACTCGGCGTCTAATGTTCTGAAAGCCAACTCCGACTATGCCAATGCACCGGCGCGCCAGGAGCTGCCAGCAGATCCTAATACGCAAACGACGCAAAGCGTTGGGCAAGCCATTGATTTGTCGACTATAAGACGCAACGCTCTAGAGAAACAGACTTTAGCCAATCCAGTATCTGAACGCGGTCTTGACAAAAAAGCGCCCGTAAATGTCGCCCAGCCTCCGGCAGTGAAGCAGAAAGTAGCGGAGATTGATCCAAAAGCAACGGACTTGACAGCGGTTTCGTTTATCGACTCCCTTCGTGGCTGGGCGGTCGGTAACGGCGGGATAATCTTGGCTACGACAGATGGGGGCAGGAGTTGGCAAAATCAGCGTAGCGGCACTGACGGAGCGCTTAGCAGCGTGTATTTCGCTGACAGCGTCCACGGCTGGGCGGTGGGTTCGGGCGGTATCATCCTGGCGACCAGCGATGGCGGTAAAAATTGGCAAAGCCAAGCTAGCGGGACTGCGCAGTGGCTGGGTTGCGTGAAATTTACCGATAATTTGAATGGCTGGGCGTTAGGCGGCAACGGCCTTATCGTTGCTACTAAGAATGGCGGTGAAACCTGGCAAGTGCAGGCTGGCAATGTCGCGCGCACCCTTAATAGTGTGGCTTTTATCGATGATTTGCGTGGCTGGGCGGTAGGCGAAGCGGGGGCGATTGTTGCTACCAATGATGGCGGGAAGGCTTGGCAAGTCCAGACCAGCGGCAGCTCGGAACACCTGAACAGCGTCCGGTTTTTAAAAGACGGTTTGCACGGTTGGGCGACGGGCGATAACGGCCTTATAGTCGCGACGATGGACGGTGGCCGTAGTTGGCAAACTCAAAGCAGCGGCACCTCGTCCAACCTACGTAGTCTGGGTTTTCTAAGCGATGGCTCGCGGGGATGGGCGGTGGGTGGTGACGGCACCCTACTCACTACCAGCGATGGCGGGAACACTTGGCAAGTTGCCAGCCAGAAGTCGTTGACCCGTGTGCAATTCCTAAGCAATCTGCAGCAGGGCTGGGTTGTGGGCGCTGACGGTTTAATTTTGACCACAAATAACGGCGGGCAAACTTGGCAAGTTCAGCTTAGCCATACGGCTCAACATCTGTTTGGTTTGCATTTTCTTGCCGACGGTAGTCGCGGTTGGGTAGCCGGACATGGCGGTACGGTACTGAATACGCTCGATGGCGGTCAGAATTGGCGAGTTCAAGCCAGCGGTGTCGATAGCCGACTATATCGAATACAGTTTCTCGAAGACGGTTTACGCGGCTGGGCGGTGGGGGATTCTACACTCATCACTAGCCGCGACGGCGGACAGAATTGGCAACAAAAAACAGGGGTGAGGCCGGAGACTTTCGCGCTTGCTTTACATTTTCAAGCTGATGGTCTGCGCGGATGGATCGCTGGCGATATGGATAGAGTCTATTTCACCGCTGATAGTGGTGGGACTTGGCAATCTCAAGTTATCGGCTCCGGGAAAGTTATTGCCGACATTCATTTCCAAGCCGATGGGCAGCGTGGTTGGGCTGTAGGTCGATACGGCACGATTTTAGCCACCCGCGATGGCGGAAAAAATTGGCAGGCTCAGACCAGTTTGACCAAGCAGGACCTATGGGGACTGGCGGTTGCCAGCGACGGTAGTCGCGGCTGGGCAGTCGGTAGCGGCGGCACGGTGCTCGCGACGAAGAACGGCGGCGAAAATTGGCAATTACAAACCAGCAACACATCGGCATTCTTGACGGATATTCATGGCGACGATGCCGGCCGTCACGCCTGGATCGTCGGTGCAGCAGGCACCATACTCGCTACCAGCGACGGCGGCGAGCTGTGGCAAGATCCGGTGTTGCCTTATCAACGCTATCCAGCACCCTGGTATTACCTGAGCTGGTTGCCAATATTGCTGTTGTTCAGCCGTGGCTTGCGCTTGCAGTTGCTTGAATTGCGCGAACCGGAAGCCAACGATTCCAACTTAGGCATTAATCCGACCGCAGCTTCCGACAAGCCCACCGGTCCAGGCAGTCGTGATTATCTAGGCAGTTTGCAGCTGGCAAGGGATTTGTCCACCTTTCTGCGCAATGAAAATACCTTGCCGCCGTTGACGTTGGCGATTACTGGGGATTGGGGCAGCGGGAAAAGTTCGGTGATGAATTATTTGCATGCCGAGTTACGCCGCGAGGGTTTACGGCCGGTGTGGTACAACGCCTGGCACCATCAGGAAGAGCAACAGGTACTGGGCTCGATTCTGGAATGTGTGCGGCAGCAGGCCACGCCGCCGCTGTGGCCTTGGATAGTACCAGGTTTATGGTTCAGATTACGCTTGCTGACTCATCGGCGTTTTTGGTTGCAACTGTTGGCGGCCTTGCTATTGACCGGTGTTTGCTGGTTGGCGGTGTTTGCGTATTTTCATGAAGAGTCGGAAGAGAATCAGGTCTGGCATTTCGCTTCTAATCTAGCCGGGCTGGAACAGCCGGCGGTGTTGACTGCGCAAGGCTATACTCGCTTATGCGCCAACGCGGAAGGGACTGCCAATCCAGGCAAACCGCAGATCGAAAATCTGTTTGGTGCGGCCGATTGTCAGAATTTGCACTGTTTGGTGAATGCGGAAGCCTCCGGCGAAGCAAATCAACCGGCGAATTGCAAAGATACCTTAAGCCGTTTCGCCAGCGACGATAACTTGCTAGCACATGCCGGTGCATTACTGGGCCACGAACTAACCCAGGAGCGCAAACAGGCTATCGTTAAACAATTGGAACACAGTCCGGGCAAAGCACCCTTTGCTTTGCCTGCCTGGTTGACGGCATTGTTGACGGTGTTGACTACCGTGGCCGGGGTCGTTGTGATTAAGGGCGCTTCATTGTTTGGTTTGGCCAGCACCGATCTACTGAAGACCGCTATCAGTAAGTCGGGCGTTATAGAAGCCACCGAGTCGGTCGGTACCCGGCAAATTTGGGAACGGCGTTTCGAACGTCTGACCCGTTTGTTGGGGCGACGCCGGTTGGTGTTGTTTATAGACGATCTTGATCGTTGTAGCCGAGATCATGCGCTGCGGGTGCTGGAAACTTGTAATTTTTTGGTCAGTAGCGGCGAGTTGTTCATCGTGATGGGTATTGCCCCCAAATATGTGCTGGCCAATGTGAAACTGCATTTCAAGGAACTCGCCGAGGCCTTGCATGAATTTGACGATAATGGCCTGGACAAAGCCGCGACCGGTGCTGCTGATCAGGCTGCACCCGTTCAGAAACCTCGCAGTCTGGCGCGTTTTTACCTGCAAAAACTGATCAATATCGAAGTGCCGGTGCCCACCGCCGGTAGTGAAGCGATGCTGAACATGTTAACCGGGAGCGGCGGCGAGGAGGATAGGCGTGGTCAACGCGAGCAGTGGTTGCAAACCTTTAGCAACGGTCTGGTATTGACGTTGCAGATTCTAGCCCTGCTGTCCGCGATGGGCTGGGCGGCTTTTCATGCCAGTCAGCCGATACTCATCACGTCGAAACCGCCTGTTTCGATGCAGCAAACGCTGCCGGAAGCAGTAAGTAAGTCTGCAGAGAGCAGCGTAGAGCCTGAGGTCGAGACACCTGACAAACTTAAAACCGAGTCGGGCATCGCCTCGTTGCGCGCCGATTTCAAGCCCGAGCAATTGACACCCTGGCCGCAACGCATCGGTTATGGCTTGTTGCTATTGTTTATGTTGTTCGTTGCAGGCTTGGTGTGGGTTGGCGTCAACGAAAAAGCCCGGAATTGGTTAGTCGATTATCTGGAAATGGCTTACAAAGCTTTTGGTCGAGATTGGTTCGGGCCGCGGCAAATCCAGGATACTCCGGAGTTTGCTGCGGCTTTGCGGATCTGGTATCCGCTGATCCACAAAACCCAAGCGCAACCGCCGGAGTTCAATTCGCCACGCACCGTCAAAGCCTTTTTAAATCGCTTACGCTGTTTCGCCAGTCGCTGGCCGAAAACCACTGGTGTACACGGCGAAGCGCAATTGGTCGCGTTGGCGGCTTTGCATTTTTATTTGGGGGAGGACGGCTTTGAAAAAGCCGCTAACGATTTAAAACTGGACGAGCCTCCCGGTGTTTATTTGAGTGCGTATCCAAATTCTGCGCAATCCATTGTGCAACATTTGCAAACATTTGGCCCACCCAGCGACGACGATTGCCAGTTGTTTAAATATTTCATCGAGAATCTGGAAATCCACAAACCGCAATAGGTCCGAACAAACAACAGCCCAACAAATAAACGTTTTAGCAAGGTCATTCACGCCGGCCCTCCCGGAAGGTTAGGGACAGTCTGATTTTTTTAACCATTCCTCGTTAGGTAGCCAGTTATCTATCCAGGCATGTAAGTCCCCGGCCGGCATTGGCCGGGCGATGCCGTAGCCCTGGGCGTTATCGCAGCCCAATTTCAGCAATAGCAAGCCGTGTTCCTCGGTTTCGACGCCTTCGGCTATCACTTGTCGATGGAAGGCGGCCGTGAGATTGATGATGCCGGCGACGATGGCCAGATCTTCCGGGTCGCCGAGGATGTCGTGGATGAACGATTGGTCGATCTTTAAGGTTTCGGCCGGCAGGGCTTTCAGGTAGGTCAATGATGAATAGCCGGTGCCGAAATCGTCCAGCGCAAAGCCGACGCCCAGCTTTTGGCATTCCTTCATTACGGCCGTGACGCGGCCAATATCTTCCAGCGCGGCAGTTTCCAGTATCTCCAGTTCCAGGCAGTGGGGGCGCAATTGCGGATGGGCGGCAAAGCCGGATTTCAGGGTTTCGACAAAGTCATGGTGCAGTAAATGCCGAGGGGCGATATTGATACTAATGACAATGTTCAAGCCCATGTTCTGCCAGTGTTGCAGATGGTCTAGGGCGCGGGCCAATACCCAGTTGCCCAGGGCTATCACCAGATCGGTACCTTCTATATCGGGCAAAAACGCGGCAGGCGACAATAAGCCTCGCTCGGGATGCTGCCAGCGTATTAAAGCTTCTGCGCCCAGTACTTTACCCATGCGCATATTAACTTTGGGTTGGAAGTACAGCACGAATTGGTTGTTGAGTAGCGCGGTCTCGATTTGCGTCAAGGTTTCGCCGCGTATTAGCGCGATCCGATCCAGTTCCTGATCAAACAGGTGGTAGCGATTTTTACCGCGTTGTTTGGCGATATACATGGCCTGGTCGGCATGCCGTAACAGGGTGTCGGCATTTGCCTGATCGTTGGGGTACAGCGTAAAGCCAAGGCTGGCGGATACGCAGACCAGATTGTCTTCAATCGACGTTGGTTCCGCGACCGCGCAGAGCATGCGCTCCAATACGGCTTCGCATTCGCGGCTATCGCTAAAATCCAGTAATAGCAGCACAAACTCGTCGCCGCCGATGCGGGCCACGGTATCGCCGGCTCTTAGGCAGTCGCGGATGCGTACCGAAATTTCTATCAGCAATTGATCGCCGACATCGTGACCGAATTGGTCGTTCACCGGCTTAAAGCCGTCCAGATCCAGATAACATATCGCCATGTGATTGCCGGCACGATGGGTGTGGGCTAACGCTTGCGCAAGCCGGTCGGCCAGTAATACCCGATTGGGAATGCCGGTTAACGGATCGAAATGTGCTATGCGTTCCAGATCGTATTCATGGTTTTTCAGCGGAGTGATGTCTGCCGACAAGCTGATGTAATGATGAATCTGGTTATTGTCGTCTCGCACCGCCGAAATTGAAGTCAGCGCGGCAAATACCTCGCCCTTCCTATTACGGTTCCAGAGTTCGCCGCTCCAATGATCGTGTGCGTTTAGCGATTGCCACATGGCTTTGTAAAATTCTGTTGATTGCCGACCGGATTTGAGCATGCTGGGGTTTTTGCCCAGTACTTCTTCGCGTGAGTAACCGGTAATTCGGCTAAAAGCCGCATTGACATCGATGATGCGATTCTCGCTGTCGGTAATTACCACACAGTCGTGGGTGTGAGCGAATACGCTGGCTGCCAAGCGTTGCTCCGCTTCTCGGCGTTGCAGTTCTTGGCGAAATTGCTCGCGCTCCAGCAAGTTGCGAATGCGTAGGCGGGCAATTTCGATGCTGATGGGTTTGGTTAGATAGTCAGCGGCGCCCAAGGAAAAACCTAGTGTCTCGGCTTGAGTTTCGTTTAAAGCCGTAATGAACACAATCGGAATGTCTTTCAGGCGCGGATTGGCCTTGATCCGGCGGCAGGTTTCATAGCCATCCATATCCGGCATCATGATGTCGAGCAGGATCAGGTCTGGCGGGGCATCGAGCGCCAATTCCAGGCCTTTGCCGCCGGAGGTGGCGATTTGAATTTGATAGTCGTCTTGCAATGCCAAACCTAACAAGGCCAGGTTGGAGGGCGTGTCGTCTATGGCAAGAATTTTCAGCTGTTTGCTGTTCACTGGACTTGCGCTCCATCCCAACCCAATACGGCATAAAGTCGCCGTAATTGTTGGCGTGCCGGGTCAAATTTCATTTCGATAACCAACTGGGTTATTACGGCAAAACACGGCTCTATCGGGCTGCCGTGTAGTTGGTTCTGTAATGCCTTGGCTTGATTAATGGCATGGAACATGTTTTTGGCAAGTAATTTGTCGAGTTCGTCCAGTAGTGGCCGTAACTCCGGGTTATGTTGAATCGAGGCTATTTCTGCCGCGCTGATTGTCGGGTCGGACAACGCAACGGGAGGCGGCTCCATGTAGCTTTGAGAGATGTCCGGCGTATCTGCATGCAGTTCCGCGCCTAACATGGGTAGGGGCTCTTGTTGGTAATTGTTATTGTGCAAATGACAATCAACGATTTCGCAACGGATTCTGAACCAGAAGCGGGCGCCTGCGCCGGAGCTACTTTCCACGCCGGCCTCGCCCTGCATCAGTCCGGCAAAACGTTGCACGATCGATAAGCCCAGGCCGGTGCCGGCGTACCGCCGTGTTGAACTGGCGTCAAGCTGGGTAAAAGGTTTGAATAACAGGTGTTGTTGCTCAGGAGCAATGCCTATGCCGTGATCGGTGACTGAAAATTCTAATTGAGCTTGCGAACCTTGCCGCCGCAGTTCGGTTACGTGGATTTGGATGACACCCTGACT
The DNA here is from genome assembly GCF_014850955.1 of Methylomonas albis. Classification (NCBI taxonomy): domain Bacteria; kingdom Pseudomonadati; phylum Pseudomonadota; class Gammaproteobacteria; order Methylococcales; family Methylococcaceae; genus Methylomonas; species Methylomonas albis. Next base: position 422,930 of record NZ_JACXSS010000001.1, read on the forward strand.
GGTAAATTTAATGGCATTGCTAACCAGGTTTGAGAGCATTTGTCTGACTCTGATTTGATCCAGTAAATAGCATTGCTCGGCGGGGCCTAACCAGGCGCTTTCAATCTGCAGATGTCTCTGATGCGCACTTTCACCAAACAGCGATTGAACTTCGGCAATGATTTGGCGCGGTTGCGTGGCCGATAACACTAGCTCCAGGCGATTCGCCTCGATTTTGGACAAATCCAACACATCATTTAGCAGGGTTAGCAAGATTTGCCCGGATGTCAGGATGGTACGGGCGCATTCTTGATGCTTGCTTGGGTCGCAATCCGGCATGTTGAGTAATTGCGCCATCCCCAAGATACCGTTCAACGGGGTGCGGATTTCGTGTGACATGGTGGCCAGGAAGTTACTTTTGGCCTGATTCGCGGTTTCAGCGATACGGGTTTTGATTTCATTGCTCAAAATCAGCGCCATGTGCGAGAAAAACGGCGATAGGTAATCGCGCATTTGCGCGGAGCCCAGCATGTCGGTCATTTTGATGGCGCCGAGTAACTCTTTGCCGATTTGCAAGGGCATGACCCAGGTGCAGGCGACGGCCGGGGTGATGCCGCGGAGTAGCGTGCGCTGAGAATCCGTTGCTTGTTCGACAAAGCGACGGTGTTGAAAAACTTCACTGATCAATGGGTCGTCGATATGATCGAGAATTTGGCGTTCGCCGGCTAAGTTGGCGAAATGAATCTCGCCCTCGTCCAGATAATAAATTTCGACATTACTGCCGCCTAAACTGCCGCACAACGCGGTCATCAGGCTCTCCAGCAGTCCCTCGACGCCAGCGATGGGGTTTAGCAACTCCACCATGTGCAAGATTAGATATAGATTCGCCTTTTCTTCCGAAAGCTTGCGGGCGCGGGTCTCCAATTGCTTGACCCGTTCCTGCAGTTCTCGATAAGAAGGCGCTTGATTCATTGATCCGCGGCAAGCCGGCGTTGAATGGCATCGGCCAATACCGACTCCAAATGCTCCAGGTTGACATCCCTCCACTCCAGCGGCAGATCGACGAACCGGGCGGCGGCTTCCGCCGCGGAACTAAAATCGCCGTTACACGGCGTGCGGAGGGCCAGAATATATTTGTGGCTGCTGTGGAATATCTCTCGAATCACCGTCATGTTCGCGCCGAAGCACGCGGTGATCATCGGCTCCCAGGTCAAGGCCCAATCTTCCAGTAAAAAATACGCGCCTTTTTCCAGTTCCTGCATGAACAGCTCGTAGCCCAATAACATCACGATACAGTTTTGGCCGTGGGTGCGGCAGGTGTGGTGGCCTTCCAGATATTTTTCCATCAGGGGGTGACAGCCGCCGTAAAACACCACGGTTTTTTCACCGAGTTTCTCGCGCTCTTCCAGTGCCTGATTCAGCTCGGTGGATAAACGATTCAGGTAGTTGTGTAGGGCCGAATCCAGATAATGGGTATGGACGTTCCACCGATTTTTCTCGATTAATCGATCCACTTCCTTGCGCAAGATGCCGCAGCCTATCATCGTCAGCGGCGGTTGATTTTCCGGTTGGATTACGAAGGTTTTCATTCCAGTCTCCCATATTCGAAAGCGGCATCGACCATAGCCAGAATGTTGGCCTCGGGCACTGCCAATGGCATTACGCCGTTACCGAACAGAAAGTGGCCGCCGGTTTTGCCTATTTCAATAATACGTTTTACTTCGGCGCGGGTTTGTTCCGCGCTCCAATGAATCATTTTAATATCGTCGATGACGCCGCAGGTCAGGCCGCGGGTATTAATCAGGCGTTTGGCTTCGGCGATGTCGGCAAGCGGGCTAATGTGGTGGCTTTTGATGTGAAGTTCATCGAAAACCAAATCGATTACATCGTTAAAAGGGGCCATGCCACAGTAATAGACCACGCCTTCGCTGCCGCCCGGCAGTAAGTCCCGTTGCATCCAGGGCATTACGATGTGCTCGATTTGTTTGCGGCTGACGAAATATGGCGAGCCGAATGGCGAGGAATAAATTAGGACATTTGCCCCTAAGGCACGCAAGGCGGCGATTTCTTGTTGGAAAAAGTCCGAGCATTTGCGTAGTAGTTCGTCGCGTATGTCGAAAGGGCCGAGCAGGAATAGCTCCATCCATTTGTCCATGCCCATCAAAATGGCCGGCAAAGTGGTTGAGGCCGTGATGTACGCGCAAATTGGATGTGTAGCGCCGACTTCAGTGCGCAAAATCCGCATACAGTCGGCGATGGGTTGCCACGCTGGATGTTGGGTAATGTCGGCCGGAATGTCGAATTTAGCGATGTCGTCCAAGTTTTTAATGACAAAGTCGGCGACATTCGGGACGCCGTCGTCGGCAAACAGAATTTCCCGGCAACCCAGCAATTCCGCCTCTTTGCCGACGTAATGCAGGCTCCATATGTTGTCGTATCCGTAACGCCGCAGCATGCGCAATTGGGCGTCGGCGACATATTCACCCATGCTGAAGTATTCCTTGGCAGGCATCCCCAATTCCCTGGCGCCGTGATCGGGGAGATTGCAAAAAATTGGAATACGCGGTGCTGGTGCGCCGCTTGTCGCGGCGTTAAGAATTTCGAGAGGTGTCATGGTTTGACTCCGCGAATCAAATCGACGATGACTTTGGCGGCGGTGACGCCATCAGGTGCCCAGGCATCCGCGCCGACCTTGGTGTACAGCTCGGGATCGAATCGGTAGGGGGCACCGCCTACCACTAGTTTGATTTGTTGTTCCAAGCCGCGCTGTTGTAACAACGTCCGCACACCCAAACTGCCTTTTTCACTGGTGGCCGTATGTACCATCATCGCAGACACGGCAATGACCTGAGCGTTTTCGCTGATCGCGGCATCGACGAACTTGTCGGCGCTGACATTGGTGCCTAGATCAATCACATCCACCATCAACGATTTCAAACAGCCGCTGACGATACGTTTGCCCAAGGAATGCAGGTCGCCGTGGGCTGCACCGATGACGACCCGGCCGATCATTTCCGGGGGCTTGCTGAATTTTTCCAGCATCTTTTCTGTGACGTCGGCGGCTATTTGCGCGGTCATGAAATGCTGGGCCAGATTGGCGTCAGGGTCTTTTTCAATCAAGGCCATCATTAATTCGACTGCCGGGATAACCAAGTTGAAAACTATGTTCTCCGGACTAAAGCCGTCGAGCAAAGCCTGATTGACGACATCCAGCGCCGCTTGCTTATCGGTTTCGAATACCGCCTGATTGTAGGATTGAATATAAGCATCAAGCATTATTCGTACTCCGCGATGGGCATGGGTTGTAAGCGTAAATGGTCGATAAAGCGATTTTCGTATTCGAAAACTCCGCCAAGATTGACTACGCGAGCCCTTTGGACAATAGCATTCAATCGAGTTTGCCCTGTTGGGTTCAACAACAGCTGTTCGCAACCGGCCAAGCTGGCGTTGGCCAGTAGGCTCACTCGGTCAGAGGAGATTGCCGGCAGTAAGCCGACACGGAACGCGCTGTTCAGATCCAAATGCTGGCCAAAACTGCCGCAAATCCATAGCCTGTCTAAATCCTTTGCGGTCAAGCCTGCCATGACTAGCAATTGTGCCATGGCTGCCGCTGTTGATGCCTTGGCACGCTGAAAAATATCGATGTCGCTCGCAAAAATGGCACTTCGTGGTGTGTTTTCCTGCAATAAAAAACCCTGCTCGGTTTGGGGCTCGGCGAAACGTCCGGACGGTTTCAGTTGCTTTTCATCCAACAGCAGCGCAATCGCATCGATGAAACCGCTGGCGCAATAGCCGCGCGCCGGCGCGTCCCCTATGGTGTGCAAGCGTCGTGTGCCTGCACTTGTCGACACTTTACAAATCGCACCGGACTCGGCAGTTAAACCGTTACGCATACCCACACCTTCAAATGCCGGTCCGCCTGGAACGGAGCTAGCCCAAAGGTTTATGCCATCCCACAGCGCGATTTCGGTATTGGTGCCGAAGTCTGCCAATAGCATTGGTTGCGTCTGTGTAGTAACGCCGGTAGCGAGCAAGTCGGCCAGCAAGTCGGAGCCGATAAAACCGGCCAGGGGTTGGGCGATGTCTATTTTGGCATGCGGGGTTCGCCAGGCGTGGCGCCAGGCCTCGGTATCGACCGGCTGGCAGGCAATGGGGCTTTGCCAGTTTTCCGGTTGGTAAAGACTGTCGCCACTATTGCCGCAGATTAGCGAGAGCATCGCGGTATTGCCGACTATCAGTACCTTGCCCAGCTCGGCAAGAATAGGCGTGATTTCACCCATGTCCCGACTGAGAATATCGCGAATGCCATCCATGATAGCATCGCGGGCTTGTTGACCTATCCTCAGGCAATCTTCGACGTCCAGGCGTTCGGCATCCAGACGAGTCAACACGTCGGCACCATGCGCTACCTGCGGGTTGATGCTGTAGCGCGTGCCGATTCGGCGTCCGGATTGCCGATTCCATAAGGACAGGCGAATATGCGTGGTGCCCAGATCGACCGCGACGCCGTAAACGTATGCGGTGACGGCTGGGTCGCCGTCGGCCCGATAAAGTTGAGAGGTATCCAGACTTTTCCAGTCCGAGTGCGGCGCGGGGTTTTCCAGATAAAGTTCGCAGTCGCTACGCACGCGTAATTGGCAGGCCAAGCGCACGCCGCTGGCCAGATCTTCCGGTAGCAGTTTTTGCCGTTCCGCCAGTGTCGGCGGATTGAAGTCGCCGCTGATGGTTTGAATCAGACACGCGCCGCAGGTACCCAAGCCGCCACAGGCTGCCCGCACGCGCAAGTCGGTGGTGTCCAGCGCTTGCCGCACCGACATAGTGGAGTTTATCGGTAAACATAGCGTCTGCGTTTCGCTACGGATAGTCGCCAGCGGGGCTCTATCCGGGGAAGAGGGGCGCTCGGTATTCAATGCGGTCTCAGTCATTGTCGTGGGCAGCGGGCAAGCGAGGCTTCGAATTTGCCGAGCCGGAGTTTGTGCCCGAGAGCGTTGCCGGGCAGTGTGCTGGTTTGAAAACGGATGACATAATCGCGTGAAAAGGCAGGTTAAGAAGAAAGCAATTAACGGGCTTGAATGCCAAAAATAGCGAAGTCCTTTCCCGTATTATTTTAGTGTGTATCTTAAGATTCGCACTTGGGATTACATCGCCAAAATTATTGGCACTTTGTTGGGTGCAGTGTCGCGGCATAAACTATTCTTACGTTTGCGGAAGCAAAGTTTGGCCTAAGCGCGCAGGATCAAGTCTGGCGGAGTTACAGGCCATGCGCCCGCGCTTAAAGTTTGTTATCTTCGTTCTGGAGCGCCGGATCAAGCTTGGGTTCGCCATTTCTCGAGGCGCTGGGTTTTCCGGTATTTATGGTTTTTCCGAATTAGACAGGAATTGGATGGAACTCGACAAACAATCGGCCGAGCACCAGGCTACCATTTTGTTAGTGGATGACGAGTCTATCAATCTGTCGATTTTCGGGCAGTTTCTCACTCCGCACTATCAGGTTTTGGTGGCTACCAACGGCGAGCGGGCTTTGCAGTTAGCTGGCAGCAGGCCCAAGCCGGATTTGATCTTGTTGGACGTGATGATGCCTGGCATGGATGGCTATCAAGTTATCGGTCATTTAAAAGCCGATCCGAATACCCTCGATATTCCGGTGATATTTGTCACCGCCCTGAGCTCCGATCTTGAGGAAGAACGTGGCTTGTTGCTGGGCGCAGTGGATTACATTTACAAGCCTTGCCATTTATCCATTCTATTAGCCAGAATCAAAACCCAGCTGGAGTTGAAGAATGCCCGCGATTGGTTGAAAGACCAAAATGCTTATTTGGAAACTGAGGTGCAACGTCGGTATCTGGAAAATCAGGCTGTGCATTTGCAATTATTGCAATCGGAAAAATTGGCGGCGATAGGGCAACTGGCGGCCGGCATCGCTCACGAAATTAATAATCCCATTGGTTTTGTTAATTCCAATCTGAATACCCTGAGCGGCTATTTGCGCGATATTTTTTGCGTGCTGGATGCCTGGGGCGCGGCTTTAAACGAAAACCCCATTTCGATTGAAACTCAGCAAAACTTACGCGAGCTAAAACAAACCAAGCAGCTCGACTATTTACGCGGCGATATTCCGGAATTAATCGCCGAGTCCAGGGAAGGTTTGTCGCGGGTGCGCGATATTATTCAGGATTTGAAGGATTTTGCGCATGTCGACAAAAACGATTGGGAGTTGGGCGATTTACATAAAGGTCTGGATTCCACGTTGAATATTATCAGTAACGAGCTGAAATACCATTGCACCGTACACAGGCAATACGGCGAGATTCCGCAGATTTCTTGCATTCTCTCGCAATTAAATCAGGTGTTTATGAATTTGCTGATCAATGCTGCGCACGCTATCGAGACCAAGGGCGATATTCATATTCGCACCGGTTGCACTGAGCAGGAGGTTTGGGTGGAAATCAGCGATAACGGCAAAGGTATTGCCCCGGAAAACCTGTCGCGTTTGTTTGAACCGTTCTTTACCACTAAACCGGTGGGCAAGGGCACCGGCTTGGGGCTGTCGATTTCGCAAAACATCGTTCGCAAACACGGCGGCAGAATCGAAGTGGCTAGCGAACTCGGTCAGGGCAGCCGGTTTCGAGTTTGGCTGCCGATACAAGCACCGAACTTGAGTAGTTCCGAATAGTCCGGCGCTACTTGGCGTTTATAAAACCAAATTTGCAGAAGGGGCTTTACGTGCCAGACTATGTAATGAATAGACCATTGTTATGGCAAAACCATGAACCAGGCAGACATTAAAATACTGATCGTCGACGACGAGCCAAACGTGCTGAAAGCGCTAACGCGTTTGCTGAAACAATACGAGCCTGTCACCGCTATTAATGGCGAGGAAGCTTTATTGTTAGCCAAGGAACATAGCTTCGATCTGGTGATTTCCGACTACCGGATGCCGGGTATTAACGGTATCGACTTTTTGATTTTGTTCAAGCGCATGCAGCCGGACGCGATACGCATCGTGTTGACGGGGTTCGCCGACCTGGAAGGCGCGCAGCATGCCATCAATGAAGCGCAAGTGTATCGTTTTATCAACAAGCCCTGGAGCAATCTGGAAATCGTCAATGTCGTGGAAAACGGTTTGGCCCACAAACGCATGCTGATGGAAAACCGGGCCTTGGCTGATCAAGTGCGCGCCCAGCAAAAGCTCCTTGATGAAAAAGAAGCGATCATCAAGGCGCTGGAAGCCGAGGAGCCGGGTATTACTAAGGTCAATTGGGCGCAGGATGGTTCGATTATTCTTGATGACGAAGACTTGAAATAGTCCTTACCATTGCTCGGTACGCTCATCGTTACTGAAAGCGTTAAAAAATTGTTTCGCGGTTCGGCCGTTTTTCGCGGCATTCTGATGGGCGAAGTCCAGCGCGGCCTTGTGTAAAGTCTCCCGGTTGCCGGGGTGATCGACGAAATAGCTATCGATAATATCCAGATAAGTCTGGGTATGTTGCGGATAAAACGCCAGACGTAAACCGAAACGGTCGGACAGCGAGATTTTTTCCTCGATGGTGTCGGAATAATGCACCTCGCCGTCTATCAGCAAAGTGTCCAAATTGTCGCGCATATGCTCCGGCAGCAGATGGCGGCGATTGGAGGTGGCGTAAAACAACACGTTCTCCGGCGGTAGTTCGATGGAGCCTTCCAAAACGCTCTTCAGCGGTTTGTATAAAGCGTCGCCGTTTTCGAAGGATAAGTCGTCGCAATAGATAATGAAACGTTGGTTGTGTTCGCGGATGTCGTCGACGATTTCCGGCAAATACAGCAAATCTTGTTTATCTACTTCGATAATTCTTAAGCCTTCGTGCAAATACTCGTTCAATAAGGCTTTCACCAGCGAGGATTTACCGGTCCCGCGCGCCCCCCATAGCAAGGCGTTATTGGCCGGCAGCCCGGCTAGAAAGCGTTGGGTATTGTCGATCATTTGCTGCTTTTGCGGCTCTATGCCCAGCAGTTGATCCAATCGAATCGGATCGATTTGCCGAACGGGGCGCAGAAACTCCTGGCGTTGGCGCCAGATAGCGGCATAGGTGTGGTTCCAATCTATCATCTGTGATCCTTTGCTGAGACCGGTCGAGGCACCGGTTTGTATAAAGAAAAGAAAATTGTATAAATTTTGGACAATTTAACACCACTGTAAGCACAGCAACAACTTAGCGCGGCTTTTAACGGGTTGTTAACAGAGTTATCCACAGATTTTGTGGGAAAGTCGAGCGGGCTGTGGAAATATGTCGATCCAATATGCTCAGTATATTCCGATTGTGCTGGCAGCCAATAAATCGGAAAATTTTATTATCAGGTCGCTAAAGGCCGAGGTGAGCTTTTGTCAGTCTAAATGCCGGCGCTTATAACCAGCCTTGCAGCCAGCGGCTGGTATCGGTAAGTTCTCGCCAGGGAATGGTCTGGGTGCGACGGCTAAAAACCGCCTCTAATTCGATTAATTCCAGCGGAAGTTCCGGGTGTTCCGGAAACAGTAGTTTGCTAACTAGAAAGTGTTTTTCCTTATGTTGTGGCGCGATTGCGGTCCATTTACTGAGTAATAGCTTTTTCGGATTAAGCCTGCGCTGTGCGGTTTTCAACATTGTTGGTATCGGCGTTATTTTGAAGGCATCCGGATTAATGCCATTACAAGCGCATAGTTCAAGCTTTTCCCGTGGTTCAACGCAAACTTGCCAGCTGTTTGATGATGCTTACCACCCGGCTCAAACCTTGCGCTTGCGCCAAACTGGCGGCACTATTGCCTTGCAGGTCTTGTATATCCGCGCGAGCACCGTGTTTCATCAGCAATTGAATAATCGCCTCGCGGCCGAATAACGATGCCATCATCAAAGCGGTTTGTCCGGCCCGGTTTTGGTGATTGACATCGCAGCCGCCGTTGTCCAAAAACCAGCGCGCGGTGGGCATATCGCCTTTGAATGCCACGCCCATCAAGGCGTTGTTGCCTTTGCTGTCCTCGCTGCAGGCTAGGGCGCCGGCAACATGCAAGGCTTGCACCGCCGTGAGCCGACCGTGATAGGCGGCTAAAATTAAAGGCGTGTAACCGTCTTCGTTGGCGACATTCACCTCGCCGCCTTGTTTGACATATTCAGTAATTGCCTTGGCGCTGCCGTTGCGGGCCAGATCGAAAATGTCGGCAGCATGGGCGAAATTAAACGTTAAGGCTAAGACAATGCCGGCGAAGGTTTTAAGGTTTTTGTTCATGATGTTCTCCACGTTTTCATAGGGGCGCGCGAGTAGAAACGCAAGGTTTTGCGCTGCTACTCGCGCGACCAATTAGTCGGTATAACCTGCAGCCAAGGTTTTGACTTGCGCTAAATCTGCGCCGGCGAGTTTGGCGACCCGTGTGCCGTATTCCGTGTCGGCTTTGTACAGATAGCTGACGACGGTGTTACGGACGCTTTCATTACTGACCGTTTTCAAATCCCCAGCAAAAGCGGCAACCAATTCGGTTTGATCCGCTACGGAAAATGAGCGGTACAACTCGCCCGCCTGCTGGAAATTTTGGGTTTTCTGAAACGGTATTTGTTGAGTGCTGCCTTGCAATGGAGTTGGGCAGGCCTTGTAGCTGACGTTATCCACATAACTGCCGGTAGCTTCGCTGGGTTGGTAGTTAACCGAAGCGGATTTGGGCGCCGAGTAGCCGGCGCCATTCTGGTTATAGGAGTGCACAGCGGTTTTCGGCGCGTTGATCGGCAGGCTAAAGTGGTTGATGCCCAAACGATAGCGCTGGGTATCGGCATATGAGAATAAACGGCCTTGCAGCATCCTATCTTCGGATGGCTCGATGCCGGGAATCATGTTACTAGGCGCGAATGCGGCTTGTTCGGTGGCCTGGAAGAAGTTGTCCGGCACTCGGTTCAAGGTTAGTTCGCCAACTTTTTGTGCCGGGATCAAGTCTTCCGGCCAGGTTTTGGTGGTATCCAGTGGATTGAAATCAAAGCTATCGACTTGTGCCGGATCGAGCACTTGCACATACAAATCCCAAACCGGGTAATCACCGTCAGCGATATGTTTGTACAAGTCGTCAGTCATATGATTGAAATTGCTGGCCTGGATTTCGGCGGCTTGCGCGCGAGTCAAGCCATGATTGCCTTGCCGGGACTTCCAGGTAAATTTCACGTAATGTTGTTGGCAGGCCGCGTTGACGAACTTAAAGGCGTGCACGCCGGAGCCGTTCATTTCCCGGTAATTGGTCGGAATGCCCAATGGCGAATACAGCAAAGTCAACATCTGCGTGCTTTCCGGTACATGCGAGAAAAAGTCCATTATTCGCGCCGCGTCCTGAATATTGGTTTTCGGATCAGGTTTTAAGGAATGCACCATATCCGGAAATTTCATCGCGTCGCGGATGAAGAACACCGGGAAATTGTTGCCGACCAAATCCCAATTGCCTTGCTCGGTATAAAATTTGACGGCAAAGCCGCGCGGATCTCGCAAAGTTTCCGGCGAATGGTTACCGTGAATTACCGACGAGAAGCGCACGAATACCGGCGTTTCTTTGCCCTCATCCTGGAATGGCGCGGCATGAGTCAGGTCGGTCAAGTCAGCAGTGGCCTTAAAAACACCAAAGGCGCCGGTGCCACGCGCATGCACCACTCGCTCCGGAATCCGCTCGCGGTCGAAGTGCGCGAGTTTTTCGATTAAATGATGGTCCTGCAATAAGGTCGGTCCCAAGGGTCCTGCGGTTTGCGAGTTTTGATTGTCGCCGACCGGCGCGCCGGTGGCGCGGGTCAGTGTGTTATCGTCGGCTTGCGCCGCGTTTAAAATCAAGCTGATGGCAATGCTCAATCCGATGTTTTTGATGGAAGATGATGCGTTCATGACTGTGTCCTTATTCTGGTTTTGGGTGAGAGTGGCCGGCCTGATCGGCTGGCACGGACACAGAATATCGGCAGCAGTAATTAATGTATAATCGATTGTTTTTATTTTAACGATAGCTATTGACTATTTATGGGGTGATTATGAATCTGCGAGATCTGCATTACCTAATCGCCGTTGCCGACCTACGTAGTTTCGTGCAAGCAGCTGACCGTTGCTGTATCAGCCAGCCGACTTTAAGTACCCAAATCAAGAAATTGGAAGACGAGTTAGGTATCCAGATTTTCGAGCGCACCAACAAAAAGGTGCTGCCCACCGAGTTGGGCGAGCAGATTGTGGCTTCGGCAAGGCGCATCTTGAAGGAGCAAGACAATATCAAGGAAATGGCGGCTACTGCCCAGGATCCGCTGGCCGGCAACCTGCGTTTTGGTGCGTTTCCGACCCTGGCGACGTATCTGTTTCCGCAATTGGTGCCGTTGATCAAAAGGGACTTACCGCGCATTCGGCTAATTCTGGTCGAGGAAAAAACCGAGCAATTGTTACAACAACTTAGAAGCGGGCAGATGGATTGCGCCTTGCTGGCCATGCCGATTTACGAGGATTTTCTGGAAAGTCGGGTCTTGTTCGACGATGAGTTTTTACTGGCGGTCGCCGACACTCATCCGTTGGCGGCCAAGCCGCAAATCGAACAGCACGACCTGAATGGCGAACATTTATTATTGTTGGACGAAGGCCATTGCCTGCGCGGCCATGCCTTGCAAATCTGTCAAACGGTCGGCGCCGAGGAAGAACAAGATGTGCGCGCCACCAGTCTGGAAACCCTCAGGCAAATGGTGCTTGCCGGAACTGGCATCACTTTCATGCCGCGCATTGCGGTGCGCGATGAGCCGGGCATACGCTATCTACCGTTCGCGGCGCCGGCGCCTGGCCGGACCATAGGTTTGGTTTGGCGCAAGACCAGCGCTAGGGGAGCTTTGATTCAACAATTGATCGGCTTGATTGCGGCTGCAAGCAAGCACTAGTTGGCCTTACATGGCTGCCTGTTATGTGCCTGGGTAATCTGCTGCTGATAACGAGTTTTTTGGGGGGTATTCAGATTTTTAGCTGGCAAAGTCAAGTTGTCAAGGCAAACGGCAACTTGACTTACGGCAAGTTTAAACGCTTACCACTGCGACTCGCCCGTCTCCGGGTCGTACATTTCGTGGAAGATTTTGTGGCGGTTGGCGATTAGTTCGTCGATGCTCGGCGAGTTGCTCATTGCTCTGGAAATAGCCAGTTTCATGGCTTCGTAGTTGGTGCGGTACAAGTCCTTGCGGTCTAGTTCCGGGTTGTTCGCGCAGGAGGGATCTATCCAGATCATGGCAATGATGCACAACTCATTGGCTTGCAGGCGGGGAATAACGCCATCGGCGACGCTATCGATCACCGCGTCGGCTACCGCAGACTGTACCGGGCCGCCCAACAAGTTAACGTAAGCCGAAGATTTGATAGTGACTTTAGGCACCATGATGGTGGCCGGACGCACTTGTTGGTTGGTGGCGCGGATCGCGAACATGCGAGTGTGGCCGGCGGTTTGGCCCATCAGGTTGGCGAAAGCGTGACCGGCAGGGCCTTTGACGTCGCCGATCAGAATTTCCGGCATGGCGTCGGTGCCCTGGCCGTCGCTGGAAAATACGGTGGCTTCGCCGGTTCTAAACCAATACGAGTCTGACATGGTGCGTCCTCTGAGTATGTTAGGGAAGGCGGCATTCTATGCCCGTGCCGGGATTGCGGCAATAGGCGGGCTGGTCGGTCGCGGGGTTTGAGTTGGCGGTCTGCAGACAATGCTTCTATGACGCATGCGATTTCGATACGCCCTCGCCGCAAGGGAGAGGGTGCAATTTAGGTGATAACGTGTTGAGTTAAGCTTGCAAAGCTTTTACGGCAGTGCGTAACAGTTGCAAGCATTGGCGATTGGCGGCCAAATCCAGCGCGCTGAAATCGTCCTGTGTACTGAGTAGCGGATTCGCACCGGCTTCCAGTAATTGTTTTACCGTCGCATGTCTGCCGCTGGATGAGGCATAGGTCAACGCACTGGCACCGCTCGGGTTTTGATAGTTAATATCGATACCCGCTTTTAGCAACAAGCCGATGCAGTCGCTAGCCTCCGCATAACAAGCGGCCCAAAGCGCGTTGTTGCCGTAGGCGTCCAGTGCCGTTAAATCGGCACCTTGTTTTAACAGATAGCTCAGTACGTCGGCCCGGCCTTGTTGCGCAGCCAGGATTAATGGATGTTTGCCGTGCGGATTGAGCCCCAGTTGAAAGCCGTTTTCCAGTAGCCAGGCGTCGATTTCGGGAGTAATAGTCATGCGAGTAGGGTGGTTTAGACCAGCGAGGGTCGGTGGAGTAAGGACAGATGGCCGACGCCGGCTGTCTTCAGTTTGTCGGCTAATTCGTGACGGGCCAGTTCGCCTTTGCCGCGCAGATACCTTAATTCGGCGCCGGTCAGCAAGGTGATAGCAATCAGCTTTATCTCGCCACCTGCCAGTGTTAAAGTTTTGGCGGGTTCGCTGTTAGCACCCAATAAGGCGCCGATTTGACCGCGGCCGTCCTTGATGTGATCGATAGCGAATTCCATCGATAGCAATTCGCCGTTCAATAGTCGTTCGCTCAAACGCGGAAAGCCGGCTAGCGTATGGCTGACTTCGGCGGTCAGTGGAAATAACCAGGTGTCGGCGAATTTGGCCGGCGGTGCATTATCGGCGGCGCCGGAATCCGGGCTTTCTATAAACACTTCCAGGCCCAGGCCGGTTTCCGGTCTGTCGCGCTCCACCCAGGGGTCGGATAAGCCATCGGATATCACGCAGGCGTTTAGGCCGTGACGCGCGGCCAGCCACGCTGCACCGGCCGGCCATTCCGGGCCGTCGCTCATCGGGCCCATTAAGGAGGTCAGGGCTGCCAAGTCCGAGCCCAAGCTCTGCCGGAGCGCTTGGTGCCGAGATTCGGTCGCCATCCGCAAACGGTCCGCATAGGTGAGGCCAACGATGTGTTCAGGCTGCAGCATGCGTGGCCTCCATCGCTAAAGCGTCCAAGCGCTGCCGCGCGGTTAGGCTGACTTCTTCGTCGGCGTCATCGAGCATTTGTTTGAGCAGTTCCGGCTCGGCGCGCAACGCCACTTCGTAGCGCACAGTCCAGTCTTCATCTGCGCTCATCATGGCCAGATCGTCTACCTCCATACGTTGCGCGACGATACGGCGAATGTTCACTTCTTGATCGTTGGCCATCAGCCCCAAGCTTACACTGGGTATGCGTTCCGCGACGGTACGGCGCACTTCAGTGTCCGAGTCGGCGACCAAACGGAACAAGCGGCCCTTGGGTAAGCGTTTGGCGACATAAGCACGTACCAAGTAATCCGGATCGTTGGCCATCAATTCTAGCTGGGCTTCCGGCAGGCGGTCGGCCACGGTTACCCTAACTTCTCTGTCGCTGTCCTTGCTTAATTCCAATAGCCAGTCCAGGGGTACCCTATAAGCCAGAACTCTGCGTACGGCTTCGTCGGGGTCGGTCAGCAAGGGCCGTAAATGATTGGTCGGTAAATACTGGGCCGCAATCGCGCGTCGTTCCCAAAAAGGGTCTTGGGTGTAATTTAACGCGTAAACCGGATGGGCTTTAAAAAATCGGTCGATTTGCCGGCCGCTTTCCGCCACCACGCAGCGATCACCCGGTTTGCAGGTGCCGATGGCCAGTAATGTATCCCGGTAAGCGCAGTTTGAGCAGTCGGCAAGCGGCGTTAGATCCAGGGCGTCCTGTTCCGCTAAGGATGAGGCGACCATCTAGGCGGCCTCCGCCAATACCGGCAGTAACTGCGGCGTAACTTGCGCCAGCCAGACCCTGATGCGCTCGTCGGTCAAATGCGGTTGGCCGCGTTGATCCAGCACCAGGCCGACGAATTGGTCGTCGATCACCGAGTCGGAATGTTCGAAGGTGTAGCCTTCCGTGCTCCAGCGGCCGATCATTTCGGCGCCGTAGTCGTAGAATATCCGGTAAAGCTGAATCAAGGAACTGGCGAAACGCGAGGCATAACGTTCTTGATGGCCTAAGCCGAATAGTGCGATGCGTTTGCCTGAAAGATCGGCGCCGTGTAGGGAAGGCACAAACTCCTGCCAGCTACGTTCCTGGCACCCGGCTCCCAGGCCCGGCAAGTCGCCAATGCCATAGCTGGGGGTGCCCAATATCAGCGCGTCGTATTGCAGTAGTTCTTCGGGTTTGACTCTGTTGATATTTTTGGGTTTGTCAGCCAACTCTTCGCCCAACAGACTGAAAATCTTTTTTGCCACTAGCCGGGTGCTGCCGGTATCCGTTCCGAAAAAAATGCCGATTTTGCTCATAAATCACCTGTGATCGAAAGTGCGGGATAAGGCCTGTGCAGCCGTTTTTAATTCCACAGCAAATTTTGATCCAGATTCAAAATAAACGGCTTGTCTATGATTTTTTGTTTAATATCAATTGGATGGGGATTTTTGTAGCATTTTCGTGTTGAGGTCTGTGCAGGCATGTCTACAATTGCAGGAAGGATGGGGTGATTTGTGACATAGCTGCACGCGTTGTCTGTGCTGTTCAGGGCGGATTTATCATCGACATATATAGTTCCGAGTGAGAGCGACGAGATAAGCGTTTTGCAGTGGAGGCCGTTTCAGTCGCGATTGATAAGAAACGATCCGCTCCTGAAACAGGATTTGATACACGTCTGCTTTATTGTGAGCCGCTTAGGTGGTTAATCTTATTCCAGCCAAGTAAAACAATTACCGTAACAAACACTCAAGGAAGCTTTATGGCAATTTTGCGCTGTAACAATTGTTCATATTTACGCGAAGTGCCGAATGAGCATGTGGGAAAAACCGTTAAATGTCCGGTTTGCGAGCAAGCATCGGCAATTCACGATACCGTGGTTTTTGTGAAGAAACTGATCGATAAATACGGCGTATTATTGGGCAAATATCGGGAGTTAGAGCAGGCGGGTAATCCCGTGGCGGAAGTGGCACGATCAGATATTCGCTTGCTTAAAGGTGAAGAAATAGATTTGCATAATACTGCAGTGATGACTAACAGCATGCAGTATAAACCCATAATTAGCTGGTTTGAGCGTAAAAACATTCAGGTTGAAGTGAATCATAATGCCTTGGATACACAAGGTTTTTATGATGAAGTGGCTGTAGAGCTGGGTGATAACTTTCCCGCTTTACAGGATGTGTTGGATAAAATTAGAAAAGCCCAGAGAAATAACTACGCATCCGTAGTCTTGAATTTAAACGATTACAGTCAAAAGGAAATTAAAACCATTACTAGCTTTTGTAAAAACCTGTATGAGTTTTCGTTTGTTGCCAAGTATTTTTATAATAAGAACGAAAAAAGAGTGCATTTGACTTTACAAAGTATGTCGGCCATCGTCGGTTTTTTTAACGGCGAATGGTTGGAATGGTATGTGTTTATGAAACTGCTAAAACATTTCTTTGAAAGCAAGGGGCTTTTCTCCTGTTTAAGGAGTTTTAATATTCAGTTTGCCAATGAAGATAAATATGAAGTGGATGTGTTTTTTCTAATTAACGGGCGTATACCGGTATTTATAGAATGTAAATCCGGAGAGTTTCGTTCCTTCATCGAAAAGTACAGCAAAATGCGGCGCAGGTTGGATATCGAGAAGGAAAACTTCTTGTTACTGGTGTTGGGCGTTAGTGATGAGCAGGTGTTGGGGTTGACCAAAATGTACGATATTACTTTCGTCAATGAAAGCGGCTTTATCAAGCATATAGTTGGGCTGGTGACGCAATAATTTATCCCTTTTAACGCTTGTGGTAATTAAGCTATTTTTTCCCTGTTTTGCTGCTATTTTCAGATTCTATGGTAGGATGAAAAAGCTTTGAGCAAGCAACCGGATTAAAATATACAGTCATAATTTTGTAATTTTAATGTGGTAATAAAAAAACACTTAAATATCAATTGATAGGATTTGTATGAACACAGTAAAAAAAACCTTGGCTTCATTTTTGGTGATTGCCGCAGCATTGGTTTCCACATCCGCTAATGCAAACAGTGCTGGCGACGCTAAAGTTCGCGCAGCTGGTGAAGCTACTGTTGCCAAAGTAGAAGAAGCAGTTAGTTTGTTGGACAAAGGCGATAAAGACGAAGCTTTGAAAGCTCTGGGTGACGTTCGCCAGCTGCAAAAAGAGTTCCGTTATGAGCAAACCGAGCGTTTGCGTCAAAGAGCCGGTGACAAATTGAAAGTTGCCCGCGATGAGATTGAAAAAGGCGATGCCAACGCCGTAGCCAGCTTGAAAGCGACACTGGACCTTTACAAAGAAATGATGAAAGTTTATAGCGCCGCTCACTAAGGACGCATCTAATCAATTCAGTCAGGATTGATTAACGGCTGCCACCGGAAGACGTGTTTTCTCGGTGGCTCCCAACTAAATTCTTTTCGATGCTTATGCCTACTTGGCATGTTTTCCTTATTTCCTCAGCTGTCGATTTTTCAAAGCTTACAATCGGCAAACAATTTCTCAAATTCCTGAGCCGGTAATGGCTTTGCGAACAAATAGCCTTGTCCGAAATCGCAACCTGCAGCAGTAAGCAAATCCCGTTGGCTTGAGGTTTCTATGCCTTCGGCAATCACTTTTATTCCCAGTTTGTGAGCCATCACGATGATTGCCTCGCATAAGGCCATGTCGTCGGAACCAATCGCCAGATTGCGGACGAAACTCTGATCGATCTTCAGGTAGTCGATGTCGAATTTTTTCAAATATGACAGCGACGAATAGCCGGTGCCGAAATCATCCAGCGACACCTGAATGCCGGCGTCGCGGAATGAGAGCAGTTGCTCGGCGACACTGCTATTGGCATCCAGAAGTAGGCCTTCGGTAATTTCGATGACTACGCTTTGTCCGGAGAGGCTTAGTGCCTCCAATCGATTCAGCCAATCGCGATGGCTATCGCGTTCGTTACGGAACTGTACCGGCGACTTATTAATGCTGATCTGGAATTTCTCGTGTATCGATTGGCGCCAGCGGCAGGTTTGCTCGGCGGCTTCCTGAAAAATCCAATTGCCTATACTGCAGATCAAACCGGTTTCTTCGGCAATCGGAATAAAATCCGCAGGGCTGATCAGGCCGCGCGTCGGATGTTGCCAACGAATTAGCGCTTCGGCTTTATGCACGGTATTGGTGGCCAGCTCGACGATGGGTTGGTAACACAAATAAAACTGCTGCCCGGCCAGAGCCTGTCTTAGATCGTTGCTCAGCCGCAGCCGTGTCTGCGCGGATTCCTGCATAGTCGGGATGAAGAAACAATACTGATTCCGACCCTGGCGCTTGGCGGCATACATTGCCTGGTCCGCATGCTTTAACAAAGATTTCAGGTTATCGGCGTCGTCCGGGTAAAAAGCGATGCCGATACTGGTGGAAATATAAGCAATTTCGTTACCCAGCTGAAAACATTCGGTCATTTTGTGCAACAGGTTGCCGGCTATACGCTCGGCGTTGCCAGGGTCGCCGACATCGCTCAGGATCACAGTAAACTCGTCCCCGCCCAGACGAGCCACGGTATCGGTTTCCCGCACGCTGGCCAAAATGCGCTGGGCGGCGATTTGCAGTAACTCGTCACCCATGTCGTGTCCAAGGGTATCGTTCACTTCCTTAAATAAGTCCAGATCGATAAACAACAGGGCCAGACGCTTATGCTCCCGGTGGGCTTTTTTGATGTCCTGGCCCAACCGGTCGTAAAACATGCGCCGATTCGGCAATTGGGTTAATGGGTCGAAATTGGCTTGTTGCCAGATCACGCCTTCGGTTTTTTTCTTTTCGGTAATATCGGAAAACAATGCCACCCGGCGTTGCATGGTCTGCTGAGCATCGAAGATGGTATTGACGGTTAACCACTTGGCATATAACTCGCCGTTCTTACGCTTGTCCCAGATTTCGCCCTGCCAACTGCCATTGCTTTGAATGGCTTGCCACATGGCCTCGCTGTGGCTGCTGCTGTTTAGAGTGCCTATGTGTTTGCCAACAACTTCATCGGATTGGTAGCCGGTAATGGTGGTGAACGCCGCGTTGACTGTCAGGATGCGATCGTCCGAGTCTGCCAACAACATCGCTTCACTGCTGTTTTGATAAATCAGCGCGGCCTGTTGCAGGGCTTCTTCGATGCGTTTACGCTCGCTAATGTCCCGAGCAATAGCCAAGTTATAGCCGACGTTGGCGTATTCGAAATAATTGGCCACCACTTCTACCGGAAATAGCCTGCCATCCTTGGTTTTGTGGATGGTTTCCAACTTGTTCGAACGCTTAATTTTCAGCTCCGCCCAATGCGCGGCCCAAACTTGGCGTGGAAAGCAAGGGTCTACATCGAATACGCTCAACCGCAACAGCTCTTGATGGCTATAGCCCAAAGCCTTGCAGGATTGGTTGTTGACATAGATGAAGCTGGCATTCTCGGCAATCAAATAAGCGCTGTCATGCATTTGATCCATACCAAAGCTCAATTGGGCTAAACGCCTGCGCGAAGTTTTTTGCTCGGTGATGTCCCGAAAACTCCAGACCCGGCCAGCCGGTTGCCCGTCCAGATATTGTGGTTGGCAATAGCTTTCGATAAAGCGGCCGTCCTTAAATTCCAGTTCGCAGGCGTAGCGTTGCTTGGGGTATTTATAAATCTCTTCGATTCTGTTTAGGAAGGCGGTTCGATCTTTTAGGAGTTTCAGGGCATAACTCAGCGATTTTTCATCGTCACCGATCTTTAAAGAGCCTGCCGGTATGCCCCAAATTCGCATGAATTGAGGATTGAAGGTGGCGATTTTGCCGAACAGATCGACTACCAATATAGCGTCGGTGCTGGAGTCGAGCGCGGCTTGAAGGATTGATAGCGATTTTTGCAAACTGGCTTGTTTCTGCTTGGATTGGACCATGACTCGGCTGCACGTGCGAGCACGTAACTTTAGCAAAGGCTTATTTAAAAGGTTGTTTTATAAGCCTAGCCGATTCCGACAGTGCCGTACCTTTTTATATCTGTCAATACGAAATGCTTATTGACCGGCAAAGTAATGCATCGCCCCCAGCAAGGGCGTGCGCGGGTTCAAAGCCAGCTTCACCGATAATTTGGCGAGCATGGGTTGAAATCGGCCTTTGGCGACAAAAGCCTGGATAAATTCGCCAGACTCCAAAACCGATCTGATTTTGGGACCTATACCACCACCGATGAATACGCCGCCGGTAGCGAACGCTTTTAAAGCCAAGTTACCCGCTTCCGCGCCGTAAAGTTCCGCAAACAAGCGCACGGTTTCCCGGCACAAGGGATCTTCGCCGTCCACGCCCAAGCGCGAAATCAGTGCATTGCGGTCAACGCCACGGGCTTCGGCCGCAACCGGTACTGCCGGACAGGGCGGTGCGAAGCGGATGTGCGCCAGAAAATCGTAGATATTACTGAAGCCGATACCGGACAACACTCGCTCGCAGCTAACATGAGCCGGATAACGGCCGCGCAGGTAGCTCAGCAGTTGGTCTTGTTGCGGGTTTTGCGGGGCAAAATCGCAGTGACCGCCCTCGGTGGCAATCGGATGATACTGTTCGCCGTCCCAATGCAACATGGCTTCGCCCAAGCCGGTGCCGGCGGCGATTACGGCAATATTGCCGGTTTGCCGCTCGGCGTCGGGATTCAGTTCGATGAAGTCCTGTTCCTGCAGGTGCAGCATGCCGATTGCCATGGCTTCCAGATCGTTCAGCAATTTAACGCGGTCGGTGCCCAGTCGGGCTTTGAGTTGTTCTCCATCCAGCAGCCAGGGCAGATTGGTGGTTTGGCAGCGTTGCTTCACAACTGGGCCGGCGATGCCGAAACAGGCCGATGTCACCGCCGGACTATCGCTCAGAAACAAATCCAGAATTTCCTCAAAGGTCTGAAACTCGCCGCTGGCAAAGGTTTGTTCTTGCAAACAGCTCAGCGTGCCGTCGGCTTGTCTGTCGAGTAAAGCCAGAACCGTTTTGGTTCCGCCAATGTCGCCG
Organism: Methylomonas albis; assembly: GCF_014850955.1. NCBI lineage: Bacteria > Pseudomonadati > Pseudomonadota > Gammaproteobacteria > Methylococcales > Methylococcaceae > Methylomonas > Methylomonas albis. The sequence continues at coordinate 443,785 of NZ_JACXSS010000001.1, forward strand.
GCTAGAATCATATGCGTCCTCATGAGGTTGGAGTGGCGTTGTTGACGAGGTGAATCAAGGCATCGAGTATCGCGTTGGCTAGTGCATGCGGTGGCAGTTGGTAAAACGCTTGCCAGGCCAGCGATACGCATTCTTCGTAATGGTCGCGGTATTGCGGGTGCTGTTGCAACCAGCTGATTCTGACCGCATGGCCGATTAAAATATCCGTCACCAAGGTGTCGTCGATGTACAGATCCGGATAGTCGCGGACGATGGACGCCAACGCGCGCAGGGCTTCTACGCTTAATTGTCGATATACCGGCGCCTGAATTTTATTCAAAATATGGTTGATATGCAGCCTAAAGCTTTGCTCGCCGGCGGTCATTTGCGCCAGCATAATTTCGCTGTCGATACGGCGGTTGCTATTGTATTTTTCACCGACCATCAAGCCTTTGCAATGATGCAATAAGTCCCAGACCCCGGCGAAAAACACCTCGTTTTCGCGGCCGACGCTGCCTTGCTGCTCGCGCCAGGCATACCAATCGTCGGCGTCGCCGCGGTCTTTTGGATTCATCGATTCCGGAAAGCGTGCGGCCGCCAGGTCGCGGTGCGGGCCTTCGCAGTTCAGGGTTTCGACTTGGCCGAGTTGGTTTTCGCTATTGTTGTAATCTTCCAGGGTTTCTTGCAGTAAGTCCGCCACTTGATGCGGCGGCAGAGACAAAATGTCGCTAAAAGCCTGATCCAGCGAGGTGCTGTTCAGGCGCTTTTGCCTGGCGATGATCAATTGCAGGATGTGACCGACCCGAATGGTGTGCATATCGGCGAACAATTCCGGTTTTAACTTGATTAGCATACCCAAGTAGATAATCAACTCCTGGATGATGATTTGTTGACTATTGTCGTTGGGGTTGAAGTTCCGGATAGTGGCGAGGATTTGCCAGGAGTCGGTGGGTCTACGCAAGGTGGCTTTGCCGCTGTATGCACGACCCACGGTCAATCCGTGTTGGCGGACTAATATTTCCGTGGTGGCCTGCTCCAGATTGATGTCGTATTTACCCAATAAGCCGGCGCAGCGGCGCACGATATACCATTCGTGACGGTCGCCAGCCCGTACATAAACTTCCTCCAACAAATCTCGTACCCGGCCAGGCGCACCGTCGTCGCTGCGTAAGCCGGTGTCGTGGTCTATCCCGTGCCGTTGGTAGAGCAAGGCCAGCGCTTCCAATTGTGCATGTAGGTTAGGGTTGTTTTGCAGCTGTGCAAGCAATTGGCCGTCGTCACCGATTTCCCATTCGGTCAACACGAAACTGTCCAATGTTTGCGGGGCTTGGCCGTCATAAGCCAGCGAATTGGCGAACGGCCGTTCGACTTCTTCCCAGCTGGCTTCGGAAAAGCTAAAGTCGTGCAGATAGCCGATTTTTTCGCGGCTGGAGGTTTTCACAAAATCGGTCAACAGCCCCAGCTTTACCGGCGTGCCTTGCACATTGCCTTGACTGAGTTGTTCGATAAAACCCAGCAACACCTGCCGGTCTTCGTTGCCCAGCATGTTGTGCTTGATGTTGATCACCAGCAAAGGCTGGGCCGGATTGTCCCAATGGCGAATGATATAGGCCAGTTCCATGCGCAGGCGCTGAATCAGCAATTGGTTGTCCATCGCAATGTAGAAACCTTTTTGGTTCATAAATTGCGGTAAAAACAATAAAGGCTCGCCGGCCAATACATAGAGCTTGGAGGTGGCCAGGGTGCGCAATTGTCGTAACGGCCTACCGCTGAGGCCAATGCGGTCGTTGCGGCCGACTTGGGTGTAGGCGTCGGCCAATTCGCTGGCGTCGCGGACTTGAATCGGCGCAATCTCGGTCAGGGTTTGGGAAGGAATGCCGCGCTCACGCAGTTCGCTTTGCACCTGTTCGTCTTCGGCCAGCAAGGCAATCTGCAGCGTGGAGTCGGGATGCAGGCGGGTGGCTTTGTAACGCCCCTGTGGGTCGATGTCGTCCACGTCGATCAAGCCGTCTTGCAGCAAGCCTCCCAGGATATAGAGGCTCTGTGCCCAGACCAGCGGTACGTTTTCGTTGGCGACGCGAGTCTGGCTATGCGGATGGCGTTTTTCCGCGGCGATGGCGCTTTCCGGCACGATGTAAAGTTCCGGCAGCAACCACTGGCCGTTTTGCTCGACCAGCAAGTCTTCCAGGCGGCGGCGATAGTCACCAACCCCTTCCGTATCGCCGGCAAACAGTTTATTCAGTAATAAGTAGCAGAAAAACAGCGGCCATTCGCATTCTATGTCCATGAATTGTTTCAACTCATTGGGTTCGTAATGCAGACGCTGATGATCTTCGATAACGGTTTGGTGGCCGTCCAGCAGGAAGCGTTTGCAGCCGTAGCGGCCTTGCAATTTTTCGACGATCAGGTTTTCGGTCTTTTCCCGCAGCGCTTTGTTGTCCACCGCGAAGGCCGGAAAGCCGGTGACGCTGAGCACCGCCGAATCGACTTCCTTGGAGATAGACTCGCGCGGTAGCAGGGCTTCCAGAGTAATCCGGGTGCGGGCGATGTCGTCGCTGATCACGTGAATAATGGCGGTTTGGCCGCCATCCTTACCGAACAAATTGCAGCCGGACATGGCTTCCAGCGCCGCTTTGGCCATGCCTATCGAGCTGGCGTTCAATTCCGCCAAGCCGTGATTCATCTTATTGCCGCGCTCCCAGATGCCGTAATCCGGGGTGCGATACGCCCGGCTGACATAATGCACCAGGTTTTGTACGAAATTGACTTCGTCGATGCTGAACACAATCCGCAAGCCGGAGGCGGTCATTTGCGCCAGCATCAATAAGAACAAGGACGTGGCGTCGAGCTGTAAATGGCCCCATTCGCTGTCGCCCACCACGACTTCGCCGCTGGTGGTTTTATATTTGGCATGCAGCGCGTCCAGGGGGTCTTGGCTGTGCTTGAATTTTTCCACTTTTGCCGCTTGCCGCATCATCGCTGTCAGCAGGCCGCGCATCAGTTTGACGACGCTTTGTTCCAGTAAATAGGTGCGCTCCTGCTGTCCCTCTACTTTGCGGTACGCCAGCCCCAGGCCCCAGGCCGCCAAAATGCTGTAGACATTGTCCCGCACCCAGGCGTCGGTGTAATTGCCGTGGGTGGTGACGGCGGTACTGGCGGGTAGCAGGCCGCTGATCCAATCCTGGCGTTTGAGGATAATGTCGTTAACTTGTTGGTAATACTGGTCGAGCGTCTCGGTTTGACTGGTCGGCATCATGTATTTAGTGGAATATGAGGTGGCGTTTAAAAAATTGGGCACTCAAGCCTTGGGCAAGGTTACTCCGGTTTGGCCTTGATACTTGCCGCCGCGATCTCGATAAGAGGTTTCGCAGACTTCGTCGCCGCCGAAAAACAGCATCTGGGCGACGCCTTCATTGGCGTAGATTTTCGCGGGGAGAGGGGTGGTGTTGGAAAATTCTAAAGTCACATGGCCTTCCCACTCCGGTTCCAACGGGGTGACGTTAACGATAATGCCGCAGCGGGCATAGGTCGATTTACCCAGACAGATCACCAGCACATCGCGCGGAATCCGGAAAAACTCCACGGTGCGCGCTAGCGCAAACGAATTGGGCGGAATGATGCAGACATCGGATTTCACATCGACAAAGCTGCCTTCGTCAAAGTCTTTGGGGTCGACGATGGTGGAATTGATGTTGGTAAAGATTTTAAACTCGTTGGAGCAACGTACGTCGTAGCCGTAACTGGAGGTGCCGTAGGAAATGATGCGGCCTTGCGCGGATTCACGGACTTGCCCGGCCTGAAACGGCTCTATCATGCCGGTTTGCTCGGACATGCGGCGTATCCATTTGTCTGATTTTATGCTCATGTTGCTGGTTGGGTAGGGAAAAATAACAGAGCGTTCAAAATAGCATATTAGGGCGGAAAAATCGCTAGTTGGCGTGGCGAATGGCGCTAATTTGTTGATGTTTGGCGATCTTGAAAATCATTTTAGGCAGGTCAGCTTGTTCCGAAAGCGCTTATCGGAGTAGAGGTCTAAATCCCCAGGGAGTGCCATCGCGCACTCTGGCATGCAGAATCAATACCGTTAAATTATGTCGTTCGCTGAGCGGAGTCGAAGCGAATTTGCTGGCTTCGGCTGCACTCAGCCAACGGTTTATCCTGGCAATGGGTTTTTAACCGAACAGCATTTTCTATCTTGAGTGCGGGGAGTTTTATAGAAAATTAGAAAAAACTTATTTACAAAATAAGACGACCGGTCGCATAATGCAGCCCATGGCGAAATTGGCACCCAAACAGCTCAAAAAAGATAGGCTCCTGGAGCAGGGCGTCAGCTTGCTGCTGGAAAAAGGCTACCACGCCACCGGTTTGAAAGAGATCCTGGATACGGTACAAATCCCGAAAGGCTCGTTTTACAGTTATTTCGGCAGCAAAGAGCAATTCGCCGCCGAAGCGATACACCATTACATCGAACCCTTCATCGTGCGCTTGTCCGGCCATCTGCAAAATCCGGAATTGGACGGTTTGGCCGCCTTGAAAGCCTATTACACCGGCTTGATCGGCGAAGTGGCGATAAGTGGTTTCAAAGGCGGCTGCTTGCTGGGCAATCTGATGGGCGAGATCGGTGACACCAGTCCCTTATGCCGCGATGCCTTATTGGATGCCGTCGGTCGCTACAGTGCCTTGCAGCAAGCGGCGTTGGAGCGCGGACAAAAGCAAGGCTCGGTGCGGCTGGATCGCTCGGCGAAGAGCATGGCGGATTTGATGTTGAACGGCTGGCAGGGGGCGTTGTTAAGGATGAAAGTCGAGCAATCGGTTGAGCCGTTGCAGGCGGTTTGTCGGGATTTGTTGGATGATTATTTTCGGGTGTGAATGGGTTCAGTTTTTTGATAACTGTTATGAGCCATTTTCTTTGGGAGGAATCTTTTGAACATCCGATTTATCCTGTTTCCATTATGTTTATATTTAGGAGGATGTTCCGAACAATCGGAAACAAGTTCCTCAACTAAATCAACGCCACCAGTTGTTGAACGTGTTGAAAAGCTGGAAGAGGTGACAGTTGCTGTTTCAGAAAGCCCGACGGAACCCTTAAAACAATCGAAAGCTATCAGTTCAGCACTTACCTCTGATGCAGCGGTAGCAAAGATTTATGAACTTCCTGAAATCAAAGCTTGGTCCGATTACATAGAGCAAAAATCGCAAGGTAAGGTGCATGGCGCAATATTGACTTCATCGAAAGAGCCAAAGGATGTAGATGGAAAACAATATTGGCCGGTTGATTTCTTCGAGAGTCAAGAAACTCATATGCATCGTTGGGAATCCTTTTGGGTGCGCATTGATGGAAAGGAAATATTGGTAGATGATTTGGCCGACGGTCCGATTAGCTTGCAGGACTGGCGGGATCAAAAGAATCCGTTGGAACGGATAAAGTCTTAAAGAACCTTAGACGTGTTGGACGCAGGAAGCGCTACTTGTATAGAGGTAACAAATGTGGATATTACACCGGAGCAACGAATTATGAACAACGACCCTAAATGCATCATCGACGCCGCGATGCAATTGGAACCTGCAATTCGCGCCTTCATTGCTGAAACGCTATTGGAATCCTTGGATTTTGAGGAAGACTTCCCCGTCTCGGCAGCATGGCAGGAAGAAATTCAGCGCCGTTGTGCTGCCATTGATAGCGGAACGGCTCGACTCGTCGATCACGAATCAGCAATGGCTCAACTGCGCGCAAGCCTTGCCTAATGCGTGTTGTTTGGAATGATGAGGCATTGACCGAAGCGAATGCCGCTACCTTGTACTATCGGGAGAAACAAGCGGAGTTGGGACAGCGTTTTGTCGATGCAATCGAGGACGCGGCAGCGAAAATCGCTTACCGGCCATTGCTGTATCGGAAACTAGCGGACGATGTTCGCAAATGTAAACTACCTCACTTTCCTTTCGGTATTGTTTACAGTGTTCGAGAGGATGCAATATACATCCTCGCCGTGATGCATATGCGGCAAGAACCGGGTTATTGGAAGCATAGGATTAAATCGTAAATCAGACGTGACAAATAAAAACCGCTGCCCACCCGGCAGCATTTTTTAACGCCGGTAAATTAGACGACCGGTCATTTATTAGGAGATCATCATGCCCAAGTACATTATCGAACGCGACATTCCCGGCGCGGGCAAGCTGACGCCAGCCGAGTTGCAAGGCATTTCGCAAAAATCCTGCGGTGTGCTTCGGAATATGGGGCCGCAGATTCAATGGCTGCATAGCTATGTGACCGGCGATAAAGTCTATTGCGTCTACATCGCCGACAGCGAACAAGCGATTCGCGAGCATGCCGAGCAAGGTGGGTTTCCGGCCAATCGGATCGAACAAATTACCAGCATCATCGACCCGACTACGGGCGATTAAGCTGAGTTTATGGTTCCCACGCTCCGGTGTACCCGCCGGGCATAAATGGGAACCAGGCCTGGGACGCTCTAGCGTCCCCGAACCGCAGAGCGGTTCAACATGCATTCCCACGCTGGAGCGTAGGAACGATAACAACAACCAGGGGAGAGAACACCATGACATTTAAACTAAGCACCTTCACCGCCGCGTTACTACTCGGCACCGCCAGCCTGTCGGCCAACGCCGACGAAACCTGCGCCTCGCCGTACATGGCGAAAATTACCGGCCAGGAAGATTTTGTATACATCTGGACCTTGGGCGCGGAAGGCGTCGGCGATGAGCAGGACAAGTTGGTCACCGTCGACGTTAATCCCAAGTCCAAGCAATACGGCAAGGTCATTGGCAGCCTGTCGGTGGGTGGTCGTAACGAAGCCCACCATTCCGACTTTACCGATGACCGCAAATTTCTATGGGCCGGCGGTCTGGATACCAACAAGATTTTCATCTTCGACGTGGCCACCGACCCCGCCAAGCCTAAGCTGAGCAAAACCATCACCGATTTCGTTGCCAAAAGTGGCGGCGTGGTCGGCCCGCACAGCTTGTACGCCTTGCCGGGGCGGATGATCATCACCGGCCTGTCCAACAACAAAGACCACGGCGGCCGCACCGCGATTGTGGAATACAGCAACGCCGGCGACTACATCGCCACCTACTGGCTGCCGACCGACAGCAATCTGGAAGGTGCGATCAAATCCGGCAAATACGCGGACGGCTATAACTACGATGTGCGGGTATTGCCGCGCAAAAACCTGATGCTGACCTCGTCGTTTACCGGCTGGTCGAATTACATGATGGACTTCGGCAAAATGCTGGCCGACCCGGAAGCGATGAAACGCTTTGGTAACACCGTGGTGCAGTGGGATTTACATAGCCGCCAACCGAAGAAAGTCTTCGACGTACCCGGTGCGCCTCTGGAAGTCCGTTGCGCCTGGGCGGAAGACCACAACTACTGCTTCACCAGCACCGCGCTGACTTCGAAAATCTGGCTGATTCATCAAGACGACAAGGGCGAATGGCAGGCCAAGGATGTGGCGGACATCGGCGAACCCGCCAAAATCCCGCTGCCGGTGGACATCTCCATTTCCAGCGACGACAAAACCCTGTGGGTTAACACCTTCATGGACGGCATGACTCGCCGCTTCGACATCAGCGACCCGTTCCACCCTAAGCAAGTGTTCGAGCAAAAAATCGGCGCGCAAGTGAATATGGTGTCGTCGAGCTGGGACGGCAAGCGTTTGTATTACACCTCTTCGCTGCTGGCTAATTGGGATAAGAAAGGCGCGGACAACGAGCAGTTCTTCAAAGCCTATAGCTGGGACGGTAGCAAGTTGACCGAGCAGTTCTCGATTGATTTCAATAAAGAGAAACTGGGCCGGGCTCATCAGATGCGGTTTGGGGCATATTCTTTGTATGGTAAAGCGCCTTAGGAGGCTTTTTAGTGTCGCTATCGCGACGGCTTAATTTAATGTCGGGTCTCGGCCCGACGGCCGAGATACTTTCTTTTGCTTGGCCAAAAGAAAGTATCCAAAGAAAAGGCCACCCGGACGCCGCTTGTTTCCTGCGCGCCGAAGCTTTTATCGAGGGTCGGCAGAAGGGGCTTCCCAGCCCCTCCGCCGACGCAGCGCATCCATGCGCTGCCCCTTCGGGCTGATCTCGATAAAAGCTTCGGTGCTCGGCGCGGCATACGGGAGGAACCCCGTCCCAAGTATCGTAGGGCGCATTAGCGATAGGGTACGCATCGGGTACCCTACCTAACTTTATGATGTTTTTTATAAAGGTCACGAGGTATGCAGTATTATCTGAGAGGCGAAATAAGAATGTGTTAGTCGTGTGTCGTGGAGAATAGTCATGAATGCTCAACCTCAGTTTATTACCAATGCGAATGGCGAAAAAACGGCAGTCATTCTGCCAATCGCCGACTATCAAGAACTCATGGAAGACTTGGCTGATTTAGCCGCAATTGCTGAACGAAAAGACGAACCCAATATTCCATTTGAGGCGGCGTTGTCAGAAATAGGCTTATGACGGTCTATGTCCTAGAGATAAAGCGGAGCGCGCAAAAGGAGTTGTCGCAATTGCCTAAGTCGATTGCCGAAAAGGTCGTTACACAAATTAGAGCGCTTGCCGACGATCCGCGGCCTAATGGGTGCAAAAAGTTAGTAGGAACCGAACATAGTTATCGAATCCGAGTAAACGATTACCGTGTGGTGTATTCGGTTTTGGATAGCCGCTTGATTATCCAAGTCATAAAAATTGGGCATCGCAAGGATGTGTACCAATGATTTTGTTGGTGGAGAAGTTATAGGCAGCGAGGGGCAAGAATAGTTAGTGTCGCTGTCGCGACGGCTTAATTTAATGTCGGTTCGCGGACAGACAACCGCGATACTTTTCTTTGTTTGGCCAAAGAAAAGTATCCAAAAGAAAAGACACCCGGACGCCGCTTTTCCCTGCGCACCGAAGCTTTTATCGAGGGTCGGCAGAAGGGGCTTCCCAGCCCCTCCGCCGACGTGCGGCATCCCTGCCGCACCCCTTCGGGCTGATCTCGATAAAAGCTCCGGTGCTCGGCGCGGCATACGGGAGGAAAACCTCACCTGGAGATTGGAAGGTGATTAGGAGATTTATGTGAGAGGTAGAGTACACATCGCGTACCATCTTGAATTCATTGCTTGTTCAAAGCATAAAGTAGGTGCGCAGGGCGTACCCTACCGCACTAACTTAGCAAAAGGTTTTACGTGAACATTCCATTTTTCGATGCGTTGGCAAATGGGCAACGCTTTTTAATTGCTGGGGTTGGCGGAGGATTCGACATTGTCAGTGGCGTCCCCATTTACCTATATTTGCGTCGCCTTGGTAAGCAAGTGGCGATGGCCAATCTTTCTTTCACAGCGTTGGGTTTTTCTAAATGTGAAGAAATTCGCCCTGGCGCTTATCTTGTCAACAAACGATCTGCCGACTTGCCGTATTTTCCAGAGAGGTACATTTTGGAGTGGTTGTCGTCTCGGGGAGAAGAGCCGGCAATGTATGCGTTTTCGAATGAAATTGGCGTCTTACCCTTAAGAAGTGCATACGCCGAAATAGTTGAACGTCATCAAATCGATACGCTGGTATTGGTTGATGGCGGTACCGACAGTCTGATTTTTGGGGATGAACCGGGGATAGGAACAGTTGTTGAAGACGCATGTTCAATGATTGCTGCCAATGGCGTAACCGTAAAACAAAGTTTAATGGCGATGGTAGGTTTTGGAATAGATCATTTCCACGATGTCAATCACCACGCCTGTCTTGAAAATATTGCGACTCTAATCAAGGACGATGGCTATTTGGGAGCTTTTTCTTTAACCAAGGATATGTATGAGGGCAGAGGGTTCCTGGAATTGGTTGATTATCTAAATCAAAATATGCGCGTTAGGCATTCTATTGTTACAAATTCCGTTGCTAGCGCGATAAAGGGTGAATTTGGGGATCACCAAGTGACATCTCGAACCAGTGGTAGCGAATTATTTATAAATCCACTGATGAGTTTGTATTGGACTTTTCACTTGCCTGCTGTCGTTCGGCGAATGGGGTTTGCTGCAAAAATTGAGAACACTACTGAAATGGTCGAAGTTGCTAAATTGATCCGTTCTTTCCGGATTGGAAGTAGGCTAAGGGATCGTAAGGGTATTCCATTGTAAAAACTCATGGCGCTCGCGCAGATCATGCATTGAAATTTTGATCCCGAGAGGGTTTTCCTCCCGTATGTCGCGCCGAGCACCGGAGCTTTTGGACGGACAAATCGGCAGGATAGCCGATTTGCATGCGCAGCACCCGAAGGGCAAGGTACATGGATGTACCGAGTGAGCAGCCCGTAGGGGCGATGCAGGGATGCATCGCGTTGCCGAAGGGGCAGGAAGCCCCTTTCGGCAACCCCGTTCAAAAGCTTCGGCGCGCAGGAAAAAAGCGGCATCCGGGTCGCCTTTTCTTTGGATACTTTCTTTTGGCCAAGCACAAATTCGCCTGGAGCGAATTTGAACAGCCGATAGGCTGGCCCGCAGGGCGAAAACCAGGGACGGTTTTCGTAGCGAAAGTATCTCGGCTGTCGGGCCGAGACCCGACATTAAATAAAGCCGTCGCGGTAGCGACACCACCTCAAGAGTAAACAGCAATCTAATGAAGCTCCCTTATCGCCGTAGTTTATCTTGTCTGAAAGCCGACGCTGGAGCGTCCGCCGCGGCATTCCCACGCTGGAGCATGGGAACGATAGCGTTACTATGCTTTCTCTTTAACTTGGTAACGCCATTAAGCCAAGCTCAAGAAACCAAACCCTTAGCCCCCGGCTACACCGCATTACCATTTGAACCCGCAAAACCCGGCACCTACACGCTGCCAGTCATCACCAAAGCTGCCGACGGCCAAGTAATAACCAGCAACAACCAACCAAAAAACCTCCACGACTTAATGGGCGACAAGCTGGTGTTGCTCAGCTTCATCTACGCCGCCTGCAGCGATGTCAACGGCTGCCCGCTGGCGACTCAGGTGTTGCACAAAATCAGCCGGCAATTGCAAAAACAGCCGGAATTGGCGGACAAACTCAGGTTGTTGACGCTGAGCTTTAACCCCGCGCAAGACACCCCGGAGATGATGCGCCATTACGGCGAGGGTTTTAAAACCGGTGACTTCGATTGGCAATTTTTGACCACCAAAGACGAGGCCAGCTTGCAGCCCATCCTCGGCGGCTACCAGCAAAACGTGCAAAAGGTCTACGATGATAAAGGCCAGTTTACCGGCACGTTTTCGCATTTGTTGCGGGTGTATCTGATCGACAAAGACAAGAACGTCCGGAATATCTATAGTGTGGATTTTCTACACGCCGACACGCTGATCAACGATGTAAAGACCTTGCTGGCCGATGCCAAGCCGGAAGTCGCGCCGGGGCTGGTCCAGGCGGAGATGTTGTTTCAGCCTGGTGACAACAAACAAAATTACCAGCAGACTGATTACCAAACCCGCTCACTGGCGTTGGCGCAGCGGCGTGGCATTCCGGCAAAGCTGATTGAGTTTGCTCAAAAACCTCCGCTGGGTTTGCCGAAGTTACCGGTGCCGAAAGACAATCCGCTGACCAACGCCAAAATCGAATTGGGCCGCAAGTTGTTTTTCGACCGCCGGCTGTCGCTGAACAATACCTTTTCCTGTGCCATCTGCCATATCCCGGAACAAGGCTTTAGTAATAACGAAATGACCTCGGCGGTGGGCATCGAAGGGCGTAGTGTGCGGCGTAACAGTCCGTCTCTGTATAACGTCGGTTACGCGCAATTGCTGTTTCACGATGGCCGGGAAAACAGTCTGGAGCAACAAGCCTGGGGGCCATTGCTGGCGCATAACGAGATGGCGAATCCGTCAATTGGTTATGTGGTGGACAAGCTGAAAGTCAGCGCCGATTATCGCGGGTTGTTTGAAAAGGCCTTTAACAAAGGGCCGACGATGGAAACTATCGGTCAGGCCTTGGCCAGCTATCAGCGCGCCTTGAATGCTGCTGATTCGCCGTTCGATCGTTGGTATTTTGGAAAACAGAAATCTGCACTCAGCGAGGCAGCGCAGCGCGGTTTTAGCTTGTTTACCGGCAAAGCCACTTGCAGCGCTTGCCATACGCTTGACGACAAGTCTGCCTTATTTACCGATCAAAAACGGCATAACACAGGGATCGGCTATGCTGAGTCCATGCAAAAGTCTCCGGAACAGCAAAAAGTGCAAGTGGCGCCAGGCGTATTTGTGGACGTGAATAGCGCCAATCTGAAAGGTCTGAATGCCGAGAAACCCGGCGACTTGGGCTATTACGAGATTAGCCAAAATCCCGCTGACCGCTGGGCCTACAAAACCCCGTCGCTGCGCAACGTCGCACTCAGTGCGCCCTACATGCATAACGGTTCCCTGCCGACTTTGGCGGAGGTGGTGAAGTTTTACAATCAAGGCGGCGCGGTGAACGAAAATTTGTCGCCCTTGCTCAAGCCGCTGGGTTTGTCTGATCGGGAAAGCGCTGATCTTGTAGCGTTTTTAACAGCGCTGACTGGCGGCAACGTAAGCACTTTGATTTCCGATGCGTTCGCCGCACCGGTCGGCGATAGCGGCACGATGGCGCTGCCTATGTCGAGAGCTAGTAAAGGTAGATAGCTTCGGGGGGGTGACCGGTTTTTTGTCACAAAATGGTAATATAGCACTGCTAAATTAGCTCAATCCTTGGACCCTTTAGACTAAACATGCTTATGTCGAACTTGAAAATCCTGGTCGTGGAAGACGAAGAAGCTATCAGGGAGATGCTGGTTATGGTGTTGGAGCAGGCGAATCTGAGCGTGATCGCCGTTGGCAGTGCCGAGCTGGCAAGGGAGAGTCTGGCCGATAACATGGTGGACCTAATTATTCTGGATTGGATGCTGCCGGGGATCAGCGGTGTGGAGTTGGCTCGACGCTTGAAAAACGAACCGGGTTACAAGGATTTACCCATTATCTTGCTTACCGCGCGCGGCGAGGAAGAGGACAAGATTCGCGGTTTGGAAATCGGTGCCGACGATTATGTGACCAAGCCTTTTTCGCCGAAAGAACTCATCGCCCGGATCAAGGCCGTGATGCGCCGCAGCGGCAAACTATCGGAATCCGGCCAGCTTAGTGTCGGCGACCTGACTCTGGATGCCGAGCAACATAAACTGACTATCGCCGGGCGCAGTCTGGAAGTCAGTCCCACCGAGTTTAGATTAATGCAGTTTTTTATGACCAATCCCGATAAGGTCTACAGTCGCACCCATCTGTTGGATCAGGTCTGGGGTCGTAGCGTGTATATCGAGGAACGTACCGTCGATGTGCACATTCGCCGTTTGCGCAAAATTCTGGCTACATACGGTCGAGAGGAGCTGATTCAGACCGTACGCGGTTTCGGGTACCGCTTTTCGATGGCAAACTGATTATTCATGCAGCGTTGGCAGAGGGAAATAAATATCGCTGTTGCTGTACTGATACCGGCTGTACTGCTGAGTTTTTTTGTCGGGCACTTCAGTTATTTTTTATTGGCGATTACGCTATTTCTGTATATCAGGCAGACCATCAGCGTTAATAAGCTGGAGCGTTGGCTGAGCCAGGGCGGGATTGGTGAACGGCCGGATTTTAAAGGGATCTGGGGAGATATTTACTATCATCTGTATAAAATCCGTAAAAGTCAGAAACGCCGCAAGAAAAAGCTGGGCAAGATGCTGGATAGCTTTCGCAAGTCTACCAGCGCCTTACCCGATGCGATTGTGGTGTTGGGCGTTTACGGCGAGATTGAGTGGAGCAATAAAGTTGCCCACGATTTTTTGGGTCTGAAAAGGTCGGATAACGGCCAGCGAATTCCCAATCTGGTGCGTCATCCACTATTCGTTCAATACCTGAAAGATCAGGACTACCATAACAAAATCTGTATCCCGTCACCGGTCAACGAAAACATGTTCTTGCAAATCGGCATCGTTCCGTATGGCGTCGGTCTGCGCTTGTTAATGGCTCAGGATGTGACGCATCTAAAGAATATCGAGCGGATGCGTACCGATTTTGTTGCTAACGTTTCCCATGAATTACGCACCCCGATCACCGTACTGCGCGGCTATCTGGAAACGCTGCAGGAAATGGATGAGGGCAATAGTCCTTATACGCGGTCCTTCCAAAACATGGCCGCGCAAACCGAGCGCATGCAGGTATTGATAGACGATCTGCTGCTGCTGGCGCGCCTGGAAAGCAAGGCCAAAAAATTCGAATGTGTGCTGATAAAGGACTTGCTGGCGCAGGTTTGTCAGGAAAGCGATCTACTGGAAAGAGACGAGCGCCGGGTCGAGCTGATTGTGGACAGCCAAGCCAATCTGCGTGGCGATATGGAGGAATTACGCAGCGCGTTCAGTAATCTGTTAGTTAATGCAATGAAATATTCGCAGCCTGATTCGCCGGTTAAAGTGAGTTGGCGCGGTAAGCCGGATGGCAGCGTTTATTTTGAGGTGGAAGACTTTGGCGATGGGATCGCCAGCGTGGATATTCCCAGGATTACCGAGCGCTTTTATCGCGCGGAAGTTAAACGCAATCAAAAAATCGCCGGTACGGGGCTGGGCTTGGCCATAGTGAAGCATGTGCTGGTCAGGCATGATGCCAAGCTGGATATCGAAAGTCAGCTGGGCAAAGGCAGCAAATTCCGCTGCGTGTTTCCGCGGCAACGTGTGTGCTGAGGGGCGGCTAGAGTTCGGTAGGCGGATTGGCGAATCTGTAACTTTGCGACGCGCATTTTTTGGCGGCGTCCATCGCCGATTGCTTCAGCACTTCGGTAGTATCCGCATCATCAGGGTAAATAGCGATACCGATACGGCAATTGAGTTGGGCTATGTCGTCTTCCAGCGCAAACGGTTCGGTGAGTTTATGAATAATTAGTTTCGCGATGCGCTCCACGCTGCCGATTTTTTCCAGCTCGGTCAGAATAATCGCAAACGCCGCACCATCCATCCGCGCGACTAAATCGGTTTCCCGCACATTAGCCAGCACCCTTTGCGCTGCTTCCTGCAAAATGCAATCACCGTTCGCATAGCCGAAGCGTTCGTTTATCTCTTTGAAGTGTTCGATGTCTATCACCAGCAGTGCCAAGAACCAGCCGCCGCGCTGCGCTTTTTTAATGTCTTGCTCCAGTCTGTCGTAAAACAGGCGGCGATTGCCGATACCGGTTAGCGGATCAAGATTAGCTTGTTTCCACAGCTGTTCCTCACCCAGCTTGCGCTGAGTAATATCGAAAAACAGGCCAATGCGCCGCAGCGGTATACCGTTGCTGTCGAAAATGGTGTTGATGCTGAGTTGCTCGACATACAGTTCGCCGTTTTGGCGTCGATTCCAGATTTCGCCTTGCCACTGCCCCACGGTATTGATGGTTTGCCACATGGCTTCGAAAAAACTTTCGTCCTGGCGGCCCGAGCCCAATATGCTGGCGTTCTTGCCTATCACGTCCTCGGCGGGGTAGCCGGTAATGCGGCTGAATGCCGGGTTAATCGAGACGATGGTGGCGTCTGCGTCGGTGATCATCATCGCTTCGTTGCAATTCTGATAAAACAACATGCCTAGTTGCCCATCTTCGTCGGCCAATTTGTATTCGGTGATGTCTTGCAGAATGCCTGCCATGCGCGTGCTGTTGCCGAGCTGATGACAACCGGAGCCGCGAATCCAGCGGATTTCACCGTCGATTCGACGAATGCGGCATTCGAAATCCCAATTGCTGTGAGCGGCGCGCGCTGTGTGGAAACCGGCATTGACCATGTCGCGATGTTCCGGTACGACATGGCCGAGAAAAGTGTGGTAAGTCCATTGCGGCAACAGCTGGCTGTAGCCGAATATTTGATCGTGTATGTTTGTGCGTTGCACCGAATAGTCTTGTAAATCCAGATCCCAAGCGCCGGTGCCTATGGTTTCCAATGCAAAACTCAAGCGGGCTTCGCTCTGCTGTAATGCTTGGTTAGTTTGTTGTTGATGGAATAAGGTCAGGGCCAGCGGTAAGCCGACACTCGCCAGGATGGACAGATAAAACCAGATATTTAGTAGGCCGCTTTGTAGGTTTTCGGTAGCAAATGGGCCTAACTGATGCAGCAAGCCCCACAGGGATTGAATGGCCGTCATTGTAATTAATAGCAATACGCCGTGACGGCCGAATCTGACCGCGGCCCATACGATAAACAGGAAGGCCCAATAGGCTTGGCCGTAAACGCTCAGCAGGTTTGGAAACCAGCTTAAAAACACTGCTTGGCCGCTCAGAAAACTTAGTCCTAAAAACGCTAGTGTTTCCAACAAGCGTTTGGGGGCGAACCAGTTCTTCGGCCTGTTTCGCCAGACCAAAATCAAAGGCGTGACCAAGGCAATGCCCAAGACGTCGGCCATCCACCAGTGCAGCATGCTGGGCAGTAAAGCTTCCGGTGGCAGATACTTGTTTAAAAGCAAGGTCATGGGGCCGATCAGCGCACTGAAACAGGCGGTGATGATGCCTATCAGCGTCAGCCAGGCAAAATCGCGAGGCTGACGTAGCGATAAGGAGAAATTCGGGTTGCCGAGTAGTAACCAGGCGCCAATCCAGGGTTCCAGGGTATTGCCGATAGCGATACAGACCGAAATTAGCCAGGCGTCGTCGACCAGCATACCGCCAACAAATGCGCCAATAAACACACCCGGCCAATAGCGCTTACCGCCTAACAGAAAGGTGGCCATACCCAGGCCGGCAGGAAACCAAACCAGCGTGACGTTGCCGTTGTCGGAAAAAAAAGCCAGTACCAGTTTGGCCAACAGCGCGTACAAAAGGGCTATGCCAACGATTTTTAGTCCAACGATACAGCGCGGAGTATGGCCCATGAGGATTTGCTATCTGTGTAGGTGAAAGAAAAGTGTATAGCAGTAGTCTGCATTCTCCAGTTTTTCACAGCGGATTTAATGCGAGGCAGTCGAGAAAATCGCAGACAAGCAAGCGGATAACTCTATAATTGCCGGCATTTTGAGCTTGACCGAGGAGTGGGGATGATTTCCGAAACGGTTGTTGCGTTATCGCGGGCGCAGTTTGCGCTGCATGCTGTGCAATATTTTCTAGTCGTACCGTTGACGCTGGGTTTGTCGCTATTGTTGGCAGGCATGGAATCCTGGTTTGTCGTCAGCGGGCAGGGTATCCACCAGCGGATGGCGCAGTTTTGGGGCAAACTGTTCGCCATCGGTTTTGGCTTGAGCATCGCTTCTTCTCTGGCGATAGCCTGTCAATTCGGTGCCAATTGGTCGTATTTTTCGCATTATGTCGGCGACGTATTTGCCATCCCTTTATTGCTGGGTTTTGCCGGCTTATTTATAGCCGCCAATGGGTTGGGCTGGTTTTTGTTTGGTTGGCAGTGCTTGGGCAAGGGGGCGCACCTTTGTGTCACCTGGCTAATCGCTATCGGCTGTCATTTGAGTTTATTCGGTTTTCTGCTGGCCAGCGGCTGGATGCAAAATCCGCTGGGTGCGGAGTTAAACACCCAAACACTGCGGCTGGAGTTGATCGATTTGTCTCAGGTGCTGAGCAATCCTTTGGCGTGGGCGAAATTTGTGCATAGCTTGCTGGCCAGTTATGTAGTGGCTGCTGGTTTTGTGTTGGCTATCAGTGCTTACTACTTACTCAAGCAGCGCGAAACCGAATTGGCGCGGCGTTCTTACCGTATTGCGGCCGTATTCGGTTTGGTGACGGTGATTGCCACCATGGCGATAGGTGATTCCAGCGTTTATGGCTCCGGCGTTATGCAGCATAACAAGCTGGCGGCAATTAACGGTCTGCCCAATGATGCGGCTGTGGAACAAAATCGCCAGCGCATCGGCAATGGCGTAAAAGCCTATGCCTTGCTGCAAGAATTGCGCGATGACAAAAAGGAACCGGAATTGCTGGCGGCGTTTGCCGCTGCCAAAATCGATTTGGGATATGCCTTATTGCTGAAACGTTGGCGAGAGAGCGTGACCGATGCCAGTCCGGGGCAGATAGAACAAGCCGTGCACGCCAGCGTGCCGGCTTCCACTCCACTATATGGGGGATATAGGCTGATGATCGCCGCTGGTGTTTTGCTGTTGGTTCTGTTTGCAGCGGCGAATGCCGTCAATATTATCGGTTGGCGCCATGCCTGGTTATTTAAAGTCAGTCTTTATGCCTTACCTTTACCGTGGTTGGCGAGTGCTAGTGGCTGGTTTATCTCGGAATTTGGCCGGCAGCCTTGGCTGGTCGCGGACATTTTACCCACCTGGCAAGGTGTATCCACGCTGAGCAACATTGACTTAATCATCAGTCTTGCCGCTTACGCTGTGGCGTATGCCGGGCTGTTGGCCTTGGCAGTGATGTTAACTTTAAAATTTATCGAGCAAGGCAGCGCCGACGTGTTGCCGATTGAGCAGGAGCCAAGTTATGTGGCTTGATTATGAAATGCTGCGTCTGGTCTGTTGGGGCGTGTTGGGCTTGTTTGTCATCGGTTTTGCACTGAGCAGCGGTATCGAAATCGGCGTCAGCATACTGCTACCGTTTTTAAATGCCTCCGAACCGCAGCGCGCCGGTCTAGTTGCCAGATTGGCGCCCACCAGTACAGGCAATCAGGTTTGGCTGCTGGTAAGTGTGGGAGTGTTGTTTGCCGGTTGGCCGACGGTGTATGCGGCGAGCTTTGCCAGTTTTCAGTCTTTATTGTTATTGACGCTGCTGTCGCTGTTTGTACGGCCTTTCGGCTTATATTTCAGAGCGAGTATTGGCCCCGAGACCTGGCTGGAAAAATGGGATAAAGCCTTGTTTATTAGTGGTTTGCTGCCTGCGGCATTGCTGGGCGTGATGGTTGGCAATCTGTTAAAAGGCGTGCCTTTTCATTTGGCCAGCGACATGCATATTGCCTTTCTGGGTAGTTTTTCCGGTCTATTCAGTCCGTTTGCATCACTGGTTGGCGCTACCTGCGTGGCATTATTGACAACGCATGGCGCTATTTATTTGCAAACGCATACCCAAGACGACCTTTATCAGCGTAGCAAAGCCCTCGCGATGTCCACTGGCATTGGTTTTTTAGTGTTGTTTGCCTTGGCGGGTGGCTGGATTACCCATCTGGAAGGCTATCACGTCAGTACCGACATTCTGCCGAATGGCGTTTCCAATCCCTTGACCAAATTTGTGAAGCGCGGCGATGGTTTGTGGTTGGACAATTACGAGCACGAGCCGGCCTTGTGGGCGTTGCCGGCGTTGGCCTTTGTTTGCGGGATAGCCGCGTTGGTGCTGTCCCGTCTGGATAAGGCTTATTGGGCGCTACTGGCCAGTGCCGTGATGGTGGTTATGGTAATTCTGACCATGGGTGTTTCCATGTTTCCGTTTTTGGCGCCGTCCAATATCTCCTTGAACAGTTCGCTGACTATTTGGGATGCCAGTGCCAGTGAAAACACGTTAAGCTCGTTGTTGTGCTTGACCGGCTTACTGTTACCGGTTATGGCCATCGCCACGCGCGGCCTATACAAAATGTTACCTTGAGTACAGTGAGGTACTTTCGAATGCGCCGATTACGTTTAGGCTTCCTTAACCGGCATAACTCTGATAAAACCTGGTTTCTTAACAACTATAACTAAAAAGGTAGGCGCATCATGAAGAAAATCCTTAATCACACCCTGATCGGCATTCTGGCGTTTATACCGATTATGGTGATTGTACAAATCGTGTTGTTCGTGAAAGACCGACTGACCGATTTGTTTCAATTCGTTTACGGTTATTCCGATAATTATCTGGTGACATTTTTGTTGTTTGCCGCCAGCTTCGCGACCATTACCTATGTGGGAGGTCGGGTGAGCATGGGCCGGTTTTCCATCATCGCGATGTTTGAACACCTGGTCGAGCGTATTCCCTTGTTGAGCACCATTTATCGCGTCACCAAAAAACTGGTGAATATGATCGCCGGGCATCAGCTGCAAGAGCCGCGCGAAGTGGTTTATATCGAATATCCCAAGGATGGCATTTGGGTGCCGGCCTATGTCACCAACAAGACCGAAGACCGTTATGTGTTGTTTGTGCCGACATCGCCCAATCCCACCTCGGGTTTTGCGGTGATTATCCACGAATCGAAAGTGATCAAGTCGGACATGAGTATCGAGCAAGTCACCAGTTTTATCATCAGCGTTGGCGCCGATTTCGAAAAAGTCTCGGAAATTTCCAAGCTACCCAAGTAACTTTGTCCGTTTGTTGCAGCGATGACCTATCTGCTGCAACAAAACCCCTTCTCGGCTTTATGCCGTATCAGCTAATCGGATTGCCATGCATGATCCAATTTATCTACTCGCCGAAGCGCTCGGTACCCGTTTAAAAACGCTGGATTTACGCCTAGCCCTGGCGGAATCATGCACGGGCGGGGGCATAGCCAAGGCCATTACCGACGTGCCGGGCAGTTCCGGCTGGTTTGATCGCGGTTTCGTCACCTACAGTAATGACGCCAAAATCGACATGCTGGGCGTTAAGCCGGAGACCTTGGCGAAAGTGGGCGCGGTCAGCGAAGAGGCTGCTTTGGAAATGGTGGCCGGCGCTTTGACGCATAGCCATGCCGATGTGGCCCTAGCCGTCACCGGCATTGCCGGGCCGGATGGAGGTACGCCGACAAAGCCGGTGGGAACCGTATTTATTGCTTGGCAAGCACGCGGCGCTGTAGGCGTTTGCTTGCAAAAACAATTCAGCGGCGACAGACAGTCGATAAGGCAGCAGGCGACGCTGTTTTGTTTGCAGCAGCTTTTGCAATGGTTAGAACCCCCCACAAGCCCCTGAGGTTTTATGCCTGCGGGATTCGCTATCAAGGATGTTCACGCGGTTTTTGCATAGACATGGTCGTTGGGTGGCGTCTATCCTGCTTAGCGCAAATCTACAAATAGCCTAAGTTCACTCTTGTCCGTATGGTCTGAGTTGGCCGGGTGGACCCATCAAAAAGCTTTTAACTCCGGCCGACAAGTTAAGCTAAAATGCCGCTTCTTTTCCTTGCGGATGTTATCGCCATGTTGAAAAAACTCCTTCTTTCTGCGGCTGTTTCCCTATTGTTGAACGCTTGCGCTACCAGTCCGACTGGTCGCTCGCAGTTTATTTACATGTCGGATAATCAGGTCGATCAAATGGGTTTGCAGTCCTTTAGTGACATGAAAAGTAAAAACCCCATCAGTCAAAACAGTCGTTACAGTCAGTTTGCCAGTTGCGTTGCTCAGGCCATTACCCAGCAGACCGGCGGCCAGTGGGAGGTCGTGGTATTCGAAGACGAGACCCTGAATGCTTTCGCGTTACCCGGCAATAAAATAGGCGTGCACACCGGTCTGATCAATCTGGTGGATAACCAGGATCAACTGGCGGCTGTCATCGGCCACGAAGTGGGTCACGTATTGGCGCGTCACAGTAACGAACGTTTATCGCAGGAAACCGCCGTCAGCACCGGTTTGTCGATGGTGCAAGCCGTTTCCCAGCCGCAAACCGCGTTGGGTCAAACCGCATTGGGCTTGTTGGGTGTAGGTGCGCAATATGGGGTGATTTTGCCGTTTAGCCGGGTTCACGAGACCGAAGCCGACACCATTGGCTTGGATTTAATGGCCAAAGCTGGTTTCGATCCGCGCCAGAGCGTTAATTTATGGTTGAAAATGGACAAAGCCTCACAAGGCGGCCAGCCTATCGAGTTTATGTCTACCCATCCCTCGCATGGTAGCCGTATCGATAATTTGAATCAAAATATGAGTAAAGCCGTCCAGCTACAGCAACAAGCCTGGGGTGCCGGCAGACAACCGCGTTGCACTAAATAATGAATCCGCATTTATCTCAACTGCATCCGTACCCGTTTGAAAAGCTTGCTACGCTGAAACAAGGCATAACGCCGCCGACCGACAAAGCGCATATCGCGCTGTCGATCGGTGAACCGAAACACACCACCCCGCACTTCATCCAGGAAGCCTTGCTCCAGCACTTGCACGGTTTGACCCAGTATCCCACCACTAAAGGCTTGCCGGAACTGCGCCAGGCCATAGCCGACTGGACTTGCCGTCGTTTTGGTATTCCTGTTGGTGGTGTCGATGCCGAGACCCAGGTGCTGCCGGTCAACGGCACCCGCGAAGCCTTGTTTTCGCTGGCGCAAGCCGTGGTCGATCCCGTCGACAAGCCGGTGGTGATCATGCCCAATCCGTTTTATCAGATTTACGAAGGTGCGGCTTTGTTGGCCGGTGCCGAACTTTATTATCTGAACACGACGGAAGAAAATGGCTACCTGCCGGATTTCGACAGCGTGCCGGAAGCCATCTGGCAACGTTGCCAGTTGATCTTTATTTGCTCGCCCGGCAATCCGACCGGCACAGTGCTGTCGCCAGCCGAGCATTTGAAATTGTTGGCCTTGGCTGAAAAGTACGATTTCGTCATCGCTTCTGACGAGTGTTATACCGAACTCTACGATGACGAAGCCAATCCGCCGCAAGGCTTGTTGCAAAGCGCTTATCAGGCTGGCAACACCGATTTCAAACGCTGCGTGATCTTTCAAAGTTTGTCCAAGCGTTCCAACGCGCCCGGCTTGCGTTCCGGTTTCGTGGCCGGCGATGCCGAAGTGTTGAAGCAGTATTTCAAGTATCGAACGTATCACGGTTGCCCCATGCCAGTGCCGACCCAGCATGCCAGTATCGCCGCCTGGAACGACGAGGAGCACGTCAAGCACAATCGCCAGTTGTACCGGGAAAAGTTCTCGGCCTTTATCGACATTTTGCAGGACGTCTGCGAAATCAGCCGGCCGCCGGCCAGTTTTTATATTTGGCTGAAGACGCCGATTGATGACGCTGAGTTTGCTAAACAATTATTTGCCCAGCAAAACATTACCGTGTTGCCGGGTAGTTATCTGTCGCGCGATAGCGGCGGCATAAACCCCGGCGCTAACCATGTGCGCATTGCCTTGGTTGCGCCGATCGAGGAATGTGTCGAGGCCGCGCAGCGGATTAAAACCTTTATCAATAGTCTTTCGTAGGCTGGGTAGAGCGTAGCGAAACCCAGCGTGGAGAGCTTCAAGCTGGGTTTACGCTATCGCTTCTACCCAGCCTACATTATTTCAACTTAACCCCGAGAAATCATGTCAAATCTGGAAACCATCATTAACGACGCGTTTGAAAACCGCGCCGAAATCAGCCCGTCCACTGTCTCTACTGAAGTTCGCAACGCGGTCGCCGAAGTCTTGAATATGCTCGACAAAGGCGAAGCTCGCGTCGCCGAGAAAAAAGACGGCGATTGGGTGACCAATCAGTGGCTGAAAAAAGCCGTGTTGCTGTCGTTCCGCATCAACGAAAACAAAGTCATCGAGAGCGGCGATGTGCGTTATTACGACAAAGTACCGACCAAATATGGTCAATACAGCGAAGCCGATTTTGCTCAAGCTGGCGTTCGTGTAGTGCCAAATGCGGTAGCCCGTTACGGTTCCTACATTGCGCCCGGCGCGATCTTGATGCCGTCTTATGTCAACATCGGCGCTTACGTCGACAGCGGCACGATGGTCGACACCTGGGTAACCGTGGGCTCTTGCGCGCAAATCGGTAAAAACGTGCATTTGTCCGGCGGCGTGGGTATCGGCGGCGTACTGGAACCGCTGCAAGCCAATCCCACCATCATCGGCGACAACTGCTTCATCGGCGCCCGCTCCGAAATCGTCGAAGGCGTCATCGTCGAAGACAACTGTGTGGTGTCGATGGGCGTCTACATCGGCCAAAGCACCAAGATCTTCAACCGCATGACCGGCGAAGTGACCTACGGTCGCATCCCGGCCGGTTCCGTAGTCGTCTCCGGCAACTTGCCATCCAAAGACGGCAGCCACAGCCTGTATTGCGCGGTGATTATCAAGCAAGTTGACGAGAAAACTCGTAGCAAAACCGGGATTAACGAGTTGTTGCGGGATTGATTCTTGATTTGTTGCGCGGTGGACCAGTCTCTGCCGCGCAATATGGCCGCAGGAAGAAAATTTAATGGGACGGAAAATAAGCGCTAGTATTTCATGCGGCTAAGTTACTCTCGAAGTACATGCCGGCTTACATGACACTAATACTCTGACAAATTAAAGGATTCCCATGTTTTATTTGTTACTCACGCTTGCAGGTTTAATTTTCATAATTTGGGCGCCCCTAAATGTGACGTTAATCACCGGCTCCATCCTGATTCTGATACCTACTGTTGTCCGCTACAGTACAAAATTGATGACAGGGTTCGATATTTCTTTTGGTGAAGCCTTTAAAGCAGTTGCTCTTTCATTGATTCTCCCCATTCTCGCAGTCCTTTGGTTAGTTTCTTCTCTAGCCGGCACTGGGACTACTATTGAGTTTTCTGGCGTGGGTTCACTCATTTTTTCATTAGGCTTTTTTGCAGCCTATGCGCTGGGGTACAAGATAAGCCTTGGTCTGGACTTCAAACCCAGCATGGCAATTGCAGCCTTATCGACACTGCTTTCTGCTGTCGCGCTAATGTTTATACGCTCGTTTTTTTAGTTTGTTCGACCGGCGACGCTGTAGCGCTAATTAGAATTTGGCAATGTGCCTGCGCACTTCAATCTCTCTGCCCGAATCGTAAACACCATCACCAACTCCTCATCCTGTTGCAAGGTCAACGGTGTAGGCAGGCCGTCCGGGCCGGGTTGTTTGCCGATGACCGGCTCGATACAGACATACTCCGCTTTTTTATCGCTCCAGACCCCAAATGCCATTGCGATTGGCTGCGTGACAGGGTTGATCTCGCAGGTCATAGTTGCGGTAAATTCTTCTGTACTCAGTTTGACCGGGTCGCTCGGCGATACCACCGGATAAGGTCGCATGCTGTCATGCGGCAGAGCAGACACATCGACCCGTGTGCCCTCGATGTCGAGAACACTGTTCGGCGTCACCGAGAAATACGGGTGAAAACCTGGTCGTACCAAGGCGGTCTCCGACACCGCGCGAATCCGGGTGCTGACGGTCAGGGTTTTGCTGTTGGCTTCTGTCAGCTCTTGCCAGTCGGTAATCACTTCGACGGAGCCCCAATTCACATCGGCTGGCGCGGACAGGTTTTTTTGATGCGGTAAATCGCTGTCACAGGGCGTTATGCGATATTCGCCGTGTTTAAGCGCGAAAGGCGGCGATAATTCTTCAAAATTGGGGATGCACAGGTAGACGCCGCCGCGCGAACCGCCATCTTGTTTGTCGTGTAACGGATGGATAATATTGATGTCGTCTAATTGCCAATTGATTAAGGTACCTGTGTCGGTGAATTTCATTTGGGAAAATGTATCCTGTACTTGAATGGTTTTACGGTGTGGGGTGCGGCGAGCTCCGTTGCATGTGTAGCAAGTGAGCTGCATTGAGCGGGTTGCTCGGTTAAAAAAACGCTTTGGCGGCTATTGTAAACAACGGGGCTGAGAAAATGGCGGATTTCGGTGTGCCTTGCCGAGGTGTCGGCAAAGCGATGTATCCAATAGACTAAAAATTAGCGCCAATTTGTTAGACTATCGACTATCAGAAAATCAATTCGCAAACTCGTTTTTTCCAGGTCGATTTGATGCAGGCAATTGAAATTTTTTCCTTGAAAAGTCATGCCGGAGAATATCAAGACTGGCCACTGCGCACGCAATTGCTGATAAACGGTTTAGCTACTTCAAGTTATGTGCCCGGCTACCGGCTGTTGCATCAATTTAAAACCTCGGCCGATGAGTATTTGTTAATTTGCGATTGGGATTGCCCGTTTGAAGAAGCTACGGAGATAATCTTGTTGGGTAGCCAGCTCAATGTCTTGGCGGTACGTTCGCTTGGCGTCCCCTACGGCTCGTTTTGGCTTGATGAGGTGTTGGTGCTGGACAATGTCAATTTAAAGCTTACTTTTTTTCGAGACGAGCATTGGCAAGTGACTGTTACTTCGAAAAACCTGGCCTGTCTGCATTTTTCAAGCAGAAGTTGGCTGCCGGCGTTAACAACGCGCATACAGTTGAAACGGCTTTAAGCGCTTAGATTGATTAGCTAATTGGGTCAATCAACCTCGCCCGCTGAAAGTGTTGAGGTGGCGGGCTTTGTCCGGTTGTGAATTTTCGGAGCCGACCGATGTATTTGAAAATGGAGCTGGTAAGCTAGCGCTTGCGAGTCACAAAAAGGGAAAGCCAGGCGGTTGAATGCTGTTCGAGGCGGTGCGTTAACGCATGGCAAGGATTAGCCGCTATGCGTTACAATGTTTGTATTAGTTCCAAGGAGGCCAGACAGCATGAATGCGAACCCTTTCGATACGCTGCATCCGCGCACCTGATTTTAACGCCGCTTTGCCGGCCCCGTTTTTCTCTTCAATCTTAACCTGCGAGCACATCATGCCAGAAAATATTTCTAATAATGCCCTAATCCTTGCCCTGCTGTCCTTGAACGGCGAGATCGCTATCCAAAAAGATTATCTGGAATCCGGAGAGATCCCGGAAGACGAAGTGACCGACGAGGAAGAAGTGCTGGAGGATTTGGAGCAAGCTTTCATGGAATTCGTCGATGTATACAAAGCGCGCGCCAAAGCCGACGAATTGCTGCCCAGCATCGAAGAATTGTTGGCCGGCGAAGAAGGCTAATACTGCATGATCGTAGTTTACGGCATCAAAAACTGCGATAGCGTCAAAAAGGCGCGGACTTGGCTGGAAGCGCGGCAAATTGCCTACCGCTTCCACGACTATCGAATCGATGGACTGGATGCGGCTTTGCTGCAAGGTTTTGTCGATGCGCTGGGCGTGGATGCCGTGCTTAACCAGCGCAGTACCAGCTGGCGCCAGTTGGACGACGCCCAAAAATCCGATTTAACTCCCGACAAAGCCATGCAACTCATGCTGGCTGTGCCGACCTTGATCAAGCGCCCGATTCTGGATAATGGACAGCAACTGATCGTCGGCTTTAACCCCGATCAGTATCCGACCGAATCATGAGCGAAACCCTTTCCCTGTTAGAAGACCTGATTCGTCGCGAGTCGGTGACCCCCCAAGACGCCGGCTGTCAGGATCTGCTGGCGGAGCGTTTGACCAAGCTTGGCTTTATTGACGAGCGACTGCACTTTGCCGATACCCAAAACCTATGGCTGCGTAAGGGGCAACTATCGCCGCTGTTCGTGTTTCTGGGGCACACCGATGTGGTGCCAACCGGGCCCTTGACGGCTTGGGATTCGCCGCCGT
Source organism: Methylomonas albis (assembly GCF_014850955.1). Classification (NCBI taxonomy): domain Bacteria; kingdom Pseudomonadati; phylum Pseudomonadota; class Gammaproteobacteria; order Methylococcales; family Methylococcaceae; genus Methylomonas; species Methylomonas albis. Next base: position 470,877 of record NZ_JACXSS010000001.1, read on the forward strand.
TCGAACCAACCATCCGCGACGGCAAGCTTTACGGCCGTGGCGCGGCGGACATGAAAGGCGGCATTGCCGCGTTTGTCACCGCTGTGGAGCGCTTTGTGGCGGAACATCCGCAGCATAAAGGCTCGATAGCCATCATGATGACCAGCGACGAGGAAGGCATTGCCACCCACGGTGTCGTCAAGGTTGTCGAGGTGCTGGAACAACGTGGTGAAAAGATCGATTGGTGCCTGGTCGGCGAGCCGTCCAGCGACCAAAAAATCGGCGACGTGATTCGCGTCGGTCGGCGCGGCTCCTTATGCGCCAAGCTGACCGTGCTGGGGATTCAAGGTCACGTGGCGTATCCGGAATTGGCGGAAAATCCGATTCACACTTTCGCGCCGGCCTTGCAGGAATTGACTGAAGAAGTGTGGGATCACGGCAATCAATTTTTCCCGCCGACCCGCTTGCAGGTATCGAACATCAACGGCGGCACCGGCGCGGAAAACATCATTCCCAGCCAAGTGGAAGTGCAGTTTAATCTGCGTTTTTGTACCGAATTAGACGAAGCCACCATCAAGGCGCGCACCGAGACAATTCTGGACAAACACGGCTTTAAATACGATCTGCAATGGCGCTTGTCCGGCAATCCATTCCTGACCTCGCAAGGCGAATTAATCGACGCTACCCATGCGGCGATCGAAAGCGTCTGCGGATTCCAGACTTTGGACGATACCGGCGGCGGTACCTCCGACGGTCGTTTCATCGCGCCGACCGGTGCGCAAGTCATCGAGCTGGGACCCTTGAACGCCAGCATCCATAAGGTTAACGAACATATCGGTCTGGACGAGTTGGAAGTTTTAAGCCGGATTTACCAACAGATTTTGGTGAATTTGCTGGCTTATTAGTCCGCTAAATAAGGCCTGCCTCAACGGTTAGCTGCTCCCGTTATCTCATTCAAAATTTCGCAAGGCACTAATGGGGTGGTGCTTGCGAGCCTATGCTTGCCTCACGGGCCAAAATCCGGCTATTTTCCATAGCGAGCTGGAATGTTACGGCGCGCGCCGTATCGCCTGGGCCGAAGCGCTGAAACCATTGTGCCAATCAAAAGCGAGTTTCTTCGGATGTGCCAAGATAAATCGCCAGTCCGGAAAAATCGGCAATGGTCTTATGGAAACTCTGCTTAGCTGCGGCCAAACCCAATAAAATAATCTGTTCACGGCTTAATTCTGCCGAACTATTTGCCAGTTGCATAGACAAGGCATCGTCCCCGGTCAAGCTGATTTTCAATTCAAGCTGATGATCACCCGCCAGTTGGATGGTGGCAGTACTCGTCTGGCTGACCATGGCATCGCTATGCATCGTTGTTGGCTTGCTGGCGGCTTCCAGCTTATGGATGGTTAAGACGCCTTTGTAATCCGCCAGGGTGCAATTCAGCCGTTGACTGGTGCCCAAGTCGTTAAAAATATCAACCGACAAGTTAACTCTTGTGGTCTCCGGCTCCGGTGTGCCCGTTTCCGGCGATGCTAGTGTCAAGCCTTGCGCACTGGTAGTGAAAGAAACAAGTGCAGAGCTGTCTGGCGTGCCTAAGAAAATGACGTCATTCGCCAAACCTGGCAATGCCTGGGCAGGGTCTATGGTGATTAATTCCGCACTTTGCCTTAAGGCGCTGGTTGGCATGATAGCGATGTAGTCACTAACTGGCGGTACGATAATACTGCTACGGACGGCCTCCACTTGATTATCCAGCAAGGCTGTGCCTCCAAACAGCGTGGCAAAATTGACTGCATTGAGTTGACCCAGCTTAAAGCCATCCACGTCGGCCAAGTCCAGACGTCTACCTCTGGCAATCACGTTAACGAAGTTATTGCCGGGGTTGACCAAAATAATATCGGCCGGCTGCTGGCCTTGTTGTGCAGAGAGAGCGGTCGTGCCATAGTTAACAACACCGGTACCAGCGTGTTGGCTGATGCCGCCATCGGTGCTGTTGATGGTCAAGGCCCCAAGGCTGGTCAAGTTACCCAGCATCACTCCGCCGTTGCTGTCGGTAATGTAGGTGTCGCCGCTTACGGTCAACGTGCCGCTGCCCGTTTGGTTGAAATCATGGGTGACGGTGAACGAACCCGCGTCGGTCAGGTCGCCGCCGGTTTGGGTATAGTCGGTCAGGCTGAGGCCGCCATTGCCGACATTCAATGTGCCGTTGCTTATGCTGAGGCTGCCTGCGGAGCCGATACCGTCAACATTGACAGTGCCGTTTGCCGCCGGGCTGACTACTTGGGTATTGTCAAAAGTGACGGTCACGCCGCTAGGGATCAGGACGTTGGCGACGTTTGAGAAATCCGGCACCGCCGCGCCAGCCCAGTTGGCTGGATCAAACCAGTTGCCGGTGCTGCCGCCAATCCAGGTTACGGTATCGAGTCGGGTAATATCGGCACTCGTAATTCCGGTGGTGGCTACGGTGTAGTTGCCGGCATCTCCGCCACTCAGGCTCACGCCCGTCACGTCGATTTGTTTACCGGTAGCGACATTTTTATCTTGAAATGCCGCAGTCCAGTTTATCGTCAGTGCGTCGCCGCTGATGCGGTTGTCACCAGTCGTGACAGTTGCACGGGTGTTGCCGTCATAGACCTTGTTTATACCGTTGTAGGTCACCGTCAGCGCCTTAGGCGTGATGTCCAGCGTACCGCTATTGACGTAGGCGATGCTGTAGCCGCTGTTGGCGACGCCGGCGGCGGCGGTGATCGCGTAGCTGCCCACGTCGGCGGTATTGACCGTGCCGGTGGAACTCACCGTAGGTAGTGTGCTCAGGGCATCGCCGATCACGTTGTCGAGGTAGAGGTTGCCGTAGGTCGCCGCGCTCGACAGTGCGAGGCCTGTATAGCCTACGTTGCCGGAGACGTTCACCGTCTGCCCATAGACCTTGGCGGTGGCGTCGGTGGTGGTCGCGGTGATGGTCGCGTCCGCTGCATTAGCGAACACATAACGATTGCCGCTGCCGACGCTCGCAGGTGCAAGCGTGGCGTAAGTCCGTCCCCAGATTGCCTTGTTGCTGCTGTTCAGGCTGCCGAAAGTATCGAGTGAGGGGCGGGCGCTGTAAACAATCCAGCGGTCGGTCGAACCGGCGTCGGTAGTCTGCACCGCTGTTGCACCGCCGTTGTTAATGAAGTTGCCGGTCGCCGCCAGCGCCAGCGTGCCGCCGGACTGGCCGTCGCTGATGGATGAGGCGGCGTTGATAGTGAGGTCGCCGCCGGTGACGAGATTGGCCGAATCGGTAAATACCAGCGCGCCGCCGACGATGATGTTGCCGCTAGTGGCGTTGCCTATGGTGATGTTGGAAAAGCCGTCTTGGAATACCCGCGAGCCGCCGCTGAACAAACTGCCCGCTAATTGCAACGCGCCGCTGCCGCCGGCCAGACCGATTGTGGCTCCGGTCGTTGCTGGGGCAATGGTCAGGGTGCCGGTCCCCTCAACAATGGTGGTGTAGCCGCCGTTAGTGACCAGCCCGTCGGTTTGTAGCAAAACGTTCCCGCTCGTGACGGTGCTGCCGTTGCCGCCGATGCGTACGGTGCTGAGGCTGTTCAGGAGGCCGGTGTCACCGCTGCTGCCTATCCCGGTGAGCGCGATGTTGCCGCTGCTTGAAAAGATGCTGACCGGCCCGCCATCAAAGTTCACGCCTGCGTGAAGACGGGCGCTGCCGGTTCCTGCGGTGCCGGTGATGACGATGTCACCCCCCTGCGTGCTGATGGTATTGGTGGCGCCGGCGTTGTAGAAATTGACGCCAACGCCATGCGTGCCGCCGTCATAGTTTTTGCCGCCGATGCCATCCAGATGGATGCTGCCGCTGCCACTGGTCGCGATGGTTGAGGCGCCTACGGGACCGGCAATATCGATCCCGATGGAGTATTGCGAGAGAACGCCCGAGCCGCCTTGCCAGCCTTTGCCGCGCAGCGCGATGTCGCCGCCTGCCGCATTCAGCGTCACCTGGCTGAACCAGATGCCTCGCTGTGAGCCGGCGCCATACGAGGTGCTCGACCCTTCTGCATAGCCGGTGCCGTCGCTGCCGCCGCCCAAGGTGATGTTACCGCCGCTGCTGGCCACCGTGACCCGGTCCAGCATGATGGCGCCGCCGTTGCTGCCATCGCTGTTGGCCGACAGCACGATGTTGCCGCCATTACTGGCAATCTGCGTACCGCTGGCCCCTAAAATGCTGTCGCTGGATACCAGGCTGATCGTGCCACTGCCGCCGCCGGTGCTGACCAGATTAGCATTGAGGTTGACTGTGCCGCCGGAGATACTGATCGGTCCGGCAACGGTACTCGCGCTATTCAGGGAGATTGCCGCAGTGCCTGCATTGGCGGTATAGGCGGTCAGCGGGCTGGTGCCGCCGAGCACGCCGCTTTGGGTGTAGGCGGCATCTGTCGTGCCGGCGGTGGTAACGGTCAAAGCATGGGCACCGTTGATCGCACCGCCAAGGGTCAGGGCAGCGCCTGCGGTGGATTGGATCAACGCATCGGCGTTGAGTGTCAGCGCGCCGGCCAGGGTCGCTGCGGTGTTGGTTGAGTTGTAGAGGGCGCCGCTACTGCTGACGCCGGTGCCGCTGAGCGAAAAGGCGTTGGCAATGGTTTTGCCATTGACATCCACCGCAGCGCCAGAGTTGACAGTCACCACGCCGGTGCCAAATGGGCCGTTGGTGACGCTGCCGCTCGTACCGATCCCCGCCTTGAGCGTGCCGCCGCTGACGGTTGTGCCGCCGCTGTATGTGTTGGCGCCGCTCATCGTCAGGGTGTTGCTGCCGCTTTTGGTCAACGTTCCCAGGCCGGAAACCACGCCGGATAAGGTTTGCGCAACGGAGGCGGCCTCGTCGAACGTCGCGCCGGAGGCAATGGATATATTGCCGGCATAGTTGCCGGCATTGAGCGAACCGGTGCCGGCGATTTGCAGCGTGCCTGCGTTGACTGTTGTCGCGCCGGTATAGGTGTTGATGCCGGTTAGGCTGGCGGCGCCGGCACCAGTCTTCACCAATGCACCGGAATTCCACAACAAAGCGCTCACAGCCAGACCGCCGCCCGCAGCGGCGACATCGAGAGTCAGCGTATGCATGTCGATATTTATGCCAATCCCGCTGCTACTTTTGATCAAATCCTGAGCGCCACCATGGGTGGTGATGTTGAGATTGCCAGGAGTCATGGTGACACCTCCGCCGACCGAGCCGCCCGTGATATCGACCGTTCCACCGCCCACCGAGTCAAAGGATATCTGCGTATTCGCGCTAAAATCCAGCCGCCCCGCCGAATTGAATGTCAGTGTTGAAGGGCCATTGACATTGAATGCGGTGCTGGTAATGGTGGTAACGCTCGGCTGGCTGATGGTGAGGCCGCCCGCATTGAGGGTGGTGGCACCGGTATAGGTGTTGGTGGAGCTGAGTGTGAGTGTGCCCGCGCCATCCTTGGTCAGTGCGCCGGTGCCGGAAATGACGCCGGACAGGGTTCCTGCCGTGGCCTGTTGGATGCTTAGCAAGCCGCCGTTGGTGTTGATGGCCCCGCTGCCGCTGAGCGATCCGGTCGAGGCCGTAAGTGTGGTGGCCAGCGCGCTGCTGGTTGCCGAGATGCCGGCGTTGAGCACAATGTTGCGGTCGGCGGCTAGCGTCAGCGTGGCGTTGCTGCCCGCCGTCTTGCTGACGGCGCCGTTGACAGTGATGTCGCCCGCTTCAGCCCCTCCGCCCGTGGTGGTGATGGTGACGTTCTGGCTGTTGTTGAGCGCCGCGTTGAGCGTAGTGTTACTGATGGTGGAGCCGCTGGCGTTAGGCGTCCAGGTGCCCCCGGCGCTGGTGCTGACACCGCTGCCGTTCGTGTCGGCTCCGGCATTGCTGATGGTGACGTTGTAGGGATCCAGCAGCCACAGGCCGCCCTCGCCGGCATTGATCCGGCTACCTTCGACATTGAGGGCATGGCCAGAGGTTTCGATGCGCCCGCCCACACCGCCACCCGCGCCTAGCGCCAACACCGTGCCCTCCACATCAGTGGTCGAGCCGGCGCTGAGGACATCCGACCACAACACTACCTCGCCACCGTCACCGGTTTGCGTGGCGCTGGCGTCAATCGTGGCATCCGCTGCCATTTTTACGGTGTTGGCCTGATGAAGCGATCCGCTGCCTTGCCAATCGCCGCCGACCAAGACCTTGCCGCCGCCGGTTGTACCTTTAGCTTGCAGTTGGCTGTGCTGCTGCAATTGGATGTTCTTGCCCAAGATGGTGATGTCGCCGCCTTTGCCGTTGGCATTGTTGGCAACCAGGCTGCCATCGATGCGGGTGTTGCCGGCATTGCCGCTGTCCAGCATGATGCCGGTTTGTGCGCCAACGGCGCTAGCTGTACCGGTGTGGCTGATGCTGTCGGTGGCGGATATGTTGATTTCAGCTTGGCCGTTTTCAGCGCTAGCGGTCAATTCGCCGCTGTTGCGGACCTCGTCGCCTTCCAAAAGGATGCGCCCATTTTTGTGTTGCAAAGCTTGGGCTTGAACGATGCCGTCATTGTTGACCACGCTGTTGATCAATTCGCCGGCGGCTTTGGCGGTCATCACCACGGCACCATCGGCTTGCACCAGACCGCGATTGTTGATTTGGGCTTGGACGTCGCTGCCGTCGACTTCAACTTGGATCAGGCCGTCGCCATTAAAATCCAGGCTGACTTTTTTGCCTGCCGCCAGGACCACGTCGCCGTTTACGGCCTGGATACTGCCGCTGTTGTCCACATGGTCGGCGATCAACGCAATTACACCATGGTTGGCGACGATTTGGCCCTGGTTGTCTATTTTGGCTTGGCTGTCGCCGTGGAAACGGGCGATGCCGGCGTTGAAGTCGGCATCGCTGATGGCTAGGGTGGAAGCCACCAAGCCGCCGACATTAACTTGGGCGGTTTTGCCAAACACCACGCCATTGGGGTTAATCAGGTATACCTGACCATTCGCATCAAGCTTGCCCTGGATGTCCGAGGCATTTTGGCCTACCACGCGATTTAAGGCGACGTTGGAAGTAGATGGCTGTTGGAATTGCACGCTGGCATTTTGGCCGATGTCAAAGCTGTCCCAGTTGGCGCTCATCCGGTCGGTATCTTGATAGACAACTATTTGATTGCCGGTTTGGCTGATCCGGCCGCTGCCGCCGGTAATCTGGCCGCCGCCAGGCAGGGCGTCGGCGTCTAAAGCCAATGCAGATCCGCCATAGAGCAATCCGCCCAAGGTAAAAATAAACGGCTTCAGTTTACTTGAGCTGCATTTACTGCGGGTTTTGGCCGTTTCAGGTGCCACCATCCAGGTGCTGCGGGTAGAATTCCAGATGAGTCTGTACAGGTGATTCATGTCATGAACTCCTACATTTGTGCGGCTTGGCGTAGCCGCTCAACACACCAGATTATTCGTTCATTTTAGTGCAAAGATTGCCGGGCGGGGACTATATATTCGATGCGCATTGCGCTTAAAACCAGAGCATGGCTTGTAGCCAAAAACGGTTTTCGTCGGCATCTTTGGCTGTGCTGCGGTCATTGCCGGTGCGGCCGGGATTGCCGCCGATAGGCGCGGCCCAGGTGCCGCTGATTTGATAGCGGTTATATTGGGTCAGGTTTATGCTGATGCCGCCGCCCGATAGTTGGTAATTGTTTTTTCCGCTAAGGTTATTGATGGCGTTTGCCCAGGCGTGGTCATGCAGGGTGATGTGCCCGGTATCGATAAAACTGAGCATTTGCAGTTTGCCGATAGGCGTGGCATATGGCAGATCCCAGCGTAGTTCGGTGTTGATCACCCAGCCGTGGTCGCCGCTGGCTTCACCTATTGGATAAGCCCTAACCCCGGCCGGACCGCCTAAAATAAATTTTTCGGAAGAATCGAGATTGCCGTTGGCTTGCTGGCCGTTAAGGGCGCCGTACAGAGAAAATTGCTCGTTAAGTTTTTGCAATCGCGCCAGGATATAGGTGAATTTGGCAAAACCGCCTTGGGTTTTCGGACCTTGTAGATCGTTGTATAAGTCGTCGGCATTGTCGCTACGGTCTAAATCGCCCGCCACCATGCCGATGCGGCCGTTGCTGATGCCGCCGCCAAACCAACTATCCAGGGTATTCGCGGTTAAGCTGACAAGTGCTTCATTGATTTGCCTGTCGCTAAGGTTTCCTGTCGACCAATTGTCGCGCAGGGCACGATGGTCGAAGCCGACACTTCCCCATAGGCTAGGTTGCCGACTGCGGATAAACGGATAACTAAAGCCCGTGCCAACGGTATTGGCTTCCCCGGCAAATTTTGCGCCTGGAAAATAGCCGTCCAGCAAATGGTATTGCAGATTGCTGTAATGCAGATCCATGCCCAGACCGTTTGCCGTTAGCGGTACGGTATAGCGGGCGCTGCCTAACATGGTGCCTTCCGAGCCGGTCATGGTTAACCTTAGCTGGTCGCCAATTCTTAACGGATCGTTGATATTCAGTAGGCCGTTACCGCGCCATGTCCCGGCATATCGGTTGCCGAAATTATCGCTCCAAACACCGCCTGTTAACAAAGAGCCCTCTTTAATGTTCACCGTCACTTTGGATGTGCCCGCCGCAGTGCCGCCGCCTAAGCTGGCCTGCGCATTTAGGCCGGGCATGTCGTTAATCAACAGTAAGGAGCGCTCCAATTCATCTTTACGTAAGGCTTGTCCGGCCCTAACGCTTTGTTGCAAGACATCTTGCAAGCGCAATTCATTTATTCGTAAGCCGTCGCCTTTGATAGTCAAGCCGTCTTTATCGACCTGGCCTTGGAGGATATTGATTTGGATTTCGCCTTCTGTGACGTCTTGTTTGGGCAGATACGCTTTAGAAAGCAGATAACCAGAGTTGCGTAATTGTCGGGTGACGTGTTCAGCAAGTTGCTGCAGCTGGGCAAAACTTAGTTCTTTGCCTATCGCCTCGGCCACCCATTGCGATAGTTGCGGATCAAGGTTTAAGTGTTCCGCACCTTGAAAACGGATGGTTTTAATTTTGATTTTGTCCGTTGCCTGCACGTCGTCAAACTTTAATTCCTGTGCAGGCCGTTCTATTTCGTTAAGTTGCGGCTGATTAGGTGGCTGCGTCCGTTGCTGTTCATTCAGCAATTGCCCGGCATCCAAAGCACTGGCCGATATACAGTATCCGGCGAGCGAGATAAATGTCAGCGGTTTCGTAAGATAGCTGGTGTTGATTTCCATCGTCTATTCGGGTAATAACTGGGGTCTATTGCCATTTTGCAAGCAAAGGTGTTCTTGATCCGGGAAACTAGGGCTGATTGACGGCGTGGGATATTGGCGTATTTTTCGGCGTATCGCAACGGCAGTTTTCCGCAAGCTACGCTGCCGGGCGGAGCGTATATTGCGTAGCGCATGAATAATTTGGTGAAAGCCATACTAGGACAGCTGAACAGGCTATGTGTCTGCTGAAACAGCACCGTAGAAACCGCTATGAGTGTTTTGAGCTCGGTTGTGATGCCGGCAGGGTTTAATTTTTCAATCAAACAAGAGGATGTTGTTATGCGTTGCCACCAAGTTGACTATCAGATTATTGGTCATGACATTCAAATGGTCGAAGTCGAACTCGATCCCAACGAAACCGTGATTGCCGAAGCGGGGGCGATGACCTACCTCGAGCAGGATATAGACTTCGAAGCCAAGATGGGTGACGGCTCGGGCGGTGTGATGGATAAATTGTTTGGCATAGGCAAACGCATGCTGACCGGCGAGTCGGTATTTTTGACCCATTTTACCAATCACGGGGCGCAAAAACGCCGGGTGGCTTTTGCCGCGCCGTTTCCGGGTTCCATCGCGGCATTGAATATGGCTGAATTGGGTGAAGAGGTGATTTGCCAGAAGTCGGCATTTTTGGCCGCCGCCTACGGCACCCAAGTGGATATTGCCTTTAACAAGCGCCTGGGCAGCGGCTTTTTCGGCGGCGAAGGCTTTATTCTGCAACGCTTGCGCGGCGATGGCATGGCCTTTATTCACGCCGGCGGCACGGTGATTCGCAAGGAATTGCGCAACGAAACCTTACGCTTGGATACCGGCTGTCTGGTGGCGTTCAGCGGTGACATCGATTACAACATTGGCATGAGCGGCGGTTTGAAAAGCATGCTGTTCGGTGGGGAAGGATTGTTTCTGGCGACGCTGAAAGGTACAGGTTCGGTGTGGATCCAAAGCATGCCGTTTTCGCGTTTGGCTGAGCGGGTGTTGAGTCAATATAAACCGCTGCTTGGTCAGGATAGCCAATAAAGACTGTCGAATATTACAGTAAGCCGTGTTCTGCGAACGAAAATGGCTGGCCGTCGCCGACGATGAAATGGTCCAGTACCCGGATGTCAAACAGGCCCAGTGCCTGTTTGAGTTTATCGGTAATTTGTCTGTCGGCCTGACTAGGTTCGTTGATGCCGGACGGATGGTTGTGCGCAAAAATGACCGCAGCGGCATGATGAAACAAGGCCCGTTTGGCCACTTCGCGCGGGTAGACGCTGGCGCCGTCGATAGTGCCGCGAAACAATTCTTCCCATTGAATCACCCGATGCTGATTGTCCATAAACAGGCAGGCGAATACTTCGTAACTGTAGCCGCGCAATTGGGCGCTAAGATAGGCCCGAGTGATGTCCGGGCTGGTTAAGGCGTTGCCGCGTTGCAGAATCTCGGCAAAATGCCGACGGGCCATTTCCAGCACCGCTTGCAACTGGGCGTATTTAGCCTCACCCAAACCGTTGCTCTGGCAAAAACGCTGTTGATCGGCGCCGAGCAAAGCCTGCAGGGAACCGTATTCGCTCAACAAATCGCGGGCCATGTCTACCGCTGATTTGCCGGGCGTGCCGGTGCGGAGAAAAATTGCCAGCAGCTCGGCGTCGGTCAGTGCGGTAGCGCCGCGTTGCAACAGTTTTTCGCGGGGGCGCTCGTCGGTTGGCCAATCTTTGATGCTCATCAACTCCTCCTGGCCGTTAATAAAAGATTTAAGCATAGAAGAATCGGGTCGAGTTTGCCATAATTCCAGAAATCGATCTTTTGGGGACGAATATTAACAAGCGAATTTTATTGGGGGTTTGCGGCGGGATCGCGGCGTATAAAGCGGCGGAACTGCTGCGCTTGTTGCGAAAGCAAGGCTATGAAGTGCGCGTGGTGATGACCGCGGCTGCCCGCCAGTTTGTCACGCCGCTGACCTTCCAGGCCTTGAGCGGCCATGCAGTGCATAGCGATTTGCTGGATGTCGAACAAGAACAGGCGATGAGCCATATTCATTTGGCCCGCTGGGCGGACCTGCTGCTGATTGCGCCGGCGACCGCCGATATGCTGGCAAAAATGGCGCATGGCCTGGCTGACGATTTGCTGTCTACCTTGTATCTTGCGGCGGAATGCCCGGTTTTCGTGGCGCCGGCAATGAATCAGGCGATGTGGAGCAAACCGGTAACGCAAGATAACATTGCCCGCTTGCAAGGTCATGGCGTGTATTGCCTCGGCCCGGTGGCCGGAGAGCAGGCTTGCGGCGAGCAAGGCTTGGGACGGATGGTCGAGCCTGCCGATATTTGCCGGCAATTGCTGGAACATACGCAGCCCGGTGTGCTTGCGGGGGTCAATATTGTTATCAGTGCGGGACCGACTCGCGAGCCGCTTGATCCGGTGCGTTACATCACTAACCGCAGTTCCGGCAAAATGGGTTATGCCCTGGCGGCTGCAGCCTTGTCCTCTGGCGCCAATGTCACCTTGGTAAGCGGCCCGGTGAGCTTGCCGGTGCCAGCCGGAGCCAAACTTATTCCTGTGGAAACTGCGTTGCAAATGTATGATGCGGTGATAACGCATAGCCGAACGGCGGATATATACATTGGCGCGGCGGCGGTGGCAGATTACCGGCCGCAACAATTGGCTGAGCGTAAGATAAAAAAAGGCGACGACACCAGCAATATACCCTTGGCAAAAAATCCGGACATCATCACCGCCGTCGCCAATTTGCAGCCAAAACCCTTAGTGGTGGGATTTGCCGCTGAAACCGACGATCTGGAAAATTATGCTAAACATAAGTTGCAAAGCAAAAACCTGGACCTGATTGCCGCAAATTGGGTGGGACAGACTGAGGGCGGGTTCGAGAGCGATCGCAACGCCTTGCAAGTATTTTGGCCAGGTGGTCAACAAATTCTGCCGATGACTGATAAAAATACTTTAGCCGCACAGCTACTTAAACTGATAGCCGAGAAATTGCATGAAAAAAATCCAGTTAAAAATTCTTGATCCGCGCCTGGGTCGGGAGATTGCTTTGCCCGCCTATGCCACGCACGGTTCGGCGGGACTGGATTTGCGGGCCTGCCTGGATCAGGCTTTGACCTTGCTGCCGGGTGAAACCGCGTTGATACCCACTGGTCTGGCCATTCATATCGATGACCCGCATTTGGCGGCAGTATTGTTGCCGCGTTCCGGACTCGGCCACAAGCACGGTATTGTATTGGGCAATTTGGTGGGTTTGATCGACTCTGATTATCAGGGGCAGATTTTTATCTCTTGCTGGAATCGCGGCAACAGCACCTTTACCGTCGAGATCGGTGAGCGCATTGCGCAAATGGTGTTCGTGCCGGTGGTGCAGGCCGAATTCGAATGCGTAGCCGAGTTTGACGAAAGCCATCGCGGTAGCGGCGGTTTCGGGCACAGCGGTCGGCATTAAGCGGAGCCGCGACGGATGGGACGCATATTTAGCTTAGTGGCCGGCATCGCGGCGCTGATGGTGTTATTGGCCGGCGGCGGCGCCTATTGGTTTTCGGCGGCTCAGGTTAGGGAAACCCAACAAACCAGTACCACGGCCATTGCCAGCGGTATGACGGTCAGCATCGTCAGCCAGATCGAAACGCTGCAGAGGGTCATCGATGGTCTGGCGCAGGCCCCGGATGTGGTGGCGGTACTTGCTAGCGATAGCCGCAATCAAACGGCGTTAGATAACGTTGCAACCAGACTACAGAATACGATTCCACAAGCCATGCGTGTGCGCTTGTTGCCGGCGACGGTCAGTGAGCCCGATCTTACCCAAGTGCCGAATATGGGCTTTGCCGATTTGGAAATGGTGCGCGCCACACTCACCGCCAAGCAAAAGCCGTTTGTGCAAGGCGAGGGTGAACATCGGCATTTGGCTATGACTGCTGCGGTCAGTCAAAATCAGCAGGTGATTGGCGTGATTTTGGTTAGTTTGAAGCCGGATTTGTTGCAACAGCTGATCACCAAGACTACCGTCAGCAATGGTTATGTGGAGATTAAGCAAGAACAGGCCGTATTGGCCAGCGCTGGCGTGCCGGAATTGAAGGGCGACGAACCGCAAGTGATGCCGCTGACTAACAGCCGCTGGTTGTTGGAGCTTTCCATCGGTGGTGGCACCAATGCCGGTGACATCGTTTTATTTTCCTGCATTATCCTAATCCCTACCTTGTTGGGGTGCCTGGCGTTTTTTGTCGGTTATCGTAAATTGGCCGATTATCTGCACCATGATCAACGCAGTATTTTAAAGGCCGCCAAGGACATGATGACCGGCAAGCAGGTCGGTCACTATCCGGTGCAACTCGACGAAATGCGGCCGATTATTTCTACGTTGGCGCAGTTTAAGCGCATCCTGGAACAAGAAAAAACCCCGAGTAAGGCGCCTGAAGAGTTGGGTGAAAACGACTTTTTCGATGAGTCATTCGATATAGATTTTCTCGAAGAGCCACCTAAAACAGCCGAACACTATGCCAGTGTGCCGGTCAGCTTGGGCACGGCGTCTATTAGCATGGCCGAGCAGGCGCCGCTTAGTGCTGCTGCTCCCGCCGAGAAATCTGCACCCGTCGCGATGCCGACCGTTGCGCCAACGGCGGGCGAGTCTTTTGCCGATATTTTCCGTACGTACGATATTCGCGGCATAGTTGGGCGTGGTTTGACGGCGGAAACAGTGCAAAATATCGGCCGGGCTTTAGCTAGCGAGGCCAGACAGCTGAATATCAAGACTATTGTGATGGGTAGGGACGGGCGCCTCTCTAGTCCGGGTCTGTCGGACGCGCTGGCAAAGGGCATTACCGAGGCCGGTTGTGATGTACTTAACATTGGCCTGGTACCGACACCACTGCTGTATTTTGTTACCCAGCACAGCGAAGGCCGTAGTGGCGTGATGATTACCGGTAGCCACAATCCGGCCGACTATAACGGCCTAAAACTGGTTTTGAACGGTGAAACCTTATCCGGCGACAAGATTCAACAACTTAAAAAGCGCATCGAAGCCGGCGATTTTAGCGCCGGAGCGCCTGGCTCAATAGAGCTGAATAGCTTATTCAGCAACGAATATATCGGCATGATCTCCGACGATGTGCATTTGGTTAGGCCCATGAAAGTGGCTATCGATTGCGGCAATGGTGCCGCCGGACAGTTGGCGCCGATTTTACTGCGCACGATGGGGTGTGAGGTGATTGAGCTGTATTGCGAGATCGACGGCAACTTCCCTAATCATCACCCCGACCCCAGCAAGCCGGAAAATCTGGCCGATCTGATCAAGGCAGTGCAGCATTATGACGCTGACGTCGGGGTGGCTTTCGACGGCGACGGCGATAGGATAGGGGTGGTTGATTCCGGCGGTAAAATTATCTGGCCGGACCGGCAAATGATGCTGTATGCCCGCGATGTATTGGCCAATAAACCGGGCGCGGAAATTATTTACGATGTGAAATGCTCCCGGCATTTGCATGATCAAATCGTTAAGCGCGGCGGCCGGCCGTTAATGTGGAAAAGCGGCCATTCTTTAATGAAAGCCAAGCTCAAGGAAACTGCAGCGGCGCTGGCGGGTGAAATGAGCGGGCATATTTTCTTTAATGATCGATGGTTTGGTTTCGACGATGCCTTATACGCGGCGGCGCGGTTGATCGAAATTCTGTCCGGCGATATGCGTAGTAGTAGCGATGTGTTTGCCGAACTGCCGGACAGTATCAACACACCGGAACTGCATGTGCCGATGGCCGAAGGCGAAGGTGTACGTTTCGTAGAACAGCTATTCAGCCAGGCCAAATTTAAAGACGGCAAGATTATTAATATCGACGGCATGCGCGTCGAATTTACCGACGGCTGGGGTTTGGTTAGAGCTTCCAATACCACGCCGGTGTTGACCGTGCGTTTCGAAGCGGATAGCCAGGACGCAATGCAGCGTATTCAAACTCAATTCAGGCAGCTGATGCTGCAAATTAAACCCGATATCAAACTACCTTTTTAATTGTTAGCGAACATGAAAGACAAAACCGCGCACCAGATTGCCCACGTTCTTATCGAAGCCTTGCCTTATATTCAAAAATTCAAGGGCAAAACTGTTGTCATTAAATTCGGCGGCAATGCAATGGTCGACGATGCGTTGAAACACAGTTTCGCCCGCGATATTGTGTTGATGAAGCTGGTGGGTATCAACCCTATCGTTGTGCATGGCGGTGGGCCGCAAATTGGCGATTTGTTAAAACGCCTGGGTAAAACCTCGGAGTTTATTGATGGTATGCGCGTCACCGACAGCGAAACCATGGACGTGGTGGAAATGGTGCTAGGTGGCTTGGTGAATAAAGAGATCGTGAATATGATCAATATGCAGGGCGGCAAAGCGGTAGGGTTGACCGGCAAGGACGGTAATTTTATCCATGCTCGAAAAATCAACATGACCAAGGCCGGCGCGACCTTGGACGATGCGCCGGAAATCATCGATCTGGGCCATGTCGGCGAAGTCAGCAGTATCGATCCCGCAGTGGTGGAAATGCTGGGTAACAGCGACTTTATTCCGGTGATCGCGCCGATTGGGGTGGGTAAGGATGGGCACTCCTACAACATCAACGCCGATCTGGTGGCCGGCAAGGTTGCGGAAGTGCTAAAGGCTGAAAAGCTGATGTTGTTGACCAATATTCCCGGCATTATGGATAAGCAGGGCAATTTACTGACCGGATTGACGCTAATAGACATCGACAATTTGATTGCCGACGGTACGATTTCCGGCGGGATGATTCCGAAAACCCGCTGCGCGACCGATGCGCTGAAAGGCGGCGTGACTAGCGTGCATATCATAGACGGCCGAGTCGATCACGCGGTGTTGCTGGAGCTCTTCACCAATCAGGGCGTCGGTACTTTATTGCTGCGCCGCTAAGCTGGATTGAATAAAAGGGGCAAAGGCCTGGCGAATGCTCTGAGCCTTTGCTCCTGAACATAATTCGTTGCCCATGCTGGATTGGCGGCAGCGGATATCCAGAAATATCTGTAGGTTGTTATTACGTTCCAGCAGCGACACCGACAGACTCAAATCGTCGTCTTTTTGTGGGGCTGCGCGCATGATCAGTTTCTCGCTTTCCACGTCTTGGCCGGTGGTGGAGTGCGTCGCGACAAACTCTCCGGCGATTTTCCAGGCTTTTTCGCATTGCGCTGTATCTTGACAAACAAACAAGCCGAGTTCGTTGCTGGCGTTACTGGCGGCTAAATTATCTCCGTTGCCGGGTTTGCCGTCGCTGTTGTTGGCTTGGGTGAGAAATTGAAAACGGGCTATGTCGGCTTTGAATTCTTTTTCGCTGTTTTGTTGGTCTTGTTGGTGGCGCGCAAGGTCTTGTTTGCCGGCGTCTATCTGTTGTTTGCTGGTGGCAATATCAGTCAGTAATTTTGGCGGAATTTTGCTGCCACCACGTTCGAGATTGGCGGCTTGCTGCTGTTGTTGCTGTAATTGCTGCTCAAGGCGTTCTATATTGCCTTCAATAACTTTTCGCCCGGCATCCAAGGACGCCATTTTATTGCTTAGGGCTTTATTCATATCGTCGATGCTACGAAAAGTGCTTAACAAGACTTTGTCGTTGGCATTTTGCTTGGCGATAATTTTTTCCTGTTCCTTACGTAATGCGTCCAGCCGCTTTTGTTGAACAATTTGCTCGGCGGTTTTGGCTTTTTCCAGCACGTCGAGCACGCGGGCTTTCTCGCTCAATGTTTCCCGCTTGTGTTGTACTTGGTCGGGAGGCACTTGGTCGGAAAAATAGACGTTACCGTTTTCATCCACCCAGCGATACATTTTCTTTGCAAACGCCGCTTCATCCATTGCAAACAGCAAGGCTAGAACGAGAATTAGCGTTCTTTTGATGGCGGCGTGTGGCATGGGGATGTCGGTTGATGCTCAGCCCAGTAGGCTGACCAATTGATGCAGGGGCGGCAATATCATCATTTTTGCCAATTGCAGTAACACTAGCGCGACCAAGGGTGATAAATCAATGCCGCCCAAGTCCGGTAGTACTTTACGGCACACGTTCAATAGTGGATCGGTCAAGCTGTACAAAATCGACGAGGCAGAGCCATAGCTGCCGCGAGCGAACCAGCTGAGGATGGCGCTGGCAAAAATGGCGTAAACGAAAATGTCGATCAGCATTTTCAACAAATCGGTAAGCGACAATAGCGTCAATGCGACAAAGCTTACCGATAGGCCCTTAATGGCTAGTATCGAAAAGTTGGCGACCATTTGCAGCAGCAATGCCAGCACTAAAGACGAGCTGTCTATACGGCCGATGGCAGGAATAAAACGGCGCATGATTCGCAACGGCGGGTGGGTGATCTTCACCAGAAATTGCGATACCGGGTTGTAAAAATCGGCCTGGGTCCATTGCAACAAGAAACGCAAGGCGACCGCCAAAATATACAACGAAAACAGCGTGTCGATCAGGAACACTATCGGGTCGGTCATATAATTGCTGCCCATTAGTTGGCTCCCAGTTGTTTTGACATTTCAATCGAACGGTCTCTGGCGGCATGCAAGGCTTTGGCAACCAGTTCGACGAAACCGTTTTGTACAAATGTTTCTATGGCTCGTTGAGTGGTGCCGCCAGGCGAAGTTACTCTGGCGCGTAATTGGGCGGGCGATTCGGCCGATTCCAAGGCAATTTTGGCGGCACCCAACGCGGTTTGTTGAATCAGCAGTCTGGCGGAATGTTCATCCAGGCCCAATTCCAGGGCGGCTTTTTCCATCGCTTCCATCAACAGGAAAAAATAAGCCGGTCCACTGCCGGAGACGGCTGTCACAGCGTCGAGTTGGCTTTCGTCATTGACCCATAGTGCCAAACCGACAGCGCGTAAAATATTTTCGGCCAGATCTTTTTGTTCGTCATCAACATTGGTGTTGGCGTGCAATGCTGTCGCACCGGTTTGCACCAGTGCCGGTGTGTTTGGCATGCAGCGCACGATAGCAACCTCGTTGCCCAACCATTGCGACAGGCTTTGCTGGGAAATGCCGGCGGCAATCGATACCACGAGCACGTTTTTTTGTTTTAGGCTAGGTGCAATTTGCAAAGCAACATCACGCAGAATTTGTGGTTTAACTGCCAGTACCACTACTTCGACTTCGTTAACCACTGATTCATTGCTGGTGGAAACGTTTACATGCATTTGATCGGCATGAGCCTGCAAGGTGGCGGGCGCGGTATCCGACACCCAGATCTGCTGCGGTGAATGACCACTGGCAATCAAGCCGCTGATTAGACTGGTTG
Source organism: Methylomonas albis (assembly GCF_014850955.1). Taxonomy (NCBI): domain Bacteria; kingdom Pseudomonadati; phylum Pseudomonadota; class Gammaproteobacteria; order Methylococcales; family Methylococcaceae; genus Methylomonas; species Methylomonas albis. The sequence continues at coordinate 489,345 of NZ_JACXSS010000001.1, forward strand.
CCATATTGCCGCCACCAATAAAACCGATTGTTTTTGTTTTCATAGCTTACTGATTATTATGTTGAATCGTTACGGAAACCGCTGTTTGCGGTGCATTCTACATGACAATGGTGGCGTCGCAGAGAATCTCAAGTCGGTAAGGATTTTTGCAGGCCGATATGTCGGGGGCGGATGCCCAGTAATACTAGCGCCAAACTATAAATCAAGATTGCTAAGCCGATTGCCATTCCCAGATGCAAGCTACGTTGCGTGGCGTTCCAATCCAGCCAGAGCGTGGCATCGACAAAATAATATAAAAAAGCCGACATAATTGCGTTGGCCGCCACAATCCGCAGGATGAATGATAGCCATTGCTCGCGAGGCCGGTAAATTCGGGTTTTTAACAAGTTAAGCAGCAGGAGTAACGCGTTTAGGTAAGCCGACAAGGTGGTTGCCAGTGCGATGCCGGCATGCGCCAAGGGAAATGCCAGCAATAGACTCAAAACAATATTCGCGATGATGGAATGCATTCCGAAACGCATCGGTGTTTGCGTATCCTGCCGTGAAGTAAAGCCTGGAACCAGGATCTTGATCAGCATAAATGCTAATAAACCCAGCGCGTAAGCCATCAGGCTTTTGCCGGCCATCCGCACATCTTTGCTGCCAAATTCATTATATTGAAATAGTGTCGATAGCAATGGTTCGGCCAGCAGCGTCAAGCCCAGTGTGGCTGGCAAGCCGATCAACAATACCAATTTCAAGCCCCAGTCTAAGGCCTTGGAAAAGGCCAGGGCATCGTCCGCGGCATGATTTTCAGATAATCTGGGTAAAATCACCGTCGCCAGCGCCACGCCCAAAATGCCGAGCGGAAACTCCACCAGTCGGTCGGAGTAATACAGCCAGGAAACGCTGCCGGAAGTCAAAAACGAGGCCACGAGGGTACCGAACAGTAAATTAACTTGCACCACGGATACCCCAAAAATTGCGGGGAGCATCTGCTTTAACATGCGTTGCACTGCGGGGTCTTGGTAGCCCCAGCGTGGTCGCGGTAACAAGCCGAGCTGCAGCAGTGCGGGGATTTGAAACAGCAATTGCACTACGCCGGCGCCGAATACGCCCCAAGCCAGGGCCATAATGGGTTCTGCCATTAGCGGCGAAATCCAGATCGCTGCGGCTATCATGCAAATATTCAGAAATACCGGGGTCAGGGCCGGAATGGCGAATTTACCTCGTGCGTTCAAAATCGCACCGGCGAACGCAACCAAGGTAACGAAGAACAAATAGGGGAAGGTGATGCGGAGCATTTGCACGGCTAGCTCGTACTGGCCGCCTTCCCATAAAAATCCCGGAGCGAACAGCATAATCAGCAGCGGTGCGGCAATTACTCCTGCCAGGGTGATTAGCACCAATAAAGCGGCCAATGTGCCGGCAGTGCGGTCGATAAACAGCCGCAGTGCTTGGCGGCTGCCTTTTTCGTTATAATCCGACAGGGCCGGTACAAAAGCTTGGGCGAACGCGCCTTCCATGAATAAACGGCGTAGAAAATTCGGGATCCTAAAGGCTACAAAGAACGCATCGGTTGCCGCGTTAACCCCAAAGATGTTGGCAAACAGCATGTCTCGCACAAAACCCATGATCCGCGAAATCATGGTCATACTGCTAACGATTGCGGTGGATTTAAATAGCTGCTTGCTCACTGCAGGCCTTGGATTAAGATTGTAAACACTAAAAATTTGACAATCATAGCATCCAAATTGATAATACGCGGTTCCAGATTAACTCAAAAGAACTGATAGACTATGGCTAATTCACCACAAGCTAGAAAAAGAGCGCGTCAGGCTGAGAAAAGCCGTATTCGCAATGCCGGACAGCGCAGCAACTTACGCACTTTCATCAAAAAAGTGATCGCCGCTGTTAGAGCAGGCGATAAAGAGCAAGCTCAAGCCGCGTTTAAAACCGCTGTTCCCATCATCGATTCGGCCGTTAACAAAGGCCTGATCCACAAAAATAAAGCTGCTCGCAACAAAAGCAGGCTTAACGACAGGCTGCGGGCGATGGCTTGATCTCGACTGAAAGTCGATAGATCAACAAGGCCTGTGCAACAGATGTTGCTTGGGCCTTTTTTATGCGCGGTGTTTTTATATTGCGCAGGTACCCTGGTTTCTAGCCTCGCTGTTAGTCACGGACTGTACGCTCTCGTATAACTTTTTGGGTTGAGGTGCTTGCGGCGCGCGGACAAGCTGCTAATCTGATAGCTCTCAGCTCATCAGTCCAAAGGTACTGTCATGAATAACCAAGATCAAGCCAAACTTCGATGGGGCATTCTCGGTGCAGCTCGTATCAACGAGCGCCTGTTGCCGGTAATAGTCGAAGCGTCCAACGCGAAGCTGGTTGGCATAGCCAGCCGTCGGGCTGGTGCCGCTGCGCAAACGCTCGCTCAATACGCCCCTTGTCATCCGGAAATACAGCCTTACGACAATCTGGACGCGTTGCTAAACGACGAAGACGTGCAAGCCATCTACTTACCCATGGCTAATCATGAGCATGCGGAATGGGCCTTGCGGGCCATTGAGCACCGTAAGCATGTGCTTTGCGAAAAACCGATGGCGTTGACGGTGGAGGACATTGAGGCGATCGAAACCGCTGCTCGCCGTTACCGGGTGACCGTGATGGAAGGTTTTATGTACCGATTCCATCCGCAGCACGCCCGTGTATTGGAGTTGATCCGGTCCGGTTTGATAGGCGAAATCCGTTCGGTGCGCGCCAGTTACTCGTTCATGATGCGGCCGGCGCGAATGTATCGATTGGCTGAGGATGTCTCGCGAGGCGGCGGGGCGATGTGGGACATCGGCTGTTATGCAATCCATTCATTGCGCATGTTCTTTCAACAAGCGCCCCGCACTGTGACGGCTGTATCCAAATATGTGGAAAGCGGTGCCGACATCACGACTAGCGGCATACTGGATTTTGGCGACGGAAAATTCGCGCATTTCGACTTCAGTTTCGAGCGGGCGCGGCGCTGCGAGTACGAAATTATCGGTACTCAAGGCGGGATCAAATGCCATTTAGTTTGGCAGTTGCCTGGAGATGTGCCGGTCATCTCCTGGTGGACCGAAGACGGTCGGCAGTCAGAAGAGCGCTTGCCTGCTGCTAATCACTTTCGCTTGGAAATAGAGCATTTCAGCGATTGCGTGTTAAATAATAAGGATCCGCAATTGTCATTCAACGATGCCCGAGACAACTGTCGGACCATTGTTGCCGCGCTGCAATCGGCCGCCGAGGGCAGGGTAATCAAAATATGATTCGGCATATCATGTGGTTGGCGACGTGGCTTATTTCCTGCGGAGGTTGATATGATCGGCAAGCTCTCATTTCACAAGCGTCGAGCGGGTGTTGTAGTCGTTTTAACGTTGGCGGCGGCATGCCTATTTCAGGTCGACGTATCGTTTGCCGCAGATGCTGTCAGCGCTAGGAAAGAATTGCAGCAATTGGGTATCGAATATGCCGAGTCGCAATTCGCAGCATCGGCCGGTGCCGGCGATATGCTGGCGGTAAAGCTGTTTCTGGATGCCGGCATGGATGTGAACGCGGGAGGTTCTGCTGCGCTGGGATTGGCTGCCGGTAGAGGGCAGTTGGAAATGGTAAAGCTATTATTGGCCAAGGGTGCAACGCCGACCGCGAATGCATTGCAGTTTGCCCGGACTCGCGGACATAAAGCAATTGAGGATATTTTGGTTCAGGCAGGGGCGAAGGAATAGTAGTCGGGAGCCGGGTTAGACCTTGGTCCAGCCTGGCTCCCGGCGTTATCGTTACTTACTAAAAGTCAGTCCATCGTGAGCGACATCGATTTTTATTACATCCCCGGAAAGGAAATGCCCCGACAGAATTTCATTAGCCAACGGATTTTCCAACTGCCGTTGTATGGCTCGTTTTAGTGGTCGCGCGCCATAAACCGGGTCGAAACCGGCTTCCCCGAGTAAATCCAACGCGGTTTCGCTGATCTCCATGCCGACGTCTTTTTCCTGCAAGCGACGGCGCAACAATTCGATCTGGATTTTGCAGATTGCCCGGATTTGACCATGGGCCAGTGGGTGGAATACCACCGCTTCGTCAATCCGGTTGATGAACTCAGGCCGGAAATGTTGGCCAACGATGTCCATCACCGCATCTTTCATTTCAAGATAATTATCTTCCCCTGAAAGCTCCTGAATCAAGCTGGAACCTAAATTGGAGGTCATCACTATCACGGTATTTTTAAAATCTACCGTGCGGCCTTGTCCGTCAGTCAGTCGGCCGTCGTCCAATACCTGCAACAGCACGTTAAACACATCGGCATGGGCTTTCTCAATTTCATCCAGCAAAATTACCGAGTACGGTTTGCGCCGCACTGCTTCGGTTAGATGGCCACCTTCCTCATAGCCGACATAGCCCGGAGGTGCGCCTATCAAGCGCGCCACCGAATGTTTCTCCATAAATTCCGACATGTCGATGCGTATCATGGCGTCTTCGGTGTCGAACATAAACTCAGCCAAGGCTTTGCATAGTTCGGTTTTACCCACACCGGTTGGGCCCAAGAACAGGAATGAACCGTTCGGTCGATTCGGGTCTGATAAGCCGGCGCGGGAGCGGCGGATCGCATTGCTGACGGCTTTTAAAGCCTCGGTTTGGCCTATCACCCGCTTGCCTAGTTCTTCTTCCATACGCAGCAGTTTTTCGCGTTCGCCTTCCATCATTTTCGAAACCGGGATGCCGGTCCATTTGGAAACGACTTCGGCGATTTCTTCCTCTGTGACTTTGCTGCGCAGCAGTGTTGTTTCCTGCATTTCGGCTTGTGAGGCCAGATCAAGTTCTTTTTCCAGCTTGGGAATATCGCCGTATTGCAGTTCCGACATCCGCGCGTAATCCTGGTTACGCCGTGCAGCTTCCAACTCAAGGCGGGCCTGTTCCAGATGCTCTTTTATGGTGGCAGTGCCTTGTAGCGCGGCCTTTTCCGCTTTCCAGATTTCATCCAGATCGGAATACTCTTTTTCCAGGTCGGCAATTTCCACCTGCAAAATATCCAGGCGTTTTTTCGAAGCCGCGTCGGTTTCATTCTTCATCGCTTCGCGCTCGATTTTTAGCTGAATCAAACGCCGGCCCAGTTTATCCATGGCCTCTGGCTTGGAGTCCATTTCCATCCTAATCCGACTGGCTGCTTCATCGATCAAATCAATCGCTTTGTCTGGCAACTGGCGGTCGGAAATATAACGGTGAGACAGCACGGCAGCAGCGACGATGGCAGGGTCGGTGATGTCGACACGGTGATGAATCTCATAACGCTCTTTCAAGCCGCGGAGAATGGCCACGGTGTCTTCAACCGACGGTTCATCGACCAGCACCTTTTGAAAGCGTCGTTCCAGTGCGGCGTCTTTTTCGATGTATTGACGATATTCATCCAATGTCGTAGCGCCCACGCAATGTAGCTCGCCGCGCGCCAAGGCTGGTTTAAGCATGTTGCCGGCGTCCATTGCGCCTTCGGCCTTGCCGGCCCCGACCATGGTGTGCAACTCATCGATAAACAAGATTACTTGGCCTTCCATTTTAGCGACGTCGTTCAGCACCGCTTTCAAGCGTTCTTCAAACTCGCCGCGAAATTTGGCCCCGGCAATCAGCGCAGCCATATCCAGCGACAGCAATTGCTTGCCCTTGATACCCTCGGGTACTTCGCCGTTGACGATACGTTGCGCCAACCCTTCCACAATCGCAGTTTTTCCGACGCCAGGTTCGCCGATCAATACCGGATTATTTTTGGTACGACGTTGCAACACTTGAATGGTGCGGCGGATTTCGTCGTCGCGGCCGATTACCGGGTCGAGCTTGCCAAGTTCTGCGCGTTCGGTCAGGTTGATGGTGTATTTTTTCAGGGCCTGACGTTGATCCTCGGCATTGGCGTCGTTGATATTCTGACCGCCGCGCATGTTTTCGATGGCTTTTTCAACCGAGGAGGCGGTGACGCCGGCCTGTTTTAGGAGTTTTTGCAAGGAGCCGCTGGCTTCCATTGCAGCCAATAGAAACAACTCGCTGGAGATAAACGCGTCTTTACGTTTTTGCGCAAGTTTGTCGGTCAGATTCAGCATCCGCGATAGTTCGTTGGAAATCTGCACATCGCCGCCAGCACCGGAGACGCTGGCCAGACTGTCTATTTCCTTGGTCAACTCGTTGCGCAGCGCGTTGACTTGAATACCAACCTGCATCAGTAACGGCTTGATACTGCCACCTTCCTGATCGATTAACGCCAACATCACATGCAAAGGCTCTATGAATTGGTGGTCCTTACCTAGCGCCATGCTTTGCGCGTCGCTGAGCGCTTGTTGAAATTTACTGGTTAATTTATCCATTCGCATGCTGCGTACCTCTTTTGGAATATCAATTGTGTTGGCGCAGAGATGGGGCGTTATGCGACGCTTTTCAAGCGATGACTGGCAGATAAGTCCACAATTTTACGGATGAAATTATTGCTGTTGTTTGCCGGGTTTGCATGGACATCGTTGGTAGCCTTGCTAAATGTTTCAAAGTACAATGTCGCCGCTCAGATAACAGATGTTGAGGGATTATGGCCATTGCTAGTCAGCAGGTCCGGTTGTCAATATTGTCGGTCTGCGTAACCATTAGTTTTATTTTGTAGGAGTTTTTAAAAATGGCAACAGGCACTGTAAAGTGGTTCAACAATACCAAAGGGTTTGGATTTATCGAGCCTTCCGAAGGCAAAGAAGATGTGTTTGTGCATCATTCTGTTATTAAGGGCGATGGTTTTAAAACCTTGTCTCCAGGCCAATCGGTGCAATTCGATATCGAGTCCGGTCCTAAGGGTTTAACTGCTGCGAACGTCCTGCCCAGATAAGCGTTAACGGTTACGGGTAAAAAGGCTCTTGCTTGCAAGGGCCTTTTTTATGCCCGAAACAAAATGGATTTATTGATCGATGGCAATATAACCAAGTTATAATGCAACCATCCCTTCCAAACCGGCGTAACTAATTATGGCACGCGAATTTTCCTCTTTAAAACAAATGGATACCCCTGTCAAAGTGCTGTTTACCGGCTACTTGACTACCGTTGCGGTCGGGTATTTGATGGCTCTAATCCAGATTCTGTTTACTCACGGTATGGCTGACGGCAAGTTTGGCTTGTCCATAGACGATATTGTCTACAGCTATTACGGCAATCGCTCGGGAACCGTGCTGGAAACTAAACTGAACGGCTCCATGAAGGAGAACGCCTCCGAACGGGAACGTTTCGCCATTATTCAATGGGTGCGCGATGGTGCCGATAAGGATGATTTTATCGATAACGGTGTCGATAAAATCATTCAGGAACGGTGTGTGATGTGCCACAACAAAGATGCGTCGGTTCCCGATTTGAGCGATTTTAAAGTGTTGAAGGAATTGACCAAGGAAGACGAAGGCGCCACCTTTAGTTCGCTGACCCGGGTTTCGCATATTCACTTGTTCGGCATTAGCTTTATCTTCATGTTTGTTGGTTTGATTTTCAGTTTTTCGGAAACCAGTACCATCAAATACAAATGTATCGCGATCGGCATGCCTTATGTGTTTTTGCTGGTAGATATTTTGTCGTGGTGGTTGACGAAGCTGGATCCGATGTTCGCGTGGCTGGTGATCGTGGCGGGCGGCGGCATGGCGGTGTCGTTTGCGTTTATGTGGACGGTGTCCGTCGCGGAAATGTGGCTGTTCGATAGTGTATTTCTCGATGCGGGCGGTCAGCCTAGACAGCAGTGGAGCACCGTAGTCGAGGCTAAATTTAAACAGATTGGCGGAGAATCTGCCGCTAAAAAATTAGGTGAGTTTCTGCAGCAAACCGGGGCCTATGGCTGGTCGAAATTTCAGAGCCAAGGTTTGCCGTTGTTGAAGGCGCTGTACCTGAAAATATTCAAAAAAGACAAATAGTTAGCTAAGTGTGACTAGGTAGTCAAAACGGCGTTGAGAAGTTAAAGTTCCGCGCTTGGCAAGCCGATAGCCGGAGCGGTATGATGCAAATTCGATTTGCAGGAGGTGTACCATGATTAGCAACGCACTGAGTAGCGCAACCAGTCTGATCAGCAATGCTCAGCAAAAGGCCAGCACGGCCGCACAAACCGTCGCCAATTTGCCGGTGCAAGCCCAGGAAGTCGGCGGCTCAAAAGATGTCGGTGCCGCCGATTTATTCAAGCCGGTGTTAAGCCTGAAAGAGGCTGAGTTGGAAACGTCGGCTGGCGCCAAAGTTATCAAGGCTCATGAAAAAATGTTGGGCTCAATAATTGATATTAAAGCCTAATGGCTAACGCTGACATCATAGCCCAGAGCTTTGATGTCAGCGGCAAAGGCATTCATCTCTTCAAAACTCATCCTTTCTAAATTGTCTGCTTCCGCTTGGCAAGATTGTCTGGCCACACTGTAAAGCATGATTTCGTGCAGTTTGATCTTGCTAACCTGTAATTCCTGCAAAAGCGCCAAATAGGCCTGTTTTTCGCTGTCCAACCAGGCTTGCTGATAATGCAGCATGCAGGATTGTAATTTGGTTGGGCATAAGCTGGTGGCAATCTTCAGGTGTTCCAATAACTTTTGCTGGCTTTGGCCGGTGTTGTTGATCAGCTTGCGGCCCTGTTCTGTCGCGCTGTCCAGTTTGAACCATAGTTCGCCGTCATAACGGTCCAATTCCACCAAGCCAGCTTGCACCGTCGATTGGTGTATCAAACTGCCATTGCTGATCAATACGAATTTGCCGGCCGGAAACACGCCTGAGTCCGTGGCGATCTGGCCAATCAAACGGACGGCTTTATCGAAATCTATCAGGCTGGTCGGTTCGCCGTTGCCGGAAATAGCGATATCCTTGATAACGCGTTGCTCGACTTCTACGTTAAATTGCTCGAAAAAAGCACCGTGTTGCACGTAATCCAGAAAGAAACACAATTCCTGCTCCAGTAATGCAAAATCCATTTCCGGTGCATTGCCGCGCTGTAATTCCGGTACCTGACAATAAATACAACGCCAGTTGCAGGCGTTGTTAGGGTTGAAATTTACACCTATCGACAAACCGCGGGCACGGCGGGAGATGACGGGGTAAACGTATTTCAGGCCTGCAACGTTACGGTTGTGATTTGTCGTTGTGAGTATTGGTTTCACTTGAGAGGCGCCGCGCAAACCGTAGCCAATTTACGCGGTAATGGATTAGATTCGAACCAACACTTCGCCGCGTCCGGTTTCCGCCATGTCACCGCCGTAACGTTGCACGCGGTTAAACGCCGCGCCGCTGTCTGCAAAACGGGAATCGAAGGATTTGAAAGACGCAAATAGTATCGGCAAAAAAGCCAGCGTATGCGAACCGCAGTCGTTGAAGGTGGCAGACAGTTGCGGTTGATTCCACAGCAGTAAGGTACCGCGCCGCATCGCATAGCCTAAATAGCGACCGGTGCTACCCATCACCGCGATGGTGCCAGCCAGCATTCGTGAGCCGCAATAATCGCCGGCATTGCCTTCAATCAAAATTTGGCCACGGCGCATGTGATCGCCGGCGCGTTGACCGACATTGCCTCTTACCAGGACCGTGCCGCCCTTCATGCCTTGCTTGTTGCCGGGCAATGCTCCACCCAGAAAGTCGCCGGCATCGCCGTCGATCTGGATCAGGCCGTTTTTCATTTCGCAGGCGGCGTATAAACCGGTATCGCCACTAACGCTGATACTGCCTGATTTCATTTGCATGCCCAGATAAGCGCCGGCATCGCCTTGCACGCTGATACTGCCGCCATCCAATTCCTTGCCGATAAAATCCAGTTTGTTGATGCTGCCGGCAACGATGATTTCTTGGGTATTTTTGCCGGTAATGTAAAACAAATCGTCTACGCGCAGACGGCTTTTGCCGGTTTGCAGGGTAATGGCGGCAATGGCATTGACGTCCAAACCTTGCAGTTTTTGGCAAACCAGCGGCGACATATCGACGCGTTGTGTGGGTTGCTGTTCCTTCAGGGTAAAGGTTAACGCGCTCATGCCATGATCTCCTGCAAATGAAAGTGGAATGGACCCAGTTTGCCGCCGTAATTGCCGGCGCTGATGCGTTTGATGCCGTTGGCGGCACCCAGGTCGCAAACCGCTTGAATACCCACGCGCATGGCCTTGTCTATGTCTTCCTTACTTAAACCGTCGATGACGATTTCCATCACTGACTCAATCTCAGGTGACAAATCGGTCTTAGTGATACCTTTCAAGGTGGGACAGAAAGCATCGTTGGTCGATGCCCCCAATGAAGCATATTTTGAACCGACCTTGGAACCGGAGCGCACCACGCCGCCGGGGAAGGGCATGATGACGTTAGGCATTTTGCGCATTTCCTCAATCGCCGCCTCGCAGGCCGCCAAAGCTTGTGGTTGTGATTCGGCCAGCACCAGGAAGTTACCGCCGCCGACCGCATCGACCATGCCGGTGGTCGCTTCGGTCAGAAATTCACCGTCCATCACTGGTACGCGCCAGTAGCGCTTGCCGCCGATTTTCTTGGCGATTTGAAAGCCGTCGCCGAAGTAGCGTAGGTTTTTGCCCAAAGGAATGGGCTTGCCGCCTTCGATGCCGGCAAATAAGGCAGACGTCGGTGAGGTTAATACGCATTGGCCAGCGCGGGTTTCCAATTGCTTGGCCAAACCCTTGCCGCCCATCGCATAGATCATGATTGCCACGCCGGGCCGTCCGTCCGGGGTTTCGTCAGGGCTCAACACCCGTTCGATACCTGCCTCGCAGCCGCAGGCAATTACCGATGTTGCAAAGCCGGTCATGGCTTGCGCGGAAATCATCGCCCATTTTTCGTTCTGAGCGGTGATGATGGCCCGCGTCGCCTTCATCGGGAAGGCTTCGGCGAAGGTTTTGTCGATGGTTACGCCATTAATGATCATGCTGCACCTCTTAATGGATGCGCCGTCAAGCTGCCGCGTCCGTCTTCGCTAATTTCGTCGTCGCTGATTTTAAAGTTGCCGAGTTTCATGGTCAGGTATTTGTCGAAATAAGGTTTGAGATCTTTTTCGATGGACAGGTCGTATTCCGGTTTGACGATGTGGGTTGTGCCCCAGGTTACTTTGACGACTTGGCCGTCTTTCACCACCAATTCGCCGTCCTTGAATACGTAATCCGGCTTGGTAAACATCGCCTGCCTATCAGCATTTTCGGTGTAAATGGTTATGTCGGCCCAGTTACCGGCGCTCAACGCGCCACGGTCCTTCAAGCCTATGATGCGGGCAGCACCGGCGCGGGTCATGATTGCTATTTCGTTCAAGCTGTACTCGCGTTCGATAGACGCCAGCGTGGTCATTTTCTGCGCTTCCGGGTGTATCGTTGCCAGCATATCGTTACGGAAGCTGCGGTCCATCAGCAGGCGGATCAGGTGCGGATAGCTGGTGAACGGTGCGCCGTTCGGGTGATCGGTGGTCAGGAATATTCGCCAAGGATCGTTGACCAGCAGAAAGATTTCCAAACCGATCGCCCATTGCAAGGCGTTGACGAAATTCTGGTCTTTATATTTGAACGGCACCACGCCGCAACCGGCATCGCATTCGATGTCCATGCACACCCACTTATTAGGGCTGGCAAAGCGGTGGTTGGCGTGTTGGCGCATGTTATCGCCGGAGGCGGTAACGGTTTGTCCGAACAGGATCTGGCCGACATCGGCCGTAATGTTTGGGTTACTATTGATCGCTTCGGCAATTTGCGCAGCGCCGGAGGAGAATTTGAAATCGCCTTCTTTACCGTAGCTGTGGAACTGAATATGGGTCAAGTGCACCGGCAAACCTTCGACGCCTTGAATGGTATTTAAAGTAGTTTCCAGGTTGCCGGGTACACCCAGGTTGCAGCCGTGTACATGTAGCGGATGGGTAATGCCGAGTTCTTGCACGGCCCTGGCCAGGGTTTGCAGGATTTGTCTGGGCGTGACAGCGTAATGGCTGTTTTGCTCGTCCAGATCCAGTTTGCGCTGATTAAATTTAAACGCGCTGATGCCGCCGGCATTCACCACTTTGATGCCGATGCCTTTGGCGGCATTTAAGTTCCAGGCCACGTAATCGTTGATGGCTTTTTGGTCTTTGTTAGCGGTCATCATCCGCAGCAGGAAGTCGTCGCTGCCCATCATCACATAGCCGCCTTTGTCGACAATGGGCGTGTCGCCCATTTCCATGTGCGCTTGGCGAGCATTGATCGGCAATACTGCGGGTTCGAAGCAAGCGGTGTAGCCCATTTCCGCGTAACGGTAGCCCGCCACGTAAGTGCTGGGCATGGCGTGACCGTTGCCGGAGCGGGTTATAGGCGTGCGATGCACCGGATCCATGCGGTGGTCTTCCGGCAACAGGGTGCGGGCGATATTGCCTTTGCCGCCACCGATATGGGTGTGCATGTCGATGGCGCCGGACATGACCACTTTGCCGCGTAAATCGTATTCGTGATCGACTGGGCGTCCGTCTGTCGGCGCATCGATAATGCGGCCATCCTGAATGTAAATGTCTTGCTGTTGGCCGTCGACGCCGCTGGCCGGATCGTAAACGGTACCACCTGTGAGTTTTGTCAGCATATCGGCTTCCTACAGTGCTTGTTCGATGGCGGTCAGGACTTCGGCGGTACTGGGTAGGCCGGAGTCTCGCAATTTTTTCAGACGGATCGCCACCACATTATCCAGACGGTAGGCATGGCCGGCATGGTCGATGCCGGGCGTACCGACCGGAATGAATACATCGGGCTCTTCCTCAAATTTCATGCCGGAGCGGCCGACAACGATGGTCGGTAAGGCGGTTTTTGGCGGCAGTGCGCTGCTATTAAAAGCCTGCACCCAAACCAAGGCATCGGCTTCGCCATTATCTAAAAGTGCTTGGGTTTCGTAGAGATACGGATCGTACTCGGGGTAGCCACGGGCAAAGTTGACGCGCGCGGGGTAGCCGGTCGTCCAACCGCAGACTTGATTGGCGGTTTGATCGCCTTCCTTGCCGCCCAGCGGAAAGCCGGAGCAGCGGGTGCCCAATTGATTGAGGTCCTTAACGATACTGCACAGGGTTTGTACGGTCAGCTCGGCTTGATCGAATGCCAATGCCGCTGCGCCCCAAAGTACGACGCCGTAGTGAGCAGCTTTCAGTTTGTCGGCGATGGCTTGCAGATCGGTAATGGCGATGCCGGCGACGCTGTGCGCGTGTAGCAAGTGGCCTTTAACCAGGGCTGACAATGCGGCGGTTAATTCCGGTAAGTCGGCGTCAGCACAAGGCAGAACGCTAGCTTTTTGGCCGGTCGGAGACGTTGAGGCGTTTCCGGAGGGCGCTTTACCCAGATAAATAATGTCGCGGTTAGCCGTGCTGTCGAGAAACATCGATTCCTCGTTCCAGAGATATTTTTCGAAAAAACGTGGCGCAAAAGCTTCCAAGTCGGTGCCAACCACCAGCAACAGATCGCAACGGTTTTTCAGTTCGGCTAGCGTGGTGTTCATCCAGCCGGAATCTTGCAAAGCCAGCAAATTGCGGCGGGCATTGTTGAAATTCAGGTTATCGACCGCCGCGCCGCTTTTATCGGCCAAAGCCAGCAGGGCGCGCATGCCGTTAACGTCGGTCGCACAGCCGCCAATCAAGGGCTGATTAGTGCCACGCAACAGTTCGGCGGCTTTGCGTGTCGCGGCTTCCAGGCTAACCAACTGGCCGGCGATGCGCGGTGTGGTGTCGGTGATCGCTTGTTCGAAAGCCGGTGTATTGACCGCGCAGCCGTTTGTGGTCACTTTCAGTGTTGCGCCGTCCACCTGTATGCTCAGGTCGTCGGTACCGATGCCGCAAAAGGGGCTGGGCACCTCGGTTATTTCAGTCATAAGAAAAGTCCTCAATCTTTTTTGATGTATTTGAAACGGGGGTCGTCGGGTGTGCCTTCGAAAATGCCGGCGGAGGTTTCCGCAGCATCCCACATCACCACTTCTTCAATTTTCTTGGCCAAGGTAAAGTCTTTGTCTGTGATGCCTTTGGCCGAATGCGTGACCAGTTTGACGATCACAAACGCATAGGAAACGGTTAGATCCGGGTGGTGCCAAGCTTTTTCCGCTAAGTGACCGACAGTGTTTACTACCATCAAAGTGGCTTTCCAGCCGCTGGTCTTGATTTTGCGGCGGATCCAGCCGTTCTCGTAATACCAGTGCGGTAGTTCTTGTGTTAAACGCTCGGCGATTTCGGTTTCGCTATAGACCTTGGCTGTATCGTGCGACATCGTTTATCCCCCCGGATTTAAATGACTCGGCATTCTAGCGCACAGTTTAGTCGGTGTCTTGACGGTGTACAGGTGTTTACTGGGTTTCGGCGCTAATTATTGGTCGGCTGACTGAAGAATATGCCGGGGCCGGGCATGCTTCTCGGCATTAGCGTTGCTTATTTAACAACCCTTAACTGTGGTCTTTGCGGGGGTTTAGGCTCTGTCGGCGTCGGCGGGTTTTCGTCTTCGTTTTCTTCAGGGTCAAAAATCATGCCCTTGCCGTTTTCCTTCGCATAGATGGCCAATACGGCTTTGCACGGCGCGATTATGCGCATGGGCTTGCCGGAAAAACGGGCGTTGAACTGGATTTCTTCATTGCCCAGCACCAAACCTTGGATGGCTTCGGGACGCATGTTTAGCACGATTCTGCCGTCTTCCACAAAGTCGCCCGGCAGCGTCACTCCAGGATGGTCGGCATTTACCAACAGATGAGGAGTCAGGCTGTTGTCGACGATCCACTCGTAGATCGAGCGAATCAGATACGGTTTTAGTGGGGTCATTTGCTTGGGGTTTGCATCATGTCTTTTTCTTCACGGCTCAGGCTTTCTTGAAAAGCCCGTCTGGAGAAGAGGCGGTTGGCGTAGGCGGTGATGCCTTTGCCTAGGCTGGCGATGTCGATGCCGATGCTAGGTAGCCGCCATAAGAACGGCGCCATTGCGCAATCGATCAGGGAATATTCTTCACTCATGAAATAGGTTGTGGCCTCAAATACCGGCGCGGCTGCCATCAAGCTTTCTCGCAGCATTTTTTTGGCTTTGGCGGCTTTTTTATCGCCGTTGACTAGTACGTCATCCAGTAACGGATACCACTCTTGATCGATGCGTTTGATCAGCATCCGGGCGTTGGCGCGCGAGACCGGGTCCATTTGGTGCAAGGCGGGATGCGGGAAGCGTTCGTCCAGATATTCCATGATGATGCGGGCATCGTAAAGCACCAAATCGCGCTCGACGAAAGTCGGTGCATTGCCGTTGGGGTTCAGTTCCAGCAAGTCTTCGGGCGGGTCGTTCGGGTCGAAAAACTCGATTTCCGCTGGTACACCTTTTTCGTATACGACCAGCCTGGCACAGTGGCTCAAAATGCAGGTTGGGGATGAAAAAAGAGTCATTGCGGATTTTCGGCTGGTAATGTTTGCCACGAAGTGAACCTCTTTGAGTAACGGGATTTAAATCGGGGCAGATTGTAGCATGGATGATTGGGCTTTTGGGGCCGATGCCCACCGCAGTCGCCCGTTGAAAATAAGGGGCTGAGCGGGGCTTTTTGCCCGACTTGCAGTACTATTTAGCCGAGTTTGACGATGATGTCTTCCAGGACGTTGGCGGTGGCATGCACCTTGTCGGCAGCATTGGATAGATGTCGGTAAAGCTCGCGTTGTTTAAACATGTTTAAGTAGTCTTGGCCTTGGAACAGCTCGGCGATGGCTTTGCGGTACATCTTTTCGATGCGGCGTTCCGAATGCCTCGCGGCGAAGGCGTGTTGTTCAGCTTCGGACGGATGCTTGCCCAATATCGCAAAGCCGCGTTCCAGGGCTTTAATGCCGACTTGCAGCTCGATTACCATCGCTTGCGAATGGCGGTCGGGGTTAAGTTCCAGCGCTTCCATTTCGTTATACGTGCTTTTGCAATAGGTGACGATGCTGTCCATGGAGGCGATGGCGCGGTAGATGTCTTCGCGGTCTATCGGCGTGGCAAACGAGCTGTTGAGTTCGTGCAGGTTATGCATGCGGATTCGGTCGGCTTCGTGCTCGTCTTCTTTCAACATCTTGCCGGCTTCTACGGATTCGCTGGCCATGAAACGGACCAGGTTGTCGACAGTAATGCAGACCTGCTGACATTGTTGGTGCAGCAATAGAAAGAAGTCGGCGGTTTTCGGGAATATTCTTTGATACAGGCGGGAGGCTAGTGAAAGCTTGGGGGATGGCATGCGAAACTACAGGGCCTATTTATGTAAGAAAATAATCGAATATTAGAAAGCTAATGCTCGCAATGATTGCCGAGCCGGGGATGGTGATAAGCCAGGTTTGCAAAATTTCGATGGCCTTTCCCCAGCGCACTGCTCTTGGACGATCCGATGCGCCGATACCCATGATCGACGATGCCACTACGTGTGTTGTCGAAACCGGGGCGCCGAGCAGCGAACTGCCAAAAATCGTCAGGCATGCGCTAAGTTGCGCGTTCAGAGCGTGGATCGGGCGGATTTTATAAATCGCAAAACCCAGGGTGCGCACTATGCGCCAGCCGCCGGTTAACACGCCGGCGGTCATCGCGCTGGCGCAAAATAGCATCACCCAGGTCGGTACCCGGAAACTGTCGATTTCACCGCTAAGTAACAATATCAAGGTCAACATACCCATGCTTTTTTGTGCGTCGTTGGCGCCGTGAGAAAAGGCCAGTGCAGCGGCTGTCAACCATTGGGCGTGGCGTAGCTGCTGGTTGATGCTTGGCGATGCGGCTCGCAACAAAAACATAGTCAGTCGTTGCAGCGCAAAGCCGACCAGAAAGCCCAATATCGGCGAGAGCAATAAAGCCAGCAGGATTTTACTGAAGCCGTGTATCCGGCCATGGCTTAAATCATTGAATCCCCAATCTATGGGGTCACTGCCTATGCCGATTAGCGTGGCGCCTATCAAGCCGCCCACCAGTGCGTGCGACGACGACGACGGCAGGCCGCGCCACCAGGTAAACAAATTCCAGAACACTGCGGCGAAAAGTCCGGATACCACGATTAATAGTGCATCGGCTTTGGGGATGGCGGATAGATCGAGCAAGGTGCCGATGGTGTTGGCGACGGCGGTACCGCCTAGTAGCGGGCCCAGGAATTCGAAGCCGGCAACCACCATGACCGCCTGCACCGGAGTCATCGCCCGTGAGGCAATGGCTCCGGCAATTATGTTGGAGGCATCATGAAAACCATTGGTGTAGTCGAATACCAGTACAATGATGATCGTAACGACTATAAACGGAACCAATGCCTCCAAAATAGTGATGGTGGGTTATGCTGGTTAATTGACCACGTTGTGCCCACGTTGTCTGAGGCAGTTTCGGTAGGCGTTTTTATAGCTATCGTTGGAGTGCATGCCTTGTTGTGCTCCGCCGCCAATACCGCCTGCCGCCGCGCCGATGGCCGCGCCAGTGCCAGGATTGCCGACTACCGCACCAATTGCCGCACCGCCCGCCGCGCCTATCAAGCCGCCAACGGCTGCGCCCGTGGCCGTATCTTTAACGGTACTGGCCGATTGCGAAGCCAACTGCTCGCATTCCTGCATGTCCTGGTTCAAGCGAAATGCATTGGGGTCGTTATAAGTATCCACGGTAGGGGTCCAGCCGGTGGTCGTGGCGCAACCGGCGACTAACAGACTGGTTGCTAAAATCGATTTAAACGGTAATTTATGCATGACAAATCTCCTTTAGTGATGCTGAATACAGCAGTAGTGTTCCAGAGATTAGCCCATTTTGCACCGTTTTGGAAATGAACAAGTCAAATTGACAGTAGCAAGGCTGTAACGTATTATTCGCAGCCTTTTTTATCCGTTTTTATCAACATAGGCAGTAGCACATGAAAAGAACTTATCAACCAAGCAAACTCAAACGCGCCAGAACCCATGGCTTTCGTGCCAGAATGGCTACCGTTGGCGGCCGCAGAGTGATTAATGCGCGCAGAGCTAAAGGCCGCGCATCGCTGACGGTTTAATTGTCGGCGGAAGATTTCGGCTTTTCCGATCAGTATCGGCTAGGGACGCCTGCTGAGTATAAAAAAGTATTTACCAATCCCGTAAAATCGACAGATAAATATTTTACGGTGTTGGCGACGAGCAATATCCTGCCGCATCCGCGGCTGGGTTTGGCCATCGCAAAAAAAACTATAAAAAAAGCAGTCGCAAGGAATCGCATAAAAAGGGCTGTCAGGGAAAGTTTTAGATTACAGCGTCAACATATCGTCAGCATTGATATTGTTGTTTTGGCAAGAGGCGACGCAGCAAATGCAGCCTCGCCGATATTGAGGAAGTCATTGGAAAGGCATTGGCATAAACTGGTAGATCGATGCGATTCCTGCTCATAACCCTGATCAAGCTTTACAAATACTTCATAAGTCCTTTGCTGGGACCCAGATGTCGTTTTTATCCCAGCTGTTCAAGTTATGGCTTAGAGGCAATCCAGATTCATGGTGCTTTCAAAGGCTCTTACCTCACGCTTCGACGATTATTGAAATGCCATCCCTTCCACGAGGGTGGCATCGATCCTGTTCCGGAAAAATTGAGTAAATAACAATGGATAACATAAGATTTGTACTTGTCATGGCGATGTTGATGATCTCCTACATGTTGTGGGAATCATGGCAGATTGATTACGGTCCCAAGCCGCAGGCCATCATCTCCGACAAGCCCATTGTTGCTGGCGATGCCGGCACCGTGGCTAATGTGGATCAAGCGCAACCAGGTAGCCAACAAGCCGCTGGTCAGGCCGTTGCCGCGCAAATAGCCGCCGACAAAGTCATCAAAATCAAAACCGATGTGTTTGCATTGGAAATCGATACCGAGGGCGGGACCTTACGCAATCTCGATCTATTGCAATATCCGCACGAAAAAGTAAATTCCGCGGTTAATGCGGCCTACGCTTTGATCGGTATGCAAGCACCTGAGAAAGATTTATCGCCTATCCGTCTGTTCGATAGCAGCCCCGAAAAAATGTTCTTGGCGCAAACCGGTCTGGTAGCCAGCCAAAACTCCGCCGCAGCCCCCGATCACCATGCCGTGTTTACTGCCGAGCAAACCGCTTACGAGCTGGCGGACGGCCAAGAGCAAATCAGTATTCCATTGAGCTGGACCGATCAGCAAGGTTTGAAAGTCACCAAAACTTTTACCTTCAAACGCGGCAGCTATCTGGTGCAAGTCGAGCAAAAAGTCGTCAACCAAACCGCCAACCCCTGGGTTGGTAAACAGTACGACCAATTGCTACGGGTTGAACACAGCGATAAAAGCAATAATAACTTCATCAGAACCTATTCCGGTGGCGTGGTTTACACCGAAAAAGACAAGTATAAAAAAGTTAAGTACGAAGACATGGCGGACGACACTTTAAACGTGGTCAGCCAAGGCGGTTGGAGTGCGTTTATCCAGCATTATTTTGCTGCTGCCTGGATTCCGCCTGCGGATCAGGAAAACCATTTCTACACCAAAGCATTGAATGATGCGCGCTATGTCATCGGCTCCTATTCACCGGATGTCAGCGTGCCCGCCAATGGCGAAGCAGTGCTTAAGTCGCAATTGTTTGTCGGCCCCAAAATCCAACCGATCATGGAGGCTGTGGCGCCTGGTTTGGAATTGACAGTCGATTACAGCTGGTTGACCGTGGTTGCCAAGCCGATTTATTGGCTGTTAAACCAAATCTATGGCTACGTCGAAAACTGGGGTGTGGCGATTTTGGGTGTCACTCTGTGTATCAAATTGTTGTTCTTCAAGCTGTCTAAAGCCAGCTTCCAGTCCATGGCAAAAATGCGCAAAATTCAGCCGCGTTTGAAAGAGCTGCAAGAACGTTATCCCGACGACCGCCAGAAGTTCAACACTGAAATGATGGCGATGTACAAAAAAGAAAAGGTCAACCCCTTGGGCGGCTGTTTGCCGATCATGGTGCAGATCCCGGTATTTATCTCACTGTATTGGGTATTGATCGAAACGGTGGAATTGCGTCAGGCTGAATTTGCCTTGTGGATTCACGATCTATCCGCGCAAGACCCGTTCTATTTGCTGCCGATTCTGTACGGTATCACCATGAAGATTCAGCAAAGTTTGAATCCGGCGCCTATCGATCCGCTGCAAGCGCAGGTGATGAAAATGTTCCCTATCGTGTTCACCGTGTTCTTCCTGTTCTTCCCGTCCGGTTTGGTACTGTACTGGATTTGCAACAACAGCTTGTCGATCATCCAACAGTGGTACATCACTAAACACGTGCTCGAAGAGGATGCGCACAAGCATAGCGTAGTACCTTAATGCTAGACGGCGACACCATAGCCGCCATTGCCACGCCGCCCGGTAACGGCGGCGTCGGCGTCATTCGCATCTCCGGGCCATCCGCGCCCGGACTCGCGCAAAGCCTCACTGGCAAAGCGCTTCCCAAACCCCGCTACGCTCAATTTGCCAATTTTCTCGATGCCGATGGCCGGATAATCGACAGCGGCTTGTTGCTGCATTTTGCCGCGCCGGCTTCATTCACCGGCGAACAGGTTATCGAACTGCAAGGCCACGGTGGCAGTGTGGTGCTGGATATGCTGCTGCGGCGGGTGCTGGCATTGGGCGCGCGCTTGGCTAACCCTGGTGAATTCAGCCAGCGAGCTTTTCTAAACAACAAAATCGACTTGGCACAAGCCGAAGCGATAGCCGACCTGATCAGCAGCGGCACCGAACAAGCGGTGCGCTCCGCCCAGCAATCCATGCAGGGCGTGTTTTCCGAACAAATCAACGAACTGATAGACGAACTGATCGAGCTGCGGGTGTTTATCGAAGCGGCCATCGATTTTGTCGACGAAGAAATCGACTTTCTCGGTGACGGTGTGCTGGCAGGGCGCATAGCACGCTTGCAAACCAAGCTCGCCGACATCGGCAAAACCGCCCAGCAAGGCAGACTTTTGCACGACGGCATGACCCTGGTATTAGCCGGCAAGCCCAATGCCGGCAAATCCAGCTTGTTAAATGTCTTGGCCGGCCACGACGCGGCCATTGTCACCGACATCGCCGGCACCACCCGCGACGTCTTGCGCGAACGTATTCAGTTGGACGGCATGCCCTTGCATGTGATCGATACCGCCGGCTTGCACGATAGCGACAATCCCGTCGAACAGGAAGGCATCCGCCGTGCTCGCCAGGAAATCGCCAAGGCCGACCGGATTTTATTGTTGATAGACAGCACCGACCCGGACAGCGCCAGCCTGGATGCCAGTCTGCCTGCCAATATCGCCATTACCAAAGTCTTCAATAAAATCGATTTGGTCGGAGGCCAAGCTAAAGTCTTGGAAACCCCGCAAGGCACGGAAATCCATTTATCCATCAAGCACCGGCTGGGCCTGGATTTGCTGCGCCAACATTTGAAGCAAAGCATGGGGTTTACGGAAAGTGCGGACAATGTATTTGTCGCCAGAACCCGGCACATTCAGGCTTTGCAACTGGCGGCACAAGCCGTTGATCGCGCTGCCGAGCAATTGCAGCATCAAGCCCACGAACTGGTCGCGGAAGAGTTGCGTCAAGCGCAAACCAGCTTGTCCACCATCACCGGCGAATTTACCTCCGACGATCTACTAGGCGAGATTTTCTCCAGTTTTTGTATCGGAAAATAGCCAGGCTTCCGGCTTGTTCCGAAATAATCTTGCTAAATCCTGTCAAATCCACCTGAAATTGTGCCCAAAATGAAACTGTGTCATGGGTACAAATTGACGGAGGGGCTTATGGCGCTTAGCTAAGTCAAATTGCAAAACTTGAAGGTCAAGAACACCGCTTATCAATAATCGGCGGAAAATTTGGCGCTTGCGTCAACGATTATTTGGCAAACAGGAAAATATTAGCTTCTGAGAATACCCACTCACAGTTTGGCCGAAGCCCGTCAGTGGCAATTGGATTGCGTCGCCTTGGTCGCTCGTGGACTGTTGCCCATGGCCTTGAAGGGGCCGATGCTTTTCTCATTCCCGCTATTGGAGAAATGCAAATTACGGACATCACCGGCAGCAATGACGGATACTTGCTAAATAGTTAAGCGCTCAGCGGGTATTTCTGGATGAGGTGAAAGATAGATGAGTTAAGCTGTTCATCGGTAGCCAACGGCCAGAAGGCGACAGATGACGAAGCAATTTCAATGATCCCTACCTGTTCATTAACTGCCACATGATCTCCCTCAGTCTTTAGGATGCATAAGCGATAGCGTCATGCATCGAGCAGTTGGAGCAAAGGCGGCGATGGCGCTCCGCTTATCCGCCCGACGGCCCTTTCTGTGCTGGCACATTCAAAAATACAATGAGATTTTAAATTCATCACGTCTACCAGTAGTGACGCACGGCTATCTGTGCTTAACGTATTTCATAAGGGGCCGTGCGCTTCAGAGCAGCGTTCCGCTTGATGGATAAGTTAGGCATTTTTCTTTTTGGGCTTTGGTAACGGAAGTTCATTATCTGTTGCCTGAATTAACTGACTGAACCAGTCTCGGTCTTCCCATAGATCGGCAGTGATGAGTATATGAGGTTTTGCACCAGGGTATGGTGCCCTTTCTATTGTTTGCCGCACCATGCTGTGGCCTGCGTTTGTTGGTTTGAGATACAACTGGTCATCGCAGACCAATGCAACGGGTTTGCCTGCCAAATAAAGGCAATACTCCCCAAACATTTTCTTCGTGCTCACATTGGCTAAACCCGCGAGCTGGTCTAATAGAAAATCTATCGTGGCTTGAGATGTTGCCATATTCAATGCCTAACGTGAGGCTAAGGGGCGCGCAGCGAAGCGGAGCGCCCCTTTGAGCGCAGTGTTATGCATTTGTTTTCTTCGCACGATTTGCTGACACTTCAAGTTCAAGAATTTGAGTAATTTTCCCTCGGCCGACGATACGTGCGCCTTCTCTAATTTCAAACTTCATGTTGGGATAAAGTTTCCCCCAATGTTCTGCAGGGCTGAGGAAACCCAAATAGGCTCTGACGGTATCACCAGGATTGACTTGATTGACATCAGGGTAAACATGCCTAGCATCCCAATCGTGCCCCTCATAATAAAACTGAGGGCGATAGTCGTTAAAGGCGGGAGTACTTCGCCCTCCTTCTTCGGGCTTAAGGAAGTAAATTTCGGCCTCAATATCGTGCGGGATTCTCATCGTGTATCAGATGCGTAACTAGTAATTAGAAAGTTCTGTATATCCACCGAAAAATGACTTTCGACAAGATAATTTATTGATCAGCATATGATTTTCCCTTCTGTATATCATCAATGACTAGCCACAACCCTGTTATCTCGACAGAGTAATCGTTCGCTATCTACTTTAGATACAGGCGAAATTTGTGCCTAATTGTTTCATCCAAAAAGGCAACAAATTGATTTATTGGGTCAAACGTATGTTTTCTATATTCTGTATCGAACCACCTGCAGCGGGCCCGATCAATCAATTTGTTCTAACACTACCGGCTTAGCGCTAAATACCTCGGCAACCAGTTCCAATTGTGCGGCAAACAGCGGCAGGGTTGGGATTTTCCAGGCTTTGCCGGTAAATTTAGCCAGGATGTTGTTCAACCAAAGCCGGTCCGAGTTGGCGCGGTGAATGATGAAGCGATAGGACTCGCCGTCGTTGAATACCGCAAAATCTTCCAAGGTAACTTCTATGGTGTGTTCCTCGCCGTAAAGCCGGGTCTGCACATACACTTTGCGGGCGTCCAGGTCGAAGTTGAACTGGGTCAACTCGGCAATGCCTTTCATGATGATGTTGGCACCCCAAATGATCAGCGCGTTGGGGGTTAATTTGATGACAAAACGGATCAAGTTGGATTTAAAACTCATGGCTGGCCTTTAGGTGTTCGCAAGGATAAAGCCATGATTCTAAACGTTGTTGGCGGGATTGTTTCGTAAATATTTCAACTGGTCTAACGCGCCCGCCAAACTCCCTGTTTGGCGGGCGCTCGCCGCCGATTAACTCAAATGCGCATAAGCCGGAAAAGTTTGCAGGCGATTGTCTTCCAGCGGTTCGCCGATGGTAAAGTGATACAGACTTTGCCAGCCGTTATCTTTTAATCCCAATACGCCGTGTACCGCATCGTCGAAGAAACAGCCGATGCCGGTGCCGCGCACGCCGGCGGCTTCCGCTTCCAGGTATAAAATCTGTCCCAGCAGGCCGCTTTCCCAGAATAGCCGACGATAGCGCCAAGCTTCGGCTTCCACATTGTCGGCAAAGCGCGCCAACATCCCTAAGCTAAACGCACTGTCGCTGGCGATGGGTTGGTGACAGGACAGGGTTTTTGCGGCTTGCCTTACGTTGCCGGCCGTCAGCCGATAAAATTCGAACGGTGCTTCCACCGTTTGCCATACGTAGTCGGTGGAACAAACAGCCTTTAGCTCGGATGCGGCATCGGCGCTGCGTGGCAGTAAATACAAACCAGGTTCCAGGCCGTCTACCCGATGTACGAATAACACAATATTGATCTGAGCCGACCAATTCCAGGCGCTAAACGGCGGTTTGGCATTGGGCAGCAACGCGGCCAGCATCCGGTGAAAATCCGCCAAGGGTAGATCCGGCGATTTGCCATTAAAGTGCTGGGCACTGCGGCGTTGACGAATTATTGTGCTGGCCGGGAGATTTTGGCTGGGTTGTGGCAAGGCCAGACTTGGCAGTGTCGGGCGTTCTGCGGCGGTGGCGGGTTTTACCGCATGCGCTGAGACTTCGTCGATAATCGGCCAGCGGTAAAAATGCCGGCCGCTCAAACGTTCGGCTTTGCCGAACCATTCGGCGGATTGGCTTAGTCCTGGCAAATGTAACGTAGATAAATCCTCTTCGATGCCTGGCATTGCATGCAGACGGCAGAATACATCCGGAGTTTCGTGTTCGGTAGCGACAAAATCGTCGCTGCGGTCCAGCCCTAGCCAGGCGGCGATGTCGGTATCGGAAGTCTCGCTCAGTAGTTCAATCGACCAGCCCAGGCCTGCGGCGGCGTAACTCAAGCCCGCCAGCGCATGGCCGATGTCGTGCTGACAATAGCGGAAGGCTCGTTCGCCGTATTTCCAGGCTTCCCGCCAATGGACGGATGACAGGCCTATGTAAACTTCCTTAGCTGCCGTATCCGCAGTAAACCGGCTGCGGCGTTCCAGATGATGATCGTGACTAACGTAGTGATACACGCCAGCTGGTAATAAATCCGGATCGGTACAAAGCAAATACGCTTCGGTGGGATGCAAATTGCCGCTGGATGGGTTGCAGCGCAAGGGCCAGCGGTCCGGACCAAATTGCTTCCAGGCCGACAAACCGAAAGACAATTCCAGCAGCAGGCCCAGATTGGCCGGGTTTAATGGCCGAGGATCGATTCGCTCCGGTTTATCTAAATCGGCAAACGAATGACTGAGATCGGCACCGGGCAAGGGCAACTTCACCGTTTCGCAGCCGCCAAAGCGTCGGAATGGATTGGGTTGGTCGTCCCAATCCAGCGATTCCGGGCCTTTGGCGTAGGCGTTCAGTTGGTGTTTGGTGCGGTTGTGGTATTGGATCACGGACTCAGAAGCAGTGGACATTGGCTGGCCTTAAGTAAGGTGAGTATTTAATTCATTCAAGCACACGCTATGGCTGGGTGCATAGAAACCTTTGACGGCGCCTATTCCTTCCCAATTAATAAGCAGGGCCCGGCTGAGCGGAGCATGGGCGGTTCTGGCGCAAGGCTTTCACGCATAGCGGAGGAATCTCCCAAAGCAAGACGCCGCTTGCCCTGGGTTATAGCGGAATTTTTGCCGAGGCGTGCGGAATGGCGGCAAAACCACCCTTTAACCCTGGCCGGTACTTGGCTAATGGGTAACCAATTCCTGTTCGGGTAAGATTAAATCTTCGGTCCAGCAGCCTATTGGCTTACCCAAATTCAGCTCTTGATCTTCGAAGCGTACTAAAAAGACAGTGAGGGCCGGGTCTTCTTCGACATGGCCTTTCATGACGATGACGCCGCGAGCACCTTCCAATGCCAGTACGGCGCCTTCTTCGCTTTCAGGCATGCTGCCGTCGTCAACAATGGTATGCGCGGCATACACTACATCGCCCAAATCTAAATCTTCTACGTTCATGCTGTGCTCCTGTGAGAGTTTTGTAGCAAAGCCGACAAAGGCTCTCGGTTTGTTGTGAAACGGCGTGCCGATTGAGGTTGGCCATCTGCCGGCGAGTAAGCAATTTCAGTGGCTTAGCCGAAATTTTCGCGTATGGCATGCTGGTTGCTTTATCTGTTTACAAAATCAATGCCAAACCCGTTCAGGAGACTTAAAGATGATTACATTAACCGAAAGCGCCATTCAAGCCGTGGGCCGTTTTATCAGCAGTTCCGACAAGCCAACCGGTGGGCTGCGCATCGAAGTGACCGATGGCGGGTGTTCCGGCTTGTCTTATGGCATGAAGTTGGAAGCAAAAGAAAATCAAGACGACACAATCGTAGATTGTGGCGCGGTCAAAGTGTTTATAGACCCACTGAGTTTGCCAAGCCTGGATGGCATGTCCATTGATTTTGTCGACAGCCTGGAAGGTTCCGGCTTTAAATTTACCAATCCCAACGCGGTTAAAAGCTGTGCCTGCGGATCATCGTTTACCACCGGCGAGAGCGGTGGTGCACCAAAAACCTGTTCTTAAGAATTCGAGGAAATAGCTATGTGGGATTATTCAGATAAAGTAAAAGATCATTTTTTCAACCCAAAAAATGCCGGTGCGGTAGTCGACGCTAACGCCATTGGCGAAGTGGGTTCCATCAGTTGCGGCGACGCACTGCGTCTGACTTTAAAAGTCAATGACGACACCGAAGTGATCGAAGATGCCGGATTCCAAACCTTTGGTTGCGGTTCAGCGATTGCCTCATCTTCGGTATTGACCGAGATCATTAAAGGTCTGACTTTAGACGAAGCCCTGAAAGTGACCAATCAAGAGATCGCTGCTGAATTGGACGGCCTGCCGCCGGAAAAAATGCATTGCTCAGTGATGGGCCGGGAAGCATTGCAAGCGGCGATCGCAAACTATCGTGGTGAAGAGTGGAAAGACGATCACGAAGAAGGTGCGTTGGTCTGCAAATGCTTCGCCATTGATGCCGTGATGATCGAAGAAATGGTGTGGGCCAATAAACTGCGCACCGTTGAAGATGTCACCAACTACACTAAAGCCGGCGGCGGTTGTGCGGCCTGTCATGAAGACATCGAAGCGATTCTGGAAAAAGTCTTGAAAGAACGCGGCGAAACTTTCGATCCAAGCGCTGCGCCGGTCGCGAAACCGGAACCGGTGGTTGCCAAGGGACCAATGACCAATCTGCAACGCATCAAGAAAATCGAGGAAGTGATCATGTCCTTCCGTCCGCAATTGATGGCCGACGGCGGCGACGTCGAGTTGGTGGAAGTGGTCGATAAAACCGCTTACGTCAATATGACCGGCGCTTGCAACGGTTGTCAAATGTCGGCGATGACTATCGCCGGTATCCAACAGCGTTTAATGGAAGTGATGGGCGAATTCATCAAAGTCGTTCCTGCCTCGCAAATGCCGAAACTGGTCACCATAGAGGAGGCTACTCATGCCTGATATTTATCTGGATAATAACGCGACCACTAAAGTGGACAGCGCGGTAGTGGATGTGATGATTCCGTATTTTACCGAGCAGTTCGGTAATCCTTCATCGATCCATCGCTTTGCTGACGGTGTGGCCAAAGCGATCAAAAAAGCCCGTTCGCAGGTGCAAGAGCTGATCGGCGCCGAGCATGATTCGGAAATCATTTTCACCTCTTGCGGTACCGAGTCTGATTCTACTGCGATCTTGTCAGCCATTAAGGCCCAGCCCAATCGCAAGGAAATTATTACCACCTCAGTGGAGCATCCCGCGGTTCTGGCCTTGTGCGAAAACCTGGAGAAAGAAGGCTACACCATTCATCGGATGCCGGTGGACAAGTGCGGTCGCTTAAACCTGGAAGCCTACAAAAATCTGTTATCGGAAGAAGTGGCAATCGTGTCGGTGATGTGGGCCAACAACGAAACCGGCACTATTTTTCCGGTTGTGGAAATGGCTGAGATGGCCAATGCCGCCGGCGTGATGTTCCATACCGACGCTGTGCAGGCGGTCGGTAAAATTCCGATGATGTTGCAAGACACCAAGATCGATATGTTGTCTATTTCCGGACACAAACTGCACGCACCTAAAGGTATTGGTGTGTTGTATCTGCGCCGTGGTACCCGCTATCGCCCATTACTACGCGGCGGTCATCAAGAGCGCGGTCGCCGGGCTGGTACTGAAAATACTGCTTCTATAGTCGGTTTGGGCAAAGCCTGCGAATTGGCGATAGAGCACATGGAATATGAAAACGTGCAAGTTAAAGCCATGCGCGATCGGCTAGAGCAAGGTATTACGGAAGTCGTCCCGCATTGCTTTATCACCGGTGATTTGAACAACCGCTTGCCTAACACCACGGACATCGCATTTGAATATATCGAAGGCGAAGCGATATTGATGCTGCTGAACAAAGCAGGTATCGCAGCATCCAGCGGTTCGGCATGTACCTCAGGCTCGTTGGAGCCTTCGCATGTGATGCGGGCTATGGATATACCATACACTGCTGCGCACGGCACTATCCGTTTCTCGTTCTCTCGCTATAACAATATGAGCGAAGTGGACGAAGTACTGAAAGTGATGCCTGGCATCGTGGCAACCTTGCGCAAACTGTCGCCTTATTGGGATAGCGTAAACAATTGTCCGGTTGCCGATCCTGAGCAGGCATTTCAGCCGACTTACGCTTAAGAAGTTTTTAGCAAATCGTCGCTCCTGCTTTTGCGGGAGCGACTTATGTAAATCCCGTCATAAATCCTTCCCACCATCCGGTAAAAACCTGCGGTGTGCTTAGGATAATTCCAAAAGCGATAACCGGAGTCACCGGTATCGGCGCAATATCGATAATGAATAATCTCAATAGGCTTAAAAAGCATTTGATTCTGCTTTGCCTGCTTTGTCCGGCTGAATAGGTAGAAAATGCCGAGGCGGGTGCGATTGGGTTGGCATATATGTTCTCGATTAAGGTCTTAAACCAGCGCGGCCGCATCGCAAGCACATACACGCCTATCAAGCAGCCCGGTGAAAAGGGTCAGAACCCTATAATGGCAAATAACGAAAGCACGGCAAGTCATTTGATTTGAGATGAATTCATAACACTGGCTGGCTCTGAAAAGGCAGGAAGTATAGATCCAATACGAACGGTATCTAAACGTTACGGGGACGTGTTAAGTTCCGAGGCTAAGCTTTCTCGGAGGCAAAAAAAAGGCGGTTGTTTAACCGCCTTTTCCGGATGTGGATGAGCTATTTGATCAAGCTTTCCGGACTTTTCTGGTAAGACCCAGACCCGCTAACGCGGTACCGAACAGCCATACGGCGCCCGGTAAAGGAACGGCGGCAACATTAAAGTTGATGTTGTTAACGCCAAGGTTCCAGTCGGTTCCCAATATAATATTTAGTGAGTGCGCGGTCAGATTGGGTGAAAAAGTCTGCGCAGCGAAACGAGAAGCCGCGTAGGGAGCGTAATCGACTAATACATTGGAAAAATCATCGCCATCGACCACTCTAAAATTGGTGGCGGCCAATGTAGTGCCTACGGATCCTGTTGGATATGCAGCGACATCGAAACTGCTGAGGTTTACTGATTGACTTGGATTAACCGCCGTCAATTTGATGCTTAGCAGTAAACCGCTGGTATGGGCAAACGCTGCGGTATTGAGGTCTGCGTATCCGGCATTCCACAACAAAACATCCGAATATGCCACGGTACCGTCCAGATTCAAACTTGAATATGATACCGTCACGTCTGCTGTAGAGGCGTATGCCGCAGGAATTGGATCATAGTTGTTAAAGGGCTGTAACGCGTCGAAATTAATCGTGGCCGCTTGAGAGTCAAATGCGGCGGCAAGCAAAATTAAGGTATAAATTTTTTTGGAAAACATTTAAAGCTCCTGCAATCTTTGTTTATATACGCCTAGCGATTTTCTGCAATCCGACAAACTGCACGCCGTAGACACTATTTGTGGTTCACAAAACAGCTAAGCAAAAATCGAGTCACTTTTTTATTTACAATTTAATTCAATTGGTTGTGAGTGTTTTTCTGTCGAATTCCCGAGCTTGGATATTGTGAAAAGCCAGTTTGTGTAAATAAAGTCGACACTGTTTCCGCGACGCAATATTTGCTAAATCTTCAATGCTCATGACTAACTTTGGATAAGTCTTAGCAGCAAGTGCTAAGCAGTTCTGCGCTTTGTCGGTATTTACTAGTCCGTCGATACTCTGAATGTGATCGACCTAAATCGATTGTCGTGTTTGCGACAATTGGTCTTTCTCTCCCGATGTTGTCTTGTAGACATCCTGCCAATACCTCCCGCCAGGCCATAAATTCCGATACTTTTCCAGTTGGCAAGTCTTTTGCATTAGTCCTATAGAAGGCGTTATTCACGCACCGGTTTTCAAATATTTAACTTTGCGACTCAAGGTCTCACCATGAAAAGCAACTCCCGCACCATCGTCATCGACGACACCACTCTACGCGACGGCGAACAATCGGCCGGCGTGGTGTTCTCGCTGGAGGAAAAGCTGGCTATAGCTAGGCAGCTGTCCGCATTGGGCGTGCCTGAGTTGGAAATCGGTATTCCGGCCATGGGCGCGCAGGAACGGAGTGAGATCAAAGCCATCGCTGAATTAAAGTTGCCCAGCAATTTATTAGTGTGGTCCAGGATGCGCGAAGAAGATTTGCAACACTGCCTGGGTTTGGGTGTCCGCACGGTGGATTTATCGATTTCCGCGTCAGACCAACATATCCAACACAAGCTGAAACAAAGCCGGGCCTGGGTGCTTAGTACCATCGAACGCTGTGTGAAGACAGCAATCGATGACGGTATGCGGGTGTGTGTCGGTGCCGAGGATGCTTCCCGCGCCGATAGCGATTTTCTGGCGCAAATGGCCGAAGCCGCCCAAGCGGCCGGCGCATGCCGGATTCGCTTTGCCGATACAGTCGGCATCATGGAACCGTTCGGCGTATTTGAAGCGATTCGCAAACTGCGCATCGTGACCGACATGGACATCGAGATGCACGCCCATGACGATTTGGGTTTGGCAACCGCCAATACCTTGGCTGCGGCATATGCTGGTGCAACCCACGTCAACACCACCGTCAACGGTTTGGGCGAGCGGGCCGGCAACGCGGCGCTGGAAGAAGTGGTGGTTGGCTTGAAACAGTTGTACGGCTTCGAAACCGGTGTGGACTTGCGTAATTTCCCCGTACTGTCGCGTCAGGTTGCGACGGCTTCCGGCGACACGATAGGCAGCCGTAAAAGTCTGATCGGCCGCGATGTGTTCAGCCACGAAGCCGGGATCCATGTCGACGGTTTGCTGAAAGATCCCAACAATTATCAAGGTGTCGATCCTGCCTTGGTTGGTCGTAGCCACCAACTGGTGTTGGGTAAGCATTCCGGCAGTCAAGGTGTGGTGCATGCCTACAAGCAGTTGGGTATCCAAATTAACCGTTGGCAGGCCGGCCGCCTGCTACCCCTGATTCGTGAGTTTGTCAGTTTGCATAAACGCGCACCGCAATCGACCGATTTAAATCAATTTTTACACAGCCTATAACGAGGTGTCAGATGAGTAGCAATCGTCAAAAACCAGCCGTGCCTAGCACCGCCAAAGTCGACGTACCACAGCACAATTCGGCTCAGCACGAACTGCAGGACGATCGTTATCCCGGTACGTTTTTCCGGGTGCCTGGTGTGCCTATGCCCGGCAAAACCACGTGGAGCTTAGCAAAATGATGTTCTTCTCGCCGTCGCGTCCAAGCGTTGCATCCGGACTCTGGCAAGACTGGCGCGACGATGTGGCTTGCGTGTTTGCCCGAGACCCAGCAGCACGCGGCTTACCGGAAGTGTTATTGGCCTATCCCGGCGTACATGCAGTATTGCTGCATCGGGTAACCAATCGCTTGTGGCATGCGGATTGGAAATTGACGGCGCGCTTATTGGCGGCATTTGCTCGCTGGATGACCAATGTCGATATTCATCCGGGCGCCACCATAGGCAAACGCTTTTTTATCGATCACGGCGCTGGCGTTGTGATCGGCGAAACTGCCGAGATTGGTAACGACGTGACTATGTATCACGGCGTGACCCTGGGCGGTACTACCTGGAACAAGGAAAAACGCCATCCTACATTGGGCAACAATGTACTGATCGGTGCCGGAGCCAAGATACTCGGCGCGATTACCTTGGGCGATAACGTTCGGGTTGGCGCCAATTCTGTGGTGATAAAAGACGTGCCGCCTTGCTGTACCGTTATTGGGATTCCCGGTCGGATCATTCAGCAAAAAGGCTTGAAAATCCAAGATCCGCGCGGCATCGATCTGGACCATCATTTAGTACCTGATCCGGTCGGCAAAGCTCTGAGCTGTTTAGTGGATCGTCTTGACGAGCTGGAAAACAACCAAAAACGCTTTGTCGTCGCCGAGGAAACCTGCGGCAGTTGCGAAGCAGAAGGTGTCTGCCACGGCGAGGAAGTCGTGATACTGAAACAAGCGGCGGGTGGCAAGTGATGGAAATGGATTTATTGCAATTCGACGCCA
Organism: Methylomonas albis; assembly: GCF_014850955.1. Classification (NCBI taxonomy): domain Bacteria; kingdom Pseudomonadati; phylum Pseudomonadota; class Gammaproteobacteria; order Methylococcales; family Methylococcaceae; genus Methylomonas; species Methylomonas albis. Next base: position 521,898 of record NZ_JACXSS010000001.1, read on the forward strand.
AGGATCTCTACTACGAGAAAGCCGACAGCCAGGAAGTTGAGGACTTGATCCAATACGCCTCCGAGCTTTACGCTAGCGGCGAAGCGGAATTACCGTTGTTACAAGCTTATTTACGCGCACCGGAATCCTTGAATGTACTGGTGTCGCTGAATCGGTTTTATTACTACCAGCATCGAATGACGGACGCTTTATTGATTTCTGAAAGAGCGTTGACGCTAATCCGGCCGGGTATCAACTTTCCGGAAGATTGGCGGGAGTTGGAAAGAGAACACATTAGCGAGGCACCAAAAGACTTGCTGACCCGGATCAGACTATATCTGTTCACTCTGAAGTCGATTGGTTTTTTGAACATGCGTTTGGAAAACCTGGAGTTGAGCCGGGCAATTTTCGAGAAATTGGTGTCATTGGATGACAAAGACCGGATTGGGGCACGAGGTTTGTTGGAGCTGGTCGTGCGTCGTCAGGAAGCGGCAGAGGGAATTTTCCGGATGCCGGAAGCTTTCGGGTAGGCATCGCCCATTAAACAGATGCAAAAGATAAGTGATGTTTGTTGTTCCGCGCAATTAACCTAAAGGTGATCGCCATGATGAAGAAACAAAAATCCGATCCATTTTTGGCCCAAACAGCGGTAATGCTGGTGGTTTTATTAGTGGTGTACGCATTGGGAGAACAACCTGCCAATCTCGATCACCTGATGATGAGGTAATGACGATGAGTTTAGAAGAAGATATGGAAGAGCTGGAAGCTGCGGAAGATTTTCTGCGGTATTTCGAGCTGGAATACGATACCACCGTCGTCCACGTCAACCGGCTACATATCCTGCAACGTTTCCACAATTATCTGAGTCAAGCCGGTGAAAACATGCCGGAAGACGACGATGCATTACGGGAAGTTTACAAAAAGCTGCTGCTTCGCGCTTACAGCGACTTTGTGGGTTCCGATGCACAGACCGAAAAAGTATTTAAGGTCTTCAAGATGATGGAACCGCAAACCGTGTTTGTTTCACTAGGTGACATTAAGACATGATAGAAGAACGTTTCGACGAAGAGCGATTCGAGTTCGGCGAGCGGGTTAGGCTGACACGAAACGTTCGCAATGATGGTACTTATCCGGGCATGGATGTTGGCGATTTTCTCTTACGCCGCGGCAGTGTTGGCAACGTTATAGAGGTCGGCACTTTCTTGCAGGATCAAGTGATCTACACCGTGCATTTTATGGATGCGGGACGCATGGTCGGTTGTCGGGCTGAAGAACTCATTTCGGCTGACGCGCCTTGGAACCCGAGCCGTTTCGAGTTCCGCGATCAGGTGGTCTGTACTATCGACATACCGACGCAAGAAGGCAGCTACCCTGCCGGTACTCAAGGTGAAATCTTGAAAGTATTGCGAGATTCCGCCCCCCTGCTCTACCACGTACGCTTTCCAGGTAGAACCATGCAAGTACCTGAAAGTGTGCTGGAGCCGGCGGATCCGGCCACGTTTAAAGAACCGGAGGAATAATGACCAGCCAGACTTCAATAGAGCCTTACACCCTGCTGCGGGCGGCCTTGAGCCTATTCCAAAAGGCACCGGCCGAATTGGAGCAACCGCAGTTGCGCCAGGTGGAAGTGCAAGCTAAAAACGAATACGAAATCGAAGGCCGAGTATTAAATTCGGCTGAAGCGACTGGCGTGGTGATTTCCGATACGGAGCTGGATAGAGCTTATCAGGAAGTGCGCGCCCGTTTCGAAGACGAAGATGCATTTTTAGCGGCACTGAACGCCAACGGTTTAGATATTGATTTGTTGAAAGCGGCTTTGTATCGGCAGTGTAAGGTCGATGCGGTGATGGATAGAGTGGCCGCGCGATCCCCTAAGGTTAACGAAGTCGAAATCGGCATTTTCTACCACTCGCATCCGGAAAAATTTCACAAACCCGAGCAACGTCAAGCTAGGCATATTTTGATTAGCATCAATCCTGATTACCCGGACAATACTCGCGAGGCGGCTTGGCAGCGGATTAACGAGATTGCCGGTACTCTGAAGCGCAAACCGCATAAATTTGTGGATCTGGCGCTGAAGTATTCGGAATGTCCGACGGCGGTGCAGGGCGGCGAAGTGGGTGCTGTGGTTAAAGGTACCTTGTTTCCGGAGCTGGATGAGGTATTGTTTAGTTTGAAAGAAGACGCCATTAGCGAGGTAGTGGAAACCGAGATGGGTTTTCACGTGATTCAGTGTATGAAAATCATCCTCGCCGAGACTATGTCCTTGAAAAAAGCGACACCGAAGATTCAGCAGATCATGCAGGATCGTTACCGCAGAAATTGCCAGCGTACGTGGCTGGCCACTCTGCCCGCAGTCAACAGGAGTGCCTAACATGGTAAAAGAACCCAAGCATTGTTCGTTTTGCGGTATCGAAGCGTCGGCATCCGTGCCGATGATTGCCGGTACGGAAGGTTATATCTGCGAAGCTTGCGTGATGTTGGCAAGCCAGGTGGTATCCAGCTGGGGCAAGAAAAAAGAATTGGCCGATATGCAAGGGCCGTTGCCTAAACCGGCGGAAATGAAAGCCATGCTCGATCAATACGTGATCGGTCAGGACCTGGCAAAAGAGATACTATCGGTAGCGGTGTATAACCACTACAAACGCCTGAAAAATGTCGCCCGCAAAACCGGGGGGTTAGGCGAATCCGATGAGAGTGTGGAAATCGGTAAATCCAATATTCTGATGATAGGCCCGTCCGGCACCGGCAAAACCTTATTGGCGAGCACCTTGGCCAAGATCGTCGGCGTGCCGTTTGCTGTGGCTGATGCTACCACGCTGACCCAGGCCGGTTATGTCGGCGACGACGTGGAAAATATCCTGGTGCGCTTGCTGGACGTGGCCGACGGCCAGATCAGCAAGGCGGAGTGGGGTATGGTCTATATCGATGAAGTGGACAAAATTGCCCGCAGTCCGGAACAAGCCTTTGGCACCCGCGACGTCTCCGGCGAAGGCGTGCAGCAAGCCTTGCTGCGGCTGGTGGAGGGCTCGCAAGTTAAAGTCTCCGCCAAGGGCAGGCGTAAAGATCACAGTGGCAATGACTCAGTGATGGTCGATACCAGCAATATTTTGTTCATTGCCGGTGGCGCGTTTCCGGGTTTGGAAAAACATGTCGAAAAACGCCTGTTGCCGCCGAAAACTGCCATCGGTTTTCATGCCGAAGTCAGCAATCCCGACGACAAGCCAACGTTGGAAGCGATGTTGAATGCCACCCAGCCGGACGATTTGAAACGCTTTGGGTTGATCCCGGAGTTTATCGGTCGTTTCCCGGTGCTGGCGCCATTGGAGCCTTTGGACGTGGATGCATTGATTCAAGTGTTGACCCAACCGAAAAACGCGTTGGTCAAACAATACCAACATCTGTTTGCCTTCGATGACGTTGAATTGGAATTTACTACAGATGCCCTGACGGAAATCGCCGAAAAAGCCATCACCCGCAACACCGGTGCGCGCGGCTTACGCGGTATCATGGAGCATGTTTTGCGCCGCACCATGTTTGATCTACCGTCGCGGCCCGACGTCGAACGTTGTATCGTTAACGCCGAGGTTATCCGTGGTGAAGCCGAGATTGAAGTGGTGCTGCGCGAGGCATCCGCCGAAGCTGACGATCTAAAGCGCTTGTCGGGCGGGGAGTGATTTTGCGGGTGGGCTGCACTAGTTGAAGCCCACCCCTTGCATTGAAAAGTTTTAGTTAATTGAGAAAACTACTATGAGCGTTAAAGAAAAAATCTTGCAACAACTTGCCGAAAACCCGGTAATTATTTACATGAAAGGCGTTCCTAGCGCACCGGAGTGCGGTTTTTCCGCCAAAACGATTGGCATCTTGAACGAAACCAAGGTCCCTTACGCATACGTGAATGTATTGCAATCGCCGTTCATCCGCGAAAAACTGCCGTCCATATCCAAATGGCCGACGTTTCCGCAAGTATTCATTAAAGGCGAACTGGTCGGTGGTGCCGATATTGTCGAGTCCATGTATAAGGACGGAAGCCTGTTACCGCTTTTGCAAGCCACTGTTCAGCCAGCCGAGAGCGCAGATGCCAGCCAAACTATTACGCATTCCGAAGTGGAAGCCTTGATTTTGGCGTCTTATCCGGGAGCTACCATCGGTATCGAAGGTGCGGGTTGCGATTTAAACATCACTGTGGTCAGCGAATTATTTGCCGATCAAGCTATGATCAAGCAACATCAAGGCGTCATGGAAACCTTGAGTGCACCATTGGCTAATGGTAGGCTGCATGCCGTCACGCTTAAAACTCATACGCCCGAAGCCTGGGCCGCGCAAACCCCGGCGGCAAACCCCGGCTTGCTACAGATTAAAATTTAACTAGCTAACAAGGAGATATCACTATGGCAAAAGTAGGCATTTTTTTCGGTACCGATACCGGCAACACTCGCAAAGTTGCCAAGACCATCGCCACCAAGTTGGGTGATGTAGCGGACAAACCGGTTAATATTAATAAAGCCTCCGTGGACGATTTACTGGCCTACGACGTATTGATAGTCGGCTCGCCTACTTACGGCGAAGGCGAACTGCCGGGCATGAGCGCCGGACACGATAACGAAAGCTGGGAAGAATTCTTGCCGACCCTGGTTGGTGCGGATTTTACCGGTAAATCTGTGGCTATCTATGGCTTGGGCGACCAGGAAGGTTATCCCGGTCATTTCGTCGATGCGGTGGGTTTTCTGTACGATGCCTTCGCCGATGCCGGCGCGACCATCATCGGTATGACCAGCAGTGAAGGTTATACCTTTAAAAAATCCAAAGCTTTGTTGGGCGACCAGTTCGTTGGTTTGGCGTTAGACGAAGACAATCAGAAAGAACTGAGTGAAGGTCGTCTCGGCGATTGGTTGGCTTCGATCTCATCCGCCTGGGCTTGATAGGCGAGTCATGATCGAAGAAGCGGCCGTTGTTACTCGCGTTAGCGACGGCCGGACCTGGATCAAAAGTCTGCAGAGCAATGCCTGCAGTGGCTGTTTACAGCAACAGTCCTGCGGCACGGCTACGCTGGCAAAAGTTCTCCCCAAGCGCGAGTTTCCAGTCGATTGCGAGATGGCTCTGCAAGCCGGCGACCAAGTGATGGTGGCGATAGACGATGGCCAATTGCTGCTGACTTCCCTATTGCTCTATCTAGTGCCGCTAATTTTCATGTTAGTGGGCGTTGGTTTGGCCGAAGCCTGGCTGCCGGCGCCGTTCAATACCGATTACTTGCCGGAAGTTGCGTTGGCGACATTGCTGACAGGCTTTTGGTTGATTAATCGCTGTCAAAGTCTGTTACTGCTCCATCTTTGTTTTAAGCCACAGATCGTGAAGAAACTGGGCGCCGATTGATTTTTCGCTTGTTGAATGGCTAACAATTTTGCCTGGATGTTGTGCAGTTGTTGGAATCCTGTCTAGAAATAATACACGCAAACTGTGACGCGTCCCTGAAAGTCCTTGTAGTTCGGGCCTTGTGGAGGCTTTTTTTCATGGCATTGATATTGCTGTAGTTGAATTGAAAACCATTGGGATTTTCAAGAGGGTGGCAGGCGCGTGCCAAGGTCTGTTGCCGATTTTTTGGCAATGTCATTAAGGTGATGAGATGAGTGAAGTACTATTGGTGGGTTTGGTTATGTTGATCGTGGCGGCCTGCGCGTTCGCGCCCTTGGGTTGCATGCTGTCGACTTATTCAAAGTCCAATAAATCCGGCGGAACTACCAAAGCGGTAGCCGGTGATTCAAGAAGGGGGCTCCCGGAGGATTCCATCCTCAAGCGGCATTTTTTGACGCAATTGCAAAGCGAGATTGAAGCAACCTTGTTTCCTCGCCCAACCGATTCTATGCTGCAGCGGCATTACGATGCATTGGTGGCCGCCAAGATAGAAAATCGACTGCAGATTATCGGAAAATAACGTTTCGTTCTGTCGGTGTAGGTGCGAACAAATTCGCACCTATCTTGCCGATTCCATTCAGCATTGCCGTTTTTTTATACGCCAACGCGTATTTTTCTGGCATTCTCCCCGCCCGATTAGCGAAAATAGACCGCAGATGCGTCGCTTCATAGCGATTCCCCGTCACTTAGTCCAGGCTTTGCATGCTAAACGCCGCCGATCTCGACACCTTGTTTTTGACCTTTCGCGTCGCCAGTCTGGCTACCCTACTCTTGCTGTTGTTGGGCACGCCACTGGCTTGGAAGTTGGCGCGCAGTCGCTCACGCTGGAAAGGCGTTATCAATAGTATCGTCGCGCTGCCCTTGGTGTTGCCGCCGACGGTATTGGGCTTTTATTTGTTGGTATTGATGGGGCCGGCCGGACTGGTGGGAAAATTCACCCAATGGCTGGGTATTGGCACCTTGCCGTTCAGCTTTGGCGGTTTAGTCGTGGCGTCGGTATTGTACTCGTTGCCGTTCGTGGTGCAGCCTTTGCAAAATGCTTTCGTGGCAATGGGCGAAGCGCCTCTGGAAGCGGCTGCCACTCTGGGCGCCGGGCCGCTGGATCGATTTTTCAGCGTGGCTCTGCCTTTGGCGAAGCCTGGGTTTTTAACCGCCGGAGTATTGGGTTTTACCCACACCGTCGGCGAATTCGGCGTGGTATTGATGGTGGGCGGTAATATTCCCGATAAAACCCGCGTGGTATCCGTGCAAATTTATAACCACGTCGAAGCCTTGGAATACGGCCAAGCGCATTGGCTGGCCGGCGGTTTGCTGATCTTCTCTTTCCTGGTGCTGCTGTTACTTTACAACAGCCAACAAACTCAAGCATTGACCCAATCCTTGAAATGACCATGTCCCAAGTTCAAAGTATACAGGCCCGCTTGCGCTTGGCTTACGAGCAATTTGATTTGGATGTGAATTTGAATCTTCCGGCCAGCGGCGTGACAGTGCTTTTCGGTCATTCCGGTTCCGGTAAGACCACCTTGCTGCGTTGTATCGCCGGTTTGGAACGGCCAACGCAGGGTTTTTTGAAAATTGGCGAAACGCTTTGGCAAGACAGCGAAAACGATTTTTTCTTACCCACGCATCGCCGCAATTTGGCTTATGTATTTCAGGAAGCCAATCTTTTTCCGCATCTGTCGGTGCGCGGCAATCTGGATTATGCCGTGCGGCGCTTGCGCGCGAAGGGCAGAGTATTTTCATTACAGCAGGCCATTGAATTATTGGCGATAGGACCGTTGCTGGAACGTTTGCCGGCCCGTCTATCCGGCGGCGAGCGGCAGAGGGTAGCCATTGCCAGAGCCTTGGCCGCCAGTCCGGATGTGTTGTTGATGGACGAGCCGCTGGCTTCCTTGGACGAACAACGTAAGCAGGACATTCTGCCTTACCTGACCGGCTTGCATCAGGCTTTGCAGATTCCGATTCTGTACGTCACTCATTCCTTGCAAGAAGTCAATCAACTGGCCGACCATTTACTGGTGATGGCTGCCGGCAAAGCTGTCGTGTGCGGGCCGCTGGCGGAAACCCTGACTCGGTTGGATGGGCCTATGGCCTTGGATAGGCAAGCGGCCAGCGTCTGGCAGGGCAAGTTGATTAGCCACGAAACTGAATATCATCTCAGTCATGCCGAATTCGCTGGCGGCAGCTTGAGTTTGCCGTATTTGGATATGCCAGTCGGCAGTTCGGTCCGGATCAGGATTTACGCCCGTGACGTCAGTATTACTTTGCAACCGCCGGAAGCGTCCAGCATCCTGAATATACTGCCGGCACGAGTGTTGGCGCTTAGCGAAATGGCGCAGGGCCAAACCGTGGTGCAACTGGCGGTAGGCGCGGAGGTGTTGCTCGCGCATATCACCCAAAAATCCGCGGTGTTGCTAAGTGTGCAGCCCGGCATGTCCGTATACGTACAAATCAAGGGCACTTCCATAGTCCGATAAGCATGTGCCGCTTACTTATTACTGTTTGGCATTAAAGCTTGCCAAGCTGGTTTCTTATCACTGGGGCGCATTTTTGCCGCATGAAATGTGATAGCCCTCAAAAAACGCAACGAATTTTTCGCTGTTAGCGCGTGGCGAATGCTTTATCCGTATTTAGCGACTATCTTGATAGACGGTTTGTCCGCAAAGGATTTTACTGGATGGATAGCCAACGGTACTTCGTCATCTCACGATAATAAAAAAAATGAAATCAACGATATGGCTTAATGGCCGGTATCAAACACCCGCGACGAATCGATTAAACCTATTACTGTTCGGTATGGCGCTTAACTTCAATGTTATGGGTAGCGCGGTGGCCGATAGCGCACCGGATATCGAAGGTTTTTCCATCAACGAATTAATGCAAATGGAAGTGTCGTCGGTCTCCAGAAAGTCGCAGACCGTGTCTGATACGGCCGCTGCGGCGTTCGTGATTAGTCAGGAAGACATCCGTCGTTCCGGTGCCACCAGTATTCCCGATGCCTTGCGGATGGCTCCCGGCCTTGAAGTGGCGCAAATTAACTCCAGCGTTTGGGCAGTGACCGCGCGCGGCTTCAATAGTCGTTACGCCAATAAATTGCTGGTATTGATGGATGGCCGTAGCGTTTACACGCCGTTATTTTCGGGGGTGTTCTGGGATCTGCAAGATACCTTGATGGAAGACATTGAGCGTATCGAGGTGATCCGTGGGCCAGGCGCGGTGATGTGGGGCGCCAACGCGGTAAACGGGGTGATCAACATCATCACCAAAAAAGCCAAAGACACCCAAGGCAATCTGTTCGTGGCCGGTGGCGGCAACCAAGAGCGCGGTTTCGCCGGTTACCGGCACGGTGGCCGCGTGGGCGACGACGGCAGTTACCGGGTGTACGCCAAAACCTTTGAACGCGACTCTTTTGTTAACGCAGCCGGAGAAAGGCTGCATGACGACTGGCGCTCGGTGCAGGCTGGGTTTCGTATAGATGATCGCATCTCCAACGATAGTCGCTACACCGTCCAAGGCGATGTCTATCGCAAAACCATAGGTAACACCGTGGTACCGCAAACGGTTCTGCCACCGTTTAATCGCGAGTTCAACGTCGACGAGCATGCCGATGGTGCCAACCTGCTGGCACGCTGGGAAGGCAATTTCAGCGACGGTTCCGAATTTATGCTGCAAGGCTATTACGATAGAGTTAATTTCAGCGCGGCGGCCCTGTCGGACAGTCAGGATATGCTGGACATCGATTTTCAGCATCGTTTGCATCCCAATGCCGACCACGATTTGATGTGGGGTGCCAGCTACCGTTTTATTCACAGTACGACCGAGAATACATCGGCCATAGCCTTTACGCCCAACAGCTTGGGCTATCACAACGGCAGCGTGTTCGTGCAAGACGACATCACGCTGATAGACGACACCCTGCGCTTGACGTTAGGGACTAAGTTGGAAGAAAGCCATTTCGGCAACACCCAGATACAGCCCAACGCCCGCTTGATGTGGACGCCTAATCATGTGCATTCGGTGTGGGCCTCGGTTTCCAGAGCGTCACGCACGCCCGCGCGCGGTGAAGCGCAGGCCAATGTCGCGCTGGGCGGCGTGCCGACTGGTTTGCCCGCGCCTTTCGATCAGGTTCAAGTCATCGCGCAGCCTAACCCGAATCTACGCGCGGAAAAAGTCTTTGCCGCCGAAATCGGTTACCGCACCCAATGGACCGAAAAACTCTCAACCGACATTACCGCATTCAATAATCAGTATTCCGATCGGGTTTTATTCCGCCGTGGGGAGTTGGTCGGGCTTACCCAGTCGTTGATCTGGAGCAACGCCCAGCAAGACTTCACCACGCGCGGGATCGAGATTGCCGGCGAGTGGCACGTACTGGATTGGATGCGCTTTACCGGCAATTACAGCCACCTGAAAATGGAGATTCCCCAGGACCCGCTTAATCCGGATATTGCCGGGCTGAGTCCGCGGCATCGCGGTTCCTTACGCTGGCAGATGGATTTGCCGGAAAAAATTAAGCTCGACTTTACGCTGCGCCATGTCGGCCGCTTGTATTCGACCAGCCAGGCCGTGCCGGCCTACACTACTTTTGACGCTAGACTGGCGTACGAACCCTATAACGGCGTGGAGTTTGCCGTTATCGCTCAAAATCTGTTTTCGCCCAGACATCCGGAATACAAGGATTCGTCCGCGCTGTCTTTGCCCGGCACCGCGGTGGAAGTGCCGCGCTCGATCTACGGCAAACTCAGTTGGCGCTTTTGATTTTTCAACCCGTAAAGAGTATCGACAATGCGTAAACTGTGGAAAAAATTGCCCTGGATTATTGCCGGGATTTTGCTGATTATCGGCCTGCTGAAACCGCCGTTATTGCCTTGGATGCTGTTAATCCTGACCGTGGCCGCGTATTTGTTCCTACCGCGCCGGGGTTTGATCGGTCCGGTGCAATTGCCGGCCGACGATGCGTTTTTACCCAGCGAACAAGTGCAGTGGTGGTATTGGACCGGACATTTATTCACCGACGATGGCCGCCGGTTTGGCTTCGAAATTGTGTTTTTCTCCTTCGACAGTTTGATGATTTTTCGCGATCAACTGGTGCAGGCGGCGGTTACCGACGTGAATGGCCAGCGCTTCTCTTTCAAAGAGTTTGTCGAATTCCATCTGCCCAATCGTACGCCCAATGGCTTCAATCTGACATCCGGCGCCGGCAATAAAGTCACGGCGGTGGGTGGAGACGGCCATGATCGCTTACATGCGCAAATCGGCGACTATGTGTTGGATCTGGAGCTCAACGCCACTCAGGCGCCGGCCTTGCATTACGGCGGCGATGCCCATCCCTATCGTTTCGGCGGCTACACTTACTATTACTCTCGGCCGAAAATGGCGACCACCGGCACTATCAGCGTTGGCGGCCAGACGTTTCAAGTAACCGGTAACAGTTGGTTCGACCGTCAATATGGCGAACTCTACCAAGCCATTCTGCAAGGTTGGCAATGGTTTGCAATCGAATTGGATGACAACAGGCAGATCATGTTGTTTGACTTCAAGGGTAGCGACAGTTCGGCGGAAAAATCCGGCTCGATTACCGACGCGCAAGGGCAAACCACCACGCTGGTCGCTCATGAATTCACGGTAACCGTGCAAGGCGAATGGACCAGCCCCCACACCGGTTGCACTTATCCTGCCGGCTGGGAAGTTGAGGTGCTTGGGGAAAAATTTACCGTGCAGCCTCTGGTACAGGATCAGGAATTGCGCGCTCAGCATGGTTTGTGGGTGGGTCCTGTATACTGGGAAGGCGCTTGCAGCGTGGCCGGTGCAACTAGCGGTCAGGCCTATGTGGAACTGAACGGTTTTTGCAGTTGCCCTGTGAGAGGCGCTTAAGCCGCTGAATGATTTGATGCCACGCACAGAGACGCAAACTGGTCCTGGTCACAGTTGATGAGATTTTGCGTCTCTAGCTTAACCAGCTTAATGGCCGGCCCTCGCCCGCTAAAATCATCGCAAATCGGCCTCGTCGTTTCTTAACCAAAATCTGATGCAAAAAGGATCTCGCATACATTACGAAACGACCGGTCGGAAAAGTCCACGCTGCGCTTTGGGTGTAGTGTTGGACATTGTCAGGCGCTATCTGCCACCCCAATTAGTTCTCGCCGGTTTTTGCCTGTTTTTGCCTGGCTGGCTTGCGTTGCAGGCCGAGAGTCTGTCCGAGGCGCAAATCAAAGCTGCATATCTATACAATTTTGCCAAATTCGTGGAATGGCCCGCCGAAGTATTGCCGCCCGGCGCGGATATTTTGCTCTGCGTGGTCGGGAATAATGTCCTGGATGGCGAGTTGCAAGCCCTGGACGGACGCAAGGCCGGCGAGCGCACCTTGCGGTTTGTACAGCATGGCCACGCTGATCCTAACCTGAGTAGTTGTCATCTGTTGTTCTTCGGCAGTTCCGAGCAACAGCACTTTGTGGTGACTTTAAAAGCCCTGCGCGATGCGCCGGTGTTGACCTTATCCGACATCGAAGATTTTGCGGAAAAAGGCGGCGGCATCAGCTTGCTGTTTCGCGACAACAAGGTGGTGTTTGAAGTTAATCTGGAACCGATTCGTAACGCGAGGCTGCATTTACCCGGCCAACTGTTGAATATTGCAGCTACTGTTTACGGGAGATAGTTTGATGCGCGTCTTGCCCAATTTTGCCAACTGGTCCTTACGGCGCAAACTGGTGTCCATCATCATGTTTAGTTGCGCGGTTTGCCTGTTTGTCAGTCTATCGGTATTGGTGGTTAGCTCGGTGGTCGGCCGTTATCGACAAGTGCTGCACGAATTGTCCAGTCTGGCCGATGTATTGGCCGAAAACGGACAAGCCGCGCTGGTATTTTCCGATAAACCGGAAGCCAGCAGGTTGCTGGAATCGTTGAAAGACCGGCCGGAGTTGTCTGCGGCCTGGATGGTGTCAGCCGATGGCCGCGTGCTGTCGTCGTGGAGCAAGGGTGTGTCTGACATAGACATACCTAACGACTACCGGCGGCCGTTCCGGGAATTGCGCACCGACTTTTGGAGCCGGCGTGCCGAGCTGATTACTCCGGTGATCAAAAATACCGAGCTGGTGGGCTATGTGTTGCTGCAAGCCGATTTTACCGCGCAATGGAACGATCAGCTCACAGACTTGGGCAAGAGTTTGGCTGCTGCGGGGCTGGCGCTGATATTGGTGTATTTATTGGCCGTGCGTTTGCAACGGATCATTTCGCACCCTATAGAAGAATTGGCCGCCGCTGCCCGGCTGATTGCTGGGGATAAAAACTATGCTTTGCGTGTGAAGCAACGCGATCACGACGAGATTGGCGATTTGGTGCAGGCATTTAACGCCATGTTGGGCGAAATACAATTGCGCGACGAAACGCTCACCGGCCATCGCGACCGCCTCGAAGCCGAAGTGACGCAGCGCACCGAAGAGTTATTGCAAGCCAAGGAGGAAGCCGAAGCCGCTTCACGATCCAAAGGCATGTTTCTGGCGAATATGAGCCACGAAATCCGCACGCCGATGAACGCAATCATCGGCTTGTCCGACCTGGCTTTGAACAACGATTTGTCGCCCAAACTGCGGGACTATTTAAAGAAAATTCACACCTCATCGCTGGCCTTGCTGGGGATTACCAACGACATTCTCGATTACTCTAAAGTCGAAGCCGGCCGCATGGAATTGTTGGCGGAAGTGTTTAGTCTGGAGGATGTGCTGGAAAATGTGCTGAATCTGTTCATTGTTCGCGCCGAGGAAAAAGGCTTGGAGCTGGTGCTGGAGCTCGATTCCGCCGTGCCGCCACGCTTGATTGGCGACGCATTGCGCTTGGGACAGGTGTTGAATAATCTGGTCGGCAATGCAGTGAAATTTACCGAGGCCGGGGAAGTTCACATCAAGGTTTCGCAGTTGGCAAGAACGCACGATTACGCGACCTTGAGTTTTTCGGTACGCGATACCGGCATCGGCATGACAGCGGCACAGCTCGATCATTTATTTCAAGCCTTCACCCAGGCGGATGGTTCGATTACCCGGCGTTTTGGCGGTACCGGACTGGGATTGACCATCAGCAAGCGGTTGGTGGAAATGATGGGCGGCAATCTGGCGGTGCAGAGTCAGCTTGACGAAGGCAGCTTGTTTGAATTTACGCTGTTGCTGCCGTTTCCGGCTGAGCAGAAATCTCGGCAAATTCCGGGTCATCTGCAAAGCATGCGGGTGTTGGTCGTCGACGATTTGGACATTTCCAGGCAGATGCTGCGCGATATTTTGTTGGCCTGGGGCTTTCAGGTTGAGGAAGCGGCTTCCGGGGTCGAAGCCTTGGAAGCGTTGCGCACAGCCAACGATGTTGTTCGGGATTTCGAGTTGGTGTTGCTGGATTGGAAAATGCCCGGTCTGGATGGTGTGCAGGTCACTCGGGAGATCCGCGAGATGGTGCGCCGCACCGAAATTCGTAGCGCGCCGGTAGTGATCATGGTGACCGCCTTCAGTCGCGAGAAATTGCTAAACGCGGCCGGCGACGCAATTCCCGACGATATTCTGGTCAAGCCGGTGATGCCATCGACCTTGCTGGACGCGTTGACGCGTTTGCAGGGCGGTAATACTGAGCAGCTTAGCGAAAAAGCCCGGCCGCTGCTGTCTAGCATGGCAGCATCGATACGCGGCGCGCATATCCTGCTGGTGGAAGATAACGAGGTCAATCAGATCGTGGCCCGCGAATATCTGGAAAGCTCCGGATTGCAAGTGACTGTGGTCAATAATGGCCGGGAAGGGGTAGAGGCGGTCAGAAAGGCTCGTTACGATGCGGTGTTGATGGATTTGCAAATGCCGGAGATGAGCGGTATCGAAGCCACCCGGCTAATCCGCGAGGATGCGCGTTTTGCCAATTTGCCGATTATTGCGATGACGGCGGCGGTGCAGGAGCGCGAACGTAAAGATTGTTACGCCGCAGGCATGAACGATCATGTCGGCAAGCCTGTGCTGCCACAAACCTTGATGGCGGCGTTGGTGCGTTGGATAAATCCGTTAGGGCGAAGCACTTCTATGGAGCCGGTTGCGTCAAAGCCGGAAGTTGTTTCCTGTTTGTCCAGGGAGTTACCCGGATTCGATATGGAGTATATTCGGATTATGATCGGCGAGGACGAGGCCAAATTACGGCGTTTGTTCGAGAGTTTTAGAGATAAATTTGCCGGTACAATGGAACACGTAAGAGCGGTGCATGGTGCCGGAAAAACCGAGCAGGCGTTGGATCTGCTGCATAGTTTGAAGGGAGCCGCCGGCGTGCTTGGCGCTATCGAACTAAGTAGGGCTGCCGCTAGTCTGGAGGATAGTTTACACGCCGGTATGCCGGTCGACGATTGCTTCACGGCTTGCGAGACCAATCTGGCGGCTACCCTGCGCACCATCGCCGATTTCTCCGCTGCGGAGGTTTCTGATGACCTGCAGAACGACACTGTTGATTGGGTGCTTGCAAATCAGTTTGCCAGCCAGTTGCGTGGCTTGCTGGAGGGTAGCGATTTTGTTCCCAACGAGCTGATCGAGCAATTAAAAAACGCACTGCCCGGCGCGGATACCCGGCAACTGATAAAAAAAATAGAAAAACAGGTCGGCAATATCGACTACGGTCAGGCGCGAGTGACGCTTGCCGAGCTGGTAACCTTGATAGCGGCACAGCTACAGAAGCGAGGATAGTGATGAATACTGAGGCCTCCAAACCCTTAATTTTGATCGTTGACGATACACCGACCAATATTCAGGTGTTAGCGGAAAATCTGATAGACGAGTATCGGATCAAAGTCGCTGTCAGCGGTGGAGCGGCCTTGGAGGCTATTGATCGGCAAGGTGTGCCGGATTTGATTCTGCTGGATGTGATGATACCCGGCATGGATGGCTACGAAGTCTGCCGCCGGCTGAAGGCCGATCCGCATACTGCGTCTATTCCGGTGATATTTGTCACGGCAATGAATGCCGCTACCAATGAAGAATACGGGCTTAATCTCGGCGCGATGGACTACATCACCAAGCCGTTTTACTTGCCGGTGGTTAAAGCGCGAATCCGTAACCATATTCGCTTGAAACAGATGACCGATACCTTGGAAGCGATGGCCTGGATGGACGGTCTGACTGGCATACCCAATCGGCGGCGTTTTGATCAGGTATTGGAAAACGAATGGAAACGGGCGCAACGTAATCAGTTGCCGTTGGCCTTAGTGATGGTGGATGTCGATTATTTTAAAGCCTATAACGACGGTCACGGCCACGGTGCTGGTGACATTTGCCTACGGCAGGTGGCAACCTTATTAGCTGCCTCGGTGAGTCGTTCCGGGGATTTGGTAGCGCGTTATGGCGGTGAAGAGTTTGTGATGTTGATGCCGGAAACTGACGCCGAAGGCGCTCTGCGTGTATCCGAGCTGTTGTGCCGGCGAGTAGAGGCGCAGCAGATCCCGCATCCCGGCTCCAGTGCCTCGCCTTGGGTGACGATTAGCGCGGGTTTTGCGGTAGTGGTTCCGGAGCTGCAGCAGCTGCCGACTGAATTACTGGACGGAGCGGATCGTCAGCTATATTTGGCTAAAGAAAGCGGCCGCAACCGCGCATATGGCATGTATTCGACTGTATAACCCGGCCGTGCATTCGACGGCCAGGCTTTTGGGGGCTTTCTAAGCTGCGACAGCCTCGGTTTGCACCGATTGCAGGAAATCTTGACAGTCGGCGTCAATCAATTCAAAGCCCATTTTCGCGCTAAAGCGTTTTTCCTTGTCGGTTGGGTTTTTTCTTAAAAACCAGCCTCTATGCTCGTCGGCACCGTAGGTGATGTCGCTCATAACCATACGCTCGGAATCGCGATTGAGCGGCAGGCCCAGCAACAGGTATTTTTTGCCTTTGCGGTAGTCCTTTAAAAAGTCCGGAATCGCGAAGCCCCCCATCAGCTCGGTGATGTAATCGACGTAGTCCGCATCGGAAGCAATGTAATTGGATTCGGGAGTTGGCGTGCCCATCGGTTTAAATAAAATCGGCAGATTTCTATCGACTTGTTCCTGTGGGATTTCGAAATAGCTGCTGCCGTCATAATGAAATATTTTAAAACGAAAGGCGGTGGCGACAATGCGGGCGACACCGACGATCAGTGTGTGTTCTTCGTCGGAATAACTGTCTTGTAACTGAGTATCACGATTGACGTCGACCACATACTTGGGCCGCCATTCTTTTAACCAATCATGCATGGATGCCCGTGTGTATTGAATTTGGCCGTAGGTTTTGTCAAGAAACTGGGATACATAGCTGCGGCCGCGCTTCAGTTCCTGATTCATCGCCGCGCGAGGAAACTCGTACATTAGTTTTGGCGCCATCGGTTTGCCGCCGTTCATTGCCAGAATCAGGCTGTTGCTGTCGGCCGGCATCGGTTCTTGCGTCAGCTTACTTTTGGCATCGAATACTGCCCCCGGACCCAGATAAGGGATGACTTGGTTATCGTACAAGCCGCTTAGAATTTCGGTAAAAACAGTGCTCGACATAGTGCGCCTCATGTAAATGAAAGGTAATGTCAAGCTAATGCAAAATTCAATCCAGTTTAACAGGATGTGGCGTCAGGCCCTTATTTGCCTAAGGTGTAAGTCGAATGGGTAGTTGGAAGTTTCGGTAACAACCGCACGAATTGGCGGTGATTTGTCGTAAGCACGACAATTTCGCTAGGTGCGGCCCATGGCCGTGATAGTGTGGGCTGAACTTTCTCGTAGCGAAGGGCAGCTCCCGCCGTGATAGCGGGTTAATGCCAACCACCGTACTGGGTAGTGGGGTCGCCGCGAAAACCGGAAGTGGTTTTATTGGCATCGGGAACATGTGCGGTACTTTCCGCCGCCTGTACCATATTGTTATGAGTGTAGCCGCCCATGGCTTTGGCTTGTTTGGCGATGGCGGTGGTCGTGGGGTTGATGTCGTATTTACTGGCGTCCGGATGGATCACTACGCTGATTAATTGCGCGTCTTTCGGCGCGTTGGGGGCGGGCGTGTAACTTAGAATGACTGGTAGATCGGTGCTGGCTGGTACTTGAATTTCATAGCGCTGGCTATTATTGAGCTCGGTGCTGGCAAGCGTTTTCCCGCTTTCGGAGAGTAAACTGACGGTGCCGGTTTTGAGTGGTCCGGCGTTGTCGCTGACAGCGCCTAGCAACGATGTGGTTCGCAGGGTTTGTTTGACGGCGGCTTTGCCGGGAGTGCTTGATTTTGCTTGGTCTTGGCCGCAACCGGACATTATTCCGCAGCTCAGCAGGGTGAGGCCGGCGATTAGGGTGAGCTTGAAAGTAGTCGGTGTCTTCATCAGTTTCTCCGTTGACATCAGTTAAAGATACCCGCTAAATCAGCGGCCGACAAGTAGGGTTTACGCGCTGCGAATTGGCCTGGGACGTTTAGATAGCAGTTGAATATTGCCGGTAAGGTCGTTATAGTTTCCACACTTTTATACTTGTAAATCAATGCTATGCCAACATTCGACATCGTTTCAGAACTAGACAGCCACGAAGTGACCAACGCTTTGGACCAAGCCAATAAAGAAGTCTCCACCCGTTTTGATTTCAAGGGCTCCAATGCCTGTTTCGAACAGCAGGACGACAATATCGTGATGAAAGCCGAATCAACTTTTCAACTGCAACAAATGTTGCCGATTTTGTATGCCAAGATGGGTAAGCGCGGTATCGACATTTCCAGTTTGGAAAGCGGCAAGATCCAGGACACCGGTAAAACTGCTCAACAAACCATCACCTTGAAGCAGGGGGTGGGTAGCGATCTGGCGAAAAAAATCGTCAAGCTGATCAAAGATAAGAAACTAAAAGTACAGGCCGCGATCAATGGCGATAAGGTGCGTGTGACCGGCAAAAAACGTGACGATTTGCAGGAAGTGATTCAAATGTTGCGCACGGAAGAGTTGGAACAACCGTTGCAGTTCAATAACTTTCGCGATTAGCCGCGGTTCCGTGACAGCTTGATCTGTCGTTGAGAGTTTCACTTGTTGTCTGGCGGAGGTCTGGATTCCTCAAAGAAATCTCGATTAACACACTCCGGCTGGCCGCCTAGGGCGTCCGGTAAGCGTTAGTGTCGTTTGTGCTAAGCTTGGGCAGTAAACGGCGTCAAATTGTTCGGAAACTTGGTTAAACCTTCGGGAGAGCGATATGAAAGCGCTAATGATCGGTCAAAAAGTGCCGCCCCTGTCGGTTTCAGAATGGGTACAGGGACAAGCTGTCAATTTCGAGCAATTGCACGGTCAGGTCGTGTTGGTGGCAGTGTTTCAAGTCAACTGCCCCAGTTGTTTCTTGTCTTGTTTGCCGCAAGTGTTAGGGTTAAACCAGCGTTATGCCCAGAGAGGTTTAACCGTGCTGGGACTGGCCACCGCGTTCGAAGATTTCGATAAAAACAATCTGGAAAACTTAAAACGTTTGGTCGAAACCGGCGAAGTGGTTGGCGAAACCCTGCGGGTGCTGAGCGAACGGGGGGTGTTACGGGATGGCAAGTTGCCGTATCGCATCGATTTTCCGGTGGCGATGGATAGGTTGACCAAGCGTGAATTCGGCAGCATCGAAAGCGAAATAGACGCCTTTATCAGTCAACGCTTGAGTGATCTGGAACAAGACATCGGTCTGCGCCAGCCGCACGTGCGCGCGCAGGTTAAACAATATCTACAAACGCTGGAGTATCACGCGGAAACCTTCGAGTTCTTTCAGTTGCAAGGCACACCATCGTATATCTTAGTCGATAAAGCCGGAGTGCTCGTTGCTTGCCGGTTCGGCGCTTATCCGGATCTGGAGTCCGATATTCTCAAGCTGTTGCAATAATCTGCGCTAAATCCAGCCGAACTTCAGAGGAAGCAACGGCAAAGCTAGCGATTGCTTGGGGTGGAAACTTAAGGCGACATCCATGTCTTGTTAACGTTTTTTTAGCTAGCCAAACATGCCGTTTCCGGTGTGGTTAGGCTGGGGTGAAGCAATAAAACTTGGCTTTACGCGCTTACTTTGCGACGCAAACCCATTAAACCAACCAATGCCGAGCCAAACAGCCAGGCAGCGCCAGGAACAGGCACTGCAGTGGTTCCACCTTCAATAAACGGCGTAAATACCAAGCTTTGTGTGGATTGTTTTTTCTCAATTAACGCAGAATCACCCGCAATGAATGACTCAGCGGTTAAGTCGTTTTGAATGCGCACACGAACATCTGCGTTGCCCCAAACAGTTGGTGTACTCAGTGTCGCGGAGGCAGACCAAACGCTAAGAGGGCAATTACTTGATGTCGAGCAGGTGTTAGTCAAAAGGCCAGCGGAGAAGCCGCTGGCGATATAATCTATGCCATTCCACAGATTGGTTAAACGCAATTGACCGGATGCATCCACTGCTGGTGCCAGACCGACGCTACCAGAGCGATTGATCAAACGGTAGTCACCGTTTTCCACTAGGTTCACACCACTCAAACTCAGGCCTGAATCGGTCTTAATGTCAAACTGAACGTTGCTGTTGGCAAACACCGTGCCGACGTTACCAGTTGATTGAGCCTTGAAGTTTAACGGCGAAAACAGAACGCTCTTCCCGTCGCCCGACAATGTCGGTGTGCCAAACAGGCCTAAAGCGGTATCGTCGTAGATGGCCGTAAAGCCGTCACCGTCCAACGAAATTAATGCCGCCGAGGCATTTCCGCTTAACATTGAAATTACCCCGGCGGCTGCCAAGAGCAGGGTTTTGATTTTCATATAACCTCTAAATATTGATAAACAGTCAGGACGACTTCGATCCGTAACAATCGCTTGAGTTACCGGTTTATCGAAGCTGGTTAAAGTTTGCTGGCCGCACTAGGTTTTGGGTTGGTCTAATGCGTTGCCGCGTCCATTGCCAGCCACCTACTACTTATATTTTGTCGAGTAAATGTCCAATAAAATTAAGGCCGTAGATATTCTTCCTAGAAATTCTGCCTTAGTGACCCAGCAGAGTCTTGTTCGGTATGCAATCGTACAAATCGTCTAAGTCAGGATGGTTACCACTCAGTGAAAGTTTGAAGAAATGTATTACAAAGGTATTCTGCCCATTGCCAAAGCCGAAGACGGGCCTTTGCTTCTCTTAGACAAAGCCGCATGTGGGCGGAACAGAATGCCAACCTATACCTAACAATTCAGGTCGTGGTATGGTTGCGCGACTTTTTTTATTCTTGTCGATTTTTCAGGAAACGCCCATGACCGAACCCTTGCTGATCGCCAAATCCCAAACTGCCGAACTGTGTCTACTGCCGGCCATGGCTAACCGCCACGGCTTGATCGCCGGCGCCACCGGTACCGGCAAAACGATCACCCTGCAAACCCTGGCCGAAGCGTTTTCGCAAATCGGCGTACCGGTATTCATGGCCGATGTGAAGGGCGATTTGTCAGGCATCAGCCGGACCGGCGGCGGTAATGCCAAAGTCGAGGCGCGGCTGGCTGAATTAGGCGTCGCCGCCAGCTATGCGGCTATGCCGACCTTGTTTTGGGACGTGCTGGGTAAAAAAGGCCACCCCTTGCGTTCGACGGTGTCGGAAATGGGGCCGCTGTTGCTGGCACGAATGCTGGATTTAAACGAGGTGCAAAGCGGCGTTCTTACCGCCGCGTTCAAGATTGCCGACGATAACAGCTGGCTGTTGTTGGACTTGAAAGATCTGCGAGCCTTGCTGCAATACGCGTCCGAAAATGCCTCAGAGCTGTCCGGCGAATACGGCAGCATCTCGGCGGCCAGCGTCGGCGCCATTCAGCGCGGCTTGTTGCAACTGGAACACGAAGGTGGTGAAAACCTGTTCGGCGAGCCGGCCTTGGACTTTAACGACTTTCTGCAAACCGACGGGGGCCGGGGCGTGATCAATATCCTGGCTGCCGATACTCTCTACAACTCGCCGCGCGTCTACGCCACCTTGTTGTTGTGGTTGTTGTCCGAGTTATTTGAAAATCTGCCGGAAGCCGGCGATCTGGACAAGCCTAAATTGGTGTTTTTCTTCGACGAAGCGCATCTATTGTTCAATGACGCGCCGGCCGCGCTGCTGCAAAAAATCGAGCAAGTAGTGCGTTTGATTCGTTCCAAAGGCGTAGGCGTGTATTTTGTCAGTCAAAACCCGCTGGATATTCCCGACGTGATCTTGGGCCAGCTCGGCAATCGCGTGCAGCATGCCTTGCGGGCCTTCACTCCGCGCGACCAAAAAGCCGTGAAAGCCGCGGCGGAAACCTTTAGAGCCAATCCGGACGTGGACGTCGAAATTGCAATCACCGAACTGGGTGTGGGCGAAGCGCTGGTGTCATTCTTAGACGCAAAAGGCACGCCGATGCCGGTACAGCGGGCGATGATCAAGCCGCCAAGTTCCCATGTCGGCGCGGTGAGCGAGGCCGAGCGGCAGGAATCGATCAATACTTCCATCATCGCTGGCCATTACGAAAAGCAGGTCGACCGCGAATCGGCCTACGAAATTCTGAAAGGCCGCGCCGAAAAAGTCGCGCCGCCCGAATCTGCCAGCGAAAGCGGCGATTCCGGATCTGGTTTCAATTGGGGCGAGGTGCTATTGGGCGGCGTCGGTGCCGCCACCAAATCCCGGCGCGGCCGCAGCAGCGGACAAAGCGTGCTGGAAGCGGCCGCGAAAAGTGCGGCGCGTAGCATAGGCCAGGAAGTGGGCAAGCAAATCATTCGCGGCGTGTTGGGCTCGCTGTTGGGCGGCCGGCGCTAAGACCTAAAACATTGCTGACATAACGCTGTCAGGAGGGCTGTTTTAGGATGACGGCTCTTTTAATCACAACGAGGAGAACATCATGATCAACAACGTCGCAACCTGGTTTGAATTACCCGTCATCGATATGCCGCGCGCGCAGGGTTTTTACCGCAGCATTTTGAATGCGTCTTTCAAGGAAGAGGAAATGAGCGGCTATCAAATGGCGATTTTCGACGCTGAAGAAGGCGCAGTCAGCGGCATGTTGATATTGGGTGAACACTATCAGCCTAGCGCAACCGGTGCGGTGGTGTATTTCAACGGCGGTGCCGATTTGAGCGAGCCCTTGGCCAAGGTAGAGGCAAGCGGCGGCAGCGTGTTGATGCCGAAAACCCCCATCCACGACGGCGAATGCGGTTACTTTGCGATGTTGCTAGACAGCGAAGGTAATCGTGTTGGCCTGTATTCCCAAGCTTAACGGCCAATAAAACCGGGGCAGTCTGAACTAGACTGCCCTATTTGCCCATGCGCCGCGCTGATCGTCTGTTTCAAATCGTCCAAATCCTGCGTAACCGGCGGATGGTTACCGCCAAGGCGCTTGCCGAGCGTCTGGAGGTTTCCGAGCGCACCATCTATCGAGACATCCAGGTTTTAAGCTTGTCCGGCATTCCTATCGAAGGCGAGGCCGGCGTCGGCTACATGTTGCGTCATAGTCTGGATATTCCGCCCATCATGTTCAGCGCCGCTGAACTGGAAGCCTTGGTAATCGGCGCGCGGATGGTGAAAACCTGGGCCGGTAAGGAGTTGGGGCATTCCGCGCAGTCGGTACTGGATAAGGTGACGGCAGTGGTACCGGCGGAATTACGCGAGCAACTGGAGCGCAGCAAATTATTCGCGCTACGTTTTTCGCCGCGCGAAGATTTGGATGTGACCATGGATATTTGCCGCAAGGCGTTGGACGGTAAGCGTTTGCTGTGCATGGATTACCGCCGTGCCGACGGCACGTTCAGCCGGCGGCGAATCAGGCCGCTAGGCTTATATTTTTGGGGCAACGTCTGGACCTTGGTGGGTTGGTGCGAACTGCGTGGCGATTTTCGCAATTTCCGGCTGGATCGCATCCTGCGGGCATTGGTGCTGGACGATGTGTTTACCGACGACGTCGGGCAAACCTTGCAGGATTTTATTCGGCGGATGCATTGCTCGCCGCAGTGAGCTTGTCCTGTTAAGGCGAAGATTCCGGTTGCCGAACGCCAGGTTTTCTCTATCATGTCTGAGTAAACCGGCGTTCCTGCCGGTATTTTCATTTCATTGACTCTCAACTGATCCTGACTCATGACAACAATCAACATCCAAAAAATGATGGCCGACAGCGGCGTGGCGTTTGGCACCAGCGGCGCGCGCGGTCTGGTTAGTCAAATGACCGGCGAAGTCTGCGCGGCTTATACATTGGCCTTTATTCAAGGTTTGAATCTGGCGCGGCCAGGGCAAAAAATCGCACTGGGCATGGATCTCAGGCCATCCAGCCCGGAAATCGCCCAAGCTTGTGTGGCCGGCATCCGTCAAGCCGGTTGCGATGTGGATTTTTGCGGTGTGTTGCCGACGCCGGCGCTGGCTTTGTACGCGTTAGTCAACGGTCTGCCGGCGATCATGGTCTCCGGGAGTCATATTCCATTCGACCGCAACGGCATAAAGTTTTACCGGGCCGACGGTGAGATCAGTAAGGCTGATGAAGCGGCGATGACCAGCGCGACAGTGGACGTGCAAACGGTTTCGGCCGAGTTGCCGGCGATTAATCCGGCCGCGCTGACGCAATTTCGGCAGCGCTATACCAATTTGTTTGGTCACGATTTGTTAAACAGCTGGCGAGTGGGTGTGTACGAACATTCCAGCGCGGCCCGCGATGTATTGAAAGAAGTGCTGGCGGAGCTGGGCGCAGAGGTAATTGGCCTGGAGCGCACCGATACCTTCGTACCTATCGACACCGAAGCAGTCGGCGAGGCGGATCGGCAGCGCGGCCGCAATTGGGCCTCCGAATACAAACTGGATGCGCTGATTTCCACCGACGGCGACGGTGACCGACCCTTGATCGGTGACGAAACCGGCGAATGGCTACGCGGCGATATTGTGGGTTTGCTGTGCGCGAAGTTTCTCGGGGCTGATACCGTGGTGACGCCGGTTAGCTGCAATACCGCCATCGAAGCCTCCGGTTGGTTCAAGCAAGTGATCCGTACGCGGATCGGCTCACCGTATGTGATTGCCGGCATGGAGGATGTACATAGCGGCGGCGTGGCCGGCTTTGAGGCGAACGGCGGTTTTCTGGCTGGTAACGGTTTGTCTGTAAACGGCAAGGCCTTGGCGCCATTGCCCACTCGCGATTCGCTGTTGCCGGCCCTAGCGTTATTGGCAATGGCTAGCACTCAAGGTGTGAAGCTATCGGGGCTGCTGCAAGGCTTGCCGCAACGTTACACCGCTAGCGACCGCATCCAGGCGTTTCCGGTTGCCAATAGCTGGGCCTTGCTGGAACGCTTGCAAGCCGATGAGACCGCTTATCGCGGGCTATGGGGCGACACTTTGGGCGAGTTGGTTAATAGCGATACCACCGACGGCCTACGCTTGACCTTCGCCAACGGTGAGATCGTGCATCTGCGTCCCTCCGGCAATGCGCCGGAATTGCGTTGTTATGCCGAAGCCGAAGATATGGCGCGCGCTGAATTACTGGTCAGTTCGACGCTAAAAAGGATTGCCGGGCGTTAAGTAGTTGTATAGCTCCTTAGCAATAGTGTTAATCGGCCGTTAAGTTTGGTTGCGGTACTCTGTTCCCGCATTAATAACTATTACTAAGGAGTTTCACCATGCAACACAAAAATGTATTTTTGGCTTCACTGTTGTTAATCTCAGGTTCCGCTTTCGCCGAAAGCTCTGTTTTAGGTGGTGTTGCCAAGCAAGCCGCGACCAACGCTGCAACTGCCGCAGTACCTACTGCGGTGCCGGGTGCTGCAAGCACGCTTCAGGCTGTTGAATCCGCAGGCGAAGCAAAACAGGCCGTACAAGCAGCACCTGGCGTGGTTAAGGATCAGGCGCAGGATGCAGTGAAAGACGCCGTACAACAGAAAGTGGAGCAGGCGGTGCCAGCGGGAGCGAAGCAAGGCGTGGAAACCTTGAAAGCAGGTAAGGAAGCGGCGACCGATCTGAAAGGCAAAGTGGATGCGGTGCCCAAATCAACCGGCGAAGCGGCGGCGGTTGTCAAAGGGCACGCCAAACAAAAAGCGGCCGGAAAAGCGCTGGATCTTTTGAAATAAGCTTAAGCAGTAAATAGCGCTTCGGCGCTATTTACTTATCATCGTGCAGATCCCGAAGTGATATTCGGGATTTGTCTACACCAGCGTATCGTACTTCACATTTCAGGGGTTGATTCAAACCCTGAAAATCTTGGAAACTGAGCGGAAGCGATGTGAAGATGTTTTAGTCCCCGATAGCCGTAGCGCCGGGCGGGTTTTCGCAGCGAAGCGGAGAAAACCTGCAAGGCATCTTGCCAGACAGGGCGTTAAGTCATGCAAGAGCCTAAGTTCCGACCCCTTGCTGGTTTATGCCCAGCAGATTCAGCACTGGCAGCGATTTTGGGAATGCCGCCGCCAAAGTTTGCGCTCGGACTTCAGTGAACGGCGCTTGCCCCGCTTGAAATAATTGGTGGAGAGCCTGTAGTTCCGCCGGTTGTGGTTGGTTTAGTGGTGTTTTCATTAAGACTATCAGCGTGCCGAAATTTCGACGCAGAATACCGCAAACCGCGCCAGTCCGGCAAAGCCCGCCGCCAGCTCAATCGATATAATCGGCACCAAGTGCGTCCCGTAACTGCCGGTTCTCGGCCTGTAAGCGTTCTATTTCCAACTGCAAGGCGGTCAGTCTCGGTTGAATCTGCGCTTCAGTGAAGCGCGGCGTGATGTGCTTCGGACAATTCCAGTCGTAGGCTTTTACGTCAATGACGATGGCCCGCTCGACGCCGGCTTCGGCCGGCAAAGCCGTCGGCCAATCCGCCGCGCCGAGCTCGACGATGCGGGCCACGCCCCAGATTTTCAGCCGGCGCCGCGCGGCGTAATCCATCAAGATCAATGCCACCCGGCCATCCGCGTCCAGATTGCCGACGCTGATGTACTGGCGGTTGCCGCGCACATCGGCGTAAGCCAGCGTGCGCGGGTCCAATACTTTTAAAAAGCCGGGGCGGCCGCCGCGAAACTGCACGTAGGGCCAACCGATCTCGCCGACACTGGCCTGATAAAAGCCGTCGCGCTCGGCGACGAAGGCTTGCTCGGTCTCGCCCAGTTCGGCGCGCGGATCGGCAGCCGTTTCGAAACCGCGATTGCCGTCCCGGCTGCCGTAACGGTGCTGCGCTGCGCGCACCGAGTCGGTAAAACAAATATCGGCAAAAGCTCTGGACATGGCGGATTACCTCGATTGCGGAATGGTGAATATGATTAATCAAGTCTTTAACCAGGCCACTTTTGTTTCTGGTAAACCGTTCGGGCTGAGCCTGTCGAAGCCTGGTGTGGAGCGCCCATCGACAGGCTCTGCTGATCGAAGCCGACGAACTGAGGGCGAACGGTATTTAACGTTTAATCCTGTTTGAACCGGCCGGCACAATCCCTTCGACTCCGCTCAGGGAGCGCTCCGAAGCTTCCCAAACGCTACGAAAGTGAACGCGCCGACGGTTCTCTTGAACAAGTCGAGCGGCGCGCTTGGCGTCCCCTGAACACCTCGAGCGGTCCGCCTGGCGTTCCCTGAGCGGGTCGAATGTAGGGCGCCCGGCCTTCCTTGAGCGGTGCCGAAGGGTCCGTTCCCTGAGCGGAGCCGAAGGGAACTTAAAACCTCAAGCGGCCAAAGCAATAGACTCCGGCCCACTTAAACGGCATGATCAAACCCCATCAAGCCGAAGCGCTCGGCCGCTGCCCGACCCGCTCCCGCCAAACGTGCAGATTTTTGCAAGTTTCCGGAATGCCAATCTGCAGCAACTCGATCAAAGCCAGACCGGCAAACAGCGTGATGTCCGGCATCGTCAACTGTTCGCCCATCACATAACGCCGGCCGCGCAGCACGCTGTCGAAATAATGCATGCCTTTGATCGCCACTTGGCGCTGGTATTCGCCCCACTCCTTAATTTGTATCGGTTCCAGCTTGCCCAAACCGGCCGTGGCGTGATGGAAATAATCGCTGGCGGCATCCAACACCAAGGCTTCGGCGCGGCGTTGCAGCATGTGGATTTGCGCGCGCTGCCGGGCGGATTCGCCGGTTAGCACCGGCGTGCCGGCGCTATGGTCCAGGTATTCGGTAATCGCGGTGCACTCGGCGATCGCCGTGCCGTCGTCCAGCACCAACACCGGCACCTTGCCGACCGGATTGAGCTGCAAAAACTCGGGACGTTTATGTTCGCCGTTCGGCACGTCGACCTGGATAAACTCGATACGGTCGGTCAAGCCTTTTTCGGCGGCGGCCATCCGGGCGCGGAGCGGATTGGGGAAAGCGCGGAATTCGTAAATTTTCATAAAAACCTCTGTCATGTTAGGCGTAGTGGATTTGCGTTGCGGCCGGCCTTTGCCAACCGTGGGGACAGTGTATTGGCTACTTCGAATAAACAGAATATGGACAAATTACAATTCACTATTCCGATTATCGGAATAAAATAGGCATTCAAACGCCGTTTACCGGCCCCGGTTCGGACTGATTCAAGGAGGTGGAGGATGGACAAACTGCAAGCAATGACGGTGTTCGTCGCGGTTGCCGAAGCGCAAAGCTTTGCCGGCGCCGCGCGGCGTTTGGCGATGTCGCCGCCGGCGGTGACGCGGGCGATTACCGCGTTGGAAGAGCGCTTACAGGTCAAGCTGCTGCAGCGCACCACCCGGCTGGTGCGGGTCACCGATGCCGGTCAGCGCTATCTGGAAGACGCCAAGCGGATCTTGGCAGACGTTGACGAAGCCGACGAAGCCGCCGCCGGCATCAACGCCGAACCCGCCGGCCACCTGGCCGTCACCGCGCCGGCGCAGTTCGGCAAGCTGTACGTAATGCCCGGCATCGTCGATTACCTGCAACGCTATCCGGCGATGAGTGTGACGGCCATGTTCGTCGACCGGGTGGTCAATCTGTTGGAAGAAGGCATGGATGTTGGCATCCGCATCGGCGAATTGCCAGACTCCAGTTTGCGGGCGCTACGCGTTGGCCAAGTGCGGCCGGTGGTGTGCGCGGCGCCGGAATATTTAAGGCGCCACGAAGCCCCCAACCACCCGAGCGAACTGGCCGGCCACGCCCTAATCGCCGCCGGCGGCCTCAGTGCCGGTCCGGACTGGCGCTTCGGCAGCGGCGTGGACGCAATCAGCGTGCGGGTCCAACCCCGGTTGGTCACGACCACGATAGACGCCGCCATCGAAGCCGCCGTGCTGGGCCTGGGCCTGACCCGCCTGCTGTCCTACCAAGTCGCCCCCTACCTGGCCAGCGGACAACTGCAAACCGTGCTGACCCACCACGAACCGCCGCCGATCCCCATCCACGTCCTACACCGCGAAGGCCGCTACGCCTCGGCCAAGGTCAGAAGCTTTGTCGATTTGATTTCCGAGCGGTTGCGGAGGGAAGCGCGGTGGTTGTGAGCCTATACGGGCCGTTGTGGTTTATCGTCTAACCTGATTCAATCGCCGCAATTAGACGTTTACCAGTCATATTAATTGGCTCCGATGATATACCGAAGGAAATCACATGCTAAACAATGAACTATCGTTTCTATGATCAACTTTCGGTAGATATATGGAAACCATCTAATTCCTTGTTAGCGCAAATCCGATCAACAACATCGCATCGTGGAGAAGGAAGCGAAAATGGACGAAGAGTTTCTATCCAAGATAAAGGGTAACAAAAATACTTTGGTGATCCACTCCGATGCAGGTGCGTGTGCTGCTGCGGCTATAATGGGGAATATTGCTGCTCGTGGTCAAGAAGAAGGTTCGTATTTTCGCCTTTCAGACGATTTCATCCCAACGATTGATGACTTTGCCAGCAGAGAGTTCGACGCAAATATTGCTATCGACCAGATTGATGCGGATTTCAAGAATGATTGGGTCGGATATTTGCGGACTACCGGTCTTCCAGTCTGCGATCTGAAATACAAGGACAACCGCACGCCCGAAGATAACACCATGCGTTTTCTTAATGCGAATAACCGACGCATTCCGGCAATGAAGCCCAGGATGGTTCATGAGTCGCGGGAACTTTTGGTTCCACATGAATATAAACTGGACTACGAAAAACTTGTAGCTCTCATCAAGGCTGGTGGCGATCTCAAACCATATCTTAGCCGTGACATTCTCAAAAAGAGGCAGCGTGATAAAAATGACCTCTTACTCAATTCTTGGGGGATACAACATCTGCACTTCCGCACAGAGGGAACCGATCAACTATTATTTTGCGTAATAGCAGAATCAGATGTGTTCGTTATCCAGACGTTATCTCACAACGAGAAATATCTATGGGTAAATACCGGGCTTGTTGAGATTTTGCACAGGAATTGGCCAACACTGATCTTTCGTGCAAAACATAATGGTCTTCGTCCAGAATCTGTTTCGGCAGCCAAACGTCACTCTCTTCGTTGCTACAATGCAAACTTTCCAGTTACAGTTGATGATGGAACTGTTTATCTTCCACTCGCACAGGGTACATTGGCATCCGGTGATTCCATGGAAGATTGGATAAACCGCAGGAAAATTTTTTCAGAACTTGAACATTATCAAAATATCGTTGTGCAGAATGCACTCGCTATTCGGATGGCACTTAATATGCCTGCTTCACAAAAGCTGGTAGTTCGGATGGCTTTTGATAACCGTGTCTGTTGCTTTTATGAGCCGACGATGGCAACACGAATTGGTGGTCTTGTGCTCCAATTCGTAGGGCCGTAGATGTGCTGAACAGCGTGAAGCGCATCGTTCGCGATTGGTGCGGTTCGTAAACTCGCCACACCCTACGCCCGCTTTTTGCTGGACATTTGTGATTGATAACTCTGTTCTGTCTGGCTGTTTTTGGCCGAACTGATAAGTCCCAAGTTTACCTTCTGGCATTTTGACCCGATTGACCGCCCCACATCTCACGCCCATTTGACCGCCCCGTGAGGATTTCGTGACTTTTCCGATTGCACAATGGCCGCGCCATTTGGCATTCAATTAAGGAGAATCACGATGCAGAAAAACCATGCTTTTGCGCTGTCGGCGCTATTATTGGCGGCCGGCGCCGCTCCGTTGAGTTCGGCTGAGGCCGCGCTGGTCACGCTGAGTTTCAGCAATCTGTCCGCCGCCAACGGGCCGGCCTTGAGTCCGTTTTTCGTTGCTTTGCATGATGGTACCTTTGATGCCTTCGACATCGGCACCACGGCTTCGTCGGCGATTGAAGCGATTGCCGAGATGGGAAACGGCGCCGGCTTGTCGTCGGCATTCGCGGCCAGCAGCGCGGCGGCAGCCGGCGGCACCAGCGCGACGGTGACTGCGGCGGTTAACGCCTTCGGCCCCGGCATTTTCCTGCCCGGCGCCAGCGGCAGTATTACCCTGGACCTGGACCCGGTGAAAAACCGTTATCTGAGTTATTTCGCGATGGTGGTGCCATCCAACGACCGCTTCGTCGGTAACGACTCACCGACCGAAATCGAATTGTTCGACGCCCAAGGCCATTTCACCGGCGGCACCTTCGTCGAGAACGGCAGCAGTATTTGGGATGCCGGCACCGAACTGGACGGCACCACCGGCGCGGCATTCCTGGTCGGCTCTAACGCGACGGACAGCCCGGCGCAAAACGGTACCATCCAGGCCAACCATGACTTCGCGGTCTATGCCGGATTAGGAACGCCGGCCGGTTACAACTTTACCGATCTGCCCGGCGCGAATACGCCGCTGCTGCAAATCAGCGCGGTGTCGCAAGTGCCGGTTCCGGCGGCGGTCTGGTTATTCGGCAGCGCCTTGCCTTTGTTCGGCTGGTTGCGGAAGCGCGCGCCGGTGTCGGCTTTGCCGGCTTGAGGCCGGCGTCTCAACTCGGTGGAGTACAAATCTAGATTTGTACTCTATTGAGAATTTCGTTACCCAGAACCTCCCCCTTTGAAAAAGGGGGATAGAGGGGGATTTATTTAAAAATCTCCCCCAGCCCCTCTTTGTCAAAGAGGGGAGTTATTCCCCTGAGATTCGGAGCACAAAACGGGTTTGCACTCCGGCTTGGCGAAGCACCGTATCAAAATCCGTCGCCGTAACCCTGATTTTGCAAGCTGGCCGGCGGCTTGCCGGTGGGGAAGCGGGCTTTTAATTCCACTGTCACCGCCAGTTCACCGGCCGGTACACTGATGATCTGCTCGGGCGCTTGCTCGGCCGCATCCGGGTGCCAAAAGCTCAGACGGTAGCGGCCGTCCGGCAAATCCAGCGTCCAGCGGCCTTCGGCGTCGGTAACCGCTAGATAGTCCGCATCGCTGACGTACACATACCCCAGCATCCAATCGTGAATGTTACAACCCAACGCGACGATGCCGGGCAGGTCGAAGCGCACCGGCTCGCGCGGCACGCCGCTATAGAGTTTGATTTCGAAACGCTTGGCTGCGGAAAACGAATAGACGTGGTGCTTGATCGCGTCGCTGTTTGGAAAATACACCGGCGTGCCGCTGCGTACCGCCAGCACGTGCGGGACGAATTCGCGGCTTTTCTGGTCCAGCGCCATCGCGGCCGGCGCCGGCGGCACTTTGACCCGGCCAGCGGCATCCAAGGCTTGGGCGGCGACCACCAGATCGGCCAACGGTCTGCCGCCGGCGACGGCCTTACCCGCCAATTCCGCGGCCGGTGCGACCACGGCCCAAGCCGTTAAAAAAACAGCCGGTAACCGACTTGCCAAAGTGTGTCCTCCTGATAAGCGGCTTCGCCGCGTTCCTGTCGCGCCGGGCGGGCGCTGAAAATGCGGCTGAATTCGACATTCAATTGATGGTGCTGAGCAAAGGTCAGATTGTAATTGACGTTCCAAGCCTGGCCGTGTTCGCCATTGCGGTCTTGCGGCAGGTAATCGCGCTCGTCGCTGCCGAAGCGTTCGTAGCGCACGCTAAAGCGGCCGTCGCCCAGCGGCCGGCTCAACAGCCAGCTTGCCGACCAAAAGCCGACATCGACCGCCCGCAAGTCGCCGAGCAATTCGCCCATGCTGGTGCGGCCGGTCAGCGCTTGCGAAATCAGCGTGGCTTCCCACGGCAATTCGGCCTTGGCGCCCAGGCTCCAAAAGCGGGTGTGCCAACCGTACTGGCCGGCGGACACAACGGCCGGATCGGCGTTGTTGTCGTAATACAGCGCGCGCAGCGTGTACCGTTGCGGCCGCTCGGCGGCGATGCCGGCGTAAAAGCCGGGCCGGCCATCCACTTCGACGAAGGCCTGGCTGGCGTTGGCCTGCTTCGGAAACAGCGCCGGAATGGCGATGCCGTCCGGCAGGCGCAGGCGGCCGGTCAACGTGGATTCGAAGTCGTGCAAACTCCAGCCGCGCCAGGCCAACGTCAGGCCGGCGGTGTCGTTGTTGGCCAGGCCGGCGCCGAACACGCCGAATTTATCGCCGGCTTCGGTTTGGTAATCCATACGCAACTCACCGCCGAACGTGCGCAATTCTTCGCCGCCCCAGGCGTTGATCGTCGACGAACTCAGCGTGTAAGGGCTGCTCCAGGCGGTGCCGGTGTTTTCCAACGAAATCGGCGGAAAAAACATGCCCAGGCGCCCGGCCAGACGCCAGCCGGCGGCGCCGACCGGCCGGTAAGCCAAATAGGCTTCGGTCAAGTCCAGCGGTGTCGATTGACGGTCCGCGTATTTGACGGTGGCGTTAACCATCCAATCCCAGTCCAAGCGCACCTGCAACGTCGCGGCGGCTTCGTTAACCCGCCAGCGGTCGCGCTCGTCGCCGGCGCGCAGCTTGCCCAGACCGTGCTCCAATTCGCCCGGCGCGGCGTCGCTGTGTTGGTAGCGCAGGTCCAGCAGGCCATGCCAGCTTACTTCGGGAAATTGGCCGTCGTCGGCTTGGCAGATCTGCATCATCAAACCGAAAAGCGTCAGCAACACAAGCGGCTGCATTAGGCGGGGTAGCTTCTCGGTTTCCCGCCGCTGCGGGAATGAGGTTGGCGGGACAGGGAATCGAGTGGCCAATAACAGCATGTTTACGATTTGCCTGTGGTGGCGCGCGTGGAATCAGCTAGCGGCAAGTCGAAGCGAAATTCGCTGCCGACGCCGAGTGTGCTATCTACTTGCAAGCGGCCGCCGTGCAACTGGGCGATCTTGCCAACCACGATCAAGCCGAAACCGCCACCGTCGGCGCGGGCACGGCGGGCCAGCGGCGAGTCCCAATCGCACAAGGTGGGTAGATATTCCGGGGCGATGCCGATGCCGGTATCGCGGACGGCCACCGTTATCCGGCCGCGCGCCGGCCAGGCGTCCAGCCGCACTCGGCCGCCTTGCGGGGTGTGGCGTAACGCGTTGTCGATCAGGTTGGTGAGCAGGCGCTCGATCAGGCCTATGTCGGCGCTGACGAGAGGTAATTCCGGGCGCAGTTCGGCTTGTAAGCTGACGCCGCGCTGCTCGGCTTGCAGCCGGTATTTTTGGGCGACGTCCTGCAGCAATTCGGCCAGATTGAAGGGCTCGGGACTTAGGCTGGCGTCGTCGCATTCCAGCTTGGCCAGTTCGAACAATTCCTGCGCCAGCCGGCTGACTTTTTCGGTCTGGCGCAGCGCGGTGTCCAGAAAATGCTGTTGTTCGGTGGCCGGCAAGGTCTCGGCCTTGCGCTGCATGGTTTCCAGAAAGGCGCGTAACGCGGCCAACGGTGTGCGTAAATCGTGTGACATCGAAGCCACCAACTCGCGGCGCTCCTGGTCTTTCTGGCGTAGTTCGCCCAGTTGGCCGGCCAGTTGCGCGGCGCGGACGAAGGTGTCGGCTAGTCGGCCCAGTTCGTCGCTACGGCCGGCCAGCGAAGAGGCCGCGAAATCGCCGTTGACCGCTCGCTCGCCGGCGCCGGCCAAGGCCCGTAGCGGCCGCGACAGATTGCGGGCGATGACCACGCTGCCGGCCAGCGTCGCCAACAGGCCGAGCAGCAACACGCCGGCCGCCAGCAACAGCATATGGCGGTAGCCGGCGAAGGCATCGGTGAATTTGATTTGCAGCAATGCGGCGACGCCTTGCTCGTCGCCGGCCGCAGGCAATGCCAGTATGCGGCCGAGGTAGCGGCCTTGCGCGCTATCGACCGTGGTCGTAAGCACCCGGTTGGCGCCGCTGTTCAGCAAAGCCAGGGCCGCCTCCGGTGCCGACGCGGCCAGCAGGCGGCCGCCGTCGGCACTGAGTTCGGCCAAACCGATGTGCAGCGGCAATAGCGAGTTTTGCCGAAACCGGGCGATACGCTGGTCGTCGACGGCTTGCGCCACCGCCACCCAACCCACCGGCAGCGGCGCCGACACCGGCACCAGCGCCCATTCCTGCAAGCGGCCGTCCAACACGCCGAACCAGACCCGCGAGCGGCTGGCGTCGGTGTTTGCCAAGGCTTGCGCATACGGAAACGGTCGGCCTTGCCACTGGCCGGCGCTATCGGCAAGCACTTGATATTGCGGGTCGATAAATAAGCCGCGTTGGGCGCGGATGCGCAGCAGCAGATTTTCCAGCGCCGAGGCGATGGTGGCCGGGTCGCCGCCGGTGACGGTGCTGCGAAACCCAAAATCGGCGACCAGCAAGGCGGCCTCGCCGGCGACTCGTTCGGCGCGTTCGACCAGCAGTTGCCGAAAGGCTTGCTCGGCGTAGCGTAAGTCCTGGTCGAGCTGGCGTAGCAGGTTGTCGCGCACCGCCACATAGATGCACACCACCGTCAGCGCCTGCACGGCGACAAACAGCGCGGCGAACAACAGGGCGATGCGGCTTTGGAAGCTCAGCGTCATGCGTCGGCGGCGTCCGCTTCGGCAAACTTGTAGCCGACGCCCCACACCGTCAATATCCGCGCCGGTTTGGCCGGATCGGCTTCGATTTTGGCACGCAAGCGATTGATGTGGGAGTTGACCGTATGTTCGTAGCCGTCGTGGTTGTAGCCCCAGACTTGGTTAAGCAGCTCCAGCCGGGTAAACATGCGGCCCGGATGGCGGGCGAAGAAATGCAGTAAGTCGAATTCGCGTGCGGTCAAGGCTAGCGGCTGGCCGTCCAGCGCTACCGAACGGCTTTGGGCGTCGATTCGTAAACCGTAGGCGACCAGAACGGCATCGGCTTGAACGGCAACGGGTTCGCTCAACGCCGCCACCCGCCGCAACAGCGCGCGTACTCTAGCGACCACCTCGGCCAATGCAAACGGCTTGATGATGTAATCGTCAGCGCCCATTTCCAAACCCACCACCCGTTGCACGTCGCTGGATTTGGAACTGACGATGATGATGGGCGTATAAACCGGCCCGGCTCGCACCCGCCGGCAAATTTCCAGGCCGTCCACGCCGGGCAGCATTACGTCGAGCAGCAACAAGTCGTAATGATTGCCGGCAATCGCCGCCAGTGCGGCATGACCGTCGGCGGCGCTGTCCACCCGATAACCTTCCTCGCGCAGATTGTCTGCCAATAGCTTGGCGATGTCGGGGTCGTCTTCGACCAGGAGCAGGTGTTTAGTGGACGACATTGGCGGCAGGTTTTTTAAAAAAAACCGATTATCGGCCAAGCGGCTGCGTAAATCTAATCACGAAATTATCACGACGGCGGCATTTCGTGACAAATTCGCCTAACTTGCGGGCCGCGCGTGATAAAGATTTGACTCGGGCTGGAGGATTTGGCGATGACCGTCCATGCATAATCTGTCAGGTTCCCGAATTGCGGTTTCGTTTGCCAACGGATAGCGGTTTACATGAACAAGGCAGTAAAAAATTGGCGCTTGCTATGACATTATTGTCGCCGTTGGCCGCTGAAGTGCGGCCGGCCTGCAGTTACGGGACGGTGCTGCGCTAAACTGAGTCCGGCTGCTTGTTATGTGCCAAGCAGTCGACTTTCTTATTTTATTAGTGATTTTGGAGTTGCGATGCCAATCAACCGCCGTGAATTTCTGACCGTAACCGGCTGCGTTGCCGCCGGGATGTTATTGTCTGGAGCAGCTAGCTCCGGCGTGCCAGGCTCTGTCAAAGCGGTTGGCTTTGATGGGTTTACCGTATTCGATCCGCGGCCGATCACCGCGCTGGCGGAGGCCTTGTTTCCTGGACAAGGGCAGGCACTGGCGCAAACCTGGCGTACCCGCCAATTCGAATACACTTGGCTGCGTACTTTAATGGGCAATTACGCGGATTTTTGGCAAGTGACCAGCGAGGCGCTGGAGTTTGCCGCGCGCCAACATCAGGTGGAGATGAGTGGCGAAAAACGTGATCGCTTGCTGCAAAGCTTTTTGATGCTGGAGGCCTGGCCCGACGCCAAGGGGGCTTTGCTGGAGATGAAGGCCGCCGGACTACGCCTGGCTTTTTTATCGAATTTCACGGCAGCGATGCTGGATGCCTGTGTCAAACATGCCGGTTTGGATGGCGTGTTCGAGGAGCACCTGAGCACCGACCGGGTGCGGGCCTTCAAACCGGACCCGCGCGCCTATCAGATGGGCGTGACCGGGTTCGGCTTGCCGCGTGAACAGATCGCTTTTGCCGCCTTTGGCGGTTGGGACGCGGCTGGCGCCAAGGCCTTTGGCTATCCGACGTTCTGGGTCAACCGGCTGCAGGTGCCTTTGGAAAACCTCGGCATGGCCGCCGACGCCGGCGGCACAAGCTTACAGGAGCTAGCGGCCTTTGTATTGCCGGTCTCGGTTTGAGTTAGCGCACCACTTCCCGCTGTTTTAACGCATCGTAGATGTCGTCTACCGACTGGTTGCCGGCGTCGAAGCTTACATCGGCTTGGTCGGCTGTCAGGCCCACGCACAACGCAATCAAACCGGCTTGCTTGATGGCGTTCGCCAGGGCCGGCTCGGCTTGCTCCAGCACGCTGGCGACGTGGCCGGTGTCGAACAGGCGGCGTTCCAGACGGTAAGCCATGGTGTTAGCGTCGGCGCCGGATAGCGCGACGATGGTTGCGGTTTGGCCGAAGCGGCTGGCGCGTTCTTCCGCGCTGACCGGTGCCCATTCGTCTTTGCTGGCATCGCCGACGATCATACCGGCACCGACGGTGACGTTGCTTAGTCGGTCGATGACAATAAACGAACCGCTGGTTTTATTGCGCTTGTACGGATCGAACACCACCGGCGCATTGACAGCCAGTGTGCATAGGCCGATTTCGTTTAATTTCAACTCGTCGGCATCGTGGTGTTCCAGGGTGTTGACGTCAATCCTGTGGTGTATCGTTGCCACCGAACCGGACACGCTGCGGGTCGCCAGTTTGATCACGTATTGGCGGCCAGGCAGCATGGCTTGTTCGGTCATCCAGACAATGGTGGCTTTAAATTTATCGGCCACGCTGGGCGCCGCCTGCTGTTGGCCCAGAATCACGTCGCCACGGCTGATGTCGATTTCGTCTTCCAGTGTCAAGGTGACCGCCATAGACGCAAACGCTTGTTCCAGATCGCCGTCGAAGGTGACGATGGATTTGATTTTGCTGGTTTTGCCGGACGGCAATGCCGTGATTTGATCGCCTTTTTTGAAGACGCCGGAGGCGACCGTGCCGCAGAAACCGCGAAAATCCAGGTTGGGACGGTTGACGTATTGCACCGGGAAGCGGGCGTCGGCGAAGTTGTGGTCGTTGGCGATTTCGATGCTGTTCAGCAATTCCATCATCGGCATGCCGGTAAACCATGGCATGTTGGCGCTGGGGTTGACCACGTTATCGCCGTCCAAAGCCGACATGGGGATGAAATGCACGTCGTGCAGATCCAGGGATTTTACAAACGCCAGATAGTCGTCCTGAATCTTCCGATACGTCTCTTCGCTGTAACCCACCAAGTCCATCTTGTTGATGGCGACGATGATGTGTTTCAAGCCCAGCAAGGACGCGATGAAGCTGTGGCGTTTGGTTTGAGTTTGCACGCCGTAACGGGCGTCGATCAAAATCACCGCCAAATCGCAAGTCGAAGCGCCGGTGGCCATATTGCGGGTGTATTGCTCATGCCCTGGCGTGTCGGCGATGATGAATTTGCGGGTCGAGGTCGAAAAGTATCGGTAGGCCACGTCGATGGTGATGCCTTGCTCGCGCTCGGCCTGCAAGCCGTCCACCAGCAAGGCCAAATCGATCTTGCCGGCGCCGGTGGTACCGGACTTGACGCTATCAGCCTGCACGGCGGCCAACTGGTCTTCGTAAATCATTTTCGAGTCGTGCAGCAAGCGGCCGATCAAGGTGCTTTTGCCGTCGTCGACGTTGCCGCAGGTTAAAAATCGCAAAAGCTCTTTACGTTCGTGTTGCGCCAGATATTCGTTGATGTCGGTGCTGATGAGGTCGGATTGGTGGGACATGGGGTTCCTAAATGCCTTATTTGTAATAAAAGGTGCCGCGCTTTTAAGCGCTTACTTGCAATGCTGTTTTAATAATTCGGCTAGTTCGTCGCGACTCAATTGCCGGGTTGCCACGCTGATCACCCATTCGTAAAGCTGGGGATTGTCCATTGCCGGCTGCTTGCGATTGGCGGCCAGAAAAACCAGCATACTGGCCGCAGCGGCTCGCTTGTTACCGTCCAGAAATGGATGGTTATTGGCCAGCGAATAGCAATATTGAGCGGCGGTTTGAAAAATATCGCCCCTGTAGTGCCAAGTTTGCAGGGCTGCGCCGAGCGCCGATTCCAGCAAGGCTTCATCTCTGATGCCCTGCGTACCGCCGAAGCGTTCTATCTGTTGCCTATGTATCGTCAATGCCAAAGTTTTTGAGATGAAAAACAGTTCGGGCATGCTGTTACTGCGCTAATTTAGCAAAGGCCTCGGCGTATTGATCCATCAATTGCTCGTGAATCTTTAAGGCTTCTTCATCGTTAATTACTGTGTCGGGTAAGGATTGCTGTTGTTTCTGTTCCAAAAACAAGACGAAATCCAATACCTCTGCTTGTAGGCGAGGCTCCAGTCTGACAAGGTGTTCTTGTATCTCTTCATGTAATTGCATGAGTCACCTGTAAAAAGACTTATCGACACCACTGCTTTTCGCAGGGAATCCCGTCATTGTTGCCATCCATTTTGGTGTCCGGGCAGTTGTTTATGACGTACGTCGCCTCTTCGCACGATCTCATTTGTGAACAATAGACGCGGCCGTCGCAAACGAACTTTTGTGCATTACGCCCCGCGGAGCTGGCCGTTGGATTGTTGGTCTCTGGTTCCGGGTCGCTTTTGAAAAGGCCTTTAACTTTGTCGCTTAGTTTTGAGGAAAGCGGCTGCTCGGCTTTCACTTCCGCAAGCGGTTTTAAATCCGGTATCTTGCGATCGGCTTTGTGATCGCAAGCGGTATCGGAATAGACTACATGACCTTTTGTGTCGGTACATTTATAAATACCGGCCAAGCTAACTGCGGAGTAAAACAGGATAAACAAGCACAAGAATTTCTTCACTATTCGTGTTTCCTCATTCGCTAACAGTGCAAGTGTTCAGAAGTAACCTTCGCGTTTCTTCTGCTCCATAGACCCAGCCTGATCATGGTCGATCAAACGGCCTTGGCGCTCAGAGGTGGTGGTCAGCAACATCTCCTGGATGATTTCCGGCAAGGTGGTGGCGGTGGATTCGACCGCGCCGGTCAAGGGGTAGCAACCCAGGGTGCGGAAACGCACCATTTTCATCTCGACTTTGTCGTTGGGGCCTATCGGCATGCGCTCGTCGTCGACCATGATCAGCATGCCGTCTTTTTCGACTACCGGCCGTTCTTTGGCAAAATACAAAGGCACGATAGGGATGTTTTCCAAGTGGATGTATTGCCAAATATCCAACTCGGTCCAGTTGGACAGCGGGAACACGCGAATAGACTCGCCTTTATCGACTTTGCCGTTATAGATGTTCCAGAGTTCGGGGCGTTGGTTTTTGGGGTCCCAGCGGTGGTTTTTGTCGCGGAACGAATACACCCGCTCCTTGGCGCGAGATTTTTCCTCGTCGCGACGGGCACCACCGAAAGCGGCGTCGAACTGGTATTTGTTTAGGGCTTGTTTCAAGCCGTCGGTTTTCATCACGTCGGTGTGTTTTTTACTGCCGTGGGTGAAGGGGCCTATGCCTTGGGCAACGCCATCTTCGTTAATATGCACGATTAAATCCCAACCCAAGTCCTTGGTCAGCCGGTCGCGAAATTCGATCATTTCCCGGAATTTCCAGGTGGTATCGACATGCAGCAAAGGGAAGGGCGGTTTGCCGGGGAAGAAGGCTTTGCGGGTCAGATGCAGCATGACCGCAGAATCCTTGCCTATCGAATACAGCATCACCGGCTTCTCAAATTCCGCCGCCACTTCGCGAATGATATGGATGCTTTCTGCTTCGAGCTGTTTCAGATGGGTTAATTTATAATCGGTCATCAAATATCCGGGGCGCACGGCCATGTTTGCTGTGAAGTGTAAGCCCGCTATTTTAATGGCAAACCCCCATCGACGCTATCGGCAAAGCTTATGAGACAGATACATGGACTGGAAAAACTGCTGGAGCAACAGCCCGGCCGGCTAAATGCGCAAAAACTGGCCGAACTGTTGTTGACCGATTTGCGCCAGTGTCGTTGCAGTATTTACGGCACGATGGGCGACAACGACCGGGTGTTGCTGGCGGAGCTGGATTTGTTGCCGGACAGCCTGGAATACGAAATGTTCGATCAGCGCATCGATTTGATCGTCGCCGGTCCTATTCTGCGTGCCGATTGCGTGCCCCTAATCTATAGCCTACAAGGTGAGCAGTTCGCGATCAGCGGCCGTTGCTCGATGATCGCCAGAGTCTGCGGCGTGGATTTATATTTGCAGCGCAGCTATACCGGCGTGGTCGGCGACAGCGCGCGGCAAAAATTCGCGATTCCGCTCAAACCGTTGTTGCAAATGCGGTAGCGCTGTTCTCGGTGCCGCGATAAATCCGGTCCGACGCCGGATAAGGAGTAGTATGAGCCAAAGGACCCGCTTATCTTAGCGGGCAACGGGCAGGATGGCGGCGGAGTCGGGCGGATGAAGTTTTATGATCGCAGTCGTAGCCTTTGTGAGTGGGAGCGTGTTGAGGAATGGCGCGAGAAGATGCGCGTTAGTCTATTGGCTCAGGAAAGCAATAAAGTCTCGCCGTTTCATTTGTTGTCGCTACAGGGCGTTTCGGCCGCCGAACAGCGCTTGTGCGCCGATCTGTGGTTAAAAGACCGCATTGATGCCAGTGCTGTTGAGCGAGCTGATCTGGCGTTTAGCTACGATACCAGCAGCCGGCCCAAAATTCGTTTGGGCTATTTATCCTGCGATTTTCATGAGCATGCCACGGCTTTTCTGTTGGCCGAATTGTTCGAAGCGCATGACAGGGAGCTGTTTGAAGTGTATGCCTATTCGTACGGACCGGACGACGGCTTGGGCATGCGCCAACGGCTGTGCGAGTTTTTCGATAGCTTTGTCGATCTACAATCTCTGTCCTTATCGGAGGCGGCACAAGCCATCCACCGCGATAACATCGATATTCTGATCGATTTAAAAGGCTATACCCGCGGCACCCGCACCGAAATACTCAGCTACCGGCCGGCGCCGATCCAGGTTAATTATCTGGGTTATCCGGGCACCTTGGGTGGCGATTTCTGCGACTACATCATCACCGATCCTTACCTGACGCCGGCGGCCAGCGCAGTCGATTTCAGCGAAGCGTTTGCCTACCTGCCCGATAGCTATCAACCGCACGGCCGGGATGCTGAGATTGGTAAGCCCACCAAGCGCGCTCAGCATGGATTGGACGAACACAGCTTTGTGTTTTGCTGCTTCAATCAGGCCTACAAAATCACCCCGGACGTGTTCGATATTTGGTGCCGGTTGTTGTATAGCGTGCCGGGTAGCGTGCTGTGGCTGTTAAAAAACTCCAAAGCCAAGGGCCGGCTTAGAAACGAAGCCTATCAACGCGGCATTGCGCCGGATAGACTGATATTCGCCGATGATCGACCGCAGATCGAACACTTGGGCCGCTTGGCCTTGGCCGATTTGGTGCTGGACACCCAGCCTTACAACGCCCATACCACGGCCAGCGATGCGTTGTGGGTCGGTGTGCCGATAGTCACCTGCGTCGGCGATACCTTTGCGTCGCGGGTGGCTGGCAGTTTGCTGCATGCCATAGGTTTGCCGGAGTTGATAGCCGCCGATTTGGAAGGTTATTACGATTTGGCCCTGGAACTGGCGAGCAACCCGGAGCGGCTAGGCGAAGTCAGACAAAAGCTGGCAGCTAACCGTTTGAGCACACCGCTGTTCGATATCAAGGTGTATACCCGGCATTTGGAGGCCTTGTATAAAACCATGTGGCAGCGGCATGTCGCCGGCGATCTGCCGATAGCCATCGGCCAAACCGAGCCGCGCTTATAGTTGGCTGTTTACCCAGCGCACGATGTCTTGCGCGCTCAATGCGCCGGCTTGTCTGGCCAGTTCGCGACCGCCCTTGAACAGCATCAGGGTCGGAATGCTGCGAATGTTGTAACGGCCGCTGAGGGCTTGCTCGGCTTCCGTATCGATCTTGCCCAAGCGTATGCGGGGTTCCAAAACGTGCGCGGCCTGGGCAAAGGCCGGTGCCATCATCTTGCAGGGGCCGCACCAGTCTGCCCAAAAATCCACCAACAGCGGAATATCGTTGCGCGCCAGATGTGTTTCAAAACTTTTCGAATTCAGCGCCAAGGGATGGCCGGAGAATAATGTTTGGTGGCATTGCCCGCATGTGGGGTTTTGCGATAGACGGGCCGCTGGTAGGCGGTTGACGGCCTGGCAATGTGGGCAGACTAGGTGCAGGGATTCGCTCATTTTGTGTTCTCGAATAGGGTAGGCGAGTTTGGAATAAATTGATTACCGCCACAAACCGCCGACGCGCCAACGTGCCGGTCGGATAGTCAGCCGATGACCATAGCCCGGCGCGGCGAAGGGCTCTTGCCAAATAAGTTGCTGCCGGCTGGGGTTCAAGGCCTGTAAGCGGCGAACCCGTTCAACGGTTGGTGGATGGGTGCGCAGCCAGGAAGGTTCCGGATTTCCCCAGCCCGGCAGCAATATAGACTTCCAGCCGCCACTGACTTGTTCGATATGCGCCAAGGCCGCCGCCAATCCCAAGGGGTCGCCGGTCAGCGCCGCCGCATTCAGGTCGGCATCGTATTCGCGGATGCGCGATAAGCCCAATTGCATTAGCAAGGCCAAATGCGGCGAAAACAACAGCAGGAATAAACCCGGCCAATTGATTTGAAAGTCAATCTCGCTAAACAACAGTAACGGCAGCGACAGCACTAAAAACAACTGTCCCGTCGCGGCAAACAATGCGGTAATCCGGCTAATCGCGTCGGCCAAGCCCATCACCCGCAAATCGTTATTGGCGATATGCGCCATTTCGTGCGCCAGCACGCTGGATAGTTCCCGCGAATTAAGTTGTTTGAATAAGCCGTCGGTCAAAGCGATAGCCGATTGCTTGCGACTACCGACCGCAAAAGCATTGATTAGAGGGCTGGGAATGTAATACGGTGTCGGCGTATTCGGCAATTCGGCCCGCTCCGCCAACACTTGCAAGATCTGCCACAGCGCCGGCGCCTCTTGGGGATAAATGGGCCGGGCACGGTAAAGACTTAGCGTCAGGCGCCAGGCTGCTGCAGGTTCGAAGATCAGCGCAAACACGCCGGTTGTCAAGGCGATCCAAATGCCTTCCTCTCCAAACAACAGGCTGCCGGCCAATGTGCAGATGGCCAACAGTGCCAACATCAGCAGCGCAGTTTGCAGTCGATTCAGCCAACTATGACGATGCCATGTGATGCTGTGCATAGGCTACTCCAGGCCTGCCCGATACAAGCGGCGGCGCAATTCGTCGATCTCTTCCTGCATATCGGCGACCAGTGCGGCCAGCTCCGGCACCGCTTCGAAATTGCGTTCCAAGCTGACGATGCGGCGGACGCGTACCAAATGCGCGCTGGAAAAACGCCATTCGCTCTGCTGCTGCGGTAGCGGGTTAAGCAAACCTTCTTCAATATGTTTGGCAACCCATTCCGGCTCAACCGCGCAGATTGCCGCCAGTTGCTGTAAAGTCAGGCCGCTGTCTTC
This sequence comes from Methylomonas albis, assembly GCF_014850955.1. Lineage (NCBI taxonomy): Bacteria > Pseudomonadati > Pseudomonadota > Gammaproteobacteria > Methylococcales > Methylococcaceae > Methylomonas > Methylomonas albis. The sequence continues at coordinate 566,135 of NZ_JACXSS010000001.1, forward strand.
CAGAACGGCGTCTATCAGGTTCTCGGCTGATGGCATGCTTTAACTCCTGTGCTGAGCGCGCGGATCGAAAGCCAGCTCGCGCGCCATGGTTTCGTACAGTTCTCGGGCTTTTGGCGCGCTGGCTGGTGGCAATATCACCTGAATATCCAGCAGCAAATCGCCGGGCGTGGCACTGGGAATGCCCTTGCTGCGCAGTCGCAATTGCTGGCCGCTTTGCGTGCCTTCCGGGATGCGCACTTTTAAGCCGGTATCGAATAGATGGACTGGAACCATCGCGCCCAGCGCCGCTTCCCAAGGGGTTAACGGCAGGCTCATGTGCAAATTGCTGCCGTCTACCCGCAAACGCGGGTGTGGATTGAAATGTACTTCTAGCAACAAGTCGCCGGGTTTGCCGTTGCCCATGCCCGGCGCGCCCTGCCCGGCCAAGCGAATAATCTGGCCTTCGTAGACGCCCTTGGGGATTTTTACGTTCAAGGTGCGGGTATCCAAAACCACATGGCCGCCGGCATCCATACGCGGCACTCGCAAGCTGATTTGTCTGGCTGCGCCGTTAAAGGCGTCAGCAATATCCAGCAAGACTTTGGCGTGATGATCCTCGCCTTGAGCATGAAACCCGGCTTGGCTTTCAAATGGCCCGCCGCGCGCTCGGCCCGCGCCCATCTTGCCGAATAATTGGCTGAAAAAGTCGCCGAAGTCGGCGGTGTCGGTGCTGGAAAACTCAAAACCCGCATCCCAGTTCGGTGGTGGATGAAACTCTTGACCCGGTTGATAGCCGCGTCCCAACTGGTCGTAAGCCGCGCGTTTTTCGGTGTCGGATAGCACGGCATAGGCTTCGTTAAGTTCCTTCATGCGGGTCTCTGCATCCGATTCCTTGGAAATGTCCGGATGATATTTGCGCGCCAGCTTGCGGTAGGCTTTTTTGATGTCGGCTAGCACTGCGTCACGATTGACGCCGAGAATCTGGTAGTAATCTTTATATTGCACGCAGGGGCTCCTGTTGATGCTAGGTCGAGGGCTTGGGCGTTATGGTTGCTGCTGATTTATAGCGGATAGCGCAGGCTTATTCAAACGATAAAATGCCGCAGACAAACGCTTCAGTGTTTTGGTCGCAGGTTCTGCCGAGTGTTGGATTGCTTGGCTTTGGTCGCGACTCGGCGCATCCAGGAATAATTGACTGCCACCCCATATTGAGTATTGCTGACAATTATTTTAGCGATTTGCTAAAATAAGGACTCTTGGGGGCGACATGGCTTCGACGTGGGTAGCAAAACCTCAGGTGCATGCCGAGCACAGTACAGCTCGTAAAACCTACTGAAAAAAAGTATTCGCAAATGACGAAAACTACTCAGTGGCCTTAGCAGCTTAAAACCTGCACCACTTCTCTGACCAGATGTACTTATGCGTCTGGAGTTCCTTTCGTGCCCCTCGGGGTATAAAGGGGGCGCTCAGGGATCATATTACATAAGATCGCGCCAGGGCTTAGTTCGGAGCCTGAATCGCTAAATCCAATCGAAATCGCTGTTGATCCTCTTGGCCCGACGGGTAGTCAACAGTTAAATCAAAAGCGCGGGATAAGCATGTAGAGCTTGTGGCGGAGTGCTTGCGGACGCGGGTTCAATTCCCGCCGCCTCCACCAAGTAACCTATTGAAAAATAAAGAAATGTCTATTTATTTTTCGAAACATTGGCGGTAAAGTGGCGTTTACTGATTGCAGTAAACGCCATTAATTGGCATATCTAGAATTATCAGCACCTTTCCCAATCGTTGATCTGTTGAATGTTTGACGATAAATTTAGGCACAACCTAAATTCATAACGAAAAATCTGTGCAAAAACCGCGCAGGCGAGGAGGAGTGATTTTTTGTCATGTCCGCTTTGATTTGTTTAAGGATTTTTAATGCATATCTTTAGTAGATCTATTTTTCTTCTCGCGGCTGTAATTTCCGCTCCTTATGCTTACGCAGCTGATAATTCAATGAAAGTTATCGGCGTAACAGACTTCAAATTTACCCTTAGAGACAAACCGGCTGTATCAATCAATTTTGGCGAGAGCGATACAAACCATTGCAGTGCAACAGTTCAGCGTTCAAAAGTAAAACAGGGATACGCTGCATCATCAGCGAAACGCAGTAACACAGACTTTTCTATTGAATGTAATTGGGACGGCGATTATTTTGTCGAGTCATCAAACCACCTCACCTTCACCGACTTGTCGATTGTTACGCTAGATAAAAATAGCAAAACCTAATCCATCCTGGTTTCGTTCAAACTCGTTGGATTACCATCAAATAAATACCTGGAACGGCACGACGTGGTTGTGCCGATATCGGAAAAAAACTTCAAAAATCTCACCATGAAATAACATCAAGCCGACAACCGGGTAACTGCACTGGCAAACTCAGCATGACCCATCTCACAACCTACAAAGCGGCGTCCCAATTCCAGGCACGCCAACACCGTAGACCCTGAACCGACAAAAGTATCAAGCACCACATCGCCTGGACTGGAGCTTGCCGAAACGATATGCCGCATCAAATCCAAGGGTTTCTCGCACGGATGCTTACCCGGATACCACTGAACCGGCTTGAAGTCCCACACGTTTGTAAACGGCACGTCCTTAGTTACTGCGAAATGCCGCTGCTGTAGTTTGATGGCTTTGTACTCGGAAAACAGTTCATCGTAGGGCTTAAGCCTGGTGCCGAACATCGCATTCATCGTGTCGTAATGTGCGCGGCTCGGCATGCTCCATTGCGATCGATCAAACCAATGGCCAGACATCTGACACCCGCACGCCTGATCGATTTGTTTACGTGATACGCCAGACGTCTGCCTAGTCTGATCAAGGTGTAACCTGATAGGCTCGAAAGCAAACGGCAAGCGCTTGCGGCTTTCGGCGAAGATGATGTGCTCTGTTTGCGGAAAATAACGACGCAATGACTCCTTATGGCAGCCATTGTGCCGACCGCTGGGCTTACGCCAGACGATATGGTTCAGAATACGGAAATGCTTTGCTACAGCCAATTCAACTTGTGTAGCCAAATGTGGTCCGGCGAATAAATACATAGAACCGGCCGGCTTCAACACCCTGTGGTACTCGACCAGCACGGTATCCAGCCAGGCAAAAAACTCGGTTGGATTGCGCCATTGGTTATCCCAGGCGTTGTCTTTTACTTTGTAATACGGCGGATCTGTTGCGATCAGATCGACAGAGTCGGTTGCCAGATCAGACAACAGACTCAATGCATCGACGTTATAAAGATTGATTGATTCCCTTTGATATTTCTCCACGAGTGCCTCTTTGACAATGACACTCGCGGTGTTCTGGAATGGGGCTCGAGGCCCTAATGACGTTTAAGGTTTTACAGCGCGGACACTTGATAGAGATCTCCCGATAATCCGCTTCTGCTAACTTTCTTTCACATTTACCGCATTTCAAAATTTCCATAATTCCTGGCTATGTACTAGCCTTAAGACCGCTGTGTGCACAGCACGGTGCCTCAGAGCTTAAAGCGCTCAAAGCATCATTTATAGAAGCCGCTGATTAGCGGCTTTTTTATTCGCTTCAAAAACGTGTCGTTCTGCTCTGTCACTCTACCGGACAATTCCGCAACAGCTGCTGATACACCAATTTTGCCAAATGTTGCCATTCCTCTCGCGAGTTGATATGACTAGAACGAAAGGCATTTTCAATGCGGTCAATGTGACGAGCGAATTTTGGTAACAGATCACGATCCAGTCTGACCGTAATACTGTCTTGATGCTCACTAACACAATGGGTATGACTGAGAATATTTAGCGCGTCCATCGCTTCGCTGATCATGCGAATGGTAATGCGCTGATTGGGTTGGTAGCGATTCTCCAATACCCATTGCCAGATGGCGACGCAATCTTTTTGATTAAGATGTTGCATTGGACGAAAGGTATTTTCCGATACCGAATCCAAATAAATTAACTTACGATCCACAGTCAGATAGGTATCGGTCGCTTGCAGTAAGCGGCAAATGTAGCTGTTAGAGATATGCGGTAAACGTTTGCGCAAGCAGGCTTGCGGTTTGGAAAATCCTAGAGCGATATGACCATGACGCGCAATCAGTTGCACGATGCTAGAAAATAATGCGACTGAAGCGCGTGATGCTTTGTTGATCAGTGCTTGCGCTTCCGCGCGAGACATTTTGGTTTTGACAATTTTGCCATCGGTGTTCATTTTGAATCCGTAAGCTGGATTTTTGAGACCGATGACAACCTTTAGGTAGTGGGTGCGCGACATTGTAAACTCCAATAAAAATACGATCAGTTGGTGTCGCATTTAAATTAGAATTTCTGTAAGTAAAGACTAGTTTAAGTTGACAATTGACGACCCTGAACAGACGATGAAGATTAATTCGAAAAGACAAATAAGCTGTCATTCAAAACATGCGATTAACTTCCGAAATCGTAATTACGATGTCAACACTCCTCCTCCGATTAGGCTAACTCTTCGGAGCCTCCGCTTGTATCAGCTATCGCTCACACGAGCGTACCAAAAACCATCTTGGTATTATCTATTTGATCTTGCGTTTACCGTATGATTTAGTTGGACCACACAACTAAAATGAATTTCAATTCACTAAAACAAGCTTTGATGTTTTTGCAGCTACTAAGTATTTCTTACCTGATTTTTCTGACCAAGAGCGCCAGCATTTTTCGGTAAAGCTGAAATGGGTCCCATCCGATTTCAGCGCGAAAAATTTGCTGGCAGTTTATGCCTTCGGCGGCCCCGATTCGTCCGCGTCACCTCGTCTCGACCCAACAGGGGGTCGAAACATCGGCTCTCGCATGACTTGACGCCGTGTCGCGATGCCTTGCAGGTTTTCTCCGCTTCGCTGCGAATACCCGCCCGGCGCTACGGCTATCGGGGACTAAAAATCTTCACTTCGCTATCGCTCCGTTTCCAAGATTTTCAGCGAATGCTACATTTACCCGAACTTTATTTCCAACCTCAAATCTATCTCTTTCAGACCTTGAGTACTCAATATTCATTCCAGCAGGAAAAGGTTGGCCTGCAATTGTGCGAACTCTCTTTCTTCCTTCCCCAATATAAATTTCCCCAATAACAGTTTGCCGTTGAGAGTCATCGCGACTCACAGTCGCACCTTCGGATTTCCTTTTCTCTAAATCGATATTTATACCGATTTGCTTTTCAAATGGGCTAAAATCAAAATCACGATGAGTTTTTGAAACTTCAGTTTTAACATTTAGATTATGCAGCATAATATTCAATAGCTATGGCCTCTTTATCCTTGGCAAGATTCTCGGTATTTGCTACACCAATTATGTAATGGATGAAATTATTGCCGCATTTACGTATAGCCCTTCTAAAGCTGTCGTTATAATTATGACTGAATTCAGTATTGGCGTCTGATAAATGTTCTTGCCATCGCTTAACTGGATCTGCCGCCATGCCCACAAAGACACCTTCAGAGCATTGGTGGGCATAAATCAAGTATTTGCTATTTTTAACAACATCTAATGAAAGATGATTTATTAGCTTAAATCTCATCTTAACTGGTAAATATAGGGTCATAAAATAAGTAAATTATGAATTTTGAAAAAAAGAATTACTTGTCTTTCCATGTAGATTATAGAACACGCAAACATTTAGAATCATCAGAAAACAGTACCATTGAGACCTTGACCGCTATAAAATCTATTTTGTACTGATTTTATAAGTAATTTCATTCCAGATATCTCTGTCATCAGGATAGACCAATACTTCGTTTTCTAGGTGCGTTAATAAATCGTATTTTTTCATCAACGGCAAAAACTTAACTAAACCAAACTTTGGATTCAGCGAATTGTAGAATAATAATGCAAGTTCAAATTTTGACAACTGAGCACGAATTAAGTTTGTATATATTTTTTTTTCATTTTCCTCAATGTTGGCTATATCTACAAATTTTATGATATTGTAAACTGTTCTAAAATAATGACCAATTATATGCCCATACTCATTGTAAAAATCATCATAGATTGTGTTGATTATAACTATTCTTGGCGATAGTCTATGTTCGCCAATTTTGCTGTTATGAGCATCAAATAATGCAATAAGGGGACTTTGATTTACCGACTCAGTGTTACTTGTATTGTAATCGCCTCTCGCATAGCCATGTAAAAAAACATTTTTTAAAATATCATGTAACTTTTGAATACACTTTCTATTTGTAACCACGCCAGAAAATATTAGAGGGCTTTTGTCGTCACTTTCTTCTTCAGGCATACCTTCTAAACTTAAGTTTTTTATTATTTCATTTAATAAAGAAGCCAATTGGAAAAAAGTAGACTCAAAATTCTGTTTATTCAAAACTGAATTCTGGTACTGAAGTATCTTTCTGGTGTCTGAAAGTTCGTCTTTTTGCAATCTATATGATTGAATTATCCAATAAAATGCAAAGCCAGCAATTACTGGATTCAGTGTTCCTCCTATATAATCACCAAAAGTACCCCAATCTGCATTATTAGCTGACAGCTCCGTACCAAAGTTTATTACGTATTGCGCAATAACAAATATTGATAAAACCACAACAACTACAATTGATAACACATCTTTTTTAAGTAACGATTTTTTATTATTCACGACTTTATAATTAATTTTCTGCTTAAGACTATGATTAAAATGGTTCAAAACCTTTATTAGCAATCAAGCATAGACTTGTGTTACGCTGATCGCAAAGCTGTTGTCGCGCCTTTAAGTAACATAATAGTGATACAGAAATCGGACAGGTTTTTATTCAAAGAGCGCCAGCATTTTTCGGTAAAGCTGAAATGGGTCCCATCCGATTTCAGCGCGAAAAATTTGCTGGCAGTTTATGCCTTCGGCGGCCCCAATTCGTCCGCGTCACCTCGTTTCGACCCAACAGGGGGTTGAAACATCGGCTCTCGCATGACTTGACGCCGTGTCGCGATGCCTTGCAGGTTTTCTCCGCTTCGCTGCGAAAACCCGCCCGGCGCTACGGCTATCGGGGACTAAAAATCTTCACTTCGCTATCGCTCCGTTTCCAAGATTTTCAGCGAAGGATATATGTACGGATGTATGACTAACTTGGAAGGCGGTTATTCATTCAATTGCTATCACTCCAAATCATAAACAGAAGTCCGGGATTGGCCGAATTTCCTCTGATAGAGCGTTGCATTTTGCAGGAAATTGCTTAGATATGGCGCTAGAAAGTGACAATTTCATTGTTTTACTAGCTAACACTTGATAAGTTGCGACTTGACTTAACATACTTGCAATATCAACGACTCCAATTGCGCTCAGCTAGCCAAGATTGACATAACTACCTGTATTTGTTAGTATTATTGCGCAGTCGCACTCTTTTTACGCGATTGTCTTATCTCTCGCTGACTCCCCAAACGCTTAATTACTTCGTTGCTACTGCTCGTCGTTGACGATTATGCAGTCAGCGTTGTCGTGCCTGTCGTTCAGGAATGCGAGGTATTTTTAATAGATCAGGAGAACAAACTATGGCTGCGAGAGCAGATGACGATGATAGCGCAGCAGTCCACTCATCTGAGGCGGTAGTACTGTGCTTGATGGAGTGCAATGAAATCTATCTGAACTTGATGGATAGCGATACTCAGGATAACAATCTTAAGCTGAAGGACATGGGCAAAACGTTACGAGTGTATGCGCATTGTTTAGCGGCAATCGGTGCCAACGATGCGGCGTCAGAAACGCTTGACGATGTGGACTTGTACGAAGCGGAAAACGCGGAGTACGAGTAGCGTCTAGCACAAATCTCGCACTAGACGCTTTTGACACGATGACCCCTGTTTACGTTTGGCGACTGAGCAGTAGTCATTTTCTGTGTGCTGTCGTGAATCACGACAATTGGGATTTACCATGAATCAAGTTAATCAAGAAACCGAACCCGAAACTACTCAACCCTTTCTATTTGGTCTAGGCAGTTTGTACGTCACGCAAGGCATTCAAGCGCTGATGGATCAAGGCTTAGATATTACGCCGTTTATTCAACGTCACGTCACTGGTGATGATGGCGATCTTAGCGAAGACGACAAAGCGGAAAATCGCTTATCGCTGAAACAAGGCTACCGTATCTTGTCTGCGTATCACTACCAATATGCTGATTGTCCAGAGCAGTCCATCAAGTTCTGGATCATCACGGAAGCGGACCGCTCCACTACGACCGTCTTACTACCCGAAGAATATTGAAACTTGGAGATTATTTATGACCACAAAAACCAATGCAAACGCTTCCAAACTTAACCTCGAAGACAAATCTATCACTGAACTACAAGAGCTGTTTGCTTCTACCCAGCTTCTGTTGGAGCAGAAACAAGGTGAAATTCGTGCAACCGCTGTCCAGAAAATTAATGAGATTGCCAAAGAAGCCAGAATCAAAGTCTGGATACGTGAACCCAAACAACGCGATGCAAAAGCAGAAAAGCTCTGTCGTAATCCCGATGATCCTTCGCAGACGTACAACGGCAAAGGGGCCAGTCCAAAATGGCTCAAGGATAAAGTTGCCGCTGGAGCAAATAAGGATGATTTTTTAGTCAAAGCAGACAGCGACAGCAGCGATAAAGCGACAGCCGAATCAGCAACTCAAGCGTAATAACTCGTCACGTCTATTCCATCAAAAAAACGGACTGCTGCGATGTCATTGGCAGTAGTCCACTTAGTCTAACTGTAAGTCACTGTCATGAGCATAAGCGATCACATTACTTGGTATTCGGAACGTCACACGTTGCACATTGACCTGTCGTCGCTAATCAACACACCCATCACGCTGATACTGACCAGTTGGAATCATCCTTATGGAATCAACTGGCAATTAATTAACGATCAGGAACAGATTGACGAGTATTACGATGATCCCTTCACCGCACCGTATTTTCCCATTTGGGAATGCCTAACCGATGTTGACGAATATCTCAACCAAATTCCAAAAGCGATTGCCGTCACGTTGCATCAATACCGGTCTGACAGTTTTGGAATGCTGATGCTGCTCAGTCAGCATAAAAAACTGAGTAATTTCTATGGAAAATATTGGACGCCGTTTTGGTTAATTTTTAGACAGGCAAAATGTGAGCGATGGACGCAACAGCAGTTTGTCAGTGTCTGCGAATCAGGGATATGCGCTGATGACGCTTGACGTTGTCAATGTCAACGCGCAACTTGCGACTGTGCTAGCCACGAGCGACACGCTAGATGCGCTCAGAGCTTACGAGAAACGCGTATCCGACACGATTAGAAAAACAGAGCTGCGCGTCTACGCAAAATCAGCGCATGACGCACTAGGCGACTCTACAGCGATTCCTCAGCGGATATATCAGCAACAGCAGCAGCGCTAAAGCACAGCTAGCGATTGAGAGCGATTCACGCGACTGCCATCAGAGGATGCGATTGTTCGCTTTGGATGGCAAATCACAAACTCGTATTGAACAGTGTTTATTATTTCACAGACAGATTGGTAGTCGTGACGTACACTTCCTCTGTTTTCACTTCTTGGAGCCTACCATGTCAAACTTAGCCACTCAGAATTACATTACATTGTCCCAGCAAATTAATCACGCATTTTTATCCCCCAAAGGCTATGACGGTTATCGTAATATGCAAAGTCAAGGTGGTCATGGCATGTACGACTCGTATATTCGGCAAAATAAATGTTTTGCGAGTGGTATTACTCAGCTGAATTTTCAGGTCAGTTTTGTTAGTAAATTCAACGGAACCATCTAATCCAACACAACCTAGCGTCCGTTACTTGCCTGAGTGACATTAAGCTCAGTTTAAGTTCGTTTGTCTACGATAGGTCGCAGTTAATTCATTAGGGATGAACATGAACACCTCCACCAGTCTTTACCAACAATTGCAATGCTTAAACGGCAGTAGCGGTAGACCCTATATCACGACAGATGGCGTATTAGGCTATTGCATCACCGGACCAGTAATGGAATTGCCGTTAGACTTTAAGGAATGGTATCAGCCACACAACAATCGCGAACTGTTGCATTATGACAAGGCTGCATAATATTTGAGCGCTTGTAAATCATTTTAAGCGACAGCAGTAACACACTTAGCGATGTCGTGACTGATCTACCCAAGCATCAGCGTTTGCGCGTCGTATCGCATCAGCTTCTTCAGTTGTCACGATGGTTTGACCAATCGGTGCTAATGCAATCGCCGCCAATTTGAGATGTTGTATCCCAAACGGAATACCGATAATCGTAGAGAAATTGATGACGGCGGAAATAATGTGACCGATGGCCAACCACAATCCCGCAAACACGAACCAAATCAGATTACCAATAAATCCTAATGCGCCAGTACCAATGTCATCATGTTGCTTGAGTTCACGACGACTGATGGCTTCCTTGCCAAACGGAAAGAATGAAAACTGTCCGATGACAAAACACGCTTTTGCCCAAGGAATACCAACGACAGTTAAGAACGCAACCACACCTGCGAACCACCACGCTAAGCCCATAAAAGCGCCGCCTAATACGAACCAGAAAAAATTACCAATTGCTCTCATGCTTGACGCTCAGCAGTACCTAAAATAAATCCCATCATAGCGTTTTTACCCATAGAAGATCATTTTTGTCCGTTAGCAAATTACAGTAACTCTGCTAGATTAGTCCTTTAGCTATTACCATTTTATTACTGAGAATACTCATCATGAACTTGGAAACAAAATCACCGGAAGAAATACAAGCCATCATTGCCAAAGCACAAGCGGAACTCATTGAGAGACAACAGAGTAAACGCAAAGAAGTGCTTGCTCAGATTAAAGAGCTTGCTGCGTCAATCGGTGTAACTGTACAAATTAGCGATAGCAGCAAGTCAGCCGATAAACGCTCGTCCACTGTCGTAATCAAATACCGTGATTCTGAAAATCCAAACAACCAATGGACAGGTAGAGGATTAGCCCCTAAATGGATAAAAGCTTATCAAGCTGCTGGTCGTAGTAAAGAAGAGTTTTTAATCTGACGATGAATAGATTATCCATACCCTTATTAGTATTACTGACAGTAAGCTCAATCAGCATTGCAGTTACGGACGATATTCCTGATTTATCAAAAACACCTGGAGTTGCTCGTCCTGGACTGACAAAAACCAAAATCTGTAGCATTAAGTGGGGAGCGGATGAGCGTCATGTCACGCCTAATATGAAGAAGCAAGTGTTTGCTAATTATGGCTATAGCGGTTATGACGATCCACATTGCATTGCAGATGCGCATAACAAAACCTGTGAAATTGATCATTTGATTAGTCGTGAACTAGGTGGAGCTGATGACGTCAGTAATCTATGGCCACAAGCGTATGGAGGAACACCTTGGAACGCTCACCTTAAGGACCGACTGGAAAATCGTTTAAACAAAGAAGTGTGCCAAGGACGTTTATCGTTGAAAAATGCGCAACAGCTATTGGTTAATGATTGGCGGATTGCTTATCAAAAATGTTTTGGATCACCGTAATAACTTTCTTGATGATCTACAGCTTGGGGCGTTTTTGATGCATTTAGTTGACTAGTTAGAGATCATTTGCAGGACCAGTGCTCAGACAGCGCCTGATAAACAACTTTGTCAGGTTTTTCCTTGATCATGTCAGGATGTGTCGCCATATACGTGTAGACCACAGACTTTAATTCGTAAGCGCTGATGCCAGTATTTTTAGGAACGCAGATTGTCGGAGGCAAAGTAGTTGCCAGCATATCCATGACTCCCATCAAGTAGCCTTTACTCATGCCGCCTTCATAAGATTCAATACCGTTCATGTCATTTTCTAGCCATTGGTAAAGGTTAGTGCTAGAAAAGAATTCGGCATTGGTACTTGAACAAAAACAAACCGGATAGACAACAATCAAGTAGGTTATTAGCTGTCTAAGACGTAGTTTGATTACATGGCGCATGTTTGGCGATAGATAAATATTCGTTACTCTGGAAAACTGAAATAGCTAAATTAAGATCAAGCGCGTATTTATTAGGTGAATAATAACTATTTTCCAATGATCCCACCAGTGCAATACCAATTTAGAATTGCATTATAAATTTTATTATAGTTTAAGTGTCACTATTTCGTGCTTTATTTTTCAAAGTGTAGTTACTAAGCTATTGAATAATTTTTTATTTTAAGGTTTTCTGATCTGAAATCTTGTAAATTATATTTTGTAGATGCGTTTTATTTGAGGCGTTTGCTGGCGTATTTCTTGTTAGTTTTTAATATATTAATTTCTTTTTCCAGAGCGGTTATAATCTTTTGGAGAGCAGGGCGCTTATGGAATAGTTTCTCGTATTCATTATGCTTAAGGTGCTTAAATACTCTGTCTCGTGCAAGATCAAAATCCAGGCCATCTACATTAATAGGATAAACACGATACTCGTCAATATATCTACGGTAACGGAGTCTCAAATTTCTGTTGCATTGATTAAAAGCGAAGTTTAAACCATTTGAAATAGTATCCGAACGAAATGCTTTTGAGAAACGTGTATCAGTCAGAAAGTCATTGCGATAAAATTTTATCTTAATTAAGTGCTTAAGCAGGTCTGAATTTAAGCCATACATAGAGCAACGAAGACCTCTTAAGCAGTATTCAATGCGCTGATAAGAACTGCCTACTGGTTTTAAGCCTTTTTTAACACGTAGCGCATTCTTATCGTACATTGTCACTTGACAGTTACTACGCTTACTTCCTAATATTTGAGATTCAAGTTTACCTTTTTTATTGCGAAATATTTTTGATGTAACGGCTCTGTCAATATGAAGATATAAGTTGTCTTCAATGCCAAAAATATCAAGAGTTAAATCCAGCCTTGTTATGTTAGCATGAAAATAAATTGTTTTTACAATATCTAATCCAAGCGCTTTAATAAGAAAACGTCTTAATTTTATACGTCCTTCTTTCTTAAGTTTTGTTGGGTTGGTTTCAATGCGAAAAAATTATGAGATGAAGTTATCGGATATATAGAGACATCTACTTTATGTTCATTTAAAACTGTAATTTGATAGTTGTTATTATATCTCTGGTTGCTATCAGAAAATACTCTGCCATTATACTGTTTATAAATTTTATCTACAGTAAAGCGCTTCAATACTATATCCTTATTGTAACGATCTAGGCGTACAGTAAAAGCAATCTTATCTATTAGTAGACGTGTTTTGATTGATCTGGTTGTTTTCATCTTAACACTCTTATGTTTAATTAATTAAATTTAGATCTTTCAAAAACAAAGTGCGTAGTATGTTGGGTAAGTAAGGTAAATGCTATTTTCACTAAATGCACATGCACTTTGATTGAATAAATATAAAATTAGTATTAAATATATGCTTTTAACGTGCTGTTAGTTTAATACCGTATTCCGTAATGTGATTTGTTTGCGTTTTCCGTGGTTATTTGGCAAAGGTATGGGTAATTACATTCTAAATATCGTATTTTGTGTTCTGTCCTTTTTTTGGTATTTCGTGAAATCTACATTCCAGTACGCAAATTTTGATTTAATTGCTGGTTTCTTTAAAGGGTCTTCTGAGTTGATGCAGTTGGGATTCTTGCTTGGCTGGTTATAAAAATTCCGCACTGCTTGCATTATTAATCGCTTGCTTGGGTAGATAGTAGTGTTTAGTTTTTTCTTGCCCTTTCTGAGGCGTATGCGGTTAGCGTTTGTTACACATTTTTCAATGAATTTATATTCTGATGCGTGATCAAAAATACAATTCCAGTCTTCAATCGCAGCATTATGTTTTAAAGCTAAAAGCGGCTCAATTTCCATTGACCCTTGCCTAAGATTTAGAACTGATTCAACAATGGCTGCATTTATTAGGTCACAAATTAATTTTTTACTAATATTAGGGTTTCGTCCGATTTCACTATAAATAAAAACCCTATCAGAGTTATATCCCAAGTGAGCGTTGTAATAAACAAGAAGATAAATATCGCGTCTAAAATCGTGCATAGCAGTTTTAATAGCTACACCATCCAGAATAGTATCCTTTATCCATTCCTCCACTTGCTCTAAATCTAAATTTACTCCACGGTTTATTATTAACATATTTGGGGTCTTATAATTTGTTATTGAATGAATGACGGGTGCAAGGAGTGTTTAAAAGCTAATTAAACGCTTTTGGATTGACCGCATATTTTTGCGATGGACTACCTTTTCTTTTCTCACTGTGAACTTCTTTTATAAAGTTCTCCTTTAGTAAAAGATCAATGCCAATGTTAACTTCATGTCTTCCAAGTCCAGACCGATGTTTGCTGTATATGTCTCTTATACTAAAAACTGGCTTTAAATCATGATAGTCAATTATTTGTATTAATTTTTCAGCTACTAATTCTGAGATGTCTGCGAATGAGTATATTCTGCGGGCGTGCGACTCAAGGTACTTTCCCCATTCTATAGCTAACATAAGCGTGTTACTTTTAATGTCTTCTCTTGAGTCTTTATCCGCTAACTGAATGCAATGAAATATAAGGGCTAAACTTGGAACTAATTTTGAGTATTTTGCTAGGTGCTGCTTCATGATAGGGCTCTCTTCATTGGCATTTTGTTTTTCTAAGAGTCGTCTTTGCCATCTGTTGAATATTTGTTGAGCATTTCTTGAAAATTTGAAATAGGGTTGGTCTTTATTTGGCATCTTAATTCCCCCATGTTCAACGAAATTCATCTTTAAGATTTTTCTCATCAGGCTATATACTCGTTCGGTGGCTTCTTTGTCCGGGCTAATATCCGTTGAGTCATACATTTCTAACTCGTCAGGATATACTGCGAGTTGAAATCGTTGAATCAAACCATCATTGCGAATTTCTTTGGCCTTGATTACATATTATTTAATAGTGTCAGGTTGAGCCGTTCCTAGTACGCTGATACTCGTGGTTGTAGCGTTGGTATTTCCGCGTATGATGGTGCTATTGACATAACCTGTTTTATTGCTCCAGGCTGATAAATAATAAGATCGCTCCGTATTGTTCTTCTCCCATTTTGCTAACAAGCCAACTATTTCGTCGCGGATTAAGAATATACCTCTGCTATTTGTTTTAAATAATTCGGTCAGCTTAGGTATTGTGGTTTCGTTGGTTTTTAATATTACCCCATGATGTCTCTCTTTAATTGCCTTCAAGACATCGTAATATTCAAGTCTAAGGGCCTCGTCTGGGTCTATCCTTTCCTTTGCTAAGTTTCCAATGCGTTTTTCAATGTCCTTTAATTTTGCTTTATTTTGTATGTTTCGTAATTGATATTCTTTTGAATCTTCTTCAAATTCGTCGTCAATTTCTCGCTGCAAACGTTGTATTAAAATCATAATTTCGTTCATAGCGGGGCTTTTCTTATTTGAAGGATTGGCAATTAATATCCCCCATAGATTTGCAAACTCCACCCAGTCGTCATTTTGCTTTGGTTTTATTGCACAACCTGATCCAATCAAAGAGCCAATGGCGATGATTGCGCTGATTGCTACTAAGTCAAAAGGGGTTTGTAATCGTTCGCTGGCATTTACCACCCATGCCCTAAGTTCTACTGGGAGCATTTTTTCCTTTAATGTCATCACGGGTGGCATCAATTTATTAATGTTACCTGGCTCCGGCCAGTCATCTTCTTCATGTTCATCATTTTTAAGTCCCCACTCTTCGGGAATATCATTTGCGTCAATTAGAGCCTCTGCAATCACACTATGTAACAACGCGATTGATTTTTAAAAGTATTATTCCAGTTTGAGCCGCTTATAGTTTTTAACCAATCCAGAAAGCTATCCCCTTCTGATATTTCATCATTTCGTACAATCTTAATTATCGGTGGTTCATCTAATTTAAGTATTTCTGCTGCAATAAGTTTCATATTTCTTTCTCCTAGTTCATCATTTTTGGGAAATAAATAGACTTGTTTGCATTTATTCAATGGCGACCAGTCAGTTTCGTGTTGAAAATTCCAGTCGTGTGCTGAAGCTACAGCGCAATATCTTAATTTTCTGAATATCTCCGCTTCAAATTCGTTATCTGCGATCAGTATTTGCTCATTATTAGTTGTGTTTAAAAATAGACTTAAATTTAATGGGGGGATTTTTCCAAGGTCAGCATCTATGCTATTTATCCATAAATAGTAAATACATCCTTTTGACTTTTGTGCTGCCGTAATATGCTGTATATCCAACTATATTGTTTTTCTCATCGCAAAATTGGAAACTTCTTTTCAGTATTAATCCGTTATGTTGCTCAGGTATAATGCTGTGGTCTTTGTCTATAATCATAATTTATTCTTAATTTTTAGTAACGTTTGCTTACTCTATAATATTAATAATCTTGATATTCACTTAGCTGTTGTGTCTATTGATTTTCTTTTTTTAGCTCTTTCTTGTAACCACTGATTTACTTCGCTTTCAATCCAGCCTTTTGTATAACTTGTTAAAGATATAGGTTTTGGGAAATCCCCTGATGCTACTAGTCTGTATAAGCCTGATCTTGAAACTCCCGTTTTTTCGCACACAGCCTTTATTCGTATTATTTGAATCTCCGTGGCTATTTCTGGGCCGTCAGAACAAGATTCTTCTTTGTTTTCCGTGTTTTTTTGTCTATAATTAATATCGTTTTTTTTCATTGGGTTGTGTCCAAAGTGATTCTTTAGGGTATAACGATCTATCGCTGTTTTTGACAAACAGTCTCTCTTAAGCCGCTACCTGCAAAATAAGTGTTTAGCTTAATTCGGTATTGTCTTGATTTTAGGGCGCAAGTAGGCCCTACTAGATTTATATCTAGCGTTAGAGATGTTGAATGCGCAGTCAGTTAATTTCAGTTTATGTGTTCATGATCCCTCCAGGGCATCTGTTTTATTTGAAGCGTAATAGCTAATTTAAATAATTGGTTTAAGCCATTGGTGTAGCGTCAACTAGGGGCTGTTGCCGTTTTACATGGGCAACCAAATGAAAGCGCAGGCCAAAGCGACGACACTTTCAAAATTGCGTTTCAATTTGTCATATCGCGTCGCGATGGCTCTGGAATGTTTCAGTCGCGCAAATACATTTTCAACGAGGTGGCGATACTTGTAGAGGCACCAGTCCATTTCGTCATTCCCAATGGTTGAGTTCTGTTTTCTAGGAATGATAGGCACACTCCCTTTGTCTCGAATTTGAATACGTAAAGACTCACTGTCATAGCCTTTATCAGCAATCATGTGGGCAGCCAAAGGGAGTTTAGCCACCAATTCCGGCGCTTCTTTACAGTCGTGCACCTCGCCCCCCGTCACCGAGAAATGAATGGGCAGCCCGCAAGCATCAACGGCCATATGGATTTTGGTGGTGTTGCCCGCGACGGATTTTCCAATGGCTGTTTCCTGCTCATGGGCCGCGCCACTACTATGTTGATGAGCCTTCACAATACTGCCGTCGATAAATGCCCATTCCAAATCCGGTTCCACCACCAGTCCCCGAAAGATACCCATCAATTTTTCCTGAAGCGACCACGCGTTGAATCGTTTATACACGGCATTCCATTTGCCAAACGTTATAGGCAAGTCTCGCCAGGGGCAGCCTACTCGCAAGCGATAAAAAATCCCCTCTACCGTTTGTCGTAGCGAAGGCTTGTCATAAATCCCCAGGCTCAACATGATGGCTTTGAATTTATTCCAGTATTCATCCGTAAACAACTGTCGTGGCATCGCTTGAGTATAGGTTGATTGAAAAACTCAAGCATTTGGGCTATTCAGTTCGATTTCAAGGCTATCATCCCAAAACGGCAACAGCCTCTATACTTATGAATCTGTTTGTAAAAAAGGAACAAAAAACTATCAAAAATGTACCCTACTTGAGCTTGAGTATTGTGTCTGCTATAGCGTCTTGATCAATTGATTGTCAGTTTATAAAAATTGAAAAATTATTAAAGGTACGTTTTTTTTCAATTTTTGTACCCCCCAATTTTTACCTAACTACGAATGCCTACTGAAAGCCAATTTAGATTTTGTTCTGTAGATTGGCGGCGCTATGCTTTTGAAAGCGGGTTCTCGTAAAGCATATTCAGTGCCTGAGCTACCTGTAGACACCTGTTCAACCATCGCAACACCAACGCCCTCTAAATTCACAAATGGCAAAACATGATTGCTGTTGAATATGAGTACGTAATAACGTACGATTGGCAAAATCCTTTCTCATTGGAGTCTTACATGCAAACACTCACAGCAAGCGAAGCACGTACAAACCTTTATAGACTCATAGATCAAGCAAACGAATCGCACGAACCGATAACAATTACTGGTAAACGCTCTAACGCTGTTTTGCTTTCCGCTGAGGATTGGTCAGCGATTCAGGAAACGCTCTTTCTATTAAGTGTTCCCGGTATGAGAGAGTCTATTGTTGAGGGTATGGCGACACCTGCTGACGAATGTAGCAAGGAACTAGATTGGTGAGCTGGGAGTTAATCTTCACGAAGCAGGCACAAAAAGACGCAAAAAATCTTGCATCAGCGGGTTTAAAAGAAAAGGCTTTGCAGCTGCTAAAAATATTGGAAAGCGATCCGTATCAAAATCCACCAGCCTATGAAAAGCTAGTGGGTGATTTATCAGGCGCGTATTCACGGCGAATCAACATTCAGCATCGTCTTGTCTATCAGGTGCTTGAGTCTGAGCGACAGGTGAAGATTTTACGGATGTGGAGTCATTACGAGAAGTAGACGTTCCTCAAAAATTGCCGTTGAATTCTTTTGTCTGTTGATCTTGAGTTCAAGCTACAGGTTCCGATGCAAATCAAGTCAACGATTCCGATATAATTGCGTCAGTGTTGATTAACGTTTTTTGGACGTGATGAAACAGCGAACTGTTGATCATTTACCTAAATGAGGGATTTCGCTATAGTCTATTTTTTGTCGTCAATTGATGCTGAATTTTAATACACCTCTAAACTTCCCTAGTTGTAGCGTAAAAACATTATTGGTACTCTAAATAACTACAATGAATCAAAAAAATCAGAATAATCATAGTGATCCGGATACATCTGTAGACTCAAGGGAGACTTGTTCCAAAATTGAGTTTACTCCTGAGGAATTAAGTGGCGCAGAATCTGACCGTGTTGAGAAACTTAGAAAGAATATTGATGATTTTTATGAGCGAATACCCCTTGCTCTTCGCGACCTCCCAGATGCACAAGGGAAATGCCTACAGCTTCTGTCCAACGCAGAAGATTTTCTAACACCACCAATTTTCAGAAAAAATATAATTGATGCAAGATTGGCTTTGGCAAAACTAGAGATAGAGATACGAAGGTCTCAAAGTGCCAAAACGTCTTTTATTGTTGTGGTTGCGATTGTCTATATATTTGTGTTGTTTGTAGGCGGGTTAACTGCAGCAAAAGTAGTTACAGTTGGTACAAGTGCGAAAGAGTTAAATGCTCTACTAATAATGGGAATTCCGCTTCCAATTTGGATTTGGGGGATGATTGGGAGTTTAACTTCAATGTTGTTACGCGCTGGCCAGTTTCCTTTCACGGACAGAACGGAAGCATATAGGTGGTTAATGTTTAGGCCTATAGTTGGAATAGTTATGGGTGTTTTAACTTATCTTATGGTAATTGCCGGCCTTATTGTTTTTGCTGGTACTGCAAATACCCAAACACCTGAATTGATTTGGATTATTGCATTTATTGGAAGCTTTAGTGACAATCTCTCAATTAACTTGTTACAAAAACTGCTTGGAAGATTTCATATCGAAGAGTTATCCGACAAACAAGCTAGTAACCATATAAACGACAAAATCAAGCCGGACGAGTAGGGCTTTTGTGCTTGCACATATGCTTTTCTTTGTTCTGATTGTCAGGTTTCTGGTCTAAATCATCGTTTTCGTAATTTACTAGAGGCTGTTGCCGTTTTGGGATGATAGCCTTGAAATCGAACTGAATAGCCCAAATGCTTGAGTTTTTCAATCAACCTATACTCAAGCGATGCCACGACAGTTGTTTACGGATGAATACTGGAATAAATTCAAAGCCATCATGTTGAGCCTGGGGATTTATGACAAGCCTTCGCTACGACAAACGGTAGAGGGGATTTTTTATCGCTTGCGAGTAGGCTGCCCCTGGCGAGACTTGCCTATAACGTTTGGCAAATGGAATGCCGTGTATAAACGATTCAACGCGTGGTCGCTTCAGGAAAAATTGATGGGTATCTTTCGGGGACTGGTGGTGGAACCGGATTTGGAATGGGCATTTATCGACGGCAGTATTGTGAAGGCTCATCAACATAGTAGTGGCGCGGCCCATGAGCAGGAAACAGCCATTGGAAAATCCGTCGCGGGCAACACCACCAAAATCCATATGGCCGTTGATGCTTGCGGGCTGCCCATTCATTTCTCGGTGACGGGGGGCGAGGTGCACGACTGTAAAGAAGCGCCGGAATTGGTGGCTAAACTCCCTTTGGCTGCCCACATGATTGCTGATAAAGGCTATGACAGTGAGTCTTTACGTATTCAAATTCGAGACAAAGGGAGTGTGCCTATCATTCCTAGAAAACAGAACTCAACCATTGGGAATGACGAAATGGACTGGTGCCTCTACAAGTATCGCCACCTCGTTGAAAATGTATTTGCGCGACTGAAACATTTCAGAGCCATCGCGACGCGATATGACAAATTGAAACGCAATTTTGAAAGTGTCGTCGCTTTGGCCTGCGCTTTCATTTGGTTGCCCATGTAAAACGGCAACAGCCCCTAATATTTTGCAATAGGCCGGTCGGAGTCATTGGCGAATGTCATTGGGCTACTTACAAGCAATTGGACTCGGGTTCAATTCCAAATCTAGATTGGTACGGGCTCAAAAACACAAAAATACTGCTTGTGTGTTATCCTTGAATCTAGGTTATTTGCTGTGTGGCAATTGAGCAGTAACTATCGCAGTAACACGTAGTCAGTAGTTTGCTGGAGTGCTTGTCACCTCTGTGTTTCAGAGTGTGATTCGTTAGTCCCCACCTCCACCAAATACTAGTACCAGAAAAACCCAAGACGTACCAAACCCTGCGAGTTTAAAGACTTCGCGGGGTTTTTTATGTCTGATAAAGTCTACTAGAATCATGGCAACCGTATCCATTCGGTTACCTCGTTACATGGCTGAAAGGCTTGTAGATGCTGTTAAAGGAGCGACAAACCATGCGGTTATCACAATCTCAAGCCCAAACGATACGGGAAAGCGTCCTAAGCGACTTCGGTGAAGATGCCCATGTCTGGTTGTTTGGCTCAAGAGTTCGGGATGAAGAGAAAGGTGGCTATATCGACCTCTATATTGAGGTCCAAGCGCTCTCGGCAGCGGACTTGATCACCAGTAAATTGACGTTTCTACGTGATTTACATAAAAGGCTCGGGGATCAAAAAATCGACGTGGTCTTGCGTAAAGCCGATGGCTCGGTTGAATTACCTATTTATCAGATTGCTAAACAGACCGGGATTCAGTGGCAATGATTTCCGTGATACAAGAGAGACTAAAAATCTATGACCGTCATGCTGATAGGTTGCTTTGGGCTGTGAGTCAACTGCAACGCCATGCCCCATTTGACGAACACGACTACCCTGATGATTCTGAACTCAAAGCAGAAGTCATCAACAAGACTCTTAATCTAACCGCTTCCCTTCTTGATGTGTTGGATGCGGTAAAACGTTTCGTCCAAGCTTATTTGTAGTGTTTGGTAAACACCGATAAATCGTAAGCGCTCATTTAACTACGTCTGTCATCGATAACTGAAAGAGTCGAAGATGGTGTCCACCTTCGACTAAGTGGACACCTACATGCTAGAGACAAAGAGTGCGTTATCCAGGCGGTTAGTCATCGGTCACCGCTGTGATGGCCGATGCCGCTATGATCCGATCGCTAAACAAGAGCTGGTTCAGAGTTGCTTGCAGCCGGGTGTGTCGATTGCACGCAAAGCGCTGGAGCATGGCATCAATGCTAACCTACTACGAAAGTGGATCAATCACTATCAGGCCGCTGCGCGTGACACCCAAGCCGATGAGTTAGTGCCGCCACTACCGGCTTTTGTGCCGGTGCTGACACCGGTTATTAAGTCTCAGACGTGCGAAGCGATGCTGTCCATTACCCTAGTGAACGGTGTGCAGATGACGCTCCAGGCCATTGACCTGGCTGAGCTATCACCGCTATTAAACACCTTGGCCCACTTGCCATGTTCCGCTTCGACCCGGGGTTAAAGGTTTATCTGTACCGTGAGCCGGTGGACGGCCGTAAAGCAATCAATGGTCTGGCGCTGCTGGTCGAACAGGGACTCAGCCTCAACCCGTTTGAGTCGGCGGTGTTTGTGTTTAGCAATCGCCGCCGTGATCGGATCAAGTTACTGGCCTGGGATCGCAACGGCTTCTGGTTAATGATTAAACGCCTGGAGGCTGACCGGTTCCGTTGGCCGAAGCAGGAGGCGCTGATGGTGCTGAGCGTGGAACAACTCCATTGGCTATTAGAGGGCATTGATCTGGCCGCCATGCGCCCACATTCCGCCCGAAGCTACAGCCAAATTAGCTGAGGTTTCGTCGTCAAAAACCTTGTAAAATAGGCACTTATGACGACGACTATCACGCTGACATCTGACGAATATGCGGCCTTATTGGCCGAGCGGCAGTCGTGGTTAGCTGACCAGCAGTTGGTGCATATGCTCACCCAACAACTACGTGTAGTCACCGTCGAGCGTGATCTGCTCAAGCAGCGGGTCGATGCCTTTTTACGGCAGCTGTTTGCTGCCAAATCTGAAGCCCGAGCTAATCCTGCTCAGCGCGACTTGTTCATCAACGAAGCCGAAGCGTTGGCGCCCACCGGACAGCCGGTGGCTGAAGAAAGCATTCCCGATACTGAAGTCCAGATCGCCCCCCATAGCCGCAAGAAACGCGGTCGCAAGCCGCTGGATCCTTATCTGCCTCGCGAGATTGTCCGTCATGAATTGCCAGAGTCGGAACGGGTATGCGCGCATGATGGCAGCCCATTGGTGGAAATCGGTGCCGAAATCAGTGAACAGCTGGACATCATTCCACAACAAGTGCGGGTGATACAGCATCAACGCATCAAATATGCCTGCCCCTGCTGTGATGACAGTATCCGGGTCACCCCGGCACCAGTGCGGATTATTCCGAAAGGCTTGCTCACCGAGGCGGCACTGGCCTGGGTCATTACCGGTAAATATCAGGACGGCCTGCCGTTATACCGGCAAGCCGCGCTGTTGAGCCGTTTTGGCGGTGATTTATCCCGCAGTACGCTGGCTGCGAGTGTGGTGCGCGTAGGACATGCGTTGCAACCTTTGATTAATCTGTTGCGGGATCGACTACTGGAAGCGGATGTCATTCACGGTGATGAGACCGTGGTGCAAGTGCTCAAAGAACCGGGGCGCGCAGCACAGACCAAGAGCTATTTGTGGGTGCAGATGACCGATTCTGGGCCTCCGATCCGCTTGTTCAGCTATACCCCGGGGCGTGGTCGTAGCCAGGCGCAACCCTTATACGAAGGCATCAAACCCGGCAGCGTTCTGATGAGCGATGGTTATGAGGTCTATAACGGTTTGGCTGCCGGTCACGGCCTGATTCACTTAGGGTGTTGGGCGCATGCCCGACGCTATTTCGTCGAAGCCGAAGCCGCGCAGCCCAAACCAGCCCGAGTGTCTGAGCCACTAGCGACACGCTTTATCACCGCGATTGGCCAGTTGTACGCCATTGAATCACGGACCAAAGACGCCAGTCCCGAACAACGTCTGCAATTCAGGCAAACGCACAGTCGCGAGATCCTGGCCAATATCGAAACACTGCTGCTACAACACCTGCATGGCGTGATGCCTAACAGTTTACTGGGCAAAGCACTGCATTACCTGTCAGCCCAATGGCCAAAACTGATCCGTTTTGTCGAGAACGGCCGCTGGCCGATTGATAATAACGCCTGCGAAAATGCGATTCGCCCCTTTGTGATTGGCCGTCGCAACTGGTTGTTCAGCGACACGGTGGGTGGCGCACAAGCCAGCGCCAGTCTTTATTCGCTCATCGAAACCTGCAAAGCCAATAGCATTGAGCCTTATGGTTATTTGATTGCCGTGTTCCGGCAACTGCCTTTGGCAAAAACGGCAGAAGATTTTGAAGCCCTGTTACCTTGGCAACTCACACCCTCTGTCATACGTTAATAAACTCAGTCAAGGGTGGTGTTTAATAAGCGCTTACGATAAATCCCACTAGACGCCAGAATCAATTTAAAAAACCTAATGCCCATGGTCAATGACGACTAACAACAGTTTTTAAACAACCTCGATAAAAAACTCTGGACCAGCGCCGACAAGCTGCGCTCCACCCTGGATGCCTCGCAATACAAGCACACCGTACTCGGTTTGATCTTTTTAAAATACGTCAGCGATTCGTTTGATAGCCGCCGCGTAGAACTCACCAATCAATTTAAAAACCCAGACCACGAATACTATTTAGACCCTGCTTATTTTGGCGGCGCAGACAGCGCCGACTATCAAGCCGAAATCAATGCCGAACTGGAACAACGCGACTACTACGCCGAAACCAACGTGTTTTGGGTGCCAAAGGTAGCGCGTTGGGAGTTTTTGCAAAACCAAAATAAAGTCGTCATTAACAGCGTCATTTGGCTGACCAGAGCCGGAGACGTGCTGACTCAAGCGCCGGAAGATGACAGCGAAAAACGCCTCTGCACCCGCATCAGCTCGGTCGGACAACTGATCGACCATGCCCTGGAAGCCATCGAACACGATAATGCCAAACTCAAAGGCATCCTCAACAAGCGCTATACCAGTTTACAAATCGATCCTGCCAAACTGGGCGAATTGATTGACTTAATCGCCACCATCCCGTTTAAACACGCCATCTTACACATGAAGGGCAATTGTCGATTAAGAACACAAAAATTGAGAATGGCTCTATATGTGTAACTTGCATTGGCAGTTAGATGGGAAAGGCAATTGTTTCTCCTGCAAATGCATTTACTAATCAGCAAATAAACTCTATCGTTGTTGGTGAAAAATATTTTCGTAATTACCTATGATTTAATTTGAGGAACAGAAGGCAAGAGATTTTCCTTATTGGTAGTAGCGGTTCTACAATACCTATAATTAATAAATCAACTTTTGAAAAGTTAAGTATTACTAGGCCAAGTACTGATTTATTAATAAAATTTGACTCTACTATTGAAGCATCAATCAATAAAATCCTAGATGGATCTCTGGAGAATTTAACGCTCGCTAATGTGAGAGACACCCTTCTCCCCAAACTCCTCTCCGGCGAAATCTGCCTGAGCAATGGGTAATTATTCAAACTGGGTCTGTTGTCATTGTCCCTCACCCCAACCCTCTCCCGCTGGGAGAGGGGGCTTTTAAGCCACCTCGGAGATATGGAATTTATTGATGGATACAATGATATCTATTTTTGGCTTATAACGGCTATAATGGATACTATTGTATCCATAGCTCTGGTTAGTCATGCGTCGATTTTTATTGTTGGATGATGCGGAGGTGCAGCTGGCGTTTGCGGCGCATTTGCGTGGCCTGCGTGAACAGGCGAAGTGGTCGCGAGAGGCGCTGGCCGAGCGAAGCAGTGTGCCTGCTGCGACGATCAAAAAGTTTGAACGTACCGGGCAAATCGCTTTTCGGCAACTGCTGCTGCTTTGGCAGAGCCTGGATGACTTACAGCGCTTGTATGCCTTGACGCAGCCTGCCAGCCAGAGCGCGCCGCTGCCGAGTTCGATTGATGAGGTGCTACGCGATGAATTTTAAGCCCATCCAAAAGCTGGACGTTCGCCGCACCTTGTCAACCGGCGATTCGGTGGCGGTTGGGGTGCTGGCGCAAAATCGCCAGGGGGTGTTTTTTCAATACGCTGCCGATTACCTTGAGCGCTACGCTAACCTGTCGCCGTTTACCTTAAAACCGAGCACGGAACTACAGCTAGGGCCCGACACGCCGCACCAAGGTATTCACGGGGTGTTTGCCGACTGTCTGCCCGATGGCTGGGGCTTGCTGTTACAAGATCGGGTGTTTCGTCAGCAGGGTATTTTGGCGGCACACGTGACCGCGATGGATCGACTGGCATTTGTGGGGCATAACGGCATGGGGGCACTCAGTTTTGAACCGGTAGCGGATTGGCTGCCAGACAGCAGCGAGACGATTGATTTGGCGAACTTGGGTCTGGAGGCGCAGGCGCTGTTTGAGGGTGAAACGGAGCAGGTGTTGGCCGAGTTGGTGGCGGTAAGCAGTTCGGGTGGTGCCCGACCTAAGGCGCAGCTGTTTATGTCGCCGGATCAGCCGCTGCACTGCCGAACACGGGCACAGCCGGGCGATGACGCGTGGTTGGTGAAATTCACGTCGCAAAATCTGCCTTTGGGGCATGAAGAGGGCTTGTGTGAGGCGGCCTATTTGCAGTTGGCGCAGCGGGCCAAACTGGAGCCGCCCGAATGGCAGTTGTTGCAGGTGGCTACCCGCAGTGGTCCGCGTTCATGGTTGGCGGTAAAACGCTTTGATTGGTTGGGGGGCGCTGGGGATAAGGCCGGGCGTTATCATTTGCACAGCGCCTGTGGTTTGTTGGATGCCGATTTTCGCAGCCCCAGTCTGGATTATGCCGATTTGATTAAGGCCAGCCGACAGTTGTGCAAATCGCCTGCGGTGGGGCAGCGGCAATTTCGGCGGGCGTTGTTTAATTTGTTTGCCTGTAATCAGGATGATCACAGTAAAAACTGGGCCTTTTTGCAGGATGACAGCGGCGCTTGGCGCTTGGCACCGTTTTATGATGTGACGTTTAGTCCGCATCCTTACGCCGAACATGCCACGGCATTTGCGGGTTTTGGCAAAAATCCACCCCTTAAAGCCATGCAGACGCTTGCCCGCCATGCCGGGTTTGCCAACTGGAAACTGGCGCAGCAAGCGCTTGCGGAAGTCGTCGAGGTGGTTGCCAACTTTGCTGAGCTTGCCAGAGAGTTGGAGCTTAAAACGGAAACGATAACGCTGATTACCCGGCAATTAAACGCGGTTTGGCAGGCCAATAAGGGTTTGCTGGGCTCTTGAAACTGACATGCTTTAAGGACAGCCGATGATAACCGAAGACCAACTGGAACAGCTCTGCCTCGATTGGTTTCAAACCATTGGCTATGACTATGTTAACGGTTATGACATCGCGCCCGATGGTGAGCGCCCGGAACGTGTCGATTATCGGCAAATAGTGCTCGTTGACCGCTTACTCAGCCAGCTACAAAAAATCAATCCGCATATTCCGATCGATGTTTTGGAGCGCGTAACCCAGCAAATCGCCAAGCCGGAATCGCCGGTGTTAATCAAAAGCAACCACGTGTTTCATCGCCTGTTATTAGAGGGAGTGAAGGTTGATTTTAAAATCGGCGGCGAAGAAAAAACCGATTATGTGGCCTTGCTGGATTTTGCCACGGTCAGCAATAACCAGTTTTTGGTGGTGAATCAATACACGCTTGCGGGCAGCAAAGGCCATCGCCGGCCGGATGTAGTGGTGTTTGTGAATGGTTTGCCGTTGGCGGTGCTGGAACTGAAAAACCCGGCGGATGCCAGTGCGGATATTTGGGCGGCCTATCAGCAATTGCAAACCTATAAGGATGAAATCAGCGATTTATTTATCTTTAACGCGGCGCTGGTGGTGAGTGATGGGCTACATGCGCGGGTGGGTTCGCTGACGGCCAATAAAGAGCGGTTTTTGCCGTGGCGCACGCTCGCTAATCAAGACGATAAACCGCTGTTTGAATACCGTTTGGAAACCTTGGTGAAGGGCTTTTTTCAGCCGGAATTATTTTTAGATTATCTGCATTACTTTATTTTGTTTGAGCAGGACGATGGTCAGTTGATTAAAAAGATTGCCGGTTACCATCAGTTTCATGCGGTGCGTGAAGCGGTCAAAGCTACGGTGATTGCCGCGCAACAGATAGATGACCGTTCAGCCGAGCCTCGCGCCGATTATGCCCAGCGCGTCGTACCAGGTTCAGGTAAAGCGGGGGTGGTGTGGCATACCCAAGGTTCGGGCAAGTCGATTTCGATGGTGTGTTATGCCAGCAAATTATTAGCGCAGCCGCAGATGAATAACCCGACCATCGTGGTGGTGACCGATCGAAACGATTTGGACGGCCAGCTGTTTAATACCTTTAGCATGGCGGTGGAAACGCTGAAACAAACGCCGGTGCAGGCGGGTGACCGTGACGATTTGCGCGAGATGTTGGCCGCACGCCAAGCGGGCGGGATTATTTTTACCACCATCCAAAAATTTGCCTTGCTGGCGGATGAAGCCAGTCATCCGGTGTTAAGTACTCGCCACAATATCGTGGTGATCAGCGATGAAGCGCATCGCAGCCAATATGGCGATAAAGCCAAGCTAAATGCCAAAGGCCAATATACCTTTGGTTATTCCAAGCATTTGCGCGATGCCTTGCCCAGCGCCAGCTTTATTGGCTTTACCGGTACGCCGATTGCCGCGCAAGATAAAGACACGCGCGCGGTGTTTGGCGATTATGTGTCGATTTACGATATTCAAGACGCGGTGGATGATGGCGCGACGGTGCCGATTTATTATGAATCGCGCCTGGCAAAGCTGGACATAAACACGGCAGACATCGAGGCTTTGAATGCGGAAGTGGACGAGGTGATTGAAGATGAAGAAGACATCGCCAGCCGCGAAAATACCAAATCCCAATGGGCCGCCTTGGAAAAACTGGTGGGTAGTACGCCACGGGTGGAGCAGGTTGCGAAGGATTTGGCGAGTCATTTCGAAACCCGGATTGCCAGTATGCCGGGCAAAGCCATGATCGTGTGCATGAGCCGGGATATTTGTGTGGAGCTGTATAACGCCATCGTTGCGCTTAAGCCGGAATGGCACGACGCCGACCCCAACAAGGGCGCGATTAAAATTGTCATGACGGGTTCGGCATCGGACCATGCCAAGTTACAGCCGCATATTTACAGTAAAGCCTCTAAAAAGCTGTTTGAAAAACGCTTTAAAGATGCGGGGGATCCGTTGCAATTGGTGATTGTGCGCGATATATGGCTAACCGGTTTTGATGCGCCGTGCTGCCATACCATGTACATCGATAAACCGATGAAAGGCCACAACCTGATGCAAGCGATTGCACGGGTGAATCGGGTGTTTAAAGATAAGCCCGGCGGCTTGGTGGTGGATTATATCGGTATCGCCAGCGAGTTAAAGCAGGCGCTGAAAACCTATACCGATTCCAAAGGCAAAGGGGCACCCACGCTGGATACGCATGAGGCCTATGCGCTGCTACTTGAAAAACTGGATATTGTGCGGGGCATGATGCAGGGCTTTGATTACAGTGCCTTTGCCACCCAGGCCTTGCAGTTATTACCGGGCGCGATGAATCATGTTTTAAGTTTGCAAGGCCGTAATGGTGAGCTAGACGGTAAAAAGCGCTTTTTGGATGTGATGACGGCGTTAAGCCATGCCTACACTTTATGTTCGACGCTGGATGAAGTCGAGCCGCTGAAAAAGGAAATTGCCTTTCTAAGCGCTGTAAAAGCGGCGATAAGCAAATTTACGACGGTGGATAAACGCCGCACCGATGAAGAGAAAAACTCGGCACTGAAGCAGATTATCGATAATGCCATTGTGGCCGATGGCGTGGATGATATTTTTAGCTTGGTGGGTTTGGATAAGCCTAATATTGGCTTGCTGTCGCCAGAGTTTATGGATGATGTGGCGCGGCTGAAAGAGAAAAATTTGGCCGTCGATTTGCTGGAACGTTTGCTGCGCGATGAAGTGAAGGCTCGCATGAAAACCGATGTGGTATCCGAGAAAAAATACTCTGATCGCATTCTGGAGTCTTTACGCAAATATCATAACCGCGCGATAGAAACCGCTCAGGTGATTGAAGAGCTAATTGCCATTGCCAAAGACATGCAGGCGGATTTGGCGCAAGCGGAAAAACTGGGTTTAAATCCGGATGAAATCGCCTTTTATCGGGCCTTGATTCAAAATGAATCGGCCGTGCGTGAGTTGGGTGATAACAATCTACGCGAACTGGCGAAATATATTACCGAGCAATTGCGTAACAGCACCACTGTCGATTGGGCCAAGCGCGATAGCGTGCGGGCCAGATTGCGAAATCTGGTCAGAAGAGCCTTGCGGCGTTGGAAGTATCCACCGGATAAAGCCGATGAAGCGGTTGAGCTGTGTTTAAAACAAGCCGAGGTATTAAGTGAGGCTTGGAGTGTGAGCTAATACGTCACCGAATTTGCTATGACTTAAACCAAGGACGTGCTTTCAAAGGGATTGATCTAAAACACAAGAGCGCCAGCATTTTTCGGTAAAGCTGAAATGGGTCCCATCCGATTTCAGCGCGAAAAATTTGCTGGCAGTTTATGCCTTCGGCGGCCCCGATTCGTCCGCGTCACCTCGTCTCGACCCAACAGGGGGTCGAAACATCGGCTCTCGCATGACTTGACGCCGTGTCGCGATGCCTTGCAGGTTTTCTCCGCTTCGCTGCGAATACCCGCCCGGCGCTACGGCTATCGGGGACTAAAAATCTTCACTTCGCTATCGCTCCGTTTCCAAGATTTTCAGCGAATGAGCTGTTATTGGTCAATCCAAGCGGGATTATTTAATTGTAAAAAGAGGTTTGGAATAGTTTCTGTGCGTTTGTACTAACATAGTGGGGTAATCTAATTCCTTGAGGCACCCATGAGAATTGCAGCCACTGTCGCAACCCGATCTGCTCGATTGGGGCTGCGCGCTACACCAGAGCAAGAAGCTATATTGCGTCGAGCGGCAGAGGTGGCGCACAAGTCTTTAACTGAGTTTATTCTTGACAGCGCCTGTCAAGCAGCTGAACAAACCTTGCTCGACCAACGATTGTTTATGGTATCAGGCAGCCAATATCAGGCTTTTTTGGATTTATTGTATGGCCCAAGCGAAGAAAATGAGGGGTTACGCGACTTGTTTTCCCGAACCACTCCCTGGGATAATTCGTGAGTCACTGTTGCCCTGAGTCCCTTGGGGCATTGCACCATCTGGATTTTTTCGATTGTGGCAAACCAGCGCTTAACGAATGGTTGGTTCGTCATGCCAGGCTAGCGCAGGGCAGTGGTTCAGCTAAAACCTTTGTCGTTACAGACGATACTCAACGAGTCATTGGCTTTTTCAGTTTGACTGTTGGTTAAATCGACACGTTGGATGCCCCGGAACGTATTCGCAAAGGAATGGGACAGTACCCCATTCCAGTCGCAATTCTTGCTCGTTTGGCGGTTTCCAAAGATCATCAAGGGCGCGGTATCGGCATCGGATTGTTGCAGGATGCTATTCGAAGATCGCTGCTGATTGCAGAGCAAGCAGGCATCCGGGCAATCGCACCCGATTGATGATGAGGCCGCCCGTTTTTACAGGCGTTTTGGATTTATTGCCTCTCCCTTACAAGAACAACAGCTCCTGTTACTTCTCAAAGACGCGCGGCGTTGGGCCAGGTAATGTTGCTAATTGGTGTCGTATTGGTTATGACCAAATTTCAGTGCATTGCGTGTAGGTATAGAACCCTGATTAGATTGCGCTATCTTTAAGGCCTCGCTCGCCTAGCTCGGCATGGAGAGTTGGCAACCGGCAGGTCGAGCTTATTAAGTAATCTCTATCTGGTTTGAACATAAATTACCTGCATTCCATTCCCCTCACATAATGGCTCAACCACCCGACAGAATCCGAGCCAAGTGCTTGTGCATCGACATTGAAACCGCCCGTCAGGATAGCTTGCGGCTGCGGGAGATCGGTGCGTATCGGCCGGATACCGATGCCCGTTTGCGCTTATCCGGTAAAGCTGCCGAGCTGACTAAAAAACTGGATCAGATCAGCGAAGGTGCGGCGTTTGTGTTGGGGCATAACGTGATTGCTTTCGATCAGCCGGCTTTGCTGGTGTTGCATCCCGATTTGGCGCTGCATCGCTTGCCGCTGGTTGATACGCTGGAATTGTCGCCGGTGGCCTTTCCGCAAAATCCTTATCATCGCTTGGTGAAGGACTACAAGCTTTGCACCACCACCCGCAACAATCCGGTTCGCGACGCGGAATTGGCTTACGAGCTGTTTCTGGATCAGGCCGAGGCCTTGCGGCAGCGGGTTACGGAGCATCCGGACGAAGCGCTGTGCCTGCATTTTTTATTGGCACCGGAAAATGGCAAGGGTGTGGCGAACTTCTTTGCGACTTTGCGCGCGGCGCTAAGGCCGTCCTTGAGCGATGCGCAAGCGGCCTGGCGGCGCGCCACCGCCGGCAAGGTATGCCGGGCCGGGCAGCAGCAGATCGTCAACGACTATTTGCCGGAGCCGGATTGGCACAAGCCGCTGGCCTACGTGCTGGCCTGGTTGCGAGTTTCGGGCGGCAATTCCGTACTGCCGCCTTGGGTGAGCTTGTCGTTCCCGAAAACCCGAGAACTTATCGCCACCTTGCGCGATGTGCCGTGCGGTGATGCCGAATGTGGCTGGTGTCGGGAGCAGCACGATCTGTCGCAACTGCTGCCGCGCTATTTTCCGGGCATCACGCAGTTCCGGCCGACGCCAACTACCGAGGACGGCCGCTCTTTGCAACAGGTTATCGTCGAATACGGCTTTGCCGGCACGCCGACGCTGGCGATTTTACCGACCGGTGGCGGCAAATCGCTGTGTTACCAATTGCCTGCGCTGGCGCGCTTTTACCGCAACGGCAGTTTGACGGTGATTATCTCGCCGCTGCAATCCTTGATGAAGGATCAGGTCGATAACCTGGAAGCGCGCGGCATCACTTGCGCCGGTTACATCAACAGCTTGCTGAATCCACTGGAACGGCAGGTGATGCTGGATAAGTTGCGGCTGGGCGATTTGGGTTTGATTTTTATCGCGCCGGAGCAATTTAGAAGCAGCGCTTTCGCCAAGGCCTTGCAGCATCGCGAAGTGGGTGCTTGGGTGTTTGACGAAGCGCACTGTTTATCCAAATGGGGCCACGATTTTCGCCCGGACTATTTATATGTGTCTCGCTTTATCAAGGCCCGGCAAAAGGACAAACCGTCGCCGGTGTTTTGTTTTACCGCCACCGCCAAGCCGGACGTGGTAGAGGATATTGTCGAGCATTTTTTTAAGCGCTTAGGCTTTACGCTGGCGTGTTTGACTGGCGGCGTCAGCCGCGAAAACCTGCAGTACGAAGTGCATGCGGTGCCTGCCCAAGCAAAATATCCGGAAGTGTTGCGTTTGTTGGAGCAAAGCTTACACGACGCCGGTGGCGCTATCGTGTTTTGCGCCCGGCAGAAAACCGTGGAGGAAATGGCCGAATTTTTAAAACAGGCCGGCCTGGATTGCGGCTATTTCCACGGCGGCATGCAGCCCGAACAAAAACGCCAGGTGCAGGAAGCCTTCATCGCCGGCGAGTTGCGCGTCATCGCCGCCACCAATGCCTTTGGCATGGGCGTGGATAAGGCCGACGTGCGGCTGGTGATTCATTTGGATACGCCGGGTTCCTTGGAAAATTAT
The DNA here is from genome assembly GCF_014850955.1 of Methylomonas albis. Lineage (NCBI taxonomy): Bacteria > Pseudomonadati > Pseudomonadota > Gammaproteobacteria > Methylococcales > Methylococcaceae > Methylomonas > Methylomonas albis. Next base: position 599,579 of record NZ_JACXSS010000001.1, read on the forward strand.
CTACAGGAAGCGGGCCGGGCAGGGCGCGACCAAGACCCGGCGCGCTGCGTGTTGCTTTACGACGACGCCGATCTGGATGTGCAGTTTCGCCTGTTGCGTAATTCGCGGCTGACGCAACACGATATTTACGCGATTTTAAAAGCTTTACGCAGCATCGAGCGCAAAGACCGCAGCGAAGGTTCGGTGGTGGTCACCAGCGGCGAAATCCTCCTGGAAATTCCGGACAAGCACGGCATCGATCCCGACGCCGCCGATGCCGACACCAAGGTCCGCATCGCGGTGGCCTGGCTGGAAGAAGCGCGTTTGCTGGAGCGCCAGGAAAATCACACCCGGGTATTTCCGGGCAGCTTGCAGGTGGCCAGTATCGATGAAGCCAGAGTGTTGCTGCAGAAAAAACTGGGGCCGAATGCCGATATTGAGCCTTATATCGCGCTGTTGTCGCAATTGTTTTATAGCGAAGACGACGAAGGTATTAGCACCGACGACTTGATGCTGGCGACCGGCCGCAACTCTCACGACGTGCAGAGCATGTTGCGGGATTTGGACCGCTTTAAACTGGTATCCAACGATACCGAAATCGGGGTGACGCTGTACCGAGACCCCGATACCGCCGACAGGCTGGAAGACTTGCGTAAGTTGGAAGATGGCTTGATTGCCAGTCTGCGCGAGGCCGCGCCGGATGCGGATCGCGAGCAATGGCAGATTTTGAATGTGCGGCGGCTGTGCGATACCTTGCGCCGCGACGCCGGCGTGGCATTGACGCCGGACAAATTGACCCGCTTGATGAAATCGTTTGCCGAAGCCTTTGGCGATGGCAGCGGTCTGCGCGGCTTTTTCGCGTTGCGTCCGGCCGGTCAGGATAATCGCTATTTGAAATTGCTGCGCAGCTGGCAGGACATCGACACCATCCGCCACAAGCGTATGCGGCTGGCCCAGGCGTTGCTGAACTACTTTCTGGCGCGGCGGCAGGGCAATAATCTGCTGGTCACCTGTAAGCAAGGTGATTTGGAAGCAGCCTTGCAAGCCGATCTGACCTTGCAGGATCTGGAGGTGCGCGACTGGAATGTGGCCTTGGCGGCGGCGTTGATTTATCTGGACAGCAACGAAGTATTGCATCTGGCGCGCGGTAAGGCGGTGTTCCGCGCGGCGATGAGCATTCAGCTGAATGCCGAAGCCCGGCGCCGGCAGTTTAAAAAATCCGATTACGCCGAGCTGGCTTTGCATTACAAGGACAAGATCATCCAGGTGCATGTAATGGCGGAATACGCCCGTTTGGCGCTGGGTAAGATTCAGGCGGCGATGGCGTTTATCGTCGATTACTTTGGCATGGACAGGCATGAATTTGTGCGCCGCTATTTCGCCGGTCGCCAGGATATTTTGGAAATGGCGACCACCGAAGCCGCACATCGACGTATCCTCACCGACCTGCAAAACCCCGAACAACAAGCCATCGTCGCCGCGCCGCTGGAAGGCAGTCAACTGGTGCTGGCCGGTCCCGGCTCCGGCAAAACCAAGGTGATTGTGCATCGGGTGGCCTGGTTGCTGCGCGAATGCATGGTGTTGCCGGAAGACATTATGGTGTTGAGTTATAACCGCTCGGCGGCCGTCGAAATCCGCAAGCGTTTATGGGCATTAATCGGTGCCGATGCCGCCGGGGTGACCGTACAAACTCTGCACAGTCTGGCGATGCGCCTCACCGGTACTAGCTATGCGGTAGCCGCCGAGCATGGCGAACAAGTCGACTTTAAGGCGGTGTTTAAGTCCGCCACGGCATTATTGCAGCAAGCGGAGCAGGGCGATGAGTTGGGGCCGGGCATCCAGCGCGACCGCTTGCTATCCGGTTTGCGCTATTTGCTGGTGGATGAATATCAGGACATCAACGCCGAGCATTACGAATTGATCAGCGCGCTGGCCGGCAGAGCCATCAACAGCGAGGACGATAAATTGTCCTTGCTGGCGGTGGGCGACGATGACCAAAATATTTACGCGTTCAACCAAGCCAATGTGCGCTTCATCAAGCAATTTGCGACTGACTATCAAGCCAAAACTTACTATCTGATTGAAAACTATCGCTCCACCGCGCAGATCATTCATTGCGCAAATCGGGTGATTGCGCCGACGCGAGAGCGGATGAAAACGCAGCATGCTATCCAAATCAACTACGCGCGCCGAGAGACAGCGGAGGGCGGCGAGTTTGCCGAGCTGGATAGTTTGACGCAAGGCCGGGTACATATCCTGGAAACGCCGGGATCACTCCATGGTGAAGTGGAAGTGGCGCTGGCCGAGCTGATGCGGCTGAATAGCTTGGCAAGTTCGGGCCAAACCAGCCATTGGGGCCGGTTTGCAGTGATCGCCAGGCATTGGGAAACATTAGAGCCACTAGGTGAATTGTGTCGCTTGCAAGGCATTCCGATGCGCTTGCTGCGCGATAATGCTTTGCTGAATTTGCATGGCACACGGGAAGGCTATGGTCTGCTGGCTTTGTTGAACAAGCCACAGGCTAAGTCTGGTAAGTCCAGAGTATTGCTGCGCTACGGGGCCTTGTCGCACTGGTTTCAGCGTCGCTACCGGCAATCAGTGGATGAGCTGATCGAACATCCTTATCGCGCCATGCTGGCGCAATTTATCATCGCTGCCGAGACTGTCACCCCAGGCTGTCAGCATGTGGTTAGCAACCTTGTCGAAGCGCTTTACGAATTCGGTTCCGGCAGCCAGTCCGGGGTAAACGATAGTCGGCACGCCCCGTTGCTGTTATTGACAGCGCATCGTGCCAAGGGCTTGGAGTTTGATCATGTGTTGATTCTGGACGGCGGCGGCTGGCAGCAAAGCAGCGACGAAGAGCGGCGACTGTTTTACGTGGCTATGACCCGCGCCCGCAAAACCCTGACTATTTGCGCCAAACAGGGTGGGCGGCATGCTTTTATTCGAGACTGCGAGGCGCTTTGCGTTAAAACCCAGCCGCAATTTAGTCGCGAATTGCCAGCGTTGGGTCAACGTACTTGGGTGGCCGATTTGGAGCAAGTTGCGCTGTCATGGCCGGGATATTTCGCGCCGGATAAGCCTATTCATCGGACGATTGCGGCATTGGAGGTTGGCAGCGAGTTGACATTGCGAGCCAGAAACGATGGGCAAAGCGGTTGGGAGTTGGCGGATTTAAACGGTATGACAGTCACGCGGATGGCCAAAGCCTTTACTCCACCAACAGGAAAATTAGTGGCGGTGCGGGTTGCCGCCATTTCGGTAAGGCACAAAACCGCCGGCAATACCGAAAATCTGCGTTGCGAGCGTTGGGAATTGGTATTGCCGGAAATTTTGTATGTGCCGAGTTCAATCGCCGGAAATACCTAAGTTTTTCTTAGCTGATCCCGTCGTTACCGCGTAGGCGGGAGCCCAGAAAAGTCAAAATTCCGAATCCCCGCCTGCGCGGGGATGAAGATTAATTCAGCGATGCTCCGGGAGGCGCCGGCCTTAGTTTTTCAGCTTGACAATTAACATCTTGTTCACTTCACCCGGATTGGCCTTGCCTTGGGTTTCTTTCATGATTTGCCCGACTAAGGCCATCAACGCCTTGTCTTTGCCCGCCCGATATTGCTCGACCGGCGCCGGGTTGGCGGCGATCACTTTGTCGACGATGGCTTCGATGGCGCCCATGTCGGTGATTTGCACCAAGCCTTCTTTTTCGATGATTTCATCGGCGCTGTCCTTGCCGTTCCAGAGTTTGTCGAATACCTGTTTGGCGGTTTTACCGGAAATAGTGTTGTCGGCGATGCGTTTGATTAGGCCGGCCAAGCGTTCGGCGCTGACCGGGCAATCGCCGATTTCCAATCCGGCTTTGTTCAATGCGCCCAACACGTCACCGGTCAGCCAGTTGCTGGCTAATTTGGTTTCGTCGCCGGAGGCTTTGACAACAGTTTCATAAAAGTCGGCCAGTTCGCGCGATGAGGTCAAGGTGGTAGCGCTTTCGTTATCCAGGGTGTATTGCTCGATGAAGCGCTGTTTTTTGGCGTCCGGCAATTCCGGCAGCGTGGCGCGAATTTCGTCCTTCAAACTTTCTTCGATCAATACCGGCAACAGGTCGGGATCGGGGAAGTAGCGGTAGTCGTTGGCTTCTTCCTTGCTGCGCATCGAGCGGGTTTCGTCTTTGTTGGCGTCGTACAAACGGGTTTCCTGGACGATTTTGCCGCCGCCTTCGATCACATCAATTTGCCGCTCAATTTCATGATTGATGGCTTTTTCGACGAATTTGAATGAGTTGATGTTCTTGATTTCGGCGCGGGTGCCAAATTCTTTTTGGCCTTTCGGGCGCACCGAGACGTTGGCGTCGCAGCGGAACGAGCCTTCCTGCATATTACCGTCGCAGATTTCCAGGTAGCGCACCAGTTCGTGCAGTTTGCGCATGTAGGCCACGGCTTCCTTGGCGGAGCGCATGTCCGGTTCGGAGACGATTTCCAGCAGCGGCGTGCCGGCGCGATTCAAGTCGATGCCGGTCAGGCCGTGAAAGTCTTCGTGCAAGGATTTGCCGGCGTCCTCTTCCAAATGAGCGCGGGTGATGCCGATGCGTTTTTCGACGCCGTCGACTTCGATGTCCAAATGGCCGTTGCCGACGATGGGCAGTTCGAACTGGCTGATCTGGTAGCCTTTCGGTAAGTCGGGGTAAAAGTAGTTTTTACGGGCGAATACCGAGTGCGGCGCAATCTCGGCGTCGATTGCCAGCCCGAAAGTCACGGCCTTGCGCACTGCGTCTTTATTCAAAACCGGCAATACGCCCGGCAAGCCCAAATCAACCGCGCAGGCCTGGGTGTTGGGCTCCGCGCCGTAAGCGGTAGCCGCGCCGGAGAAGATTTTTGATTTTGTCGAGAGTTGGGTGTGGATTTCCAGGCCGATAACGGCTTCCCATTGTGAGTTCATTCTTGGTTTCCTTTAAATCTATTCGGCAAAAACGTCGTTCAGGTCGATTTGCAAGTCGGGGAATAAATGCGGAGCGGCGATTTCGTTGCCCGGATACAAACCGCGCAATTGGTATTTGCCCAGCTCGTCCAACACAAATTGCTGGAGGATTTGTTCGTAAGGGAACACCAGCCAATATTCGCCGACACCACTTTCTTCGTATAAATCGTATTTCAGGCGAACTTCCTTGCGGCTATTACCCGGCGACAAGACTTCGATAATCCAGTCTGGTGCACCGTCGCAGCCTTGTTCGGTCAGTTTGTCCTTGTCGCAAATAACGCATAGGTCGGGTTGGACGACGCTGAAGGCTTCGCCATTTTTGAGTAGCGATTTGCGACGGTCGTAAAGTTTGACGTCGAATGGGGCAATAAAGATTTCGCAGCTTTTATGCAAGAAGTAGTTGTCAATTGGGCGCAGTAACTTAAGAGCAATCCTTTGATGCTTGACATTTGGCGCCGGCGACATCGCCATGATCTTACCCTTGATCAACTCGACACTTTCTTCCAGCTGCCAGGTCAGATAATCGGCATAGCTGTAAATGCCGTTGGGGTCCAGTTGCGATAATTGGGTGATAGGCGCCATGTTGCCTCCGGTGTTATGCGAAGCCTTTCGGTACTTGCAAATGCCAGTCGGTGACTTGCTGGTAGCGATGACCGACATTCAGCAGTTTGGCTTCGCTGAAATAGTTGCCTATCACATGCAGGCCCACCGGTTTACCGTCTATAAAGCCAGCTGGAATCGACATGGCCGGCAGGCCGGCCAGGTTGATGGCTATTGTGTAGATGTCTTCCAGATACATCTGGATCGGATCGCTGGTTTTTTCGCCGATGCGGAACGCGGTGCTGGGTGTGACGGGGCCCATCAGCACGTCGACTTCCGACAACGCGCGTTTAAAATCCTCACTTATCAGGCGGCGCACTTGTTGAGCTTTAAGATAATAAGCGTCGTAATAACCGGCCGATAGCGCATAAGCACCCATCAGGATGCGGCGTTTGACTTCCGCGCCGAAGGCTTCGCCGCGCGAGCGGGTGTAAAGGTCGGTCAAGTCTGCCGGATTTTGGCAGCGGTAACCGAAACGCACACCGTCGTAACGCGACAGGTTGGATGAGCATTCTGCCGAGGCAATTACATAATAGGCAGGGATCGCCAATTCGAGATTGGGCATGTCCACTTCTATGACTTCCGCGCCCAGTTTTTGATATTCGGCAATAGCGGCCTGAATGGTGGCAGCCATTTGGCTGTCCAGCGCGGTATTAAAAAACTGTTTCGGCAGACCGATTTTCAGACCTTGTAAGCTATCGTTCAGGCTGGCGCTGTAGTCCTGTAGGGCTTGATCGACGCTGGTGGAGTCTTTAGGGTCGAAACCGGCCATGGTTTGCAGCAACAAAGCTGCATCTTCGGCGCTACGGGTCATTGGCCCGCCTTGGTCCAAACTGGAGGCGTAAGCGATCATGCCGTAACGCGATACTCGGCCGTAAGTCGGTTTCAAACCGGTGATGCCGCACAGCGCCGCCGGTTGACGAATCGAACCACCGGTATCGGTGCCTGTCACGGCAGGCGCAAGGCGCGCCGCTACGGCTGCTGCCGAGCCGCCGGAAGAGCCGCCGGGTACGCAATCGGTGGCCCAAGGGTTGCGCACAGGGCCGTAGAAACTGTTTTCGTTGGACGAGCCCATCGCAAACTCATCCATGTTCAACTTACCCAGCATGACGGCGCCGGCTCGGTTGAAGTTGTTGACCACTGTGGCGTCGTAAGGGGCGATGAAGTTATCCAGCATTTTTGAACCGCAGCTGGTTTTTGTGCCTAGCGTGCAGAAAATGTCTTTTTGGGCGATGGGGATGCCGGTCAGGGGTTCGGCATTGCCGGTCGCGAGTATTTGATCGGCAGCCTGCGCTTGTTGCAAGGCGCTTTGTTCGCTAACGGTAATGAAGGCGTTCAGGTCTTGATGTTGGCGGATTCGGCTCAAAAAAGCTTGAGTTAGCTCGACGCTGGAAAATTCTTTACTGCGCAGCCCTGCTGCCAGTTCGCTAAGGGTAAGGTTGTGCATAATCGTCCTTAATCGATGACTTTGGGAACCAGGTATAGTCCGGCTTCGGTTTGCGGGGCGATGGATTGGAAAGGGTCGCGTTGGTCGGCCTCGGTCACCGTGTCTTCGCGTAGGCGTTGCATCTGGTCCAGCGGATGGGCCATCGGGGTGACGCCGTCGGTGTTTAACCGGCCCATCTGCGTCATTAACTCCAGTACGCCGGATAGGTCTTTTGCATAGTGTTCGACATCTTGTTCAGCAATGCCCAGCCTTGCCAGATGAGCGATTTTTTTAACGTCATTCGCTGTTAACGACATTCTTCTAACTCCAGGTTTTCTTAGTAAAACTATGATACTTTATATCTTGCTCAAATACCTGCTTGATTGTTAAAGTAGCGGGATTTTCCGTGTGCGCTTAGGGTACTGCATAAAATGTTTAAAAGAATTCGTGGCCTCTTTTCCAATGATTTGTCTATCGATTTGGGTACGGCAAATACGCTGATCTATGTTCCAGGCCAGGGAATTGTCCTCAACGAACCTTCCGTAGTGGCTATCAAAGAAGATAAGATTCGTGGTCAAAAAACCATCGCCGCCATCGGCGCCGATGCCAAAATGATGCTGGGTCGTACGCCAGGCAATATCACTGCGATCCGACCTCTAAAAGACGGCGTGATTGCCGACTTTGCCGTCACCGAGCGCATGCTGCGATTTTTTATCAAAAAAGTGCATGAAAATAAATTGCTGCGGCCGAGTCCGCGCATTCTGATCTGCGTACCTTGCGGCTCGACCCAAGTCGAACGTCGCGCTATTCGCGAATCGGCGGCCATGGCTGGCGCTAGGGAAGTTTATTTGATCGAAGAGCCGATGTCGGCTGCGGTCGGCGCGGGTTTGCCGGTGGATACTGCGCATGGTTCGATGGTGCTGGATATTGGTGGCGGTACTTCGGAAGTAGCCGTCATTTCTCTGAACGGTATTGTTTATTCCGCATCGGTCCGTATCGGCGGCGACCGCTTCGATGACGCGATCATCAGCTATGTGCGCCGCAATTACGGCACATTGATTGGCGAAGCGACAGCCGAAAAAATCAAACACCAAATCGGCGCAGCCTATCCCGGTAGCGAAGTACGGGAAATGCAAGTAACCGGCCGTAATCTGGCTGAGGGCGTGCCGCGCAGCTTTACGCTGAACAGCAACGAAATTCTGGAAGCCTTGCAAGAGCCGTTATCCGGTATCGTCAGCGCGGTAAAAGTTGCGCTGGAGCAAACTCCACCGGAACTGGGGGCAGATGTGGCCAGTCGCGGTATTGTCTTGACTGGCGGCGGCGCGTTGTTGAAAGATATTGACCGTTTGATTTCCGAGGAAACCGGCTTGCCGGTGTATATCGCCGACGATCCGTTGACTTGTGTGGCCCGAGGCGGCGGTATGGTGTTGGAAATGTTGGACTCTAAAGGTGCTTCAGCGTTCTCCTTGGAATAAGCACGGAATAGAAAAAGTCTCTGAAAGGCTGCTTTAACCGTGCAAAGTGGTTAAAGCAGCCTTTTCTACGAAATTTATGCCGCTCGGCACCTGAACTGCCATCGAGCGGAGCTTGATTGTTCTTGCTATCGCGTCGATGGGTGCCGGTCTTGCTTGTCGCGTCTTGATTGTTAGAGGTTTGCCATAAAACTCTTATTTGCCAAAGGCCCTTCGCTTAACACCCGTTTACTGGTGGCATTACTGGTATCAATTTCCATGTTAGTGATCGATTATCGCAGTGAACGCCTGGATCGGGTGCGCTCCGTGTTGTCGGTGATCACCTATCCCTTACAAGCTCTGGCCAGTCTACCTGTCGATTTTTACCAGACGGTGTCCGGTACGATCATTTCATTTGTCGAATTGCAAAAAGAAAACAAGCGTCTAAAAGAAGTTCAGTTCATCAACGATACCAAATTGTTGAAATTTGCGGCCTTGGAAAAAGAAAATACCCGTCTGCGGATGTTGCTGGAGAATTCGTTTCAACTCGGCGAGCAGGTGTTGGTGGCCGAGCTGGTTTCGGTAAAGCTCGCGCCTTATGAACATACTGTGGTGGTCAACAAAGGCTCGCGTTTTGGCGTACATCCGGAACAACCGGTATTGGATGCCAATGGCATCGTCGGACAGGTGGTGCGGGCGCTGCCGTACAGCTCGGAAGTGATGCTGATTACCGATCCTGATCATGCCATACCGGTACAGGTCAACCGCAACGGTTTGCGCACCATTGCGTTTGGCACCGGCCAACCCAATCGCCTGCATTTGCCGTTTCTGGCCAACAATGCCGACATCGTGCCGGGCGATCTATTAGTTACTTCCGGGCTTGGAGGGGTGTTTCCGGCCGGTTACCCGGTGGCGGTGGTCGATAAGTTTGAAGCCCGGCCGGATAAATCCTTCGCCAATATTTATGCCACGCCCAAAGCCGAACTGGATAAAAGCCATGAGTTTTTAATCGTCTGGAGTCACTCCACCCCGGTAGTGTTGGGCGAGCCGGGCAAAGCGCCAGTCATGCCGGAATCCAAGGAAGCCGAGAATGTTGCGCCTTGATTTTGTCGCCACCGTGTACTTTTTCGTCACCGTGGCGGTGGCGATGGTGTTGCGGGTGATGTCGCTGTTTCCCAGCATGGAGCTGTTCAATCCCGACTGGATCGTACTGGTGTTGATTTATTGGTCAATTGCCTTGCCCGAGCGTTTTGGTGTGTTCAGCGCCTGGGGGATAGGCTTGTTGACCGATGTACTAACCGGCCGATTACTAGGTCAGTACGCCTTGATCTATGCATTGATTTGCTATTTCAGCATTAACGAACACCGGCGTTTGCGGCAATTTCCGATGGTGCAGCAATGCGTGTTTGTATTTTTGTGTTTGCTGGGAGCGCAGAGCATTATTTTCGGCACGGAAAGCATGCAAGCCGGTAATCGCTTGTCGCTATCGTTCTGGTATCCGGTGTTGTCCGGGACTTTGGTATGGCCGCTAGTGTTTGTGGTACTGCGCTATATCCGGGTGATGGCGCGCATCGTTTAACGAGGTATGGATAGAAAATTTGCCATCAAGGATCCGCTAGCGGAAAGCCGCTTATTCTTAAGCCGCATCGTCGCGGCGTTTATCTTGATCCTGTTTTTGATCGCTGGCCTGGTGCTGCGTTTGGTGTATTTGCAGGTGGTCGGTCACGAGCATTATGCGACGCTATCCAAGGATAATCGCATCAAGATTTCACCCTTGCCACCCACACGAGGGGTGATTTACGACCGCAAGGGTCGGATGCTGGCGGAAAACGTCCCAACCTATAGCTTGGAACTGATTCCGGAACAGATCGAAAATCTCGACGACACGCTAGGCAGACTGCAAAAGTTGCTGGACATTTCCGAAGAAAAAATCGATCTGTTTCAAAAACAGCGTAAACGCAATAAATCTTTCACCAGCACGCCCTTGCTGCAAAATCTCAGCGACGAAGATGTGGCTAAATTTGCGGTGGTCAGGCCGTATTTTCCCGGCGTGGATGTCTACGCGCGCTTGGTGCGGCATTATCCCTATGACGATCTGGCTGCGCATGTAGTCGGCTATGTCGGTCGAATCAACGAGCAGGAGATGAAGACCCTGCCTTTGGCCAAATATCGCGGTACCAACCACATCGGTAAAACCGGTATCGAAAAAACCTACGAAGAGCATCTGTTAGGTACCGCCGGTTACGAAGAGATAGAAACCAACGCTCAGGCCAGGGCGGTCAATACCGTGGCGACGGTTGAGCCGGTATCCGGTTCTAACATCTATCTAACCTTAGATATCGATTTGCAGAAGATCGCCTACGATGCCTTATCGGAATACAACGGTGCGGCCGTCGCCATTGAAATTAAGACCGGCGGCGTACTGGTGTTCGCCAGTCGACCCGGTTTCGACCCCAATCCGTTTGTTTCGGGTATTTCCGGGAAGGAATACAAAGCCTTGCAGGATTCGCCGGATCAGCCCTTATATAATCGGGCCCTGCGCGGCCAGTATCCACCCGGCTCGACGGTCAAGCCGTTTCTGGCTTTGGCTGGCCTGGAGTACGGCGTCACCGAATTCAATCACCGATTGTTCTGCCCCGGCTATTACAAATTGCCGAATGTCGATCATAAGTATAGAGACTGGAAAAAGGGCGGGCATGGCATGGTCGACATGAATGATGCGATTACCCAATCCTGTGACGTCTATTTCTACGATCTGGCGCTGGCACTAGGTATCGATAAAATGCATGCATTTATGGATAAATTCAGTTTCGGTCGGAAAACCGGGATTGATTTGGTCGGCGAAGTTGACGGTTTGATGCCGTCCAAGGATTGGAAAAAACATTACCGTAGTCAGGCCTGGTTTCCGGGCGAAACGCTGATTACCGGAATCGGCCAGGGTTACACGCAAGCCACGCCGCTGCAATTGGCGCACGCTACCGCTACGCTGGCCAACTATGGCAAGGTGATCACCCCGCATTTGGTGCACAGCATTATCAGCGCCGATTATGCCGACTTGATCGGCGGTAAGGCCGACGCCCTGATTCCGCTAAAAGCGCAAAATGTCGAGAACATCATCAAAGCCATGACCAACGTAGTGCATGGTTCCAGGGGGACCGCCGGCCGCTTGGCCAAAGCCATTACCTATCAAATTGCCGGTAAAACCGGTACCGCTCAGGTTTTTACCATCAAGCAGGAAGAGAAATACAACGAAGACGCCATTGATTTTAAAATGCGCGATCATGCCTTGTTCATCGCCTTTGCTCCAGTTCACGACCCGCAAATTGCGGTGGCGATTATCGCCGAACACGGTGGGCATGGTGGTTCGGTGGCGGCACCTATCGCCGGCGAAATTATCGATGCCTATTTGAACCAGAAAAAGGACGCTCAGCCATGAGAACCGAAATGCGCAATGAACAATTCCAGCCGCCGTCGCTGCTAGGTAATTTGCTCAGAAAGTTGCATATCGATATTCCGCTTTTTATCGGCCTGTTGTTGATTTGCGCGGCCAGTTTCGTGATTTTGTATAGTGCCGGCGGGCAAGAGGTGCCGTTATTGATTCGGCATGCCACCCGTATGGGGTTTGCCATTTTATTGATGATAGTGTTGGCGCATATCAACCCGCGCCGCTTCCAAAGTTTTTCGGTGGCGCTGTTCTCGGTGTGCGTGCTGTTGTTGCTGGCGGTGGCGGTGATGGGGCAGATCAGTATGGGCGCGCAGCGCTGGCTGGATTTGGGCTTCTTTCGCTTTCAGCCATCCGAATTCACTAAAATTAGCGCACCGATGATGGTGGCCTGGTACTTGTCTGAACATGCCTTGCCGCCTAAGCCAAAGCATGTTTTGGGCGCGGCGATTCTCTTGATTTTGCCGGTATTGCTGATTGCAAAACAGCCCGATTTGGGTACCTCGCTATTGGTTGCCAGTTCCGGCGCGGCGGTGCTGTTTTTTGCCGGGCTGTCCTGGTGGTTCATGCTGGGGATAGTGGCGTTGTTGGCATCGTTGACGCCGGTGTTGTGGCATTTTATGCGCGAATATCAGCGCAATCGTGTATTGACATTTATGAATCCGGAGGCCGATCCGATGGGCGCCGGCTACCACATTATTCAGTCCAAGATCGCCATTGGTTCCGGCGGTATTAATGGTAAGGGCTGGCTGGGCAGTAGTCAGGCGGAATTGGACTTCTTGCCGGAAAGCTCCACGGACTTTATCTTTGCGGTGTTTGCCGAGGAGTTTGGTTTGTTCGGTTGCGTTGGACTGCTGGTTTTATATTTGCTGGTTATCAGCCGATGTTTTTACATCGCCGTGCAAGCCCAGGATACCTACTCGCGCCTGTTGGCCGGCAGTTTGGCGTTTACTTTTTTTGTGTATGTATTCGTGAATATTGGCATGGTGATCGGCGTGTTGCCGGTGGTCGGCGTGCCGCTACCGTTGATCAGTTACGGCGGCACGTCGATGGTGACGCTGATGGCCGGCTTCGGTATTCTGATGTCCATCCATACTCACCGTAAATTACTACCCGTCTAATTAGCTTATGAAAATGAACAAGAAACTATCCGCTTGGCTATTAGCCGCTGCGTTATCCGGTACTGGTTCTGCGTCTGCGGAAGTGGCGGAAACCGACAGCTTTAAACAATTTATCCACAACATGGTCAAGCAGCAGCATTTCAACGAAGCTGAATTGCGCAATCTGTTCAAAGCCGTGCAAATCCAGCAGCCGATTCTGGACGCGATGTCCAAACCGGCGGAAGGCAAACCCTGGTTTCAGTATCGGGAGATATTCATGACTGAGGCGCGTATCGCTGGCGGCGTGCAGTTTTGGAAAGACAACGAAGCCGCGCTGAAAGCCGTGGAAAGCCAATACGGCGTGCCGGCGGAAATCATCATCGCCATCATCGGCGTGGAAACCAAATACGGCGCGCATACCGGCAAATACCGGGTGATCGATGCGCTGGCGACCTTGGGGTTTGCCTATCCGCCGCGCAGCGAATTTTTCCTGAAAGAGTTGGAGCAATTCCTGGTGTTAGTCCGCGAAGAACATATGGACCCGCTGCAGCCTATGGGTTCTTACGCCGGCGCCATGGGTTTGCCGCAATTCATGCCCAGCAGTTTTCGCGGCTACGCCAAGGATTTTGATCAGGACGGCAAACGGAATATCTGGACCAATAGCGCCGATGCAATTGCCAGCGTGGCCAATTATTTCGTGCGCAACCAGTGGCGACCCGGCGGGGCCGTGGCTTACCCGGTCAGTGCCCGCGGCGATGCCTATCGGCAAGCATTGAGCAAGGGCGTCAAACCGGATGTTGGCGCCGGCGAATTGCGCCGTTTAGGGGTGGATGTCCCAACGCAATTGGCCGCCAGCGAAACTGTCAAACTACTGGCCTACCAGCAACAGGTGGGGGAGGATTTATGGGTTGGCCTGCATAATTTCTACGTGATCACCCGCTACAACCACAGCCCACTCTACGCGATGGCGGTGTATCAACTCAGCCAAGCAATTGTCGTCCGCAAGACTTCATAAGCATGACGGCCATTGTTGGACTATCCTTGTCCGACACTGGCAAAACCAAACCTGCTAGTGCTTATACCTGACTTCGCAGGGCCGATGCTGTCGGCCCTGTTTCACTTAGCAGCCGGCCTATGCAATTTGACTCGTTTTTATTTCTGATTTTTTGGCTAGTCGTTTTAGCTATTGATGAATACCGTAGTCCCCGTCAATTCGCCTGGGAAGTGTTCGCTGGATAAGGATTAGCAATCACTTGGAATTCTAGGGATTACCCGGATTAAAATCCAAGGCATTGTTCTAAATTGAAATAGCCTAATTCCCGAGGCATGGCCGACAGACTAGGGCAGTCACGCGTATTTATTCTTGGGCATTCGTCGCGTGCTTATTGTTGCCGGGTTTTCCTGGTGGCAATACAAAAGAGCGATTAATCTTGTTAAGCGGCACAGACAAGATTAAGTCCGGATAACCAGCTTAGACGCGAGCACTGTAACGATGAGGCAAGTTGATGGAAGACGATAAAACCGTTTTCATGGGGGTAAGTCCGTTTAATGCAGCGGAAATAGATGCTGATCGCACCGTATTGGCCCGGCCGGAGACGCTTCAGGTCGATTTGTTGGATATTAGCGGCCAAGTCATCGCTCATTTTTCGTTTGAAAACAGTTTCAGCGTCGGCCGGGCACAAGAGAACGCGGTTGTCGTCAACGATCAATCTATTAGCCGCCATCATCTGGAGATTAAGCGGGAGCCTGATGGCTGGTGGGTCGTGGACTTAAATAGCACGCATGGCGTGTATCGGGATAAACAGCGGCTGGCGGCTAAAACCAAATTACACTTGCCGGTTTTGTTGGGCTTGGGCGTTTCGCCGTTTGAACTCAAAATCGCCTCTGCGAACCCAAACCCAGCGCAGTCTAAGCCAGCAGACGATGCCACCTTATATGCCGCCGCGCCAACGCCGGTTGTTAATCAGCCGCAAGTGGCGCCACAGCCTAAGGTTCAGCAGAACTTATCGGCAGATGCCATCAAAAACCGCCTGTTGTCCGAGGAAGAATCGGCGGATATGGGCGACTACACGCGCATGGTGCGCCGCGTGATCCGCGAGGATAGGACGGTCAGAACCAAAAACTACAAAAAATTGATTTGGTCGCTAGGCCTATTGTTTGTGATCTCCGCCGGCTTGGTGACTTATCAATATCTGGCGTTGGACAACGCCCGCAAACTGGCGATCAATATGTTTTACGACGTAAAAACCTTGGAAGTCAGTTTGTCGCAAGCCGATATGCGCTTGGCGGAGAATGTCGAGTCCCTGGCAAAAGCCTTTGAAGAAGTAAAAGACGAAAAACTAAAAGTTTCTCAGGAGCGCATCAAAGCCGAACAGGCAAAAATTCTGGAAGAGAAAAAACGCCTGGCGGAAGAACGGCAAAAGCTGAAATTGATGAAAGCCAAGTACCAGGAGTATCTAAAAGAAATCGATTTTCTGCGCCTAAGCTTTCCGACCGACGAACAATACGAACGCGAGTTAATCACCCGCGTGGTGAGAGGTTTTGGGGAAAGCGAGTTGGAGTTGCCGGACGAGTTTGTCACGCAGGTGCGGCAGTACATCAAAAACTGGCAAGATACAGGCAGGTTGCGCTTGGCTGTTAAAAACATGCAAGACAACCAATATGGCCCAATGGTGTTGGATGCGTTGGATAAGGAAGGCCTGCCGGCTTATTTTATGTATTTGCCACTACAAGAAAGCAATTACGACACCAAAGCGATAGGGCCGGAGACGCGTTTTGGCATTGCCAAGGGTGCCTGGCAATTCTTAGCCACCACCGGCCAGGAATACGGCCTGCCACCGGGTCCGCTGGCCAATGTCAGAGAATACGACGAGCAAGATGCGCGTTTTGATTTTGCGCAGGCCACCCAGGCCGGCGCCAAATATCTGAAATACATCTACAGCAAGCAAGCTCAAGCGTCGGGCTTGTTGGTAATGGCTAGCTATAACTATGGCCACAATAAAGTGCGCGGTATGGTGGAAAAAATGCCCGACAACCCGCGCGACCGCAACTTCTGGAAATTCATCCAAGAATACGAAATTCCGGTGGAAACCTACGATTACGTGTTTTACATCGTCTCGGCAGCGGTGATAGGCGAAGACCCCAAGCATTTTGGTTTTGATTTTAGCCCGCCGCTTTTGCAGGTGTCTCCAGTCGTTAATTGAGTTTTTGGGATTATTAGGTGGCTATCGGCCAGAACCGGATGATCAGTTTGCAATGAGCATTAGAAGTTAAGCATTGATCTCCCAATGAATAAACATAGCCCGCGTAGGGCGCATTGGCGCTAGCGTAATGCGCCGAATGATTTAAGGCCAACATGCGGCGCAATACGGCTACGCCTATTGACGCCCTACGATTTCTGCTTCTTTCGCCTTACGGCTTTGCCAATTACCGAGATTAAAACATGGGTTGGGATCTTTTAAATTTGTTTATCGCTCCGGGGACCTTGCGCTTGATCGTTTGGGCGGTGGCGATAGGCGCTGTCGCTACTTTTCTGGTCGTGCTGTGGTTTAGCATTTCCGCCGCCCGGCGCAATATCGATAATTCTAAACTCAGATATCTAGCCATGGGTTTGGTGTTGGCGATATTTCTGATGCCTGTGGCTTACAAGCTCCATCAAAACCACCTGAAACAACAAGCACTGGATGCCAAGCTCGCCACCATGACCAAGGCCCTGGACCGCTATCACGAGTTGTGCAAGGGCGCGGGCGAAAAAATTTATCGCACCGTCGACGATGTCGACGGGGTGTTTTTGATGAAGCTGGAGTTCGATGAAAACACCGGCATCAGCCAGTACAGCAACGATGCCAAGAGTCCTTATGAAAGTCTCGGGGATTTCGACAAAAGCGGGCTTTATAAAAACGACCATGCTGTTGGTTATATGAGCTTTGACGGTTATATCGAAGGATTCTTGCGCGACGGGTCCGTTGACCACGGACATTGGCTTGAAGATTCGAAAACGTTTAAACGGCGACCAGCGTTTCAATACGTTGAGGCCATCGATCCCTTGGACGGGAAACGTTACCGCTACACCGGCAGTTGGCAAAAAACCGACAGAACCAACCGAAAAAAATGGCGCAAAATGGATTATGTCCCCCGTGAATTATTGGAGTCCGTTAATTTTAATGCCGGAGGACCGATTGAGTTCGTATTAACTCGCGAACCGGCCGGCAATCCGCCGCCGCGCTACGGCGTGACCTACGATGACCTGGAAACCCCGGAAGAACGCAAGATGTGGATAGCCGGCAGCGCCTTGAAAGTAGTCGATCTGCAAACGGGCGAGTTGCTGGGACAGCGCATCGGTTATTTACATGACCGAGGTGGCGGCAGTGCGGCTGGCGGCCGGCAGCCGTGGTCATTTGCTAAAACCGAAGTGGGCTGGTCATGTCCTCCACAGAGAGTGGTAGGCCATTCCAAGCGTGATTTCATAATGGATGTATTACATACCAGTCAAGGAGTTAAACCATGAACAAATCTACGATCTCAACTTATTTGAGATATATGCAACTGCAAGTCGTTGCAGAGGCATTCTTAACCAATATGTCTGGAACTCTTTATTTGCCAGGTTCCGACGAATTTAATCAAGCATTGATAGATGGCAATAAACACACCAGCAAACTCACCACCCCCGAAATCAAGGACTTTCAAGCCAACTGGAAAGTCGTCGCCCAACAAGCCAACACCGACACCGGCTTTAGCGGTACGCTGTTCAAAACCCCAGGCGATAATCCCGAATACGTCATCTCCTTCCGCAGCACCGAATTCGTCGAAGACAACATTCGGGACAGGGCCGTAGGGCGGATAAGCAAAGCGTCATCCGCCGATAATGCGTCAATTATCCGGTTCGCCCACTTCGAATGATGCCAAATCTAACCCTGCCCAATTTAATGGATAAATATCCATCTTGACCAAGCGGTGAAAACTTGAATACGGCTAATCTTTAACCGCTGTCGCCCAACCATGCTTGACCGGATTATGATGAATATAATCCATATGTGCCGCATAGTCGGCATCACCGATAATGGTATGCTCCCAAAAACGACGTTGCCATATGCCACGCTCGTGGCGCTTTATTCTGGTTGCTGAACGATATGCGGTTTTAGGGATTGTTTTCGAGAAGGCTTTTTTTATAGCCTGCCATCGGTTGGAATATAGATCGTCACCGGCCGGTAATGTCCAAATCGCATGCATATGATCAGGCAAAACCACCCAGGCATCGATATACCCATAGGGCACAAGTAAAATGGCTGCTTTTCCCGAACCGTTCGCACAGCTTCCCGCAACGCTGCAATATGTTCGATCAACAGCGTCGATTTGCGTTCGAGCAGGTTAACGGTGAAAAAATAGGTGCCGCCGGGAATGCGATTGCGTCGATAGTTTGGCATGAAAAGAGTTTAACCGATTGGGCGGATGACGCTACGCTTATCCGCCCTACAGCCACCTTGAAATTGTGAACAAACTGCCGGGATCAACAGGCTACTGTAAGGGCTAAATTAGTCGTTCACCAGAAATCGGGGGCTGTCCGCAACGGGTCGATCTGAGACCGCCAGTGTGCCGTTCTATCGAAACGATGGTTCAAATTCATGTGCCTGAACAAGATTGTCTGGTCTAGCCACGGATTAACTTTGGTGACGTATGGGGGGATTTCCGCCCAGGATACGGGCCGTGCAGTACTAAATTCTACCGCCCGGCCAAAATGATCAATTTGTTCAACAGTTACTTGAAGCGAAAAATCTGTCTCGATATAAAACTATATGCACCGTGGCGCTTTGAGCTATTGCAGCGAGTAGTCGAAACCAATGGGGTAGGCCCCCACTGGTTTTTGCTAACCAATTATTTATCCTTTTGCTCAGTAACAGGTGCCGCGGTTTCACTAGGCGTTTTGGTATCAGCAGGCGTTGGTGTCTCGGCAGCTTTCTTTGCGGCTCGCTCCGCAGCCTTTTTTGCCAGCGCCGCCTTTTGATCCGCGGCTTGTCTCGCGGCTACCGACCCGGTTTCCGCTGCGGCCAGCACGATTGTTGAGTCTGCTTGAGTTAATGTTGGAGTTAAGAGCGACGATAGTACGAAAAGACATACCATCCCTCTCATTTTCTTAAATTTGATCTGCAACATAATCGTTCCTTTAGTTAAATAGTTATTTCACATTAGTACAACTCGGGAGCCCCGAGAATCAATAGGGTCAGACTCAATTGATCTTGCGCTACTCTAACCCCGACCTTACTGTCATTTACCTCCTTCTTATAAATTGGATTATCTTATAGTCCACATTACAACGCCTGTCAGCTACCCGGCCTGGTTAATCAGCGGCGGCATTAGGCTTCAAATCCTATCGCGAATGAGGAGAAACCCGACTCGTCCCCATAAATCAAAGACAGACCGGACGGATCGGGCATCGCGATTTGACGGGCAGAATAGGCGTCCAACAGCGGCGTGATGTGCCGTACCGAACCCGGTGTGGTGTAAACCAGAAAGGCCGTGCCATCGTCGGACCAGCCGCCGAACATCGACATGCCTGCGGGGCCGTTTCTGGCTATGTAAGCTGCTCGGAATGCGCCCATCAAGACGTGAGCTTCGCCGGACTCGTACTCCTGGCGCGAGAGCGTGATGCGGTGCCAACTCATGGTTTTTGCCATTTCATTCCTTCCGACGTTAAATCGATTCGATTGGCCGGCATAGCGCCGCTGTTTTATTGCGGTCTGCGGCGTACGCACGTTAAGAATCTTAACACCGGAAAGTGATGCGGGCCAACCAAGCGCTCACGTAGCCTACCTAAAGCCTCGCGCCAAAAACTTAGGAAATGTAGTTAAACAAAGACAGGTTTTGCACCTTGGTATAGGCCTGCTGCGCCGCTTGCAGCGATACTTGTTGCAGATTAAATTTGCTCAAGGCGTCTGCGTAATCCAGATCACCTATGTCCGAGGCGGTGGATTTGTTGTCGAGGATGTAGTCGGCGTTTAAATTTTCCTGATCGTCCAAGGCGTTCAAGCGGGCGCCGGCCGATGCGCGAATGGTGTCGAAGCGCACCAGCGCCGTATCCATGTCGTTCAACGAGTTTTTATTAGGGGTGTTGGCTTTTAAATCAGCGGATATTTGTGCGACTGCTTGAAAAACATTGCTGATGCTGCCGGCCGTCAGCGGCGCTGCTTGAATACTGCCGAATACCGACTCGCCGGGGTCGCCGTCGGTGACTTGTCGGCTGGGCCCTATGGCGATACTGCGTTGGTTCGCGTCACCTTGATAGGCGTAGGCCGGGGTGTCGGTAAAAGCGGCCTGGTCGGTTTTGTACCCGGAAAAAATATACTCGCCGTTGGCATTTTTGGTATTGGCGATGCTTAACAATTGCTTGTTCAATTCGTCGATTTCCAATGCGATTTGCTTGCGGTTGGTGGCGGTGTTGCTGTCGTTCAAGCCTTGTACGGTCAATTCCCTGATTCTGTGCAGAACGTTACCCGCATTATCCAGTCCGGATTCTTCCAGGCTCAGTCTTTGCCGGGCCGCGCCGATATTGACCTGGTATTGCTGGTTTTCCTTTATGTTGTAATCCAGGTCTATCATGCTGGTGGCGGCGACCGCATTTTCGGCAGGGCTTAGGTATTTCTTGCCGGACGATAGTTTTAGCTGAGTCTCGCTGAGTTTGGCTTGTTGATCCAACATCGCGTTAACGCCGAGCTGACTATTCCATGAAGTTGAAATGCGCATAATAATCTCCTAGCGGAATGCGCCGATCAGGGTGTCGAACAGCGAGTTGGCCACCGAAACGGCTTTGGCTGCTGCCTGATACGAATTTTGAAAATTGATGAGATTGGCTGCCTCTTCATCCAGGTTGACGCCGGATACGCTTTCTTTAGCACTGCTGGCTTGCTTCAGCAATGTTTCCTGGGCGGTGCGGCCGACCGAAGCTGCATGGGTTTGCGAGCCGACGTCGGAGATCATTTGACCATAGACTTGGGTAAAGCTGGCTTTGCCGCCGAACATTTTTGCTTGGGTTTCCAGATTGGCCAGTTTCAGTGCATTACTGTTGTCGCCGGTTAGGCCGGTGGCGCTGGCGGCGGCGATTTGCCTTGGATTGGTGATGGCCGAGTTAAGTTTTATTTTGGCGGCGGCATTAAAGTTGGGGCTGATTTGGAAGGAATCGCCAGTAGTCAGCGAACCGCCGCTAAAGCTGATGCTAAAACCGTTAGTCGCGGCGGTGGTCGCTAGAGTGGCGGCGCTTAAGCCGGCCGTAGTGGTATTGTCGCTTAAATTGGTTAGGCTGAAAGTGGTCGCCGGTAAGGTTGCCGTAACGTCCAGTCTGTAGGATGCCCCCAAGCCGGATGCCGATGTCGGCGACACAAACGCGCTGGAAACCACCAGATTGCTATCGCTAACCGTTGCTTTAACTTGCGGGGTGGGCGAATTCAAATCAAAAAAATCTACATTGGTATTGCCGTTGATGTCGTAGCCGGCTTTATGAATATTGTTAAATTCGGTCGCCAGTCCGGTAGCCAGCAAGCCCAGCTGCTGTTGCGCGGGGTCCAGCACTTGATCTCGAAAGCGCAGGTTGCCGGATAGTTCGCCGCCGGATAGTTGGCTGGAAATATCTTGGCCATTCAGCATGATCAGCTTTTGATTGACGTCGTTGCTATCACCCACCACCGACAGTGTCGAAGCCGCACTGCCTAGCACCAAAGGCTGGCCTTTGCCGATAAACACGTTGTATGAGCCATCGCTCTGGCTGACATAGGAAACATCGGCTTTTTCGGCGATTTTAGTCAACAACAGATCGCGCTGATCCATTAATTCGTTGGGCATTTGCTTGCCGGATGAACGGCCTATGTCCGATACGATCTTCACATTTAGTTCGGCCAGTGTTTTTGCGTAACCATTGAGTTCTTGAACCGCACTGGTGACATTGTCGTTGACGCGTTTCCGCAAGTCGCCGAAGCGCTCGCTCATGGTGTTGAACTGTTGAGTCAAGGATTCGGCTTCGGTCAACATGACTTGGCGGGCGGCCACCGAGCTGGGATCGTTGGCGACACCGTCTATTGCATCGAAAAAGCTTTTCATGGCCGGTGCCAGACCGGTGGTTGCATCGGCAGTAATATTATCGACTTGCGACGACAAGGTGTAGAAGCTGTTGACCTCGTTATAAGTGGCGGTGCTGGAGCGCAATTGATTGGTGATGAATTGGTCGTAGCTGCGAGTGATATTGGCAACTTCGACGCCGTTACCCATATAGCCGTTGCCGGTAAATTGCTCGGGGCGGGTAGCCAGTTCAGTGCGTTGTCGGCTATAGCCTTCGGTGTTGGCGTTGCTGATGTTGTTGCTGGTGGTTTCCAGCGAGCGTTGGAACGCCGTCAGCCCCGATAATGCATTTCCGAGAATTCCAATGGCCATGGTAGCCTCCTAACCCGCGCTTTTTAGAGCTGCTACCTGGGCCGCGGTTTGGCTTTGGTAGATAGTCATTACTTTTTCGGCATACCTTGGATCGGTGGCATAACCGGCTTGTTGCAGTTCGTGTAAATAGTGTCCGGCGTTGCCGGCTTTTTTCAAGGCTTCGCTATAACGCGGATTGGTTTTGATAAAGTTCACGTAATCGTCGAAGCTGTCTTTGTAGGAATCGTAAGCCCGGAAGCCGGCCATTTCTTTTTTAGCGACTCCACCGGCGTATTCAAGCGTCATGGTTTTGGCTTGTTTGCCTTGCCAGGATTTATCCGCCTTGATGTTGAACAGATTAAAGCTGTTATCGCCCTGGGCATTTTTAACCATGCCTTGGCCCCAGCCGGTTTCCAATGCCGCTTGAGCCAGTAACACATTGGCATCCACACCCAGGCTTTGCGCGGCTTGTTCGGCATGCGGCCTTAGTTGGGTAACGAATTCCTGTCTGGATGTTAGCGGCTGATCGTTATCGTTCCGTACTTTATCGTCCAGGGTTTGCCATTGGTCGGCCAGGGTTTTTTGGCTGCGTTCCAAACGGGCCAAGCTACGCTCCAGGCTACTTAGGCCGGAAGCGTCCAGCGGCATTTGCTCCTCCGCTGCTTCCCCGGTGCGCAAGGACTGGTGATTGTCGGGATTAGTGCTAGCGCCAGTGCCGGCAGCACGATTCAAGAAATCGTTAGCGGTCAGTTTGTCGTCTTTTTCCTCGTCGTTTTGTTTGGGCGACAATTGTTTGGCAATTAAATCCGCAAAGCCGATGCCGGGTTTGCCGGCCAAATGCACAGACATTTGTTGGTCGTACATGTCTTGATAAAACTGAGTTTGTTGGCTATCCAATATGCCCTCGGCCAATTTGGCTTGACGCATGTTTTTCATCATCATGCCTAAGAACACCGACTCGAATTGTTTGGCGACTTCCTTGATGGCTTCGGGCGATTGCTCGCGGGCGCCTTGTTTAAGTTTCGCCAGGCCGTTGAAGTCGGTATAAACCGAAGCGCTGTCTACGTTTAACATGGGAATCTCCAAAAATTCATGCAATTGGCGGCTGTGTTACGTTCTTTAAATCACTATCAACTCGGCTCTGAGCGCGCCGGCGGATTTCAATGCTTCCAAGATGGCGACCAAATCGCTGGGGCCGGCGCCGACGCCATTCACCGCTTGGACTATTTCGTCCAGGGATACGCCGGGGTTGAAGACAAACATATGGTTCTTGTCTTCTTTTACCGAGACATTGGATTGCGGTGTGACAACCGTGCTGCCGCCTGACAATGGGTTGGGCTGGCTAACTTGTGGGTTCTCGCTGATAGTCACGGTCAAGCTGCCATGAGACACAGCTGCCGGCTGTACTCTGACTTTGCTGTTGATAATCACCGTGCCGGTGCGGGAGTTGACAATCACTTTGGCCGGCGCATCGTCGGGTGCTAGCTCCAGGTTTTCGATAACCGAGGCAAAGCCCACCCGTTGGTTGGGGTTGACCGGCGCCCTGACGCTGACCGAGGTGGCGTCGACGGCTTGCGCGGTTTCGGCACCTAAAGCTTTGTTGATGGAATCCGCCATACGCTGAGCGGTGGTGAAATCCGAGGAATTCAAATTAAATACCAGGTCCGCGCTTTGATCGAAAGAACTGGGGACGATCCGTTCCACCGTGGCGCCGTTAGGTACGCGGCCCACCAGCGGATTATTGACGGTGATTTTCGAGCCATCCTGGCCGCCGGCGCTAAGCCCGCCCACCACCAAGTTGCCTTGTGCGACCGCATAGACATTGCCGTCGGCACCGCGTAAGGGGCTCATCAACAGCGATCCGCCGCGCAGGCTTTTGGCGTCGCCTATTGATGAGGCCGTGACGTCAATTTTTTGACCGGGCTTGGCAAAAGCGGGCAGGTCGGCGTGAATGCTGACCAGTGCGACGTTTTTGGATTTTGGGTCGGTATCGGGCGGCAAGGTTAGGCCCAATTTGCCCATCATGCTACGTAGGCTTTGGCCGGTAAATTTGGTTTTATCGCCGGTTTTATCCAGGCCCGTTACCAAGCCGTAACCCACGAGCTGGTTACTGCGTACACCGGCGATGGACGCTATGTCTTTAATGCGTTCGGCTTGCGCGGTGTT
Organism: Methylomonas albis; assembly: GCF_014850955.1. Classification (NCBI taxonomy): domain Bacteria; kingdom Pseudomonadati; phylum Pseudomonadota; class Gammaproteobacteria; order Methylococcales; family Methylococcaceae; genus Methylomonas; species Methylomonas albis. The sequence continues at coordinate 624,104 of NZ_JACXSS010000001.1, forward strand.
TGCCAATAGCAGCAGGGCTATTGAAAAGAGTATTTTGTTCATCAGATTTCTCCGTCTGCCGCAGCTAGAAAGGAAACAATGGGCTCGAAAGAATTCGCGAGATCCAGCCGGGTTTGTTACTGTCGGCCAAGGCGCCGTCGCCGGTGTACATAATGGTGGCGTCGGCAACCTTGCTGGAGGACAGTTTATTGGCGACGCTAATGTCGATAGGGCGGACGATGCCCGACAGACGAATGTATTCGCTGCCGTCGTTTAAAGTGACGCGTTTTTCGCCGCGTACCCGCAGATTGCCGTTGGGCAACACGTCCACGACAGTGACGCTGATGTCGCCGGATAGTTTGTTGCTTTGTTTGGCGTCGCCTTTGCCTTCGGTGCTGCGATCGGTACTGTATTGAAATGAAGACGACAGGTCATGTCCAAGCAAGGCCTCGCTGGCTACGCCAAATAGAGTTGGGGCGGTGCCTTTGATGTTAATGTCCGAGTTTTTGCTGGCCTTGGAATTGGCTTGTTTGGTGGCTGAGGTATTTTCATCGAAAGTTACCGTCAAAATGTCGCCAACCCGGCGCGCGGCATGGTCTTCGAATAAGCGCATGTCGTAGCCGGCCTGATAAATCGCGCCATTGCTTTGTTGCGGTGGGCGTAGGTCTGCGGGTTGTACCGGGGCAAAATCGGGGTCGCGTCTCGGCAAAGTATCGCAGCCGGTCATTAACGCGATTGCCGCTATCAGCAAAATTTTGCCGCCTGCTTGCCGTTTAATGAATCTGTTCATGAGCCTTGTCCTAGATTAAAGTTGTTGGGTGACAAAGGACAACATTTGGTCGGTGGTGGAAATGGCTTTGGAGTTCATCTCGTAAGCGCGCTGGGTTTCTATCATATTGACCAGTTCTTCCACGACGTTGACGTTCGAGGTTTCCAAGGAGCCTTGGATTAAACCGCCCAGCTCGTTTTCGCCTGGTGCGCCGATGATCGGTGCGCCGCTGGCGACGGTTTCTCGGAACAGGTTGTCGCCAATCGGCTCTAGTCCGGCCGTGTTGATGAAGTCGGCAATTTGGATCTGTCCTATCTGATTGGCGGCCGCAGTGCCGGGTTGGGTCACCGAGACCGTGCCGTCCTGGCCGATTGTGACACTCAGAGCGTCCTGCGGGACGGTGATGGCCGGTTCCAGCGGCATGCCGTTCGAGGTTACCACTTGGCCAGTGGAGTCCATTTTGAACGAGCCGTCACGGGTGTAATTGATGTCGCCGTTGGGCATTAAAATCTGCATAAAACCGCGCCCGCTTACCGCTATATCCAGCGAGTTGCCGGTTTGCAGAATATTGCCTTGGGTGTGCAGTTTTTCGGTAGCTACCGTGCGTACCCCAGTGCCGAGCTGCAAGCCGGTGGGTAATTGGGTGTTTTGGGTAGACTGCGCGCCGGCCTGACGGACGTTTTGATACATCAAATCGGCGAATATTGGTCTGGCTTTCTTGAAGCCGGTGGTATTGACGTTGGCCAGGTTATTGGAAATAACCGCCATGCGGGTTTGTTGGGCATCCAAACCGGATTTTGCGACCCATAATGCTCTTTCTGTCATGACGCTCTCCTGATCTGACAAATTTTTGTCTTATCAGGAGTAAAGCAGAAACTATGCCATTTGCATCAGCTTGGCGCTGGCGCCGGAAGTGTCGTCAATGCTTTTCATCACTTTGGTTTGCAATTCGAAATTTCTGGATAGTTCTATCATTTCCACCATCGCCGCCATCGGATTGACGTTGCTGGCTTCCAACGAGCCCGGAATCAGGTTGACGTTGGCGTCGGCCGGGATGGCGCCGGCTTGTTTGGCATGCATCAAGCCGTCTTCACGTTTTTCCAGATTGGCCGGATCGGGATTTACCAGCTTGATGCGCTCGACGATGACGCTGTTTGTGGCATTGACACCTTGTGGGACGATGGTAATGGTGCCGTCAGTACCGATTTCCATTTTTTGAGCGGGTGGAATCGTGATCGGTTCGCCGCCTTCGCCGAGTACCGAAAGCCCGGCTCCGTTTTGCAACAAGCCTTCCGGCGTGATGCGCAGGTCACCGGCACGGGTGTAGGCTTCCTGGCCGTCGGTATTGCGCACTGCGATCCAGCCCTGGCCGTTAACGGCGACATCCAGGTCGCGGCCGGTGGTTTGGATGTTGCCGCTAGACATGTTGGTGCCTGGGCGTTCGGTCATCGAATAAACCCGAGAAGGGTAGCCAGGACCAAAGGCCGGCATCGCGCGAAATTGCTCGAAATCGGCCTTGAAGCCGGTCGTCTGGGTGTTGGCCAGATTATTGGCGTTGGCGCCCTGCGCCAGCAAAGTCTGCTTGGCGCCGTTCATTGCAATATAAAGGCTACGGTCCATGACGGTTCCCCATTAATTACCTAATTTGCAGGATGGTCTGCATGATCGAATTTTCGGTGGTGATGGTTTGGGCATTGGCTTGGTAATTTTGTTGGGCGACGATTAGATTGACTAATTGTGCCGACAACTCGACATTTGAACTTTCTAATGCGCCGGCCTGAATCAGACCAAAGTTGTTAGCACCTGCTTCTCCGGGTATCGGTTCTCCGGAATTGGCGCTTTGTCCCCAAGCGGTGTCGCCGATTTTGGCCAAGCCATTGGTATTGGCGAAACGAGTCAATGCCACCTTACCCATGGTTTGCGAACCACCGTTGCTGAAACGCGCAAATATCACCCCTTCGTCGTCAATGTCGATACCGGTCAAGCGTCCGGCTGGCAAGCCGTTTTGGGTCATGGTGTTGACGCTGAATTTTTCCTGAACCTGGGTGGAGCCGAAGTAATCCATCGTACCTACCTTGATAGGGGATGCGCCGGTTGCCGGTAGTATCGTGTAATTACTCAACGCAAAACGGCCGGACGCCGGGGTTTGTAATTTACCCGAGGAATCAAAAGTCATTACGGCTGGTGTTGGCAGCGTGGTCGTAGTCGCCGGGGCGGCAACCGTCGTGCCGTAGGTGCCGGCGTTGATCGAGGTTCTGGCGGTTGGGGTGGCCGGTTCGGCCATATAATGATACACGCTCCAGTCCGTAGTGGAGGATGTAGAGGTGCCTTTTACATAGTATGTAGACAGAATATGCGGCGAGCCCAGCGAATCATAAACAGTCACCGAGGTTTGCGCGTTGTAGGAGTTATTGTTGGTGGGGTCGAACGGCGTCACCGTAGGAACTGAATCGTTGGCATTGAGGTTCACTGCTAACGATACGGTGTCTGTGGCGCTGGGTAGACCGGTGAGGGTATTGATCTGCACCGGTTGCGTCACCCCGGTACTGAAACCGTCGGCCACCGCAGTGCCGTTGGGTTTGTAAACCATCAGCGATTTGCCTTGGTTGTTGACCAGATAGCCATCCTTGTCCAGTTTGAATTCGCCGGAGCGGGTATAAGTGATGTCATTGGTTTCGGTTGGGCTTTTCGCCATGGTGAAGAAACCTTCACCGCTGATCGCCAGGTCCAAATTGTTGTCGGTGAACGACAAACTGCCTTGATTGAATTGTTGGGCGACGTTGGAGACTTTGACACCGGCACCGGCAGTGGTGTTACTAACACCGCCCAGACTGGACGCATAGACATCGGCGAATTCGGAGCGCGACTTTTTAAAGCCGACAGTGTTGGCGTTGGCAATATTGTTGCCGGTTACCGCCAGGTTGTTGGATGCAGCGTTTAAGCCGCTTAATGCTGTTGTAAAAGCCATGATGCCTTCTCCTTCACAAGATTTGTTTAATTTGACTGAATTTTACGGTGCCGACGCCGTCCAGATTGACTTGCAAACCGCTACTGCCGCTACCCATTGTCACGCTTTTCACCAGCGATTTAATGTTGGTGGCCAATACCGTATTGACGCCGTCGATTTTGGCTTCAGCTTGAACTTTGTAGACGCCAGGGTCGGCAAATTGATTATTGCTGTCCTTGCCGTCCCATTCAAAAGTGGTGGTGCCGGCTGCTTGCGCGCCCATGTCAATTTCGCGGATAGTGGCGCCGGTCTGCGGGTCAATGATTTTGACGCTGACATTCTGGGAACTGCTGGGCATTTCGAAATCACCTGAGACGCTGCCGCCCGCGCCAAGCAGCGCTTCCGTAGCCGGTGCCGAAACATGGCGGCCGACCAGTCCCGCTGCTTGCAGGGCCTGGTCGGAGCTGAGCGAGCTGGCAAACTCTTTGAACGAAGCCTGTAAATCCTGAATGCCCGATACGGTGCTGAATTGAGCCATCTGGCCAAGAAATTCGCCGTTGTCCATGGGTTTCATCGGGTCCTGATGCGTCATTTGCGTGGTTAGCAGTTTCAGAAACTGATCTTGCCCCAAGGTTTGTTTTTGCACGCCGCTCGATGTGCCGGAACCGGTAGTGGCCAAGCCGAGGCTGTTAAATGTGTCTATTGCGCTGGTCATAAATGCCTCACTGTCCCATTTTCAGGGTTTGTAGAATCAGGTTTTTAGCGGTGTTCAACACCTCTACATTGTTCTCGTAGGAGCGGGAAGCGGACATCATATTGGCCATTTCTTCCACGGTATTGACGTTGGATTTGTAGATGTAGCCGGTTGCATCCGCCAGCGGATGATTTGGGGCATATTCCATCATCGGCGGCGCCTGGTTTTCGACGATGCCCAGCACGTTGACGCCGCTGGCGGTGCTGTTTTTGTCCATCGCGTTTTTCAGTTCGGCGGCAAATACCGGTTGGCGGGATTTGTATACCTGATCTATGCTGCTGCTGACGCTGCTGGCATTGGAAATATTGCTGGCTACCAGATTCAGTCTCAGATTTTGCGCGTTCATGCCGCTGCCGGCAACGTCGAAGATGCGAAATGAAGACATGGTTATTCTCCTTTAATGGCGGACATCAGGCCGGAAAACTTATTGTTGATAAAGCGCAAACTGGCTTCGTACTGCACGGCATTTTCCGCGTATTTGGCTTGCTCGATGTGCGATTCGACGGTATTGCCGTCTAGCGAGGCTTGTTGCGGATTGCGGTAGAGCAGGTCGGCACCCAGTACATTGTTTTGACTAGGCAGGTGGCCTTGCTGGCTACGTTTCAGTTCCGAGCTGTCCCCGGCCAAGGCTTGTTGAAACACCGATTTGAAGTCCAGATCGCGGGCTTTGTAATCAGGCGTGTCGGCGTTGGCTAGGTTTGAAGCCAGAATCTCGCTGCGCTTTTCGCGTAGTGCTAACGCTTGCGGATGTATGCCTAAGGCACTGTCGAAGTTAATAGCCATAATTGCCACCTTTGGGTTTTTAAACCTAAAAGCAGTAAATGTGCCATAAAATAAATAGGCTTTTATTTCATCTGTATAGGGGTTTTGACGGATGGAGGCTGCGTCAAAAAAGAGTGTTTCAGGTGCGGCGGCAAAATGCTGCCGCTTAGTGACATCGTCAATAAACTGACGAGGGCTTAATTGGTTTTTTTGAAGTAGCTGGTTAAGCCGGAGCGAACCAATTCAAAACCGTTCAAACCTATCGGCATCGCTTCGGTGCTGCTGAGAAAAAGATAGCCGCCTGGTTCCAGGCTGTCGGCCATACGGGTGAGGATGTCGCGTTTGACTTGATCCGAGAAATAGATCAATACGTTGCGGCAAAAGATTAGGTCAAAACGGCCCAGCGCAGTGAATGATTTAAGTAGGTTGAATTGTTGAAAACGCACTAGCTGGCTGACTTCTGGGGAAAGTAAGTAGCCGTCGTAATTTTTGTGGAAGTATCGGGCTTTATTGGTGCTGTCCATGCCGCGTGACAGTGCGGCTTCCGAATAAACCGCTTTTTTGGCCTCTTCGAGAATGGCTTCCGAAATGTCCGTGCCGATAATTTGCACCGAGCGAGATTTTGCAGAAGCTCTGATGGCTTCCAGAGCACAAATGCCTATCGAGTAAGGTTCCTGACCCGACGAGCAGGCAGCAGACCAGACTCTTACGTTGCCGTTTTTACTATTTAGCAAGCCGGGTAAGACGTGGTCTTTAAGCTCGGCGAATTGCCGTTCATCCCGAAACCAGAATGTCTCATTGGTGGTCATGGCGTCTATAACCGCGTTTTTTAATTTTGGCGCGGAAAACGAAGCGGATTGTAGGCCGTTGGCCAATTCGGCAAAGCTTGAGAATTCAAACTTGCTCATTAGGGGCAGCAATCTGCTCTTTACCAGGTATTGTTTGCTATCACCCAACTCTATGCCGCAACTTTGGCTGAGGAACTGTTGTATGGCTTGATACTCTGCGGCTGAAATGTCAATAACTTTACCTGTCGTACTACCTGGTTCAGCCTGCTTCAACATGTCTAGGTTTTAGGGGCTGGCGGAGTGGCGTGTTTCGATCAAGAATGCTCGGCATGATAAAGCTTGAGCTGCTGTTGGATGGCGTTCATTAGTGAGTCGGGATCAAACTTGGCCAGAAACTGGTTAGCGCCGACTTTCTGTACCATTGATGTGTTAAACACACCGCTTAATGAAGTATGCAAAATTAAATAGATTTTCTTCATATTGGGGTCGGCCTTGATTTTGGTGGCCAGCGTGTAGCCATCCATACGCGGCATTTCCACATCGGAAATGATCATTGAATATTTGTCCTGAATATCGATGCCGTCCGCGACTAGCGCATTTAAATGATCCCAAGCTTCTTGGCCATCTTTTAATAGCGTGCATTCGATGCCAATTTGTTGACAGACGCGTTTAACCTGATTTCTAGCCACCGACGAATCATCCACCACCAAAATGTGATCGTTTTTGCTGGTTACTTCCATGTCGATGACTTCGGCGGAAGCTTCTTCGCGGCCGCCGATAACTTCTTTCATTACTTTTTCGACGTCGATGACTTCTATCAGTTCTCCGTCGATTTCGGTCACCGCTGTTAGGTAACTTTCTTTGCCGGTGCCGGTAGGTGGAGCTTTTACTTGCTCCCAGCCGATGTTAATGATTCGGTCCACCGATCCAACTAGAAAGCCTTGAATGGAGCGGTTGTATTCAGTAACAATGACATAGCAGCCGGCGTCGCGTACTAATGGTCTCATGCCTATAGCCATCGACAAATCAAGTACGGGAATGGTTTTGCCGCGCAGGTGCGCGACCCCACAAATCACCGAATGAGAATTGGGGATCTGAGTTAAGGGTGGACATTGAATTACTTCCTGGACTTTGAAAACATTAATTCCAAAGCGTTGTTTACTAACCAGTTTAAACAACAAAAGTTCGAATCTGTTGTGCCCCGCCAGTTTAGTGCGCTGATCGACTCCGTCTAAGACTCCGGCCATAAAACCCCCTGAAATATGCTGTTTGCAATTATAGACACTTTGCTTTTTTTTACTTTATAAAATTACTGGTATGTTTCGTGCTGAGTTTTTACAAAAGTCAAAAATACGGCGATGGCAATGAAGATCAAAAATATAACAGTGATTTTGCTATTGGTCTCGGAAATGGCATTAGCTGGGCCGATGCAATCGGTGTCGCTAATCCAGGATGCGGTTAATCAATATATCACTACCAACCTGGAACCCGGTGGCAAGTATGAAATAGGCGGCGCACAAATTGACCCGCGTTTGCAATTGCCGCAGTGCGAACAGGCGTTACAGGTGTTTACCCAGTCTGGTGAGATAAAGCCGGGGAGAAATACTGTGGGAGTGCGTTGTCACGGTGAAAAAGGCTGGACGATTTACAGTATGGTGTCAGTAAGGTCGTTTAAAGATGTGTTGGTGCTGAATCGATCTTTGCGGCGCAGCGACGTGATCCGCGCCGAGTATTTGAGTGCGGAAACTCGCGATATTGGCTTGTTGCAACAGGGTTATCTTACCGAGCTGGATGACGTCGTCGATAAGCAGGCGGTGCGCAATATTCCCGCTGGGAGTGTGTTAAGCAAGCTGCACTTTGCCGAGTTGACATTGGTGAAACGGGGCGAACGGGTCAATATTCAGTCAGGCAAGGCAGGGGTGCTAATCAGTGCTGTTGGTACTGCGATGGGCGATGGCGCCAAAGGTCAGAAAATCAATGTAAAAAATATGTCTTCGCAGCGGGTAATACAGGCTACGGTAGTCGATTCCGGTCAGGTATCGGTGTATTTTTGATCAAGCATTAAAGGAATTTACGATGATGCCGCTAAATGCTACAGATAAAACTAATTTAGGAATTTCGCCATGGCTATCGAACCTATCACCGGCAAATCTGTTAGCACACCGCTACCGGCAAAATCAGCGGTTAAGGACTCGGTCGAGCTTAAAGAAAAGCCCGTCAGTGGTGTCTCCACGGACACTGTCAATATTACCGCGACCGCCCAGGACATTAAATCGGCAACCGCTACAAGCGCTGCGGCCCCCGTGGTGAATGAAGACCGCGTAGCGGCGATAAAAGCCGCTGTGCAGGACGGCAGCTATCAAGTTAACGCCGAGCGCGTTGCCGAGAAAATGTTGCAATTTGAAGGTCAACTAACCAACAGCACATGACGTTATGATAGAGAAAACTTACCAAATCACTGAGAAACTATTAAATAACGGCCTAAAAGCGACGCAAAGCTTGCTTGAGTTGCTAAATACCGAAGCAGCGAATCTAAAACAAAAAGCCGATGCGGATGTGATTTCGGCACTCGCTTCACATAAAAAGGATCTGGTTGCCCAGCTTGAGCAATTTACCAAGCAATTAGGGCAAGTGCTCGCCACCGAACAATTGGTGGTGAGTAACGATGGAATCAAAGCCTATCTCGTCAAAGCCAAAGCCGCCGGCATCAATATTTCCGAGTCCTGGAATTACTGGAATCACATTGTTAGGCTCTCCCAAACCTGCCGCGCCATTAACGAACAAAACGGTGCGAGCATCGCGTTATTGAGTAGACATACGCAAAGATCGCTACAAATTTTGAGAGGTAAGTCGCCGTTAACCGCTACTTACGGCCCTGATGGTGTTACCCGTAACGAGCTGTTTTCGCATACATTAATTTCAGTGTAGACTGAGCGCCGAATACACAGACAGGCCGCTCACATGCTGCGAAAACTTAAGCATTTATTTTCAAAACCGTTGCCGACGGAACTCGCCCAAGATGACGATGAAGAGCTGTTAAGTTTTGAGAATCCCAACTTTATTACCGATTCCGATAAGATTGCCAAGTTGCTGGGCGAAATTGAAAATAGTTCGCCGCTCTGTACCGTTCAGGTGGAGGGTGAGGATTTTAGCTCCTCGATACTTGCTGTCAAACTGGATAAAAAAGTCATCATTCTCGACGAGTTGATGCCTAAACACGGCAATGATTTTTTGCTGCTTAGTCGCTCGTTGAAACTCTCTACCTTTCACAAAGGTATCCATTTATCGTTTAATCTGACGGATATAGAAGTAGGTCATTCAAGAGGCATCAATTACTACAAAGCCCCGTTGCCTGATCGGGTGTTTTATCCGCAGCGCCGGCGTACCCCAAGGCTGGAAATTAGTAGTATCGATATTCCCTTTTCCGGGGTTGTGCAGCGCACGGGTATTTCGGTCGGCGGTAGTCTTTTCGATTTATCCAGGGGTGGTGCGGGTATTACCGTGCCGGTTAACAGAGCAAGGGTTCAGCGCGGTGATATGATCAAAAATTGTCAAATTACCTTTGAAGATTATGCAATGGATTTTGATTTGTCGGTGCGCTTTGTGAAGCCGGTGTCTGCCGCTTCCGCGAAAGTGCAAATAGGCGGGCTTTTCGAAAATTTGTCTGCAAAGAGTCAATCCAAGTTGTCCTATTTCATAACTTCGCTTGAACGTGTAGAGATTAGAAAACAGAAAGCCTAGCCTTCTTGCCCTGTGGTAAAATTCCCCACTTAAGGTCCCGGTAGCTCAGCAGGATAGAGCGGTCCCCTCCTAAGGGACAGGTCGGACGTTCGAATCGTCTCCGGGACGCCATAAAATCAATAAATTAGCAAATATTACAAAGCCTTAATATAGTATGGGGCACCTGGGAATAATTCGCTCCAAACATAAAACACAAAAGGGCCGGTAAAATCAGTTCATAGATCAGGGCGCAGACAGCCATCGTCCACACAATAGCCTTTTGTTGCATTAATAACTTCTACCTCCCGGAGTCATCCCCCCGGTACGCTATAAAAAATCAATCTATTGGTTTGTTTTTGTTTGTGGATTTTTTAAAACTGTTCCAGTTTTGTCCCATCCAGGAATAAAACACCGCAAAACGGCAATAAAAGCCATATGGTTAGCCCGTTTTTAAAGTGCATGAAGGCTTTAATCAAAACTTAATCTTTTGTTAATAAAGGATTAAGTTGCAGTTTGTAGAATGCGAACATAAGTAATTTCCCCTGACAGTTTTTAATTCTGAGTAACCCCATTTGTCTGGCAGCAATACGACTCACCCAAGAGTTCCAGACGTTTTTATCGTAAGAAGGCGTTTTTGCGCGTTATGTTGTGCGGTAGAGTTCTGAGTGATTTGTGATGGAGAGAAACGGTTGTATTGACGTGCTTGTGACCGTTGAAAGTATGGGTAAACCCCTGAAATGACAGGTGGGCCAATTAGTTGCAACGGGAGTAACAGGGCTACGTCATAGTTCTTCGAACGTTAGGAACATAATTGAGCACGGCTTTGCTGCACGGGGCTGCCGTATTTATTTGGATATATCACTCATTTGTTTGAACTTGTCCCCTGTTTCAGGGATTCACTATTTAAGTATTGCCTTGCGATCACTGATGTTTGGCAATAGGAGCTTACGAGAGTTCAAAACTTATCGTGAGCACATAGAACTCTGCTAAAGCCGATATCGAATATCGATATTATGGCTTCAGGGTATAAGGTGGCTAAAGGATAGCCGTTTGTTAACGTAAGTAAAAATGGGGAACAATCCATGAAAATGCTTTTATCTTTAAAACTTTGGCTTGCTGTTTGCCTGTTTGCAGTTTCGACTGCAAGCTCAGCAGGCATCATTTGGGAAGCTACTGACGGCGATAGTAATTTTATCTCCTTCGGTTCTAGTACATTCCCATTTACTTCAAGCGACACCTTCGGTATCTTCGCTGCTACCGCTGATCTGGCTGCTGATGCACCTGTGTACACTTTTAACGGTGTAGGCAGCTTTGCTTCTGCTAGCCCTTTTAAATTGGGCATGTTGACAGCAAACGGGTGGGTTAGCGAAGCCGGTAATTACGAGCTGAGCGCTCCTAATACCTTCTTGTTGACCTTTGTTAAACCTAGTGTGATCACCAACAACTTAAGCTTTCTGTTTGGATTCGATTTGAAAGCAGCTGCTAATCAAAACCCTGTCACCAGCGTACCTCTCCCTGCCTCGGTATGGTTTATGACAAGTGCTTTGATGGGTTTTCTGTATATCGGTCGTCGTAAACAGGTCGTTTAAACCCGAGAAATTAGTGGGCTTTTAGGCCGGTTGGAGTCTAGTACTCCATCCGGTTTTTTTATGCCTGTTGGAAATTACGCACTGTTCTGTTCGCAAGCGCTTTAATAACGCAGTTTAGCAATGCAGCACTACATATTTTTAACCGGAAAATATTTTTAGAGCATCCTGCTCTGGCAGGTGATAATAAGGGATATAAAGAATAGTTCGTATAAAACATTGGCAAATATATTAGTTATTGGTTGTGGTGATATTGGCTACCAGGTGGCTTTGCGCTTGCACCAGCAGGGGTACAAAGTAACCGGACTGAAGCGCTGCGCACTGCCTATCTCAACCCCATTTCCTATCTTTATTGCCGATATAAGATCGGCGTCTTCATTGGCTTCATTACCAAGCAATTTTGATGCGGTGATATTTATAGTTGCTCCGGATAGCCGAGAGGGCGAAGCGTATCAAGAACTGTACGATGTTGGTCTGAGCAATTTGTTAGCACATGTTGCGTCAGCTGAAAAATCACCGATTTGGCTGATGGTCTCCTCAACCAGTGTTTACGAACAAAGTCGAGGTGAATGGGTCGATGAAACCAGTGTGACGGAGCCAATCAGTGCGACTAGCCGGTGGCTGGTGGCTGCGGAGAAACGTTTGTGGGCGGCTGGTGATGACAATTGTGTGGTGCGTTTTTCCGGTATTTACGGGCCGGGCCGCGATTGGTTGTTACGCCGAGCAGCGACAGGAGAAAGCGTCCAGCAACAACCTCCCAGTTACACCAACCGTATCCACTCAGGGGATTGTGTGGCGGTTTTGCTGTTTTTACTGGAAAAACAACTCGCCGGTTTAGCGTTGGAGCCTTGTTATCTGGCAACTGACGATGACCCTGCCTCACTTTGGGAAGTGATGAATTGGTTGTCAGAGCAATTCGCTTATCCACATCCTTCTATATTGCCGGTTGCACCGGATGCTCCGCAAAACAAACGCTGCAGCAATGCCAGGCTTAAGGCCTTGGGTTACCGCTTTTTGTATGCGAGTTATCGAGATGGTTATGAAACTATGCGGCCGCCATCCGCTGGAGATGGCTAAGAGTCGCGTATTCAGGGGTGGGTTACCGGTAAGTGGGCATGTTTAAATACCATGGCAGGTTCTGAATGATGGCGAATCAGATTGCAAGTTATAGGTACTGTTTTTGCCGCTTATTCGCCACACCGCGTTTTATTGCGATCGCTGTCGTCGTTTGTTGCAAGAACTTTGGTGGGCTTTTCTCGCCGCTCCGTTGATAATCCTGAGCTAACGCTGCTAGCGCATCGGCATGCGGTATAAGCAATGTGTCGGTCAGTACAGAATAGGTTAATTCGAACAAGCGCTTCAAAGCAATTTGCCAGGTGCTGTCTGTTAATGCATATAACGCATCGCTGAATTGCAAAAAGCGGGCGAACGGTTGATCGGTGACAATCAGCGGCAGGGTTGTGGCAAAACGGCCGGAATTGCCGATCAAATCCCAAAAGCGGGCAAATCGTGTAATGCGTTGCAAGTCGGTAAAGCCTATGTCGCGGGTGCTGAGAATGGCATAAGGCGGCTGTGGGTCATAACGTAGGCGATAGTTGTCGTTATGACGATTGATTGGTGCGCCGCGTAGGCGCTTTAAAATGCCGACTTGAATTTCTTGCGGATTCAGCGCAAACAATTTATCGAAACTGTTGCCGAAGCTCTCCACAGTGTCGCCAGGCAGGCCAGCGATCAAATCGGCATGAATATGGGCATTAGAATGTTGGCGTAGCCAGTTTAAATTGGTTTGGGTCTTTTGATTGTCTTGTTTGCGGCTGATTAGTTGTTGAATGGTCGGATCAAAAGTTTGCACGCCCACTTCAAATTGCAGTACGCCGGGCGGGAATTGCATGATGGCCTGTTTCAGACGCTCAGGTAAATTGTCAGGGATCACTTCAAAGTGTAAATACAAATCTTCACTCAATCGTGCCAAGAAAAACTCAAGGATGGCGACGCTGCTGTCTACCCTTAGATTAAAAGTCCGGTCGATGAACTTGAAATGCCGCGCGCCTCGCTGGTATAGAGTCTCCATTTGGCGCAAAAATTCGTTTAAGTTGAATGGTTTGGCGGTGGTATCCAGGGAAGATAGGCAAAATTCGCATTTGAATGGGCATCCGCGCGATGCTTCAACGTAGACAATCCGTTGGCGAATGTCGGTGTCGGTATAGTATGGATATGGCGATGCCAAGTTCTCCAACGCAGCCATTTCGCCGGTGACGATTTTGTCTGCTGGCTTTAGCCCTGATAGCAATTGTCTGCATAAGATGGGAAAGCTTATTTCACCGTTGCCTGTGATGATATAGTCCGCCAATTGGGCAACGCTCGGTAAATCCGGTGGATGGCTAAGCTCTGGGCCCCCAAGTATGATGATAATTTCTGGGGCGACTTGTCTCAGGATTGCTATCACTGAGTTAATTTCTGCTACATTCCAGATATAAACACCAAAGCCGATAACCCTCGCTTGTTGTTGCAGCAGCTTCTCGACAATTTCGATCGGGCGCTGTTGGATGCCGAATTCCAATAAGGCCGTGTCAGCTTGCAAGGTACCCATGCTGGCATACAGATAGCGCAAGCCAAAAGCAGTATGAATATAGCGGGCGTTGAGAGTGGTAATAACGATGCTGGGCATGTCTGAGAGAAAAAAGAGTTGCGTCTTGAGTGATTCGGTTCGGCAGCATAGCACCAATTTTATTGGTGGAAGAAACTCGTGGCACGGCGGTAAGCTTAAGTAAACACTGGCTATGGATACTTGTAGAGAATGGTATCAGGCTAAAAACCTAGGGGCGGCTGGTTAATATTGTGCCGCCAAGGTTGCGGGGTGTATGGGGCTAAACGGCTGTTGCAATCGGCTGATAGTTACAACCGATTTTTCCAAGCATTGGTTTTAAAAATCCAGAAAAATCAGGTTGTTGAAGTCGATGCTTATTTAAGTTCGTCAAGCAAAGCCTGTGCGGCTTGTTGTTGTTGTTTTGAGCCTTTGGATAGTACGTCTTCGGCTATCGATTTTGCGGCTTCGGTATCACCCATGTCGACATAAGCTTTTGCCAAATCAATTTTGGTTTCGAATTCGTCCATATCGGTCAAATCGGAAACCCCCAACTCAAACTCGTTGTTGTCCGTAGTGCTAATTATAGGGGTGTCAAAGTCGAAATTAAAATCAAACTCGCCGTCTGATTTTATCGATGTCTCAATTGCTTTGTCGAAGGATTGCGCCGATTTAGGTGTGATATTGTCAAAATCGGAAAAGTCGAATGTTTCCAATTTCAACTGCGAATCCAAATTCAGCTTTGAATCGTTATGGTGGCTATCGTCAGCTGATGTTTCCGCACTAATATTATCAAAGTCGAAATCGAAACTTTCTACGTCCGGGAGCGATTTTTCGCTGGTTTCCGTAGCGTCTGCAGCGGCTTTTTCGTTACCGTCGAAATTGCTAAAGTCAAACGTTTCTAGATCTGCTTGGGAGGCCTCAACAACCTTTGCTGTATCAGCGTTGGCCTTATCTTCAGTATCGAAGTTAAAGTCGAAACTCTCTAAAGTGTCCAACGTGCTAGAAGATTTTGCTTCGAGCACCTCGTTACTATCAGTAGGTTTGGATTCCATATCGGCCTCCAAACCTGACGCGCCGGCAAAGTCCAGGGTTTCCAGTTCTGAGGTAGCAGAATCGGCTTTGCCATTTTCCGAGTTGGTATCGAGTGCAAAATCGAAGTCGAACGATTCTATGTCGTCGGGCTCAGGCTCAGCATCAGCAGCAGACTTGGACGAAGATGGCTGATCGAAATCAATGCTCTCGATGTTTGCGTCGGATTGCTTATTCTGGTCCTGAGACTTAGTGGTGCCGCCGAAGCTGCCCAGATCGAAATCTAGTCCGTTGTCCTCTAAAGCCAAATCCTCATTGATGTCCAGGTCCGACAACTCATCGTCGAGCAGCGCAAAGCTGTTATCCAAATCGATAATTTCTGTATCGGCTACAGTCGAGGCTGTGATGTTGACACTTGTGTCATTTTTGCTGATTGGCGCTGTAGTGGCAGCAAAGCTTCCACCAAACAACGCTAAATCAGGAACGATTTCTTTCGCCATGTCTGAGACTTTTTTCCAGAATGGCTTATCTGCTTGTTTGCCGGCATCGGCTAGTTCTTGAGCGTAACTGGCAAAACTGTCTTTGTTTTCACTGGCATAATAGATTTCCAGCAATTTCAGTTTGCACTCGTCACGGTTAGGTTGTTCGCTTATCGCATGGCGAATAAGCTCTTCCGCTTGCTGGTAGCGACCATACGCCAAGTAAACGTCGGCTTCCGAGATAGGGTCTACTTCGTTTTGATCGGTATCGAATGCATCGAAATCGCTAGGGGTAAAGTCGCTGATAAACGAACTTTCACCTACCGTGCCGACATCGTATTCGTCGGTGCTGCTGATGTCCATGATGGGTACGGACAAGCTGCTTTCGGAATCTGGCAGACGAATTTGGCTGGCCGATGCGAACATGCTTTCGGTGTTGGTGCGCTCGTCGATTTTACGTTTGCGCCACAATAACCAGCCCAGAAATCCAAAAATGCCAGTGCCTAAAGTGCCTGCAACCCAATAATAAGCGTCTGATCCAAACAGGCCTTCGTCTTCAGCAACAATCGGGGGCGCCGGAGGCGGTGTAACCTTGGGAGCCGGAGGAGCAACAGGCTTAGGCGTTGGCGGTGCAACAACTACAGGTTCGGTAATCGGTGGTTGCGGTGTGGTTGTTACGGGCGGAGCTGGTGGTTCAGCGGTAACGGCGGGTGCCTGTGGGGTCGGTTGCGTCGGCTGTTGGGCTGATTCGCCCGGAGCCGGTTGAACGGTAGTTTGTGCTTGTTTGTTGTTTTGTAAGGTAGCGAGCTGCTGATCTTTTAAGGCCAGCAGCTGTTGCATCATTCCCAGTTGTTGCTCTAGTTTTTCGATGCGGGCTTGCAGCTCCAGATCTTTCCCATCAGGTGCCTGATCGGTGGTACCGTGTACAGTGGGATGAGCTGCTGCAGCCGAGTTTTGTTCGGTTTTTATCGCGCCGGTGCCCGCTGCCTTGGCTTCGGTAGGCGCAACCAGTTCAAGCGCTTTCTTAGGCGTTTCGGTTTGAGTGGTTTCCGGTTTGACCTGCTTGCCGGCCGCTTTGCGCTCATTTTGTGCTTGTCTTTGCGCAGGATTCATGATCGCGTCCGGCTCAGGAATCTTTAACGTGGCGCCTTCTTTCAAGGAATTTATGTTGCCATTGTTAAATGCGTCCGGGTTGGCTTTGTACAACGCGGTAAGCATTTTCTGGGTCGGAATGTTTTTGTCCTGACCCACTTGAGTGGCGATACTCCACAAAGTGTCTGATTTTTGGATGGGGCCGAATTCGCCGCTGGTCGGTGTCTGTGGGGTAATGCTATCGTTAGACTCGGCGCGGACTGCGCGTTTGGGCGCAGTTCGGGTTCTCTTAGCAGGGCGCGCCACCGGTTCTATAGGCTCGGCGCTGTAACCACTAGTTTCCGCAACAGGAATTACTGGTTGGTTATACGCTGTCGGCGGGTCGATGAGCAATGTGAATTCGCGCATCATGCTGCCTTGCGGCCAAGTCACTTCCAGCAGGAAATCCAGAAAGGGTTCTGTTAAGGCTTCCCGCGACGAGACTTTCACAATAATGGAGCCGTTTGCTTGGATCACCGGTTCCAGCTTGATTTTGGATAAAAAATAATTCCAAACCACGCCGGCTTGGTCGAACTTTTCCGGTGGGGCCAATTTTACCGTGACATCGGAAGGGTTTTCTCCGGGTGCAACGCTCAGCCTGATTTCGGCATCGAGTTTTTGGTTAAGGGCCGAATGTAACTCAATTTCGCCGATACCTAAGGGTTGGGCACTGACTGGTGCCAGTAACGACACAACCGCTAAGGCTTTAGTTAAATTGCTCACATTGCTTTCCTTCACTTGTAATACCTCGGTACTTACTGACCCACTATAAAACACAGAGCTAAGCGTAGACTAGATGTAGCTTTTTACCAGGACTTCGGCTATTTGCACACTGTTAAGCGCCGCACCTTTTCTGACATTGTCGCTGACGACCCAGAGATCGATGCCGGTCGGATGCGAAATATCCTCGCGAATTCTGCCGACAAACACGTCGTCGTTGCCGGACGATTCGGTCACTGCAGTGGGATAACCGCCGTTCTCCCGTTCATCCAGTAAGGTGATGCCGGGGGTCGACGCCAACAGCTCCCGCACCCGTTCGGCGGAGATTTTCTGTTTAGTCTCGATATGCACGGCTTCCGAGTGTCCAAAAAACACCGGCACCCGCACAGCGGTCGGATTAACCAGAATATCGGCATCGCCGAGGATTTTTTGAGTTTCCCAGACCATTTTCATTTCTTCTTTGGTATAGCCGTTGTCCATGAATACATCGATTTGCGGCAATACATTGAAAGCAATTTGTTTCGGATAGACGCTGGGCGTTACCGGTTTGGCGTTCAATAGATTGGCGGTTTGCGTCGCCAGTTCCTCGATTGCTTCCTTACCGGTGCCGGAAACGGCTTGATAGGTGGCGACGTTGATCCGGCTGATGCCCACAGCATCGTAGATCGGTTTCAACGCAACCAGCATCTGGATGGTAGAACAATTGGGATTGGCGATAATCCCGCGATTTTTGTAATCGGCGACTTTCTCCGGATTGACTTCCGGCACCACCAACGGAATGTCGTCGTCGTAGCGAAATTGCGAGGTATTGTCGATCACCACGCAACCGGCGGCAGCGGCTTTGGGTGCGTATTCTGCGGACACCGATGCACCCGGAGAAAACAGGCCGATCTGCACTTTGGAAAAGTCGAACGTCGCCAAATCTTCGACGACCAGCGAGCCGTCTTTAAAAGGGATGCGTTTGCCGGCCGAGCGCTCACTGGCTAAGGCATATACTTTTCCGACCGGAAAGTTGCGTTCTTCCAAAATGGAAATCATGGTTTCGCCGACCGCGCCAGTGGCGCCGACGACTGCTACATCATAAGTTTTAGACATATTGCTTATCCTTTTAAGGCGTTGAGTACGGCATCGCCCATGCCGGAAGTGCTGACTTTGATCATGCCTTCCGAGTAAATATCCGCGGTTCTGACTTTACTGTCCAATGCGGTGTTCACAGCATGTTCGATGCGCTCGGCGGCTTCCGGCTGATTAAATGTATAACGCAGCATCATCGCGACCGACAAAATGGTCGCCAATGGATTGGCGATACCCTGGCCGGCAATGTCCGGCGCGGAACCGTGTATCGGCTCGTACATGCCCTTGGCGTTGGCATCCAAGGAAGCCGAGGGCAACATACCGATGGAACCGGTCAGCATCGCCGCGATGTCGGACAAAATATCGCCGAACATATTGCTGGTAACGATCACATCGAACTGTTTCGGTGCCCGCACCAGTTGCATCGCGGCGTTGTCGACATACATATGGCTCAGTTGTACGTCCAGATAGTCCTTGCCCACTTCGGTCATCACGTTACGCCACAATTCGGTGACTTCCAGCACATTGGCTTTGTCCACCGAACAGAGTTTTTTGTGACGCTTTTGCGCAATCTTGAATGCGGAATGGGCGATGCGACGGACTTCCGACTCACTGTAAATCTTGGTATTGATACCGACTTTTTCGCCGTTTTCCGCCACATGCACGCCGCGCGGCTGCCCGAAATAAATGCCGCCGGTCAGTTCGCGGACGATCATGATGTCCAAGCCCATGACAACTTCCGGTTTCAAGGTCGAGGCATCGACCAGTTGCGGATACAAAATCGCCGGACGCAGATTAGAAAATAGATTTAGCTCGGAGCGAATACCCAATAAGCCGCGCTCCGGACGTATCGCATGCGCTAGCGGTTCCCACTTAGGACCGCCGACCGCACCCAATAATACCGCGTCAGCGTTTTTGCACAGATTCAGCGTGGTTTGCGGCAACGGGGTGCCGAAAGCATCATACGCGGCGCCGCCGATCAAAGCGTTCTCAAATACCAAACCCAAATTCATGTCGGTATTCAGAAAACTTAAAACTTTGATCGCTTCGGCAACAATTTCCGGTCCGATGCCGTCGCCAGCCAGGACTGCAATTTTTTTGGGCATTTTTTTACCTTTCAATGGAGCTTATGCGTCTTTGAACAACCACGGGGCGCGTTTGGCGCGCTCAGCTTCATAGGTTTTAATTTTGTCGGCGTGTTGTAGTGACAACGCAATATCGTCCAGACCATTCATCAAACGGAAGCGGCGGTTTTCATCGACGCTAAAGCCAATGTTTTGGCCGCTAGGCGTGGTGATGGTTTGCGCCTGCAAATCGATGGTTAGCTGATAACCGTCTACGCCCTCCTTGAACAATAGATCGACGGTTTCGGCTGGCAACACGATAGGCAAAATACCGTTCTTGAAGCAGTTGTTAAAGAAAATATCGGCAAAACTCGGGGCGATAATTGCCCGGAATCCGTAATCTTCCAGAGCCCATGGCGCATGCTCGCGCGAGGAACCGCAACCGAAGTTTTCGCGGGTCAGCAAGATTTGCGCGCCTTGGTATTTGGCTTGATTCAGCACGAAGTCTTTGTTCAAAGGCCGGTTAGTGCAATCCATTTCCGGCTCGCCTCTATCCAGATAACGCCATTCATCGAACAAATACGGGCCAAAACCGGCGCGGCGAATCGATTTCAAAAACTGCTTGGGGATAATCGCGTCTGTATCGATATTGGCGCGGTCCAACGGCGCAACCAACGCGGTCAAGGTAGTAAAAGCTTTCATGCGACATCCTCCGCAACGTTAACGAAATGACCGGCAATCGCTGCCGCCGCGGCCATGGCTGGGCTGACCAAGTGGGTACGGCCGCCGTAGCCTTGGCGACCTTCAAAGTTACGATTCGACGTCGATGCGCAATGTTCGCCGGCTTCCAGGCGGTCGGCGTTCATCGCCAGGCACATCGAACAGCCGGGATCGCGCCATTCGAAATCAGCGGCGGTGAAGATTTTGTCCAGACCTTCCGCTTCCGCTTGTTGTTTGATTAAGCCCGAGCCGGGCACGATCAATACCTGTTTCACGGAAGCCGCTTTTTTTCGGCCTCTGATCACGGCCGCAGCGGCGCGCAAGTCTTCGATCCGTGAATTGGTACAGGAACCGATAAAGACTTTGTCCAGCTTGATGTCGGTGATTTTTTGACCGGCTTGCAAGCCCATGTATTGTAAAGCCCGCTCGATGCTTTGCCGCTTGACTGGATCGGCTTCCTGGGCGGGATCGGGCACGTTGGCATCGACTGCCACTACCATCTCCGGTGAAGTACCCCAGCTGACTTGTGGCTTGATCCCAGCGGCATCAATATTGATGACTTTATCGAATAAATCGCCGTTGTAGCTGTCGGAACGCAGGTTTTGCCAATAACGTACCGCCATGTTCCAGTCGTCGCCTTTAGGCGCATAGGGACGGCCTTGGTAATAATCGATGGTAATGTCGTCGACCGCGATCAAACCGGCACGAGCGCCCGCTTCGATGGCCATGTTGCAGACCGTCATCCGGCCTTCCATCGACAAAGACCAAATCGCATCGCCACCAAATTCGATGGTGTAGCCATTACCGCCAGCGGTACCGATTTGGCCGATGATCGCCAACACGATGTCTTTGGCAGTAACGCCAGGACCGGTTTTGCCATTGACTTTGATCAACATGTTTTTGGCTTTTTTCTGCACCAGACATTGGGTGGCCAGTGCATGCTCAACTTCCGAGGTGCCGATACCAAACGCCAAGGCCGCAGAAGCACCATGCGTAGAGGTATGCGAGTCGCCGCAGACGATGGTCATGCCAGGCAGAGTGGCTCCCTGCTCAGGACCGATCACATGCACAATACCTTGGCGAATATCGCTCATATCAAATTCGGTAATGCCGTACTCTTTGCAGTTGTTTTCCAAGGTCTCGACTTGCAATCTTGAAACCGGGTCAGCGATGCCTTTGTCGCGGTCAGTGGTCGGCACGTTGTGATCGGCAACGGCCAAGTTTCTGGCGATGCGCCAAGGTTGGCGGCCGGACAGACGTAAGCCTTCAAAGGCTTGCGGGGATGTTACTTCGTGCAGCAATTGCCGATCGATGTAAATCAGGCACGAGCCGTCGTCTTCGGTATGAACGACGTGGTCGTTCCAGAGTTTGTCGTATAAGGTTTTACCAGCCATTTGGATTTCTCTACTGTAGGGCACGCATCGCGTACCGAAAGCTAAAAGGTACGCATTGCGTACCCTACTAAGTTTTTATGCCAACACCGCGAACACTTTGTCGGTAATGTCTTGCACCGAGCCGACGCCGGCAATCGAAGCGAATTTAGCGTTTTGATCGGGTGCGGAATAAAAGCCGACCAGCGGTTTGGTTTGATCGTGATAAACGCTCAGGCGTTTGCGCACGGTTTCTTCCTGGTCATCGTCACGTTGGATCAAGGCTTCGCCGGTGGCGTCGTCCAAGCCTTCCTGTTTCGGCGGGTTGAAAATTACGTGATAGGTACGGCCGGAGGCCATGTGCACGCGTCTGCCGCTCATGCGTTTAATGATTTCCTCGTCATCAACGGCGATTTCAATCACATGATCCAATTCCACGCCCATTTTTGCCAAGCCTTCAGCCTGAGCGATGGTGCGCGGAAAGCCGTCCAGCAAAAAGCCGTTTTGGCAGTCGTCCTGGGCAATGCGTTCTTTGATCAGGCCCAGAATAATCTCGTCAGACACCAGGCCGCCGGCATCCATGACTTTTTTGGCTTCAATACCCAGTGGGGTGCCTGCGCGAACGGCGGCGCGCAGCATATCGCCTGTGGAAATTTGCGGAATCGCAAACTTCTCGGTGAGAAACTGAGCTTGGGTGCCTTTGCCCGAACCGGGGCTGCCTAACAGGATAATGCGCATATCAATCACTCCAGTGTATGAATCAGGCTGGTTGCCTTTATATATAAAGAGAGCCGGCTCAAGCGCATCAATTCGTGAGCCTGGCGGAAAAATGCGGCATTTTATCGTACTTGCCCTGCGAATGCCGCCAAATGTTGTCCGGAGCTGCGGATTGGGCCGTGGTAAAACTAACCGGCAATGTCTGCTTGGATGTGTGAACTCAGCAAGGCAAACTCCGCCAAGCTGATCGATTCGGCTCGTAGATTGGCATCAATGCCCAAATCAATGATGTCTTGTTCGCTGATAAAATTCTTTAACGAATTGCGAATGGTCTTGCGGCGTTGCGAAAATGCTTGGGTCACCAATTGGCTAAAGCTTTTCAGGTCCGGGATAGTGACTGGGGGCTGCGCATGTGGGGTCAGTCGAACGATGGCCGACATTACTTGTGGGATAGGGTCGAAACTTTCCGGCGGTACGTCGAACAGCAATTCGGTTTCGCAGTAATACTGCATCATCACGCTGAGCCGGCCATATTTCTTGCTGCCCGGTTCGGCGCAAATCCGGTCCACGACCTCTTTTTGCAACATAAAAAGCATGTCCTCAACGCAGTCGGTGGTCTCCAACAGATGAAACATTAGCGGCGTGGAAATGTTGTAAGGCAGATTGCCGATGATGCGCAGTTTTTCGCCGGCTTGCGCCAAAGCGACAAAATCGAACTTCAAAGCGTCGGCGCTATGCACGGTTAAATTGCTGTGGCCGGCAAATTGTTTTTGCAAGCGGCTGACTAGGTCCCGGTCCAGCTCGACCACATCGAGTTTTGCGCCGGACTCCAGTAAAGGCAGCGTTAGTGCGCCCAAGCCGGGGCCGATTTCCACCCAATGTTCGCTAGCCTGCGGATGGGCACTGGCCAGAATGTTATAAATGATGCTGTGATCGTGCAGAAAATTCTGGCCAAAGCGTTTGCGGGCGGTGTGGGTCATTTTTAGTTTGATAAGTGAGGAATCATATCCAGCGCAGTCTGCAACGCAAACTGCAAGCTGCCGAGGTTGGCTTTGCCGGTGCCGGCCAGGTCCAGCGCGGTGCCGTGGTCGACCGAGGTGCGGATGATGGGTAGGCCGAGGGTGATGTTTACGGCTTGACCGAAGCCTTTGTATTTCAGTACCGGCAGGCCTTGGTCGTGATACATCGCCAGGACCGCGTCGGCGATATCCAGGTATTTTGGGGTAAACAAGGTATCAGCAGGAAGTGGGCCGTAAAGTATGATGCCTTCGCCACGCAAGCGCTCCAAAGTCGGCTCGATGGTCTCGATTTCCTCGCGGCCCAGATGGCCGCTTTCGCCGGCGTGCGGATTTAGGCCGCAGACTAGTATTTTTGGTTGGTCTATTGCGAAACGTTGTCTCAGGTCGCGGTTCAGCAAGCGGATGATTGTCGCCAAGGATTCCTCAGTGATTGCCACGCTTACCTCCGACAAGGGTAAATGGGTAGTCGCCAACGCGACGCGCAGACCGGGTGTGGCCAGCATCATGACCGGTGTGCCGCCGGTCAGGTCGGCGATAAATTCGGTGTGACCGCTGAACGGGATACCGGCGTCGTTGATTACACCTTTTTGCACTGGGCCGGTAACCATTCCCGCAAATGCGCCGCTCATGCAGCCTAAAGTTGCTTGGCGGATGGTTTCCAGAACGTATCGGCTATTGGCGGAGTTGAGACGTCCGCAAACGGCTGGCTCGCTTAAGCTGATTGGCAGTACGGTTATGGTGCCGGCTTGCTGCTTGTTGACAGCTTGATCGATGTCGAAAAGTTGAATGGTCAGCGGCACACCAAGTTGTTCCGCCCGTTGCTTTAATAATTCCGGGTCAGCAATGGCAACGAGTTGGCAAGCCTGTTCCTGTTGCGCGAGTTGTACGCATAAATCCGGGCCGACGCCGGCCGGTTCGCCGGGTGTAAACGCTATGCGAGGTATAGGCATATTAAATCCCAAATCGAGCCGCGAAATGGCTGGTTATAAGTCGGGCGAGGATTTGTTTACTGTCTATCTGCGGCCCGTTCGGATAGTTAGACAGGCTTGTGCTCCTGGCAAATTTGTTCGCTATCCTCATTGCTGAGCTTTTCCTGAGTAAGTTGACAGAAAAATCCGCCGTCCTTTTCGCTGAAATTACGGCAGGTTTTGCAGACGCCGAATGATTGTGATTGGTTGGCTTTTTGCAGGGCTGTGAGTGCTTGTTGAAACACATTGGCATCGGATGGCGGAGAATCACTGCTGCGCAGGATTGCGGTGGCGCCGTGAAACAGGTCGGATGGGCGAGCTTGCTGCAATACCGCCGCACCCTCGGCTAACAATTGCAAATGCACCACGCGTTTGTCGTTGGCATCCGGGGTTTTGCCGATATAACCCTTTTTCTCAAGAATAATCAGCGATTGCGACACGGTGCCGCGCGTCATGCCCAAATAATTGGCCACAGCCGCCGGCGTATTACTGTACTTGTTACAGCGCGAGAGGTAATTGAGCACCTGGAAGTGTACGGGTTGCAAGCCTAGTTCCGTACATTTTTTCCGTTCCTCGGAGCGGATCAAAGTGGTCATGCACTCAATAAGTTCATAAATATCAGTTTGTTGCATAAATTGCATTCTCATCGTGACCCACAAAGTTGACAAGGCGATGGTTCAGGGGGTAAATTGATAGCGAATCGAAATATTACTTTATAACATCGGCCTGGAGTCAACAAGTTGTTATTTTACCATGCTAAACCGGGTGGCTGTTCGTCCTGGTCTTTTATGGTTTAATGCACCAAGTTGGCTCTTTTTTTCACTTGCGGGTGGCAGGAAATTTAAATGAAAAATACTATAAAAACACTCAATAAATCCCTACTGGCGAGTTCCATCGCCATGCTGCTGTCATCCGGGGCGGCAGTAGCAAAATCCGACGATTTTCACAAACTTTATCAAGACAATTGCGCCAGCTGCCACGGTTCCGATCACGGTGGCTATCTGGCGCCAGCGCTGAATTCAGCCACGTTGAAAGGCCGCAGCCCCACAGCCTTGCGCACCATCGTGATGGCTGGCAGCTTTGACACTTTAATGCCGCCGTTCTATGGCAAACTTGATGATGACCAAATCCGCGGCGTGATTAAACACCTGCAAGAAACCCCCAAACAACCCAATCCGGCCTGGACGATCGACGATATGAAAAAGTCGTTGAAAGTCTATGTTAAAGACGAAAGCACCTTGCCGGCCAAGCCTAGCTTCCAAATCGACGATAAATTCGAAAATCTGATTGGGGTGGCGGCGCGCGGCAAATACGGTCGTGGCGAAGGCTCCAAAGCGATCTTTATTAATAGCTCTACTCATCAAAAAGTCGGCGAAGTACCCACCGGCACTGCCGCGCATATCATTGAATTCAACCCGGCCAATCCGCGCTGGGCTTACGTCAAAACCGATACCGCCGAAATTTTTAAAGTTGATTTATATTCCATGCAAGCGGTGCGCAGCATCAAAACCGGCTGGAATGGCCCCGGTATTGGCGTCTCGCGCGACGGTAAATACATCATGGCCGGCTCTTTCGTGCCGCATAACGCCGTGATACTGAATGCCGACACCCTGGAGCCCCTAAAAGCCTTTGAACTCGAAGGCACCGATCCCGATGGTAAGCACGTCTCGTCCGATTCCGGCATGATCATCGGCACCCCCTATGCGGACATTTTCGCGATTGCGCTGGAAAATGCCGGTCAGGTTTGGGTGATCGATTTAAACAAAGAAGGCTTCCCGGTGACCCGCATTGAGAAAGTGGGCCGGCATTTGCACGACGCCTTCCTGACGCACGGCGGCAAAAAGTTGATGATTGCGTCTTATGACGACAGCATCGTGGCGGCCATCGATCTGGAAAAACGCGAAATCATCAAAAAACTGGAAGCCGGTTGCGTGCCGCACGTGGGCGGCGGTTCAGCGGTTAAAGTCGACGGCCGCACCTTGGGCTTTGGTACCAACTTCGGCGATTGCGATAAAACCGTAGTCAGCGTTTGGGATCTGGACAAAATGGAAGTCGTCAAACAAGTGCCGGTTTCCGGCGGCACCGAATCGCCTGCTGCACATGCCAACGCGCCTTATGTCGCGGTTGACATCATCAGCAAGGACAGACGCGCCCGCACCGTGCAATTGATCGACAAGAAAACCCTGGAAGTGGCTAGAACGCTGGATGTCGGCGGTCACGCATACTTCCCTGAATACAGCGCCGACGGTAAATTCCTGTATATCAGCGCCGGTTACAACGGTGACGAAGTGGTAGTGTACGATTCCAACACCTTGCAAAAAGTCGCCAGCGTACCGATGGAAAGCCCGGCAGGAATATTCTCGCGCGGCCGGGTTAAATACATGACGCGCGGCTTGTCACCCGACGAAATGGAGCAAGCAAAATGAAGATGACTCATTTAATCGTGTCGCTGCTGGCGGGATTGTTGGCCGTCGGTAGCGCGCAGGCGACCAGTTTGTATGTCGGCCAAGCCAAGGCCGGCGCGGTCTGCGCGCAATGCCACGGCATCCGGATGCCCAGCGCCGATGCGCCGTTTCCACCTTTGGGCGGACGAGATCCAGAGTATTTGAAAACCGCGATCAAACAATATCGCGACAAGACTCGGAAATCCGAGATCATGAATGCGATTGCCGGCTCTTTGACCGATGCGGAAATCAATGACATCGCCGCGTATTATGGCAGCGTTAAACCCTAGTTAATGCGTTATTGCTGGCTGTTAATTGGCTTGCTATCACCCTGCGCCTTTGCGGAACAACCTAATCCGCACAGGCAGCAGGAATTGTTGAATATGCTTAAACACGATTGCGGCTCCTGCCATGGCCTGCCGCCGAAAGGCGGCTTGGGGCCATCATTGATGCCGGAAGCATTGATCGACAAGCGCGATGACCTCTTACTGGATGCCATCCAAAACGGTCGCGCCGGGACGGCGATGCCGCCTTGGCGGGCTTTTTTAACGGTCGATGAAACCGGCTGGCTGATTCAACGCTTACGGCAACCTTAGATTCGATTAGTGTGCAAAAAGGTATTTTAAAGCGTTGGATGGATGACAAAGGGTATGGTTTTATTACTCCCGCCGATGGCAGTGACGATGTGTTTTTTCATATATCGTCTTTGAAAGATGCAATCCGAAGGCCGGTTGAAAGAGACATAGTTTATTTCGATGTAATAATTGACCTCACAGGCCAAAAAAGAGCAGTTGGCGTAACTATCGAAGGGACGAAAAGCGTATTCACAGAGCGGAAGCTCGTGAAACCTGCCCCAGTAGCTCCGCGAAAAAATGCACTTAAACCCCAACCTCATAAGGCTCGCGCATACAGGCATAGAAACAGTAGCTATCGATCAATTTTTAGTACTATTGTTATTGTCGCGCTTGTCGTTGGGTTTGCGGTGGATAAATTTAAAAGTCGTGAGATTGCTATTTCTAGGCCATCAACTGTCTCTGAGATCAGTTACCAAGTAACAGAACAGCCTGAAATACAAGCTGCTACGAAATTTACATGCGAAGGCAAAACGCGGTGTACGCAAATGAATTCATGCGAAGAGGCAATGTTTTATTTGAATAATTGCCCTGGCAGTGTGACTGATGGTGACAATGACGGGCGACCTTGCGAGGATCAATGGTGCGGGCATTAACAATTTCTCTTGGCGTCCATATGAACCAAATAATTCGTAAAGTTATCATTGCTGTCTCGTTATTGTGGGTTTGCGAAGCCAGTGGCGATTTGCGCGCTACCGGCGATCTCGGCGTTGTGATCGAACGCGAAACCGCCAGTGTCCAAATCGTCAACACCAGTAAGCCAGCAGTGCTCAGCCGTATCGAAGGCTTGGGGGATTTGTCGCATGCTTCGGTGGTGTTTTCCCGCGATCAGCGCTACGCCTATGTATTCGGCCGCGATGGCGGTCTGACCAAGATCGATTTACTGCTAGATAAAATCGACAAACGGGTGATTCAAGCCGGCAACAGTATTGGCGGGGCGATTTCTCAGGACGGCAAATTGATTGCTGTGTCCAATTACACGCCGGGTGGGGTAAAAATCTTTTCGGCGGACACCCTGGAACAACTGGCCGAGATTCCGGCAAGCTACGGTGAGGAAAATAAGCTTTCCAAAGTCGTCGGCCTAGTCGACGCCCCCGGCCAACATTTTGTCTGCAGCCTGTTCGAGGCCAACGAAATTTGGCTGATCGACGCCAAAAACCCGCGTGAACCCAGCGTCAAAAAATTTAAGGATATCGGCAAACAACCCTACGATGCCTTGCTAAGTCCCGACGGCCATTACTACGCCGCCGGCCTGTTTGGCGAGAAGGGTTTGGCTTTGCTGGATTTGTGGCAGCCGGAAAAAGGTGTGGAGCCTATCCTGGAAGATTACGGCAAAGACGACGAACAACTGCCGGTCTACAAAATGCCGCATCTGGAAGGCTGGACCATGGCCGGCGATTGGCTATTCGTGCCGGCCATCGGCCAGCATGAAGTGCTGGTTATCGACAAGCGCGATTGGGCGTTGGTGAAGCGGATTCCGGTCGCCGGTCAGCCGGTGTTCGTCAGCGGACGACCGGATGGTCGGCAGATGTGGGTGAATTTCGCCTTCCCGGATAATCAGACTGTGCAGGTGATAGACGTCAAGGATTTTAATATCATCAAAACCCTGCAACCCGGCAAAGCCGTGCTGCATATGGAATTTAGCCCGCGGGGCGAGGCGGTTTGGCTGGCGGTGCGCGACGAAGATAGCGTGATGGTTTACGACACCGAAACCTTTGCCGAAACGGCCCGCTTGCCGGCGTATAAGCCCAGCGGGGTTTTCTTTAGCGACCGCGCCAATCGTATAGGTTGGTAAACATGCTGGCGCCCTTACATAAACGCCTGCTCAACGATTACCAGCAGGATTTCCCACTCAGCCCAACACCGTATCGCGATATTGCCGAACAGCTTGGGGTCAGCGAAGACGAGGTATTGAATGCCTTTCATGCTTTGTCCGAGCTGCAAATGATCAGTCGTATCGGCCCGGTGATCGCGCCAAATCATATCGGCACTAGTGCCTTAGTGGCAATGGCGGTTCCGGAAACCGATTTGGCTCGGGTAGCCGAACTGGTGAGCGCCCACCCGGAAGTCAACCATAACTATGAACGCGAAAACCGTTTCAATTTATGGTTTGTCGCGATAGCCGATAGCGAAGCGCATCTAAATACGGTGATCGCCGACATCGAAACCCAGACCGGGTATCCAGCCATGTTGTTACCAATGTTGGCTGACTATTTTATTAACCTCGGCTTTGAATTGAATCTGCATGATTGATGATGTCGATTATCAACTGATTGCAACTGTCCAGGCTGGTTTGCCCATCGCTGCGCGGCCCTATGCGGCCATAGCGGCGCAACTGGCAATAAGCGAACAAGACGTGATTGAGCGCTTGGCGCGCTTGAAGACGCAAGGTTTGATCAAGCGCTGGGGCGTGGTGGTTAAGCATCGCCAACTGGGTTACCAGGCGAATGCAATGATCGTAATGGACGTCCCGGACCAGCACGTGGCGCGGATCGGCGTTTTGATTAGCCAGCAGGCTTGCGTGAATCTGTGTTATCAACGCCCGCGTCAGGCTGAGGTATGGCCCTATAACCTGTATTGCATGATTCACGGCAAAAGCCGGGACGTGGTGATGACACAGTGGGCCGAACTGCGTTATGCCTGTGATTTAAGCGATTACCCTTTCGAAGTGCTGTTTAGCCGACGTTGCTTCAAACAGCGCGGCGCGTTGTATTCCCGCCGCGAGCCGCAAGCCGATCAAGCCACTCGTACCGCTGCGGAGGCATTTGCATCCAGCCAGACGGCATTCGAACTACAAGCCCTCTAA
This sequence comes from Methylomonas albis, assembly GCF_014850955.1. Taxonomy (NCBI): domain Bacteria; kingdom Pseudomonadati; phylum Pseudomonadota; class Gammaproteobacteria; order Methylococcales; family Methylococcaceae; genus Methylomonas; species Methylomonas albis. Next base: position 654,169 of record NZ_JACXSS010000001.1, read on the forward strand.
GGCGATTTATGGCGATAAATGTACCCAAACCAAGCAAATTGCCGTTGACTGAGCGGAGCCGAAGTCAATTGTTCGCTTCGGCTCCGCTCAGCGAACGACATATTTGGCATTAACAATCGGTACAAACTTTCTCAAAAATCACCTAATTGAATCATCATGGACAGCGTCGATAAAACCATCATCAACCGCTTACAACTGGGTTTTCCCATCTGTGCAGCGCCTTATCAACGGGTTGCCAAGGAATTGGGCATGGCAGAATCTGACTTGTTATCAAGATTGCAAACCATGCTGGCCGACGGGGTGTTGTCGCGCTTCGGGCCCATGTATCACGCCGAACAAATGGGAGGGGCCTTGACCTTGGCCGCGCTGAAAGTGCCGGATGAGCGCTTCGACGAGGTGACCGAGATCGTCAATGCCTTTCCGGAAGTGGCGCATAACTATGCCCGCAATCATGCGCTGAACATGTGGTTTGTGCTGGCTACCGAGCAAACCGAGCAGGTGCTAAAAGTGATCGCCGAAATCGAACGTCTGACGGGCCTGACCGTCTACAACATGCCGAAGATCAACGAATACTATGTTGGTTTGCAATTGGAAGCCTGATGCCAATCGATGAGATAGACAGAAAAATTATCCACGCTACCCAGGCCGGCTTGCCCTTGGTTAGCGAGCCGTATCAAGCCGTCGCCGAGCAACTGGGCTTGTCCGCTCAAGCAGTCATGTTGAGCATGGCCGAGATGCAACAGACCGGCGTCATTCGCCGCATTGCCGCTGTGCCCAATCATTACAAATTGGGTTATCGCTTTAATGGCATGACGGTGTGGGATGTCGACGACAATCAAGTAGACGCGCTTGGTCGTCAGGTTGCGAGCCTGAACTTCGTCAGTCATTGTTATCAGCGCCCCCGGCATCTGCCGGATTGGCCTTACAGCCTGTTCGCCATGGTGCACGGCAAAACCGAGCAGGACGCCGATCAGCAGGTGGCGATTATCGCCGACTTATTGGGCGAGCATGCGCGTAGCCATGAGGTGTTGTACAGCACTAAAATTCTGAAAAAAACCGGTTTGCGCATCGGAGGCTAGTGTATGTTCAGACTGAGCCAATACATGCGCGAACTGCTGCATCCCACCCCACTGACAATACCACGCAAACCCGTCGGACCGGTGGTGATCTGGAATTTGATCCGCCGCTGTAATCTGACCTGCAAACATTGTTACACCACGTCGGCCGACATCGATTTCCCTGGAGAATTGAGCACGCCGGAGATTTACACGGTGATGGACGACCTGAAAGCCTTCAAAGTACCCGTGTTGATCCTGTCGGGCGGCGAGCCGCTGTTGCATCCGGATATTTTCGCTATCTCGCAGCGCGCCCGCGACATGGGCTTTTATGTGGCCTTGTCTAGCAACGGTACCTTGATCAACCAAACCAATATCGAGCAGATCGCCGCCATCGACTATCAGTATATTGGCATCAGTCTGGACGGACTCCGCGAGGCTCACGACACATTTCGGCAAAAACAAGGTTCGTTCGACGCCTCACTGGCCGGTATTAGATTGTGCCGCGACCACGGTATCAAAGCTGGCGTAAGGTTTACCTTGACGCAGGACAATGCCCACGATTTCGGTAATTTGTTGAAATTGATGGACGACGAGGACATCGACAAATTCTATCTGTCACATCTGAACTACGGCGGCCGCGGTAATAAAAATCGTAAGGATGACGCCGAGTTTCAGTTGACCCGCCAGGTCATGGATAGCTTGTTCGCAAAGTCTTTAAGTTGGGAGCAACAGGGGGTGCGCCGGGAAGTAGTCACCGGCAACAACGACGCCGATGCGGTTTATTTTCTGCATTGGGTCAAGCGCCACTTTCCCGAGCAAGCAGCGCATATTCAGGCCAAACTTCAGCAATGGGGCGGCAATGCCTCCGGCGTCAATGTCGCCAATATCGACAACCTGGGCAATGTCCACCCCGACACGTTTTGGTGGCATTACGGTTTGGGCAATGTGCGCAAACGGCCTTTCTCTGAAATTTGGCCTGACATCAGCGATCCGCTTATGGCCGGGTTGAAAGCTTCGCCCCGTCCGTTACAAGGCCGTTGCGGTGATTGCGATTATCAAAGTATTTGTAATGGCAATACTCGCGTGAGAGCCCAGCAAATGACGGGCGATTTTTGGGCCGAGGATCCGGGTTGTTATCTGCTGGACGAGGAGATCTTTGCTTAAATTGGCTTGAAATTTGGGTGGGTTTATCCTTAGCGCATCAATGCGCAAGGGATGCTCCACAGCAATTTAGCCGAGGTTTGATCCGCAATATCAGCATCCAGGCGGGTTAGCGAAGCTTTTTTGATAATAATATTGTCGGGAACGGTGCCGAGTAAGTGGGCAATGGTAACGGAGAAATCCGGTTCGTGCCCAACCAACCAAACGTCGTTCATGCTTTGTTCAGCCAGTTTGGCAAGTTCTGTGACGATGGTTTGTGCAGAAGTATCGATACCCAGCCAGTCAACGGTTTGTGGAGCAGGGCTGCCAGGCAGGCGCTGGTTGAGGATTCTTGCGGTCTGTTGGGCGCGTAACAATGGACTGCAATAAATTAATCCTGGCATCAATTCGTTGGCTAAACAAAATGCCGCCACGCGTTTCACCTGTTTTTCGCCTTTATCGATTAAGCCTCTATCCGCATCGGGTATGGACATGCTGCTATCTTCGGCGGTAGCGTGTCTGAGGAAGGTGATAAGCATGGTAAGCCTCCTGGTATCGAGCGATTGTGAGTGAGCTTTTTGCGAGCGGTCGACTATCTATGATTTTAGGCGAAGCGACGGCGTTTGCGATAAAGTTTCAGCAAGATTTGTTGCGAATACTCACCCGGTTGTTACGTTGTTTAGGCTTTCTCGGGTGGGCTGAAATTTATAGTTGATAATTCTTGACTGAATTACTGGGTATAGTCATAATCATTTAATCTTTCAATTGCTTATAGAGTTTTATATGTCCGATCCTATTGTTTTTACCGACAGTGCCGCGCAAAAAGTAGCGGGTTTGATTCAGGAAGAGGGTAACGATAATCTTAAGCTGAGAGTGTATATCAGTGGTGGTGGTTGTTCCGGCTTTCAATACGGCTTTACCTTTGACGAAGATGTAAACGAAGACGATACGCAAATTGTCAAAGACGGCGTAACAGTGTTGATAGATTCGATGAGTATTCAGTACCTTAGCGGTGCCGAAATCGACTACAAGGAAGACTTGTCTGGCGCGCAATTCGTAATTCGCAATCCTAATGCGACGACGACTTGCGGTTGCGGCTCGTCTTTCTCAGCTTAAGCCGTTTTTACCCGGATAAATCCCACCTAAAACCACGGGCGCGCTTGCGCCCGTGACGCTACATAAATTTCCCGGCAAATTATTCATAGTTTGTCGTGCCAGCCAGGCAAACGCTATCGCTTCGACATGATCGGGATCGATTCCCAGTTCCGCTGTGGAAATTACCGGCATATCCAGGCGTTTCCGTAAAAGAGTCATCAATTGACCGTTATGTGCGCCGCCGCCACAGACTAAGGTTTGCATCGTATCGGGGGCATATTGGCGAACGGCGTCGGCGATAGTGTCGGCGCTGAACTGGCAGAGTGTCGCTTGAATGTCTTCGGCCTTGAGGCTGGGAAATAAGCTGAGCTTGTGTTTTAACCAGGCCGGTGAAAAATATTCTTTGCCGGTACTTTTCGGCGGCGCTAGCCGGAAGTAGTCGTCGTCTTTTAACGCATCAAGCAAAGCCGCGTGGGGGAGGCCTTGGGCTGCCCAGTCGCCGTTACTGTCATAATTTTTCTGACAATGTTGCTGGCACCACCAGTCCATCAGGCCGTTCCCGGGGCCCGTATCGAAGCCACTCACCGGTCTATCGTTTAATGCTGTTATGTTGGCGATGCCGCCAATATTGACCACCGTTCTGGCTTGGTTAGTGTCAGCAAAAACGGCTTGATGAAATGCCGGCACCAGCGGAGCCCCTTGGCCACTGACAGCGATGTCGCGGCGGCGAAAGTCGGCTACGGTAGTGATGCCGGTAACTTGGGCGATGCGGTTCGGGTCGCCGATTTGTAGGGAGAAGCCATTGGCTGTCTCCGGAGCGTGATAAACCGTTTGTCCGTGACTGCCGATAGCCTTGATCTCGTTCGCCTGGACATCGGCGTTACTGAGTAAAGTCAGTGCGGCGGTACCAAACAGGTGGCCGATCTGGCTATCCAGTGAGCCGTAATCTGTGAGCAAAACGGGCTGGTTGGGTTGGCTTAGGTTCTGGATTCTTTGTCTGAGATCGGCGGAAAACGGCTGGTAATAGAAAGCGAGGAGCTTTATTTTGCCATCGGCAAAATCAACCAAACCAGCATCGATCCCGTCAATGCTGGTTCCTGACATTAAGCCTATATAAAGCTCGGGCACCGTTTTAGTTTTGCGCGACTACCGCGTCGCCTTTCGCTTGTTTGAGTTGTGCCATGTAAGGCTGGGTTTGTGCTCTGAATTTGGCTAGTATGGCATTGTCCATAGGCATTGAGCGCGGTATTTTGGCGGTAACCGGGTTGACATGCTGCCCGTCGATGCGGAATTCATAATGCAAATGCGGACCGGTCGCCAAACCGGTTTTGCCAACGTAACCGATTACATCGCCTTGTTTAATAGCGCTGCCGAGTTTTTGGCCGGATTTGAAACCTGACAAGTGCGCGTACAAAGTCGAGTATTTTTGACCGTGTTCAATTTCCACGACATTGCCATAGCCGTTTTTTACACCGCGGAATACAATTTTACCGTCGCCAGTGGTTTTAACGGGCGTACCAATTGCCGCCGAATAGTCGACGCCTTTGTGGGCACGGATGGTATTCAGAATTGGATGTTTGCGATGCAGATCAAAATGCGAGCTGATTTTGGCAAAGTCCATTGGGGTTTGCAGGAAGGCTTTACGCAAACCATTGCCGTCCGGGGTGTAATAGCCAGAGTTGCCTTGGTTGTCTTCATAACGCACGGCAGTGTAGGTTTTGCCTTGGTTGACGAATTCAACCGAGAGAATTTCGCCGGTGTCGAATTCTTTCCCGTCTACAAAAAGTTTTTCATAGACAACAGTAAATTGATCGCCATCTCTTAAGCTAAGTGCAAAATCAATGTCCCAGGCAAAAATATCTGCCAGTTTGAGGATTAGTTTTTCGGACAGGCCTGCTTCTTTGCCGTCTTCGAATAGTGAAGAATCAATCGTGCCTTTATTGCTGGCTATTTGGTAGTCGACTTTTTTGCTGAGCAATTCTACGTCAAATTCGTCGTCATGTCGGGTGGCGATCAGCGTTTCGAAAGGGTTTTTGCTGTAAGTCAGCTGTTCCAGTTCGCCGGATGCATTGAGGGTGGCAACAACGTCCTGACCAGGTTCCACATCGGCAAACTGTTTGCCGGCCGCGTTGGCGTGGATGATTTTGTGTAAATCTTCTCGGCTAAGATTTAACGCTGAAAAAATGCTGGAAAGGTTTTCACCGGATTTGACGGTGTGTTCCAATTCTTCGGTGATGTCCAGGTGTTGGACTTCAGGTGGCTTTACGTATTTGGTGTATTGGTTGATCTTGGATGAGATTAATCTGTCTTGCTCCAAAGTCTTTGTATCTTCAAAACCTTTATGCGGTATCAATCCGTAACTTGCGCTGGCGGCAACAACGGTGCAGGTGCCTAGTAGCACCGATTTGAGTATTCTGTTCTTCACAGTAATCACACTTCATCGTTTGTCGAGCGTTTCATTGTAGGCAATTTTGGTGCACAAGGCCAACAAAAGGCCATTTTTTATCCTTCCGTACAATTGCATCACTTATAATGCGCGCCCAAAACTTAAGGCTATCGGGAGAAGACATTGTTGCAAGAAACCTTGGCTCAGCTGCGCTATGGTGCAGAAGAAATTTTGCTGGAATCGGATTTGCTCAAAAAGCTGGAGGAAAATCGGCCTTTAACAATTAAGGCCGGCTTTGATCCGACGGCGCCCGATTTGCATCTGGGGCATACAGTGCTCATTAATAAGCTCAAGCAATTTCAGGATGCCGGCCATAACGTGCAATTTTTGATCGGTGATTTCACGGCAATGATAGGCGACCCGACCGGCAAAAACGTCACACGTAAGCCGTTGAGCCGTGAAGAAGTAGTGGAAAACGCGAAAACCTATCAGGCGCAGGTGTTTAAGATCCTCGATCCCAATAAAACCGAAGTGAAGTTCAATTCGGCATGGATGGGTGCGATGACAAGTGCGGAGCTGATTCAGTTGGCCGCAAGAAATACCGTGGCGAGAATGCTGGAGCGCGATGATTTCAGTAAGCGTTATAAAGGCGGACAGCCTATTGCGATTCACGAATTTCTATACCCATTAATACAAGGGTATGACTCGGTGGTCATGAAAGCCGATGTCGAACTGGGTGGTACCGACCAAAAATTTAATCTATTGATGGGCAGGCAGTTGCAGGAAGGCTACGGCCAAAAACCGCAAGTCGTGTTGACTATGCCGATCTTGGAGGGGCTTGATGGCGTGCAGAAAATGTCCAAGTCGCTAAATAACTATATAGGTATCGCCGATGTACCTGATGATATGTTCGGCAAAATAATGTCCATTTCCGATGAGCTGATGTGGCGGTATTTCAAGTTATTGAGCTTTAAACCAATGGTAGAGATTGAGAATTGGCGCGCTGCATGCGCGGGTGGTGAAAATCCAAGAAATTACAAGGTCGCTCTAGCTCAGGAGGTTGTTACTAGGTTTCATGGGCTTCAAGCTGCAAAAACGGCGCTGGAAAGTTTTGAAGCGCGGTTTCAGCGAGGTGTACTGCCGGATAATATTGAGGAAGTCCAAATTAAGGGCGGCGACCAGGGGATGCCAATTGCTAATCTACTAAAAGCTGCCGGGTTGGTGGAAAGTACTTCTGAGGCGTTGCGTCTGATTAAACAAGGCGCGGTAAAAATTGATGGTGAAAAATTGGAAGATCCCAAAGCCATTATTTCGGCGCCAACCAAGCATGTTTATCAAGTAGGTAAAAGAAAATTTGCTCGGATCGAAATAAGTGCTTGACGTTTAGTCAATGTCTGGCTAGAATGGACGGCTCTTCACTGCTAAAGCAACTTGGTTTTGGTGGTAAAGCGGTCGGCTTGGTTCGGCGGGTTTGAGGCTGTTGATTGGTGGATTCGTTTTTTTTTTTTGGTGTTTCGGTTTTTTGAAATGACTTAAAAATAAATTTGACAGAAACTGAAAACGCTGTAGAATACGTCGGCTCAACAGGGCAAAGTGCTCTGGCTCTTTAACAAACTAAATCGAAATAATTTGTGTGGGTATGTGTGATGGCGATGCTCTGTTATAGAGATAGTCGACACAGAAACCACGTCAATTCGCAAGAAAAGATGTTCTGTAGTCGAGCCAAGATTGGTTACTAATCTTGTTTAGTAACAAGTTAAAATTAAACTGAAGAGTTTGATCATGGCTCAGATTGAACGCTGGCGGTATGCTTAACACATGCAAGTCGAACGGTAGCAGGCCTTCGGGCGCTGACGAGTGGCGGACGGGTGAGTAATGCATAGGAATCTGCCTATTAGTGGGGGACAACGTGGGGAAACTCACGCTAATACCGCATACGCCCTACGGGGGAAAGCTGGGGATCTTCGGACCTGGCGCTAATAGATGAGCCTATGTTGGATTAGCTAGTTGGTAGGGTAATGGCCTACCAAGGCGACGATCCATAGCTGGTCTGAGAGGATGATCAGCCACACTGGGACTGAGACACGGCCCAGACTCCTACGGGAGGCAGCAGTGGGGAATATTGGACAATGGGCGAAAGCCTGATCCAGCAATACCGCGTGTGTGAAGAAGGCCTGAGGGTTGTAAAGCACTTTCAATAGGAAGGAATACCTATCGGTTAATACCCGGTAGACTGACATTACCTATACAAGAAGCACCGGCTAACTCCGTGCCAGCAGCCGCGGTAATACGGAGGGTGCAAGCGTTAATCGGAATTACTGGGCGTAAAGCGTGCGTAGGCGGCTTGTTCAGTCAGATGTGAAAGCCCTGGGCTTAACCTGGGAACTGCATTTGATACTGGCAGGCTAGAGTTTAGTAGAGGGGAGTGGAATTTCAGGTGTAGCGGTGAAATGCGTAGAGATCTGAAGGAACACCAGTGGCGAAGGCGGCTCCCTGGACTAAAACTGACGCTGAGGTACGAAAGCGTGGGTAGCAAACAGGATTAGATACCCTGGTAGTCCACGCCGTAAACGATGTCAACTAACTGTTGGGTTCTTAAAGAACTTAGTAGTGGAGCTAACGTATTAAGTTGACCGCCTGGGGAGTACGGCCGCAAGGCTAAAACTCAAATGAATTGACGGGGGCCCGCACAAGCGGTGGAGCATGTGGTTTAATTCGATGCAACGCGAAGAACCTTACCTACCCTTGACATGTCGAGAATCTTTCAGAGATGAGAGAGTGCCTTCGGGAACTCGAACACAGGTGCTGCATGGCTGTCGTCAGCTCGTGTCGTGAGATGTTGGGTTAAGTCCCGTAACGAGCGCAACCCTTATCCTTAGTTGCCAGCGCGTAATGGCGGGAACTCTAGGGAGACTGCCGGTGATAAACCGGAGGAAGGTGGGGACGACGTCAAGTCATCATGGCCCTTATGGGTAGGGCTACACACGTGCTACAATGGCCGGTACAGAGGGCTGCGAACTCGCGAGAGTAAGCGAATCCCAAAAAGCCGGTCCCAGTCCGGATCGCAGTCTGCAACTCGACTGCGTGAAGTCGGAATCGCTAGTAATCGCGGATCAGAATGCCGCGGTGAATACGTTCCCGGGCCTTGTACACACCGCCCGTCACACCATGGGAGTGGGTTGCAAAAGAAGTAGGTAGTTTAACCTTCGGGAGGGCGCTTACCACTTTGTGATTCATGACTGGGGTGAAGTCGTAACAAGGTAGCCCTAGGGGAACCTGGGGCTGGATCACCTCCTTACAAAGACAGAGTAACTGTCATACGTACTCACAACAAATTATTTCGATTGAAAGACGCACCTGGGTCTGTAGCTCAGTTGGTTAGAGCGCACCCCTGATAAGGGTGAGGTCGGAGGTTCAACTCCTCCCAGACCCACCAACGCATAAAAGGCGAAAGCGACAAGGCGAATACGAACAGACAATGATTCTGGCTAGAGTGGAACATTGGGCGAAGTCGGATTTTGGCTTGAGTCTTGGTCTTTAGTCTGTTTTAGGGGCCATAGCTCAGCTGGGAGAGCGCCTGCCTTGCACGCAGGAGGTCGGGAGTTCGATCCTCCCTGGCTCCACCATCATGCTGAACGCTGAGGGTAAACCAGTTCGTCATAAGTAGATAGTCGATGTTAGGACGTCAGCGCTATAAGGTTTTATCTCAATGAGTAGATAAAGACTTTATAGCATTGGTATTCGTACCGATAGCTCTTTAACAATATGGAAATCTGTAACTATAGTAACGATCAGCAATGATCGAACTAAAACGAGTTGCGGTTTGAATGACGTCATTCTCGAAAGAGAACGGCAGAGGTCAGGCAGCATGTCGTTCTCAAGCAGAAAAAATCAGCGAAAATGTCAGCTGACAGTATAACCAAAGTACAGACGTATTCGGGTTATATGGTCAAGTGAATAAGCGCATACGGTGAATGCCTAGGCAGTAAGAGGCGATGAAGGACGTTGTAGCATGCGAAAAGCTTTGGGGAGCCTGCAAACTGGCTGTGATCCAGAGATGTCCGAATGGGGAAACCCGGCGTGCATAAGCACGTCATCTTTGAGTGAATACATAGCTCACTGAAGCGAACCCGGAGAACTGAAACATCTAAGTACCCGGAGGAAAAGAAATCAACCGAGATTCCCTAAGTAGTGGCGAGCGAACGGGGACTAGCCCTTAAGCTAGGATAAGGTTAGTGGAACGGTCTGGAAAGTCCGGCGATACAGGGTGATAGCCCCGTACACGAAAACCTTTTTCTAGTGAAATCGAGTAGGTCGGAGCACGTGAAACTTTGACTGAATATGGGGGGACCATCCTCCAAGGCTAAATACTCCTTACTGACCGATAGTGAACTAGTACCGTGAGGGAAAGGCGAAAAGAACCGCGGAGAGCGGAGTGAAATAGAACCTGAAACCGTATGCGTACAAGCAGTGGGAGCCCCTTCGTGGGGTGACTGCGTACCTTTTGTATAATGGGTCAGCGACTTACATTTTGTGGCAAGCTTAACCGAATAGGGGAGGCGTAGCGAAAGCGAGTCTTAATAGGGCGTTTAGTCGCAAGGTGTAGACCCGAAACCGGGCGATCTATCCATGACCAGGCTGAAGGTTGGGTAATACTAACTGGAGGGCCGAACCCACGTCTGTTGAAAAATACGGGGATGAGTTGTGGATCGGAGTGAAAGGCTAATCAAGCTCGGAGATAGCTGGTTCTCCTCGAAAGCTATTTAGGTAGCGCCTCGTGTATCACTGCTGGGGGTAGAGCACTGTTTCGGCTAGGGGGTCATCCCGACTTACCAACCCGATGCAAACTCCGAATACCAGCAAGTGCAAGCACGGGAGACACACGGCGGGTGATAAGGTCCGTCGTGAAAAGGGAAACAGCCCAGACCGTCAGCTAAGGTCCCCAAATCTATGCTCAGTGGGAAACGATGTGGAAAGGCACAGACAGCCAGGAGGTTGGCTTAGAAGCAGCCATCCTTTAAAGAAAGCGTAATAGCTCACTGGTCGAGTCGGTCTGCGCGGAAGATTTACCGGGGCTAAGCATAGTACCGAAGCTACGGATTTGCGCGTTAAGCGTGAGTGGTAGAGGAGCGTTCCGTACGCCTGCGAAGGTCGATTGAGAAGTCGGCTGGAGGTATCGGAAGTGCGAATGCTGACATAAGTAACGATAAAGGGGGTGAAAAACCCCCTCGCCGAAAACCCAAGGTTTCCTGCGCAACGTTAATCGACGCAGGGTTAGTCGGCACCTAAGGCGAGGCTGAAAAGCGTAGTCGATGGAAAACAGGTTAATATTCCTGTACCAGTAGTAACTGCGATGGGGTGACGGAGAAGGCTATATCAGCGGTCGGTTGGAAGTGGCCGTTTAAGCAGGTAGGCATGCATCTTAGGCAAATCCGGGGTGCTTTATGCTGAGACGTGATGACGAGCGGTTCGAAAGAGCAGCGAAGTGATAGATGCCCTGCTTCCAGGAAAAACCTCTAAGCTTCAGGTTACTAGTGGCCGTACCCCAAACCGACACAGGTGGGTGGGATGAAAATTCTAAGGCGCTTGAGAGAACCCAGGTGAAGGAACTAGGCAAAATGATACCGTAACTTCGGGAGAAGGTATGCCCTCATTACGTGAAGTGACTTGCTCACGGAGCGGAAGGGGGTTGCAAAAAATCGGTGGCTGCGACTGTTTAGCAAAAACATAGCACTCTGCAAACACGAAAGTGGACGTATAGGGTGTGACGCCTGCCCGGTGCTGGAAGGTTAATTGATGGGGTTATCTTCGGAGAAGCTCTTGATCGAAGCCCCAGTAAACGGCGGCCGTAACTATAACGGTCCTAAGGTAGCGAAATTCCTTGTCGGGTAAGTTCCGACCTGCACGAATGGCGTAACGATGGCCACACTGTCTCCACCTGGGACTCAGTGAAATTGAAATCGCTGTGAAGATGCAGTGTACCCGCGGCTAGACGGAAAGACCCCGTGCACCTTTACTATAGCTTGACACTGGACTTTGAACCTACTTGTGTAGGATAGGTGGGAGGCTTTGAAGCGGGAACGCTAGTTCTCGTGGAGCCAACCTTGAAATACCACCCTGGTATGTTTGGAGTTCTAACCTCGACCCGTTATCCGGGTTAGGGACAGTGTCTGGTGGGTAGTTTGACTGGGGCGGTCTCCTCCTAAAGAGTAACGGAGGAGCACGAAGGTACCCTCAGCCTGGTCGGAAATCAGGCAATGAGTGCAATGGCATAAGGGTGCTTGACTGCGAGACGGACAAGTCGAGCAGGTACGAAAGTAGGTCATAGTGATCCGGTGGTTCTGTATGGAAGGGCCATCGCTCAACGGATAAAAGGTACGCCGGGGATAACAGGCTGATACCGCCCAAGAGTTCATATCGACGGCGGTGTTTGGCACCTCGATGTCGGCTCATCACATCCTGGGGCTGAAGCAGGTCCCAAGGGTATGGCTGTTCGCCATTTAAAGTGGTACGCGAGCTGGGTTCAGAACGTCGTGAGACAGTTCGGTCCCTATCTGCCGTGGGCGTTTGAGATTTGAGGGAAGCTGCTCCTAGTACGAGAGGACCGGAGTGGACGAACCTCTGGTGTTCCGGTTGTCATGCCAATGGCATTGCCGGGTAGCCACGTTCGGACAGGATAACCGCTGAAAGCATCTAAGCGGGAAGCCCCTCCCAAGATGAGATCTCACTGGGACTTTAAGTCCCCTGAAGGGCCGTCGGAGACTACGACGTTGATAGGCACGGTGTGGAAGTCCAGTAATGGGCGTAGCTAACGTGTACTAATTGCCCGTGAGGCTTGACCATATAACACCCAATGCGTTTGGGTAACAGTTGACAAGCTGATAACTAACTGAGAACGACAAGCTCGATACAGATTTCCATGAACAACAGGTCAGAGGCAAACTCTACGCTAAGCGTGAAAGCGGAAAGCAAGATCAGCCTAACAGCGAAAGCTTATAACCTGTGCATGATGGCTGCAACAACAGCCAAACCAGTTTGCTTGGTGAACATAGCGAGCGTGAACCACCCGATCCCATCCCGAACTCGGAAGTGAAACCGCTTAGCGCCGATGATAGTGTGGCAGGTTGCCATGTGAAAGTAGGTCATCGCCAAGCTCTTATACCAAAAGCCCCTCTAATACTAGTGGGGCTTTTTTTTGGCCATGAATATTTCCATTCGCAAAATGATTAAGTTTGAGTAGCGATAGTGATAAATGTTTTTGCAATCGCTAGAAGAGGTTTCTCACACCTAATTGCAACGGAGTTTTTCTACAATTGTGTCAGAAGCGCTTTTAAAAACACTAAATCGAAGGCGCCAACCTTGTGCATGATGATTACGCCTTGTCTATCTATCAAAAACGTTGTTGGGGTCAGTTGCACATCACCAAAAGCGCGTATAAGGCTGCTGTCTATATCTAATGCAACGGCGTAAGGCAGCAGCCTTTCTTTGACAAATGCTTGCACATGGCTAGGCGGATCGTAAGGCATTGCCACCGCAATGATTTGTAGGTCGTTTCCATTAAATTGCTGATGTAACGCGATCAAATCCGGAATTTCTTCGATACAGCTAGGGCAGTCGGTCGCCCAAAATGTTATCAAAATTGGCTTGCCTTTCAGCTCAGCGATTGCCAATTGATCACCTTTCAATGTGGTAAAAACGGCATTTGGGGCGAAGCTTTTTGTATAAGTTAGCCTCCAGGCAACTGCGCCAAGTAAACAGATAACCGATAGGACGCAAAGCGCCGATTTTATTCTCATAAGCGATAGACTTCGGTTGTTTGTCGGGAACGCGCATTACGGCGATTATAGCAAAGCTGCTAGAATGCTGGCTTTATCCAATAATCCATTCACGGCGATGAAAAAGATATTAATTTCAGACAAGCTTGCGGAAGATGGCATTAATTTCTTAAATGCCCAGAAAGGGATACAGATACATATCCAAACTGGCTTAAGTGAAGATGCACTGTGCGACGTTATTCGGGAATACGATGCCCTTTTAATTCGCAGCGATACCCAGGTTACGGCTCGTGTATTAAAAGCGGCAACTCGTCTGAGAGTAGTCGGGCGTGCCGGCATAGGGGTAGATAATGTCGACTTGAATGCCGCGACCGAGCAAGGTGTCATCGTGATGAATACTCCGGATGCCAATGCCACAACCACGGCGGAACTCGCAATTGCGCATATGTTTTCCTTGAGTCGTAATCTGCCAATTGCCAATCAATCGGTCAGAGACGGCAAATGGGAGCGCTCCAAGTTGATGGGGGCTGAAATTGCGCATAAAACTTTGGCAGTATTGGGTTTCGGGACTATTGGCCGGATCGTCGCTCAACGCGGCAATGGTTTGGGAATGCGCGTGATCGCTCATGATCCGTTTGTAGCGCCGGATGTTTTTGCCCAGCATGGCGCGGAAATGGTCGATTTGAATGCCTTGGTTAAACAAGCCGACTATTTGACCTTGCATTGTCCTTTGCTGGAAAAAACCAAAAATATCATTGGTCTAGAGCAGTTAGCGATGATGAAAAAATCTGCACGGTTGATCAATTGTGCGCGCGGCGGCTTGGTTGATGAATCGGCGTTATACGATGCCTTGAAAGAAGGTCGTATCGCCGGTGCGGCGCTGGATGTTTATGAGCAAGAGCCGCCCAAGGATTCCCCGCTGCTGACATTGGACAATGTGGTATTTACCCCGCATTTAGGGGCTTCGACCAAGGAGGCGCAAGTTGCTGTCAGTGTCGAGATTGCTCGTCAGGCGGTTAAATATTTGCAGACCGGCGAAGCTGTTAATGCGCTGAACCTGCCTAGGTTGTCTGCGGAAGAATTGACCAGAGCTCAGCCATTTATGAACTTGGCCAATATTCTCGGTAAAGTTTTGGTTGGCTTGATCGATCAACCCATTCAGAAGCTAGAGGTGGCGGTATTTGGTAAAGCTGCAGAGGTGAAGATTCGGCCCATATCCGCTGAAGCGATGGTTGGTTTACTGGGGGGCAGCTTTCCACACCGGTTAACCGTGTAAATGTCGAGAACATCGCTAAACGTCAGGGAATTACCCTGATTGAATCCCAGACTGAGGAATCAGAAGGCTATCAATCCCTAATCAAAATCACCGGCTATTGCGCCGATAAATCGGTGTCTTTGGCGGGTACGTTGTTGGGAAATCAACACCCGCGTTTGGTTAGTATTAATCATTTTGAAATCGAAGTGGTGCCTGAAGGTGCGTTATTGATCACGCGCCACGATGATAAGCCGGGCGTGATCGCTGCAATCAGCTCAATATTGGGTGTTGCCAATATCAATATTACTCGGATGCAGGTCAGCATCGCCGACGAGCACCAATTGGCGATGATGGTCATCAGCGTATCTAATCCTTTAAGCGAACAGGTGTTGAAATCTGTGTGTGATGTGCCTGCGGTACATACGGCGAGGCAAATTGCTTTATGAGCTTTGATGTTATTTGTTTCGATTGCGATAGCACGCTGAGTCGGGTCGAAGGGATTGATGAATTGGCCAGACGCAACGGTTTATTCGAACAGGTTGCGGCATTAACTGATGCGGCCATGAACGGCGAACTGGCTCTGGAGGATGTTTACGCGAAGCGGCTGGATTTGATCAGGCCCGACAAATCGGCGATAGAGTGGCTGGCCGAGTTATATATTGCCGAAATGGTAGAGGGTGTTAGCGAAACGATCAAAACCCTACGGGCCAATAACAAGTTAATTCACATCATCAGTGGCGGCTTGCGGCAAGCGATACTGCCCTTGGCGGAACAACTGGGGATACCCGAAGACCATGTGCATGCGGTCGATGTGCTGTTTGACGAAGACGGTCATTATCAGGATTTTGCCCAACATTCACCCTTGGCCGTCAGCGGCGGCAAGGCGCGGATTTGCCGGAGGCTGAGGATGCATCATTCGTCCTTGGTGATGATAGGCGACGGCAAGACCGATTTGGAAGCTAAATTAGCCGGTGCGTATATGATCGGTTTCGGCGGTGTAGTCCGCAGGCCCTTGGTGGAAGAACAGGCGGATAGCTACGTTGTCGACGCTTCACTGGCTGCGATATTGCCCCTGGTATTATAAGCAAGGGTCGATAAGCCGGCGGGACGATGGTAAAATCTACAAATTTTTAGAAGATTCAGAGAGATACAATGGCAGGGCATAGCAAGTGGGCTAACATCAAGCATCGTAAAGGCGCTCAGGACGCAAAACGCGGCAAGATTTTTACCAAAATGATCCGCGAAATCACCGTGGCCGCAAAAGGTTCGGGCGGTGGCGACCCGACCAATAATCCAAGTTTACGCACGGCTATCGATAAGGCGCTCGGTGCTAACATGAAGCGCGATACCATTGATAACACCATCAAAAAAGCTATTGGTGCCGTCGATGGCGTAGTCTACGAAGAAGTGCGTTACGAGGGTTACGGCCCCGGCGGTACGGCAGTGATGGTGAATTGCCTGACCGATAATCGTAACCGTACCGTCGCCGATGTGCGCCACGCTTTCGCTAAGCATGGCGGCAATTTGGGTACCGATGGCTCCGTGGCTTATATGTTTCGCAAAGTCGGTATCATCAGTTATGCCAGCCACATTGCCGAAGATGTGCTGATGGAGGCGGCCATGGAGGCGGGCGCAGAGGATGTGCTTACCAATGACGATGGCTCTATCGATGTATTTACCACGCCAGAAGACTATATGACGGTCAAGGAAGCCATGCTTGCTGCCGGTTTGGAGCCTGAAAACGCCGAGGTGACCATGCATGCTGACGTAAAAACAGAATTGGATAGCGAGTCCGCCGAAAAAATGCTGAAGCTGATCGACCGTTTGGAAGATCTGGACGATGTGCAGGATGTGTATTCCAACGCCGATATCAGCGACGACATCATGACGGCACTCGATGCCTAATCACGACACTCCTAAATTACCCGTACCAATACACTATTGACCAGAATTTTAGGTATAGATCCCGGTTCGCGCATCACCGGATACGGTGTGGTGGAATCGACGCCGCGCGGTATTCGCTATGTTGCGAGCGGCTGTATCCGTATTAAGGCGGATGAATTTCCCGAGCGCTTGAAGCAGATTTTCGATGGCGTTAGCCAGGTAATTGAGTTGTACCGGCCGGAACAAATGGCCATAGAGCAAGTGTTTATGCATAAGAATGCCGATTCGGCCCTGAAGCTAGGCCAGGCGCGCGGCGCGGCAATTTGCGCGACCTTGAATCGCGATCTGCCAGTGTTCGAATATGCGGCCAGGCAAGTTAAACAGGCCTTGGTTGGCAAGGGCAATGCCGACAAACTCCAAGTCCAGCACATGGTTAAAATTTTGTTGAGTATTCAAGGCGACATGCAGATCGATGCTAGCGATGCGTTGGCTATCGGCCTGTGTCATAGCCACTATCAGGAGACCGCTATGCGTCTGCAGAAGGCGATTTCATGATCGGTTTTTTACGCGGTAAATTGATCCACAAAGCGCCGCCACAACTATTGTTGGATGTACACGGCGTCGGCTACGAAGTCGAGGCGCCGATGAATACCTTTTACGACCTGCCGGCATTGGGAGAAGAGGTTAAGCTGCATACCCATCTGGTGGTGCGGGAAGATGCGCATATCCTGTTCGGCTTTGCCACGGAAAGCGAGCGCATGTTGTTCAGAACCTTGATCAAGGTCAATGGTGTCGGACCCAAGTTGGCATTGACGATACTGTCCGGACAAAGTACCGAAGAGTTCTATCGCTGCGTGCATGATAACGACGTAAAAGGTTTGGTGCGCTTGCCTGGCGTGGGCCAAAAAACGGCTGAGCGTTTGATTATCGAAATGCGTGGTCGCCTGCCGGAATTAAGCAAACTATCGGCATCTGTTGATCGGCCGAGTTCGCTGCCTGGTTTGGCGGCCAGTCCCAAGCAAGAAGCGATCAGCGCGCTGTGCGCTTTGGGTTATAAGCCGGCAGATGCGGCGCGAATGGTGCAATCGATTGCCACAGAAGATAAAAGCTGCGAGGACATTATTCGTCTGGCGCTGCGGGGTGCGGTTAAATGATTGAAAGTGACCGTTTGGTTACCGCACAAGGCAATAACGACGAAGAGCGCGTGGATCGAGCCATTCGCCCCAAGCGCCTGAAAGACTATGTTGGGCAAACAGAACTCCGCGAGCAAATGGAAATCTTTATCCAGGCCGCGGTAACGCGCTCAGAAGCATTGGATCATGTATTGATCTTTGGACCACCCGGCTTAGGGAAAACTACGCTGGCCAATATCGTGGCTGCGGAGATGAATGTCAGCATTCGTCAAACCTCAGGTCCGGTGCTGGATAAAGCCGGCGACTTGGCGGCTTTGCTGACCAATCTGCAAGCGCACGATGTGTTATTCATCGACGAAATCCATAGACTCAGCCCGGCGGTGGAAGAGGTGCTGTATCCGGCTATGGAAGACTACCAAATTGATATTATAATAGGCGAAGGCCCGGCAGCCCGCTCGATCAAGCTGGATTTGCCGCCATTTACGCTGATTGGTGCCACGACCCGAGCCGGGTTGTTGACATCGCCTTTACGCGACCGTTTCGGTATTGTCCAACGCCTAGAGTTTTACACCATTGAAGAACTGGCCAGTATCGTCAGTCGCTCTGCGAAGCTATTAAATATTGGCATGGACAATGGCGGCGCCGACGAAATTGCTTGCCGCTCGCGAGGCACACCGCGCATAGCCAACCGACTCTTACGTAGAGTGCGCGATTTTGCGGAAGTCAAAGGAAACGGCACGGTGACTCGCGAGATTGCCAAACAAGCTTTGGATATGTTGAAAATCGACCAACAAGGGTTCGACATGCTGGACCGGAAATTATTGACCGCCATGATAGAGCATTTTCAAGGCGGTCCGGTTGGGCTGGATACGCTGGCAGCGGTAATCAGCGAGGAACGTGGTACGGTTGAAGACGTGCTGGAACCCTATTTATTGCAGCAAGGTTTTATCATGCGCACTCCCAGAGGCAGGGTGGTCACGCATAAGGCATACAGCCACTTTGGTTTGCCGGTGCCCAATCAACAACTCGGCAGCGATGACATATTTGCCAATTAATAATTCGTTAAGAGACGAATGAAAGAATTTAGTTGGCCGGTGAGGGTGTATTACGAAGACACCGATGCCGGCGGTGTAGTGTTTTACGCCAATTATTTGAAATTTTTTGAACGCGCCAGGACTGAAATGTTGCGCAGTTTAGGTTTTGAGCAGGATAGTCTATTGGCTGAACAAAGCCTGATTTTTGTGGTCCGTTCGGTGAAAGTCGACTATTTAAAACCCGCCCGCTTCAACGAGCTGTTGGACGTTAGCGCAAAAGTCATTGAATATAAAAAAACTAATTTTACCTTTGAGCAATCGATTACCCGGCAACAGAACCTGTTATGCAACGCTGAAATTCGTATTGCCTGTCTTGATGCGCAAAGCATGAAGCCCAAACTAATTCCCTCTGCTATTTTGGAACATTTAAGCTAATGAATACCGATTTATCCATCCTGACGCTGGTCAAAGAAGCCAGCATCGTCGTGCAGTTTGTTATGTTCATCCTGTTGTCGGCATCAGTTGCTTCCTGGACCTTCATCTTTTCCAAGCGTAAAGAATTGAAACAAGCCATAGCCATCACTGACGATTTCGAAGAAGAGTTTTGGTCCGGCGTCGGTCTTGCCGAATTGTATAAAAAAATGTCCAGCGACCGTTTCGAGCCGGAAGGCATCGAAAAAATCTTTCTGGCGGGTTACCGCGAGTTTGCGCGGATGCGCCAGAAGGGTGATGTCGAACCTTCTGTTCAGGTTGAAAGCGCGCAACGGGCGATGCGGATTGAGTTGTCCCGTGAGTTGGACAGGCTGGATGAGACTTTGCCGTTTTTGGCGACGGTCGGTTCGACTAGTCCTTACATAGGTCTGTTTGGTACCGTCTGGGGCATCATGAATTCGTTTCGCGCTTTGGGTGAAATTAAAAATGCGACCTTGGCGAATGTGGCGCCGGGTATTTCCGAAGCGTTAATTGCTACCGCGATCGGTTTATTTGCGGCGATTCCGGCGGTAATTGCCTATAACCGTTTCTCCACCCGCTTGGATCGTTTGGCCGGTCGTTACGAGTTATTCGTCGACGAGTTCGTGGTATTACTGCAAAGACAGGCGCACAGCAAATGAATGTAGGCGGCAGCAATCGCAGATCGCGAAAAAAACGCGGCGTAATGGCCGAAATAAACGTCGTTCCGTACATTGACGTTACTTTTGTACTGTTGATGATATTCATGATTACCGCGCCGTTGGTACAGACCGGTGTCGAGGTCGAGTTGCCGCAAGCCGAGGCAGAGTCGGTGGATCTGCAAGACCAGGTGCCTGTGATCGTGTCGATCAAGAAGGATGGCAGTTTATACGTCGATATTGGCAACGGCGATGAAGAAGCCGAGACGCCGGTCGATGTCGATACGGTTAAAACCAGAGTCGCTGCAGTATTCAGAAATAACCCCAAAGCCCAACTGTATGTGCGTGGCGATCACGAAGTGGAATACGGTAGTATCGTCAGCGTGATGGTGGAACTTAAGAAAACCGGCGCCCCCAAAGTGGGTTTGATGACCGCGCCGCCGCCAGACAGCAAATAAACACCACCATGAAAAGTTTTAAACCTTCGCTCGCGCAGGCGATAGCGCTACATATTCTGATTGTATTGTTGTTCAGTTTCAGTTTTCTAACTGAGACTGACGACGCGAAAATGTCGCCCCCCGCGGACATCATCGAGGCGACTGTATTGGACGGTGCGGAAATCGATGCGGAAGCCGAGCGCTTAAAGCAGAACGAAGCAAACAAGCAACACGCCGAGAAACAGCATCAAGAGCAACTGGAAAACGCCAGAAAAGCGGAAGAGCAGCTGTTGCAGCAAGCTAAAAAACAGCGTGTGCTTGAAGAACAAAAAATTCAGGAAGTCGCCGAAAAGCGCAAGCAAGAAGTATTAGAAGAAAAGAAGATGCAGGAACAGCTTGCTGCGAAGCGTAAGGAAGAGGAAAAAAAGTTAGAGGAGGCCAAGGAACGGCAAGCTCTGGAACAGAAAAAAGCCAAGGAAGCCGCGGAAAAGCAGAAGCAAGCCGAGCTGGACAAACAAAAGGAAGTCGCGGAAAAACAGAAGCAAGCCGAACTGGAAAAACAAAAGGAAGTGGCGGAAAAGCAAAAGGAAGCCGAGAAACAGAAACAACTGGAAAAACAAAAACAGCAGGAAGTAGAGCGCGAAGCCAAGTTGAAGGAGCAAAAACTAGCGGAAGCGGCGCGAGAGAAGCAACAGCAGGAAGCCGAAATCAAAAAGCTGGAGCAGGAAAAGAAGTTACAGGAACAAAAAGCCCTGGAGCAGCAAAAGAAACTGCAGGAGCAAAAGAGCGAAGAAGCCAAGCGCCAGGAACAAGCAAAGCAAGCGGAAGCAAAGGCTGAAAAGGAAAGGCAATTAGCTGACGAAAAAGCTAAGGCCGAGAAGGAGAAACAGGCCGCGCTTAATGCTGAAAAAGCCAAGCAAGCCGCCGAAGCCGAGGCCAGAGCCAAAGCGGAAAAAGATAAACAGTTAGCCGGCGAGAAAGCAGAGAAAGAACGCCAAGCCAAAGCAGCGGCAGAAAAAGCCGAAAAAGAACGGTTGGCAGCCGAAGCGGAAGCCAAAGCCAAGGCTGAGAAAGAACGTCAGGCCAAGTCGGCGGCGGAAAAGGCAGAGAAGGCCGATAAAGAAAGGCTCGCGGCGGAAGCGGCGGCAAAAGCCAAAGCCGAACAAGAGCGCCAAGCTGCGATAGCTGCGGCTGAAAAAGTTGAAAAGGACCGACAAGCAGCCGAAGCAGCCGAAGCAGCAGCGGCTGCAGCGGCAAAAGCGCAGGCTGATAAACAGGCGGTCGATTCAGCCAAGCAAATGATAGCGCGCAAAGTAGAAGGCGCCTGGACTCGGCCTATCAACGCGACACAAGGCTTGAGATGCACAATTCAGGTAAAATTGTTAGCCAGCGGGGACGTAATGGAAGCGGTTGTGATTGGAAGCAGCGGTGATCCGATTTTTGACCGTTCGGCGGAAAATGCAGTGAGAAAAGCCTCGCCTTTGCCAGTACCGCAAGATAAAAACTTATTTAATCAGGAATTTAGAGTTTTCACCTTCGTGTTTAAACCGGAATAATCAGTAAAACGGAAACGAGAGAATGATGTTAATTACAAGAATTTTAGTCGGCGGCATTTTGGCTGGGATGTTCACAGTGGCGCAGGCGGCTGGTTTAACCATAGAAATCACCAAAGGTTCGCAAACTGCGGTGCCCATTGCCATCGTGCCGTTTGCCCAACAAGGCTCTGTCGGTAATGTCAAATTGTCCGATGTGATCAGTTCTGATCTGGGTGGCAGCGGTTTTTTCAAAACCTTGTCCGAAGACGATATGCTGACCAAACCCAGCGAACCGGAACGCGTCAACTTCAAGGACTGGCAGGTTTTGGGCCAAGACTATATGGCGATAGGCCAAGTGGTCGGCAATGGCGGCAGCTACAACATCCAATTTCATTTGTTCAACGTGCATAACGGCCAGTTGTTGATGGGTTACCGCTTGACCGCCGGCGCCAACGAATTGCGTCGCGCCGCGCATCACATCAGCGATCTGATTTACGAAAAATTGACTGGTCGTAAGGGAGCGTTCAATACACGGATTGCTTATGTGACCAGCGTTCGCCGAGGCAATGGCAAGCAATTTATGCTACAGGTCGCCGATGCCGACGGCTACAATCCGCGAACCATTGCCGAGTCTCCCGAACCTATCATGGCGCCCGCCTGGTCACCTGACGGCAGCAAAATTGCCTATGTATCCTTTCATACCAAGCGTTCGGAAATCTGGGTGCAAACCCTGGCGACCGGACAACGGGAAAGCGTATCCTCATATCCAGGTATCAATGGCGCGCCGGCCTTTTCACCGGATGGCAGCCGTCTGGCGATCACTCTATCAAAAGATGGCAGTCCGGATGTTTACGTGTTGAATCTGGGTAGTCGCTCATTAACTCGCTTGACCAGCGGTTTATCGATCGATACCGAGCCGACTTGGTCGCCGGATGGTAGTTCTATATTGTTTACCTCCGATCAAGGCGGTAAACCGCAGCTTTACCTGATGCCCGTCTCGGGTGGCAAGGCTAGTCGCGTGACGTTCCAGGGCGACTATAACGCCAGAGGCCGTTTTTCCGCTGATGGCAGAAGCCTGGCGATGGTGACCGGCAGTGGCGGCGGCTATAAAATTGCGGTTATGGATATGGCTTCGCGCACCGTCAATGTCTTGACCGAAGGCAACCTCGACGAGTCGCCCAGTTTTGCGCCTAATGGCAGCATGGTTTTGTTTGCCGCGAATCGCGGCGGTCGGTCGGCCTTATCGGTGGTGTCTACCGATGGCGCGATGCAACAGAAATTGGCATTCGAGAGTGGCGAGGTCCGTGAGCCGGCCTGGGCACCTTGATTGCAAGCGCGATAGCCCTCAAACTATCGCTACCTGAGTTTTACTTAATATTTGGAGAAAATTGATGAGATTTAACAAAACCTATTTGGCTTTAGCCATGACTGCGATTTTGGTAACGACCGGCTGTAGCTCAACCGAAGAAGAAGGCTTGGCGGATTCTACTCAAGGCACCGATGCTTCAACCAGCGGTCTGTCTGATGGTTCCATGTCCGGCAGCCAATTCGGTTCAGGCAACGGTAGCAGCTTTGGCTCCGGTTCCGGTGCAAACCTGGGTCCTGAGTTCAGCGATCCTAACAACCCGTTGTCTAAACAAGTGATTTACTTTGAAATTGATAGCAGCCAAGTCAAACAAGACTATGTGCCTGTGGTTGCTGCGCACGCTCGTTATTTGGCATCGCATCCAAACCAACACGTCATCCTGGCTGGCCACGCCGACGAACGCGGTTCCAGCGAATACAATATTGCGCTGGGCGAACAACGTTCTAAATCCGTAGAAAGAATGATGCGTTCGCAAGGCGTTACCGCTAGCCAGTTGGAAGTGGTTAGCTATGGTGAAGAAAAACCTGTCGTGTCCGGTCATGATGAATCGGCTTGGCAACAAAATCGCCGCGTGGAAGTTGGCTATCAATGAGTAAGCGTGCGCTTCTGATTCTGAGCCTTGGCTTTGGCCTGTGTGCCGAAGTCGGTGCTGCGCCTAATGGTGCCGGATATCCGGCAGCGAATGCTTATGCGCAGCCTGCTGCAACTGACAATGCTATTTTTGATGTATTGGGCAGATTGGAGCAATTACAGTCGGAAGTGCAGCAATTGCGCGGCATGGTCGAGGAGCAATCTCAGACCATCGCCGACTTGCAAAGAAAACAAAGCAATATGTACTCCGACCTTGATGATCGGATGCAGGCTCTTACTGCTGGCGGACAAGCGCCGCAGAGCCAATCGCCCGCACCAACGCCTGCCGCCGATGCGGCTGCGAATGGGCAAACGGCAGTTACTGCGGCCCAGCCAGCGGCCCCGGCTGCGCCAACGCCGGCACCCGCCACAACTGCGACGCCCACTGCGGTTGCGCCTGTTGTGGACAATAAGCCGGCTGCAGCAGCGGCGACAAGTAACGAAAAGGAAAGGTATCAGGCGGCTTACGACACTTTGCGTAACGGTCACAATACTCAAGCCATCAAAATGTTTCAGGATTTGTTGAAAGATTTTCCGGCTGGCGAGTTTGCCGACAATTCGCAGTATTGGCTGGCGGAGGCGCATAAGATCAACCGTGAATTCGATGCGGCGCGCGCCGCGTTCAATAAGGTGGTCAGCCAATACCCCAATAGTTCGAAAGTCCCTGATGCCTTGCTGAAACTGGGTTATATCGAATTCGATCTGCAAAATACCGCAAAAGCTCGCGATTATTTGACGCGGGTAACTACCAGCTATCCCGGCACCACGGCTGCGCATTTGGCGGAAAAAAAGCTGGCGCAAATGCCGCAATAAATCGGCGTTCGGATGGATCAAACGCTACGTATTACCGAAATATTCTATTCCCTACAGGGTGAAGCGAATACGGTGGGGTTGCCCACCGTCTTTATTCGCTTGACCGGCTGTCCTTTGCGCTGTTCTTATTGCGATACCGCTTACGCTTTCAGCGGCGGCGAAAAACTCAGTATCGACGACATCCTCCGGCAAGTTGGTCGTTACCACACTCGTTATGTGACCGTAACCGGCGGCGAGCCTCTAGCTCAACCGGCCTGCAATCCGTTAATGGTTGGGCTGCTTGACGCCGGTTACCATGTTTCGCTGGAAACCAGTGGTGCGTTGGATGTGTCGGCGGTCGATAGCCGGGTGAGTAAAGTCATGGATTTGAAGACGCCTAGTTCTGGTGAGATGGCCCGCAATCGCTATGAAAATATTCAATATCTAAGCCAGCAGGATCAGGTCAAATTTGTAATCGCCGACGCAGCCGATTATGACTGGGCTAAGCAGCAACTTGAGCAATACCAGTTAACCGAGCGCTGTGAAGTGCTGTTCTCGCCGGTGATGGATGTGATGACGCCCGCCGAATTGGCTGAACGGATACTGGCCGACCAGCTGCAGGTTCGGTTTCAAATTCAATTACATAAATTTCTTTGGAACGACGCGCGTGGAAAATAACAGCAGTTCCAGGTCGGCAATTATTTTATTGTCCGGTGGCCTGGATTCCATCACGGTATTGGCACTTGCCAAACAACAAGGGTTTACTTGCTACGCCTTGAGTTTCGACTATGGGCAGCGCCACAACGCCGAACTGGAGGCTTCGAGGAGAATCGCCAAGCACTATCAGGTTGCCGATCATAAGATCATTAACCTGGGATTGAGCGCAATCGGCGGTTCCGCGTTGACCGACGCCCGGATCGATGTGCCGACTTCACCGCAAGCCGGTATTCCGGTGACTTATGTGCCGGCCAGAAATACCATATTTCTGGCGTTTGCATTGGGTTGGGCGGAAGTGGTGAAAGCTCATGATGTGTTCATCGGTGTAAATGCTGTGGATTATTCCGGTTATCCCGATTGCCGGCCGGAATTCATCAAAGCCTTCCAGGATATGGCTAATCTGGGTACTAAGGCAGGCGTTGAAGGCCATAAAATTCAAATCCACACGCCGCTGATTACCTTGAGTAAAGCCGAGATTATTGAACAAGGCTTGGCGCTGGGTGTCGATTATGCCGACACTGTGTCCTGTTATTCGGCGGATATCAAAGGCCGCGCCTGCGGCGTGTGTGACGCGTGTCGATTGCGCGCGGCGGGTTTTCAAAATCTGGGCGTGAGCGATCCGACTCACTATCGACCTAAATAATCAGGCTAGACGCGCATTAATTAGGAACTCACAGCACGGGTATTTATTTGTCGGCTAAGCTATAAATAAATTTATCGTCGATCAGAGGACCTTTTAGTATGCAAGTCAACCAATCCAAGTCCCAGTTTGTCGCCGTGGCTTCCATCGCCGCCGAATTGAGCGCGGTGATGGAAGTGGCCAAGGAAATTTCCTTGGCGGCTGCCAATGCCAAAGCCATTGCCTTTCGAGCCGGAGAAAAGGCCAAGGGCTTTCAGCCGATTACCGATTTCATTAACGAATTGGCCAAGGAAACGATTGAATTGGTCAATAACATCAACGAATACGCTTTCCATCTCTATCGCTTGACGGTCAATGAACAACGCATGACCGAGGCTTGTAAACGCTTCGAGAAAGTTGGGCAGTTGGCTGTCGGCGCGCGATACGCCGATTCCTTGACTGCTTCATTGCAAGAAGTCAGGCTCAGAACACAGCTTTGTCATCGAGAGTTTATACACCAAGTGTCGGAACTATTGATTAAATTAGCGGATGTGATGCATCCGGCCAGGGCTGCGCGGGTGATTGCCGCCAATTCCCGGATCGAGGCCTCGCAAGCGGGCGAGTATCTGCAAAGTCTGCAGGCTGTAGCGGAAAGTGTCGATAATGCCGCGCAAATAATCAACGACAAAGTACATAAGTGTCGGAGTGCATTGACGATTATTAATGTCGCCGAATAGCGCGCCCATCAAACCCCGTATGGCCAAGAGGTATAGTTAGCATGAAAATGACCAAAATTTATGAGGGCGCCTACCAATGGATAATGTTGGGCCGCGACGTGCATAAGCCCGACAAAATTATCGATACCAACCAATATTTGGTGAGGACCGCTAATCGCTGCTTATTGATCGATCCCGGTGGCATAGAACTGTTTGCACCGATGCTGGCGGCAGTCTTGCATCATGCGCCGGTAGAGGAAATTACCGATTTGTTTGCATCGCATCAAGACCCGGACATTATTTCGTCCTTGGGTTTATGGGATCAAGCGCTGCCCAATGCCAAGCTGCATGCGTCGGCTTTATGGGAAGGTTTTTTAAGGCACTTCGGCTGCGAAACTATCGAATACGTGCCGATACCCGATCATGGTGGGGTTATCAATCTCGGTACTACCGAACTGCAGGTGGTGCCCGCGCATTATCTGCATTCCTCCGCCAATTTTCATATTTACGATCCGCACGCCAAAATCCTGATGTCCGGCGACGTCGGTGCAGCGTTGGAAGGGCCCGGTACGCCGGTCTTTGTGGATAACTTTGATACGCATATCGAGAAAATGCGGTATTTCCATCAACGTTGGATGCCCTCCAATCAAGCCAAGCGGGCCTGGATTGATCGGGTGAGAAAGCTGGATATCGACATTTTGGCTCCGCAACATGGCCGGATGTTCAAAGGCGATGATGTGAAGCGTTTCCTGGATTGGTTCGAGGCCTTGCAAGTGGGGATTGCCGTATAAAACAAGCATTTGCCGAAAATTGAGTTTATAATCCCGCCATTACGAGCCCCCGTCGCGAGATGGGGGTTTTTTGTTAGTGAGAGTAGTTGAGGTATCTCATCAAGCATGGCGCAAAAACTTTATATACAGACTAACGGCTGTCAAATGAACGAGTACGATTCCGATAAAATGCGGGACGTATTGATTGCATCGCACGGCATGGAATTGACCGATATTCCGGAGCAAGCCGATGTGTTGTTGCTAAACACTTGTTCGATCCGCGAAAAAGCCCAGGAAAAAGTGTTTTCCGCCATCGGGCGCTGGAAAAAAATCAAAGACAAACGCCCCGGTGTGATTATCGGCGTCGGTGGCTGTGTGGCCAGCCAAGAAGGGGCCGCGCTGCAAAAACGTGCGCCTTATGTCGATATCGTCTTTGGCCCACAAACCTTGCACCGCTTGCCTGAGTTGTTGAACCAAGCGCGTAGCGGCGGTAAACATGTCGTAGACATTTCTTTTCCGGAAATCGAAAAATTCGATAATTTACCGGAACCGCGTGCGGAAGGTCCTAAAGCCTACGTGTCCGTGATGGAAGGTTGCAGTAAATATTGCACCTATTGTGTGGTGCCTTACACACGCGGTGAAGAAGTCAGCCGACCGCTCAAGGCTGTGATCGCTGAGATTGAGACACTGGCCAAGCAAGGTGTGCGTGAGATCAATCTACTCGGCCAAAACGTTAATGCTTATCGTGGGGCGATGGAAGACGGTGATGTTGCCAGCTTTGCGCTGCTTTTACATTTCGTCGCCGCCGTGGAGGGTATAGACCGTATTCGCTTTACCACCTCGCATCCTTTGGAGTTTACCGATGATATTGTCGAAGCCTTTGCCGAGATTCCGCAGCTGGTCAATCATTTGCATTTGCCTGTGCAAAGCGGCAGCAACCGAATTCTAGCCGAGATGAAGCGTGGTCATACGCGCGAAGATTATTTGGAAATCATGCGCAAGATGAAGGCTGTACGGCCCGGTATTAGTCTATCTTCTGATTTTATCGTCGGCTTTCCCGGAGAGACCGAGCAAGATTTTGAAGATACCATGGCGTTGATTGAGGAAATCGGTTACGACCTTTCCTACAGTTTTATTTTTAGTGCTCGGCCGGGTACGCCGGCGGCTACTTTTGCCGATGACGTCAGTATGGCTGTTAAGGAACAGCGCCTGAAGCGCCTGAAAGATCGACTGAATGAGATGTTCATGGCTATTTCCGAAGCGATGATTGGTACCGTGCAAAGTGTACTGGTAGAGGGTATCTCTAAGAAAAACCCTCTGTATCTCACCGGTCGTACCGAAAATAACCGCGCCGTCAACTTTGCCGGACACCCGCGCTTGATCGGGCAATTCGTCGATGTGTACATTGCAGAAGCCTTGCCCAATTCAATACGAGGTCGTCTGGTAGAATCATCCATCGAAAAAATTACGCAGACCGCCTAGTGTTGACCGCCAGCCATTTTTCTCAAGAAATCACTCTGTTACCCGCCGACGCGCAACGCTTGTCTAATTTTTGTGGGCAGTTAGATGGGCATATCCGCCAGATCGAACAACGCTTACAGGTAGAGATCGCCAGTCGCAGCAATCATTTCAAAGTCACAGGCGTCGATGCAGCAGTGAATGCGGCTTGCGCAGTGATTCAGAAATTGTTCGAAATGACGGAACGGGAAGAAATTACCCCGGAACAGGTGCATCTGAGCTTACAGGATGCCAGTATCGATCAGTTACTACAGGCAGTACCGGCGGTTAAATTGGAACCGGTGGCAATCAAGACCAAGCGCGGCGTGATTAAGGGGCGAGGCTTTAATCAACAAGATTATTTGCGCAAAATCGTCTCGCATGACATCAATTTCGGCGTCGGCCCTGCCGGTACAGGCAAAACCTATCTGGCGGTGGCGTGCGCAGTTGACGCGCTGCAAAACGAGACGGTACGGCGGATAATCCTGGTGCGGCCCGCAGTGGAAGCCGGCGAAAAATTGGGTTTCCTGCCGGGCGATATGGCGCAAAAAGTCGATCCTTATTTGCGACCGTTGTACGATGCGCTATACGACATGTTGGGCTTCGAACGCGTCGAAAAATTGCTGGAAAAAAATGTCATCGAAGTGGCGCCCTTAGCCTTTATGCGCGGTAGGACCTTGAATGATTCCTTCATTATTCTGGATGAAGCGCAAAACACGACGGTGGAACAGATCAAGATGTTTCTGACCCGGATCGGTTTCGGCTCCACCGCCGTCATTACCGGCGACGTCACCCAAATCGATTTACCCAACGAAAAAATGTCCGGCTTGAAGCATGTATTGAAAGTGCTGACGGATGTGGAAGGTATCAGTTTCACCTTTTTTGGCGTGCGCGATGTAGTCAGACATCCTTTGGTGCAGCGAATAGTCGCCGCCTACGAGCAATACGAAAAAGAGCACGCGCCCTCGGCTTAGCTTATGAATTATATCGATATGCAAATTGCTACTTCGGCGCCTCATCCCGAACTTGAGCAGTTTCAGCAATGGGTAGACGCCGCATTGGCTGTTTTTGAGGATGGCGCTGATTGTGAGTTGGTGATTCGATTGGTCGATGATGTCGAAAGCGCTGAGCTAAACCAACAGTATCGCCACAAGAGTGGGCCAACCAATATTCTTAGCTTTCCATTTGAAGCGCCGGATGGCATAGAAATGGACTTGCTGGGCGATTTGGTGATTTGCGCGCCGTTGATTGGATTGGAAGCTGTTCAGCAAAACAAATTGCCCGAACAGCATTGGGCGCATATCACTATACACGGCGTATTGCATTTGCTAGGGTATGACCATATAGAGGATCAGGATGCCGAACAAATGGAAGCATTAGAGATCGAAATTTTGAGCAAATTAGGTGTAGCTAACCCTTATATGGAGGATGGAAAGCAATGAGCGATGGTAACCCCCGAGTAGTCAACCCCATAAGAGCTTGATCGATCGCATCGGTCATTTTCTGAGTGGGGAGCCGCAAGATCAGGAAGACTTGCTGGAGATATTGAGAGAATCGCAAGAAAAACATCTTTTAGATTCCGATGCGCTTGCCATGATGGAAGGCGTGATGCACGTAGCGGAAATGCGGGTCAGAGACATCATGATTCCGCGTTCGCAAATGGTGGTCGTTCCCAGGGAGTCGGAACTGGAAACTATCTTTCCTTTAGTGGTCGAATTTGCCCATTCCCGTTTTCCGGTCATCGAAGAAGACCGCAGCAAAGTTGTCGGCGTGTTACTCGCCAAAGACTTACTCGCCCACGCTTTACGGGATAAAACCCTGAAAGTTGAAGATGTCATGCGTCCGGTCAACGTGGTGCCGGAAAGCAAACGTTTAAACGTGTTACTAAAAGAATTTCGCACCGAGCGCAACCACATGGCCATCGTCGTTGACGAATATGGCAATGCCGCCGGCTTGGTGACGATTGAAGACGTGCTGGAGCAAATCGTCGGTAAGATCGAAGACGAGCATGATGACGATGAAGTACAAGAATTTATTTCGCAGCGTAGCGAAAAAGAATTTATAGTCAGTGCACTGACGCCCATCGAAGAATTCAATGACTATTTTTCCGCTACATTGGAAGACGACGAATACGATACCCTGGGGGGGTTGGTCGTACAGCGGCTTGAACATTTTCCTAAGAAAGGCGAAAAAGTGGAGCTGGACGAATTCTGTTTTGAGGTGTTGCGGGCCGATAATCGGCGGGTGCATTTACTGAAACTGAAGATCAAATAGGCTTGTCCGGGGCGTTTGCGCTGGAAGTCTGCTGTATTAGTAGTTCCTCGAACGCATTGGCAGACAGGGGTCTGGAGAATAAATAGCCCTGCCCATAGTCGCAGTCGGCATCGAGTAGTAGTTGGCGTTGTTGTTCGGTTTCTATGCCTTCCGCGATTACCTTCATGCCCAGCTTGTGCGCCATCACGATAATCGCTTCGCAGAGAATCTTGTCGCTGGAATCCGGCGACAAATTGCCGACAAAAGACTGATCTATTTTCAGATAATCGATATCGAATTTCTTCAGGTAAGCCAGCGACGAATAGCCGGTGCCGAAATCGTCCAGCGATACTTGGATGCCGGCATCTCTAAATGCCAGTAGTTGATCCTTCACTACATTGCTGGCGTCCAACAGCAAGCCCTCTGTAATTTCCGCTACGATGCTTTCTCCAGGTAGCTCAAGGGTTTGCAAATGTTCCAGCCAAGTTTGGCGGGAATGGCCTTCGTAGAATTGTACCGGCGATTTGTTGACGCTGATTTGGAAATCCGGATGGTAGCGCGAACGCCACTGTTTTACCTGACTCGCCGCTTGTTTAAACACCCAGTCACCGATCTCGGCAATCAGGCCTATATCTTCGGCAATATGTACAAATTCTGCGGGGCTGACCATGCCGCGCGTTGGGTGTTGCCAGCGTATTAACGCTTCGGCTTTGTGAATGGCTCCCGAGCCAAGCTCCACGACCGGCTGATAATACACTTCAAACTGGTCGGTCTCCAAAGCATGGCGCAAATCCTCGGCAATCAGCATGCGTGTTTGCGCGGCTTCCTGCATTGATGGTGTGAAATAACAATAGCGATTCCGGCCCTGGTGTTTGGCAGCGTACATTGCCTGGTCTGCGTTTTTGATCAAGGCATCGATTCTCTCGGCGTCCTTGGGGTATAGCGTAATACCGATACTGGCCGAGACGTAGGCCACTTTGGTTTTCAGTTGAAATGGCTCGGCCAGTCTTTGCAGGATGTTTTTGACCACGCGTTCCAAGTTGTCGGCATCCTCCAGTTCGCCGAGGATAACGGTGAATTCGTCGCCACCCAATCTGGCAACAGTATCCGAATCGCGCACGCAACGCAGCAATCGTTGCGATGCGTCTTTTAGTAATAAATCTCCCATATCGTGCCCTAGGGTATCGTTAATTTCCTTGAAACGGTCCAGATCAAGCAATATCAACGCCACCTGTAAGCCACTGCGATGCGCCTTTTTGATTTCTTGGTCTAGTCTGTCATGGAACATCCGACGGTTGGGCAGGCCGGTGAGTGGATCAAAATTAGCCTGGTTCCAGATTAGTTCTTCCGATTGTTTCTTTTGCGTGATGTCGGAAAATAGCGCGACGCGCCGTTGCGGTAAGCCATCCGCGCTAAATATGGTGTTAATGGTCAGTTGTTCCGCGAATATCTCACCGTTTTTTCGGCGATTCCAAATTTCGCCTTTCCAATGGCCGCTGCTATTAATGGCTTGCCACATCGCTTGGTAAAACTGCTCGCCTTGCCGTTCCGAATTCAGAATATTATGGTTTTTACCGATGACTTCATCCAAGGTGTAGCCGGTCAAGTCGGTGAAGGCCGGGTTCACATTGAGAATCATGCCTTGAGCGTCTGTGACCGCCATAGCCTCACTACTGTTTTGGTACACTAAAGAGGCCAATTGCAGTTCTTCATTACTGCGGCTGCGGTCGATTGCGATGCCGGCCAGATGTGAAGCCTGTTCAATCATCTGAATATCGTCGGCGCCCGGTGCTGCGGGTTGTCGCTGGTAAATAGCGAAAGTACCCAATAATTGGCCGGACGCGCCACGGATCGGCTCCGACCAGCATGCTCCTAAGCCGGCCTGAGCCGCAAGCTCGGTAAAAGGCCCCCAATAAGTGTGGTTCTGAATATCTTCAACAATGACCCGTTGGCCGAAGTAAGCGGCTGTGCCGCAGGAGCCAATACCGGGGCCTATGTATAAGCCGTCTACGGCGGCGTTGTAGAAGTCGGGCAATCGCGGTGCCGCCCCAATAAATAATCGGTTGCCTTCGCTATTCAATAGCAAAATCGAACAAAGTAAGTCCGGATTTTGCGTTTCCACTCCCCACACGACGGCTTGCAGGATTTCCGGCAGTGCTGAGCCTTTGGATAGCAATTCCAGTACGTGGTTATGGGCGCGTTCGCGATTCGCCGCTTGTTGACGGTCGCTGATATCCATGGCAATGCCGATGATACCGACAGTATCTTTATTGATGTCCTGCAATTGAGTTCGGGTTATCTGTATGGTGTGTCGTTTGCCGTCGGTAAATTTTATGTGCTCGAGGGATTGATGCGGTTGATTTGCTTGCGCCAAACATTCTTGATCGGCGCTTAAAAATCGGGCCGCGGTCTCCGCACCGAACAGTTCGGCCAATTGCTCGTTAGCAATGAAGCGGGCTTCAGGCAGGCCAAGGGCGTCGCAAAAGGTATGGTTTACAAACAAAAAACGCCTGTTGAGGTCGGCCAACCAAATGCCGACTGGTGCGTTGTCGAGAATGGCATGCAACTTAGCTTCCGAGGCGTGCAACTCAGCTACCTGCGAATTTAATTGGTCAGTCATCGACATGAAGCTATTGGCCAGGTAGCCGATCTCGTCGTTACGATGCGTGGGTAAGCCGGTTAGCGGGGTACCTAGCTTAAATTGCCCAATCGCGCTAGTCATCGAGTTTAGCGGCTTGGCCAGCACTCGAGCTAATATTAGCGAAATCACACTTGCCAGCAGGCTGAACAACAAGGTAATTTCAATGACCCCCATGCCTAGCGCCTTGCTTTCGACTAATACGTTTTGTAAGGGTGTATACAAGCCCAGCAATACGAAGCGGCCGCTGCTTGCCGAACCCAACGGCAGCTTTACAAAAGCGGCTAGAGACGACGCAGCCAGACTTTGCGTATCACTAGTCGCGAATACCGAATGCTCTTGTTTACCTGCCAGAATCGTTTTTATGTCAGGAATATCATCCTGAATCAGAAAGCTGCGGCCGCTCTCAAACCCAAAGGTCTTTGCGCCGTCGGGGTGAATCAAGTAATCCCCTCGGTCGTTACTGAGCAATAACTTGATATCGTCCGGAATATTGCTGCGGACTTGCTCGAACAAGCCGTCCAAGTCGACATTGATTACGGTCACGGCGATAGTGAGGTTCGCCGATTTTATCGGCATCGCTACCCGCAGTGTGGGTTTGCCAAACCCCATGTGGGTACCTAATTCTTGGTTTAAATTGATTTCGGAAACGTAGTATTGTTCAGCGGGTAGCGGCACGGTTTCGAATACGTAAGGAAAATGGTTTTTCTCTTGCAATTGTGCTTCGGCAATGACTTTGGGCTTGTCTTGGTCTCTATCGACTCTGACCAATTCCTTGCCGTAATGCTGGGTGTCGATCAAACGGATTTGACTGTATTCGGGGTGGGCGTTTAGTAGGCTAACAAAAATCTCAGCTAATTGAATTTTGCGTGTCGGCAAGTCAGCGCTAGGCCCAGCCGAAGCAATATCGGCGCTGACCGGCAGATTGGCCAGCAATTTAACATTGCTGGCGGTATCTGCCAATGCGTCTGCAAAGCGGTGTCCCAAGCCTTGCGTGTCGTTGAGTAACTTTTCCTTGGCCGTTTTCACCAGCATGACACGGCTGCGGTCGTATACGTAATAACCGGTTAGGCCTGTCGATAGCGTACCCAGCAGTGCCAGCCAGAAACCCAGTTTGATGCCGATGCTGGAGCGCACTCAGAATGCCTCGGGTGCTTCGCCGGAAATGATTCTATCCCATAGCGTTTTGCGAGTTAGCGGATTGAGTGTCGGTTCCAACCAAATGATGGGATTGTTTTGGGTGCTGTCGGTTACTGACGCGGAAATGGTGTTTGCCAAACCGTGTTGCAGCGAAAGTCGTTCGCTGACCGTCTTTTCCAGGGTGTAATTAATCCATTTTTCCGCTAATTCCTGCTTTAGGCTATTGCGGCTAATGGCCCAGCAATCCAGCCATGCGAGTGCGCCTTCACGTGGAATGACATAGCCGATGTCCGCGCCTGCTTCGCGCAGGGCTTTCAGTTGTTGGGTACCGTAATTGCCGAAAATCAAGGCTATATCATACTTGGCGAAAAGCCGCGTTGCTTCTTCGGCGGTGGCGTAAAAGGTCAATACATTGCGGCGTAACTTGACCAGTTCGCGAGCGGTCTGTTGCAACTGAGGGGCTGTCATTCGAAACGGATTTGGCACACCCAACAATAAGCCGACCAAGGAAAAATTGTGATTGCTGGTGTTAAAAGCCAGTACGCGGCCCCGATAAGCTGCGTCCCACATGGCTGCCATGGATTGTGGCGCAGTCTTGACTAGTTTGCGGTTGTAGATCAGCCCCATTTCGGAGTAGGTATAAGGTATGGCATAAGTATCGTTCTGCCGTACCAAGCCGGGGATGGCTTGCAGGTTTTGGAAGCGGGGTAATTGCTGGGCGTGGTTAGGAATATTCGCCATGTTGATCGGTTTGCTTAGGCCTTGATCGATATAGCGCTGTAGTTCCGCGGTATTGACGGCAAACACGTCATAGCTGCCGCTATTAATTTTCTGCCAAAGGTCGTCGTCCGAGGTTACCAGGGTTCGTTCTATTGTGGCGTCGAAGCGTTGTTCGAATGCCGAAACGACTTCATTGTCGGCGTACCCGTCCCAAGTTAGCACCCGCAGAGTTTCTTTGGCGGACACCCAGTTGGATGTAGCCAGACATATAATCGTTAGAAAATATGTAAGTGCGGTCGCGTAACGTTTGGCAATGATGCTCATAGGGCTGTTCATGAATACGTCGGGCCATCATAACCAATTAGTGTGTGCTTTCCGCCAATTGCGATATTCATATTATGTTGCCGCGCACAAATCCAGAAAATAATTTCGTGAGTATGCGGGGGTAGGATTATTTAGTTGGTAGTCGCAGGCTTGTGTTTGCCTGGTCAGAATTAATCCGCTTGATCGACTTTGATCAGAATGCGTAAAACATTTTGCCGGGTGCCGTGGTTAAAACTGTTGAAGCCGCGATCAGCGGATTGTTCGGTTTCGGCATTGCCGGCAAGTTCCACCCATTCGCCGAGATTGGCGCGTAAAGTGGTGCGAGCGGATTGGGTTTCGATATGGCCGTTGCGCTGAAAGCTATCCGCCCACGGCTCGACATCGAGAATGACTTGGTTGCCGGTCAAGCGCGGGGTAACAGCGAAGCCGGTACTGGCTTCAATCATCTGGGTATTCGTACTCACAGAATTACCGTAACCATATCCCGAGTTGTATACGCTGTAACTTTGCACCGGCCGTACCTCACCGGTTTTGATATGGGCCGCTTGGCCTTCCAGGGTACGTAATTGCTGATGCTGTTGGCGGTTTTGCAAATCCTCAGTGTTGCCGGTCATGCCGCGCATACGAACCCGGTTCGGCGCGGCGGTAATTGCCGCTTCGGCGTTCAATTCGGCGGCGGTTTTGCTGCTGGTTTGCAAAACGCTGATTAATAAATTGCTAAGCCGGGCATCGAGTTTTTGGATGAGCGCCCTAATTTTGCCGAGTTTGGCTGGATTGGTTTTCACGATCAGGCTGGAGCCATTTTCAACCACGCGATCTTCGGCGTCCAGTAAGGGTGCTAGTAAAGCTTGTACTTCAGCGGCGGGACGGTTGACGAGCGGGATGACTTCCATCGCCGACTCGTCAGCCACTGCGAGGCCGGCTCTCAATATCAGGCCGGCCAACCAGGCTTTAGATTTCATTGTAAAGCGCTAGGTACTGATTCGCGCTGTTTCGCCAGGAGAAATCCTTGACCATCGCGTTGTGCTGAATTTGCCGCCAGACCGGTTGATTGTGGAATAACACCAGGCTGCGTTTGATGGCTTCTATCAATGCTGCCGCCGAGGTATCGTTAAACGAAATACCGCTGGCTGTGCCGTTGGCAATGCTTTCCGGCAACGCATCGACGACCGTGTCCGCCAAACCGCCGGTTTTTCTGACGATAGGTATCGTGCCATAGCATTGGCTATACATCTGGTTTAAGCCGCAAGGTTCGAAGCGCGACGGCATCAGAAAAATGTCCGCACCGGCTTCGATTTGATGCGCCAAACGCTCGTCATAGCCGATGGTGATGGAAACTCTTTCCGGGTAAAGGCGGGCAAATTCCTGTAAGCGGTATTCGATGCTTTTGTCGCCACTGCCCAGTAAGGCAAATTGCAAGGGTAGGGTGGTCATCTCCTGTAGGCAGCTCAATACCAGATCGATACCTTTTTGCTCGACAAGTCTGCCTATCAAACCAAACAGTGGAATTTCCGGATCGACCGGTAAACCTAACTGTTGTTGCAAGGCGGCCTTATTGACTTGCTTGCCTTCTAGCGTGTCAGCACTGAAGGGTTGGGCTATATAGTCATCATTGGCAGGATTCCAAACCGCAATGTCGATGCCGTTCAGAATGCCGCGCAGATGATTTTGTTTGTGCGCCAATAGGCCTTCTAATCCATAGCCGAACTCCGCTGTCTGGATTTCCTGAGCATAAGTGGGGCTCACTGTGGTAATGCGATCTGAATAACTCAGACCACCCTTGATAAACGACAGCATGCCGTGGAATTCCAGACCGTCCGGATGCAGCAATTGTCCTGGCAGATTCAATTGGGCGTAGGTGTTGCCAGGGAATAGGCCTTGGTAAGCCATATTATGGATGGTGAAAATTGTCGCAGGCGGATTGGGCTCCAGGGACAGCAAAGCCGGCACCAAACCGGTTTGCCAGTCATTGCAATGCACGATGTCGGCGTACCAATTTAGATAAGCCCGGTTGGTCGCCACTTCCACGATAATGCGGCAGAACAGCGCAAATCGTTCGCCGATATTCGGCCAGGGGCGGCCGGATTCATCAAGATACGGGTTGCCGGGAAAATTGAAGAACGGCGGATAATCCACCAGCCAGACTATGACGTCGCTGTCCGGTAGGCGGGTTTCCAATAGATTCACGTCGCAATTATTGACGCGTATGGTGCATAGGTAGCGACCGGGCTCACAGTTCTTGATGCCCTGGTAATTAGGCATGATGATGCGCACGTCCTGGCCTAATTCGGCCAGGGCTAAAGGCAGGCTGCCGGCGACATCCGCCAGGCCGCCGGTTTTGATCAAGGGATGGGTTTCGCTGCTCGCGAACAGAATTTTTTTCATGACGATTAAAAACTACATTTTCAAAATAATGCCGGCCAGGGGCGGCAAGGTGACGGAAATGGAGTGGTCTTGATTCATCCACGGTTGCGGTTCGGACAGCACTGCGCCGTTGCCGGTGTTGCTGCCATCGTAATACTCCGAATCCGAGTTGAAAATTTCGTAGTAAGTGCCGGGATTGGGCACACCGATCCGATAACTTTCGCGTGGCACCGGAGTGAAGTTCAGAATCACGATCAGATCTTCATGCGCCGATTTGCGTCGGTAGCTGATGATCGATTGCTGATAGTCGTGGCAATCGATCCATTCGAAACCGTGGTGATCGAAATCGTAGCGGTACAGCGCTGCGTGGCTGGAATAGAGTTTATTCAAATCCTTAACCAGGGTTTGCAGGCCTTTGTGATGCGGATAATCCAAAACGTACCAATCCAAGGTGCGGTTGCAACTCCACTCGGTGCCTTGGCCAAATTCACAGCCCATAAACAACAGTTTCTTACCCGGATAGGTAAACATCATCGTGTACAGCAAGCGCAGATTGGCAAAACGTTGCCATTCGTCGCCAGGCATTTTATTCAACATCGAGCCTTTGCCGTGTACCACTTCGTCGTGCGAAAACGGCAGTACGAAGTTTTCGGTAAACGCATACAACAGGCCGAAGGTCAGCGAATCGTGATGGTAGGAGCGATGAATGGGTTGCTCCTGCATGTAATGCAGAATGTCGTGCATCCAACCCATATTCCACTTCATCGAGAAACCCAAGCCGCCGGTCCAGGTCGGGCGGGTCACTTGCGGCCAGGAAGTGGATTCTTCGGCCATGATCACGGTGCCGGGATGTTGCTCGTGGGTGACGGTATTCATATGGCGCAGGAAGTCGATGGCTTCCAGGTTTTCGTTGCCGCCGTACATATTCGGGATCCAGTCGTTGGCGTCGCGGGAATAATCCAGATACAACATCGACGCCACCGCATCGACACGCAGACCGTCAAGATGGAATTCCTCCAGCCAGAAGAAGGCGCTGGACAGCAGGAAGTTTTTGACTTCATTGCGGCTGTAGTTGTAAATCAGTGTGCCCCAGTCACGGTGTTCGCCTTTGCGCGGGTCTTCGTGTTCGTAAAGCGGCGTACCGTCGAAACGGCCCAGTGCGAAACTGTCTTTGGGGAAATGGGCTGGGACCCAGTCCAAAATCACGCCGATGTTGTTCT
Organism: Methylomonas albis; assembly: GCF_014850955.1. Taxonomy (NCBI): domain Bacteria; kingdom Pseudomonadati; phylum Pseudomonadota; class Gammaproteobacteria; order Methylococcales; family Methylococcaceae; genus Methylomonas; species Methylomonas albis. The sequence continues at coordinate 693,776 of NZ_JACXSS010000001.1, forward strand.
GATGGCAATGGTCGACGAAATAGCGGAAATCATCCGGTGTGCCGTGACGGCTGGTAGGCGCAAAATAACCGGTGGTTTGGTAGCCCCAGGAGATGTCCAGCGGGTGTTCGGTAACCGGTAATAACTCGATGTGGGTAAAGCCTAACTCTTTGACGTAATCGACCAATTGCTCGGCCAGTTCCCGGTAGTTCAGGAAGTTGCCGCGATGATCGCGTCGCCAGGAGCCCAGATGCACTTCATAGATTGACATCGGCTGATGTAGCCAGTCGTGTTGTGGACGCTGATCCATCCAGCTGCCGTCTTGCCAAGTATAGCTGTCTTCGGCAGTGACGATCGCCGCAGTTTGCGGACGGAATTCGAATTGCTGGCCGTAAGGATCGGTTTTTACCAACAGTTGGCCGGTGTGGCGATTCAGAATCTCAAACTTGTATAGGCAGCCGACAGACAAGCCGGGAATGAAAATTTCCCAGATACCGCTGCTGCCCAAGCTACGCATCGGATGGCAGCGACCATCCCAACGATTGAATTCGCCGACCACGCTAACCCGCTGTGCATTAGGCGCCCAGACCGCGAAATGCACGCCGGGAACATCGGCTACGCTGTGTAGATGCGCGCCGAGCTTTTGATAGATGTGCCAATGCCGGCCTTCCGCGAACAGATGCTGGTCGAACTCGGGTAGTACCGGGCCGAAGCAGTATGGGTCATACTGTTGATGATCATGTCCGTCCTTATCCGTCCAAAACAATTGGTAATGCTCGGCGATCGATGTCTTGCCGGGGTGATGTTCGAAAAAATCGGTGTCGGGAATACGAGAAAATTCAGGGCCTTTGGGGCTATTGATTCGCACGGTTTCCGCATAGGGCAAATACACTCTGATGGCATTATCGCTGCCTTGGCCATGACGGCCCAGCACGCCGAAAGGATCGTGATGCTTTGCTTCGGTGAGTTTTAATAGTTCTGAATCAAGCGTGTTGGATTTGCTTGGCTTGTTCATTTTGCAATGCCTCAGTTATAGTTAGTTATCGGTTGGCAGGGATAGCAATTTTGGTAATGACCGACATTTCAGCATCAAATCGCTTGAGTTTTTACTTTTCCGTGAAGAGTAACGATAATGGCTCTACGCGGCAAGTGGCAGGTCGAGAAATCTGTTAAATGTCGGTTGAAGTCGGATTTTGGCGGTACAGCTTATTTAATTGAAAGAGGATACACATGTCAGTCGTCGATACACACCAAACGGAGAGACGGGTCAATGATTTAACCCGCAACACCATCGCCTTAATTCTGGCTGGCGGCCGCGGCTCGCGGCTGAAGGACATGACCGATTGGCGCGCTAAGCCGGCGGTACCGTTTGGTGGTAAATTCCGTATCATCGACTTTCCTCTGTCCAATTGTATTAATTCCGATATTCGTAAGATCGGCGTGCTGACCCAGTACAAGGCTGACTCGCTGATCCGTCATATTCAGCAGGGCTGGGGGTTTTTGCGTGGCGAGTTTGGTGAATACGTCGATTTGATGCCGGCGCAACAGCGACATGACGAAGACTCATGGTATCAAGGCACCGCCGATGCAATTTATCAAAACATCGACATCTTGCGGGCCCGTAATCCTGAGTTTGTATTGGTATTGGCCGGCGATCATATCTACAAAATGGACTATTCGGTGATGTTGGCCGATCACGTTGCCAACAAGGCGGATCTGACTATCGGTTGTATCGAAGTCTCGTTGGAAGATGCCAAAGCGTTCGGCGTAATGCACGTGGACGAAAACCGTCGGGTTAAGGCGTTTGTGGAAAAGCCTGAGAATCCACCGGTCATGCCGGGTCGCGAAAACACCGCGTTGGCCTCCATGGGCATTTATATTTTCAATGCCGGTTTCTTGTTCGAACAGTTGATTAAAGATGCCGATACCAAAGGCTCCAGCCGAGATTTTGGTAAGGACATCATTCCGTCGGTAATTGAAAAATACCGAGTCAATGCGTACCCGTTCCTGGATTTGCAAAGCGGCCAACAAAGCTACTGGCGCGATGTGGGAACCATAGACGCTTACTGGGCGGCCAATATGGAATTGGTGGGTGTCAAACCCGATATGAATCTTTACGACAACACTTGGCCGATCTGGACTTATCAAGCGCAAACGCCGCCAGCTAAATTTGTGTTCGACGATGACGATAGACGCGGTCAGGCTATCGACTCCATGGTCTCCGGTGGCTGTGTGATTTCCGGTGCCACGGTGCGTCACTCGCTGCTGTTTTCCATGGTGCGAGTCAATTCATTCAGCTCGGTGCAGGATTCTGTGGTACTGCCCGAAGTGAATATCGGTCGACACTGCCGGATTACTAAAGCTATCATCGAAAAAGGTTGCCAAATACCGGAGGGTACCGTGATAGGCGAGGATAGGGCGGAAGACGAGAAGCGCTTTTATGTCAGCGAGGGTGGCGTGGTGTTGGTCACGTCCGATATGCTGGGACAAAGACGGAATTATGTCCGATAAAAAGCTTAAGCTGGTGCTGTGCTGGCACATGCACCAGCCGGAGTACCGCGACATGCACAGCGGCGAATTCAAGCTGCCTTGGACCTATCTGCATGTAATCAAGGATTATGTGGATATGGTCGCGCACCTGGAAGCCACTCCGGCTGCGAAAGCGGTGGTGAATTTTGCGCCTATCCTACTAGAGCAGATTGAAGATTATTCCAATCAGGTCAGCGGCTATTTACACGACCGAATAGCCATTAAAGATCCCTTGCTGGCTGCTTTGGTCGAGCCTTCCGTCTCTGCCGATCCGGAGAAACGCTTAAAGTTGTTGCGCGATTGCCGGAAAGCCAATCGCGAACGGCAGATTGAACGCTATCCGGCTTTCCGTAAATTAATCGATATGGCGGATTGGATTGAAGCGCACCAGGATTCACTCAATTACCTGAATGCGCAATTTATTTCCGACATTTTGGTCTGGTATCACTTGGTCTGGATGGGCGAGACGGTCAAGCTCAACGATAACCGCGTCAAACGCTTAATCGAAAAGGGCAGCGGCTTTAGTCTGCATGATAGGATAGAGATTGTTGAAATTATCCGCGATCTGTTATCCAAAGTCATATACCGGTATAAAGCCTTGGCCAGAAAAGGTCGCGTCGAACTCTCGGTGACGCCTTATGCGCATCCGATCATGCCCTTAATGCTTGAGATAGACAGTGCCCGCGAAGCAATGCCGGGCGTAACCTTGCCTGCGATTACCCATTACCCCGGCGGTGACGAACGGGTGCGTTGGCATTTACAAAAAGGCTTGGCGACTTTTCGGCATTTTTTCGGTTTCGAACCGCAAGGTTGTTGGCCGTCCGAAGGCAGTATCAGTCAGCGGACCCTGGAAGTGTTATCTGATTTTGGTTTCAAATGGGCGGCTAGCGGCGGCAATGTTTTGCATAACAGCATCCGTGCCTGCGGGATAGGCGAAGCGGTCGGAGTGCATCGGCCGTTTAAGCTAGGTAGTGCTGAGATAGCCTGCTTCTTTCGCGACGATGGTTTGTCGGATTTAATCGGATTCGAATATTCAAAATGGCATGCTGACGATGCGGTGGCTGATCTTATTCAGCACTTGGAAAATATCGCCGATTACGAAAAGCAAACTCCGCTGGTTTCGATCATTATGGACGGCGAAAATGCATGGGAATATTTTCCGGATAACGGGTATTATTTTCTCAGTGCGCTGTATCAGCGGCTTAGCGAACACCCGCGCATCGAACTAACCACCTTTTCCGAGTATCTGGATAGCCCTACTTCTCAGGCTGGTGTGTTGCCCAAATTAGTCGCGGGTAGTTGGGTGTATGGTACCTTTTCGACCTGGATTGGCGATGCCGACAAAAACTGCGGATGGGATATGCTGGGAGATGTGAAAATCGCCTTCGATAAAGCCGTCGCCAACGGCAAGCTTTCGGAGCAGCAACTGGCAGTAGCACAGGTGCAATTGGGGGTCTGCGAAGGTTCGGATTGGTTTTGGTGGTTTGGCGATTATAATCCCGGCGACGCGGTCAGCGACTTTGAAAAACAGTATCGGCTTAACTTGAGCAATCTATATCGATTGCTGGGTGAAGAACCACCACCGTATTTAGCCTTGTCGTTCACGCAAGGCAGCGGTAGTCCGGCGATGGGTGGCGCAATGCGGCGTGGAAATCAAATATAAATAAACGGAACAAACAACATGGGTGCTCTCTTGGATAAACGCCGCGCAGGTGTTTTGCTACACATAACATCGTTGCCGGGCCGTGGAGAGTGTGGCGATTTAGGTAAGGAAGCCTTCAATTTTGTTAATTTTCTGCACGATATAGGCGCCACAGTCTGGCAGACTTTGCCGCTGGGTATGACGCATGGGGACGGTTCGCCTTACCAGTGTTTGTCGGCGCATGCCGGCAATCCTGCCTTGATTAACATCCAATGGCTGGCCGATAAGGGTTGGCTACAATCGACGGATCGCTGCGGCGATTGTCATACCAATGCCGAATACACCAAAAGTTGTTTGGTAACCAAAGCGTTTTATGGCTTTCAAAGCTTGGCTGATGCGGAACAGCAACACGATTTTAAACAGTTTTGCGTGGAAAAGGCCGATTGGCTGGATGACTTTGCCTTGTTCATCGCCTTGCGTAATGTGTTTGGTCATAAAAGTTGGAATCAATGGCCGGATGCGCTAAAGCAAAGAGAGCCGAACGCACTGAACGAATCGAAGCAGTTGCTGAAAGCTGTGATCGAAACCATCAAATTTGAGCAATATGTGTTTTTCCGGCAATGGCATGAATTGAAAGACTACGCCGCCAAGCATGGCGTGCTGATGTTTGGCGACATTCCGATCTTTGTGTCGTACGACAGTGCCGATGTTTGGGCGAACCGGGCCGTGTTCAAACTTAATGATTTGGGGGAAATGGATGTGGTGGCCGGCGTGCCGCCCGATTATTTTTCCGAGAACGGCCAGCGTTGGGGTAACCCGCACTACGATTGGGATTATTTGCAGAAAACCGGCTTCACATGGTGGTTGGATAGGATTAAATCCCAGTACGAAATGTTCGATATTTTACGTATCGATCATTTTCGCGGCTTGGAGGCGGCGTGGGAGATTCCGGCGAGCGAGCATACGGCAATCAATGGCTGTTGGGTTAAAGCGCCGGGTGCCGAATTGCTGGCGTCCATTCAGGAGCAATTTGCCTCTTTATCCTTGGTGGCTGAGGATTTGGGCATTATCACCGAAGAAGTGGAAGTCTTGCGCGACAGTTTCGATTTGCCAGGCATGAAGATCTTGCAGTTCGCTTTCGGCGACGACAGCCGCAATCCCTATTTGCCGTGCAATTATCAGAAAAACAGTGTGGTCTACACCGGTACCCACGACAACGATACCACGCTGGGTTGGTTCGAGGGGCTAAACGACGGCGAGAAACAGCGTATATATGATTATCTTGGCTGGTCTAGCTTACCCATGCCCAGCGCCTTGATTCATGCCGCGTTCGGGTCTGTTGCCAATCTGGCGGTGATTCCGATGCAGGATATTTTGAAGCTGGGCTCACCCGACCGGATGAACACGCCAGGCACCACTGAAGGAAATTGGCGCTGGCGGTTCGAATGGTCGCAGTTAACCGATGATAAAGCCGGGCATTTCGCCCATTTGGTTAGACTGTTCGGGCGCTAGACCTTAAAGGGCATTTCAATCGTCGTCTTTTTTGCCGGTGTCTGCGGGGATCGGCAATACAGCGATGTCGTAACTTGCGATGATGGCTTGGATTTTGTCCAGGTTTTTGTCGATCAATTCATTTAGTTGTTGCTTGCGTTTGTTGTCGCCTTGACGCAAGCCCATCGCTATCGAAAAATCAAACTTCAAGCCAGGCGATGATTGCATGGGTATCGCAATATAGCTGCCTTTGGGAGCTTGCGACTGCACATACGCGGCCATTGGTCCCCACAAAATTACCATGTCTATTTTTTTTGCGCGTAAGTCTTTCTCGATTTGCATGGCGGTGTTGTGCTCGCTATCGCCCGTCATGCTTTGATAGGGAACGCCCTGTTCCAGTAAGCCGCTTTTCTGCAACCATTCGGTGCCTGGTCCACGGTCGAACATTGCTATTTTCAGCTTTTCCTGTCTGTCCAAGGGTAGGTTGGCTAATTGCGCGCTGTCTTTAATGTCGTCCCAGCCGCGGCCTTTGGCAATTAGTAGTACATAGGTCGAATGGAAGTAAGGTTTACTGGTGTCGGTAAGATCGTAACCGGCCGGTACACCCATAACTACATCGCATTTAAAACCTTCGCCGTTATCGCTCTCGGCTTTCAACGTATTACGGATAAAGCCGATTCTTTCCGGCAGCCAGGTATATTCCAGTTCCTGTCCTAATTGCTCGGCAAATAGGGCTGCGATTTTGTTTTCGTAGCCGGTTTGGTCTTTAGTTGAATAGGGCGGGTTTAACGGATCGGCGCAAACCCGGAATTTGTCTTGGGCATTCACGGAAATAGTGGATACAGCCAAGGTCGCCGTCATTATCAGTCTTGCGGCGGTTGAGGATATTTTCATCGCAGTTTCCTTTTAGCTGGGGTCTATACGTAAAAAAGCCTTGGCCGATTACTCGGCCAAGGCTTGCTTTACTGAAATCTAAGGAGTTAGATCTTAGTTAGGCAGAGCAAACACAGTCAGTGTACCACCCAATTTGGTGTAAGAGCTTAAGCTTCTGTAAGCACCCACAGCGCCCAAACCTTCTGAGCTAGATGCTGATGTACCGTCGTCGATACCCGCTGCGATACCGATACCAGCCCAGCCACCGATACCTGACAGAACGCCAACGTATTGTTTGCCTTCAAATTCCCAGGTATTGACGTTACCGATGATGCCTGAGGGGGTTTTGAATTTGTACAATTCTTTACCGGTTTTAGCATCAACAGCTTTCAGATAGCCTTCCAGGGTGCCATAGAATACTACGCCGCCAGCGGTAGCAACCGAACCTGACCATACAGAGAATTGCTCTTTGTTAGACCAAGCGATTTTGCCGGTTTTAGCGTCATAAGCAGTGAACTGACCCAAGTTGGTGGTGCCGTCTTTTTTACCGGTCAGCACGTCTGCGCCAGCGGGCATCATAGACAGCGTGGCACCTACATAAGGTTGGCCAGCAGTGTAGGATACTTCAAAAGGTTCGTACTCCATGCACAAATGGTTGCCTGAGATATAGAACAGGCCGGTTTGTGGAGAGTAAGAAACAGGTTGTTGGTTTTTGGAACCCAACGCCGCAGGGCAAGTGCCTACAGTGTTAACGTCTTCACCGTTGTGCTCTGTAGAAAACTCAGGCACTACTTCAGGACGGCCTGATTTCAGATCGACGTGAGAAGCCCAGTTGACAGATTTGTCGAATTTCTCAGCAACCAACAGTTCGCCGGTTTCACGATCCAAGGTGTAGCCAAAGCCGTTACGGTCGAAATGCACGATGGTTTTATGCATTTTGCCTTTGACTTCTTGGTCAACCAGAACGGTTTCGTTGATACCGTCATAGTCCCATTCGTCATGTGGTGTCATTTGGTAAACCCATTTGACTTCACCGGTGTCAGCGTCACGAGCCCACAAAGACATAGACCATTTGTTGTCGCCTGGACGTTGTACAGGGTTCCAAGTAGATGGGTTGCCTGAGCCGTAGTAAACCAGGTTCAATTTAGGATCGTAAGAGTACCAACCCCAGGTGGTGCCGCCGCCGATTTTCCATTGGTCGCCTTTCCAGGTGCTAGTGCCTGAGTCAGCGCCAACAGGCGTGACTTTGCCGTCTTGCCAAGTGGTGGATTTACCCGCTTTCAACAAGGTGTCTTTATCGGGACCCATGCTGTAGCCTTTCCAATCCAATTGGCCGGTACGGATGTTGTAGGCAGCCAAGAAGCCGCGAACACCGAATTCACCGCCGGAAATACCAGTGATGACTTTGTCTTTAACAACGATAGGTGCGTTGGTGTTGGTCATACCCAATTTAGGGTCGCCGTTTTGTACGCTCCATACACGTTTACCGGTTTTGGCATCCAGTGCAGTCAGAACGGTGTCTGATTGTTGCAGGAAGATTTTGCCATCGCCGTAAGCCAAACCACGGTTAACAGTATCGCAGCACATCACAGGGATGGTTACGTCAGCGTCCATGGTTGGAGTAAATTCCCAGATGACTGCTTTGGTTTTTTGGTCGATCGCGTAAACAGTGTTTGGGAACGGGGTGTGAATGAACATAACGCCGTTAACAACTAAAGGACCGCCTTCATGACCACGCAAAACACCGGTAGAAAAAGACCAGGCAGGTTGCAGGCTTTTAACGTTTTGAGCGTTGATTTGCGACAGTTTGCTGTAACGAGTGCCGGCGTAGTCGCCGCCCCAGGTTGCCCAGTTAGCTGGGTCTTGTGTCAATTTTTCAACATCGCTGTTAGCGGTAGAGACAGTTGGTGCAGCAAGTAAAGTAGCTACAGTCGAAGCAAGCAGCCAGTTTTTTACAGGCTTCTTCATATGTTTCCTCCTGGTAATCTGTTGATGAGACAGAGTACGGTTTTGTGTTGTTAAGACTAATATTAGTTTTAAAGCTCTGTTTGGATGACTGCTCTTTAGGGCTTGTTCGGTTATAGCCGAGCGCAGAGGGAGAGCCACACCAGGCGCGTAAATTGAAGGATTTTTTCCTAAAAGTCAACCGGAAAAACTCCGCAGGGATGGCGGTGAAACAATAATCTCAAGTCTTATAATGCCTTAGCATTTATTGGTGATTTGTGTCTCCCGAAAAACAAACGCCCAGGCCGCCCAGGCCGCAGTAACCAGATGGGTTTTTAGCCAGATATTGTTGATGATCTTCCTCGGCGTAATAAAAAGTCGGGGCATTGCGGATTTCGGTGGTAATTTCATTAAAGCCGGCTGCCATTAACTGTGCTTGATACTGTTGTTGGCTGGCTATCGCCTCTTGATATTGGCGATTGTGGCAGTAGATAACGGAACGGTATTGGGTGCCGACATCATTGCCCTGACGCATGCCTTGGGTAGGATTGTGCGATTCCCAAAATATTGCCAGTAAATTTTGGTAGGAAACCACAGCCGGATCGAACACCACCAACACCACTTCGGCGTGGCCGGTCATGCCGGTGCAAATCTCCTGATAGGTGGGGTTGGGGGTAAAACCGCCGGCATAACCCACTGCGGTACTGAACACACCGGCTTGTTGCCAAAATTTACGCTCGGCACCCCAGAAACAACCCAGGCCGAACACTGCCTGTTGCAGGTGCGCCGGAAACGGCGGATGGATAGGGTGGCCGTTGACTGCGTGAGATTGGCCGCTGTCTATGGCTTGCTGCCGTCCCGCTAAGGCTTGTTCGGCGTTGGGCATGGCGGTTTTTTTGAATAGTAAAGACATAAGTGCATCCCGAGGTCGAATGATGGGGTAGTGCGGATTATAATCGCGGCTCAGTTAAGAGGAATAAACTAAATCATGAAACAACAAGATTGCTTACGCCGCTTTATTTTTGAAGAGCACGGAGTGCGCGGCGAATGGGTTCGGCTGGAAAGAAGCTGGCAAGAAGCCAAACAATATCAACATTTGGTCAACGATGCTGTGGATGCGCAAATGGGACAAGCCTTGGCTGCGGTGGTTTTATTGTCGGCAACCATCAAATTTAAAGGCGCGATGATCATGCAGATACAGGGCAGCGGCGACTTGAAAGCGCTGGTGGCGCAATCCAGCAACGATAGGCAAATCAGAGGATTGGTGCGTAGCGAGGCCAGTGTGGCCGGCGCGAATTTGCAGGAAATGATAGGCGAAGGCGGCCGGCTGGTGTTGACCGTGGAGTCGGACGCCGAGCCGTATCAAGGCATTGTCGGCGTCGAGGCGGAAACGCTGGCGGATGTATTGCGAACCTATTTCACCCAGTCCGAGCAACTCGATACCCGTTTGTGGCTGTTTGCGAACAAAACCCATGCGGCCGGTTTGTTCATTCAGGAATTACCAAGCAGCAATCAGGATAAAGCCGACTGGGAACATATTGAAATATTGGCCAATACCGTGACCGCCGACGAACTGTTGAGTCTGGATTGCGAAGACCTACTACACCGCTTGTTTCATCAAGAAAAGGTCAGAATTTACGCACCAGAAACGGTGGAGTTTAAATGTAATTGCTCAAGGCAAAAAATTGGCGGCACTTTAACGGCGTTGGGGCGGTCGGAGTTACAGGCAATTTTGCAGGAACGCGACGACATCGAAGTCGATTGCCAATTTTGCGGAGCTCAATACCGCTTCGACAAAGTCGACGTGGAAAACTTGCTGACCAATCCGGCAGCCGAAACAGATAATAATGCGCCTACCCGGCACTGAGGGGGCTATGAATAAAATTAATCGCTTTTTTCGCCTGTTTTTGGCTTTTGCATTGCTGAGTACCATGACGGGCTGTTTGCACTGGTTGCACGCCTACCAGACCTATTTGCAAATGGACGAGTTCGACCGTTATTTTGCGGTGACTTCCAAAGAGGATTTCACCGTGCACTTTAAGCAACCCAAGCTGTTTAGCGAAGATTTTGTATCGCTGGCCAAACTGCATGCCAGCAGCGAAGAACATACGGGCGACGGCAAGCGCTGGCGCTATTGGTTCCGGAAGATAGACAAAGACAGCAAGTTGATCGCGCCGGAGATCAGTTTTTATCTGGATCTGGCCTTTAACAAGGAAGATAAAGTCACCGACTGGACTTTCTCCAACCTGTTTTTACAAATCGCCCCTCCAGAGTTTCTGGAAGCTTCGTTTCGTTCGCTGGGCGGCGCGGAAATCAACGAAGAGAAGAAACAGCTGAGAGCCAAAGCCGATCAGATGGAGAAAATCGCCGCGTTACTACCAAAAAAAGCCACCGTGATTAAACAATTGGGCGAGCCGCTGGAAATCACCGATGAAGAAAAACAGGAAGTTTATCTTTACCATTTTCGCTTAGATGCCAAGGATATAGAAGAAGGTTACGAAGACAGAGCTTTGAGCGAAGTCAGGTTGATGTTCGATAAAACCACGTCCGAATTGATCAAGATGTCTGGGCGCTTTGCCGGTTTAAAAATATCGATTAACTACAGAAATTTTCAGGAAGAGGAGGATAAGAAAGTGGCGGGTTTATGAGCTAAATAAGCACGCATAAAAAAGCCCACATAAAGTGGGCTTCGTCCGGTCTTATTTTTTAGTATTGATTGGACGCCTACCTTTGAGCAGTAGGTTAATTTCTCGCGTTTATTGTTGTTTTTATACCGGGTTAACGGTCGCCTATCTCCCCCCTCATTTAACGATCAGGATTCTTGCAAATCGTCTGCGCTTCGCTGAAAGTGGGCGAATTCTATTGGATTAAAATGCGTCTGTCTACAAAAAAGTGTGACAATTTGTCGCACATTGAAATTATGGGCATTTGGCCGGGTTTTTCCTCGAAAAATAAAGCGGTGAAAAAAGCGCGGGCCGCTACATAAAGTTGAAACAGTGGCCGGACATTCGTGCACGCAGGAATGAATGCAGCGTTGGATCTGCAAAACCCAATACGGCTAAGCGAATTGCCACCCCTGTAGTTTCAACGACTATGGTTCGGCTTGACTAAGTGGGATCGCAAGGTAACTTCTCGGGAGTGGTGCTGGTGATGTTCAGGTTTAGGTCGGGAGATAGCTAAATTTGACTTATTAGTGCCACTGCGAACAAATGACGGTATTTATCCTATGCAGTTGGCGTTAGCGACTCGCGACCTTAAATACCGCTCCACTATTGGCGGCGGCTCTTACCCTTAACGCTGTGTCCAGCCTGAAGGCGTTTCTACAAATTGCCCAGACGCCGCTTGTCCTATGACTTTTTGGGCAGTCAGTCGCCCAACTTCCTCCGCCGGGACGCCATTTTTAGCGGCTATGCGTTGGTACTCGGCCAGACGTTGGGCGTTGATGCTGGTTACCAGGGTTTGTATCTCGGCCGGCGCGTCGGGTTTAACCAGGCCCAGGAAACCATTCATTTGCTCGCCCACCAGTCCTGCCGATTTTGCCTGGGCCAGGTCGGCTGCGCTAACCGGCAAGGCGATCAGGCATAAGCCTAGAAACAACGGTGCCAAAATTGACCGCAATTTTTTGTTGTTCATCATTCGCTCCTTTAAAACAAACCTTTTTGGCTGTTAATCAATTCGTCTACGTCTTTTTCCACTTTCAAGCGGATTTCGTGTTCAATCTTGATGTTCATATTGATTTCAATCGGTTTATCCGGCGCTTCCAGTCTGACGGAGGGCGAGCACCCCGTCAGGTAGACGCTGGCGCACAGGATGGCCGCACTACTTGCAGCTTTCCAGTTCATTGACTTCTCCGGTCCGCCGACGGCGGTTTGGGTTGTTGATCCCCGCTGGGGGGCTTAGGCGATTTTTCCACATTGGCTGGTTTGGCGGTGGCTTGTTCCAAAATGGTCCGTTCCAAATCGCCGGCTAAAATACCTTTTTGCAATAGCTCGGGCAGCTGGCCGCTAATATTCAAGTTAAAGGCCAGCGGATGGCCGGACAAAACTTCCGGGTTACTGCCTTCCAGGCGCAAACCCAGATGATAATTGCCATTGGGGCGATAATTTACCTTGGCTTGCAGATTCCGGTAAACCAAATTTCGTAGGGCCTTAAAGGCGATATTTTGATTATCTGCTGGTCCAACATAGCGTAACACTCCCGGCTGCGTCCCGCTGATGATTCCATCTTGCAGATCAATAGCCCCCGCCGATAGCTGTAGCGGCAGTTCGCCGTCAATCTTGCCGGTTCCGGAAATATTCGGGTAATGCAGACTATTCAAAAGTTGCGACAGATCGACACCATGTAGTTGTAAGGTCAGCAGTATGGGCGTTTGCTCCAACAGTATTTTGTTTGGCAGCAATTCCAGTGTACCGTCGAATAGTGCCAGGCTGGCCTGGTTCAGAGACAGTTCCTGATCGAGATAGCGGGCCTTGATATTAAGCTTACGTGCGACCAGTTCCTTACCGAATCCCAGCGTCGGCGCCTCCGCCGATAAGTCCACGGCGCGATTCGCCAACTCCGGGATATTCAGCTCGAGCTTACCGTTCTCGATTTTTACGGCGCCGGCCATCAAGGCCAAGTCAGTAATGTGTAACTGTGCCGTTCCGAAATAATTTTGATTGTTTGGCTTATGCAGTTTCAGGTTGCCTTGCACTTTGCCGCTGCTCACTGTCCACGTAGCCGTCATGGCCGGTAACCAGGGCTTGATTAAATCCAATGCCTCGGTGGCGAGCATCTCCAGGCGGCCGTCGACATCGATTGTTTGCTTGTTTGTCATCGACAAATCGATAGTAAGCAGCGACTCCTTATCCCGCTTTAACACGGCGTTAGCTTGCAGCGTGGCAAAGTTGTTCGTGGTTTTGGCGTTTGCGCTTAGCTGTGTAGCGCTGAGTAGCGGGCTGAGCTTCGCTAAGTCGGATGTCGGCATGTTTGTCCGCAAGGACTGCGGTATCAGCAAGCTGCTGCTAAACCACTCGATAAGCGAAAGTGCATCAGCATTCAAGCTGATTTGTTTGGTGGGTAGAGCCAGTTGAGTGGCAGTCAGTTGAAAAATATTGCCACGCGGTAGTCGTTCGACACGGAGTGCGGCGGTTGTAAAACCGGGATCGATTTTTAGTCGAATGGCTTGTCTGGCATCCTGAAACGTTGCCTCGATAGCATCCGCCGCGCCGCGCGCAACGTGCGCTTGACCGGCGAAGTTGCTCAAGCCCCAAGGTGTATCGATGTCGACATCCAGATTGGCGATGCGCAATCGGTCCAGCGCTAAGTTGATGGGAGGGTTCTCGGCGGTTTTCGTTACGGATTTGTCGGCAGGACGGTAGTTAAATTTCAGCGCGGCGTGACCGATGTCGGCACTGTCGACTATGCGCTTTTCCAGGTCGTAATCGATTGTAAGATCCTGCATGGCAACGGATAAGTCGCCGGTTGGCGTGGCCAGATCGAAGCTGAATGCAGATAGCTTGGCTTGCTTATGGTCGAACGAAAGTCCGGACAGCGTGGGTGAGATCAACGCGGTTTGTTTCAAAAATTGTTGCAATAGCAATTCCAGCAAAACCGCCCGTTGCCACCACAAGGCCAGGCAAAACAACAATAGCATCGGTAGAGCCATGGCAGCGGTTTGCCGCCAAGCGCGGCGCCGTTGCAAAGCGTTCGGGACAGTCATGGGCGGGTATAGTTGATCAAGGGCCAAGTCAGCGCGTTGGCTTTAGGTGATAGATGCGCAACATCGACCGTCATTTATGCAGGCGTATCGAAACTAGCAAAGTGCACTCAGCCCAAAAGCTCAATCAAGGCATCCACTTGTGCAGGCTCCGTTGCAAAGCTGGTGACCAGGCGCACCAACACTTCCTGCTCACCAATCAGCTCGGGTTTCGCGCGTGGTGGATTCCAGGGATAAAACACCGCACCTTGTTGCTGTAGGCGATCTGCATGCTTCTGGTCCAGCACAGCGAACACTTCATTGGCTTCCGCCTGCCAGGCTAAGCGGGCATGTTTCGAGTTGGCAATACCGTTTTGCAAACGTGCTGCCATCGTATTGGCGTGGTGGGCCAGCTTCAGCCAAAGGTCGTCGGCTAAATAAGCCTCGAACTGACAGGCGATAAATCGGCTTTTAGACACCAGCTGCGCGGCGCGTTTGCGGATAAACGGCAAATCTTTAGCCTGTGCCGGATGCATAAACACTAAAGCTTCCGCGCACCAACAGCCATTTTTGGTGGCGCCGAAAGACACGATGTCCACGCCCAGTTTCCAGCTCATTTCTGCGGGCGTTAATTGGAGCGACACTAGCGCATTTGCAAAGCGCGCGCCGTCCATATGTAAGGGTAAGCTGTGAGTGTGCGCAACGTCTGCGATGGCGGCAATTTCCTCGGGCTGATACAAGGTGCCGATCTCGGTCGCTTGAGTAATGGAAACAGCCATGGGTTGGCCGGCATGCACAAAATTAGGCGGAAAACGCATGATTTCGGCCTGCAGATTGTCAGGATCGATTTTACCGTTGTCGCCGTCTACCGGAGCCAACCGCGCACCATGGGTGAAAAACTCCGGCGCGCCGCATTCGTCTTCCAGCATGTGTGCTTCGCGGTGACAAAACGATACGCCACCCGGACGGTTGACGGCAGCTAGCGCTAGCGAGTTGGCCGCCGTGCCGGTGCTGACGAAATAAACCGCTACTTCTCGTTCGAATAGCTCGTTAAACTGTTGCTCTATTTTGCGATCCAGTGCGCTGGCACCATAGGGCGCGGAAAATCCCGCCGAGGCCGTCAACAAGCGTTCTGAAATAGCGGGGTGGGCCCCGGCCCAGTTATCCGATGCAAAATTCATAGTCGGTATCATGGCGGTGAGTTTTAATGGTTTGGCTGTCTGCGTTGCCTAAATATGGTATGAACTATACCAACGATAGCGCAATCCGACATGCAAGCCGGGCTTTCGTTCGGTGTATTCCCGGAAATTAGCGATTCTTAAGGCACTCACCATCCCTATGCAAAATACCCTACACGATCTTGTGCTGAAGGCTACCGGGGCTAATGATGCGTTTCAACTGGAGACGATTCAAAGCCTGTGGAGTGGTTACGGTTATATTTTGCGCTATGGCTTAACCGGCTGCGACCACGATAGCGTGATCGTCAAGCACGTAAAGCTGTCGGCGCCAGGCCTGCAGCTTCCAGGTTCGGATGAGGAGCTATCGCATCGGCGCAAAATACGTTCTTATCAGATTGAGACAGTTTGGTATCAGCGCTGGGCTAGGCATTGCGACGCGGATTGCCGCGTGCCCGTTTGTCTGGCATTCGAGATGCTTGGCGACGATATAGTGCTGGTCTTGGAAGACCTGCATCCGGTGGGGTTTCCTCAACGTCGCTCGACCGCCGGCGATCAGGAGATACACACGTGTCTAAATTGGCTGGCAAATTTTCATGCCACGTTTATCGGCGAAAAACCCAAGGGTTTGTGGCCCACCGGCACCTATTGGCATTTGCAAACCCGGCCCCACGAATTGGCAGCCTTGCAGGATATTGCCTTGAAAAATGCCGCGCCGGCGATCGATCAAAAGCTGCGCGATACGCCTTACCAAACCTTTGTGCATGGCGATGCCAAACTGGCTAATTTTTGTTTTTCGGCGGACGGCCGCCAGGTCGCGGCGGTGGATTTTCAATATGTGGGCGGCGGTTGCGGGATCAAGGATGTCGCTTATTTTATCGACAGCTGTTTGGGGCAAGACGAGTGCCAACGCCGCGAGCGTGAGTTGCTGGATATTTATTTTCAGGCCTTGCAACAAGCTTTGCGGCGCCAACAAAAAACCGTCGATGCCGACGCCGTCGAACGCGATTGGCGGGCATTGTATCCGATGGCGTGGACCGATTTTCACCGCTTTTTAAAAGGCTGGAACCCGGGATATTGGTCGCCCAACAGCTATAGCGAGCGGCTGGCGCGACAAGTCATCGCCCAATTATAAAATCCCAGGAGAGCTGATGCGCTTGTCCCCGGACGATCTGTATTTACTTGGCCAATGTGCCATCTCGGCTGCGATGCAGGCCGGGCAATTGATAGACAGGCATTCGCATGATGCCGTTGCGGTCAATACCAAAGACGGCGGCAGCAGCTTGGCGGCTCAGGTAGTGACGGAAATCGATCATTGGAGCCAGGACAGCATTTTGCAAACCTTGCGGCCGACCAGCGCCAGATACGATTTGGCCATGCTGTCGGAAGAAAGTCCCGACGATGGCGCCCGTCTGCAACAGGATTATTTCTGGTGCATCGATCCTTTGGACGGCACTTTGCCGTTTATCGAAGGCGTACCGGGCTATTCGGTGTCCATTGCCTTGGTGTCGCGCGCCGGGCAAGCGCTGATAGGTGTCGTTTACGATCCCTTAACTCAGACGCTTTATCACGCGATTAAAGATCGCGGTGCTTGGCAAAACCAACAAGCTTTTAAGCCGGCACCGCTGGCGCAAGCTTTGACGTTCATCACCGATAAAAGCTTTGCCCAAGATCCTTTGTATCCCGCTACGCAAGTCGAACTGCAACGGATTGCCGTTGAATTGGGCTATGCTGGCGCCAAGCTGCGTTTGCAAGGCGGCGCGGCGTTAAACGCCTGCCAAGCGCTGACCGAGGCGCCGGCGTGTTATTTCAAATTCCCCAAGCCGGATAAGGGCGGCGGTAGCGTGTGGGATTACGCTGCCACCGCCTGTTTATTCCAGGAAGCCGGCGCGCCGGTCAGTGATATACACGGCAAAGCGCTGGTATTCAATCCGACCGGCTCGACTTTTATGAATCATTGCGGCGTGTTGTATTGCGCGGACCAAGCTATCGCCGAGAGGATGATGCAGCTTTATCGGCAGTTGGGACAGGGGTAATTGCTGCCGTCGCCGCTGCAAGGCGTTGGCTCGGTAGTGCTTAGCAAGGAAACAAGTCCTGCAGATGGCGCTTATAAAACCGATTTTTGGAGCGGGCGTTGAGAAAGGCGGCGAACAGATGTTCAGGCACGTGGCAAAAATCCTGAGCTTGTCGGTCTTTGAATGACACGCGTAATTTATGGGATTGTTCGTCGTAACCGATTACATCAATAGTGCTGGATTTAACTGATTGCATTTGCATACTAGCCTCCCAGAGTTTCATGCTAAAACTGTGTCGGTGAGGCCTGGCTAACGACAAATAGTTCAATCGGCAATTTTTCGCCGGGACTTGCCAAGATTTTTAGCAAACCGACTAAGCTTCCTGGTTTTTTTAATCACTCGTTGGAGACGTAACGATGCAAACTGTTTTAATCACCGGCGCCAATCGCGGTTTGGGTTTGGAGTTTTGCCGGCAATATGCCGCTGCCGATTATCAAGTGATCGCGGCCTGCCGTCACCCGAACCAGGCTGAGCAATTGGCCGGGCTTGCCAAGCAATACCCACGGATTCAAATCGAAACGCTGGATGTGGCGGATTTCAGCCAAATCGATGCACTGGCAACCAAGCTGGCCGACCGAAAAATCGATGTCTTATTGAGCAATGCCGGCGTCTACGGCGATCAAGCCGACCGTGGTTTTGGACAGCTGGACTATCAAACCTGGGCGAACGTGCTGGCGGTCAATGTCATGGCACCACTTAAATTGGCCGAAGCGTTCTTGCCGAATGTGCAGTGCAGCGACAAACGCTTGATCGTGGCCTTGAGCAGTTTGATGGGCAGCACGACCGACAACACTAGCGGCGGCAGCATCCTGTATCGCTCCAGCAAGGCCGGTCTGAATGCCGCATTGAAAAGCCTGTCCATTGATTTGCGGCTAACAGCGGTTGGTGTGTTGATTCTGCATCCGGGCTGGGTCAGAACCGATATGGGCGGACCGAACGGCCTGATCGATGTCGAAGAAAGCGTGTCAGGCATGCGTGAGTTGATCGATAATTTTAGCCTGGCGGACACCGGCAGGTTTATTAAGTATGACGGTTCGGCCTTACCCTGGTAGAACATAAAAGGCTGGTGGGTATTCAATGTCTGCCAGCCATCAACAACTATTGGTCTCGACGGATATATTGCTGATTATCTGACGAGTCGGATTCCTTAAAACTGATAGGGAGGGTCTGGCAGCAAGAAAACCAGTGTATAGACTAAGGACTTTTGTTTTCAAATTGCTCCAATAACAAACCATCCACGGCCTTGATAACATAAGGAAATAATTCTTTAGTCAGCCTATCATTTTCTTCAGGCGGTCTTAACGCCTTCCACGGTGTCGGGTGCCAACCCGCTCTTTCTGCAACCGGACAATTAAAAAACTCACAGATATCGTCAGGTGACTCCTGAGTATCCGAAATAATTTTTTGGAGAATACCCTCGTTAAAACCACGGGCAATGGATGCCGGGGCGTCGGTCGAGCCATCACTTAAACGTATCCGCAATACCGATAAATTCCCCCTGAGCAAGACGGTTCCGTCATTTAAGTAAATGCCAAATGATTTAGGCTCATCCAAAATACGCTTAGTATCAAAACAGGAAATAAAACCTCCTGTTTTGATTAAATATTGCTTCTTCATTAAATAAGGTTTAGTCCAAGAACGATTATCACGCCAAATCACAGGCAATCCATAACCTGAACAATGAAAAAGCTCTTGATCCAATTTAATATAAGGAATGACCGAAGCATATCCTACGGCATGCGACCCAGAAACATCCATCTCTATATCGATTGAATTTTTAATTCTATTGTTTATCCTGCTCTCATATTCGAGCGAAGTCATACATTTAGTAATATTTTGATTGTTACTAACAAAGAATCTTCCATTCTTGGAATGGAGTGGATTTTTATGTTTAGCCGCACATTCTACAAACTTCTCTCTTATGGCCGGCTTTAATTGATTGAATAAAGTACCACAGCTGTAATAGCTGCCATTTTTCAGAAGATGAAATTTTATTTCGTTGGCGGTAGGGTAAATACAACCATCGTGAGGATCAATCTTTCCATTTGCATACGAAGCTAATCGGTAATGACTATATAGAATATATGAAAAGTCGCCAAATTCCTCAGGCAACACATATGGATTGTAAGCAATTGGTTCTTGCTCTGGAGTCTCCTCGTCTCGACTGCCATATATCAATTTTGTATTATTACTCGTTAATACAATTTGCACTGAGTCAATTTTGATAGGTCCATTAGGCTTGTAGTCTTCCTCTGTAACCAAAATTTCTGACGCGAAATCCGGAAAAACTTGTACCCATGGCCCCGGTTGTTCAGCATATTGTGGTGAATAATTATTTAACTGTTCTGGAGCTTTAGATTGAGAGGATACGGTTAACTCGTTAAGTCTTTTTTCATAATACAACTGGACACAAGCGGTAACAGTGCAGACGTTGCGCTCTTCTATCCAGGTTTTTTGTGCTTGTTTTACTTTATCGGTAGTTGTCCTGCTTTCTAAGGCTTTTTATAAGCAGAATGTAATTGATCGTCAAGGTTGGACAGCTTTTGATTTGCGCAAATAAGTTTTTCGATATTTGATACAGCCATTTGGCAGTCAAAACTGGCGGCTCGAACTGTCGAATACGGAGTTAAAAAGTAAGAAATAATAGAGATGAATATGGCAATTTTTCGGCAGCAAATATTGATTAATTTGCGTTCTAAAATATCGTAAATTTCTATATCGCCTTCAGTGGTTTTAGTTGGTATTGCCATGCCAATTTCCTTTATATTCAATTATTTTAATTGCTCGCAGCTTTCTGCTCTAATTGGGACGCAAAAACAATCTTACATACTTTAACCAAACGCTTTAATGCGTGTGTCCAAAAAATCAATAAACACCCGGGTCTTCGTAGGCATCAAATGCCGGCCGGAAAATACCAGACAGGCCGTGGTTTCCTGTCGTTGGTGTTATTAGGTGGCGATTCGAAACTTCATTGCTTGGAGCTATTATAAAGTTGGCGGCGCATCAATCCAGCAGGATGCGCCGTCATGCGTTCTGTAGATCCGGAGCCTAAAAGACTATTCAAATTGCTACGCTGTTTTCTTTGCGTCATTCCTGCCAGACCCAGAACTGAAGCAAATAGCCAGACGGCTCCCGGCAACGGGACCACGGAAGCCTGTATGTGATACGAGTAACCCGCTCTTATGTTATCTACTGCCGCGAAGCCGTCCATGCTTACGGATTCATCGCTCAGGGTTCCGTACCAAGACGATGGGTTGGGGGTGGGCATTGTCACACAGGACTCGATAAGGCCTAGTGGCACAGGACAGCCGGAAGATGCCGACTCCGAATGAAAGGCTGTGTCGCTCGTCATAAGACTAAAGAAACTTGGGAAATTGAAGTTATGGATTGCGCCGTTCAGCGTGAGGTTGGCGTTGGTAAACAAGAGCTTGTCGGCAATTTCAGCGATTGCCGGCGTTGCAGAAGGGTTCGCCGTACTTTGATAGCGTTCGACGTCAAATGTACCGGATATGCTGAACGGTCCAAAGTTCTCACTTGGCTCTGAGCCGTCTGCGCCGATTACGATAAAAGAGGGGATGTAGGTAGCAAAGCTTTCCGCTGAGTTAATAACGTAATGAGTAGTTGCGGTCTTGATGTAGTCCGAGCCGGCAACCACGGTTGCTTGTGCCGAGCTGATCGCCAGCATGCCGCCTAACAGAGCGATACCACGTGAAATAGCCAAAAATTTAAACATGAGTTTTCCTTGAATTGTTGAAATGACAGGCTTCCTAACCTTGCGTTAGGCGGCGCCGATTCTATAGGCACAGGTAATTTCAGTCAAACAAATAAGCTATGCGGCCAGGCGTTTTTGCCGTTTCCTTAGTCACCGATTACGTCTCATGCTAAGTCTTTTAAATGCGTTTCCAAGAAATCGATAAACACTCGGGTTTTGGTCGGCATCAAGCGCCGGCCGGGGAACACCAACCAAGCCGTGGTTTGCGGTAAACACCATTCCGGTAGCACGCGCACCAGTTCCTGATTAGGCATGTAAGTACTGGCGTAAGAATCCGGCGCCGCGACGATGCCTTGGTCCTGCATTGCCAGTTTGACCAATAATTCCGGCGAGTTGGCTTTGATGCGTATTGGCGGCATGCCCAGCCATTGTTGTTCGCCCTTAGTCAAACGCCAAGCCGGCGCTTCCCGATTGCCAGCCAACAGGCTGAGGGCATCGTGTTCCAACAATTCTTCAGGGTGCGCCGGTGTGCCGCGTTTATGCAAATAAGCTTGGGACGCATACAAACCCCAGGTTTGTAGATTCAGACGCTTGGCCGTCAACGTCGCGTCATCGGGCAAATCGCCCATCCGAATCGCCAGATCGAAACTCTCGCTAACTAAATCCACCCGCCGTGCAGATAGATCAATTTCCAAAGCAATGGCCGGGTAGCTGTTGCTGAATTTTGCCAGCAGTGGCGCCAAAAACAGATTGGCAAAGTCGTTGGGCATCGAGATGCGCAATACGCCGCTGGGCTGAACTTGCCGGTGTTGCGCCAAGGCCATCGCCGCTTCGATTTCCTCACTGACCTGCCGGCCATGTTGTAGCAGGCGCAAACCGAATTCGGTCAAATTTAGCTGCCGGGTGGTGCGTTGCAGCAAACGCTCGCCTAATTGTTTTTCCAGATTACTGATGCGTCGCGACAGGGTAGATTTGGGCAAACCCAGCAATTCGCCGGCTTTGGAAAAACTGCCGGCATCGGCGATTTTGGCGAATAGCCATAAGTCATTGGGGTCTATCTGCATGATTGTTCCTCCAGTGGAACAATGTTATCCATTTTCCGGTCTTCTGCCCAATATTATCCCGGCGTATAGTCAACCCAACTTCAACACCTTTGGGAGACTGACATGAACATTCTGCAAATCAATTCCAGCATCCGTGCCGAAAACGCTTATTCCAGCCGCCTGGCCGACAATTTGGTGGCCGGTTTACGCCAGCAAACGCCGACCGCTGAATTAACGGTACGCGACTTAGCGAAAACCCCGCATCCATTGTTGGACGAGGCAGCCTTGATTGCATTAAGTACGCCCGCCGAACAACGCAGCCCCAAGCAAGCGCAACGAGTGGCGTTGGACGACGCCTTAATCGCTGAAATTCAGCAAGCTGAAATCGTAGTATTGACCGCGCCTATGTATAACTTTGGGATTCCAGCGCAATTGAAAGCCTGGATAGACGCCATCGCTCGGGCCAGAGTGACCTTCCAATACACCGAAAACGGCGTGGAAGGCTTGTTGAAAAACAAGCAGGTGTATGTGATTCAAACCGCCGGCGGCAAGCACAGCGGCACCGAGACCGATAGCCAAAGCGCTTATTTGCGCACCGTCTTGGGATTTTTGGGTATGACCGATGTCACTTTCATTTACGCGGAAGGTTTGGCGATGGGCGGCGACGCCGAACAATTGGCCTTGCAAGCCGCCGCTACGCAAATCGCCGCTTTGGCGGCCTGACCGTTAACCTTATATAGGAGAACAGCGATGAAAACAGACACAGTTAAAAGCGATGACGTAATGCGGTCCCGCGCTATCGAGCAGTTGGTAGTTGGCCACGCCACGTCGGATGGTGCCGGTGTGAAATTGACCCGCGTGCTGGGCCAAGCTTTGCAGCAACGCCTCGATCCGTTCTTGATGCTGGATGCCTTCGGCAGTGATAAATCCAACGATTACATCGCCGGCTTTCCCAATCATCCGCATCGCGGCTTCGAGACTTTGACGTATCTAATCAACGGACGGATGCGGCATAGCGATAACGCCGGGCACCAAGGTTTGCTGGAAACCGGCGGCATTCAATGGATGACGGCAGGGCGCGGGATTATTCACTCGGAAATGCCGGAGCAAAAAGACGGCCTGTTGGAAGGCTTTCAATTGTGGATCAATCTGCCTGCCGCCCAGAAAATGCAGCCGGCCGGGTATCAAGATGTGCAAAGCGAGCAGATTCCGGAATTGCTCACAGCCAATGGCGTCAAGGTGCGGGTGATTGTCGGCAGCAGCCATGGCGTTGTGGGCGCTATTCAACGGCCGGATACCGAACCGCTGTTTCTGGATGTGCATTTGCCTGCTGGCGCCAGTTTTAGCCAGTCGCTTCCTGCAGGCCACAACGTGTTTTTTTACGTGTATCGCGGCGAGGTGGCGGTGGCCGAACGGACGGTTTCTAACCAGCGTATGGCTATTCTTAGCAATAGCGCCGTCGCGGATGGGTTGATCTTGCAGGCCAAGCAAGACAGCCGCTTGATATTGGTAGCCGGCAAACCGTTACGCGAAACTATTGTGCAACACGGGCCGTTTGTGATGAATAACCGGGAGCAAATCGAGCAAGCGATTGACGACTATCAGCGTGGACGCTTTGCCGCTGTAATTTAAACGCATCAGGCTTTCCAGGATTTTTTACCACCAATAATATCGATGCAGTGAGGACAGTTTGAGTCATGGCTTGTTCATGATTCAAACGACTGCCTGTCCCATTTTTAACACCTCAGCCACTTGGCGGTTTCAGGGTTTGTGTGTGATATGACCCAGAAAAAACATATTGTCGATTTGGTTTCCACGTTCAATTAGCTAAGCTTAAGCGCTCAGTCTTTCGCGCTTTTTAGTTATAAATGGGTCACAATCGCTAGTATGCCATCGCCGTCGATACGTTCTCTCACTCTTATATTGCCGATCTGTTTGCTATCGGTTGCGCTCCCGTTGCGGGCCGATGAGGCTGTGGTGGACGGTGCGCCCGCCGATGAGCAAGCGGTATTATTCGGTGAACTGCCGTCGGTGTTTAGTGCATCGCGCCATGAACAGCCCATCACCAAAGCCCCAGCGGCCGTGGATGTGATTACCTCGGAACAAATCAAGCATTACGGTTGGCGCACCGTGGCGGCGATGCTGGGCAGTTTACCGGGATTTCTTAGCACCTATGATCGTGCCTATCAGCATGTCGGTGTGCGTGGCTTCGCGCCGCCGGGAGATTACAACACCCGGATATTGGTGTTGATCGACGGCCATAGAGTTAACGAGAGTTTGCAGGATTATGCCGGCTTGGGCCGGGATTTTTTGGTGGATGTGGAAAATATCGAGCGAGTGGAAGTGGTGCGCGGGCCGGCTTCGTCGCTATACGGTAGTAGCGCGGTGTTTGCCGTGGTGAATGTCATTACCCAACGTGGGCGCGACTTGCAAGGCGTGCGGCTGGGTAGCGAAGTGGCCAGTTACGATAGCCACCAAGGCCAGGTCAGCTATGGGCAGAAGTTTGCCAACGGCATGGAGGGCTTATTGTCGGCCAGTTATTACCATAGCGATGGCCATCATACCCTTAACTATGGCAATTTTGGCTCGGCCAATTGGTTGGACCAAGAACAAGTCGAGCGCCTGTTTGGCAAGTTGGCCTGGGGCGACTTTACGTTGAGCAGCGGTTACATGCAGCGCAAAAAGTACCTTCCGGCCGGCAGCGTCGGCGCGGACTTGGGTGTGAGTGGCAGCCATTATCATGATCGCCGCGCTTATGCCGACCTGAATTATCGGCATAATTTTGCACATGACTGGGAGTTGACCGGCCGCTTGTTTTGGGACGGTTACGAATTTGACGACAATCTAAATAGCCTCCCCAATCCGGCACAATTGCTCACCAATCAGGATTACTGGCAGGGTAACTGGATGGGTGGGGAAATGTTACTCAGCCACACGTTTTTCGATAGCCACCGTTTAACGCTCGGTAGTGAGTATCGGCGCAACTATGCGCAACGGATGGCCAACTTCGATCTGCAACCGTATTTGCAGTGGGCGGATAATCGGCTGAATAGCAGCATCGCCGGCGTCTATTTGCAGGACGAATGGGCAATTCTGGATAATCTGAGTTTACACGCCGGTGCCCGTTACGATTACTACGACAATTTCGGTGGCACTGCTAATCCGCGCTTGGGCCTGATTTATCAACCTTTCACCGACACTACGATCAAGTTATTGTACGGCACCGCCTTCCGTGCGCCCAACGCCTTCGAGACTTACTATACCTGTTGCTCCGGTACCTGGATCGGTAACCCGGCATTAAAGCCGGAACGTATCGAATCCTACGAAATCGTGCTGGAGCAAAAGCTTAACGAGTATTTAAACCTCCGGCTCAGTCCTTACTACAATCGACTCAATGACTTAATTAGCCAAGTCGATACCGGCGTCAGACAATTCCGCAATCAGGGTAAAGCCGAGGCTCACGGCGTAGAAACCCAATTGCAGGCGCGGTATCAGAACTTCGAAAGCCGCTTTAGTTATACCTATCAACAAACCCGGATTGCCGGATTTGATACCGCGCCAAACTCGCCGACCCATATGTTGAAGTTGAACCTAAGTGCGCCGCTTTGGCAGGATAAGCTGTTTGCCAGCCTGGAGGTGCAATATGTCAGCCAACGCGATAATCCGGGCTATATCAATAGCAGCAGTTACACAGTGAGCAACTTGGTGCTGTTTACCCGTAAATGGCTGCCGGGTGTCGAAACGACCGGCGGTGTCTACAACCTGTTTGACGAGCGCTATTCCGACCCGCGCATTCCGCCGAATGCCAGCTTGCCGGATCAGATACCTCAGGATGGCCGTAACTTTCGTCTGAGAGTCGGGCTTGAATTTTAAGGCAATCTTATTTGTTCGGATATGGTTAAGCGGGGCGGGAATCGCCACGCCTATGTTTATGCGTTTGCTTTTCGAGCGATGGTGGCATCGCGCTCGTTTTAAGCTAAATCCACTCGCCGGGGTATGTGTGGGGATAGTGGTATTTCAACCAATAGCCCAGGCGTTGGACGCGGGCATTCTGGTATTGCAGAGCCATGACAGCGCTCCTTACCGGCAAGCTTTGCAAGGTTTTAGTTCAGCCCTGGCGCTACGCGGCTTGGCCGTCAATATCGAAACCCAAACCGTCGGCGACCCCATCGCCCAGGATGTTGCGGAACATTTGCGGGAACGGCCGCCGCAATTGTTGTTTACGCTGGGTACGCCGGCGACTCGTGCGACACTGGCCTTGGCGCGGCCTATCCCGATTGTCGCCGGCTTATTGCTGGATAGCGAACAGTTACGCGGTCAAGCGAGGCTAACCGGGGTTAGTTTGGATTTTCCGCCGACCTTGCAATGGCGGTGGTTGCGGCGATTATTGCCTGATGTGCAGCATATTGCGGTGATTTACGATCCACGCCGCGGCTTGGCTTTGTTTCAGGCCTTACAGCAATTGGCCAGAGTAGACAATATCGAACTGATTCCGGCGCCGGCCGCAGCACCGGAAGATTTGCCTAATTTACTGAAAGAATTGCCGCCGCAACTTGACGCCTTGTGGGTCGTGGATGGGGTCGCCGCATTTAATGCAATAGCGGTGCGGGAGTTGTTGCTGTATTCGTTTCGCAATCGAACGCCATTGATAGGTTTATCGGAGCAATGGGTCAAAGCCGGTGCCATCTATGCATTAGATTGGGATTATGCCGATTTGGGAGCGCAGGCGGCGGACTTGGCTTGGAGCATATTGGTTAACGGCGCCGCTCCGGCCGGTTTGCCGCCGCAAGCGCCGCGCAAAGAACGGGTAATCGTCAATGGCCGAACCTTTGAGCATATGAAACGCAGCATCCCCGAGCGTTGGTTGCCGGACATTATCGAGGTGTTGCCATGAGCAAACCGTCGATGAATATGGCGACGCGCTTTAATTTATTGAATGCCACATTAGTATTGGTCACCGCTTTGAGCGTGGGATTTATTGCCACCTATATGCAATTGACCCGGCAATTCGAAGCACGCCAACAGCACAGCCAGGCACTAGCCATGATGTTGGCGGAGACCAGCGAATACGCGGTATTTACCGGCCAAGGCAAATTGTTGGAATACCAATTGGAGCATTTGCGCAAAGTGCCGGGTTTAGCTTACGTGGTCATTTTCGATGCCCAGGGCCGCCAACTGGCGAGGATGTCAGTCGATTCGCTTAGCGAATCGGCGCCGGTAGAGGCGGCCGGCAAACAGCCGGAAAGTTTTTGGAATTGGTGGAAGGCGTCGCGGCGACACAGCGTTTTGGAAATAATTCAACCGATTACCAGCGGCGGTTTTCAAAACGAGGATGCACTATTTCTGCAAACATCGGCCAGCAGCGGGGCGATAGGCGAAGTACGTTTAGCGATGAATATGGACGATTTTGTTGCGGTGGTGCGCCATGCCATCCAGTGGGGATTGCTGGTGGTGGCGATGATTTTGCTGATAGGTTTGACCATATCGCTAACATTGACCGCACGTATCGCTTCGCCGTTGAAACAGCTGGCCGCAGCCGCGCATCAGTTGACCGATGGCCATATTCAGCCGGTGACTTTGGAGAGCGGCGGTCCGGAAGTCCGGGAATTGGTGCAAGCCTTTAACTTGATGGTGTCCTGGTTGAGCGATTACCGCGCCGAAGTCGAAAGTTACCAAGCCATGCTGGAGCGGCAGGCGTTTTACGACGAATTGACCGGCTTGGCTAATCGCACGTTATTGAAGGACCACCTGCAGTTGGCCTTGAGTCAGTCACATCGTCGGCAAAGCTCTATGGCGCTGCTGTTCCTGGATTTGGACAGGTTCAAATATGTCAACGATACCTTGGGGCATTCCTTTGGCGATTTATTGTTGCAAGAAGTATCGACGCGTCTGCGGAATGCGGTGCGGGGTGGCGACACCGTGGGGCGAATGGGTGGCGACGAATTTGTGATTATTGTCGATGACCTTAACCCCGAACTTTCTCAAGCGCGCGAGGATGTTGCCCTGGTGGCTGAGCAAATCGGCAGCGTGTTGCATACCCCGTTTTCGATACGCGGCCATGAGATAAGCACCAGTTTCAGCATAGGTATTGCCTTGTGTCCGCACGACGGCGACGATAGCGAAGCATTGATTCGCTACGCCGATTGCGCCATGTACGATGCCAAAACGCAAGGCCGCAATACCTATCGATTTTACGAGCCGGCCTTGCAACAACTCGGCGCCCGGCGTTTGAACTTGGAAAGCGGCTTGAAGCGCGCGCAGGAACTCGGTGAATTGACGCTGAATTTTCAACCCAAATACGATTGCACTCGGAAATGTTTGATCGGTGCGGAGGCTTTGCTGCGCTGGCAGCATAAAGACGAATGGATTTCGCCAACCGAATTTATTCCGCTAGCCGAAGAAACCGGTTTAATTTTGCCGATTGGCGAATGGGTGATGGAAACGGCGTTGAATACCTTGGTGGCTTGGAGGCAACAGGGCTTGGTGGATAGCGATTTTCATATAGGCGTTAACGTCTCGCCGGCACAGTTTTGGCATCATGAGTTTGCCGAGCGCACCTTGACCATTTTGCAGCGCTGCTTGCCCGAGGGGCAGGGGCCGGGTGTGCTGGAGTTGGAATTGACCGAGAGCTGTTTGTTAAGACCTTCCGAAGAAAGCCGGAAGACTTTTAATGCCTTGCGTAAAGCCGGGGTACGTTTTGCGGTCGACGATTTCGGCACCGGTTATTCCAATCTCAGCTATTTAAAGCAGTTTCCACTCGATGTTTTAAAAATCGATCAATCCTTTGTGCGCGATTGTATCGAAGACCTCAGCGACGCTACCATTATCCGCGCCATTATTGCCATGGCACACGGTTTGGGTTTGGCGGTTATCGCCGAGGGCGTGGAAACCTTCGAACATGCGGAGTTTTTAAAACAAGCAGGCTGCAAATTGCTACAAGGTTATCTGGTGGCCAGACCGATGCCGGCCGAGCAGTTCGGCGATTTTTGTCGGGAGTTGCCACAACATCCGCTGCTGAGCATTGAATCTCGAGCAGTACGTTAAATTATTGTCTGCCAGCCCAAACGGCGAGGATAGTCATGAATACATCCGAACATCTTCCGGACACTACCGCAAATTTAGGCAAGCCTCGAATGCCGGCGTTGTTTATTGGCCACGGCAGCCCGACGAATGCCATCGAAGCCGGTGAATTTAGCCGGGCTTGGGCCGAATGGGGCGTAAGCCTGCGTAAACCCAAGGCCATTCTGTGTGTCTCCGCGCATTGGCAAACCGAGGGTGTGCGGCTCACAGCCATGGATCAGCCGACCACCATCCACGATTTTTACGGCTTTTCGCAAGCCTTGTTTGATATGGGCTATCCGGCACCCGGCGATCCGGCCTTGGCGCTGCGCATCATCCAAACGATGCGGCAAGTGCCGATTCAAGCCGATACCGATTGGGGTTTAGATCACGGCAGCTGGTCGATACTGTGTCACATGTTCCCGGCTGCCGATATTCCGGTGTTGCAGCTTAGTCTGGATCGCAATCAATCGCCGGAACAGCATTACCAACTAGGCAAAGCCTTACGCTGGTTGCGTGATGAGGACGTGTTGATCATCGGCAGCGGCAATATCGTGCATAACTTGCAGGCGGTGATTTGGCGAGATACGGCCCATACTTGGGCGGTAAGGTTTGCCGAACGGGTTAAACAGTTAATTGCCGGCCAAGATCATCGCGGGTTAGTCAGGTACCGGGAGATAAGCGATGCGGCCTTGGCAATTCCTACAGACGAACATTTTTTGCCCTTGCTTTACATCCTCGGTTTGCAAGACGAGGGCGAAAAAGTCCAATTTTTAACGGACAAAACCACGCTGGGCGCTATTTCGATGTTGTCTATCCAAGTGGGCTAAGCAGATGGCAGGTTATTTGCTGTCTACTTTAGCCGCGAACTCCTTAATCAAGGTTGTAAATTGCTGCAACTGCGCGGCGATTTTGCCGTTAAACGACTCGGCTGGATATTGGCCTTGAGCATCTGCGATGCCTACGGCCATGTCACTCAATAAACCCAGCGCATCGTCGACCGTGGCGACCGGATAAATATGAAACTGCCCGGCCTGTGCGGCGTGCACCACATCCCAACGCAGCATCAGATGCGGAATATTGCTGGCCGGGATGATCACACCCTGACTACCGCTTAGGCCGCGCGCCGCACAAATATCGAAAAAGCCCTCGATTTTTTCATTCACGCCGCCGATAGGCTGCACTTGTCCAAGCTGATTCACCGAGCCGGTCATCGCCAGATCCTGGCGTAGCGGCACTTGCGCCAGCGACGACAGAATCGCGCACAATTCCGCCAGCGAGGCGCTGTCGCCTTCCACATGCCCGTAGGATTGTTCGAACACCAGACTGGCGGACAGCGAGAATGGGCTGGTGCGGGCGTAGCGGGCGGCGATGAAACTGGACAAGATCAGCACACCCTTGGAATGAATCGCCCCGCCCAGTTCGGTTTCCCGCTCGATGTCCACCACCTTGCCGTTACCCATCCGGGTGGTGGCAGTGATCCGCGACGGCTGGCCGAAACTGAATTCACCCAATTGCAAGACCGACAAGCCGTTGATCTGGCCGACGACCTTGCCGGCGGTGGCAATCATGATGGTGCCGCGCTGAATGGTTTCGTAAAGCCGTTCGCGAATCCGGTCCAGTCGGTGATTTTTTTCGTCGATGGCTTGTTGCACGTCGCTATTGGCGATGACGGTGTGGCCGTTTTCGCCGGCCCAATAATCGGTTTCGGTCAATAAATCCTTGATGCTGCGCAGATGGGTTAACAGCTTTTCCGAATCGTCGGCCATCCGCGCACTGTGCTCGATGATGCGGGCCACGGCTTGTTGGCTGAGCGGACGCAGTTTTTCGCGGCGAGCAATCGTCGCCAATAACCCGGCGTATTCCAGGCTGTTGTTCTCGCGGTTTACCTGGCCGGCAAAATCCGCAGCGACTTTAAAAAAGTCTTGAAACTCCGGGTCGTAGAAGCTCAACAGGTAATACAGCATCGGATCGCCGAGCAGGATGACCTTGATGTTTAAGGGGATCGGTTCGGGCTCCAGCGAGGCGGTGCTGATCAGACTCAGCGCGCGTTCCAGCGATTCGATGCGGATTTCGCCGGCTTGCAAGGTGCGTTTTAAGGTTTCCCAGGCATAGGGTTGCAATAACAATTTGCGAGCGTCAAGGATCAGATAACCGCCGTTGGCTTTATGAAACGCGCCGGGCTTGATCATCGTAAAGTCAGTCACCAGCGAACCCATTTGTGCTTGATGGTCGATGCGGCCCAGCAGATTGCCGTGGTTGGGTAAATCCTCGCAAATCACCGGTGCCGAACGTTTGTGATTCAAATCCACCATCAGATTGACCTGGTAACGCTTGAACGGATTGGGGTCTTGCGGCAATTCCATGAACGACAATACTTTGTCGCTATGTGGAATAAAGTCGCGGACGTGGTCGATGATGTCTTGTTGCACCGCGCTGAGATAATCCAGCACCGCTTGGTGCTTGGCGTATTTATCCTTCAGATTGTCTATGAAATGATGCACCGCCAGCTCGGCCACTTCCCGGTTCAGGGCCTGCAGTTTGCGCTTGGTTTCCTTGCGCCATTGCGGAAATTTTTTGATCGCATCCTGCACCTTTTCCTGCAAGCTCAGAACGGTGGTGTGAAATTGGTGCTGGCGCTCTTTATCCAGCTTATTGAACTGCTCGGGCACATAAGGCTCGTTATTGTCGTCGGCCGGCAAGAAGGCATAGCCGTTGGGGGTTTCCGTGAAAATGATATGGGCTTGTTCGGCTTCTTCGCGCAGCTGGTTTAGTACTTCGATTTCCCGCTGGCGCGATTCATTTTCCAGCTCGCCGGCGCGGGCGCGGTACTCGTCGCCATCAAAGGCGGCGGGGATGCCGACGCTGAGTTCGTCGATCAACTCGGCCATGTCTTCCTGGAAGCCTTTGCCCTCACCGGGCTCCAGGCGAATCGCCCTGGGTTTGGCCGGCTGTTTAAAGTTATGTACATAACACCAATCGGACGGCACCGGCTGCCGGCAGGCTTCGTGCTCGGCCAGCTGTTTGATGGTGGTCAGTTTGCCGGTGCCGTCCGGCGCCATTGCAAAGATGTTATAGCCGGGTTTATCGAGACGGATGCCAAATGTAATCGCGGCTATGGCCCGTTCCTGACCCAATACACTATCGACATCGTCCAGCTCGTCGGTGGTTTTAAACGTCAACTGTTCGAGCTTGCAAGGCGTATATAATTGCGCTGGCGTTAGCGGTTTGATTGTCATGGGTATGCATCCCTGTCCGTAAAAGACGCGGTGGTCGTTAGTAGTTGATTACCTTCTTTAAGTTTTGGGCCTTGCCAACTAGGTTTTGACCGGGCCGCAGGCATGTTGCAGGATTAATAAAATCAGGTCAAATTGTTGATTGGTTTGTGAACTGGCAGTGGCGATTGCCCCAAAGTCAGAGCCTGGAGTGGCCGGTATCGGCATTAGAGAATAGAATTTGCGGTTTAATCCAGTGTTGGGCGTCAGTGATTGGCCCCACGTCCGACTCATCGCAACCCAGTATCACAAAATGTCAAAGCAATTCACTCAGCGCAAATCATCCGAGCGCCGCGCGGGCAATGGAAATGAGGCAGCCGATTTAAACTCCCGGGAATATGCGGTCGGCTGGCCCGATTATGAGCTGCTGGATGCCGGAGACGGTAAGAAGCTGGAACGCTGGGGCGACGTTGTGACGATACGCCCGGAGATTCAAGCCCATTTCCAGCCGGGTTGGACTTGCTTGGATTGGCAGGCCAGGGCGGATTGGGAGTTCGAAGAGCTGTCGTCTACCCAAGGTACTTGGAAAAAGCTAAAGCCACAGGCAAACGAACACTGGCAAATTGCTTATCAACAATTGACGTTCGGTTTAAAGCTAACCAAATTCAAACACGTAGGTTTGTTTCCGGAGCAACAAGCCAACTGGCGATTTATCGCCGCACGGGTCAAGCCGGGCGACAAGGTGTTAAACCTGTTTGCCTATACTGGTGCGGCGTCGCTGGTAGCCCGCACGCATGGTGCGGAAGTGGTGCATGTGGATTCAATCAAGCAAATGCTGGATTGGGCCAACGACAACCAGGCACGTAGCGCGCTGACCGATATTAAATGGGTGCTGGAAGATGCCTTGAAATTTGCCAAACGCGAATTGAAACGCGGCAGCCGCTACGACGGCATCATCATGGACCCGCCGGCCTGGGGCTTAGGCGCCAAGGGCGAAAAATGGAAGCTGGAGAATCATCTTGCCGACCTGATCGAAACCGCGCACGGCTTGATGCATCCGGGGGCGTTTTTAATTCTGAACACTTATTCCCCCAAAGTGGAGCTGCAAGATTTAGCCAGCGCCGCCGCCCCCTGCTTTTCTAGAAATCAAAGCGAAATCAAACAACTCTGGATGCAAAGCAAAACCGGCAAGGCTTTGTTGTATGGGAATTTGCTGCGGGTGATAGCTTAAACTTTCGCCAATTGTGCGGGGCTATCGATCGGCTTCACTGCGCTTTGCCCATCTCTTGAATTAACCGCTTTTCCGCGTAAAAAACGGCCGGGTGGCAAATACACTGTTAGCAAAACGCTTACCCTGCCAAGCCAAGCTACGTTTCAACACAAAATCGAAGCGGAACGGATGGTATTCCTGTAGCGCCAGCAAGGGTTCGACGGCGTCTTCGGTCAGCAAGCCTGCCTTGGCGAATGCTTCGGGCGAAATCAATGGCAAAATCCCGGTCAAGGGGTAATCAGAGCCGTATAACAGTCGGCTATGCCAGGCGGTTTCGGTGAGCAGGGTTTTAATCACTTCTATATCGCGGTTGCGCAAAACAATCGCGGAAATGTCACCGTATAGCCGGTCCTGCCATTGTTTATCGGCCATTAACTTGGCGAACAAATCAAAGCTTTTGACTTCCCGGCCGTTTTCATCCACATCCGTGCCCAAAGTGGCGCAATGCGCGATGACGACCCGCACGCCGGCATCCAGCGCCCGTCTCAGCCGTAGTGGGTTGCCGAACAAAGGCTGGTCGGCGCCGTGCAGCGCGTTCTCTTCGCCGCCGTGGGTGATGATCGGGATATTCAATGCGGCGGCTGCCTTATAAAACCGGTCGCACTGCGGCGAAGCTGGATCAATGCCCATTGCCGGCGGTAGCCATTTTACGGCTCGCGCGCCGTTGGCGGCGGCTTGTTCCAGTACCGTCACGCAATCGGGGCGGTAGGGATGGATGCTGGCTACCCATTCAAAGCGTTCCGGATAGGCTAGCGCCAAGGCCTGAGCGTATTCGTTGGGGACAAAAAATGCGGTATTGGCATGGTCCGGATCGCCGCTGGCGCCGTGTGCGCGGTCGAAGGCATACAACATGGCCTTGGCGCCTTTGGGCGTGGTGTCCATTAACGCGCGCAGGCGTTTGACGAAGGCGGTGTCTTGGTCGGTGTCGGGGATGCAGGCTGCGTTGGCGTAAGCCCAATGTTGCAGGGTTTGCAGCGGATGCCGCAAGGGCGCATGCATATCCGGCGTTTGGGTGATGCCGCTACCGCCGTCACCGGAGCCGACGATATGCGTATGGCAATCCCACCAATCGGCCGGATTGATGCCTTGCCAGGCGGCGGTTTCTAGAGCCGAAGCAGGCGTGCCGGAGGGATCGAGGCATGGGTTGTTCAGTCGGAACAATGCTGATGCCGGTGTGCTGGCAGAAACCAAGCCAGCCGCCGCTAGTTTTAAAAAGTGGCGGCGGGAATTACAGACGGTGGCAATTGAATTGCTTATGGGGAATGATTTCATGGTTTTAGAGATCCTTAAGGAATGTTCGGAAGAATAGACATTCATTAGGCAAAAAACCAATAGCTAGCGAAAACCCCGTTTTATCTATGTTAGGCCCACAAAATTGAGCCAAAATGCGACGTGATTCGTGGGAACAAGCTAGTTAACAGCCACTCACGCTTTTAGCTGATTCTGTCTATACTTGCGTCGACATAGCATTCATTCTCTTGGGATAAATGTATTTCTATAACTAAAGACCCTCGCGTGTCTTTCTGCCCATCTCGTTCAATGAAACATCTAGAGCCCTTGCCAAAATCCGCTTTGCAATCGCAGGGAAAACCAATGCCCTCCGCTTCATCTAGTCCGTCCAAGCTCAAGCTTATTTTGGCGGGGATGATGTTGGTTGCCGGACTGGGCTTTGGGATGACGGCTATATGGCGTTCGGCGTCGAATGATAATGTCTCGAAATCCGAGCAAGCGGAATTGATTGCGGAATTTGCCAAGCTTAAGTCAATTGATGTTGAAGCGGTTGCTGTTCAGGACGTCGATCCTGCTCTGGATTCGATGCAACTTCAAATTCCTCAGCGTCAGCAGTTACAAACCGCACTGTCAAATCACAATGCGCCGTCAACAACCGCTATATCGAGTCTACCCCATAGTGAGACGAGTTTGGTTTGGATCACCTTATGGGATTTCGCTGCGGCCGATGGCGATGTTGTTCACGTCTCGACAGCAGGATATGAAATGGATATTGTCCTGAAGAAAAGTCAGACGCGCATCGCCGTGCCGGTGGATTCCTCGAAAACCGTCAAGATCAGCGGTGTGCATGATGGGGGCGGAGGAATTACGTTAGGCATAAAAAATGGCGCAGGCATGGTTTCCTTGCCGGTACTGCAAACCTCTCAAACCCTGACACTGCCCGTGTCGTTTTGATTGATCGGCATGCTTAACACCCTCAGTCGTTGGATGCCGGCATTATTTGCGATCATGACCTTTGTCATGTTGTTTCAGTTTGTCGAAGATCACTGGCCCAAAACACCGCTCATCCCAGTCGTTGTATCAATACTTCGTTCGGGGGTTTGGTACATCGTAGCTTTTGCGCTGTTGGGTTGGTTGCTATTGCTATTAGCCTGGCTGCACGATCGCTCACGATTACCCACATTTCTTAAAACGGAATCTCTGATGGATATACTCGATAGACTGACTAATAAGAAAATCATCGAAGACGGTTTGGCAGAACAAGACAGTGCGACATTTATCGATGCAGAGAGCTTGTCTAATGCCTTGAAGCAACGTGTCATAGGCCAGGACGCGGTTTGCGACGATATGTCTTCACAAATTCGCCGGCGGTTGGCTTTGTCGCAGCGTGGTAAGCCGGTGGGGGTGTTTATGTTCGCCGGGCCGCCGGGAACCGGGAAAACCTACCTGGCTAAAGTGTTGGCGAAAGAGCTGGAGCGACCCTTATTGCATTTCGACATGACGCAGTTTGCGTCGGGCAGCTATTCCCTTTCGCAACTGTTTGGCATGACCAAAGGCTACGTTGGCTCTGATTCTTACGGTAAGTTGACGTCTGGCTTGCGCGATACCCCAAATGCCGTCGTATTGCTCGATGAAATCGAAAAGGCCCATCCCGATGTGCTCAAAGCATTTTTGACCGCGTGGAATGATGGGTTTGTTACCGAACGCTCGGATAGCCGGCAGGTTTCCACCACGTCAGCGATTTTCGTCTTGACCAGCAATGCTGCTACCGACCGATTGACTGAGCTTGCCGATACTTATGCGCAAGATCCTGACGCGATGCGCGTTGCTGCGGTTGAAGCGTTACGCGAGGCTCAGTTTGCCCCTGAAGTTTTGAACAGGCTGGATCGCATTTTCGTGTTTCGGCCTTTGCAGGGCCTGGACGTCGCCCGCGTTGCCGCATTGGAAATTGAAGACATGATCCGCGGTTACGGGCTGGAGATTGTCGAGCAGGGCATAGAGCCGCAAATTATCCTGACTTTGATGGCTCGTTACCGAAAACTAGGTAAAAACAGTTCGTCTAGAGATCTGGTAAGGGCCATCGAAGAACAATTGGCGGACTCGTTAATCGAAGCTAAAAAACAAGGTGTGGCGCGCATAGAGCTGGGTCTCGATGAACTGCAGCGTGCTGTTGCCTATGCAAAAGGATAACTGATTCCAAGTATATGATTAGGGAAGAAGGACTGTGGGTGCGCTCCGCCGCGTGGCGCTGGACCGTGGTGATAACATGCCTAGCGACTGCGATGGCTGTTTTGTTGGGGCCGTGGAATACGCCGCCGAAGGCGTTGACAAAGCCCTCTGCAAGCTATAAACCGCTCGGTCAGGCGACCGCGCCGGCATTAGGCCAAAGTTTGCCGATACCCGCGACAACGCGCAATGGCAGCTGGCATGACGCAACCTTCGACGTGTCTCTCTCGCCGCCGGTTGCAAGTTTTCCTCCGGGGACCGAGCTTCATATAATTGGTGTTTACGAAGGTGCTCTAGTAAACGGTCAGCAGGAACAACCCTGGTGGGCCAAGTGTGTTGGCGATAAAAGCAATTCCGCCACGATGTTGGATTGCCATCAGAAGTACGCGGGACAACACACCCAAAAGACCATTACTGTAACGCTGTCTCGATCTTCGGTACCGAAAGTAATTGCCTTGATGGCTTATGAGCCGGTCAAGTGGAAGATCAGTGGCGCGGACGGCACCAATCTTCAAAAAGTCATTCTGGCGGGCTATCACGGCCAAGATGTTGAAGGAGTGCCGGCAGAGGTTGCAGTTGATGTGTATTCCAACGATTCGTCGCCTTGTCAAATCTGCACACGGCAATCAGGCGCTTTTTATGCCTATGAAAAGGACTCCCGCGAGTACACTCAGGCTGTTGAAAAACTGCATACAATTACCGGTCTTCGCCCGGCATCCTTTCAAGGCTCTTATCGTTCCGACCGTTTCTATATCAATGGTAGTCCGCAGACCGAACAATCGGGTCGGCCGTCCAGCAAGGCCAAAAGCCTCACTGATTCGATTTCCGGCCGGGTTTTTGTTGATGAGGTTGTTATCGGTAATATGAATCTACCGCTACCAGAGGGAAGCTGGCAAGGTTTACTGTACGCTCAATCTCCATCAAATCGGGGCAGTGACGATTTAGCTGTTTTAGTCCGGATCGAGCAGAATCAACTCGCCGAAATGATTGTGGTGCGCGCTCAATTTGTTAGCGATGGGCGGGGCTTCTCGCGCCATCTGGCTTGTGAAGCCAAAGAAATACATGCGGGCAGCATAGAAAGTAATGAAGCGTCGGGTCCACAAGCCTGTTATTGGGTGAACCACGACACTGATCCCTGGATACAGCCAATATTCGCGTTGGCTGCAAATCGTCTTGCTGCCCGGAGTATCAATTTGCCGACTTTGTTGGTGAACGCCGGGTTCCATAAAGCAGATAAGCACACGGCTTTGACCGGTCAGTATTTTGCCAATCCAGAGATTAAAGGAATGAGCTCACCGAACACTCTTTGGGAGGCGAGCCCCTGGCACCCCAATCATGTTAAGCAATTTCCCGAGAGGGCGGCGTATATTCAAGATAGAGTTCAGTGGGCATCGACGTGGTTTCAGATTTTTAAAGCAACCCAGCCCTAAGTTTGCGTTTTTTGCGGTTTTGTTTGTCTATTTTGATGAATTTGGCGGACTGCTTGATTGCTTTATCACATCAACCCCAAAATTCGATACGTTCCTTTGGTGTTTAACACCACGGTCACCGGGGCGGTGGATTTGTTTTCCCAATACCAGCCGTGTGAGCCTTCGAAGGGCGCGCTTAAAGAGCCGCTGGATTGACTGTCGGTGGTTTCTTTGTAACTTTTGAAATAGCCGGTTTTGTCACCTTGCGGTTCGCCGTGAAAGTCAAAATACAGCGCAGAGCCGTTGGTACTCCATGCGTATTCCAGGGCCGCACCTTTAGCAAGATGGAATTTGTATTCCAGGCCTTCGCCGGGTGGCACCACGATTTTGACCGTATCCTGCCATGTAGAAGTCGCAGCGGGTTGCGCCGCGCTTATTGCTTGTTGTGGCTCCGCGCAAGCGCTGGCTGCTGATGGACCGACGGTTTTGCTTGCCGATGACAAGCTGGTTAAGCCGGTCATTTGCCCAAAGCCGGTTGGGTCCAGGCCATATTCGGCGGGTAATACCGCAGTGACGAGAATCACACCGGCCAGTAGCGTTGCCGACAGGCTGGCGATGGTCAGTGATTTAAGTGATTGAATTGGCGGATTGGTGTCTTGCATCGAATTATCCATGGATGAGGTATCCCGTGATTTGGTAGCCGAATAGGATTAAGCCGCCGGACATTAACAGGGTGTTGGTCGCGGTGGAAAAAGAATAGTAACTGCGGTGACGGTGCCAAAAGTCCAGCGCAATCAAGATAAACAGCAGGGCCAGGAATTGGCCGATTTCAACGCCCACGTTAAATGCCAGCAGGTTTTTCCAAAGTCCTGCTGCGGGCAGCGAAAAATCTTGTAATTTGGTCGCCAAACCAAAGCCGTGAAACAAGCCAAAAATTATCACCGCCCATTTCGTGTTGGGCTGAAAGCCCAGCAGGCGCTGAAAACCGCCCAGGTTGTCAAAGCCTTTGTAGACTATCGACAGGCCGATGATGGCATCGATTAGAAATGGATTGACCGTAATATGGCTGAGCACGCCGAACAGCAAGGTCAAACTATGCCCCAAGGTAAACAGGCTGACATACAGCAGCACGTCGCGAGTGCGGAATAAAAAGAAAATAACGCCCACCAAAAACAACAAATGATCGTAGCCGGTGACCATATGTTTGGCGCCGATATACAAAAACGGGCCAATGGCGACGTCTTGATTTGCGAGTAAAAACCGCTCGGTATTGGCATCGACGCCGTGAGCGAAGGCGGTTGGGCTGAGCAGTAATAGCAGTAGCGGTAAGCCTATCAGCCAAGTTTTTCGCCGGATTGCGGGAGTCATGTTTAGAAATCCAAAGGTAATTGGGCGGCGAGTATAGCCGACTCGGTCGCGTGGGTTAAATCTCGAGTCTATCGGCAACAGCCTACCTCGCTTAATTTTTTTATCCGCTTTGAACCTTTGCTAATTTTGGGTAATTAACAAGGTAATTGCCCCGTCGCAAACGTCAGAATTTGCTCGTAACTTCTTCCTGCCCGTAAGGCAGTGCATAAGGGTCGGCTCTCCCAAAATAAGCAGGCCAAATAATCTGAATGTATCGCGCTTAAGCGCGTAATTACACAGAGTCAGCGATTCTTCGCAGCCTTGTTTCAAGGCAAATCAAGCACCAAGGAAATTTAATATGAACCGTTCCCGCATTAAAATCAGCTCGTCCGTCCACTGCAAGGCCTTAGTCGTGTTATCTGCGCTAGCAGGTTCGCCTGCCTGGGCCAACACTCTCAACGTCTCCAATCTGCTGGATGTGTCGGCCGTGGCGGATGGCAGTTGCACGCTGCGCGAGGCGGTTGCCAACGCTAACAGCGATAGCGATACCAGCGGCGGCGATTGCCCGGCCGGCAGTGGTGCGGACATCATCACCTTCGGCGTCAACGGTGTTGCCGTGTTGAGCAGCACTTTGACGATCAGCGATGCCGATGGCCTTGTTATAGATGGCTTGGGCAGAAGCGTGACCGTAAGCGGCAATTATGCCGTGCGGGTTTTGTGGGTGACGCCAGGGGCCGCGCTGACCTTAAAGAACCTGACTGTGGCCAATGGTTATGCCGACCCACAGGGCGGCGGCGTGTATAACCAATTTGGCAGTCTCACTGTGCTGAATAGCACCTTCGTCGGTAATGCCGCCACCCGCACCGGCGGCGGCATCGCTAACTATTCGAATACCGCACTAACCAATCCGGGCGGCACGCTTATCGTGGCTAACAGTACTTTCTTCGATAACAGTTCGGTTGTCGGCGGAGCGATTAGAAACTCCGGCGTCGCGGCGACTATCATCAACAGCAGCATTGTCGGCAACAGCGTACATCTGCCGATTTGTTCGCCGGGCTTTATTTGCGCAATAGAAGACTCAGGTGGCGGTATCGAAAACGTCGGTACCTTGAATCTGCACAACAGCATTGTCGCCGGCAATACGGCGGCTGTGGGAGCGGCCGACATCGGCGGTTCGCCAGCCTCTGCCAGTTATAACTTGATTGGTTTTCCAGCTACGGTTTACTA
Source organism: Methylomonas albis (assembly GCF_014850955.1). Lineage (NCBI taxonomy): Bacteria > Pseudomonadati > Pseudomonadota > Gammaproteobacteria > Methylococcales > Methylococcaceae > Methylomonas > Methylomonas albis. The sequence goes on from NZ_JACXSS010000001.1 coordinate 734,899, forward strand.
CAAATGGAACGGTGTGGGCCCGATTATTCCAGTGAACGGTACCAACGGCAATATAACCGGCATCGATGCCGGCACGGTCGTCGCAAGCACTCTGGCTAACAACGGCGGCCCTACGCAAACCTTGGCATTAATGCCCGGCAGCGCGGCCATTAATGCCGCTGATAACGCTATTTGCGCGAATGCGCCGGTGAGCAATTTCGATCAACGTGGCGTAGCCCGTCCGCAAGGCGCGCAATGCGATATTGGTGCTTTTGAATTGGCTGCTGCGCCATCGGCAGATCTGGCGGTCACCGCGACAACTACCGCCGCGATGGTGCGCGATAATTTAATCTGGACAATTACCGTCAAGAACAATGGCACGGCCAATGGCACGGGTGTGAAGGTGATGGATACCTTGCCAGTCTCCGGCTTGTCATCAGTCGTCGCGACGGCATCGCAAGGTACTTGCGGCGCGCCGGCCAGTGGGGTGATTACTTGTAATTTGGGTAGCCTTGCCAACGCAGCAAGCGCAATTGTCACCATCAAAGCCATTCCCACCGCTGTTGGTACGTTGAGCAATCAGGTGAATGTGCTAGCCGACCAAGCCGACGGCCAGCCGCTCAACAACCGCACCGTGCAAACCATTACGGTTCAGCCTCTGTTGTGTAACGGTTTGGTGCCTACGATTGTCGGCACCCCCGGTGCAGATAAGCTGGTTGGTAGCAAACGCCGTGACATCATCCACGGTCTGAGCGGTAACGATACCATCAGCGCTGGCGCCGATAACGACATCATCTGCGGCGGCTTAGGCCAAGACTCGCTGAAAGGCGAAGCCGGCAACGACACCCTCAACGGCGAAGCGGATACGGATAGCTGCGACGGTGGCGCCGGCACCGATACCGCGACCAATTGCGAGGCTAAGACTGGTATTCCTTAGGCGATACCGGAGTTAAAAGCTTGAAAAATTGCTCTCATCTTTCGAGGTTGTCGTAAAAGCCCACTCTCCTCGCGCACCCGCAGGGCATAAAGGATAGGGTTGGGGTGAGGGGATAAATCAGCAACACAGGCTGGTTCAAACAATGTGAAATCCAGCGGAAACCATCAAAGCCGGCTGCTTTTGCCGGCTTATTTTTTGGGTATGGCCGGATGTCGATTACCCAAGTGGTCGATGTCGTCCAGGCTCATAATCGGCGAATACATTAGATCCTTAATATCGCTGGAGCGCTCCCAACCCAAAACCATCTGACCAATGGCGCGTTTGGTCATTTTTACGAATCGCGATTCCAGCTGTTGGCGGCCACCGGGCGAATTTTCCGGTTCCGGATGCATGCGCGCGGCGGAAACCACCGAACAGCGACAGACTTTGTCGTGATAGGAAAACTGGAAACGAAAATTTCTGGCCCGGCTGTTGATGTCGCGGTTGGTCAGAAAAATATAATAGGTGTTGCTGTCCGCTTCCGGCAAACGCTGCATCACGGTTTTAGCTTGTTCGAAGATGTCTTCCGCCGCGAATTGTTGGCTGCCAGGCATTGGCATCAGGTCTTGCGTGCCCATCGCCACAGTGCCCTTAACCCGAAGCCCGAATTCCTTACTCAAATCCCTGCCGATTTGCACGGCAACATCTTCCGAGAAATCATTCAACGGAATCAGATAAACATTCACGGGACCGGCTTTTTCGGCGGCGGCCGGCGGGTAGAGGGAGGTGGTTGATATGGGTTTTGGCGTTGGAGCCGGGTCGGTTACGGCTAATGGCTGGGTATATGGAGAGCTTGTTGTGCAGCCGGCCACGGTGGCCAACAAAATTATTGCTATTGATAAATGTTTCATTCGGATTGTCCTGAGCTCATATAAGTTGAATAGGATGAACGAAAATTAGTCAATAGACGCTGGATAATATTTGGAGCCCAGACTAAGCCACTGCCTGAGGCGCTTGCTTAGGTGTTCAGCCTGATGAGTTTACCCAGTTGTCTACTTGCAACCCCGGCACTCGCACAAATTCGCGTTCGTTGTTGGTGACCAAAATCCAGCCTTCCGCTCTGGCGTGAGCCGCCAACCATAAATCGTTATTGCCGATGGGCTGCCCGATCTTTTGCAGCGCCGAACGTATCTGTCCGTAATGCTCGCCAGCTGCTTCCGGCAAGCTATATACCGGAATCAAACCGGTAAGTTCGTTAATGCCGGCTAACGCCCTTTCCCTGGCCTGACTTTTCTCCGCGCCGAATCGCAGTTCGCCCAAGGTAATCACCGACATCGCCAATTCATCCGCAGCGTGACGAGCAAAACGCTCGCGCACCTCTGGCGGATTGTACTTGGCGATATAAATGCAAATATTGGTATCGAGCAGATAACGGGCGCTCATCAAAGCGCCTCACGATCCTGGGGCAGCGTATCTTCGCGACCATCGCTCATAAAGTCGTCGGGCAATGCGGCTAAGGCGTCGAATATCGCGGCGGCGTTGGCGGGCGTTTCCCGCAATACGATTTCATCGCCCCGGCGGAAAATTTCTACTCGGTCAGTATTGAAGCGAAACTCCTTGGGTAGCCGCACTGCCTGGCTATTGCCGGATTGGAAGATACGGGCATAGGTCATAGGGGCACTCCATATGTAAAATGTAGTTACGTGAAGTATATACGTTTTCCGGTTGGTGTAAATGACCAGGATGAGTTTGGCTGATCTAACAGATAGCTAGTTCGAATGAAGGGAGCCTTAGGTGCATTAATGATGGTGTAATGCGCCGAATGAACCAAGGCCTTTATGCGCGGCTAAAGCTCATCGGCGTAATACGCATTAGTTAATCAACTGTGTTTGCTAAACTTAGCTCACGGCTAACTTCTTTGACGGATCAAAATGTCTCGCAAACTGACTTGGTTGCACCTTTCCGATTTCCATGCCCGCCAACGTGATGGCTGGGATTCACGACAAATTACCGACGCACTTGTCTGTGATTTGAAGCAAATGCAGATAGAACATGGTTTGTGTCCAGACCTTATATTTTTCACTGGCGATTTGGTTTTCGGGGCAGTTTCGGGCGAAAGCATGGACGACCAATATCAGCTAGTCCGTGATTTTCTGGACGCTATTCGCAAGGCTTTTATTCCAGAAATTCCAATTCGCAGTCTTTATTTGGTACCTGGCAATCATGATGTAGATCGAAACGAAATTACTCCAGATCAAACAGCATGGATACGCCAACCAAATCTCAAACTCGACGATGTAATTACGATGATGAGGGATGAAAATAAGCAATGGCAAAGGTTTATGGAAAGGCTGTTGAATTATCGGAACTTTCTTACCAGTTATAACCTTTTACATCTTTTACCAGGCGATCCTCACCTGATTTGGACTGATGCTTTGGAGATACACAATACTCGCGTTGGTATCGCTGGATTAAACTCCGCCTGGTCCTGTGCTGATGACAATGACAAGGCCAAAATCTGGCTAGGCGGCGATTGGCAGATTAATCAGTTGAGGCAGCGAATGGGGCCGGTGGATTTTTCATTCGCACTAATCCACCATCCTGGCAACTGGTTTACTGCATCTGAAGATCCGTCAACTATGCGGCGCTTGAAACAAGAATTTGAGATTATACTGCACGGACACGAACATCAAGAATGGTTAGAGTTTAACGATGATGGTCGGCTGATTCTTTCAGCTGGAGCTTGTTATGAGTCGTCACGGAAACCCAATGGTTATAGTTTTGGACAAGTCGACTTCGATCACCATTCAGGTGGGGTATGGTTACGCCAATGGGACTCAATGGGCCGGGGTTGGGTATCGCGTAATATTGCACGAAAGACTAAAGATGGATTCTGGCCGATATCAGAGCTTTTGTGGCTGAAAAAATTAGATAAGGATGCAGTCGATCCACCACAACCTGTAGATAGAGAATTACGTTTCACCGAAGAAGAGTCGGTAAATACTCACTTTACCCAACGTTACTGCGAGTTCGTTGTAAACCAGTACGACACATTAGAGTTGTTCGGCTGCGATATCCCGAAAAAGCTCCAGAAACATCAGCTTTCCGTTGCTTATGTTTCGTTAAACCTTGCTAGAGATGATGACGAATCTGCAAGCGTACTGGCTCGAAATCAAGAGGCTATAAAAAAGCTCACCGAATCAGAAGACAGTGGTAATGAAAAATTACAATTGGATATCAGTGATACGAGTACTGCGATTGAATACGTGCTCGATAGAGTATCGGCAAACTCAGGGCGCTTGCTGATCAACGGTCCAGCTGGTGCTGGTAAGAGTACCCTGCTGAGATGGTGCGCCATCCATGCGGCACGACAAGTTCTCTCTGCTGATCCGGGAGAACTTCCTGATTTTGATACGCCCAAGAATCCGATAAAAATGGATCTAAATTCTTGGGGACTGACAAGTTACGTAAAGCGTGAATCAGAAACGTGGAGGCTCAAGATTCCATTTTTGATCCGCTTGCGTGATTGCCCCCAAGGACGATTGCCACCGGCCAACCAATTACCCAGCATGCTTGCCAAGCATCTGCCAAACGCACCTTCAAATTGGATGACGTCTGTACTGTATGCCGGTCAGGCTTTAATTTTATTCGACGGGGTGGATGAAATTCATTTAGACCAACGGCCTTTGTTGGCGCAAGAAATTGAAGAGTTGATCCGTACTTATCCACGCTGTACCTACGTGGTTAGCACCCGACCAGGAGCAGTAGAACCTGGATGGTTGGCGGGCTTGGATTTTATAGAGGCTCGAGTCGAACCTATGAGCCGAACCGACAGGGATGAGTTTATCGAGAAATGGTATCGCTCAGCAGCACTTGAATTAAAACTGTATCCGCGTCCTGGAGAAGACCTTAACCGGACAGCAAGACAACTAAAAAGGGAACTGAACGAACAACCTGAACTTGGCCTTCTAGCCTCCAATCCACTACTTTGCGCCATGATTTGTGCCCTCTATCGGGAGCGGCAGGAAAAGTTGCCGGAAACCCCTGCGGAGTTATCGGAGGCGCTTTGTCATATGCTTTTACACCGTCGAGAGCGTGAAACGCCGGGATTAGATGACAAGCATTTTTCAGCCAGTTGGCGAGCCTTGCAATATCCACAGAAAAAAATCCTCCTGGAGATTATTGCTTGGTGGATGGTGAGCAACGGCAAGTCCTCCATCGAACTTAGAGACGCAGAATTGTTAGTTGCGGAAGCACTTCCTTTTATTCCGGGCAGAACAGAAGCTGAAGCAAGTGAAGTTGTTCAAGCTCTAGTAGAGCGAAGTGGGATGTTACGTCCGGCTAGTGATGACCGAATAGACTTTCTTCATAATACATTGAAAGAGTATTTAGCGGCGACACGAGTGGTCGAAGCTAATAATTGGCAAATTTTGACTAAACACGCAGATGACCCCTCTTGGCAACCGGTGATTCTATTTGCATTGGCCTTGGCCCAAGAAAGTTTTAGTTCGTCGTTAGTCAAAAGCTTATTGGATAAAATCACTTCAAGCAAGGTACCAACAAAAAAAGGTGCTCTGAACAAACAACAAAAGAAAGCGCTGGTCTTGACAAAATCTCGACAATTCTTTTTGGTCCGGTGCAGGGCGGCCGCTAAGCAACTGGCATCCGATTTAACCAACAAAATTGATGGTTTTTTAGATAGTTTGCTACCGCCAACATCCATGAACGAAGTTGAAGCGTTGGCATTGCTTGGGCCGAAAATCCTAAACTACGGCGTTGACACCTTGGAAAGTAGCTCTTGGTGGAATGGGCAGAATGGTCACATGGCGACTCGCTGCTTAAGGTTGTTACGCTTGGTTGGTGGCTCAAAAGCAAAAACAGCGTTGAAGTCAATAAATTCTGTAATCTCAAACTCATCTCAGCTTATTTGTGAATGGATCCTGGTCTGTAACGAATTGTTTCCTGGTGAGCGATTACCGTGGCCTTTCCTCAAAACAGAATCGCTTTGGTTGTCATCCGGCCGTATCACCGATATTAGCCTATTAGAAGATTTAACACATTTGAAGCAGCTCTTTCTCCACGATACTTACGTTACATCTTTAAATCCACTGGTTAAACTGACCTCTCTCCAACATCTCTCTATTTTTCACGTTCCCGTAAGAGATATTGGGCCGCTGGGGTATTTGAAATCATTACAGTATCTTAGATTTACCTTTTCTCCAGTTAGTAATGTCAAGCCTTTAGCTGGTCTAAAAGAATTAAAAACACTAATTTGCGACTATACGGAAATACAGGATATTAGCGATATTGCTGAATTAGTCAGTCTTGAGCGATTGGACTTGGATAGTTGTCCTATAGAAAATATAGAGCCATTGTGCAAGTTAGTTTCTCTCCGTCAACTTAGCTTGCAAAAGATACAGGCTGGAGACTTCAATGCATTGGTTAATTTGTGTTCGCTTGAGTCGTTGAATTTGAGAGGTACCAAGATTACCAGTCTTGTACCATTGCATAGCTTGATTTCACTTCAAAGGCTAAATTTAGAGGCTACAGAAATTAATGACTTCAATGAATTAAAACAGCTAAATGCCCTTCAATATTTAAATTTATCCAACACAAATATCATTGATCTAGCGCCATTGGCACAGTTGAATTCTTTGAATAGCTTATTGCTAAACTACACCAGAGTAAATGACTTGTCACCAATATCTGCTCTGAAATCACTAGAGAATATATTCCTACATAATTTAAATGTTTATGACCTAAGTCCTTTAATCGGAATAAAATCATTAAAACGAATTCAATTGGGTAAAACGGGTATTTTGGAAAAGGATCTGGAAATATTCAAACAGGCAAGGCCAGATGTTAAATTTATTTATCTCTAGGCGGATTCAAAATTGCGTTGAGATTAGCAGGTAGTCCAGAAATGCTTCCGTTTATTCCGGCCCAAAAAAATAAAGTTTTTGAGTATCAAACTAACCTGACCGGCCCCGGATATTTTGCAACCAGTGCATCGGCAGTTAAAAGCCTTATACCTTCTACGTTGGCTTGCGCAACCAAGATGCGGTCGAACGGGTCTTTGTGGATGGGCGGTAGACTTTCGATGAAAACCGCGTGATCGCTGCCGATGGGGATTTCGGTATAGCCGTTGTCCAGCAAACCGCGCCGCAGCACTCTTGCGTCTACTTGAAAATCGTCACGGCCGAGGCCGCGTTTGATGGCGATTTCCCAGAGGCTGGCGGCGCTGAAAAATAGCTGGTTTTGCATATCTTCCAACATCCGGCGAGCTTGTTCAGGTAGCAAATCTGGCGAGCCAGCCGCCCAAAGCAGCAGATGGGTATCAAGCAGCAGTTTCATCGTATGCGAATAACTGCGCAATATCTTCGCCGCCCATCCTGTCGAAATCGTCAGGCACTTTGATATATCCGCTCAGGAACCCCAAACGTCGGACTTGATCGCGCGTTGGGCTGTCCAGCGCGGAAACCTTGACGAGCTGTTTACCCGCCTTGGCAATCACGAACGGTTCGCCTTTCGCAGCTTGTTCAACCAATCGAGATAAGTGAGTTTTTGCTTCGTGGATGTTGACGGTTTGCACGATGAGCTCCAGTAAACCAAGTTAACTTAGTTTAGTCTATCATGAGTCTGTGCTGCTTGTCGTTAGAGGCGCTTGAAAAATCTATTTGTCAGCCTGGACGCGCTGCAAACGGCTCAGCGCATCCATTCCCAAACAACGCTACTCGTCGTCCTGGCAGCCAAAATGATATTGATAATCCGCCATTGCCCGTTTGATTACTTCATGGGCCTCTTCGCGGCCGTAGACGTGGGTGATTTCGCAGATGCTTGTTTCACTGGGTAAGTGTTTGTAGGTCAGGAAGTAGTGCTTCAAACGGTTGATATACGATTCCGGGCAGTCGGAGACGTCGCGCCATTGCCGGTAGAATTCGTCGCCTTTCATTACGGCGATGATCTTGTCGTCAGCCTCGCCGCCGTCTAATAAACGGAATCCGCCGATGGGAATGGCTTGCAACAGGATGTCGCCGTGAGTCACGCTACGTTCGCTCAATACGCAAATATCCAAAGGGTCGCCGTCGCCCTTGCTGACCGGTTTGCCGGACCGGGCGGCCGCGTATTCGGCGATTTTTTCCGCGCAATAACTGCGCGGGATGAAGCCGTACAGAGTGGGAATCATGTTGGAGAATTTTTGCGGACGGTCGATTTTCAGATAGCCGCTGTCTTTGTCGATTTCGTATTTAACGGTATCGGATGGGACGATTTCGATAAAGGCCGTGACGATGTCCGGGGTGTTGTCGCCGGGCGAGATACCGTGCCAGGGGTGGGCTTTGTGTTTTATATTCATCTAAGATTTAGGGGCTTTGGGGAATAAGGTTATAGGGATATTTACCAGGTTGGGGGCAATGCGCAAGCCAATCAAGTGTAATACTAGCGCTTGATTGGCCTTGTGTTCAAAATCATCGGCAATGTTCGCCGCCGTTACTCTTCGGCCGCGACTGTTGCGGGTTTGAGCTTCATGTCTTTATTCAGCCGTTGCAGGCGCTTGATCATTTCTTTTTTCATCTGTTCACGGCCTATCGAGTGCTTCAGGCTACTGCCCATGCCCGCGACTTGATCGGTGGAGCTGCGGATGGAATAAAACACCAGCGTGCCGTCTTTATAGGGTAAGCCACCGGCTACTACGTGGCTGGAATTGTAGGAGTGGCCAACGTAAAACTGCCGGGAAACCACAATCCCACCGCCCTCGCTGATGGCGATGACACGATGATTCAGCACGGCGGTGGGGCGGTCTTCCACGCGCCGATTCAACCATAAAAACTGTTCGCTGGCATTGGCCGGCAATGCGGCAGGATAGTTTAACCAGGCTTGTTGCAGTTCTGGAAAGTAACGCGCCCAGGCTTTGCTGTTGACGGCGTCGTTGCGCAGTTCCGCAGCCGGATCGGCTGTGCCGCCATCGCGGCTGTAGGGGGCAATCCCGGCCAGGCCGCTTTTTTTATAGGCTTGCAGGCGTTGCAGTAAAAACTCGCGGTATTTTTGGTTGGCGGTTTTTAGCAGGGTTTTGTTGTCGGCATCGTTTAGGCCGGCCTGCAGACTTTTCAAGCTGTCGAATTCGGCTTTGGATAAGTTGAATTCGTCGCCCGGCTCCGCTTCCAGAAAGGCCTTGGCCTCGTCCAGTTGTTTTTCGGTAAAGGCGAGTTTTTTAAAGCTGTCGATGCTGGCGTTGCCGTCCAGCATACCGGTGGCGAGGATGTCGCTTTCGCCGGCATTGAGTTTGCCTTTTTTGATGTAATCGGCGAGCTGCGGTAAGCCCACCGGCATGATCATTGCCACGCCGATAGCCAGTTCTTTTTGGCTGGTTTCGCTGACGTCGTAACCGACGATTTCGCCGCGTTCCAGTTGCGGAATTTGTGCGGCACCTATACCGAAATTTTGCAACGCTTGTTGCGGACTAGGCGCATCGTCGGCGGAGACTAGTGGGCAGAATAGCGTGGCGCTGGTCAGTAAAATGACTTGCAAAGCGGATTTCCCGAAACGCATAAATACTCCTTAAGGTTTGGCATTCAGATTCATAGTAGCGATTTTGGTCGGCTGATGCCGAATGCGTTCTATATTCAAAACAGTATTCCCCTAATACGCGTTTGTTCAAACCGCTTAACTGTCGGAGCCGAACAGCTTGGATATGCTGGAATCGCCGCGGCCACCCGGTTTGCTTAGTGTTTTGGCGTGCGGTGTGGGCTGTCGATCTTCGGCGTCGAATAGCAGTGCAAATTCGGCTGCGGCGAGTGGTTTGGAAAACAGATACCCCTGCCCGGAGTCGCAGCCGGCAGCGCTTAGCAATTCCCGCTGTTGCTGGGTTTCGATGCCTTCGGCTATCACCTTTAAGCCGAGCTTATGTGCCATCACGATGATTGCTTCGCACAGCGCTAGGTCGCTGGAGTCTGCTTCCAGATTGCACACAAAACTCTGATCGATTTTCAGATAATCGATGTCGAATTTTTTGAGGTAAGACAAGGAAGAATAACCGGTGCCGAAATCGTCGATAGCGACCTGGATGCCGGCATCGCGGTAGGCATACAAGTGGTCGCGGACGATGTTGTCGGCATCCAGCAGCAGGCTCTCGGTAATTTCTATGACCACGCATTGGCCGGATAATCCCAGCGCCTGTAAATAGTCTATCCATTTATTGTCGCCTAGATTGCTGCGAGTAAATTGGACCGGCGACTTGTTAATACCTATTTGGAAGTTCGGGCGATATTGGGCGCGCCATTCGGCGACCTGTTTTACGGCCTCTCGAAATACCCAATCGCCGATATCGACTATCAGTCCGGTTTCTTCCGCCAAGGGGATAAATTCCGCCGGGCTGATCATGCCGCGTGTGGGATGTTGCCAGCGGATCAGCGCTTCGCATTTATGCATTTTGCCGCTGTTCAGTTCGACTATTGGTTGATAGAACAGGCAAAATTCCTGATTGGTCAGCGCTTGGCGCAGATCGCTGGTCAGGCGCATCCGGTTTTGCGCGGTTTGCTCCATTTCGCTGGTAAAGAAATTGTAACGGTTACGACCTTGTTGTTTGGCGGAATACATCGCCTGATCGGCGTTTTTGATCAGTTGTTCCGCTTCCAGCGCGTCTTGCGGATAGAAAGTAATGCCGATGCTGACCGAGATATAAGCCAGTTCTTCGCCTAGACTGAAAGGTTCGGTAAGCTGGTGCAGAATGCCCTGTGCGACTCGGTCTATATTGGTTTCCGAGTCTAATTCGCCCAGAATGATAGTGAACTCGTCGCCACCTAGGCGGGCCACCGTATCGACATTGCGTACGCAAGCCAATATGCGCTGCGCGGTTTCTTGCAGCAAAATGTCGCCCATGCCGTGACCCAGGGTATCGTTGATCTCTTTGAAGCGATCCAGGTCGAGCAACATCACCGCTAAGCTGTTTTTGTCGCGGTGGGCTTTTTTAATTTCCTGATTCAAGCGATCCTGAAACATCCGGCGGTTGGCCAGATTGGTAAGCGGGTCGAAATTGGCTTGGCGCCAGATGGTTTGCTCGACATGTTTTTGCTCGGTAATTTCCGAAAACATTGCCACCCGGCGCTCCACTTCGCCATGTTCGCTGTAAATGGTGTTGATGACCAACCACTCGTGGTAGATGTCGCCGTTTTTGCGCTTATTCCAGATTTCGCCTTGCCAATGACCGGTTTGTAACAGCGAGTGCCACATGGTTTGGTAAAAATCCGGATTGTGTCGGCCCGATTTCAGGATGTCGGTGGAATGTCCTATCGCGTCTTCCGCTGTGTAGCCGGTCAGGCGAGTAAACGCGTCGTTGATCGCGATGATACGATTGTCGGCATCGGCCACCATCACCGCTTCGCCGATGGCCTGATAAATCATGGCCATCAACTGCATTTCGTGTTCAAGTCGTTTACGCTCACTAATGTCCAGAACAGACACCAGTATGTAACGCCGGTTGTCGATATCGATAGGTGTCAAACTGATTTCCACCGGAAATTCCGTGCCGTCACCGCGCATTGCGGTTAGCGAGCGGCTGGCGCTCATTGGTCTGGCTTTGTTTTCCTGTAAAAATTGCGCGCGCTGCTTCGGGTGTTTAGCTCGGGCACGTTCAGGCACCAGTGCATCGACAGTCTGGCCGATCAACTCTTCCAGGCTGTAGATAAACACTTTCGCGGCGGGAGGGTTGGCTAGCTTTATGGTGCCGTTCTCTCCGACCAACAGCGTCGCTTCCGGCGAGCCGTCGACAATCTTGGATAATTGCAGCCATTGCAGTTGCTTGCGTTCGGTAATGTCGGTTTGGGTGCCGATCATGCGCAGGGCTTTGCCTTTGCTGTCGCGGCTGATCACCAGGCCGCGGGTCAGAATCCAACGCCATTGGTCATCGCCATGTTTGACCCGGTGTTCGTTGCTAAAGCGCGCGCTACGATTTTCCAGATGTGTTTGTAAGTCGGCCATCATCCTGGCACTGTCTTCCGGATGTATCGTCGCTTCCCAATTGCGGTAATCGTTGTCTCTATCCTGTTCACTAAAGTTCAGAATTTCCATGCAGCGCGGCGACAGAAATACTTTGCCGGTAGTCAAATCCCAATCCCAGACGCCGTCGCCACCGCTTTCCAGCGCAAATTTCCAACGCAACTCGCTTTCTTGCAAGAGTTTTTCCGATTCCTTGCGTTCGCTGATGTCGGTTGAAATACCGCACACCGCGTAAATTTCGCCTTGTGCATTGCGTAACGGAAATTTATGCGACAAATAAGTGTGAGTGTTGCCGTCTTGATGGGGGAGTTTTTCTTCGAATATCTGCGCCTGGCCGCTATTTGATACTTGTAAGTCGTGTTCCCGCAACGGTTCGGCTTGCTCAAGGGGAAATAAATCCATATCCCGCTTGCCTTTGATGTCTTTGTTGTTCATTGCGAACAATTTTTCGAATTGACGGTTGATCAGTAGGTAATTGCCTTTCAGGTCTTTGCTGTAAATGACCGTGGGAGTATTGTCGAGAATGCTCTGAAAACGCAATTCACTAACCGATAGCGATTTGCCGAACTCGATCTTTGATGATTCGTCCTTAATTAACTCGATGACGCCGACAATTCGCTGGTTATCGTCACGCAAAGGCATTTGCATGGAGCTAATCCAACGGCCATCACTGGCAGCAAAAGGCGGATGGTAAATTGTTCTGCCATTGAGGGCGTTTTGAATGCCGTTCGGAATTTCTGTTTGTGCCAGCCAAGGGAACAGTTCAAGCGGCGTTTTACCTAGGCACTCTGCTTGAGTTCGGCCGCTAAGGACTTCCAGAAAGCTGTTCCATAATTTGATACGGCCATGCACATCGTAAACAATTACGCCTTCCTGGATGGATTGCAAAATATGTTGATTGAAATCGCCGAGAGCTTTGGTGGTCTGTTCGGACTGCTGGTATCGCTCAATGGCCAGCGCCAGAGAAATGCCGACACTGGAGAGTACCAGCAAAAACCACCATTGCAGCAATAAGCCGGTTTCACTGCTGTCGGCTGCAAAAAAACCTACCTGAAAAATGGCGCCGAACATACTTTGTAGCATCACCATGCTGATTAGTAGCAAAGTGCCATGTAAGCCAAAATACAACGCGCCGTAAACCAGAAAAGCGAAGATATAAAAAGCTTTGCCGTAGTGGCCAAGGCCTAGAGGCCACTCCAAGAAAATCATGTGCCCAACGAGAAACGCTGTTGTTACATACAGCACTGCTCGCCACACTTGAGGTGGGCTCCAGTCAAAGCTTGGCGGTTGCCGCCAGACCAAAATTAGCGGTGTGATAATCGCGATACCCAATACGTCGCCCATCCACCAATGCGTTAGACTGGGCAACCATTGCTGAGCCGTTATAGCGTCGAAATGCAACAGGGTTAAGGAGCCAGCTATTGCCGCGATCACCGAAGCTAAGGCGCCGGCAAACAATATGCGCAAGTAGTCCTGCGGTTGTTGCAGTTTGCGAATCTCGCCCAGGAAATAGCAGCCGCCAAGTGCTTCAACAGTATTACCGCAAGCGATAGGCAGGGCCTGCTCCAGCGGATTGCCGACCCACAGATTGCCAAGCAATGCGCCGAGGAACACGCCGGGCCATAATTTTTTACCACCGAGCAACAAGGCTGCCAATGCGATGCCGCTAGCCGGCCAGATGACGGAAACGACGTGATTGGCGGCGAAAAACATCAGCACTAGCTTTGCGGCGAGTGCGTAGGTGGCAGCCAGGCCGGTAAGATGGGCTAGTTCTGCATGGGAAAAGGTGAAAAAACGGCGCAAGAGAGTACCTTGATTTATTAAAAGCTTACGAATAGACAGGCAAAAGGTTCTGTTTATCTCACGAAAAGCAAGGTTTTGTCACGAGCTAAGTGTGGGTGTTTCGGCGCGTTTCTAACGGATTAAAGTTAACGGTGCTGGGGCTTTGTTATTGTTTTTTCTGCGCCTATTCGTATTCTATACGCCCAAATTTTCAACTTCCACCGCGACTTTCAATTCGTGGTGCTGACCGCCGAAAATCACGCCTTTTAACGGGGTGACATCGCTATAGTCACGGCCCCACGCGACGATGATGTGCCGATCGCCAGGTAATTGGTTGTTGGTGGGGTCGAAATCCATCCAGCCCAGGTCCGGTAAGTACACGGAGAACCAGGCATGCGAGGCGTCGGCGCCCACTAGTTTTTTCTTGCCGGGCGGCGGTAGAGTTTCGATATAGCCGCTGACGTAGCGGGCCGCCAGACCTTGCGAGCGGATGCAGCCAATGGCCAGATGGGCAAAATCCTGACAGACGCCACGCCGATGTTGCAGTACGGTGGTCAATGGAGTGGCTAAATTGGTGAACTCCGGGTCGAAGGTGAAATCGCGGTGAATGCGCTGCATCAGATCATGTATCGCTTCGATCAGGGCTTTACCGGGCGTGAACGAGGCCTGCGCATAGTTAGCCAGCTCGGTATCGGCGGAGATGAATGGCGAGTCCAGTGTAAATTGTCGCGCTTCCAGTAGCGGCTCGCTTCTGTCGGTTCTGAGTGCTTCCTTGACCAATTCCCAGCTCATGCCGTGGCTGAAGTCCAACTGCGCCGGTTGCGGAAAAATCTGCACTTCGCTGCTGGCAGTGACCACAAATTCCCGGTGCGGCTCGCGGATGGAAAACCAGGCGACTTGATTGCCGAAAAAATCGGTGCGGGTCCGATAGTCGCAGGGTAGGGGGCTGATTTTCAGTTGTGAGCTGAGCAATTGTTGATTCGGACAAGGACGCGGCTGCATCCTGACTTCGTTGTAGGACAGGCCTACGGTTTGTTGGTAACGGTAAGTCGTGGTATGGGTAACCCGATAACGCATGGTGACTCCCTTAGGACAGCGATTGCGGCGCGTCCCCGTGGCGGAAATAGTTGGCGGTCAAGGTATCGGACAGCGCGGCCAGTAGTGCGTAAATCTTGCTGAGTTGTTGGTCTAGCGCCTCGCGAATGCCGGATTCGGATACGTTCAACAAGTCTTCGACGTTGGCGATATTCAGAATGCAACTGGCCTCTAATAGTAGCCTCTCCTCCGGGCTAATACGGCGCGTGCCGGGTTCGCGCGGCAGTTTACCGACATGTTCTTGCAAACGGGCGATTTGATAGGCCAGTGAGCGGGGATTGTTAGGGTCCATCAGTAGCAATTCCAAAAACGAGGCTAATTCCAGATTGCTGCGGTAATGCTGGCGATAGCAAATCAGGTTGTCGCTGGTATCCAATAAGGATTCGAGCAAGCGGGTTTCCGCCGCCTCGCTTTGCGGCATGGCAAACGCCGTTCTCAACACCGATACCAATTGTAAGCCGCGCTCGAGGCGCCGGCCGATGTCCAGAAACAGCCAGCCGTTGCCGCGCGTCATACTTTCCATTACCAGGCCACTGAAGGCCGAGAGGGTGGTAATCAGCTGGTCCATTTGTTCCTGCATCGACCATAAACCGGTTTTACCCAGCCGTCGGGCTTCGGAAACCTGTTCCTCGATTTCGTCGATGACCCGCCAGGTGTCCGATGACCATAAATCGCGCACCGCGTAACCGGATTGGGTCATACGATTTACTGTGTTGGCCAGGCTGCCTGCCCGGCTTTCGTCGACCACTACCGCCAGTAATTCGGCTTCGGGCGCTTGCAGTAAACTTTCGTTATCCTCGGCAAAAAAACCGGGGTAGGTACCGGTCATGCTGGTGACGCAACGCAGTAGGGTTTCCAGGCTGAGCTGATAGTCTGGGCTGTCGCGATCCGGGTTGCTGAAAAGTTTTTTTATAGTGGCGCGCAACAAGCGCACGCCGCCTTCCGCTCGTTCCGCGTTGCGGCCCACCCAGAAAATATTATCCGCCGCGCGACTGGGCAAGGCATTGCCGTGGCCGGTCAGGCCGCCGCCGCGTTTGGCTGGAATGGCCGGATGTTGCGGTTCGGTGGCAACCACCCAGGTATCTTTACTGATGCCGCCGGTTTGGTTGCTGATCATCATATTGCCGTATTTCGGCGCACTGCGGCTCAAGCCGCCAGGCATCAAGGTATAACCGTCCGCCCGTGCCACCATGAAGCAGCGCAGCAGGGTTTGGCGGGGTTCGTAGCCGCCGGTTACCAGGGCCGGCACAGTGGAAAAGCTTTCGTATTCCTGGCCGACGTAAAGTGCCGGGCGGGCCTTGATGCGCGCGCGCCAGTCCGTGAGTTGTGCTCGGCTGAGTTGATGGCCGAACACCGAGTGTTCGCCGGGCTTGCGGTATATCGGTTTGATGACCAAACGTTCCAGGTTGGCGAGGACGTAATTTAATTCGCGGGCTTGGCCGCACCACCACGTGGCTATCGAATTTAACTTCAGGGTTTGGCCCAGGAAGTATTTGGCGATACCTGGTAGGAAGGGCATGATGCCGGGGTTTTCCAGCACACCGCTACCGAGCGGGTTGGCAATCGCCACATTACCGCGTCTGACCACTTCCAATAGGCCGGGAACGCCGAGCCGCGAGTCTTCCCGCAGTTCCAAAGGGTCGCAGTAATTGTCGTCCACCCGCCGCAGAATGACGTCCACTCGCTGTAAGCCGACTAGCGATTTCAACCAGACATAGCCGTCGCGAATGGTCAGGTCGTCGCCCTGCACCAGGGGATAGCCCAGATAGGACGCCAGATAAGCGTGTTCGAAGAAGGTTTCGTTTAGCGGGCCGGGAGTCAGTACCACGACGCGCGGAGTGTCGGCGTCGCCGGGGGCGATAGCATTCAGGCCGGCGCGCAGCGATTGGAAGAAGCGCGCCAGTCGGTGGACATGTGTGTCGCGAAACAAGCTGGGCAGGACCCGCGACATGGCCAAGCGGTTTTCCAATGCGTAACCGGCGCCGGATGGCGCTTGAGTACGGTCGCCCAGCACCCACATCTTTTTATCCGGGCCGCGAGCCAGGTCAGCGGCGCACAGCACCAACTGATGTTGCCCGGGCAAGCTTACTTGATCGCAAACGCGCAGGAAACCGCCATGGTTATAAATCAGCTCCAAGGGTAGCAGGTTTTTCTTGATGAGCTGACGCGGACCGTACAGATCGGCCAAAATCAGGTTTAATAGTTCGGCGCGTTGCAGTAGCCCTGCTTCGATGTCGAACCACTCGTCGCCGGATACCAATAACGGTATCGGATCGAGTTGCCAGGGCCGGTTAATGCCGTCCGGGTCGCCGTAGACATTATAGGTAACGCCATTTTCACGCAGCAGCTTTAGTGCTTCCTGGTGGCGTTGTCCCACTTCGCGGGAACCGAGCAGTTGCAATGCTTGCATCAGATGCGCCCAATGCGGCCTAACCCGGCTGGTCTCGTCCAGCATTTCGTCGTGGACGCCTTTGTCGAGGCGGTATCCCGGCGCGAAAGCTTCTGGTGTGCTTAAGGTTTTCATAGGTTTAGTTTGCCGGTTTACCGGGTATTGCGCAATTTATCAAAGCCGAACTCGTTTATTTATATTTTCCAAGCCGGATTTTCCGCGCCGATGCTTATTCTGACGAGACTTCGGTTTGATGCGTAGTCGAAGAATCCCGCAAGAAACATGCCGTTACGTTAAGAAATGGCCGATAGCATGGCTGGCCGCATGTATTCGGTTGCTCTGCCTTGAAGAGACTAATATAAAGCATTCGTTTGATTCAAGCTTCTGAACTAAAGGGTATTTCCGATCACGAACGGCTAAATAAATCCGCCGAGGTTGAGCAAATATTAAGTGGATGCGGCTAGTACGTTCACAACTTGGCATCGCTATTGCTTTAATTCGGTTAAGGCATTAGAACCGGTTTGCGTTGAAATGGTGCGATCGTTTTTGCACCAATTCTGCGCGGAGCTGCACCATAAAAGCAACGTTCACGGATGTATACAACATGGTTACACCAACAATTTGGGCGGATTACAGCGCCGACAAGGCTTACGACGAGATGATGGCGACGGGTGGTAAACCCAGGGACGCTTGCGCTACTTTGAGTCAGTACTTGCAATCTTTGGGCATGGACGCAATAAAAGGCCGCTTGTCGGCGGCGGAAGCAGCCATCATGGAGATGGGCATTACGTTTACCGTCTATAGCGACGAAGGCAATATCGACCGGGCTTGGCCTTTCGACATCATTCCGCGCCTGATCGATTTTCAGGAGTGGCAAGTGGTGGAGACCGGCCTGAAACAGCGCCTGAAAGCCTTGAACTGCTTTATTAATGACGTCTATAACCAGCAGCAGATTATCAAAGAGGGCCTGGTACCCGCTGATTTGATCAACAGTTCCAGCAATTTTCGCAAGGAATGCCTGGGCATGCAGCCCAAGTTCGGCACTTGGGCCAATATCTGCGGCAGCGATCTGGTGCGAGCTGGCGACGGCAAGCTCTATGTATTGGAAGACAATCTGCGGGTGCCTTCTGGCGTCTCGTACATGATCGAAAACCGGGTAATTACCAAGCGTATCTTTCCCGAGTTGTTGGAAAATCTGAATATTTTACCGGTAGACGATTACCCGACTCAGCTGTTCGAAATGCTGGCCTCATTGGCACCAGATACCGGCGACACCCCACAAATTGCCGTATTAACCCCCGGCATTTATAACTCGGCCTATTTCGAACACGCTTTCCTGGCGCAGCAAATGGGCGCGGAATTGGTGGAAGGTGGCGACTTACTGGTCAAGGATGACGATTGCGTTTACATGCGCACTATCAAAGGTCTGGAAAAAGTCGATGTTATCTATCGGCGCATCGACGATTTGTTTCTCGACCCGGAAGTGTTTCATAAGGATTCGGTATTGGGCGTGAAGGGCTTGATGCGGGCTTGGAAAGCCGGCAATGTGGCCTTGGCCAATGCGCCCGGCGCCGGCGTGGCCGACGACAAGGTGGTGTATGCCTACGTGCCGGAGATGATTCGCTACTACTTGAATGAAGAGCCGATTCTGCCCAATGTGCCGACTTATCTATGCAGCGACGCGGAGCAATGCGCCTATGTGTTGAAACATTTGGCGGAACTGGTGGTGAAACCGGCCAACGAATCCGGCGGTTACGGTATGTTGGTCGGTCCGCATGCCACCCAAAAAGAAATCAAGCAGTTTCATAAATTAATCCAGGAAAACCCGCGCAATTACATCGCTCAGCCCACGCTGGCCTTATCGACTTGCCCGACCTTATGCAACGACAAACTGGAGCCTCGCCATATCGATTTGCGGCCGTTCATTCTGCAAGGCGAGAACAGCTTTGTGACTGCCGGTGGTCTGACCCGGGTAGCGCTACGTGCCGGTTCGCTGGTAGTGAACTCCTCGCAAGGCGGCGGCAGTAAAGACACTTGGATTATCAACAGGGAGCAATAAGATGTTATCGCGATCCGCCGAACGCTTGTACTGGATGGCCCGTTACCTGGAGCGCACCGAAAATACCGCCCGCTTGATTAGTGCCACGATGCATTTGATCTACGATTTACCCTATGGTGTGGAACTGGGCTGGCGCAATTTGCTGAACATCTGCGGCGTGGAAGAGGCGTTTTACCAACGCTTTAAAAACCCCAGCGAGCAGAACACCACCCGATTTTTATTAGCCGATATGAGTAATCCCGGCTCCTTGCTGGCGTCTTTGTCGTTTGCCCGTGAGAATATTCGTACCAGTCGCGAGCTGATGCCGGACGAAGCCTGGCAGCAAGTCAACGAAATGTATTTGTACGCCAACAATAATCTGGACAGCCTGTCCAATCGCCGGGGTAGGGCGCTGTTCTTACAGGAAATCATGGCCGGTTGTCAGCGCTTTACCGGTTTTATGGCCGGGGCGATGAGCCGCAGCGACAGTGCCCGGTTTATCTGTATCGGTCGCAATCTGGAACGCGCCGACATGACCAGCCGGATTATGGATTTCGGTACCGTGCTGCTCGCTGAAAATCGCAGCACCAAGATGCGTGAGTACGAAACCATTTTGTGGATCAACGTCTTGAAGTCGTTGAGCGCGGTGTTGATGTACCGCAAGCACGTCCGCAATCGTATTAACGGTGAGGATGTGCTGAATTTTCTGTTAAAAAACCCGGATTTCCCTAGGGCCGTGGTGCACTGTATCGAAGAGACTACCTATTGCATCAAGCGCTTGCCAAATGCCGCCGAGTTGTTCCCGCAATTGGAGCAATTGGAACAAGAGATATTGGCCATCGATATTAAACAGACTACGCCGGAGCAGTTGCATCAAGTGTTGGACGGTTTGCAGAGCAAATTCGACGATTTACACAAGCAAATCGCGGCAATGTGGTTTTTGAATAATCTTGGTGACGACGAAATGGAGAAAAATTGACCAATCTGCTATCAGCGCAGACCAATGTTTGGCGTTTTGCTTTGGGCTATTTAGTGTAAGCACGCCCGGTTAGTGGTTGCGAGCATTGGATTGCTGCTGACCCACACCCCAAGTTTGCTATATCATGGAAGCATCGATTTTTAAAACTAAAAGGGGGAGGGTTATGGATAAGCTAAGGGCGCTGGGGCTCGGGTCGGTTGGGCAGGACGAACAAGCTGTTAAGCAGCAGTTGCATCTCTATATCAATCTTAAACTGGCTTCGTGCGGGCAGCCGACTTGTATCGATACCGGGTCGGCGCAATTTATGGATACCGCCCAGGACTTGCTGAATAGTTATCTGGAAAAAAGCCGGCTGTTGGCCAGTTCCTCCCTTTATCCTGCCGATAGACGCATTCAAGATTTTCTGGAGCGCTATTGTGCAGATCTGGGCTTTGCCAAAATCCCTAGTTTGCCAACCATGACTTTTGAGCTGGATAAGCATGGCGTTGCGCGCGAATTGTCTTTGCCCTTGGGCGAGGACGAATTTCGTTCCGAAATCGTTTCCAGCTTTCGAGTCAAACAGGGCATTTTGCATAATCCGGCCAGCGACCGGCGTACCACGCAAGGCTCGTTTCATGTTGCCGAAGGCGGTCTGCCGGTGCCCGGCGACAAGAAGCAGGTGCCTAAACTGACCTTTGCGTTGATGTTAGGCGAGGCGCTGAATCCACCCGACGATTTGATGGTGCTGCCGTTTACTGCTCACCAAGCCAAGCCGGCGCGGATGTTTGCCTCCTTGTTGATGCGGCCGGTAGTCTGTCCGGAAATTCCCGGCGTTGCCGCCGAAAAGTCCATGGAAATCCGCTTCTTCGCGCCGGGCAATCTGGTCAGCAATCTGGATTTCGTCGAGAGCATCTTCGGTAACGGCGGTAATCCGGCCTTGCCGGAATGCGATGCGGCCTTGGATGTGGAGCATTGGTCCGGGCACAGCGGGTGCGTGATTCTAGCGCCGCATTTAACCAAGCTCACCAAAAAACAGCTGGGTTTGCCGCACTGGGACGAAGCCAGCGAACGCCAGCGCGCCGATGGCATGTGCTGGCAGGAGCCGGCGGAACTGTATAACGAAGGCCAGGCGTTTAAACTGACTGCGCGCGACCGCAGTGGCGTGATCGTCACCTTGCTGGCCGATAACTATTACGGCTATTGCAAGAAGGAAGTTAAAACCCAGATCAGCTATGCCGCCAATTTGTTCGGTTTGGCGGAAGAGGAACATGCCGGTGGCGCACTGGCATTTCGCCGCATCAATCATGGCGATGAGTTTGGTATCGGCAGTTTGACCCGGGAACCGGGCTACGATTTCGACGAAATGACTTATCACTACGGCGCGATTATGGATGTGCATCCGGAAGGTTATGCGGTGGATAGGCACTTTCCGGAGATCATCTACGTACCGCAGGATTTGCGAATGAGTCTGGCGACTCAGAAAATCACCTGGATCAGAAATGGCCAGAGCCACGGTATTCGTTTGCAACCCGGCAAAATATACGTGCAGCCCAACGGTTATAAAATCGAGATGTGCAAGCATCCCGGCGCGCCGTCCTGGCGCTTGATCGGTACTGTCGCGGAAGGCACTTTTTGCCATAAGCCTTGCACAGTGTCCGGCGGCGGTAAATCGGAGATTTCCAAATCCATCGAGGACGCGGCGATCTATGGGCCACTGTTTGTGGACGATTTGCAGCACGACCTGGATCGAGTGCAGGCGATTTTCGACAAAGACTATACCGGCCGCTTCTTGCCGGGTTTCGAGCGCGAAGACCATGGCCCTAGCCGCACTGTGCTCAGTCAGGAACGCAGTCTGGGTTCCGTGATCAAGTTGTTGACGCCTTCGCCCAATCACCTTCCGGAGTTCAATGATTGGCTGCGATCCATTCCGCCCAGCATTCTGGCTTTGGTGTTTTTGATCAAGCGTTTTTACCGCCCGGAATGGGGTAATAACTGGCGCGACAATTTATCGGTGGACGTGATTGACGGCGCGCCCGGCCATGAGCTGAAATTGAATCAGCGTAAGATCGTGGCTACTTATTTACGGGTAGGTTTTGATCTGGATGGTGGCTGGCGGACTTTTAAAGTGCGGCAAGACTATATCGCCTGCGAGAAAGTGCAAATGGAAGACGATATTAGCGCTTCGGTTGTGGTGCTTACCGAGGCGGTGCGCGCCTGGCTACCGGATGAGGGCTACGAAACGAGCTTGAAATTGGTCAGCAACTGCGAATATCGGCTGTTTCAGCGCCCGGACGATGCGATTATTCCCGGTTACGACAAGCAGACCGAGCTGAACATGGCCGGGCCCGGCAATTTCATGGCCAATTTCGAGCCTTTGAATCATCAGCAATTGTCGGCTGTCGTGGAAGATGTGATGACCTTTTCCAAATTTACGCCGCCGATGCAGAAGCTGTTAAGCGATGCTTACCAGGATGGTAAAGGCTATGTGGTGTGTTCCGCGCATCCGCGCTTGGTGAACGGCAAGCCCTCGAAAAATCCCCGCTACCTGGAAACTCGCGTTGATGTGGTGAAGCCCTTGCGCAAATATGTGGCCGAGCTGGGCGCGCGTTTGCATCGCAAAATTCCGCTCAATCAACCGCTCTGCCATCCGGTGGATGCGGTGTTGACCGGGCGCCGCAACAATCCGCCCGAGCCGGGCATTCGTGCGCTGGCGGTTTATAACCCGATTCATTATCAAGAGTTGCCGGAACTGTTCATGGACTTTGTCAGTTCTTTGACCGGCAAATCGCCGTCTACCACCGGAGCTGGCAGTGAAGGCGCGTTGACCAAAGGGCCGTTCAACGCCTTACGCGGCACCGCCGATTTGAACAACGCGCTGGTCTCGTTCATTTTGACCGGTTATCCCGGCTTTTCCAGTTCGGCGGGATTTATCGGTCCGGATACCCGCGTCGATCACGACATCAGTTTGTTGGTGCCGGAGATCTGGGCGCGGTTGTCGCGGGAAGAGCGTCACCCCAAGTTTCTGTTGCAACATGGCTATCTGGAACCTTTAAGCGATTTCGAATACAAGGGGCAAATCGTCTTGGCCAGCCGTCTGGGTTATCGGATCACCAGCCATTTCGTACATGGCTTGATGGGTAAAATCTTCGATAATCCTTATGCGGTATTTACCGACGAGATTTTGCAGCCGGAGCGCCAGGATTTGGAGGTGTTTGTGGACGGTATCAATAATATCGTCGAAACCCAACAGCGCGTGGCGCAACAATATATCGAAGACGGCAGCATAGAAGATGCCTGTCCGCCGCTGTATGCCTTGCTGCATATCATGGCCGACGGTCATTATCAGGGTAAGGATGCGCATCATCCGGAGATTCGGGCGATGTTTACCCGCGATTATTTACTGGCCTCGGATTGGTATCGGGAACGTCTGCATATCAAGCAGCAACGCGACATCGCTTTATGGCAAAGACACGTCGATTATTTGGGCGGTTTCCTACAAGAAAGCAGCCACCAGACTTTGATCAGCGAGCAGAGGTTGGTTGAGCGGCATAGGCAGGCGCAGCAAAAACTGGTGGAGTTTGCTTCGCCGGATTATTTGCAGTCTCTGGTGGGAACCTTGGGTGCCGATCCGTTGGCACCCTATGCCGCCGGCGCAGTTTAAACTCGTCGACACCTAAAAAATAAGGGATACCGGTCTTACGGCCGGTATCCCTTTTTATTTTGTAGCGCGGTTGAGCGGCAACCGTGCTTTATCTATTTAACCTTTGCGTTTGGCCTTGGCTTTACCTTTTGGGAATTCTTGAGCGATCAGCGAACGGGCCAGTTTGCGCAAACCGTTGGACGATACTTCCAGGCCCAGCGGCGAGCCTATCGATTCCAGTTCGTACATCAAGTCGGTCGCGGCAATTAGTGTCACATAGCGCAGGCTGTTATTGCCGGGTAGCTGAGTAGATGTGTTGCGCAGCAGCGGGGCGAGCACGTCCCAGGAACTGTTGAAGAACTTGCGTACCGGATCGTTTTCCGCAACATATTCCGCAGTCAGGCCTTGTTCAAAGGCCACGCCGGCTTTTTGCAATACATCGCGTAAGGCGGCTCTGCTCGCGTCGGCGTCGGTATTGATAGGGGCTTTCTCAATATTTTTTTCCAAGGATGCTTGCCAACCTTGCCAGAGACTGCGCCATTGTTTCAGTTCCGTTTCGTTCAATGCGGGGGCCGCTTTTAAGTCGCCGGCACTCTGGTTGGTAGCGGTGTAGCCCACATTGATTAAAATACCTTTCTCGTCGGCTTTGACTTGATTAAAGCGCAGACTGTTGATGGTGTCGTGCAATTCCTCGCTATCTTCGGCGGCGATAAACGGCAGCAGGGTTTTAGCAATGTCCGGGCGGGATTGGTTTAAATCGATTTTCAGAGCCGCCAGTTTCGGCTCCGCGGCTTTTTTGATCAGCGATTGCAATTGGGCGATATTCAAGGGCTGGCCGTTGCGATCGAACGCATTCAGTTGGGTGACCGGGAAGCTCAGCACATTGCCGGAAGCATCCAATGTCGGTTGTTGCAAGGTTTGCAAGATACCGGACCATTCGATCAGTGTCATGCACTTGCCTCCCAGCGCGGTGCCGACGCGGGCTTGTACATTGTTCTGGATTTTGACTTGGCCCTGCTCGCCGCTGATTTGCGGGTGGTCCAGATCCAGAAAACTACATTGCTTGCCGTCTTTCCAGGCCCTTACCGATTGATCCGGGCCGTCGTACAGTTGGCTAACCAGCACACTTTTGATTAAGCCGTATTCCATCGGCACCGGAATATTGATTTCGCGGGCAATACCGGTCTGTGCGGTCAGCAGCAAGCCGGTGGATAGTAACAGGGCACGCATTTTTGACATGATTTACTCCTTAACGTTGTCGGGCGCAGGTTGATTAAGCGCGGCCGTGCCGCGATATGCGGATGAAATTGGGTAGCGGCGATCACGACCAAACGCTCTGGGCGTGATGCGGATGCCGGGCGGCGATTGGCGACGTTTGTATTCGTTTCTATCGACCAGGGAAATAGCCCGGTGTACGTCGGCTGCGGCGAAGCCTTGCGCCACGATCTCGGCGGCGGATTTATCCTGTTCCACATACAAAGCAAGGATCGGATCCAGTACAGCATAGGGCGGCAGGGAATCTTCGTCTTTTTGGTCTGGCGCCAATTCCGCCGAGGGCGCTCGCGTGATAACGCGTTGTGGAATAACCGGTGACAAGGTGTTGCGGTATTCGGCCAACTGGTAGACCAGTAATTTGGATACGTCTTTTAGCGGCGCAAAACCGCCGGCCATATCGCCGTAAAGCGTGGCATAACCCACGCTCATTTCGCTTTTATTACCCGTGGTCAGCAGCAGTTTGCCTTGTTTATTGGAAAGCGCCATCAACAACACGCCACGGCAGCGGGCCTGGATATTTTCTTCCGTAGTGTCTTTTTTGCTGCCGGCAAACAGCGGAGCCAGCATTGCGTTGAAGGCAGTCACCGCCGGTTCTATGGGCAGTACGTGATATTTGATGCCCAAGGCTTCGGCTTCCTGGATCGCGTCCTGATTGCTCATGTCTTGGGTATAGCGCGAGGGCATCAGCACGGCTTCCACTTGATCGGCTCCTAGCGCATCAACCGCCAAGGCCAGCACAAGTGCAGAGTCGATGCCGCCGGACAAACCGAGAATGGCGCCTTGAAAGCCGTTTTTGCGTACGTAGTCTTGAATGCCCAGCACCAGGGCTTTGTATTCGCTAACCACCGGTTGATACAAATCGGCGATAGTGGATGTCTGCGGTTGTTGATCGACGAATTCGACGATGCTGAGTTGCTCCGCGAATTCGGCTGCTCGGAACACGACGTTGCCGTTACGATCAGCGACAAACGAGGCGCCGTCGAAAATCAACTCGTCTTGGCCGCCGATTTGGTTCACGTAGACCAGCGGAATTCCGGCTTCTTTGACTTGCGTGCAGATAATGTCCTCGCGCTGTTGCATCTTGCCGGCGTGAAACGGCGAGGCGTTCAATGTCAGGATAATGTCAGCGCCGGCAGCGCGGCTTTGGGCAATGATGCCGGGTTGCCAGATGTCTTCGCAAATCGTCAACGCTAACAGGCTGTCTTTAACCATAAACAGACAGGTTTGTGCGCCGGCGGTAAAGTAACGTTGTTCGTCGAACACACCATAATTGGGTAGGGCCTGTTTATGGTACTGGGCTATGGTTTCGCCATCACGCAATGCCACGGCGGTATTGTAAAGCCGGCCATCCTGCTGCCGAGGATAGCCGATCACTACCGTTATGCCGGCAATCTTCTCGGCAATTTCGGCGACGGCCCGTTGCGCCTGCAGAATAAAATCAGACCGAAACAGCAAGTCTTCGGGTGGATAGCCGGTAACGCATAGCTCCGGAAATACCACCAGGTCGGCCTGCTGTTCTTTGGCTTGTGCAGCGGTAGCCAGGATTTTACGGGTGTTGGTTTGAATATCGGCAACTGTTAAGTTCAGTTGGGCTAAAGCTATTTTTATCGACATTATTTTTTTGAAAAACAATCTCGCATTGCCACGCCAATATCCGAAGGCGAACTGACCATGCTCACGCCGGCCGCTTGCATCGCCGAAATCTTACCGGCCGCAGTGCCCGCGCCGCCGGTGACAATTGCGCCGGCGTGGCCCATGCGTTTGCCGGGCGGTGCGGTTTGGCCGGCGATATAGCCAACCACGGGTTTGCTGACATGGGCTTTGATGAATTCCGCCGCCTGCTCCTCGTCACTGCCGCCAATTTCGCCGACCATCACGATCCCTTCGGTTTGTGGGTCGTTCTGGAAACGGCTCAGCACGTCGATAAAGTTCATGCCGTGGATCGGGTCGCCGCCGATGCCGACACAAGTGCTTTGCCCCAGTCCTTCACGGGTGGTTTGATGCACCGCTTCGTAGGTCAAAGTGCCGGAGCGGGAAACGATGCCGATTTTACCGGGCAGGTGGATATGGCCGGGCATGATGCCGATCTTGCATTGGCCTGGCGTAATCACGCCGGGGCAGTTGGGGCCGACTAACAGTGAACTGGTGCCTTGCATCGCTGCTTTGACCTTGAGCATTTGTAGCACCGGAATGCCTTCGGTGATGCAGATAATCAGTTCGATGCAGGCATCGACGGCTTCCAGGATCGCGTCGGCGGCGAAAAACGGCGGTACATAGATCATGCTTGCCTTGGCGCCGGTAGCTTTCACCGCTTGTTCGACGGTGTCGAATACCGGCAAATCCAGATGTTGAGAACCGCCGCGTCCTGGTGTGACGCCTCCAACCAGTTGTGTGCCGTAGGCCAGCGCTTGTTCGGAGTGAAAAGTACCTTGTTTGCCGGTGAAACCTTGGCAAATGACTTTAGTTTGTTTGTCGATCAAAATGCTCATGCGACGCCCTCCGCCAATTTAACTGCCTGTTCGGCTGCGCTGTTCAAATCTTCCGCTGCGTAAAGGCCCAAGCCGGAGTCTTTCAGCATGGATAGTCCTTGTTCAACATTGGTGCCTTCCAGACGCACCACCACCGGGATTGACAAGTGCATCTCCTCGACTGCGGCCAGGATGCCGGCAGCAATCACGTCGCATTTGACGATGCCGCCGAAAATATTCACCAGCACCGCTTTGGTGGTGCCGTCGGATAAAATCAATTTAAATGCGGCTTTCACTTTGTCTTTATTGGTGCCGCCACCCACATCCAGGAAGTTGGCCGGCGCGCCGCCTTTGAGCTTGACCATGTCCATCGTTGCCATGGCCAAGCCGGCGCCGTTGACCATGCAGCCGATATTGCCGTCCAGCGTGATGTAATTAAGATCGAATTGCTTGGCTTCGGCTTCTTTGGCATCTTCTTGCGAAGCATCGCGCATCGCGGCGATGTCTGGGTGCAAGGGGATGGCGTTGTCGTCGAAATTGATCTTGCCGTCCAGCGCGACCAGTTTGCCGTTATCGGTTTGGATCAACGGGTTGATTTCGATTTGGCTGGCGTCCTTAGCCAAAAACAGTTGATACAGACCGGTCATGATGGTTTGTAGCTGGCTTTGCTGGTCCTTGCCCAGTCCTAGCGCTGCCGCAACTTGCCTGCACTGATAGGGTTGTAGTCCCGCTGCGGGGTGTACCGGCACGCGGACTATTTTCTCCGGCGTTTCGGCGGCTACTGCTTCGATGTCCATACCGCCAGCGGCGGAAGCGATAAAAATTAGTCGTTCGCTTTCTCTGTCCAGTAACAGACTCAAATAAAATTCTTGGTTGATTGCCGATGCTTCTTCTACCCAGACGCTATTGACCGGCAGGCCGGCTGCATCGGTTTGATGCGTTACCAAACGTGTGCCCAGCATTGCCGCGCTGTAGTCTTTTACTTCATCCAGAGTCCGGGCAAGCTTGACGCCGCCGGCTTTGCCTCTGGCGCCGGCATGAATTTGCGCTTTGACCACCCAGGCCGGACTGCTTAAGGTTTGTGCGGCTTGTTGCGCTTGTTCGGGCGTTGTCGCCACGGCGCCTTGCGGTGCGGGGATCGCAAACTCTCTGAACAGTTGTTTCGCCTGGTATTCGTGAATATTCATTTGTGCTCCATGGATGGCTTAAATCGCGGCGTCTCAAGTTGGTGCTATGATTGAACTAAAAAACATTCTAACTAACTCTGCATAAAAAACACGGGCAATGCTTTCTTCACAGGTCGATACTCTTTATCCCTGCCCTTTCTCTAAAGGGTACGGCATTCCCGTTCGACAAGCATGGTTAATGTTGAAGATTTTTGCCCTATATCGGTTTATTGCCGCCAGCTTGTTCGTCATGCTGTTTTATTTACGGTTTGGGCCGTCGTTATTGGGTTCCTATGACCCGTCATTGTATCAGTTCACCAGTGTTGCCTATCTGGGGATTTCGTTGTTTGCCGCGCCGTTCGCAGTTCGGTCGCATTGGGCTTATGCCAGTCTGGCACAGTTATTTATTTTTACCGATATTGTCATCATTACCCTGTTAATGCATGCCAGCGGCGGCATCGGTAGCGGCATCGGTATCTTGCTGGCTATTTCAATCGCGGCTGGTGGCTTATTGATTGGCGGACGTTGCGCCATGTTGTTTGCGGCCTTGGCCAGTCTGGCTATTCTTGCAGAAGAGGTGTATGCGATAGAAATACATGCCTTCGAAAATACTACCTTGACCTATGCCGGCATGCTTGGTGTGTCGTTTTTTTCTATCGCGTTTTTGTCGGTGATCTTGGCGCAGCGCGCTGAACAATCGGCGGTTTTAGCCAGACGGCACGAACAGACCATTGCCAGACTGGAAAGTCTTAACCGCTATATCATCCAGCATTTGCAATCGGGCATCATGATCGTCGATGAACGACAGGTCACTCAGCTTTCCAATCAATCCGCGCTGCGTTTGCTGGGGCTGGTGCTGCATCCGGAAGAACTGACCGAGGTAGCGCCGGAACTCAGGCAAGCTTTCGAGTTGTGGCGGAATAATCGGGATCAGGATTTTGCGATTATCCAGTTAGCCAATCGCAGTGAAGTGCAAGTGCGATTTTCCGAGTTGCGTATGGATGACGAAGCCTTGTATATGCTGATTTTCGAGGACATCGCTTTGTATAACCAACGCTTACAGCAGAGCAAGCTGGCGTCTTTAGGCCGACTGACCGCCAGTATTGCGCATGAAATTCGCAATCCGCTCAGCGCAATAAGTCATGCGGGACAATTACTATCGGAAGCCCCGGATTTAGACGCGCAAGAGCTGCGTTTGACCGAAATTATCCAACACCACTGCCAGCGGGTAAACAGCATCATTGAGGACATCCTTAAACTGTCTCGGCGCAACCCGTCGCAGAAACAAAAAATCGCTTTGGATCAGTGGTTACCGACCTACCTTAACGACCAGAAATTGAATCTGGGTGAGCGGGCGGAGTGTTTTAAATTGATTTTTAAAGTTCAAGGGGTTAATGCCTGTATCGATAGCGGCCATTTAAAGCAAATTCTCGATAATCTTTGCGCCAACGCGTTGCAATACGGTAGGCCGGAGTTAGGGCCTATTGTGCTTGAGGTAAGCCAGATACAGGATGCGCCGTGTATTAAATTTATCGATAATGCTGCTGGAATTGCTGCGGAGCACCGACAGCATTTGTTCGAACCGTTCTTTACCACTTCTCACCAAGGCACTGGTTTAGGCTTGTATATCTCCAAGGAGTTGGCGGAATTGAATCAAGCGGAGTTGAGCTATGCTGCTTATCCCGAAAAGCGTTGTTTTACCTTGTTACTGGCTAATGCCGATCACGCTGTCATTGAAATATGAATATGCCTGTCACACTGGTTGTCGACGATGAACCCGACATCAGAGAATTACTTGAAATAACCCTGAACCGGATGCACATTCAAACCCGCTGTGCGGCAAATTTGGCAGAAGCCAAACAGTTACTAGCCGCTGAGGTGTTTGATTTGTGTCTTACCGATATGAAGTTGCCGGACGGCGACGGGCTGGAATTAGTCGATTATATTCAAACAGTCGGATTGCAGTTGCCGGTGGCGGTGATTACCGCGCATGGCAGCATGGATATAGCGATCAACGCCATGAAAAAGGGCGCTTTTGACTTTCTGTCCAAGCCGGTCGATCTGGGGGTACTGCGGCAGTTGGTCAGTCACGCACTACAAGCCTCGCTGACCCGTGTGACCGACAAAGAGCGGCGTACCCGTGACATTTTGCTCGGCGAGTCGGCGCTGATGTGCGATATTCGCTCGAAGATCGATAAGGTGGCTCGCAATCAGGCGCCGGTTTATATCAGCGGTGAGTCCGGTTCGGGAAAGGAGTTGGTGGCCAAATTGATACATCAGCAAAGCCCGCGCGGCGAGAATCCGTTTATTGCGATTAACTGCGGCGCGATTCCGCCTGAATTGATGGAAAGCGAATTTTTCGGCCATAAAAAAGGCAGTTTCACCGGCGCGGTAAGCGATAAGCAAGGTCTGTTTCAGGCGGCCGATGGCGGAACCTTATTTTTGGACGAAGTGGCCGATTTGCCTTTGCCCTTGCAAGTCAAGTTATTACGGGCGATTCAGGAGAAGAAAGTCCGTCCGGTTGGCGAGCAGCGCGAAGTCGCCGTTGATGTGCGCTTATTGAGCGCAACTCACAAGGATTTGGCCAAAATGGTCCAGGAAGGCAGTTTTAGGCAGGATTTGTATTACCGGATCAATGTTATCGAACTAAGCTTGCCGCCTTTACGCGCGAGGCCTGTCGATATTCCGCAGCTTACCGGACACTTGTTGCAGGGTTTGGCCAAAGCCAATGGTATGGCTTTGCCCAAGTTGACCGAGCCGGCGATGAAGGCGTTAAAAAGCTACTATTTCCCCGGCAACGTCCGGGAACTGGAGAATATCTTGGAACGGGCGCTGGCGCTGCATGAAGACGGTGTAATCGAGGCTGACGATCTGAATTTGCCCTTGGGGATGGAGTTGGCCGCAGTCGAAGATTTTGACGCTGAGAAGATGTCGCTGGAAACTTATCTCGAAGGCATAGAGAAAAAAGCTTTGAGCGCCGCGCTGGAGGAAAATCGTTGGAACAAGACCGCTACCGCTAAATACTTGGGTTTAAGCTTTCGTTCGCTGCGGTATCGCTTGAAAAAACTGGGACTTGAATAGAGCGAGCGCACTGGGTTGGAAGCGAGTAGTAGCCAGCTACTCGCCTAATAAGCTGTTATTGATATTTGCTCATGCCTTTCAATTGTTGTAGCGCGGTTTGGATTTTGGCGTTTGCGGCGTCGTCCAGTTCGTTGTTTTTATACACTTTTTCCAGCAGGCCTTCTTCTACCAGTGCATCTTTAATCCAACGTTTGGCAAAGGCATAACTGGCTGGGATTTTGGCGACTTCACCTGTGTTTGGGTTTTTCAGACTTTCGACGGCGGTGGATGGGGTAGCGGCAACGGCTTTTTTGGTCGGGGCGGATTTACTAGCTTTGGAGACGGCGGGTTTGGGTGTGGCGGTTTTGGCTGGAGCGGGTTTTGCGCTGGTTTTCACGGCGGCGAGGGGAGGCGGTGCCTGTTCCATTTGGACTGCCGGTTTAGTCAATTCCGGCTTGGCAGGCTCGGGTTTACTTGTTTCCGGTTTTTCCTTTTTACCGCCCATTACAACAAATACTACATAAGCAACAAAAATTGTCGTCGCTATAAAAAGCAATTCAGCCATAACCCTTCCCCTTTGTTTGTTTTATTTATTAAGATTCAGAACAATGTGATGACGCGTGTTAAACACCGCGAGCGAATATACCAGAGCTAGTCAAGTCGGTAAACTAATACCCCTTTTGCAGCATGGTTCGCGGAATGTTTTCCAATGGTTTTAGGTGATTAAGCTGGCTGGCTGCTGGCTAGCAACAGCCCCAGCGAAATTTTATGGCCCTCCAGTAGGTTCTGCTCGGGTTTGCCGAATGCATAGCCTTGGCCGAAATTAACGCCAATTTCTTTCAGCTTCATCGCCGTACCTGCCGACTCAACGAATTCGGCTATGGTTTTCTTGCCGAGTTTTGAGGCAATCTCCACCATGGATTTGACGAGTATCTGGTCGGTTTCGTTGTCGAGCAAATTTCGTATGAATTGACCGTCGATTTTCACGTAATCGACCGGAAAGGTTTTGAGATAGTTGAAAGAACAAAACCCCGCGCCGAAATCGTCCAGTGCAAATTTGCAGCCTAACGCTCTGATTTTGTTAATCATGTGCCGGGTTTTTTCAAAATTGTCGACAGCTGCCGTTTCAGTGATTTCGAAGGTTAAACGGTCGGCGCCGATCCGGGTGATTTGCAGTTTATCTTTGATGGTCGATAGTAAATCCGGATATTGAAACGCGGTACTAGAGAGGTTGACGGCCAGGGAGATATATGACATGTAGCTTGGTAGGGCTGCCAGAAAGTCGATGGCATTTTCAACGACCCAAAGATCTATGGAGTGAATCAAACCGGTTCTTTCGGCTACCGGAATAAACTGATCCGGGGTGATGATTTCATTGCCTTCGCCGCGCATGCGCAACAACACTTCATAGTGGGAGACATTACCGTCGGACAACTGCACGACAGGTTGAAAAACCAGAAACAACTGGTTGTCTCGCAAGGCCTTGCGAATGATGGGAACCCAATAGATGTCTCGGCGTCTTTCCTTGACGGTCAGATCCTCGCTGTTATAGATATAGACTTTGTCTCTACCGGTGCTTTTCGCAAAGTTGCAGGCTTGGCGCGCATGCAAAATCATTTCGCCCGGATGGAAAGCGGAAATGGTACTGTCCAGCGTGGAAATACCGATGGAAACCGAGGCGCTATAAGACACTTCTCCGGTAAAAAAGCGGAAATTGTCCACGGTGGTTTTGATGATTTCCGCCAGAATCTGCGCTTGCTTTTGGGTTCTGTTTTCCAGAAACAAGCAAAACTCGTCGGCACCGATACGGGCGAACAAACTGCCAGCCGGCAATAGTTTTCTGACCAAAATAGCCATTTCGACCAGCAAGCGATCACCCACTTCGAAGCCTTCCAGTTCGTTAATCAGGCTGAAGCGGTCTACGTCAATGAATAATAAAGACCCGTCTTTTTGTGCTTTATTACTGTGATTTAACACCAGTCTTAGCTGGCGCTCGAAGCTGCTGCGATTGAACAAGCCGGTTAATTCGTCGTGAGCGACTAGAAACTTCAGTTTGGCGTCAATCACGTTTTTCGCGGCCAGTTCGTTGATCAACTGCTCTTCCTGGCGATGACGCAACTGGCGTTCTTGTTTCAGGCGTAGCAAAAATTTTACGGCGAGTATCAGCTCCTGCGTGTTGACCGGAGTATTGATTTTATATGTCAGGCAATCGTCTTGGTGTGGCAGGCAACGGTCGAGATCGCAGGTAACGCTGTCGTCCTTCAGAATCACGACCGGGATTACCGATATCGAATTGGCGCTGGATAGACTTTGGCACATCTCCCGCACTTGGCAAAGCGGTAGCGCTGCATTCAACACGATGAGGCCGATCATATCGGGCTGGTCGGCGTAAGGCTTCAGAATTTCGTAAATTTGATTGCCATTTTCGGCTATGCGAATTTCGGTAAATCCCGTGGCTTTTAATGTGGAAACAATTTTTTGAGCAGAGATTTCGTTATGTTCCGCAACGACAATCAATTTCTCTTTAAGCGCATCGCTGGCAATCATCTATTACCATCCAGGTACTGGCTAAACATGGGGATTGTAAACAGGTTGTATGGAAGAGGCCGGCATTCAATAAGCTTGTATTTTCATATAATTGGTCTAGGGTTAAGCGCAGCCTTTAATGTTATTTCCATGCTTTTGGTTTTTAGTATAGGTGTTAATTTAATTTTTTAGAATTATTGATGATTGCTCACTCACCATCTACATTGACTGTTGCCGATTTGCTGAGAGGCGATTTACAACTCGCCTCGCCGCCAAATGCATATTTCTTGTTGAAAAAAATAGTCGACGATCCGAATAAGACTGCCAAGGATGCGGCTTTTGTGATCGAAGCCGATGCGGCATTGGGGATAAAGCTGCTGAAGATAGTCAACAGTGCTTTTTATGGCTTTCCGTCCCAAATAGCGTCGATACCCAAAGCGATAACCTTAATCGGTACCCGCGAGTTACAGAATTTGGTGTTGGGCGCTTTGATTGTCGAACGCTTTTCCGATTTGCCGGGACAGCATTTCTCCGTACATGATTTCTGGGCCAGGAATCTGCGCTGCGCGTTGATTGCACGCGAGTTGGATATTCATTTCGGCAAGCATTATGCCGACACGGCGTTTCTGTGCGGCTTGGTCCATAATATCGGTCAGTTAGTGTTCTATCGGCGGATTCCGGTATTGGCCCGGGAAGTCGACTTGTTAGTGCAGTCTCAAACCCAACTTGCGGTGGACGATGAGGTCACCATAGAGCAGAACGTGATCGGATTCGATCACTTTCAGGCCGGTGCCGAGTTGTGCAAGCAATGGAATTTACCGGAGGTTATTGTGGAGAGCATTCGCTTGCATTGCTTTCCAGATCTAATCGGAACATATGCTGATTTGGCGGCTATGGTTAGACTGGCGAACTGCTTGAGTCGAATCGAAAATCCCTATGACGCCCAAGCTGTAAATGCCCTGAATCTGACACCCGAGCAACTCAGTTTCATCCTCGATAAAATCAGCGACGAGTTCGAAGTCATTTTTAAATTGTTTTATCCCACCGTCTAAACGGGCTTAGTCTTCTGCTACCCAATCTTACAATTCTCTGAATATCTGTTGCTGAAAGGTGACAGAAGCCAATCTGAATAACTCAATATTCAGCTAGCAATAGGCTGAAAAATCGCCTTGAGTGCTGTTCTTGTCGCAAAAAAACAACGGGCAGGCCAATTAAATTCATTTTGTCACAAAGCTGTCACATTGCCTCCATACAATGCGCTCAAGCTCGCTGATTGTCATAATCGTTGAGTTAATGCATTGATTTATATAAATATTTGGAGAAATTTGATGAGACTTTCTAAACTGAGCCTGGCAGTCGCGGCCATTATTGGCTCGGGTATCTATGCTGAAGCAATGGCGCTGGATTTGTATGTTGATGCAAAAACCAAGCAGATTTTTGCTGAACCCGGTCCCGGCCGCACCAAATTAGGTTCATTTGAAAAGGTTGAAGACACTGCGGCGCAAAAAGCAGACGCCCAGGTTCAAAAAGCCGAAATTCAACAAATCAAGGAAGAATTGGCGCTGAAAACTAACGAATTGAAATCTTTGGACGAGCATGTAAAAGACGAGCGGTTTGGCGAACTTAAAATTGACGACAAAGGTATCAAATTCGAAAGTAAGGATGGAAATTTCGAAATGTCAATAAACGGCCGAATGCAGGTCGATTCGATGACGAATGTATCGGGTAGCGACAGTGTAGCTAATGCAACTGGCGCAAATACAACCAATCAACTGGCTGACGGTGCAGGTATTCGTCGAGCCCGTATTGGGATTGAAGGTAGCTATTACAAAGACTTCGGATACAAATTTGAGTACGACTTTGCGCGCGGTAACGGTACAGTAGCCAGCGGAATTACCGATGCTTTCATGACCTGGAACGGCTATGCACCTTTTGCTGTAAAAATCGGCCAGTTTAAAGAGCCATTCAGCTTGGAAGAGGCGACCAGTAACCGTTATTTGACGTTCATTGAGCGTAACAATGTGGTCAACGCCTTCTCTGATAATGACAATGCCTACAAAGTTGGCTTGGGCTTGGGTTATTCGCAACCACGTTGGACGGCCAACATTGCCTTGCAAACCGAATCAGTCGGTTCAGGTGGTGCATCCAGCAGTACCAGTTCGCTGAATACTATGGGTAACACCAACCGTAACAACGGTTCAGGCGATACGGGTTGGGGGGTAACCGGCCGTGTCACCGGTTTGCCTTGGTTCGAAGATAAAACTAAGTTCTTGCATGTTGGTTTGTCGGGTTCCGAGCGTCAGATCGACAACAATTTTAAATCCGACGGTACGTTCAGTAATGGCGGTATCAGCTTTGGTAACCAACTCAATACGAATGTAGATAGAACCTATATTCTGAATACCG
Organism: Methylomonas albis; assembly: GCF_014850955.1. Taxonomy (NCBI): domain Bacteria; kingdom Pseudomonadati; phylum Pseudomonadota; class Gammaproteobacteria; order Methylococcales; family Methylococcaceae; genus Methylomonas; species Methylomonas albis. The sequence goes on from NZ_JACXSS010000001.1 coordinate 771,589, forward strand.
GCCAGTTGACTGCCAATGGCCGCATTGCTCAACGGATTGCCCGTTTCGGTGGCGAAACAGCATTGGTTTACGGCCCATTTTCAGCGCAAGCTGAGTACATCCAAGCCAATGTTTCCGGCAAAGGCTATAACGACGAAATGCTGAATGGCTGGTATGGCTATGGTAGTTACTTTCTGACCGGCGAATCCAGAGCTTATAAAACGTCTACCGGCGCATGGGACAGAATTAAGCCAAAGCAAAACTTTAACACCCACGGCGGATGGGGGGCATGGGAAATCGCGGCCGGTTACGATTATTTAAATCTGGTTGACGGCAACATCAATGGTGGTCGCGCGACAACCGGCAAAGTAGGTGTGAACTGGTATCCCAATTCGCATATTCGCTTAATGGCTAACTTTATTCACGCTTTGAATATAGATACAAAAGGTATGGCGGCACGCTCTGCGGCATACAACAGCTCTAACTTTGATGTGGTTGAAATGCGCGCTCAAGTTGACTGGTAAGGAAGTAGTCAAGAGGCAAGGATAGCCTCAACCCAATTAAAAACCGTCTCGATCCCCCAAGGGCGAGGCGGTTTTTTTTATGCTCGTAGTTTATTGTTAGTCATATTCGTTTCAGGCTTCGTGTATACAATTGCCCTGCCAAAATTACCGGCAAGCCAGTCTGCTAAACTAAGGCCTATCTTAAATCTAGTTAATTCGCATGAATCCCCAACAAAAATCTTTAACCCTATACGGTTGGCTATCCATTGCCGCTGCCGTCAGTACTATAGCCTTGAAAAGCTATGCTTATTGGTTGACCGGTTCGGTGGGTCTATTATCGGATGCATTGGAGTCTGTCATTAATTTGGTGGCCGCGATTATCATGCTGGTGGTACTGAGTATTTCAGCGCGGCCGCCGGATGACACGCACGCTTACGGACACGAAAAAGTCGAATACTTTTCCAGTGGTGCGGAAGGCATCATGATTTTGCTGGCCGCCTTTAGTATCGCTTATGCTGCCTGGGAGCGGCTATGGCATCCGTTGGCATTACATCAGCTGGATTTGGGGATTGCCGTCTCGGTCTTTGCGTCGCTCATTAATTTAGTTGTCGCCAGAATCTTGATTGGCGTTGGTCAACGCAGGCAATCGATTACGCTGGAAGCCGATGGTAAACATCTGATGACCGATGTTTGGACTACGGTCGGCATTTTAATCGGCATCGCTATAATTTCCGTGGCCAACCGTTTCGAGCCAAGTTTGGCGCTTGCCAAACAATTGGGACTGAATGGATGGGAAATACTCGACCCAATTATTGCGATAGCTGTCGCTCTGAATATCGTCTGGGCGGGTTTGCAATTGATACGCCGCACCGTGGCGGGTTTATTGGATGCGGCGCTATCGCCTGATGAGCTCGCCGAAATCGTTGCGGTGTTGGAAGGCTATGTTACCGCCGAAGGGATTGCGTATCATGCGTTGCGAACACGGTATGCCGGAGCTCGGCGTTTCATGTCGGTACATGTGCTGGTGCCGGGGGGGTGGACGGTGCAGCAGGGCCATGATTTGTTGGAAACCATCGAGGGGCAGATAAAGGATAAGTTCGACAATATCGATATCGATACCCATCTTGAACCTATCGAAGATGTGGCGTCTTGGGAGCATTGAGCCCGTCATCGCGGCCATGGGCCGCTCCTAGTTGGGGCAATTAAGCTTCAATCAGATTTAAAACCACTTCTTCCGCGCTTTGCCCGGCGATTTTAAAGCCCCGCAGTTCCAATACGCCCTTGGTATTCAAGGAAATGATCAAATGTAGTGCGTCCGGATAGTTGGCTTCTTTGATGTCGGTTGGCGAGGGTAGGGCCGGGCTGTGCGGATGGGAGTGATAGATCGCAAATAGCGTTTCGCCCCTATCGCGTATTTGGCGCATGGCCTCGATTTGCTGGCTGGCGTCCAATAGGAAACGGTTCTCTGGGGTGGGCGCGCGATTTTCTACCGGGTAACAGCTCACGGGCATGCCGTTGCTATCCATACCTATAAGGCCGCAAACCTCGGCGTTCGGAGATAATTGCGCTAAATGCAGCAATTGATTAGTGAGCTTGCGCGGTAGATAAATTTCGCTGTTGTTCATACTGGTTTCCATATTCCTGATGTTACCCGAGGATTGCCGGATAAATCCGCAAAGGTGTTGACCTGCTGGTAGCCAAATTCGTTAAAAATGGCTTGTACCCCGGTTTGTTGATTGTAGCCGTGTTCGACCAACAATTGGCCGTGATCTTTTAAGTGCTGACGGGCTTGTTGGGCAAGCTGGCGAATGTCTTGCAGGCCGTTTTCGGCGCTAATCAAGGCGCTGCTGGGTTCGAAGCGTAAATCGCCTTCGTGCAAATGCGGGTCATAATCGGCGATGTAGGGCGGATTACTCAGTACCAGATCGAAGCCTGTTTCCTGGATGTTGTCGAACCAATTCGAGTGCAGAAAACGAATATTGTCGGTGTTGATTTGCTGCGCGTTATATCGGGCGACTTCTAAAGCCGCCGAACTTAGATCACAGGCAATCACTTGGGCTAAGGGTCTTTCGGCGGCTAGCGTGATGGCAATAATGCCGGAGCCGGTGCCGAGATCGATGATTTTACAGGGCCGATCTGTCGGTAATAGCGACAGGCTGAGCTCTATCAGCAATTCGGTGTCGGGTCTTGGAATCAGCACATCCGGGCTGACTTTGAAATTGCGCGACCAGAATTCGCGCTGGCCGGTTAAGTAGGCAACAGGAACGCCTTGCGAACGTCGTTCGACCAATAATTGAAATTGCGCGATTTGTTGCGGGCTTAGCCGATGTTCCGGCCAAGCTCTGAGAAACGAACGGCTTTTGTCCAGGCAATGGCAGAGTAATACTTCCGCATCGAGCATTGCCGTTTCGGATGTTGTACTGAGCGTTGCGGCGGCGTTGCTCAACAGGCTCTGAATCGATTCGGCAGCGTAATCAGGCATTGCCCAACTGGGTTAGCAATTCCGCTTGATGTTCGTGAATCAGCGGCTGAATCACATGTTCCAACCCGCCTTCCATGATTTCTTCCAGTTTGTAGAGCGTCAGATTGATGCGGTGATCGGTTAGTCGCCCTTGTGGATAGTTGTAGGTGCGGATGCGCTCGGATCGGTCGCCGCTACCCACCTGCAGTTTGCGGCTTTCAGACTGTTCGGCATGTTGCTTTTCCTGGGCGGCGGACATCAAGCGCGCTTGTAATACCCCCATCGCTCGGGCGCGGTTTTTATGCTGCGAGCGCTCGTCCTGACATTCCACTACAACACCAGATGGGATGTGGGTAATGCGGATCGCCGATTCGGTACGGTTAACGTGCTGGCCGCCGGCGCCGGAGGCGCGGAAGGTGTCGACGCGCAGATCGGCGGGATTGATGTCGATTTCGTCTACCGCATCGACTTCCGGCATGATCGCCACGGTGCAGGCCGAAGTATGCACGCGGCCTTGCGATTCGGTTTCCGGCACGCGTTGCACGCGGTGGGTGCCTGACTCGAATTTCAATTGCGAGTAAACATTCTGACCGCTGATACGCATAATGACCTCTTTGAAGCCGCCGTGTTCGCCGCGATTTTCGTTGATAATTTCGCTGCTCCAACCTTGTCTTTCCGCATAGCGTTGATACATGCGCGCCAAGTCGCCGGAGAAGATCGCCGCTTCGTCGCCGCCGGTGCCGGCGCGCACCTCCAAAAAGATGTTGCGGTTGTCGTTGGGATCTTTGGGCAGCAGCAAGATTTGCAGTTGTTGTACCAATTCTTCGCGCTGTGTCTCGGCGGCTTGGATTTCCTCTTTGGCCATTTCCCGCAGCTCAGGGTCGCTGTCCTTAGCCATTTCTTGAGCCGATTCCAGATTGGCTTCGTTGTCCTGATAGGTTTTGTAGCAAGCCACTAGCGGTTCGATCTGCGCGTATTCTTGGCTTAGGCTGCGGAATTGGTTTTGATTGCTTTGTACTTCGGGTTGCGACAGCAGTGCGGTGATTTCCTCGAAGCGTTCGCCGAGGTTTTCCAGTTTGGTTTGTATCGAGGATTTCATTCAGTGGTTTATCGTAATTTAAAAAGTTCGCGGGAAGCAGCGATCAGGTCGTGGCGGTCGTTGGCGCCAGCTTCGCGTAATTGCGCGCAGGGGGTGTGAATCAGCTTATTGGTCAAGGTATGTGCGAGACGTTGCAGTACTTCGTCGGCAGCTACGCCGCCATTGAGCTGGGAGAGCGCTCTTTGCAATGCTTCGTCGCGAGTTTGCTCGGCCTGAGTGCGGAAGTCGCGGATGGTTTCTTGTGCGCCTTGGGAACGCAACCAAGCCATGAAGTGTTCGACTTGGGTGTCGATAATTTCTTCGGCCTGCTCGGCGGCTCGGCGGCGCGAATCCATATTTTGATTGACGGTGTTTTGCAAGTCATCGACGGTATAGAGATAGACGTCTCGCAGTTGTGCCACCTCGGCTTCGATGTCGCGCGGTATGGCCAGATCGACCATGAACATCGGTTTGTGTTTGCGGATCTTAATCGCACTTTCCACGCGGCCCTTGCCGAGAATCGGCAGTAGGCTGGCGGTGGATGACACGACAATATCAGCTTCCGCCAAATGATTCGGCAGCTCGGCGAGATTGATTGCGTAGCCGTTGAACTGCATCGCCAGTGCGTGGGCTTTGTCGTAAGTGCGGTTGGCAATGATGATGCGGCCGACGCCGTGCTGATAAAGATGGCGGGCTGTAAGTTCTATGGTTTCGCCGGCTCCTATCAGTAGGGCGGTTTGTTCGCTGAGCTTGTCGAAAATCTGCTGTGCCAGTTGCACGGCGGCAAATGCGACTGAGACCGGGCTGGAGCCGATAGCGGTGTCGGTGCGGACCTTTTTAGCGGCGGAAAATGTGTGTTGAAACAATTTGCTGAGATTTCTGCCCAGCGTGCCGGCTTGTGAGGCGGCGTGGTAGGCGGTTTTCATTTGGCCGAGAATTTGCGGCTCACCCAGTATCATCGAATCCAGGCCGCAAGCCACTCTGAACATGTGGCGTATCGATTGACTATCCTTATGGCTGTATAAATAAGGGGTAAATTCGGCGGGTTTGATTTGTTTGGTGTCGGCAATCCAGTTTACTAGCGAGGATTGATTGTCATTGTCGGCCTGGTAATAAAACTCGGTGCGGTTGCAAGTCGACAGAATGGCGGCCTCGCTAATCTCGCGAAGATTCCACAGGTTTTTCAACGTGTTGTCGAGCATTTCCGTCGGGAACGCCAAGCGTTCGCGGATCGCGATCGGCGCTGTATTGTAATTTATCCCTACGGCAAGAAGAGTCATCGTTTGCGAACAATAGCACAAGAAAAGTGCGCTATTTTAAGGAATACGCGGTTTTTGTCCAAATACAATGAAACGACAGTCCGATTCGGGGGCTTTTTCTGGTAATCTATCATCAATAGTTTTTCAAAAATGGGTCAATAGATTGCATGAAAAAATGGATAGCCATAGCAATATTTTTATCTATGTCGGGATGTGCTGTTTCGCCCGAGAAAGAGCCTGACGTAGAGGGTTTGCAGACCAAGCCGGAGGGTTTGGAAAGCAGGGTTAATCGCAATACGGTGATCGATGAAGAGGTGCTGTATTTGCTGATGGCCGCCGAATTAGCCGGTCAACGCAATCAGTATCATTTGGCGATGGACGCTTATTTGCAAGCCGCTAAGCGGGTCGATGATCCGCGGATCGCAGAACGAGCCGTCAAAATCGGTCTGTTTCTGAAAGACGAGCAGCGTACTCGCGAGGCGTTGACGGTTTGGTTGGCCAAAGATGGTAAAAATTTGGCGGCCAGAAAGTTTGCTGTGTTACTGGCGATCAAAAATTCAGATAAAAAGGCTGCGGTAGAAAATCTCAATGCGATGTTGGCTGACGATCCTGCAGGTTTTGAGGTGGCTGTGCTGGAAATGACCAAGCTGCTGGAAAAAGAAGGTCGCACTCAGTTCACTTATGATGTGTTGGATGAATTGGCAATCGAGCATCCTGTTCAGGCGAGTGTGTTTTTCTTGCAGGCAGTTTTGGCGTCGGTTTTGCAAAATAACGAGTTGGCCCAGCAAAAAGTCAATCAAGCATTGTTGATACAGCCTGATTGGAATAAAGCGGTGATTTTACAAGCGCAATTGGCGGGGCGCTCGGGCGATTTGGCGAAGGCGCGCGCATCTTTGGAAAAGGCACTAAAAGCGGCTCCGGAAGACAGGATGCTGAGAAAAATGTTGCTGGAAGTGTTGGTCAATGACCGAGACTACGACGATGCTATAAAGCTTTGTCAGAGTGTGCTGGAAGATAAGCCCGACGATGCGGAAACTTTGTTTACGCTTGCTTTGATCCATATGCAGCAAGGCCAGGTCGATAAGGCTGAAAATGTGCTTGAGAAGTTGCTGAGCAATCCCGAATGGGAAGGGCAGGCTAGTTTTTATCTGGGTAAAATCGAACTTGAGAAACAGCATCCCGATAAGGCTTTGGTTTGGTTTGATCGGGTCGGCGACGGTAATTATGCGTTCGACGCGGATATGGCGGCGGTGTCTTTGTTGATGAATCAAAAACGATTCGACGAGATTGAGGCTCGTATCAAGCGAATGGATGACAAGTATCCGGAGCAGCATTTACGGATTTTGATGGTTAGGGCGGAACTATATAATCAACTGGGTAATTACCAGGAAGCCTTTGATGTCCTGACGCTGGCTTTGAAAGACATGCCCGATAACCGAGAGGTGCTATATGCCAGGGCTTTGGTTGCCGAGCGCTTGGATAAGTTGGATGTGTTGGAAGCCGACTTGCAAAAGATTTTAGACAAAAAGCCTGATGATGTCGGTGCGTTGAATGCGTTGGGTTATACGTTGACGGATAGAACGCAGCGTTACGATGAGGCGGCGAAATATTTGGAGCGCGCTTTGAGCTTACAGCCTGATGAGGCTGTGGTTATAGACAGTTATGGCTGGTTGCAGTTTAAGCTCGGAAAGCCCGAGCGAGCGTTGGAGTTTCTGCGTAGAGCTTACGAGAAGCAGCAGGAAAATGAGATTGCTGCACATATTGCCGAGGTGCTTTGGTCTTTAGGTGAGAAAAAAGAAGCCAAAGAACTTTTTGACAGTGTTTATAAAAAATCGCCCGATGACGAGTATTTGTTGGAATTTAAAAAGCGCTTTCTGCAGAACGGGCAATGATTTTTAAGGGGAGCGTGTTTTTATTGCCTGTCTTTTTAATAGCCGGATGTTCTTTGTTATCTGAGAAGTCTGATGGCGTGTATCGATTGCAAGATATGCGGGTCTTGCAACAGCAGCATTGGTATTTCGAGGGGCGTTTGGCATTGGCTGATGAGAGAGATTCGTTTTCCGCGTCGGTGAGTTGGAGGCATCGTTTGGGTCGCGATGATATTGAGCTGGCTGGGCCGCTGGCTCAAGGCAAGCTTATGATATCCGTAGAGGCTGACATCGTGTCGGTAGACGACGGCGATACCCGCAAAGAGTTTCGTGGGCCGGTCGAAGAGGTATTGGCGGAGCAACTAGGTGTGGCGATGCCGGTGAACGCTTTGAAATATTGGGTGCTCGGGTTGCCAGATCCGGAACAGTCGTTTGTCGATCAGGGAGATGGTTTCTTGCAGGCTGGCTGGCGGGTCGGTTTCAGAGAAATGCAGCATGTTAATGCCGTAGTGCTGCCGCGAAAAATCAACGCGGAAAAAGATAAAACAAGAATTAAATTAGTCGTGGATCAGTGGGATTTGTCGTGACGGAAGTGCAAGAAAAAGTGTCGGGCTGGGGCGAGAGATGGCCGGCGCCGGCTAAGCTAAATTTAATGTTGAGAATCACCGGGCGTCGTTCCGATGGTTATCATTTGCTACAAACAGTATTTCAAATTATTGATCTGTGTGATTGGATAAGTTTTTACCCTGCGGAGGATGGTCGGGTATTTTTGCGTGATCCCATTCCGGGTGTGCCGGAGCAGGAAGACTTGACGGTTCGTGCTGCCAATTTATTGAAGCAATATACCGGCTGTCGACTGGGTGTATGCATTGATGTTGAAAAAAACCTGCCCATGGGCGGTGGCTTGGGGGGTGGTAGTTCGGATGCTGCAACCACTCTCTTGGTCCTGAATAAGTTGTGGAACCTGAAGTTGCCATTAGACAAATTGATGGAGCTAGGCTTGCGGCTTGGCGCCGATGTCCCTGTTTTTGTTTATGGTTATACTGCTTGGGGGGAAGGCGTTGGCGAGGAGTTGCAGTCAATAACGCTTGCGGAGCAATGGGTTGTGGTGATCAAGCCTGATTGCCACGTTAACACCAGGCAAATTTTTTTAGCAGAAGAGTTGACAAGAGATAGTAAACCCATCACAATGCGCGACTTCATTGCAGGCGATTGGAAAAATGATTGTCTTCCGGTGGTTAGCAATTTATATAAGTCAGTGGGTGAGGCAGTGGATGCTTTGTCCCAATACGCAGAAGCTAGATTGACGGGAACTGGGGCGTGTGTGTTTGCTCAGTTCGATTCCGAAGAATCGGCGCGCGAGGCATTTTCTGCGCTGAGTCCGAATTGGTCGGTTTATTTGGCTCAAGGGCTGAATAGGTCGCCACTGTACGAGAAATTAGAACAGGGATCTGTTTAATCATTTTAATGGGCTGTCGCCAAGCGGTAAGGCACGAGGTTTTGATCCTCGCATACCAAGGTTCGAATCCTTGCAGCCCAGCCATAATCTCCACACAATAGTTCCTTGGGAGTGCTTGAATGCGTGAAGCCTCGGTAATGGTATTCTCAGGTAATGCCAATAAGGCGTTGTCTGAAGGTATTGTGAAGAAGCTCAACATGCGCCTCGGCATGGCCAGTGTTGGTCGCTTTAGTGATGGCGAGATTTTTGTTGAGATAGAAGAGAATGTTAGAGGTAGGGATGTATTTGTTATACAGCCTACCTGCGCGCCAACCAACGAAAACTTAATGGAATTGTTGGTAATGATTGATGCTCTCAGGCGGGCGTCAGCGGCGAGAATAACGGCCGTTATGCCTTACTACGGATATGCCAGGCAAGATCGACGCTCAAGATCGGCGAGGGTGCCTATTACTGCTAGATTGGTCGCGGATATGATAGGTAATGCTGGCGCCGACAGAGCTTTGACGGTCGATTTGCATGCGGATCAAATTATGGGGTTCTTTGGGATCCCTGTTGATAACGTATATGCGTCGCCGATTTTGCTGGGTGACATTTGGCGGCAAGAATACGAGAATTTGATTGTGGTTTCGCCGGATGTTGGCGGTGTGGTCAGGGCGCGTGCGATTGCTAAGCGTCTGGGCGATGCAGACTTGGCTATAATCGATAAGCGCCGGCCGAGGCCGAACGTTTCGGAAATTATGCACATAATTGGCGATGTTGAGGGGCGGACTTGTGTCATGGTGGATGACTTGGTCGATACGGCGGGCACTTTATGTCACGCCGCCGAGGCGTTGAAGAAAAATGGTGCTAAGAAAGTCGTTGCTTACTGTACTCATCCTGTGTTGTCTGGTGCTGCGGCGGAAAATGTTCAAAACTCCGTTCTTGATGAATTAGTGGTTACCGACACGATCCCGTTGACGGCAGAATTGTCCGGGGTTGCTAAGATCAGGCAGCTGAGTGTTGCAGAGATGTTGGCGGAAACAATACGCCGTATAGCTATGGGCGAGTCTGTAAGCTCGCTTTATGTTGATTGATAAGAATTAAAGTAGTGCTTGTGGAACAAGCTTTTGGAGAAAAAGATGGCTAACGTGTTTGAATTTGTTGCAGAAGCTCGCAGTGCCTCAGGCAGTAGTGCGGCCAAAATTGTTCGTCGCCGGGGTAAAGTTCCTGCGGTAATTTACGGCGGTGGCGGTGCTCCTGAGATGTTGTTGCTGGATCATAATGAGGTGGTTAAGCATTTGGTGCATGAGGCGGTCTATTCCCATGTGCTTGATCTTAAGATTGATGGCAGGACTGAAAAAGCTGTTCTTAAGCATATACAGCGGCATCCTGCAAAACCGCTAGTTTTGCATATGGACTTCATGCGCGTTGATGGGGCGCATAAGTTGAAGGTGCATGTGCCTTTGCATTTCATTAACGAAGCTATTTCAGTAGGTGTGAAAAAGGGTGGCGTGGTTACTCATGCCATGTCCGATGTAGAGGTGTTCTGTATGCCTTCTGCCCTGCCGGAGTTTATCGAAGTTGATTTGGCGGGTGTGGATACAGGATCGACAATACATTTGTCTGATTTAGTATTGCCCGCTGGTGTCGAAATTGCTGCTCTGCAGCATGGTGCGGAGCATGATCATCCTGTTGCGCAAATCGTTAAATCAAAATCGGCGGAAGTTGCTGAATAAGTGTATTTCAGGTTTTGAGTTAAATGATTAAGTTAATTGTTGGTCTGGGTAATCCCGGGCGGCAATACGAAAAAACCCGGCATAACGCCGGGTTTTTGTTTGTGGAGCATTTGGCAAGGATTGCTGGTGCAGCTTGGTCGGGTAGTGGTCAGTTTTCTGGTGAGGTAGCCGAGTGCAGTATTGGTGGATATAAGCTTATATTGTTAAAGCCGATGACCTTTATGAACAGAAGCGGCATGTCTGTTGGCAGGTTTTTGCGGTATTACAAGCTTAATCCTGAGGAAATGCTTGTGGTTCATGATGATCTTGAGCTTGCCGAGGGGCTCGTTAAGTCAAAAAGGGATGGTGGTCATGGAGGGCATAATGGGTTGCGCGATATTATTGCTCATATTGATTCCCGAGATTTTTACCGGCTGAGGGTCGGTATTGGTCGTCCTGTTGCAGGAGAAAAAGTGGCGGATTATGTATTGTCCGGCTTGTCGCTCGATGGGCAGGCGAGATTAGCGAGATTATTTGAGGAATTGGCAAGCAATATGGAGGCGCTAATCGTCGGCAATCTTACGCTGATCAATGATTGAAAGGCCTCTCTTAAGAGAGGCCTTAAAAAAAGCTTGACTAGGATTTTGTAAATAAGGATAATTGATCGAATAAGTAACGGAGGGGTTCCCGAGCGGCCAAAGGGATCAGACTGTAAATCTGCCGGTTCTACCTTCGGAGGTTCGAATCCTCCCCCCTCCACCACCAAATTTAATGGGATCTGCGGGTGTAGTTCAATGGTAGAACTCCAGCCTTCCAAGCTGATTGCGTGGGTTCGATTCCCATCACCCGCTCCATTCTTCGGGTAAAGTACTCGCTCATATAGCTCAGTAGGTAGAGCACTTCCTTGGTAAGGAAGAGGTCACCGGTTCGAATCCGGTTATGAGCTCCAGATAAGATTGATTGTTTTTGTTGTAGTTGGGGTGTTTTGTAATGGCTAAAGAAAAATTTGAAAGAAAGAAACCGCATGTAAACGTTGGTACGATTGGTCACGTTGATCATGGTAAGACCACATTGACAGCGGCATTAACAAAAGTAATGGCGGAGCTGCAAGGCGGCGAAGTTAAAGCTTTTGATCAAATCGACAACGCCCCAGAAGAACGTGCGCGCGGTATCACCATTTCCACCTCACACGTAGAATATGAGTCAGCCAATCGCCACTATGCCCACGTTGACTGCCCGGGTCATGCTGACTACGTCAAAAACATGATTACCGGTGCTGCCCAAATGGACGGCGCGATTCTGGTTTGCTCCGCCGCGGACGGTCCTATGCCGCAAACCCGTGAGCACATTCTGTTGTCACGCCAAGTGGGTGTGCCATACATCGTAGTGTTTCTAAATAAGGCGGACATGGTTGACGATGCCGAGTTGATCGAACTGGTCGAGATGGAAATTCGCGAACTGTTGAATCAATACGAATTCCCAGGTGATGATACCCCTATCATCGTCGGTTCTGCATTGAAAGCTTTAGAAGGCGAACAAAGCGAAATCGGTGTACAATCCGTAGTTCGCTTAGTTGAAGCATTGGATACGTACATTCCTGAGCCAGAGCGTGCTATTGATGGCAAGTTCCTGATGCCTATCGAAGACGTATTCTCCATCTCCGGTCGCGGTACCGTGGTAACTGGTCGTGTTGAGCGTGGTATCGTCAAAGTCGGTGAGGCTGTTGAGATCGTTGGTATTAAAGATACCGTTCAAACGACCTGTACCGGTGTAGAAATGTTCCGCAAGCTGCTTGACCAAGGTCAGGCGGGCGATAACGTCGGTGTATTGTTGCGTGGTACTAAAAGAGAAGATGTTGAGCGTGGTCAAGTATTGGCTCATGTCAACTCCATCAAGCCACACGCGCACTTCAAGGCTGAGATTTACGTGCTGTCAAAAGAAGAGGGTGGTCGTCATACCCCGTTCTTTAATGGCTATCGTCCGCAGTTCTACTTCAGAACCACCGACGTAACCGGAGCGGTCGATCTGCCAGAAGGCGTTGAAATGGTAATGCCTGGCGATAACATCGCCGTTACCGTGAAACTAATCTCACCGATTGCGATGGAAGACGGTTTACGTTTTGCAATTCGCGAAGGTGGTCGTACCGTCGGTGCGGGTGTTGTTGCTTCTATTATCGAGTAACATCTGTTTTGATTCAAAAAATATTTTCTGAATAGGTCAGTAGTTCAATTGGTAGAGCAGCGGTCTCCAAAACCGCAAGTTGGGGGTTCGAGTCCCTCCTGGCCTGCCATTCAGGAAATCTTCATAATTTAATTCAAGTTAACTAAATGAACGCACACGCAGAAGAAGTCTCCTCAGTGGTCGACATCGTAAAGTTGGCTTTATCTCTGGTTTTTGTTGTTGCCGGCATTTCAGCGTTCTATTATTTCTCTGATTTCCAGCTACTTTATCGTGTTTTGATTTTGGTTGCGGTTTTGGCTGCAGCTGTCGCTGTGGGGTTCACAACAGCCAAAGGGCGAGGTTTGTGGGGCTTCATGCTTGAATCTAAGCAGGAATTCAAAAGAATCGTATGGCCTACTAAAGACGAGGCGGTTCGTACTACGCTGATGGTTTTTCTAATGGTTTTTATAGTCGGCTTAATACTGTGGTTGCTGGATATGTTTTTATTTTGGGGTGTTCAACTGCTGATGAGTCAGGGGATTAAATAATGTCGCTTCGTTGGTATGTTGTTCACGCATATTCGAATTTCGAAAACAAGGTTAAACAAGCCCTGGAAGAGCGGATTACGCGGGAAGGTTTGCAGGAGTTTTTTGGGAAAATCCTGGTTCCCACCGAAGAAGTTGTTGAGATGCGCATGGGCCAGCAACGGAAAAGCGAAAGAAAATTCTTTCCTGGTTACGTGCTTGTGCAAATGGAATTGAATGATGAAACATGGCATTTAGTTAGGAACGTCCCTAGAGTTTTAGGCTTTATTGGTGGGGCATCGGATAGGCCGTCGCCTATCTCAGAAAAAGAAGCGATGGCTATATTGAATCGCGTTGAAGAAGGCGTAAATAAACCAAGGCCTAAGGTATTGTTTGAGGTTGGGGAAGTTGTTCGGATTACCGATGGCCCATTTAAAGACTTTAATGGCAATATTGAGGAAGTCAATTACGAGAAAAGCCGGTTGCGCGTGTCTGTTCTTATTTTCGGTAGATCTACACCAGTCGAATTAGAATTTGGTCAGGTTGAAAAAGCCTAGTCTATAATTCGAGGTTTTTACGAATCCCTGTCATTTTTATGGCAGGGATTTTTGTTTGTTGGGGAGCTGAAAAGCGTATGCACCCGTTAGGAGTATAAAATGGCAAAAAAAATTGATTCTTACATCAAGCTGCAAGTGAAGGCAGGCGAGGCTAATCCTAGTCCTCCAATTGGTCCCGCTCTGGGTCAGCGTGGTGTAAATATTATGGAGTTCTGTAAGGCATTTAATGCAAGAACTCAAGAAGTTGAGAAAGGCTTGCCTTTGCCGGTCGTTATCACTGTATATAGTGATAAAAGCTTCACTTTTATTACTAAAACTCCGCCGGCGTCAGTTTTGTTGAAAAAAGCAGTTGGTATTAAAAGCGGAAGTAGCAAACCGAATTCGAATAAGGTTGGCACAGTATCTCGTGCTCAATTAGAAGAAATCGCGAAAACCAAAATGGAAGATTTAAATGCGGCTAATTTAGAAGCGGCGATAAGAATTATTGCGGGAAGCGCTCGCAGCATGGGCTTGAACGTGGAGGGCGTGTAATGGCAAAAGTTACTAAAAAAGCCAAGGCTATCAAAGAAAAGGTAGTTAGAAGCAAACAATATTCGGTTACGGAAGCAGTCGCTCTGTTAAAAGAATTCGCAAATAGCAAGTTTGACGAGTCAATTGATGTCAGTGTTAACTTGGGTGTTGATCCGCGTAAATCTGATCAAAACGTTCGTGGCGCTTCCGTGTTACCCAACGGAACAGGCAAAACCGTAAGGGTTGCTGTGTTTACTCAAGGCCCTAATGCTGATGCGGCTCGCGAAGCGGGTGCAGACATCGTCGGTATGGACGATTTGGCCGAGCAAGTTAAGCGAGGCGAGATGAACTTCGATGTGGTCATCGCTTCACCTGATGCAATGCGCGTGGTTGGTCAATTGGGGCAAATCTTGGGACCAAGAGGACTGATGCCTAACCCAAAAGTAGGAACCGTTACTCCTGACGTCGTTACTGCAGTCAAAAATGCCAAATCAGGGCAGGTCAGATACCGCACAGACAAAGCGGGCATCATTCATTGCTCCATCGGTAAGGTGTCTTTCGATGAAACCTCACTTAAACAGAATCTGGAGTTTTTGATTACAGATCTGAAGAAAGCTAAGCCCACTGCTGCCAAAGGCGTGTATCTGAAAAAGATCGCGCTATCTTCGACCATGGGCCCTGGTTTGTGGATCGATCAAAGCAGTATCGAGATTTAAAATAACAAGTTTTAAGGCTTTGGGTTGCCGAGTTATCGGTAACCGTCAAAGACCGTAGGTGCGAAAGCTTAATTTTCCTACGCAGACGGGAGCTGGAGCCGCAAAGTTGGTGAAAGGGACCGTGAAAGGGGCATCGAAAGATGCGTTTCATAGATCCGATGCATAATCGGAAAGTACCGGAGGTAGATGTGGCACTCAATTTAGATAGCAAAAAAGTTGTCGTAGAGGAAGTTGCTGAATTCGCCGCTAAAGCCCATTCCGCAGTCGCTGCGGAATATCGGGGTTTGACAGTTACCGAATTGACGGAACTGCGTAAAACCGCGAGAGAAACGGGTGTTTATTTGCGCGTAGTCAAAAACACACTGGCTAAACGTGCTGTCGCTGGGACTGAGTTCGAATGTATGCAGGAAGGACTGGTTGGTCCTTTAATTCTGGCATTTTCTATGGAAGATCCAGGCTGCGCTGCACGACTCATCAGCGAATTCTCTAAAGGCCATAATAAACTGATCGCAAAAGTAGTGGCGATTGGCGGACAGGCTTTTGACGGATCGGAGCTGGACAGATTGGCAAGATTGCCAACGCGTGACCAAGGTATCAGCATGCTGATGTCTGTCATGAAAGCACCGATTGAGAAACTCGCGCGTACTCTGGCTGCAGTCAGAGACGAGAAAGAAGCGGCATAATCTCGCGTTAACCAGTTAAAACTCAATAATTTTAGAGGAATATACAATGGCAATTTCACAACAAGACATCTTGGAAGCAGTCTCTAACATGACTGTGATGGAAATCGTTGATCTGATTTCAGCGATGGAAGAAAAGTTTGGCGTTTCTGCTGCTGCGGCGGTAGCGGTTGCTGCTCCTGTAGCGGCGGCTGTTGTTGAAGAACAAACCGAATTCGATGTTATTTTGACCGGTTTCGGCGAAAACAAAGTAGCGGTTATTAAAGCGGTTCGCAGTTTGACAGGTCTGGGCTTGAAAGAAGCTAAAGATGCTGTTGAAGGTGCGCCAACCACTGTTAAAGAAGGCGTCAGCAAATCCGAAGCTGAGTCTGCCAAAAAAGATCTTGAAGACGCTGGCGCAACTGCCGAAATCAAATAAGCATCTTGACTGCATACCAGGCATAAGCCTACCAAACCGGGCTGACGGCATTTTGCCGTCGGCCTTTTACTGTTTCTGAAACAGTAGTAAATAATCTCTGACGACGAAGGTATAGAAGCAATATGGCCTATTCTTTTACCGAAAAAAAGCGTATCCGTAATAATTTTGGGAAGGGTTCCGAAGTATTGGAAGTCCCATATCTTTTGGCAACACAAATTGATTCGTATGCAAATTTTTTGCAGTCTGGCATAGAGCCAGATAAAAGACGTAATCAAGGATTGCATGCCGCATTCTCCAGTGTTTTTCCGGTGGTGAGCCATTCCGGCTATGCCGTATTGGAGTATGTTAAATATCGCTTGGGGGAACCCGCATTCGATGTAAGAGAATGTCAACAGCGCGGTGCTACATTTTCAGCTCCGTTGCGCGTATTAGTGCGTCTAGTCATCTATGATAAAGATGCGCCAGCCAATACCAAGGTCGTCAAAGATATTAGAGAACAAGAAGTTTACATGGGTGAACTGCCTCTAATGACCGACAATGGTACATTCGTGATTAATGGTACTGAGCGGGTCATCGTGTCGCAGCTACACAGATCTCCGGGGGTGTTTTACGATCACGACAAAGGCAAAACCCATTCATCCGGTAAATTGTTGTTCAATGCTCGGGTCATTCCGTATCGCGGTTCTTGGTTGGATTTTGAATTTGATCATAAAGACGCCGTATATGTGCGTATAGACAGACGCCGAAAAATTCCAGCCACTATTTTGTTGCGGGCTTTGGGATATGAAAACGAAGAAATGATCAACATTTTCTTCGAAACCAACAAGTTTTCATTGGCTGCCGAAAAATTAATGTTCCACGTCATCCCCGATAGATTACGGGGTGAAATGGCTGTCTTCGACATTAAGCACGAAGGCAAAGTCGTTATCGAAGAAGGGCGCAGAATTACCGCGAAACATGTTCGCCAGCTGGAAAAGTCCGGTGTCACTGAAATTGAAGTGCCTAGAGACTATCTGCATGGAAAAATTCTTGGTCACAATGTGGTCGATACTTCCACCGGCGAATTGTTAGCTAGCGTTAACGACGAAATCACCGATAACTTGTTACAGAAATTGATAGACGCTGGTGTCAGCGAGATCAATACCCTGTACGTCAACGATTTGGATAGAGGTCCATACATCTCCAATTCGATGCGCCTGGATACCACCTCAAATCGCTTGGAAGCCTTGGTCGAAATTTATCGAATGATGCGTCCTGGCGAGCCACCTACCGTGGAATCTGCTGAAAATCTGTTCGAAAACTTATTTTTCACTGACGAACGCTATGATCTATCCGCCGTTGGCAGGATGAAGTTCAATCGTCGCTTGGGTCGCGAAGAAACCGAAGGCCTGGGAACGCTAAGCAAAGAAGACATCATTGATGTACTTAAAGAGCTGATCAAAATTAGAAATGGTAACGGTACTGTAGACGATATCGACCATTTGGGTAACAGACGTGTGCGCTCTGTCGGCGAAATGATCGAGAACCAGTTCCGTATCGGTTTAGTACGAGTCGAGCGGGCTGTCAGAGAGCGTTTGACCCTGGCTGATTCCGAAGGCTATATGCCACAGGAAATCATCAATGCGAAACCTGTTTCTGCCGCAGTGAAAGAATTCTTCGGCTCCAGCCAGTTGTCGCAGTTTATGGACCAAAACAATCCACTGTCGCAGGTAACGCATAAACGCCGCGTTTCCGCGTTAGGTCCAGGCGGTTTGGCCAGAGAAAGGGCGGGCTTCGAGGTTCGTGACGTTCACACCACTCACTACGGCCGGGTTTGTCCGATTGAGACGCCTGAGGGACCGAACATCGGTTTGATCAATTCGTTGTCGGTTTATGCTAGAACCAATGAGTACGGTTTCCTGGAAACGCCTTACCGGAAAGTGGTTGAGGGTAAAGTTACCGACCAAGTCGATTATATTTCGGCAATTGAAGAAGGCGAATATGTCATTGCGCAGTCTAGTGTGGCTGTGAATGAAAACGGCAAACTGGTTGAAGGCTTGGTATCTTGCCGTTACAAGGATGAGTTTACGCTAGCATCGTCCGAGACCGTGCAATACATGGATGTATCGTCCAAGCAGATCGTTTCCGTGGCGGCGTCAATTATTCCGTTCTTGGAGCATGACGACGCGAACCGGGCGTTAATGGGGTCGAACATGCAGCGTCAAGCGGTTCCAACTTTACGCGCTGAAAAGCCGTTGGTCGGTACCGGTATGGAACGCGTAGTGGCCAAAGACTCAGGTGTAACCGTGGTTGCAACGCGTGGCGGTCGTATCGAAGCGGTCGACGCTGGGCGTATCGTGGTACGTGCGAACGATAACGAAACCGTAGCCGGTGTGCCAGGTGTCGATATTTATAACCTGATTAAATACACTCGTTCGAACCAAAACACCTGTATCAACCAAAAGCCGTTGGTTAAATTGGGTGACATCGTTAGAGCGGGCGATATTTTGGCAGATGGTCCATCGACTGACATCGGCGAATTGGCCCTTGGTCAAAACATGCTGATCGCCTTCATGCCTTGGAATGGTTATAACTTCGAAGACTCCATTTTGGTATCCGAGCGAGTGGTCAAAGAAGATCGTTTCACGACCATTCATATTGAGGAAAAAACCTGCGTTGCTCGCGAAACCAAACATAGTCCGGAAGAGATTACTGCGGATATTCCTAACGTTAGCGAAGAGGCCTTATCCAAACTGGACGAATCTGGGATCGTTTATGTCGGTGCGGAAGTGAAAGGTGGCGATATTCTGGTTGGTAAAGTGACGCCAAAAGGCGAGACGCAATTAACACCGGAAGAAAAACTGCTGAGGGCTATTTTTGGTGAAAAAGCCGCTGATGTTAAGGATACTTCTCTGCGCGTACCAGGTAATGTTCGCGGTACGGTCATCGATGTTCAGGTTTTCACCCGCGACGGTGTGAAGAAGGACAAGAGAGCTTTGGAAATTGAAGACGCGGAAATCAAGCGATACCGTAAAGACTTGGACGATCAATTGAAAATCGTCGAACACGATATTTTCGCTCGGGTAAAGACCTTGTTGACTGGTAAGAAAGCCGAAAAAGGTCCGAACCCTCTGAAAAAAGGCGACGACATTACCGCCGATTATCTGGATGTATTGGTGCCGTCTGAGTTGTTGAAAATCCGCACTCAGGACGAAGATATTAACGTGCAATTGGAGACAGTTGCTGAGCATGTCGAGCAGCAGCGCAAGGAATTCGACGAGCGTTTCGAGCAGAAAAAGAAAAAAATCACGATGGGCGACGATTTGGCGCCAGGCGTGTTGAAAATGGTAAAAGTATATTTGGCCGTGAAAAAACGTATCCAACCGGGCGATAAAATGGCCGGTCGGCATGGTAACAAAGGGGTTATCTCGCAAATCGTGCCTATTGAAGATATGCCTTATACCGCCGATGGCAATCCGGTAGATATTTTGCTCAATCCGTTAGGCGTACCATCCCGGATGAATGTCGGCCAGGTATTGGAAACCCATTTAGGATGGGCGTCTAAGGGGCTTGGAATCAAGATCGGTAAGATGCTGGAAGCTCAGGCAAAAGTTGTGGAAATACGCGGCTTCTTGGATAGAATTTACAATTGCAGCGGCAGAATAGAAGATCTGAATTCGTTCACAGATAAAGAAATTTTGGAAATGGCTGTGAATCTGGTCGCTGGTGTGCCGATGGCGACACCCGTATTCGACGGCGCTTCGGAGGAGGATATTCGTACTATGCTGCGTTTGGCGGATTTGCCGGAACACGGTCAAACCGTGCTTTATGACGGGTTGACGGGTGAACCATTCGAACGCGAAGTAACGGTGGGTTATATGTACATGTTGAAATTGAATCACTTGGTGGACGATAAGATGCATGCGCGTTCGACCGGTCCTTACAGTTTGGTTACGCAACAGCCATTAGGCGGTAAAGCACAATTCGGTGGTCAGCGTTTCGGTGAGATGGAGGTCTGGGCACTTGAGGCCTATGGTGCTGCATATACATTGCAAGAGATGTTGACGGTCAAGTCCGACGACGTGACTGGCAGAACCAGAATGTACAAAAACATTGTCGATGGCAACCATTCAATGGAAGCCGGCATGCCGGAATCATTCAATGTCTTAGTGAAAGAGATACGTTCGCTGGCAGTGAATATCGAAATGGAACAAGATTAATTCCGTTCTTTGCGAGATAGATTCTGGACAATATCGGATAACATTTAAAGAGGATAAGCTCTTGAAAGATTTAATGAATTTCTTAAAACGTCAAGGTCGGACAGATGATTTTGACAATATCCGCATTGGATTGGCTTCGCCAGACATGATTCGGTCATGGTCTTATGGTGAAGTTAAAAAGCCTGAGACAATTAACTACCGTACCTTTAAGCCGGAACGTGACGGCCTGTTTTGCGCCAAGATTTTTGGACCGATTAGCGATTACGAGTGTTTGTGCGGTAAATACAAGCGTCTAAAGCATCGCGGTGTAATTTGCGAAAAATGCGGCGTAGAGGTTACTCTATCGAAAGTGCGGCGGGAAAGAATGGGTCATATTGATTTGGCCAGCCCGGTAGCGCATATTTGGTTTTTGAAATCATTGCCGTCCCGGATTGCTTTGCTGTTGGATATGACGCTGCGATCTATCGAACGCGTGTTGTATTTTGAAACATTTGTAGTGATCGATCCGGGCATGTCGCCTTTGGAAAAAGGTCAACTGTTAACCGACGAAGAGTATTTAAACGCGGTTGAAGAGCACGGCGATGATTTCGTCGCAAAAATGGGCGCGGAAGCGATCTATGATTTACTTAAATCCATAGATTTAAAAGACGAAATCAACACGTTGCGTGAAGAGATCAACGCAACGAATTCCGATACCAAAATCAAAAAATATTCGAAGCGCTTAAAAGTTATCGACTCTTTGCTGGCGTCGAATAATCGTCCGGAATGGATGATTATGACGGTGCTGCCAGTGCTGCCGCCCGAGTTACGGCCATTGGTGCCACTGGACGGTGGTCGATTTGCGACTTCCGATTTGAATGATTTATATCGTAGGGTCATCAACAGAAACAATCGTTTGACGCGCTTGTTGGATTTGAATGCGCCGGACATTATCGTCCGCAATGAAAAACGGATGTTGCAAGAAGCAGTCGATGCCTTGTTGGATAACGGCCGTCGTGGACGAGCGATTACTGGTAGCAACAGACGTCCGCTGAAATCTTTGGCCGATATGATCAAAGGTAAGCAAGGTCGGTTTCGTCAAAACTTGTTGGGCAAGCGTGTCGATTACTCCGGTCGTTCGGTTATCGTGGTTGGTCCGACATTAAGACTGCATCAATGTGGCTTGCCGAAAAAAATGGCTTTGGAGCTATTTAAACCTTTTATTTTCAGTAAATTACAGTTGCGGGGTTTGGCGACAACTATAAAAGCCGCCAAAAAAATGGTGGAGCGCGAAGGCGCCGAAGTATGGGATATTCTCGAAGAAGTTATTCGTGAACACCCGGTGCTATTGAATCGCGCACCAACTCTGCATAGATTGGGTATTCAGGCATTTGAGCCAACTTTGATCGAAGGCAAGGCTATTCAGTTGCATCCGTTGGTTTGTAGTGCGTTCAACGCCGATTTCGATGGCGACCAAATGGCTGTGCATATTCCGTTATCGATTGAGGCACAGCTCGAAGCACGTACTTTGATGATGGCGACGAACAACATTTTGTCACCTGCGAACGGGGAGCCGGTAATCAACCCATCGCAAGACGTGGTGTTGGGGTTGTATTACATCACGCGTGAAAAAGTTAATGCGGTGGGCGAGGGTAGTATCTTTGGCGATTTGTCTGAAGTGATGCTGGCCCTGGATGCTAAGGCAGTTGAATTGCAGAGTAAAATTGAAATACGGGTCGTTGAGAAATTAAAAACCCCGGAAGGCGATTTCGAAACCTTAGTAAGCAGAAAGAAAACCACGGTTGGTCGCGCGATTGTCTGGGACATCGTGCCAGACGGTATGCCCTATGAGCTAGTCAATGTCGATATGACCAAGAAGAATATTTCTCGGTTAATTAACTATAGCTATCGCTATCTCGGTATCAAAGAAACCGTGATGTTGGCAGATAAGATCATGTACCTTGGGTTTAAATATGCTACGCGTTCCGGAGTATCTTTCGGTATCGAAGACATGGAAATTCCAGTCAAGAAAGCCGATATCATTCGCTCAGCGGATGCCGAGGTTAACGAAATCCAGAATCAGTATGCATCAGGCTTGGTTACCGACGGCGAACGTTACAACAAAGTTGTCGACATATGGTCGCGAGCTAACGATCAAGTCGCAAAAGTGATGATGGAAGGTTTGGGTGAAGACGAAGTCACAAACTCAAAAGGCGAGAAAGTAAAACAAAAATCTTTCAACTCCATCTTTATGATGGCTGAGTCTGGTGCGCGGGGTTCTGCAGCACAGATTCGACAGTTAGCGGGCATGCGTGGATTGATGGCTAAGCCCGATGGTTCTATCATCGAGACGCCTATTACTGCGAACTTTCGCGAGGGGCTGGACGTATTACAGTACTTTATTTCAACCCACGGTGCTCGCAAAGGTTTGGCCGACACCGCGCTAAAAACCGCTAACTCTGGTTATTTGACCCGCCGATTGGTTGATGTTGCGCAGGATTTGGTTATTGCCGAATCAGACTGTGGTACGCAAAACGGCCTGACCATGATGCCGATTATCGAAGGCGGCGACGTCGTTGAGCCATTGGTTGATCGCGTGCTGGGACGAGTTGCTGCGATGGACGTCACTGATGCAGCCGGCAATAATGTTCTGATTCCTGCCGGAACCATGATTGATGAAAATCTAGTCACGGTTTTGGAAGATAACGGTGTCGATAAGATGTTGGTGCGCTCCGTGATAACTTGTGAATCGCGCCAAGGGGTCTGTGCCAGTTGCTACGGTCGTGATTTAGGTCGCGGTCATTTGGTTAACATCGGCGAAGCCGTGGGCGTTGTGGCGGCTCAGTCGATCGGTGAGCCAGGCACTCAGTTAACGATGCGGACATTCCACATTGGTGGGGCGGCTTCGCGATCTGCTGCGGTTAGTAACGTTCAGGTAAAATCAAGCGGTACTGCAAAGCTCAATAACTTGAAGACCGTCAAGAACAGAGAAAATAATCTGGTAGCGGTCTCGAGGTCGGGCGAGGTAGGGGTGATGGACGATTACGGTCGTGAGCGCGAACGTTACAAAATTCCTTACGGTGCTGTATTGTCGGTTGGCGACGGTAGCCCGGTTAGTGCCGGCGATATTATAGTTAATTGGGATCCACATACTCACCCAGTTATCACCGAAGTAGAAGGCTTTATTCAGCTGCTCGACTTCGTGGATGGTATTACTGTTCAAGAGCAATCTGATGACGTAACCGGCTTAACTTCGCGAGTAGTTACCGACCCAAAGCAGAGAAGCTCGGCTGGTAAAGAATTGCGGCCTATGGTTCGCCTAATCGATGAGCAAGGCGGCCAAATTAATTTGCCAGGAACTGATATCCCAGCTCAGTACTTCTTGCCAGCAGGCGCTATCGCCGGTGTTAAGGATGGTGGAGAGGTGAAGGTCGGGGACGTTTTGGCGAGAATTCCGCAAGAATCTAGTAAAACGCGGGATATTACAGGCGGTTTACCGCGGGTAGCTGACCTATTCGAAGCGCGTAAAACCAAGGATCCCGCGATTCTAGCTGAGGCAACCGGTATGGTGTCCTTTGGCAAGGAAACTAAAGGTAAGCAACGCGTTATCATTACCGATTCTGAGGGTGAGCAATATGAAACGCTGATTCCTAAGTGGCGGCATATTACCGTTTTCGAGGGTGAGTTTGTTGATAAGGGTGAAACCATCGCTGAAGGTGAATTGACTCCGCACGATATTTTAAGATTACGCGGTATAGAGGAATTGGCAGATTATCTGGTCAAGGAAATTCAAGATGTCTACCGCTTGCAAGGCGTAAAAATCAACGACAAACACATTGAGGCGATTATTCGCCAAATGCTCAGAAAAGTAGAGATTACCGCTTCCGGCGATACTGATTTCGTTAAGGGCGAACAGGTAGAGCGGACAACGATTAATGCTGTCAACGATCAAGTTGAAAGAGCAGGTAATATACCTGCCAGCTACGATTCTCTGCTGTTGGGTATTACAAAAGCGTCGTTGGCTACAGAGTCATTTATTTCCGCCGCTTCATTCCAGGAAACCACGAGAGTGTTAACCGATGCGGCGGTGAGGGGTATCAGTGACCCATTGAACGGACTCAAAGAAAACGTGATTGTTGGTCGTCTGATTCCGGCAGGTACCGGTTTGGCCTATCATGAACAACGACGGAAGAGAAGGGCTGCCGACGCCGTTTCCGGTTCGGATTCATCCGTCCACGCTATTGAAGCGGTTGACGTTGAAGAGGCTTTGAAACAAGCATTGAATGTCGAGTAGATGTTCTCAAAAATGCTTGACCTAGTTCTTTTGTAAAGGTATTATGCTCTGCTCACATCAGCCAATAGGTTTGGGCGGAGCTATATAAATCTGTAATTGTGCAGATTTCTTTATTGCTTATTAAACATTGCATATTCGGAGTAGTTAAGAATGGCCACGATCAATCAATTGGTCCGTAAGCCTCGTGCTAAAAAAATAGAAAAGACTAACGTTCCGGCGTTGGAGGCTTGTCCTCAGCGTCGCGGGGTTTGTACTAGGGTTTATACCACGACCCCGAAAAAGCCAAACTCGGCTTTACGTAAGGTTGCGAGGGTGCGGTTGACCAATGGCGCAGAGGTAAGTAGCTACATCGGTGGTGAGGGTCATAACCTTCAGGAGCATTCCGTGGTTTTGATTCGGGGTGGTCGTGTAAAGGACTTGCCTGGTGTTCGTTACCACGTGGTTCGGGGAAGTCTCGATACTTCTGGTGTTAAGGATAGAAAATGTGGTCGCTCCAAATATGGCGCGAAAAGACCTAAGAAATAAGGGTTGATATAAGATGTCAAGAAGAAGAGTTGCTGCAAAGAGAGTCATTAATCCGGATCCGCGGTTTGGTAGCGATATGTTGTCAAAATTCATGAATATGATCATGGAAGATGGTAAGAAATCGGTCGCCGAGAAAATCGTTTACGGTGCCTTGGATGTTATCGAAGGTAAAGGTCATAAAGAGACTTTGGATTTGGTTGCAAAAGCATTGGAAAATGTACAGCCGCGAGTCGAGGTTAAATCTCGCCGGGTTGGTGGTGCGACTTATCAGGTGCCTGTAGAGGTTCGTCCTGCTAGGAGGCTGGCGCTGTCGATGAGATGGTTGATTGATGCTGCGCGTAAGCGTAACGAAAGAACTATGGCGGCTAAGCTGGCTGGTGAGTTGTTGGACGCCTCGGAAGGCCGCGGTGCAGCTGCGAAGAAGCGTGAAGATACGCATAGAATGGCGGAAGCAAATAAAGCGTTTGCTCATTATCGCTGGTAACAAAGCTAGATTAGGTTGTTGTTGTGGCTCGTAAGACGCCTATTGAGCGTTATCGTAATATAGGCATCATGGCTCACATTGATGCTGGAAAAACAACGACAACTGAGCGAATACTGTTCTATACGGGCGTTTCGCATAAGATGGGCGAAGTCCATGATGGTGCTGCTACCATGGATTGGATGGAGCAAGAGCAGGAAAGAGGGATAACAATCACTTCCGCTGCGACGACTTGCTTCTGGCTCGGAATGGAAAAACAATACCCAGAGCATCGGATTAACATAATCGATACGCCTGGTCATGTTGATTTCACGATAGAGGTCGAGCGGTCGCTGCGCGTGTTGGACGGGGCTTGCGCGGTTTTTTGTGCTGTTGGTGGTGTGGAGCCTCAGTCCGAAACGGTCTGGAGGCAGGCTAATAAGTACCATGTGCCAAGATTGGTTTTCGTGAACAAAATGGACCGTTCCGGAGCAGATTTTCTGCGTGTCGTCGAACAAATCAAGATAAGGCTGGGTGGGGTCGTGGTTCCTATGCAGCTGCCTATTGGTGCTGAAGAAACCTTTAAAGGTGTTGTGGACCTGCTGAAAATGAAGGCAATCTACTGGGAAGATGCCAACATGGGCGTTGGCTTTACGGAGATGGAGATTCCCTCGGAAATGCTAGGTATTGCTGCAGAGTGGCGCGAGCATATGGTTGAGGCCGCCGCAGAAGCAACCGAAGAATTAATGGATAAATACCTCGAAAAAGGTGTTTTGACAAACGAAGAGGTAAAGCAGGGTATACGGGCGCAAGTTCTTCAGAATAAGTTGGTTCCAGCTTATTGTGGGTCGGCGTTTAAGAATAAAGGTATCCAGTGTGTTCTTGATGGCGTGATTGACTTTCTGCCGTCCCCTCTCGACATTAAGCCAGTAGAGGGCCTGTCAGATGCAGAGAACAACGTAGTTCGTAGTGCTTCTGATGAAGAGCCTTTCTCCGCGTTGGCATTTAAAATAGCTACAGACCCATTTGTCGGAACTCTGACCTTTTTTAGGGTTTATTCCGGGGTGGTCAAGTCTGGAGATGCAGTTTTAAATGCTGGAAAAGGTAAAAAAGAGCGTATAGGGCGCATCGTTCAGATGCACGCCAATAGTCGCGTTGAAATCAGTGAGGTTAGGGCTGGTGAAATAGCCGCTTTAATCGGTCTTAAGGACGTAACAACCGGCGACACGCTTTGCGATATTGAAAAGCCGATTTTGCTCGAAAAAATGGAATTTCCTGAGCCGGTTATTGCTGTAGCGGTTGAGCCAAGAACAAAGGCTGATCAGGATAAGATGGGTGCTGCGTTAGCGAAGTTAGCTCAAGAAGATCCCTCCTTTAGAGTAGGTAGCGACCCTGAATCGGGTCAAACTATAATTTCAGGTATGGGTGAGTTGCATCTTGAGATTATCGTCGACCGAATGAAAAGAGAGTTTAACGTTGCGGCAAATGTTGGCGCGCCGCAAGTTGCTTATCGAGAAACGATTAAGAATATCGTGGAATGCGAAGGGAAGTTCATAAGGCAGTCTGGTGGCAAGGGGCAGTACGGCCATGTATGGCTTAGATTGGAGCCAAAGGAGCCGGGTTCTGGTTACGAGTTTGTGAGCGAAGTGGTTGGTGGTGCTATTCCTAAAGAATATATTCCAGCTGTAGATAAAGGTGTGCAAGAGCAAATGGAAAACGGCGTTCTGGCTGGTTTTCCAGTTGTTGATGTAAAGGTTAGTTTATTCGATGGTTCATATCATGATGTCGATTCGAATGAAATGGCTTTCAAGATAGCAGGATCTATGTGTTTCAGGGATGGAGCTAAGACTGCAAATCCTGCGTTGCTGGAGCCCATTATGAAAGTCGAGGTGGTAACTCCCGAAGATTATATGGGTGAGGTTGTGGGTGACATTAATCGACGGAGAGGTGTTATTCACGGGATGGAAGATGTTCCGGCCGGAAAAGTAATAGAGTGCGAAGTGCCTCTTGCTGAAATGTTCGGTTATGCCACGGATCTTAGGTCGGCGACTCAGGGCAGGGCAACGTACAGTATGCAGTTTGAAAGATATAACGAAGCACCTGCAAATATTGCGGAAGCGATTATTAGAAAAGTATCTTAAATTTTTTACATATCAGGTATTGAATCATGGCTAAAGAAAAATTTGAAAGAAAGAAACCGCATGTAAACGTTGGTACGATTGGTCACGTTGATCATGGTAAGACCACATTGACAGCGGCATTAACAAAAGTAATGGCGGAGCTGCAAGGCGGCGAAGTTAAAGCTTTTGATCAAATCGACAACGCCCCAGAAGAACGTGCGCGCGGTATCACCATTTCCACCTCACACGTAGAATATGAGTCAGCCAATCGCCACTATGCCCACGTTGACTGCCCGGGTCATGCTGACTACGTCAAAAACATGATTACCGGTGCTGCCCAAATGGACGGCGCGATTCTGGTTTGCTCCGCCGCGGACGGTCCTATGCCGCAAACCCGTGAGCACATTCTGTTGTCACGCCAAGTGGGTGTGCCATACATCGTAGTGTTTCTAAATAAGGCGGACATGGTTGACGATGCCGAGTTGATCGAACTGGTCGAGATGGAAATTCGCGAACTGTTGAATCAATACGAATTCCCAGGTGATGATACCCCTATCATCGTCGGTTCTGCATTGAAAGCTTTAGAAGGCGAACAAAGCGAAATCGGTGTACAATCCGTAGTTCGCTTAGTTGAAGCATTGGATACGTACATTCCTGAGCCAGAGCGTGCTATTGATGGCAAGTTCCTGATGCCTATCGAAGACGTATTCTCCATCTCCGGTCGCGGTACCGTGGTAACTGGTCGTGTTGAGCGTGGTATCGTCAAAGTCGGTGAGGCTGTTGAGATCGTTGGTATTAAAGATACCGTTCAAACGACCTGTACCGGTGTAGAAATGTTCCGCAAGCTGCTTGACCAAGGTCAGGCGGGCGATAACGTCGGTGTATTGTTGCGTGGTACTAAAAGAGAAGATGTTGAGCGTGGTCAAGTATTGGCTCATGTCAACTCCATCAAGCCACACGCGCACTTCAAGGCTGAGATTTACGTGCTGTCAAAAGAAGAGGGTGGTCGTCATACCCCGTTCTTTAATGGCTATCGTCCGCAGTTCTACTTCAGAACCACCGACGTAACCGGAGCGGTCGATCTGCCAGAAGGCGTTGAAATGGTAATGCCTGGCGATAACATCGCCGTTACCGTGAAACTAATCTCACCGATTGCGATGGAAGACGGTTTACGTTTTGCAATTCGCGAAGGTGGTCGTACCGTCGGTGCGGGTGTTGTTGCTTCTATTATCGAGTAATCAAGATGGCTAATCAAACTATCAGAATCCAATTAAAAGCGTTTGATCATAAATTAATTGATCAGTCAGCGGGTGAGATAGTAGAAACAGCAAAGAGAACGGGCGCGCAAGTAAAGGGCCCCATTCCTTTGCCTACTAGGAAGGAACGTTTTACTATATTGATCTCACCGCATGTAAATAAAGATGCTCGTGATCAGTATGAACTGAGAACTTATAAAAGGTTGCTTGATATCGTTGAGCCAACCGATAAGACTGTTGACGCCTTGATGAAGTTAGATCTGGCGGCTGGAGTCGATGTTCAAATTAAGCTTAAATAGCAGCAAGTTATAATTTAGAGGGATTGGCAGATGTCAATAGGTCTTATTGGTCGTAAATGTGGTATGACCCGAATTTTTTGCGAAGATGGCACTTCGGTACCTGTTACCGTGCTCCATATTGACTCTAACAGAGTCATACAGGTGAAGAGTGTTGAAACTGATGGTTATCGCGCTATTCAGGTAGCGGCGGGTGATGTTAAGTCTTCAAAAGTCAACAGAGCAATGGCTGGGCATTACGCATCTGCCAATGTTACCGCTGGTCGTGGTTTGTGGGAGTTTAGGCTTAGCGAAAGCGAAGTAACTGAGTTTTCGGCAGGGACAGAGCTAAAAGTTAATGTGTTTGAAGCCGGACAGGTAGTTGATGTCTCTGGCACCAGCATCGGTAAAGGTTTTGCCGGTACTGTTAAGCGCCATAATTTTAGAACACAAGATGCCACGCATGGTAACTCACGATCCCATCGGGTTCCTGGCTCTAGCGGTATGAACCAAACACCGGGTCGCGTATTTAAGGGTAAGAAAATGTGCGGACATATGGGGGCGGTCAAAACAACAACACAAAATTTGACTATCCATGCGGTAGATGCTGAGCGGAACCTGATTTTAGTCAGAGGCGCTGTGCCTGGTGCCAAGGGTGGAGATGTTGTCATCACCCCAGCAGTAAAAATGTTAAATAAAGGTTAATTTATGACTTTGCAAATACCTGCAATTAATAATCAAGATTCAGCACAGGCACTCGAGGTTTCCGAGGAAGTTTTCGGACAGGATTTTAATGAAACATTGGTGCATCAGCTAGTAACTAAGTATCTTTCAGCAGCAAGGGCCGGTACCAAAGGCCAAAAAAACCGAGCTGCGGTCAGTGGTGGTGGAGCAAAGCCCTTCCGTCAAAAAGGTACGGGGCGTGCGCGTGCTGGAACAACCAGAAGTCCAATATGGCGTACAGGCGGGGTGACGTTTGCCGCTCAACCAAGATCATTCGATCAGAAGCTGAATAAAAAAATGTACAAGGTCGGTATTAGATCAATTTTTTCTGAGTTGTTGAGGCAGGGCAGATTAGCTGTCTGCGACGACATCACGCCTGCAACACCAAAAACAAAAGACTTTTTGAGTAAAATAAAAGGTATTGATGCAAAAAGGTTGCTAGTGGTTGCGGATGACTTAAATGAGAATTTAATTCTTGCGGCTAGAAATCTTCCTTATATAGCGATAGTTACTCCAAGTAGCGTGGATCCAGTGTCCTTGGTTTCCGCTGACAAGGTAATTGCGACAGCCAGCGCGCTGAAGCAGATCGAGGAGCGTTTGGCATGAGCATCGAAAAGATAAAATTAGCAAGTGTTTTATATGCGCCGATTGTGTCGGAAAAAAGTTCTAATGCTGCTGATCAGCACAACCAATTTGTATTCAAAGTGAAAAAATCGGCCACGAAGCTGCAGATTAAAAACGCCGTTGAGTTGATGTTTGGAGTTGAGGTGGCGTCCGTACGCGTTTTGAACGTTAAAGGTAAAATTAAGCGATTTGGGCGTACTTTGGGTAAACGTTCGGACTGGAAAAAAGCGTATGTAAAGCTTCAATCTGGTCATAACATCGAATTGGCGACAGCATAAATACTTTAAGGCAAATAAGGAGCGGTAGAAGAGCATGGCTATTCTAAAATCAAAACCGACATCTCCGGGTTCTCGGTTTGTAGTACGTGTACAAAATAATGATTTGCATAAGGGTAAGCCATTTGCACAACTACTTGACAAAAAGAGCAATACCGGCGGTCGTAACAATCTAGGTAGAATAACAACTCGTCATATTGGCGGGGGGCACAAAAAATTCTATCGGATAATAGACTTTAAGCGTAACAAGACAGATATTCCTGCGCTAGTTGAGCGTATCGAGTACGATCCGAACAGAACGGCGAATATAGCGCTGATTCTTTTTAGAGATGGCGAGCGAAAATACATTATTGCGCCAAAAGGTATCGAGGTCGGACAGGAAATACTAAGCGCGGAAACAACCCCAGTTAAGCCTGGAAATTGTATGCCTCTGCGGAATATGCCTTTGGGTACCACAATTCACTGCATCGAACTAAAACCCGGAAAAGGTGCTCAAATTGCCAGGAGCGCCGGGACCTCTGTTCAATTAGTGGCTAAGGATGGTGCATACGTTACCATTCGCCTACGTTCTGGCGAAATGAGAAAGGTGCCATCAGATTGTAAAGGTGTAGTCGGTGAAGTTTCTAATTCGGAACACAATCTTATCTCATTAGGAAAGGCAGGCGCGAAAAGATGGCGCGGTGTTAGACCAACTGTTAGGGGTGTGGCGATGAATCCTGTAGACCATCCTCATGGTGGTGGTGAAGGTAGAACTTCGGGTGGTAGACATCCGGTATCTCCTTGGGGAACGCCAACAAAAGGCTATAAAACTAGAAAAAACAAACGTACTGACAACATGATTGTCAGACGCCGTAAGCAAAAATAAGAGGTATTTGACGTGCCACGTTCAATTAAAAAAGGTCCATTTATAGATCATCACTTGCTTAAGAAAGTTGAAGATGCAGTGCGAGCTAATAATAGGAAACCGATTAAAACCTGGTCTAGAAGGTCAATGATCAGCCCTGACATGTTGGGATTGACTATTGCTGTGCATAATGGCAAACAGCATGTGCCGGTATTGATTTCGGAAAATATGGTCGGACATAAGTTGGGTGAGTTCTCCCCTACAAGAACTTATAAAGGCCATATAGCAGACAAGAAATCAAGATAAGGAGTGAATGTGGAAATTTCGGCCAAATTAAGTAATGCTCCTCTTTCTGCGCAAAAAGCACGGCTTGTAGGGGATCAAATACGCGGATTACCTGTTGAAAAAGCATTAAATTTGTTGAGTTTCAGCTCTAAGAAAGCTGCTGCGATAATCAAAAAAGTTCTTGAGTCGGCAATAGCTAATGCAGAACATAACGAAAGCGCTGATGTTGATGAGTTACAAGTTTCAACTGTATTTGTTAACGAAGGTAGAACGTTAAAAAGAGTTAGCGCGAGGGCGAAAGGGCGTGCGAATCACATCCTGAAAAGAACTTGCCATATAACAATTAAAGTAGCAGAGAAATAGAGGTAGCAAATGGGACAAAAGGTACATCCCACAGGGATTCGTCTCGGGATAGTTAAAGATTGGACTTCAAGATGGTATGCAAATAGCCAAAATTATCCTGTGTTTCTGTTGCAGGATTTGAAGGTTAGGGAGTATATCAAGAAAAAATTGGCTCACGCATCTGTTAGCAGAGTGCAGATTAATCGCCCGGCGAATAATGCCAATATCACCGTACACACTGCTCGCCCAGGAATTGTAATCGGCAAGAAAGGCGAGGATATAGATGTTTTGAGACAGAGCATTTCTGCGATGATGGGTGTACCTGTTCAGTTGAATGTCGAAGAGATTCGTAAGCCTGAGCTGGACGCATATTTAGTGGCTGAAAGTATAGCTCAGCAGCTTGAAAAACGTATTATGTATCGTCGTGCAATGAAGCGCGCAGTAACCAATACTATGCGATTAGGTGCTGAAGGTATTAAAATCACAGTTGCTGGTAGGTTAAACGGAGCGGAAATCGCCAGAACAGAATGGTATCGTGAGGGTCGTGTGCCTCTTCATACGTTACGTGCTGATATTGACTACGGCACCGCCGAGGCCAAAACTACTTACGGAATTATCGGTATAAAGGTTTGGATATTTAAGGGTGAGGTGTTTGATATGGATGCGCATGCTGCGTCTTTAAACGCCGACTCAAAAAAATAGTTGAAGGGGTATAAAAAATGCTTCAGCCAAAAAGAACAAAATTTCGTAAACAACATACCGGCAGAAATAACGGCACCGCTTTGCGTGGTTCGTCGGTCAGTTTCGGAGAGTATGGTTTAAAATCGATTAGCCGTGGTAGAATGACGGCTCGCCAGATAGAGGCGGCCCGAAGGGCAATAAGTCGGCATGTAAAACGTGGGGGGAAAATCTGGATCAGAATTTTCCCTGACAAGCCTATTACTAAAAAACCATTAGAAGTACGTATGGGTAAAGGTAAAGGTAGTGTAGAATACTGGGTTGCGCAAATTAAGCCAGGCACAATGCTGTTTGAAATTGAGGGTGTTTCCGAGGAATTGGCGAGAGAGGCTTTTGAGTTGGCCGCTGCCAAATTGCCGGTGAAAACGACTTTCTCTGCACGGACAATAATGTAATGAAAGCGAAAGATTTAAGAAGCAAAACAAAAGAAGAGTTAAATTCCAGTCTTTTGGAATTGTCTCGCGAACAGTTCAATTTGAGAATGCAAAAAGGAACTGGACAGCTTAGCAAGCCAAGTCAAATAAAGCTGGTAAGGCGAGATATAGCTCGCATTAATACTATTCTAAATGAAATGGTAAGAGTATAGATATGAGCGAAAATTTAGATAGTGTACGTAAAGTAACTGGTAGGGTAGTTAGCAATAAAATGGACAAAACTGCGTCTGTACTGGTTGAGCGATTGGTTAAGCATCCGGTATATGGAAAGTATATTAAGCGATCCACTAAGCTTCTCGTTCACGATGAAAACAACGTTTGCCAGGAAGGTGATGTTGTTTCGATTACGTCATGCCGCCCTATTTCAAAAAATAAG
This sequence comes from Methylomonas albis, assembly GCF_014850955.1. Classification (NCBI taxonomy): domain Bacteria; kingdom Pseudomonadati; phylum Pseudomonadota; class Gammaproteobacteria; order Methylococcales; family Methylococcaceae; genus Methylomonas; species Methylomonas albis. The sequence goes on from NZ_JACXSS010000001.1 coordinate 805,204, forward strand.
GCGTTCAAACTGTTGGAAGTGTTGGAAGCTTTCAATAGATAAATAATAATTTTAGTTGGGATTTAAAAAATGATTCAGATGCAAACTAGCCTTGACGTCGCCGACAACAGTGGCGCAAAAAAGGTCATGTGTATCAAGGTCCTTGGAGGTTCACACCGCCGCTATGCAGGCATAGGTGATATCATCAAGGTAAGCGTCAAGGACGCTATGCCGCGTACTAGAGTAAAAAAGGGCGATGTATATAATGCATTGGTCGTCAGGACCCGTAAAGGGGTTCGGAGGGCTGATGGTTCAGTTATTCGTTTTGACGGAAATGCGGCCGTAATTTTAAATAACCAACTACAACCAATTGGTACTCGTATCTTTGGGCCGGTTACTCGTGAATTGAGAGGCGATAAGTTCATGAAAATTATCTCTCTAGCGCCAGAAGTATTATAGATAGAGGTCCAAAGATGCAAAAGATTAAGCAAGGCGATGAAGTCATCGTAATAGTCGGAAAAGATAAGGGTAAGTTAGGCAAAGTTAGTAAAGTACTTGAAGATCACAAGTTGTTAGTCGAAGGCATTAACTTAGTAAAGAAACATCAAAAAGGTAATCCAAATATGGGTGTTTCCGGTGGTATTGTTGATAAAAACATGCCAATTGACATCTCGAATGTGGCTTTATTTAACCCAAAAATTAAAAAAGGCGACAAAGTTGGTTTTAGAACTCTGGATGATGGTAAAAAAGTCAGATATTTTAAATCCACTAACGAAAACGTCGGTCTCTAAGGTAATAAGGCTATGGCTAGACTACAAAGTAAATATAAATCTGAAGTTGTCCCTGCGATGCAGGAGCAGTTTGGTTATAAAACAATCATGCAAGTGCCAAAGCTCACCAAGATAACCCTTAATATGGGCGTTGGTGGGGCTGTTGCGGACAAGAAGGTCTTGCAATCTGCTGTTTCTGATATGGAAAAAATATCGGGACAAAAAGCAGTTGTTACCTTGGCAAGAAAATCTATTGCCGGATTTAAAATTCGTGATGACATGCCGATTGGCTGTAAAGTTACCCTGCGTAGCGATAAAATGTACGAATTTCTAGATAGATTGATTACGATTTCAATACCTCGAATTCGGGATTTCAGAGGCATGAGCTCTAAAAGCTTTGATGGTCGTGGTAACTATTCAATGGGAATAAAAGAACAAATTATTTTCCCTGAAATAGATTACGATAAAATTGATGCGCTCCGTGGTATGGATATTTGTATTACAACAACTGCTAAGACTGACGAAGAAGGCTTGGCGTTGTTGAAATTATTCAATTTTCCATTTAAAAACTAAGGCGTATCGACATGGCAAAAAAATCAATGATTGCGCGCGAAGTGAAGCGTGAAGGTCTGATTAAAAAATATCAGGCAAAAAGAAACCAATTGAAGGAAGTAATTAGATCTCCAAATACCTCTTTTGAAGAAAAAGAGAATGCTCAAATTCAACTTCAAAAATTGCCCAGAGACTCTAGTCAGTCCAGATTACGTAATAGATGTAAGCTGACTGGTCGTCCGCATGGATATTACAGAAAATTTGGTCTTAGCAGAAATAAGTTACGGGAGGCTACCATGCGTGGCGACGTTCCTGGTTTATCAAAGGCTAGCTGGTAGTTCTGTTTAAGTTTTGGAGAATAGAAAATGAGTATGACAGATCCAATAGCAGATATGCTAACCAGAATTAGAAATGGTCAATCTGCTGGAAAGAAAAGTGTAAAAATCCCTTCATCCAAGTTAAAGCTCGCTATCGCGAGGGTTTTGAAAGATGAGGGTTATATCGCCGATTTTAAAACTGAAGTGACTGGTTGCCATACAGAAATGACCGTAGAGTTGAAATACTACAACGGAGTTCCTGTTATCGAGAGCGTTAAGCGAGTTAGCCGTCCTGGTCTTAGAATTTATAAGTCTAAAGACGAGTTGCCCAAAGTGTTAGGTGGTTTAGGTATCGCTATAGTTTCAACCTCGAATGGTGTTATGACGGATCGCGCTGCTCGTGCTATTGGGCATGGCGGCGAAGTCATATGCACTGTCTGCTAATTTAAGAGGTATATCATGTCTAGAGTAGCTAACGCGCCTATAACTTTGCCATCAGGAGTTGATGTGAAGGTTGACGGCAAGCAAATGATCGTTAACGGCAAATTGGGTCAACTCGTGTTTGATCTTTGTGATGCCGTTGATCTTGAAATTGAGTCTAATGTAATCAGGGTTAAATGGGATGATAGCGTAAAAGGCGCTAAGGCTCATGCTGGTACAGCCAGGGCTTCAATTAACAATATGGTTAAAGGGGTTTCTGAGGGCTTCGTCAAAAAGATGTTGTTGGTTGGGGTTGGATATAGAGCTCAAGTTAAAGACAATCTTTTAACACTGTCCTTGGGGTACTCTAATCCTGTTGAATATTTAATCCCTGAAGGCGTAACTGTTGACGCTCCAACGCAAACAGAATTGCATGTGAAAAGTAATGATAAACAGAAAGTCGGCCAGGTCGCATCTGAGATCAGAGCTTTTCGTCCGCCCGAGCCGTACAAAGGTAAAGGTGTGAGAATAGCCGACGAATACGTGGCTAGAAAAGAAGCCAAAAAGAAATAGGTGAAGTGATGGATAAGAAGTCTTCAAGATTAAAAAGAGCGTTAAGGCTGCGCTGCAAAATCAAAAAGTTAAATGTACACAGACTTACTATACATAGAACTTCTCAGCACATTTATGCTCAGGTTCTTAGTGTCGACGGCAAGGTGACTCTCGCAGCTGCTTCGACGTTACAGGCTGACGTTAAAGGTGGGCTAAGTAATACAAGTAATATTAAGGCTGCTACCGAAGTGGGTCGTATTGTTGCTGAGCGAGCGATTGCGGCTGGTGTAACTCAAGTTGCATTTGATCGCTCTGGTTTTAAATATCATGGCCGCGTAAAGGCGTTAGCAGACGCTGCGCGTGAAGCTGGCTTGAAGTTTTAGGGGAATAGAATGGCAACAGCACCATCTCAAGGTAGTACAGACGGATTGCAGGAAAAATTAGTTTCAGTAAGACGTGTTGCAAAGGTTGTTAAAGGCGGTAGGGTTTTTGGTTTTGCTGCGCTAACGGTTGTCGGCGACGGTGACGGTCGTGTCGGTTATGGTGTATCCAAAGCTAGAGAAGTGCCCGTTGCAATTCAAAAATCGCTTGAACAGGCTAGAAAGAATATGCGCAAAGTGTCATTGAAAGAAGGTACTTTGCAATATTCAATCATGTCGAGCACAGGCGCTGCTAAAGTTTACATGCAGCCCGCTTCGGAAGGTACGGGAATCATCGCCGGCGGTGCCATGCGTGCGGTGTTTGAAGTAGTCGGCGTACATAATGTGTTAGCTAAATGTATCGGAACAAATAACCCGATTAACGTTGTGCGCGCCACAATTAACGGTTTGACTGCAATGCATGATGCTAAGAAAATCGCAGCGAAGCGCGGTTTAACTGTTGAAAAACTAACAGGGTAAAACGATATGAATGGCAAAAAATTAAGCGTAATGATGACTAAGAGTAAAAATGGTCGCTTAAAGAGTCATCAGCAATGTTTGAAAGGATTGGGTCTGAGCAGAATTAGGCAAGTTGTCGAAGTTATTGACACGCCTGAGAATCGCGGAATGATCAATAAAATCGCATATATGCTAAAAGTCGAGGAAGTTTAATGTATCTCAATACAATACAAGCGGCGTGTGGCGCAAGAAAAAAAGCGAAACGCGTTGGGCGTGGCATAGGATCTACAGATGGCAAAACTTGCGGTAGAGGGCATAAAGGACAAAAAGCTCGCTCTGGTGGATTCCATAAAGTTGGGTTTGAGGGCGGTCAGATGCCGTTGCAGCGTAGACTGCCGAAAGTTGGCTTTACCTCTAGGATTAAAAAATTTACTGCCGAAGTTCGTTTAGCAGAAATTGATGCCCTGCAAGCCGATGTTGTCGATATTCAATTATTGATTAACGAAAACGTTATTCCCGCATTTTCGAAAAAAGTTAAAGTAATTAACACTGGGATTGTTTCTCGATCCCTTACTTTAAAAGGACTCGGTGTAACAGTTGGTGCGAAATTAACTATTGAAGCTGCTGGTGGCAAAGTCGAGGCTTAAGTGAGTGCGAAAGGGTTTGATGTTTCTGCCGGCACATTTCGGTTTGGTGAGCTTAAGTCTAGGCTACTTTTCGTTCTAGGTGCGTTTATCGTATACAGAATAGGTGCTCATATTCCTGTGCCGGGAATTGATCCTAAAGCGTTGTCAATAATGTTTGAACAGCAGTCCGGTTCCATCTTAAACATGTTTAACATGTTTTCAGGTGGAGCGCTTATGCGTTTGAGTCTTTTTGCTTTAGGCATAATGCCTTACATCTCAGCATCTATCATCATGCAGCTTATGACTATTGTCATTCCTGCTATGGAGCAATTGAAAAAGGAAGGGGAGTCTGGGCGCCGAAAAATTTCCCAGTATACTCGCTATGGCACTGTGGTCTTGGCGATGTTTCAATCAATAGGTATATCGGTAGCGCTACAAAATCAAACCGCTGGCGGATTGGCGGTAGTTATACAGCCCGGTATGAGTTTTATACTCATTACCACCATAACGCTAGTTACCGGGACCATATTCTTAATGTGGCTTGGTGAGCAGGTTACTGAGAGGGGTATAGGTAACGGTATTTCGTTAATTATTTTCGCTGGTATCGTATCGGGATTGCCCTCAGCCATTGGCGGGACGTTAGAATTGGCTCGTACCGGAGAGATGAACGGAGCCTTTATTGTTGTTCTGTTCGCGCTGTCTATAGTTGTTACAGGTATTGTTGTTTTTGTTGAAAGAGGACAAAGACGTATAACCATTAATTACCCGAAACGGCAGCAAGGCAATAAAGTTTATTCCGGGCAGAGTTCGTTTTTGCCGCTTAAGTTGAATATGGCTGGAGTGATACCACCTATTTTCGCTTCAAGCATCATACTCTTTCCTGCGACCATAGCTGGCTGGTTTGGTAACGTTGATGGTTTTTCCTGGCTCCAGGATATCTCTTCTGTCCTCTCTCCAGGCCAGCCTGTCTATGTTTTGTGTTACGCATTAGCGATAGTTTTCTTCTGTTTCTTTTATACGGCTTTGGTCTTCAATTCAAAAGAAACGGCTGAGAACTTAAAAAAATCTGGCGCGTATCTGCCTGGCATCAGGCCGGGTGCTCATACGACTAGCTACATAGATAAGGTCATGACTAGGTTAACGTTGATCGGTGCGGTTTACATCACGCTAATCTGTTTGTTGCCTGAGTTTCTAATTGTTTATTGGAACGTGCCGTTCTCGTTTGGTGGCACCTCTCTGTTGATTATTGTTGTTGTTGTCATGGACTTTATCTCGCAAATGCAGACACATTTGATGTCTCAACAATACGAAGGCTTGATGAAAAAAGCCAATCTGAAAAAATCTTAACATTTCCAGGAGTTTGCCGTGAAAGTACGAGCTTCAATTAAAACCATATGCAAAAGTTGTAAAGTAATTAAAAGAAACGGTGTCGTCCGAGTTATCTGCAAAGATGGCAGGCATAAACAGCGTCAAGGCTAACTTGTTTTTGTGATTTTTTTTGCGGAGTGATATAATGCTCCGTTTAACCTTATAGTACTGTTTTTGGAGTATTTGAATGGCTCGTATTGCCGGTATAAACGTGGCGGACCATAAGCATGCGGAGATAGCGTTGACTGCTATCTATGGAGTTGGCAGGCAAACTGCTAGAAATATCTGCGGTGAAGTTGGGGTTCAGCCAACCGTCAAGATTCGGGACCTTTCTGAGGAGCAAGTCGAAGCAATACGTAAGGTTATTTCTGCGATGACTGTTGAAGGCGATCTTCGCAGAGAGGTTTCAATGAATATTAAAAGATTAATGGATCTTGGTTGTTATCGTGGTATCAGGCACCGTCGTGGTTTGCCATTGAGAGGACAAAGAACCAGAACCAACGCACGGACTCGTAAAGGTCCGCGTAAGTCAGTTACTAAATAAAAACATCTAGATAGGCATTTTTGATGGCAACCCAGAATAGAGTTAAAAAGCGTATTAAGAGAGAGGTCGCGGACGGTATAGTTCACGTGCATGCTTCCTTTAATAATACAATCGTTACTATTACAGACAGAAAAGGTAACGCGTTATCTTGGGCAACCTCTGGCGGATCCGGTTTTCGAGGTTCGCGCAAAAGTACACCTTTCGCTGCTCAGGTAGCTGCCGAGAAAGCTGGGTCTGTAGCCCAGGAATACGGCATGAAGAATCTTGATGTTATGATCAAAGGCCCTGGGCCTGGTAGGGAATCTGCTGTTCGTTCCTTGAACAGTATGGGATTCAAAATTTCAAATATCGTGGACGTGACTCCTATACCTCATAATGGTTGCCGCCCACCCAAAAAACGTCGTGTTTAGGATAGTGGAGTAAATTTAATGGCAAGATATCTTGGTCCTGCTTGCAAGCTGAGTCGTAGGGAAGGTACTGATTTATTTTTGAAAAGCAGAGGGAAGTCTCTGGAAAGCAAATGTAAATTGGAACAAAGACCTGGTCAACATGGCGCTAAGCGTACAAGGAATTCTGATTATGCTATGCAGCTCCGCGCTAAACAGCGCTTGCGTCGCATATACGGAGTGTTGGAAAAGCAATTCCGGAACTATTACAAAGCCGCCGACTTACAAAAGGGCGCGACTGGTCAAAATCTTCTAGATTTCTTGGAGTCGCGGTTAGATAACGTTGTTTATCGTATGGGTTACGCGGCGACTCGCGCGGAAGCTAGGCAATTAGTGTCTCATAAAGCTATTTTGGTGAACGATAGGTTAATTAATATTCCGTCTTTCCAAGTTGCTGCAGGCGATACAATCAAGATCAGGGAAAAGGCTAAAAGTCAACAACGGATCAAGGATTCACTGGTTGTGACAGAACAATACGGTTTTCCAGTTTGGGTTGAAGTAAATTCGAAAGAGATGAGTGGAACATTCAAGTCGGTGCCTGATCGTGTAGATTTGGGTTCTGACATCAATGAACAGCTGGTTGTTGAGCTTTATTCTAAGTAATAAATAAGTCCAGGATTTAAATTATGCAGAGTTCTATTGTTGGCCTACTGAAGCCTAGACTTGTCGAGGTGATAAACGAATCGGCCAACCACTCGAGAATCGTTATCGAACCTCTGGAACGTGGCTTCGGTCATTCTTTAGGTAATGCTTTGAGGAGGGTTATGCTTTCCTCAATTCCGGGTTGCGCAGTTACAGAAATCTCTATCGAAAGCGTATTGCACGAATACACCACTATAGAGGGCGTTCAGGAAGATGTCATTGACATAATATTGAATCTTAAAAAGTTGGCTGTTGTTGTTCATTCTAAAGATGAAGTAACCCTGACCCTGTCGAAAAATGGGGTAGGTGTAGTTACTGCTCGAGATATCGATTTGCCTCATAACGTCGAGTTAATCAACCCAGATTTGATCATTGCTAACATCAATAATCAGGATTGCTCGCTAAACATCAAGATTAAAGTTGAAAGAGGCAGAGGATACGTTCCTTCCAGTCTTAGGAAAGAGATGTACGACGATGCGCCTGTTGGTGTGCTCATGGTCGATGCCGCTTTCAGTCCTATAGTGAAAGTCGCTTATCATGTAGAAAGTACTCGTGTAGAACAACGTACAAACCTGGATAGACTTGTTATTGAATTAGAGACAAATGGCACAGTTGACCCTGAACAAGCGATTAAATTAGCTGCGTCTATTTTACATGATCAGCTATCTGTTTTTGTCGATTTCGAAAAGGTAAACGAACAAATACAGGAAGAAGTTGCTGTCGAAGAGGAGTCGTTCGATCCTGTATTGTTGCGTCCTGTAGATGATTTGGAGTTAACAGTACGTTCTGCTAACTGCCTGAAAGCGGAAAATATTTTCTATATTGGGGATTTGATTCAACGCACTGAAGTAGAGCTGTTGAGAACACCGAATCTTGGTAAGAAGTCATTAACAGAAATTAAAGATATTCTTGCAATTAAAGGTCTGTCATTGGGTATGCGGTTGGAAAACTGGCCACCTGAAAATCTGGCTGATCAATCGCAAGCTGGAATTTGAATATAAGGCATTTTAAATATGAGACACCGTAAATCTGGAAGACAGTTAAATAAGAATAGCAGCCACCGAAAAGCGCTATTTAGTAACATGGCGTGCTCGCTATTTAGACATGAGTTAATCAAAACTACTTTGCCAAAAGCAAAGGAATTGCGTGTAATTGCGGAGCCTTTGATTACCCTGTCTAAAATTGATTCGGTTGCAAAACGTCGTCAGGCCTTTTCTAAGTTGCGTGATAGAGATGTTGTAACTAAATTATTTAACGAACTTGGTCCAAGATACCAATCCAGAAGCGGTGGGTACTTGAGGATTATTAAGTGTGGATTCAGGTCCGGTGATGACGCGCCTATGGCATATGTCGAGCTGGTTGATAGGCCGGAACCAGCAGAATCGGAAGAATAAGCTTCATTAGATATTAAATCTATCATTGATACGCGGCAGAGTTTAGTTAATCGACTACTCTGCCGTTTTCTTTTTCCCCTCTTGGCTTGTAGTTACCTACTTAATTTTTGCTACGGTAATTCACTCACTGGCGCTAATAAAACTCTATTGGTATGGTTCTGCTTGTAAGGTATTGACTGTATGTCGGAGCCTTATGAATTATAATTGACCGGGCTCTATTGAAAATATCAATATACAATAGCTTTCCAGTTTTTGTTGGAAAGACGTTGAGGCGTGCGCAGGACTTGTAGATGGCTGTCGACGGTATACTATCCCAGGGGCGAGAATATCCGGTTGAGCATGTTTTAGACTGTTTTTTCGGGGTTAATCCATTAAAAAACAGATGTGTAATGTTTGGATGGGTTAAGAAAAAACCAGCAAAATCATTTGCGATAACGGCCTTTTTGTCTCTGTCAGTATCCAGGCTACTATTGTTTCGATGGCAAGATTTAACTACATTCCAAAGAGCTATGCCGGCATGTTTAATGCTAATATTTTTGCATCCGGTAACGCCTCCGCCGGGAAGCTTGATATTTCCCAGTCAATACGACCGGGTTGCGCATGGAATGGCGCGAGTTGCTAACGCGTTGTTTGTATAACGCCTAATACATCCAGTACGCGGCAGCAATAGGCGTGCTCATTGTCATGCATCAAAGATAAACCAAGTTGGCGTCCTTGGCTGACAGAGAGATGATGCATTAAAAGGATTGAAGAATATTCGGTTTCCATATAATCGATGCTGGCTTTCTGGTGTCCCCATGCGCCATAGTCACAATGAATGATGCCGGCTAATTGATTGTTGGCGTAATCTTTAAACAGTTCTATGCATTCTTCCAAAGAAGTTTTTCGGGAAAGAGTGGCAGTCAAATCAATAACGGAGACAATTGCGGTTGGCACTCTGTAAGACATTGCTTCCAATTTGCCCTGTAGTCTCGGTAGAACCAATGTTGTGGATTTGCCGACATTCGTGCTGGTTGGGATAATTGAAGACGCACACCCCCTGCCAAGTTGGGATGATGCGTGGTAGCCATCTAAAACGCGTTGATCCGAAAGTTGCGGATGGATAGTGATGGCTCGGGCGTAATCGATACCAATATGTTTATCAAGCACATGACAGACAGGTGCCAGTGCATTGCCCGTGCATGTGCTGGCCGAGATTACATCGTGGTGTGCCGGGTCGTACGCCGAGTGATTGACACCGAATACCACGCTAATATCGCATCCACTTACATTCCAAGTGCAGAGCACTTTTTTCGCGACATCCTGATTTATCAAGCTACGAAAGTCGCTGATGCTGGCGGTGCCGGTGGCGTCAAATAAGACATCAAGATTACATTGGCGCAGTGCGGCAAAGCTGTCATCATCGGGAGTACTTCGCCGCCGGTCGACCCTTTGATAGCGAACCCTTTTGCCGTCTATGATCAGATCATCACCGTCGCAATCCACATTAAACGGAGGGCGGCCATAGGTGCTATCGTTGGCCAATAGATAAGCAACGTGGTCTATAGTCATGACGTCGCATACCACGCGTATGTCAAATCTGCCGCCTTTGGTTTGCGCAAAATTCCCCCTTAACACGCCTCGGCCGATTCTGCCTAAGCCGACGATCCCGATGTTAAGGCTCATTGCCGTATATCTCCTTCAGGCTTTGTTTGGGTTTGTAATGATTATTGCTTATTGGGATTTGGGAAATACGCTGAAGTTGAATTGTCGTCATGGCGCTCATTTTTGTTTTTCTTCTCAAGAGAGGGTCAAGCAATACTTGAAAAACTAGAGCAACTAACTGTGCAAGTCAAGGTAAAACGAAATATTAGCGGAATAAGGGCGTTTCCATCTTGACGCTGGGAATAGTAAAACTAAAGCAACCTGCTTAGCAGAATGGGTTTGCGTTGACCTATTTAAGCCTCTTCTTCGGATGTAACAAATTTTTCTGATAAGCGTAATAGCACGAACAAGGCCCCTGCGCCACCAGCTTTGGGTGGTGCCGAGCAAAACGCCAGTACATCTTTATGTTGGCGTAGCCAGAGATTTATATCATTTTTCAAGATCGGTTGATTGTCGGGTGAATTGTAGCCCTTGCCATGAATAATCAGTACGCAACGATAACCGTCCTCAACGCAATAGTGTAAAAAACGCAATAGTTGCTGTTGTGCGTCGCGACTGCTTAAGCCATGTAGATCTATATCGGCATCCAAGCCGTAATATCCTTTACGCAGCTTTCTGAGTACGTTTTTTTGCATGCCCGGCACCAAGAAGGCTATTTTGTCTTCTTGAAACAAGGTTTCCAAGTTGCCTTCAACATCCTTTTGTAAAGGATCAACCTGTTCCAGCGGTTTAAATAAGGGTATCGGCCGTGGTTTTTTATCAGGCTTAAGAATCACCGTGTTGGTGTCTATGGGTTTTACTTTGCCCACCATGTTTCGAAACAAGAGCGCGTCGTCTGTGGAAGTGGTTTTTTTTGTCACGTAAGCTGCTGGTTTTGCGGTTTTTTTGCTACTATGCGGGAATTTTAATGCGTTTCACAGCAGTATGCACATACTAATCAGCAACGACGACGGTTATTTAGCGCAAGGCATCAATACGCTGGCGGAGGCTCTAAGCCAATACGCCGATGTGTCGGTGGTGGCGCCGGATAAAAATCGTAGTGCCGCAAGCAATTCTTTGACCTTGGATATGCCCTTGCGGGCCACTCAATGCGAGAACGGCTTTGTTAGGGTGGACGGTACGCCTACGGATTGCGTGCATCTGGCGATTACCGGATTATTGGCGCACGAACCTGATATGGTTTTTGCCGGTATCAACCATGGGGCTAATCTTGGCGATGATGTGCTTTATTCGGGCACGGTCGCGGCGGCAACCGAGGGGCGTTTTCTGGGATTACCTGCGGTGGCCATATCTTTGGCTTCCAGCGATCCCAAGCATTTCGATACGGCAGCTCATGTAGCCGTGATATTAATGCAAAAAATACTGAATCATCCGTTACCGGAAGATACCTTATTAAACGTGAACGTGCCGGATTTACCGATTGCCGAATTGAAAGGTTATCAATCTACTCGCCTCGGGCAACGGCACAAAGCGGAAGCAGTGATACGCTCTCAGGATCCGCGCGGCCACGTTATTTATTGGGTGGGCCCGCCCGGTAGCGAACAAGATGCCGGCCCTGGTACCGATTTCGATGCGATACGAAACGGGTACGTGTCGGTAACGCCGTTACAATTGGATTTAACCCGCTATGAGCGATTGGAAGGATTGAGGGACTGGCTAGCACTGGAGGTGCCATTATGAGTCGACGTATCCAAGGTATAGGCATGACTTCGCGGCGGACTAGAGAGCGGATGATTTCTCGGCTGCGTGAACAAGGTATTTACAACAGCAAGGTCTTGGCGGCAATGGCAGACACGCCGAGACATATTTTTGTTGATGAAGCGCTGGAAAGCCGGGCTTACGAGGATACTGCATTGCCTATCGGCCACAATCAAACTATATCCCAGCCGTACATTGTCGCCAAAATGACGGAATTGCTACTGGAAAGAGGTCCTTTGAACAAAGTGCTGGAAATCGGTACAGGCTGTGGGTATCAAACCGCAATACTAGCCAAGCTGGTAGAGCAGCTATATTCGGTGGAACGGATCGCGCCGTTGATGAAAAAAGCCAGAGATACATTGTGGGAGTTGAATATCAAAACCGTGGGGTTTAAACATACCGACGGCGGCTGGGGTTGGCCTGAACATGCGCCATTTGATGGTATTTTGGCGGCTGCGGCCCCGGCGGAGATTCCAGAAGCATTGCTTGAGCAAATGGCCGTGGGGGCGGTGATGGTCATTCCGGTTGGTCTGGAGGGTGTGCAAGAATTGCATCGGATAACCCGTACCGAACATGGCTTTGAAGACGAAGCGATAGAGCGTGTCAGTTTTGTGCCGTTTTTATCCGGTGTCAGTCAATAGATTTTAATGGTTTTATCGCGCCGGGGTTTTAAGCTGTTTGGCTTGTCCGGCGCGATAGCGACCTGTTTTTTAGATGCTCGAATGGTGTTTGCGTTTACTGGCAATAAAACCTAACAGAGCCGAGCCAAATAACCAGACTGCGGAAGGAACCGGTACAGCAGTTACCGAGACTTGCCAACCCACGTCTTTCAACGCGGCAAGATCGAGTTCTGTATAAACTTTGCGAGTGCCGACATGGATAGTTGGGTCCATCAGAGTTTCTTGCTCAACGCCGTTTACCGTACTTTTGGTGCCGTCCAACCAATGTACCGTATCACCTTCCAGCGGAACATTGCCGCCATAAACGGCCTGCGCGTTAGTGCCGACAAAGCTGGTTCCGGATGTATTGTTTTTCCACGAATCCGAACTTCCTAAACCTAACAGATGACCTAACTCGTGTAACGCCACCGAATAAAAGTCGTTGCCGCTAAAAGCCTCGGTAGTAGATAAGTCGTTGTCGAAATACCAGTCTGCTGAGCTACTAAAGGTCACTTGACCACCCCACGGTGCAAAATCAGTCGCCGAAGAGCCAATAGTAGGGCTCGATTGACCGCGCCGCTCTGCATTGCTTAAAAAATCCTGAGTGCCGCTGATGCTGTAACCGCCATAGCCGCCGTAGCCCAAGCTGCCGGGGCTCATGCTTTGTCCGCCAACAAACACGGTAAGTGCATCGGCTGCTACGCTGAAATTATTTATAGTGGTACTGGCGCCGGTGTCCGGACGCTGAAATATAGCACTGAAATTGTTACTTCCTCCGGAGGTAATTGCTGTCAGACTGTCAGTCAAGATGCTTTCCAAGAAGCCGCCGGCGGCATCCAGGATGCCACGTCTACTAGCATTGCTTCCGGAGAAAAAGCCGCCGTCGTAGGTATAGTCAAAGTTGATGACGACCGCGTTGGCTGATTGGCTGGCGGCCAGCAATACAACGCCCGCTAATGTGGATGGTTTGATAAACATGAATTTAACTCGCTTAATTGGTTTAATAATCGCTGTGGTTTGGTTGCTCGCGATCTAGATTCGAGCTGTATGCAACGCTGCTTCTGGTTCTTGTCCTGCATATACAGTCGACGTTGTAAACTGACAATCGCCGTAGGTGGAAAATAACATTGTGCAGATTCACCGCGCAAGCATTTTATTCCAAACCCAGTGAATGGTTGTTCATTGCTGAAATTTAATTTCAATCGGTGACAATGGTTTGAATAAAACACTATTACGAAAAACGAGAGTGTCCGAACAAAAAGCCGATTAAAATAACCACTTCGCAAGTTTGTCTCGGTATGTGGACAGACAGCACAACATAATTAGAATAAAAATAAAGTACCTTTGAAAAACAACGCTGCTACTTATTTGGTCGGAATCGATCTGGGCACCACTCATACTGTTGTCGCTTATTCCGATGCCAACGACCCGGCGAAAGCTATCCACCTGTTCGATATTCCGCAACTGGTCGCGCCAGGGGAAGTGAGTGCCAAGCCACTATTACCTTCGGTGCGTTACCACCCCGCTCCGGGAGAAATGTCTGCTGAGGCTGGATTTTTGAGCCAGGAAAATGGCGCTGTGCTTGGTGAAGCGGCGCGCCTGCTCGGTGCCAAGTCCCAAGGTCGATTGGTGACCAGCGCTAAAAGCTGGCTGTCGCACACCGCTGTCGATCATAGTGCGGCTATTTTGCCGTGGGGCAGTGACGACTCGGTATTTAAAGTCTCTCCGCTTGAAGCCAGTGCTAGTTATTTGCGACATGTCTGTGCGGTTTGGGAGCAACGCTTCCCCGCTGCACCGCTTGCTCTCCAGGAGGTTGTTGTGACGGTGCCGGCCTCCTTCGACGAGTCGGCGCGCTCCTTGACGCTTGAAGCGGCAAAGATGGCCGGCTTGACTGGTGTCAGGTTACTGGAAGAACCGCAAGCGGTCTGTTACGACTGGCTACGTCGACACGCCGGTAGCATCAAAGCCAGTTTGGCAAACAGCCGGCTGTTATTGGTTTGCGATGTCGGCGGTGGTACCACCGATTTGACGCTGATTAAGATTGAGCAGGGCCTTGAGGAACCGCAACTGACGCGAATAGGCGTCGGCGACCACCTGATGTTGGGTGGCGATAATATTGATTTGGCTCTGGAGCACTTGGCGGAAAGCCGTTTGCGAATTGGCGATAAAAAACTCTCAACCGCCGATTTATCGCAATTGCTGGAGCAATGTCGCACTGCCAAAGAGCGATTATTGGCTGACAACGCGCCCGAACACGTAGCCGTCACCTTATTGGGCGGTGGCTCCAGCTTGATTGGCGGCAGTAAGAGCACCGCCCTGAGCAGTGCAGAGGTTAAGCAAATTGCATTGGATGGCTTTTTGCCGCTATCCGATCTGCAAGATTTGCCGGATAGGAAGCGTAGCGGCGTGGTGGAATTTGGTTTGCCCTATGCGGCGGAGCCGGCTATCAGCAAGCATATCGCCGCCTTTTTGCAATTGCATGCGCAAGCGGCGCAAGCCGCGTTGGGCGACGCGGGTGCAGAGCAGCACATAGTCCCCGACGCATTGTTGCTCAATGGCGGTGTATTTCGCAGTCGGGCCATGGTAAAGCGCTTAATCGATCTGTTGGCCGGTTGGCGCGGTGGGCAGCCGCCGTTGCTGCTGGACAATAGCCATCCAGAATTGGCGGTGGCTTACGGCGCAGTCAGTTATGCTGTTGCTCGCCGCGACAAAAAGTTGAAAATCGGCGGTGGTGCGGCCCGTAGTTATTTTCTGCTGATTGATGCCGTGGCCAAAAGTGGCGACGATAAGTCAGGAGGGCATGGCGTTTGTATCCTGCCGAAAGGTAGTGAGGAAGGTCATGAAATTTTGTTGAGCGATCGGCAATTCGCTCTTAGGGTCGGGCAACCGGTACGTTTTCATTTGTTGTCCAGTAGCGGTGACAGCGCTTACCAACCCGGCGACATAGTCGAACTCGATGACGAACGTTTTCACAGCTTGCCGCCGCTGGCTGTGGCATTCGAAGGCCAGCAAAAAACCGAAGTAGTAGTGCAATTACTGGCAACTTATACGGAAGTCGGTACCTTGCAAATCCAGTGTGTGGCGGTGGATGATGCTAGCCAGCGATGGGACGTAGAGTTTCAGATTCGTAAAAAAGCCCAAATTATCGTTAACGCCGAACTGCCTGGTCAGTTACCGCAAGCGCTGGAAAAAATCCAAACCGTATTCGGCGCCAAATCCAAACAAGTCGATCCGCAGGCGGTAAAAACCTTGCGTGCCGAGCTGGAAAAAGTTCTCGCGGCGCCGCGTGGCGACTGGCAAACTCCGGTGCTGCGCGAGTTGTTTTCCGCGTTATTGGAGGGCAGTAAGTATCGGCGGCGGAGCGAACAGCACGAACGCCTCTGGTTAAGCTTGGTCGGGTTTTGTTTGCGGCCCGGCTTTGGTTATCCCCTCGACGATTGGCGGGTAGATCAGCTCTGGAAGCTATACGCGGAGGGGTTGCAATTCGTTAACGAAAAGCAGAACTGGGCCGAGTGGTGGACTTTATGGCGGCGCGTTGCCGGTGGTCTGGGTGCGGATGCCCAGCAACGTATCTTCAATGACATCGCCAAATTCATCAACCCAGCATCGGCGCGCCAAGCCGGTGTTGCCAAGCAGCTCGCGACACGAGGTTACGAAGATATGGTGCGGCTGGCGGCGGCACTGGAGCGGTTAACGATTGCCGATAAAATCCAATTGGGCGAATGGCTGCTAAAGCGTCTGGAAAAAGCCGGCGAACCCGAGCAAAGTTGGTGGGCGGTCGGACGTATCGGCGGGCGAATTCTGTTTCACGGCAATAATCATCAGGTAATACCGCCAGCCACGGCCGAGATCTGGTTACAACAGCTACTGAAAGCTGACTGGAAAAAGCAAATCCAGGCGGGCTTTGCCGCCACCTTGTTGGCTAGGCGTTGTGACGACCGGGCCAGGGATGTCGATGATCATCTAAGAGTGACGGTGATCGACAAACTTAAGCTGGCTAAATCCCCAGCTTCGTGGATAGACATGGTCGCCGAATTCAAACCACTGGATGAACAGCAGGAAAAACAAGTCTTCGGTGAAGCGTTGCCGCCGGGCTTGAAACTAATCGTTTAATGCTAAGCTTTGTGATGCCGATATAACAATCAATAGTGGCACATTACCTCAGCCGGATGTTGGCATAGAAATCGCTTTACCCGACTTTGTAGTGGTTTTTAACTCTAAAAGCATATTAAACGACAAAAACATGGCAGACGAATACGGTATAGACAGCCATAAACTGGTATATCACCCGCAGCGGGTGGCGCAGTGGTTGGATGGTAAGCATGATTGGCAGCAAGCGAAAGCCGTGTATCCCATCTACATGGAAGTGTCGCCGGTGGGTGCCTGCAATCATCGCTGCACGTTTTGCGCGGTGGATTACATCGGTTATAAGGCGCAGCGGTTAGACGTCAAAATTTTGGCGGAACGTTTGACCGAGATGGGCAAGCTCGGCGTGAGAAGCATCATGTACGCCGGTGAAGGCGAGCCGATGCTGCATAAGGAAATTAACGAAATTGTGAAATGGACGTTTGACGCCGGTATCGATGTGTCTTTCACCACCAACGGCACCTTGATGAATCAGCGCTTTGTGGAGCAATCCTTAGCCTTGGTATCCTGGATCAAGGTATCGCTGAATGCCGGTAGTGCTGAAAATTACGCGGCCATTCATCAAACCAAAGCCTCTGACTTCGATTTAGTACTGAACAATCTGCGTCGTGCGGTCGAATATAAAAAATCCCATCAATTGTCCTGCGTTTTGGGCGCACAAATTTTATTGTTGCCGGAAAATCAGCATGAAGTGACTACCCTGGCAAAAATCTGCCGCGATGTGGGTTTGGATTATCTGGTCGTGAAGCCATATTCCCAGCATTTATTCAGCGAAACGCGCCGCTACGAAAGCCTGCGTTACGACAATCTGCTGGGCATGGCCGAGGAATTGGCTAAGTTCAATGGCGACGGTTTTAACGTGGTATTTCGCGAACAGACCATGAAGAACTACAGCCAATCGGAAACCGAGCGTTACAAAACCTGCCACGCCACTCCTTATTTTTGGGGCTATATCATGGCTGACGGCGAAGTCTACGGCTGCAGTGCCTATCTCACCGATCAACGTTTTGCCTACGGCAACATCCATCAGCAGTCTTTCCAAGCGATCTGGGAAGGCGAAAAGCGCCGGCAGAACTGGCAGTACATCACCCAAGAACTGGATATTAGCCAATGCCGGAAAAATTGCCGGATGGAATCGGTGAATCAATATTTGGACAAACTCACGGCCAACCAGCCGGCCCATATCAACTTTATCTAGGACGAACGCATGAAAGTATTGGTTACCGGCGGTGCGGGATTCATCGGCAGTCATTTGAGTCGCGAGTTATGGCAACAAGGCCATCAGGTCAGCGTGATCGACAGTCTGGTTGGCGGCCGTAAAGAAACCATCGCTGATTTGCTCGGCCAGGAGCGTTTTGAGTTTCATCAAGCCGATATTCGCGACGCCGGAACCATCGCACCTTTGTTCGCAGGGATCGACTGGGTATTCCACTTAGCCGGTCTAGCCGACATCGTGCCGTCCATCGAGCAGCCACGCGCGTATTACGAGACCAATGTCAGCGGTACGTTTAACGTATTGGAAGCCGCGCGCGCCGCCGGTATCAAGCGATTTGTCTATGCGGCTTCGTCGTCCTGTTATGGCATCCCAGATCAATTTCCGACGCCTGAAGCCGCCGAGATTCAGCCACAGTATCCTTACGCGTTGACCAAATACTTGGGTGAGGAGCTGGTGATGCACTGGGCGCAACTCTACGACTTGCCGGCGGTTTCTCTGCGCTTATTTAACGTCTACGGCCCGCATGCCCGGACTACCGGCGCTTATGGCGCGGTGTTCGGGGTGTTTCTGGCGCAAAAGATTAACGGCAAACCGTTTACGGTGGTCGGCGACGGCACGCAGACTCGCGACTTTACCTATGTGACGGATGTTGCCAACGCCTTTATTGCAGCCGCCGAATCGGCGCTTTGCGGAGAGATCATGAATGTCGGTAGCGGCGGCACCTACAGCGTCAACCAACTGGTGGGATTGTTGGGCGGCCCTATCGAATACATCCCCAAGCGTCCCGGCGAGCCCGATTGCACCTTTGCCGATACCGGCAGAATCCAGGCGAAACTCGGTTGGCAGCCGCAGGTGAGTTTCGAGCAAGGTGTGGCCAATATGTTGGCACACATCGATTACTGGCGAAACGCGCCGTTGTGGACTTCGGCTTCGATAGCCGACGCTACTGCTGATTGGTTTAAATACCTAGATAAATAAGGAGAGGCTGATGGCTATCGGACAAGCGGCAGCAGATTTTGCGACATTATTGAGCCACAGCATATTCTCTGATGCGCAAGGTCAGGCCTTGGACGGCGAAACGGTAATCCAAGAATTGCTGACCGAGTTTGCCAGAGTGCGCGACCAGCAGGCCAAAATCATGGTGTTGGGTAACGGCGGTAGTGCGGCGATTGCTAGTCATGTGATTACCGATTTGCGTAATGTCGGCGGTTTGTGCGCCTTAACTTTGCACGAAGCTGCACCCTTGACGTGCTTTACCAACGATTTCGGTTACGAGCAGGCCTTTGCCAAACAAATTTCGGCGTTTGCCAATCCTGATGATTTGTTAATTGCGATCAGCAGTTCCGGGCAATCCTTGAATATCGTTAACGCGGTACAGGCCGCCAATGCCAAAGGTCTGCCGATCATGACGCTAAGTGGCTTTAAGGCCGACAACCCGCTACGTAAGTTGGGGCGCTGGAATTGCTGGTTGGATAGCAGTCATTACGGCATGGTCGAGTTGGGGCATCTGTTCGTGCTGCACCATATTACCGATCATCTGCTCAGGAAATAAACGTATGTCCACGGAAAAAATCGTTTCCATCGAACAACTGGCGCAACGCGCCGTAGAGCTGAAAGCCCAAGGTAAAACCGTAGCCTTATGCCACGGCACCTTCGATTTGCTGCATATCGGCCATATTCGCCATCTGCAAAGCGGCGCTCGGCAGGCCGATGCCTTGTTGGTGAGCGTCACCGCCGACGAGTACGTCAATAAAGGTCCGGGCCGGCCGGTGTTTAATCAATACTTGCGTGCCGAAAATATTGCGGCGTTGGCTTGCGTCGATAGTGTGGCTATCAATCATGCGATTACCGCCGTGGAAGTGTTGGATCAGGTCAAGCCCGATTTATATGTGAAGGGTAGTGATTACAAAAGCACCAGCGACGATCTGACCGGCAATATTCAGCACGAAAAAGACGCAGTCGAACGACACGGCGGCAAGATTTACTTTACCGATGAACTGACCTCCAGTTCGACGCGCTTACTGAACGAATATTTTGAGGTGTTTTCCCCGGAAATTTCTGCGTATCTGGATCAGTTCAAAGACAGTGTCGGTGCCAACGAGATTATCGACAAACTCAAGGGCTTGAGCGGCTTGAATGTGTTGGTGGTGGGCGAAGCGATAGTCGACGAATATCATTACACCTCGCCCTTGGGCCAGACCGGCAAAGGTAATGTGTTTTCAGTCAAATACAACGATTACGAACGCTTTGCCGGCGGTGCCATTGCGGTGGCCAATCATGTGGCGGAATTTGCTCACAATGTCACCTTGCTGTCCGGCTTGGGGGCGACTAAAAGCCACGAAGATTTCATTCGCACCAACCTTAATCCGGCCATCGATCCGGTGTTTTTCTTTAGTCAGGATCGGCCGACGATTGTCAAGCGACGTTATGTCGATGCCGACATCGCCAAGTTATTTGAAGTGTATTTTTATAACGATGCGCCCCTGCCTGAGGAAACCAATCGCAAGATCGTGGTTTGGCTGGACAAGCATTTGCGTGATTACGATGTGGTAATCGTGCCGGATTTTGGTAACGGTTTTATCTCCAATCAAATGGTCGCGGCCTTATCCAAAGGCGCTAAATATTTGGCGGTGAATGCGCAGGTCAATAGCGGCAATCGCGGTTACCACTTGATCACGCGTTATCCGAACGCGGATTTTTTGTCGTTGAACGAACCGGAATTACGACTGGCGAGCCACGATAGAGGCGGTGCCATCGAGGAATTGGCTGGACAGTTGGCCGACAAGTTAAGCGCCAAGCATGTCGCCATTACCCGCGGTACTAAAGGTGCATTGATGCTGGATCAAGCTAAAACCGCATACAAGATTCCCGCCTTGTCCTCCAAAGTGGTGGACCGAATTGGTGCCGGAGATGCCTTTTTGTCTGTAGCCGGCTTGTGTCTGGGTGCCGGTTTGTCACCGGAGCAAGCCTTGTTTGCCGGTAGTGCCGCTGCCGCCTTGGATGTGCAGATTGTCTGTAATCGTGAGCCGGTGCGGGCAGTGGCCTTGTTCAAATACATTACCACCTTGTTGAAATGAGCCGTATGAGTCCAGCATCTGCCGATTTGAAGCACCTGTATTTCCAAATGCTACGTATCCGCCGTGCTGAAGAGGCGATTGCCCGGCGCTATGCCGAGCAACAAATGCGTTGTCCGACCCATCTTTGTATTGGCGAAGAAGCGATTGCAGTCGGGGTTTGCGCGCATTTGACCGTTCAAGACAAGGTGTTCAGCAATCATCGCGGCCACGGCCACTATTTGGCTAAAGGCGGCGATCTGCTACGCTTATTGGCGGAGTTGTACGGTTTTGCCGAAGGCTGTTGCGGCGGCCGGGGTGGGTCAATGCATCTAACTGACTTGGAAGCCGGGTTTGTTGCGTCCACGCCTATCGTCGGCGGCACCGTGCCATTAGCCGCAGGTTATGCCTGGGCCGAGCAGATGAAAAAATCCGGCGCCGCACAGGGATGTGCCAGTGTCGCGGGAGGCAGGATGCCGGAAGCGACCAACGTCGTGGTGATTTTCTTTGGCGATGGTTGCTTTGAAGAAGGTGTGATGCACGAAACTCTCAATTTCGCAGTGCTAAAGCAGCTACCGTTGTTGTTTGTCTGTGAGAACAATCAATACTCGGTGATGACGTCCTTAGCGGAGCGTCAACCCAAGCGCGATATTTATAAAATTGCCGCTGCTCACGGTTTAACGGCCGTTAGTGGCGACGGCAATCGGGTCGATGAGGTATATGAACTGGCGCAAGTAGCTGTTGCCAATGCCCGCAACGGCTTAGGTCCACAGTTTTTGGAATTGCATACCCACCGCTGGCCGGAACACTGCGGACCCAACGAAGACGATGACTTGGGCTATCGCAGCCCCGGCGAATTGGCGGCGTGGAAATTGCGTTGTCCGCTATTGCATACCCAGCAGAGCTTACTGGCGCAGCAAGTCTGCAATGACGAGGAACTGGCGGCTATGGAAGCCGCGCTCAGGTTAGAAATAGAGCAGGCATTTGCTTGGGCTTTGCAAGGTACGCGTCCCACCATAGAAAGCATGAGGCAGCATCTGTATGCATGATGTAAAAGTGATGACCTACGGTGCGGCGATTCGGGAAGCGTTGGACGATGCGTTGGCCAAATTTCCGGAAATGTTATTGATCGGCGAAGGTGTGCCAGACCCGAAAACCATATTCGGCACCACCCAGGGTTTACGTGAAAAATACGGCGCGGAGCGAGTGCTGGACATGCCATTGGCGGAAAACGGCATGACCGGCATTTGCATCGGCGCGGCGCTGGCCGGCATGCGGCCGGTGCTGGTACATCAGCGTATCGATTTTGCCTTGCTGTCGGTCGATCAATTGGTCAATAACGCGGCGAAATGGCATTACATGTTTGCTGGTCAGCAACAGGTTCCGCTGGTGATTCGGGTGATCATCGGTCGCGGTTGGGGGCAAGGGCCACAACATTCGCAAAGCCTGCAAGCTATGTTCGCGCAAGTGCCGGGTTTGAAAGTGGTGATGCCGACCACCGCCGGCGATGCCTATCATTTTATGCTGGCGGCGATTGCCGACAATAATCCTGTGCTGTTCATCGAGCACCGCTGGTTGCACCATATTCAAGGTGAGGTGGATAAAGAGCGCCCTGCTGCAGCGCTGACCGGCGCGGCCGTGTTACGGCAAGGTGCCGATATTACCTTGGCCGGCTTCTCGCACATGAGTATCGAAGCCTTGAAAGCCGCCACGGTACTGGCGAAATATGGTGTCGATGCCGAAGTCTTGGATATGCGCTGTGTGAATGGCTTGGATGTGGACAGCGTTGCCGTGTCGTTGGCTAAAACCGGCGGCAAACTGTTAATAGCGGATTGTGCGCCGGAAATGGCATCTATCGGCCATCAACTGCTGTCCAAGCTGGTGCTGGCGCATGGAGGTAGATTGAAGCACGTGCCGCGTTTGATCGCTTATCCCAACCATCCGGTGCCAACCTCGCATTTTGCCGCCAACCACTATTATCCGGGAGCCGAGCAAATCGCCTGTGCCGTATTGGACATGTTGGCTAAATCGGAGTTTATAGAGTCGGTAATCAGTGATATGCAGTCCGATTTGCCGAAAGATCAGCCCGACCGCAGTTTTGTCGGCCCGTTTTAACGAATAAAATAGAGCATCAGACCATGTCCAAAATTGAACAAACCAATCGCTTCGGCAACAGCGCAGTGACTGATATACCCGACAATGTGCCGATGTTCAGTCAGCCCGGCCATAAATTGCGCACCTCCAATAATATTGTCGATCGTAGCGCCTTGTCGAACGACTATCAGGTTATCGACACCAGTCAGTTGGACAAATTGCCGGGTCAAAAGTTGAAAACCATTGCTCATGATGACCAAGAAGGCATCATCCGCCTGGAAGCAGGCAACGAGCACGAGCAACATGTGCCCAACCAGTTTACCGGCCCGAGTTTTCGCACTCAGAAAGAACGCTTTCGTTTTGACGGCCACAAAATGATGCACCATTTGGATAGAGTGCAGGCCTGGCAAAACGGTCAGCGCTTTGCGCCGGTGCATATCGATATGGGCCTGACCAAGTTTTGCAATACTGCCTGTTTGTATTGTTATGCGGTGGTGCAGAACATGACCAAGGGCACCATGATCGGCCGGGAAGCTTTGCTGAATTTTGTGCGTGACTGCGGTAAATTGGGGGTGCGCTCGTTAGGTTTTATCGGTGACGGCGAACCGACCTTGAACCCGACACTCTACGATGCCACCGTGTTGGCCGGCGAATTGGGTATAGATACTGCGATGGCCACTAACGGCCTTTTGCTGGATATGGATCGCGCGCATGACTTGCTGAAAAACATGAGCTACATCCGCTTCAATCTATCCGCCGGCACGCCGGAAGGTTTTCGCCGGGTGCATCAGTCCAAGGAAGCCAATTTTCATCTATTGATCGAGAAAATTCGCGAGCTGGTGAAAATTAAAAAAGAAAACAACTACAAATGCACGCTGGGTTTGCAGATGGTGTTGATACCGGAATGCTTTGACGAAGTGCTGGCCGAAGCCAAACTGGGCGCCGAACTGGGTGTGGATTATTTCGTGATCAAACATTGCTCGGATTCCGAGTACAAGGAAATTGGTATCGATTACGATGCCTATCTGAAAATAGGCGACGTTCTGAAGCAGGCCGAGGCGCTGAGCAATGAAAACTATGTGGTCCAGGCCAAGTGGAACAAGATCAATGCTGCCGGCGAAACCAATCTGTATAAGGACGGCTACCGCAAATACGACCAATGTTTCGGCACGCCGTTTTTATTGCAGATTTCCGGCAACGGCAAAATCTATCCCTGCGGGCCGTTCTTCAATAAAGAGCGCTTTTACATAGGCGATTTGCATACCGACTCTTTTTACGATTTGGTAGCCACCAGCGAACGCTATTGGCAGGTACATAAAGACGTGGCCGAGTCGGTGGATGTGCATAAAGACTGCGCCATCGGCTGCCGGCAGGATTACGTGAACAAATTTCTGTGGGATTTGAAAAATCCGCCGGAACACATCAATTTTATTTGATCGATCCTGACGCGTTGGTGACTTTGGTGCTGGCAGATATTTTTTTTCTGGATATCCAGGATGCTTACGCCGAGGCGGCTAAACAACAATGGCTGCGCGATGCCAATGGCGTTGAACGGCTGCAATATTGCTATTACGACGGCCTGCTGACCGACATTGCGCTGCCGAACTTTATTCAAGTACCCGCGGACAAGTTTGTCGAATTTTTCTCCCACAACCATCTCCCGATTCCGCGTTTGATTGGGATTTCTCAAGATGACGAGGTGCGTCTCAATGACATGCCTGCCGATGTCATTGACGAGGTATTGGCGTATCGCCACCAGTATCGTGTCCCTGAATATGTGCATTTCGATACTTACTTTGTTGATCCGCTGCTGGCGTTGAATGTGGCAAAACAAGGCAATCGAATCAATTGCGGTCATCCCACCATCGATGGTTTACAGATTTGTTATTACCGCGGCGAATTGCCGGAACACAGTCTCGAGAATCTGGTTCATCTGGAGTTGCCCGATTACGAAGAGTTTTTCATTCGTTCGTTGTTGCGCATGCCAGAAAACATCGAGATTCCGGAGGATTTGGACGCAGAGGTTAAAGCGGCAGTCAGACAGGATATTGCCGCCGCCACTGAATCGATTAAACGCCGGCGCTTGTGGCTGGTGCAGCGCTTGTTGCATAAAGCCAAACTGCAAAAGCCCAGGCTATACCAAAATCAAGCACCGAGAATTTTTATCCCGACCAGCCGCTTGACTACGGTCATGCAATATAGCTCCCAAGGCATCGCCAAGGCCTTTGCCGCGCTGGGGTGGGAGGTCATGTTCTACCTGCAGTCGAATGATATGGAATGCGGAAATATGGTCTCTATGTTGGAAAAATATATTAATTTCGATCCCCAGGCTTGTTTTTATGTCAACAGTTTGCAGAACAGCTTCATGCATGACGACATCGTCAACGTGATTTGGTGGCAGGATTTGATGCCGCAGCTGAAGGCCGGGCAAACCTTAAATTGGCGGACTAGGGATTTCAATTTTTCGATTTCACCGCTATTTGACCGTTACCTGGCGCAGGTAAATGCCACTAGGGTCGAGCGCCTGCATTTTGTGATTGATGACGAAGTGTTCAACCTCACCAATGTCGGTATTCGGACTGACAAAATCGTCTTCATCGGCAGTTCTTACCTGCCAGTCGTGAATCGGGAGAATCAACAGCATCAGCAAGCAGTGAGCGAATTGGCGGCGTTGATGGCAAGTGGTGACTGTTTCGATGAGGCAACAGTCAACCATGTTGCCGAAGCGGCTGGGCTAAGTTACGAATTTGTATTTTGGAAACTGTTGCATTATGTGATTCGTGATCATGCGGTGCAATGGCTCTGCGACACGCCCGATTTGCCGGTTGAAGTGTATGGGCGGTATTGGGATCAGGATAGCGCGGTAGCGCCGTATTACCTTGGCGAGCTCACCCATGGGCAGGCCGTTGCCGATGTCTATCGCGGTGCTCGGTATGCATTGGTCTGCCATCCCTTTGAAATCAATTCCCAGCGTTTGGCGGAAGTGGCGGCCTGCGGATGCATTCCCGTGGTGTACGATTGTCGAGACGTTGCTGAACCGCCGCATTGGGACGAGTATTGTTTATTCTTTAAAACGGTGCAGGAGCTACGACATATCCTGGCGCACAGACTGCAACCGGCCAAGGCACCGGAAGGCTTGGCAGATCGATTCACCTATCGCGCGGCGGCGCAGCGCGTGATTACTTTGACGGACTTAAGTACGTTGAGTATCGACCCCGACGCACACATATCCGCGTCTATCCCCGTATTGCAAGAACTATGCGGCGCTAAACTGCGTTTAATGACCGGCGACCTCGCATTGCGCCAGCGTTGTGCAGCCAATATCCAAACCAATTTGGCATGTTTGGCGCGCTATCGGCCTGAGTTGAAAGACGGCCTGCTGGCTGCGTGGAAACAGCAACAGCTTACTGTGATCCTTGATCGGATGATAGGCGAGGAATGTTGGCAGGTCGCTGTGGAGCTTGACGGCGCCGAAATTTATAGGCTTGATAATGTCGCCCTGCTTGAGCATAAACGCCTGATCGAGAACAATGCCACCCAGATGACGCGTGAAAATACCTGCTGCTACGCCTTAGTGGGATTGGGCTCCGGCTATGAGTTATTCGCAGTTTTTAATGCTACTACGCTGCCGATCACCGAAATGGCAGAATTTGAAGTGCCCATTTATCTGATCGAGTCAATGCCGGAAGTTTGGTTGTTGAATTTGCTACTCCACGATTTAAGTGGATTGATAGGCGCGCGCCGTCTACAGATTTTCCACGGCGGCGATAGTGAACGCGAGTTGGCCCGCGAGTTTGCTAGGTTCGAAGCTGCCCTGCCGGATGTGTTGTTTGAGCTGAATCCGCAACCCTCCGTGAACGCTGCCAGTCTGTACCAATTGACTTTAGATGCCAAGGAAAGCCGCTCGCAAAGGCATCTCGCAAATTTAAAGGCGGTGGCGGACTACTATGAAGGGATTACACCGGAGCAGTGGCGGCATAAGTTTAGTCAGGAGTGTGTAGAACCGTTGCGCGTCATGGGCTTTATCTCGCGATTTTCCAGTTTTCTGAAATATTGTATGCGGGATTGGCTGGATGGTTTTGAGCGACTGGGCGCGTCGATTAATCTATTAAGTGAATCAGAAAATTATTATTTAACCAACGTAGAGCATCTGATAGCAGAAATTAACCAATTTAGACCGGATATTATTTTGACAATAGATCATTTTCGTCACGAATATGAATGCATGCCAAAAGAAGTGCCGTTCGTAAATTGGATACAAGATATGCTCCCGAATATTACGGGCAATCAGACAGTTTTAACCTCGCGAGATTTTACCTTTGTTTTTTCAAAACATTGGATGGCAATGAATGAAAATGAGCTATATCAGGATGTCCCATTCGAACATTTGCCCGTGGGTTTTAACGATAAATATTATTATCCACTGTCTCGAAACGATTATGACTATGACTTCTTGGTGATTAGTCACCTCATTGAGCCTGGAAAAACTTTTCAACCCTTCAGATTATCCGAAGAATTTGGCTGGCAATACGATGATAATGAGCGGCTACTGTTGCAGAATGGATATCTAACGGCACAGCAAATATATGAAATTTATAAAATATTGGTGAACTATATTGATTCTTTGGCAGTTAACCAATTTCATGAGTTTTGTATTGATAACCAGGGCGGAAATTTTTATTTGATGTGGCAGTTATTGAAAGATCATGGATTAGATATCGATAAAATGTTGATTAACAAATTAATGGCCGGAGCATCCACTCGTTTTCATGCCGATTATCTGATGGGTATGAAGACTCGGCCAATTCAGGCGTTAGTTCAGTCCGATTTGGAATTACGACTGGCAATTTATGGCAGGAACTGGGAGAAATATCCAACGTTTTCCAGCTACGCCAAGGGTGTCGCTGACAACGGCGAGCGGATTAACCAGCTGATGAGTCGCTCAAAAATTTGTTTTAACGGTAGCCCGGGCACTACGCTACATATGAGGGCATTAGAAATTATGGCCTCGGGAGCCTTCATGCTATCTAAACGCATATATAACGATGCGGCGCCATTATCGGAATATTACTCGGAAGATGAGGTGGTTTATTATGAAGATGAAACAGATCTTGTCGAAAAAGTTAGATTTTACCTCAATCATGAGCACATTCGGGTAAGCAAGGCTGAAAAGGCCTATCTTAAAACGCTTGAGTTATTTTCTTATGAGGCTATTGCTGGTCGCGTCTTAAACTCATTGGTGTCTAGACTCGATGGATGCCTACAAAAATAGAATACGGATGCTTGTATGTTAATGAATGGCGAGTGGCTTGGTAATCTGGTTGAAAGTAAACCATTGCCCAATTTACATTTGGAAGTTTCTCTGGGATGCAATATCAGTTGTGCAATGTGTACTTTTCATGATGGATTAAAAAAATTCCAAATAATGCCGTTAGAAAAGCTGAAAAAAATTAAATCGGGTTTCGAGAACTTTAGTCAGGTCCATATTGGTGATGGTAGTGAACCTTTTATAAATCCGGATATATTGAATATAGTCAAGTATCTATATGGATTGGGAACAAATGTTTCTGTACAGACCAATGCCAAACGCATACGCAGCTACGCTGATGCTGAGGCTATCGTCAAATCAGGTTTGATGTTGCTGTCTATTTCCGTGGACGGCGCTACCGATGAGACTGTTAAAAAAATACGGGGAGGTTTAGGTTTCTCGGAGATAGCCCAAGCTATTGAGTTAATTAACGAAGCAAAGTATCGGCTGGGTTCCGTAAGACCTTATTTAGCCTGCAATGCCGTGGCAATGCGTTGCAATCTCACCGAATTGCCGATACTTACCCGTTATTTATTGGAGCATAATTTTAGTTCTTTCCGGATTGGTTTTTTGGAGTTGCGCCAACCGAATAAGCAATTGGCCGGAGAATTGTTGATATACGATATGCCACTTGCAGAAGCAATGCTAGAACAGGTTAAAAATTTAATTGTTAGCCACCCAAGCCCTATGCATTTTGATGGCGATATTTTTAAATCCGGGGTTGGATTTGCACGTCGAGAGAATTGTACCGGATATAAAGATAGGTTATATGCGAATTATTCAGGAGATATTTGGACCTGTTATGGCAAACAGCGGCTAGGGAATATATTTGACGATGGTTTGGATGCCGTTCTGAATTCGACCGAATATGCAGATTATGTGCAAGTAGTTACCCAACCAGGCAATACTACCTGTGCACAGTGTTCGTTTTGTAAAATTATGTCTCTTGATAAAATTACTGATCATTTTGGTAGACGGGCAATTGAATATTATGGAATGCCGCTGATCGAAGATTCCTTAGAATATGCAAAATCCGGATCTGACATTCGAAAATTTTGGCAGAACCAAGCTTTGAACTGAAGTAAAAGGTGGTGTTGTTATTCTAGGGTTTTGGCCTTTATGGAAGTTTCGCTGCATAGTTAATGATTAAGCATATCTCGATATTTATGCCAAGTGAAAGTGCATTTCACAGGAGGCTGTTTCAATGTTTGTCAAGAGCCTTTAAAAAGCAAGGCTTGTTGGTTAGCGGTGGTTGCCGGTTATTGACGGAGCCGGAAATAGTTGGCTGGATAAAAGAAAACAAGCCGTGTGCTATTTTCGAGATGAATCGGGTTAAGGATGAAATACCGGTGTTATATCAGTTTGATGTTTTGCACGTTTCCTGGGTAGTGGATATGTTGGGGAGGGGCGAAAATCAAATCAAAGGCAGTGATATTACTTATACCTTTGATCCGGGATGGGTTGATACGTTTAATACGGGGAGCTTGTTAAAGTGGTTGCCGCCCGGAACTTGTCGCGATACTTTTTTTCCTTGCCGACATAATTACGCTATTCCGTTCGAGTTCAGTTTTATCGGACATATTCCCAAACCCTGGTCACCTGAGGAGTTATCCAGACCTCTAGGGGATCAGGATAATTCGGTCAGTTTCGAAGTTGTCTTGCGCCGTTATGCTGAATACATGCGGGTAAATACCTATCAGGAGCAAACCCATGATTCCTGTGCGGAAGTGATCAACGGCATTGTTAAGCAGCTATTGGGAACTACCTGTCGCTTAAGTCAGGAAGTCTATTATGATCTTCTAGTTAGAATTAAGCGCATGAATAACAGAACTGGCTTGATCAATTATGCATTGCGCCATACGCAGTCCCTAGTAATATATGGTAGCGAAAACTGGAGGCTTTGGCCGGAATATCGGCGGTATTATAAGCATTATGTGGAGGATCCTAGCGAAATAAATCGGATTCATCAGGCCGCCAAAATTAATTTGCACGATGGTGTAGGATTTCATTTTCGCGCCATTGATTGTATGGCATCAGGTGGATTGTTAATGTGGTATATAGAGGGGGATTACGATGACTATCAGCCCGGTGAAATAGTTTATACTCGCGGACTTTCAGATTTTTTTCAGGCACAAACGCACTATTACGAATTTAAGTGGCTGAATTTCGAAGAGGTTTATCAGATGGCAAGAGCGGTTAATTACCAGGGCAGTAAGGCGCAGAAAGAAGTCTTGGAAATTATTTCAGCACACCATACATGGGACAGCCGAGTTAAGCAGATTATAGCCGATGTTGCCATGTTATAATTTGTACGGAATCGTCCCAATATTAACCTGTTTATCGCTTCATGACTTTTGATGGCGCATATAAGTTATTTCACGGAATAAATGGCTTTTGGGTTGATGTCGACGAATTTAAACTAAATAAAAATCATACTATTAATGGCCGTTATAGAGCGAAATTTGGATGCGTTTCTGGGTTTGTTCGCCGAGATTGCTAACAGGGATTTGTTTTCAAAGTCTGAGTTTGACTTGCCCGAAGCGGCCGAAATCAATCGAATTTCCGAGCAGTTTTCCGGGAAAATTGTGGTTTTTTTCGGAGTCAGTTTCGAACATGTTCGGCATGCCAAATTGTTATCCGAGTACACCGATTTGTATCCGGTATTGGTACATTCGATCAATGATGCCATCGCTCGGCATTACGCCAAAGCGTTTCCTACGGCAATTTCGGTCAGCGACAGCGGACGGTCGTTGTTCGAGGCGGTTTTAGCGTTAAAACCGATTGCGGTAACCACCACGTTTCCTTCGCAGCCGCTTTTTTATCGTCTTGCATTGCCCTTGCTGAGCGCCATAAAGCAAATTCGCTCCGTACCTTTTGCCTACGAAGTTGATCCGCCCGATCCCATTATTAATTCGGAATGGTTTCGCCTCCATCGTTTTGCGTTGGCTAACAGTAGTGCCTCTTACTCATGGCATCGGCCTGAATCCCGTTTTTGCAATATGACCTGGATCGAGCCGACTTGTATTTTCAATACGTTCAGTGGCTTGCGCAGAAAGCCATACTCATTGGTCTATGCCGGCTCAATGACGCCTGGGACGCCCGAGTTTGCGGTACTTGATCTGGCCAGAAAGGCCGCCGAGCGAGGGATGACCGTCGTGTTATACGATGCAAAGTCTGCGGTAAGTCGATCTTTGCAGTATGAGAATGGTGACATTGAAGTTCGGGCCAGACAGCCGGAGTTTGATCTCTTGGAGACTTTGGCGGAGTTCGAGTTTGGTCTGTTGGCACCCTATTTGGCAAACGAAGCTCTGCCTGCGGCCGGATCCGAATTGGATTGGCTGGATAAAAATGGGTTGCCTGGCAAACTTTCTCTTTATTTGGAGGCAGGCATCATTCCGTTGGTCAACCGGCGATCAGCTTATGTAGCCGAGTTTTTGGAGTATTACGGCATAGGTTTGGTCATGGAAGACGACGATTTTTTAAATCTTGCCGATTATCTTGCCCGCGTCGATAGCGAGGCAATACGCCGTAGAATCGACGCTTTTCGGACAGATGTTGCTCGTCAGGCGAATACCGCATCGCTAATTGCGGCGGCCTTTCTGGGGTGATGTTCACAGTGATTATCAGGAGTGTTTTGGAGTGGGTAATTGGATACTAGCAACGCATTTTTAGTACCTTATGTTGGATTAAAAGCGGAGTTTGAGCAGCGTAAAAACGAATTAACAAGGGCTTTTGAGGCCATAGGAAGTAGCGCAGGCTACGTTTTACGTGACGAGGTTTCTCAGTTTGAAACTTCTATAGCCGATATGCTGGGTGTTGGTTATGCCATAGGGGTCAATAGCGGAACCGATGCTTTGTTTTTGGCATTAAAAGCGTTGAATATCGGGCCTGGCGACGAGGTTATAACCGTTGCGCACACCTTTGTGGCGACCCTGGCAGCCGTCGTCCATTGTGGGGCGAAGCCCATACTGATCGATATCGCTGATGATTTCAACATGGCTGCCGATAAACTGGAACAAGTGCTTTCCGGTGCGACTAAAGTGATTATCCCCGTGCACATGAATGGTAGGTGCTGCAATATGTCGGCGATATTGGCCGTCGCTGAGAAATACGGTTTACATGTCATTGAAGACGCTGCTCAGTCATTGGGGGCACATATTGACGGGCGCCATGCAGGCAGTTTCGGCGTAGCGAATGCTTTTAGTTTGCATCCAATGAAAAATCTGCATTGTTATGGCGATGGGGGAGTAATCACGACTAACAGTGCCTCATTAGCTGAGCAATTAAAGGTTTTGCGGAATCACGGTCAAAATGCAACTAAAGCGCTAATATCTTTTGGTTTTAACTCGAGGTTGGACAATTTGCAGGCCGCCTTGTTAAATGTCAATTTCAAATACTTTGCCGATGATGTAAAGCGTCGCCGAGAATTAGCGGGTCGTTATCACCAAGGTTTGGGTAGTGTTAGTGGAATTAAATTACCGCAGCCACCTGAGGACTCCGGTTATTTTGATACCTTTAGTAGCTTTCCTATCCTATCTGAGGATCGGGATTTATTATTGAAATATCTGCAGGCAAAAGGCGTTGAATGTTTTATACATTGGGAAACCCCGTTACACCATAATCAATATCTAAATTTAGGAAATATAGAGTTGCCCATGACTGAGCGTGTGTCGAGAGAGGTTTTGTCTTTACCAATTCACCCCTTTCTTGATAACGACCAGTGCGATTACGTAATAACAGCCGTTCGGGAGTTTTTTGATGGCTACTAAATATTTCATTACCGGTATATCGGGGTTTGTCGGTAGCGAGTTGGCAGTGGCTTTGGCCTCGTTAGGTTATAAAGTGTCCGGGGTAGATAGAGCTATTCCGGATGAGGATACGATTGGCGACTTCCTGAATCTCGGTATTGAATATACTCATCTGGATTTATTGGAAAGGCAGGCGCTAGCGCCGCTCTTAAAGGATATCGATGTGGTTATCCACGCGGCGGGTGTTTCAAGGGTGAGCGAAG
The DNA here is from genome assembly GCF_014850955.1 of Methylomonas albis. Classification (NCBI taxonomy): domain Bacteria; kingdom Pseudomonadati; phylum Pseudomonadota; class Gammaproteobacteria; order Methylococcales; family Methylococcaceae; genus Methylomonas; species Methylomonas albis. Next base: position 838,521 of record NZ_JACXSS010000001.1, read on the forward strand.
CTAGGGCTAAGCCCATGGAGTGCGTGAGTTCGACAGTGTTGGCGACCACCAATTTAGTTGAGTTGGTTGCTGCTCAATCTGAGTTAGGCAAAAATAAGCCGTTATTTATATATCTGAGTACTCGGGAAGTATCTTTTTACGACAGACTGGATGATGTCGACGTGAATGTCGATCATATTTACGCGATTTCGAAGCGTGCTGCAGAACAATTGATTCTGGCTTTTTCAAATAGCTTTAATATTTCTTCGGCAATTTGCCGTTTATCGGATGTCTATGGTGGCAAGAGAGATCACGTCAATAAATTATTGCCGACTTTCGTTAAAAGAGCTAGACAAAATGAACTAGTCAGGGTGTTTGATAACGAAACGCGGTTTCACTTTACGCATATTCGAGACGTTATCGACTCGATTTTAGAAATTGCTGAAATATTACAGAAACCGGGGAATTCGCAAAAATGTTTCGAAATATGGTCCGAAGAATCTTATACCGCTGAAGAGTTAGCTTCTTTAGTCGTATCGACGTTTAAGTCCGATTCGAAAATAGATTTTGCGTTACCGGCAGCGGGCGGCGAAAGGACTAAAGCCATAGGCTTCTCGTATAGCGAATGGCAATTTACTCCCAGGATCAGACTTTGCGAAGAGTTATATCGTTTATCCGATAGTTAGATAAACAAAGTCGAACGCCAAGCTATTTAGAGTAGATAGCTTGGCAATTTAGGGCAATTTTAATTGCAGCTTTGCATTTGGTTGGCTGCCAGATAGTCTTGACGTTGTTTAATACGGTATATCATGCCGTCAAAGCCGCTGACGGCGATACTTTTTGTTTTGCTGTACTCTTGCAATTCAGCGAATCGATGAATCAATAGTTCAGGGGTATAAAGCGAGTAGCGGAAAATATTTTCGTCCGGAAATTCACCTTGCAGTGCGGCGAAATTTAAATCGATATTGAGGTGGGCCGCTAAATCGATCGCTTCACGCATTTCATCGAGCGTACTGTTCATCACGACATAGTTCCAGCATACCAGGATTCGATTGCTAGGAGACTTGGCTTGGATTTCCGCTAAATTAAATAAGCATTCGATGACCCGTTCATAACTCAGTCCAACCCGAATTTTCTCGTAAGTCTGTTTTGTGACGCCGTCGATCGAAACTAAAAAATACACCGGATTTTCAACATTCGTCAGAGCGATTAGGCGTTCCTTAGTCAGTAAACTCCCGTTGGTAATCACATACTTGATCAAATCTGGGTTACAGTATGAGTCGAAGTTTTCCAGATAATTGAAGAAACGTTTACTACTGAACACTTCGCCCCCCTGCCATCTGAACACTTTAGCGGTGTCCTTTAGCGTTTCGATTTTCTCCAATATTGGGTCGGCATGTTCCATGGTGCTGAGATGTTCCTGATTACACATGAAACAGTCGGAATTGCAGCGCAGTATTGGTTGAGTATCCACATAAATCGGTAAGCCTGAAACGCGCAAACGTTTGAGTTGATAGTCGTCAACGACCGTTGCGACGTTTTTGGCCAGGGCGGTGCCGGGTTCGGGAACATCGAAATCCAAATTAATCTGCTCTTTAGGCGGCGGTGGCATTTGACCTTCGGTTTTTGCCCCACGCAGGAAGGGGCACTCCGGAGCGCAGCCAGCCGCCATGTATTTATTTTCCCCAATTAGTTTTCGTACTGACTGAGCCGCGTCAGAATTCCACATTTCTTCGATAGGCTGTTCATGGATATTGCCGAAGCGAGTTCGATTTTGAGTGCAGCACGTGACGTCGCCAGCTGTATTAATCCAGACGTCCGCCCACGGATGGACGCAATGGCGATCAAGCAAGTCAGAGAATTTTTGCGGCTGAGTCATCAGTAAACCTATGGTGATCGAGTTAAAAATAAATTGGGTGGCGTGAATACGAGATCGACAGCGTCATGCTCTAGTGCTCGGATAACATCGTCCACACTGTTGACGATGGGTTCTTCGTGGATATTGAATGAAGTATTGAGTAAGCATAGTCCGCCAGTCTTGCGCTGCCAAGCCACTAGTAACGCGTAAAAAAACGGGTTAGTGTCGGGTGTGACGATTTGCGGCCTTACAGTATTGTCCACGTGGATTGCTGCCGGTGAATTTTCAGCGAACTCCGCCTTTACCGGAAAACTAAGCGTCATAAAATTAGCCGATAAACAGGACGGGTGGTAGTTTTCCAGGCAACGTTCAGCAAAATCGACAGCGATGCTGGGCGCGAACGGCATAAAATCATCCCGCTGTAATTTGTGATTGATGCGTTCCGTCATGGTTTTATCGAATGCCGAGGCGATAATGCTTCTGTGGCCCAAAGCGCGCGGACCAAATTCGCTGCGTCCCTCAATCAATCCCACGACTGCTTGTCGTTCCAGTAATCCGATCAGGCGGTCTATAGGTTTGATGTCCGTCGTTGCCTTGATGCCGCGCCGATAAAGATCCGCGTCATAGTGCGCCAAGTTGCAGTCTGGCCCTAAAAATACCTGCTGTATTTCCGGGATACTCTGTCCGTTCTCCAAGAGATAGTGGTAAACACTTCCGGCACAGATGCCGCTATCGCTCATGGCTGGATAGATGAAGACTTCGTCAACGCAGTCAAGTTGGCGGATTTTCTGATTCAATTTGACGTTGGCGAATACGCCGCCGGCCAAACAGATTTGACGTATACCGGTGGATTTTGCATGGGTCTCGACCAAGCGGCAGACGATATGCTCCAGTTGCTGTTGTGCCGCGGCAGCCAGATCCTCACGACTGAAGCGTGCGGCGTGTTCGGTCAACGCCGCCGAGTAATTGCTGAAAAACGGGGTGTAGAGTTCGCCGAATGCCGGGCAAATGTCTCCTTGTTCCAGACGAATGATTTGTTCAATAAAGTCTTGTGCAACTTTTGGGTTGCCCAGAGCGGCAAGCCCCGTCACTTTACCTTCGTGGCGGTTGGCCGTAAAACCGCATAGATGGGTGATCCTGCCATAAAAGTAGCCGAGGCTACGCCAACTGGGACTAGCATAAAATTCTTGGATGCCGTTATGGCGATTGGCGCGGCTAATCGTCAGTGATTTGAAGTCGCCGCGGCCATCGGCAGTAACCACAAGGGCGTCAGCAAACGGAGAGGGGGCAAAAGCCGCTGCTTGGTGTGATTGATGATGGCTACAGTTGTAAATCGGTGTATCTGGAAACAGGTCACGAATCTCGGTGAAAAATGCCTGGCGTTTGGTTTTATCGATTTGCCGCTCGGTGTTGATGCGTTGTTCGATGATGGCGCGGCTGGTCTCGTCCCCAAGTGTTTCCGCCGATAATAAGTTGTCGATGTAGGTTTGCTCGGCCTGAGCATCAGCAAATGTCAGGCTAAAGCCGTAACAGATCAAGTCAATGTCGGTATGCGATAAGTCACTCTCCTGAAGTATCCAGGTAATTGATAGGGCGGGAAAGTGATCGTCAAATTTCTTACGAGTCAAGCGTTCTTCACTCACCGCTAGCACCATGCGGCCGTTTTGAAACAGGCAAGCACCGCTTTCGCTGCCGGAAGTAATACCCAGTATGTTCATCGGTTTAGCCAGTCTCGGAAGTGGGTGATGGACGCATGTAGTTGCGCGATACGCCAATCCTCCAGGTTAAGGTTGCTGGTGGCGGTGGCGATTTCGCCGCGAAATGCATCGGTACTATTGTGATTTCTAACCAAAAAATACAAGGCTACGAGTACAGTCGCAGCATCGCGCTTGGCGTAGTTACTGAGACTGTCCATAAGACTGGCCAATTTGTCTGCCAAATCTGCGATTTTGGATACGCTAGTAACAGCCGCTTCTGCATGGGCGTGGCCTGTTTCGATCATCCTGTTGCCAAGTCTGCTGGTCGCAGGATTCTCGATATGCCACTTCACCCGAAAGTTTTCGTCCTGTTCCGAAAAATCGAAGTCGAACTCAGGCCCGAAACACTGGCATTTTATCGCTAGGTTTTGGGCATCGGCGTTAAACTGCTGCGGGCGGAATGCCAGCCATTCCGGGGTAAGGAGATCATCGATCAAGTCTCCAACAAACTGATTATCGCGTTCGAAAGGGTGCAAGAGCCCGTATGCACTCAGCAAATCTTCAGGCGCTAAACGGCCGACACTGGCCGTTCTTAAAATTGCCACCAGCCAGCGGCTCCAGGTTCCGGCTCGATAAACTCGAAATAAAATGTCGCTGTTTTTTGCCATCTTGGGGAGAAGGTGGCGCAGAAACCCTTCGCGGTCCGTCAGGTGGTGGTACACCCCTGCCACGAAGGCCAAATCAATGTTTTGTGCGGAACCGAGCGAACGGCTGATGTCGGTGTGTTCACTGATAACATTCCTTATGCCGTGCCTGGCTAAGTAACTATTTAAAAATTCGACATGTTTGGCATTGATGTCCAGGTGGTAAATCTGCCGGCAGCCCTGCTCTTGGAATACGATGGCCTGCCAGCCCGAACCGATATCAAGGACGGTTTTGTCGCGGAGTTGTTCGATAGACATGCCGAATTTTGCAAGTTCGGAGTGAATCCTGCTTCGATACTTTTGCAAAGTCAGCTGCGGATCAGCGTGTATATGACTGTGCACATGTTCGGCGTAAAACTCGGCCATGCCCCATTGCCCGGTTAGTTCGGAATTAGAGTACACGGTAATAATCCTTAATGATCTTACGGGCTCGGTGCGTCCAAGTGTGATGTGCCTGGATTTGTTTGGCAGCATTATTGACGATTCTTTGCCGCGCTGGGGCGTCATGCAGGTATTTGTTAGCGTGCTCGGTAAAATCGTGTTCCAAAAACGGTACGTAGTGTTCGAAGGGTTCAAAGATTTCCAGGATGCCGCCTTCGGCTTTATCGTCAGGCGTTCGTTTAACGAACATCAAACCACCGGCCGACATCGCATCAAATACCCGAAAATGCGGGCCAACACCCTCGTGCAGATTCAATTTGGTGGACTGATAAATCTGCTTTAGTTCATGACTATGATCAACAAAGTGATGGTAGTGCGGGCGGTATTGCGGCCAGTCTGCCCAGTTTTCCGAGCCGTAGATTCGTACTGACGACGAGTTTTCCATGACCAGGGACATCAGTTGGTGCCGATTTCGCAATCTAATCATTCGACAGCCCAGATCATAACGTAGCCGCTGATCGGCGATCTCCCCCGTGTAGCCATAGCGTTCTTCCATCAGTTGGTAGGCGGAATTAAGATAGGTTACGTTTTCGAAGTTTTCGAAACTGATGGTTTGCCAATGCGCGATTAACTCGTCGTGCAATTTACCAAAGTTGATGCGCTCTTGCTGATGTATGCAAATTTCTCGAGACAGCTCTTCCTCGGTCCAGGGTTTGGGAATGTGGCCAACGAACGAAAAATCCGAGAGCGGTTGAGTGGGCTGAAAGTGATAACTCATTTCGCAGGTGCCCGGCGGTAACCAGTCGACCAGCCCTCCCGACGCAGTGAAAGCGCGCTTCCAATTTCCACCGAAGAAATAGGTTATGTCACTGCCATGGTAGTAATCGACTGTGTGGCCCAAAGTGTCGACAATCCAAGCAATATGCTTGATAGGTGTCGGTAGATTGGGCAGCGCACTGCGAGCTCGATTCATCTCGAAGATCAGGTCGGGTTTGAACTGATGACAAAATTCCAGTAAGCAAGATTCTTCGTAATGGCTGACAGAGGCAAAGACCTCAACACCGAGCCGCTCTAAACCTCTTTTTAAACCGAATAGTAAAGATATGTAGAATGAATTGGCGCGGGGCATGAATATCGCCGCGCGTAAGGGTCGCGAAGTCATAACTGTGGTGTATCAAATCCAATTTTGATGGAGCCGGATGTGGCGCCGCAGGCTAAAGCAGATAAGTCTATCCTTGTATGGAATTTTAGTTTTCCTGGACAAATTAAAACACGACAATGCAAATTAACACACTCATCGTTATTCCTGCGCGTAGTGGTTCAAAGGGGGTGGCCGACAAAAATATCAAGTTGCTTGGCGATAAGCCACTACTATCTTGGACTGCCACGGCCGTATCGGAAGCGAATTTATCCGATTGCCTAGCCATTCTATCGACCGATTCCGCAAATTATGCAGACGTAGCCGAGCGAATAGGTTTGTCGGCGCCGTTCTTGCGACCGGCAGATTTTTCCACGGATACTGCTTCCGCTATTCAAGTGGCAGAGCACGCTCTCGACTGGTTTCTACACACCTACGGTTACCTTCCCGATTGGCTGATGTGGTTGCAACCCACTTCGCCATTTCGTTCCCCGACTATAATTCGTCAGGCTTGGTCGATTCTAAAGTCAGGACAAGCGGAAGCCGTGGTGGGTTGCAAGGAAATTCACCGCGATTTGACTACGCTGTTTCGAGTTGAGAGCGGCTTTATGCAACCTTTGGATAGCGATAAACCAACCCAGACATCGCGTCAGCAGAGCCAGCCATTGCTGACACCAAACGGCGCTATGTACTTATGCAAGACCGATTACTTGCTGGAACACAAATCGTTTTATCCGCCAAAAACGGTGCCGCTGGTGACGAATGCGATCCAAAGTCTGGACATAGATACCGAAGAAGATTGGGCCATTGCTGAGGCGTACATTAAACAAGGACTGGTATGAATAAGGTTTTAGTCACCGGCGCCGACGGTTTTATCGGCTCGCATCTGGTGGAAATGCTCGCGGCGCGCGGTTTTCAGGTGCGGGCGCTGGCGCAATATAATTCGTTTAATTCCTGGGGTTGGCTGGAGGATGCCACCTGCAAAGACGATATTGAAGTGGTCAGCGGCGATGTGCGCGATCCGCAGTTTTGCCGGCTTGCCTGCCGCGATATTGATACGGTGTTTCATCTGGCGGCGCTGATCGCGATTCCGTATTCCTATCAAGCGCCGGATAGCTATGTCGATACCAACATTCGCGGTACATTAAATATCTGCCAGGCGGCTCGGGACAATGGCGTTAAACGCCTGATTCATACTTCAACCAGCGAGGTATACGGCACCGCGCAATACGTGCCTATCGATGAAAAGCATCCGTTGCAACCGCAATCGCCCTACAGTGCTTCGAAAATTGCCGCCGATGCGATGGCGATGAGTTTTTTCAATGCGTTCAATTTGCCTGTCACTATCGCACGGCCTTTCAATACTTATGGTCCCCGACAGTCGGCGCGCGCCGTGATTCCCACCATCATCACCCAGATTGCCGCCGGTAAAAAACAGATTCAACTGGGCGACGTTTCGCCGACGCGTGATTTCAATTATGTGGAAGATACCTGCCGGGGTTTTATCGCCCTGGCCGAAGCGGCGCAAGCCATCGGCGAAACGGTGAATATCGGTTCCAACTTTGAAATTTCTGTCGGCGACACGCTAAACCTGATTAAAAACATCATGGCCAGCGATGTGGAGTTTTTGGTGGATGAACAAAGGCTACGTCCGGAAAAGTCCGAAGTGAACCGCTTGTGGTGCGACAACAGCAAGATCAAGCAATTGACCGGTTTTGCCCCGCAAGTGACTTTGGAGGAAGGTTTGCGTCGCACCGTGGCCTGGTTCGGCAATGCGGACAATCTGAAACGATATAAAGCGGATATTTACAATGTTTGATCGTTTCGTCGACTTTGTACGGGAGATTTACCAGACCGACACCTTCATCCCCTTGCATGAACCACGCTTCGCCGGCAATGAAAAACAGTATCTGCTGGATGTAATTGATAGCACCTTCGTCTCCAGCGTCGGCCCCTATGTCAGCGAGTTCGAAACTAAGATTGGCGAATATACCGGTGCCAAGCACGCGGTGGCGACTGTCAATGGCACGGCCGCCTTGCACATCGCCCTGTTGCTCGCTGGTGTTGAGCCGGGCGACGAAGTGATTACTCAAGCCGTGACTTTCGTTGCTACCTGCAATGCGATTCATTACTGCGGCGCGGAGCCGGTGTTTGTGGATATTGATGCGGCGACGCTGGGTTTGTCGCCGACCGCCCTAAGCAATTTTCTGGAATGCTACGGCGAACGCCGTGATGGCGGTATATATAACAAAAGCAGCGGTAAGCGCATCGCGGCTTGTCTACCGATGCATACCTTCGGCCATCCGTGTGAGTTGACCGGGTTGTTAAAGGTATGTGATGGCCATGGCATACCGTTGGTCGAAGACGCGGCTGAGGCCTTGGGCAGTCGACTCAACGGTCAGCATTGCGGCACTTTCGGCAAGCTGGGTGTGCTAAGTTTTAATGGTAACAAAATCATCACCACCGGCGGCGGCGGTATGATTTTGACCGACGACGAGGATCTGGCGCGCCGAGCCAAGCATCTGACGACCACTGCCAAAATGCCGCATGCCTGGAAATTCGCACACGATCAAATCGGCTACAACTACCGCATGCCGAACCTGAACGCCGCATTGGGTCTGGCCCAACTGGAACAATTGCCGAGTTTTGTCGAATGCAAACGCGCATTGGCCGAGCGCTATCGGGACTGGGCGCAAGCCAACGGTGCGCACATTTTCGCGGAACCGACCAGTGCTCAATCCAATTATTGGCTGAATGCCTTATTGCTGGACGACATGCAGCAGCGTGACGCCTTCCTGGAATACAGCAATGCCCAGGGGGTGATGACTCGACCGCTATGGGAACTGATGCCGGATTTGCCGATGTACCAACATTGCCAACGTGATAGCTTGGCTCAATCGCGCTATCTCGCGGATCGGCTGGTCAACGTGCCCAGCAGCGTGGTTTTATGATGGTCGCCACACCACGCAAAATCTGTGTCGTCACTGGCTCCAGAGCCGAGTACGGTTTGTTGTACTGGCTGTTGAAGGAAATTCAAACCGATCCGGATTTGGAATTGCAGCTGATAGTGACCGGCATGCACTTGTCGCCAGAGTTCGGTTTGACCTGGCAGCAAATCGCTGCTGACGGCTTCACGATCAACCGCAAGGTGGAAATGCTGCTATCGTCGGATACGCCGGTGGGCATCAGTAAGGCAATGGGTTTGGGCTTGATCGGTTTCGCCGATGCCTTAGACGATTTACAACCGGACATCGTCGTTGTGCTGGGTGATCGCTTCGAAATATTCGCGGCGGCGCAGGCAGCAATGAACTTGCGCCTCCCCATCGCACATATCCACGGCGGCGAACTTACCGAAGGCGCGGTCGACGATGCCATTCGCCACGCTATTACCAAAATGGCTCATCTACATTTCACCTCAACCGAGGTGTATCGGCAGCGGGTGATTCAGCTCGGTGAGCAGCCTGATCGCGTGTTCAATGTCGGTGCGCCGGGACTGGACAGCGTTTATAAGTTGCCATTGCTGGATAAAACTGAGCTGGAACAAGCGCTGGATTTCAAGTTTGGGACACGTAACCTGTTGGTCACCTTTCATCCGGTGACTTTGGAAGCGGCGACGGCGGCTGAGCAGTTTGCCCAGCTGCTGCGGGCTTTGGATGAGTTCGACGATGTTCATATCATATTCACCCATGCCAACGCCGATGCCGACGGCAGGGTTATCGCCAGCATGATAGATGAGTATCGGCAACGCCATCCCAGCCGAGTAAGCAGCTATGTGTCCCTGGGTTCTTTGCGCTATTTGTCAACCTTGCAGCAGGTTGATGCGGTCGTCGGCAATTCGTCCAGCGGCATCATAGAAGCGCCGGCTTTTCATGTCGCCACCGTGAATATTGGCGACCGCCAGCGTGGAAGAATTTGCGCGGATAGCGTATTGCATTGTGAGCCGCAGGCCGATGCGATCCGCGCTGCCTTGCTCACGGTATTTTCTGAGGAATTTTCCGACACCTTGGCGCAGGTTGAAAATCCCTACGGACGAGGCGGTGCATCGTTGAAGATCAAAGAGTTACTGAAACAGACGCCGATAAATGGGCTGCTGAAGAAGCGTTTTTTCGATTTAGAGGTGCTTGAATGAGTGTGTTCATTATTGCCGAGGCGGGTGTCAACCATAACGGCAGTTTGCAATCCGCCATGCAATTGGTAGATGCCGCAGTCGCGGCGGGTGCTGATGCCGTGAAGTTCCAGACCTTCAAAGCCGAAAAACTGGTCACCCAGTCCGCGAGTAAGGCCGACTATCAAAAACACACGACAGGCGCCGCCGAAAGCCAATTGGACATGTTGCGCAAGCTGGAGCTGAAATACGAGTTTCATTTTCAGTTACGTGACTATTGCCAAAGCCTAGGTATCGAGTTTCTTTCGACCGCATTTGATTTCGATAGTCTGGCGTTTTTGGTGGACGAACTCGGTCTATGCAAACTGAAAATTCCGTCGGGCGAGATTACCAACGGGCCTTTTTTACTGGCCCATGCCCAAACCGGCAAGGACATCATTGTCTCCACCGGCATGGCCACGCTAGGTGAGGTGGAGGCCGCGCTGGGGGTTTTGGCGTTTGGCTTGTTGGGTGGGGGGCAACCGTATCCGGCGGCATTTCAGCAAGCATATAGTTCGGAAACGGGGCAAGCGGTTTTACATGAAAAAATCACCTTGCTGCATTGCACCAGCGAGTACCCGACGCCGCTGAAGGATGTGAATTTGCGGGCAATGGATGTGTTGCAGCAGGCTTTTTGCCTGCCGGTCGGTTATTCGGATCACACCGAAGGGCTGGTCGTGCCGATTGCCGCTGTGGCGCGGGGCGCAGTATTGATCGAAAAACATTTTACCTTGGATCGCAGTCAACAAGGTCCGGATCACCAAGTGTCACTGGAACCCGCTGAATTAAAGCAAATGGTGCGGGATATTCGCGCTGTCGAACAGGCGCTTGGCCGTCCCGGCAAGATGCCACAAGCCGTGGAATTAGAAAATCGCACGGTCGCCCGCAAAAGTTTGGTGGCGAATAGTTCGATAGCAGCCGGTGAAGCTTTTAGCGCCGAAAATTTGACGACCAAGCGGCCTGGAACCGGCCTGAGTCCGATGGAATATTGGCGATTGCTTGGTCAAACCAGTCGCCGTGGTTACGACGTGGATGACTTGATCGAATGAGTAAGCCGGTCATTTTGCTGGGAAGTGGCGGACATGCGCGGGTACTGCTCGACATGTTACGGCGGTTGGAGATTGAGATATTGGGCATCGCCGATCCTCACCGATTGCCCGGAAGCGAGCATTTCGGGGTCAGGATATTGGGCGATGACTCGGCAATACGAGCTTATGCAACGGATGGTATCGCGTTAGTCAACGGCATAGGCTCTCTGCCAGGCGACGCCGACTTACGGGCAACCTTGTATCAACGATGTGTGGCGCAAGGTTATCGGTTTCAAACGGTAGTCGATCCCCGCGCGTTTGCTGCGGGCGATGTGCAACTGGCTGAGGGCGTACAGGTTATGGCGGGTGTCATTATTCAGGCAGGCACAAAAATTGCTGAAAACTGCATAGTCAATAGCGGGGCGATTGTCGAGCACGATTGTTGCGTTGGCCGCGATGTACACATCGCGCCCGGTGCGGTGTTGAGTGGCGGGGTGGAATTGGGCGACAAGGTGCACATCGGCACCGGCGCCACCATCATTCAAGGCATACGTATCGGTTCCGGCAGTGTGGTGGGCGCGGGCAGCGTGGTGACGCGCGATGTCGGTTGCAAGCAGATTGTCTATCCGCCGCGTTCGCACATACAGGATTTGCAACAGGATTGATAAATGAAACAACATTGGCAGCAGGTATTGATTCGTCCGGAAGCGACGTTGCGAGCGACTATCGAGGTGATAGACCGTGCTGCATTGCAGATTGCTTTGGTCGTGGACGACCAAGAAAAATTGCTGGGTGTGGTGACGGATGGCGATATTCGCCGGGCTTTGATCCGTGGGTTGTCTTTGGATCGTCCGGTTTTTGAGGTGATGAATAAGCGGCCGAAAGTTGCCGCATTAAATGACAGCAAGACCCAATTGATTGCCATGATGGAGGGTCATCACCTCTACCAATTGCCGGTTGTCGATGAACAAGGCAGGGTGGTGCGGCTGGAGTCGCTGCAGGCGCTGTATAAACAGCCGGCATTCCCCAATCCGGTGTTTTTGATGGCAGGTGGATTCGGTACGCGGTTGCGGCCTTATACGGACGAATGCCCCAAGCCGCTGTTAGAAATCGGCGGCAAGCCGATTCTGGAAACCATCATTGAGAATTTCGTTAAATCAGGATTTCGACAGTTTTATATAGCCGTGCATTACCGAGCGCAGCAAATCAAAGACTACTTTGGTGATGGCGGGCGTTGGGGAATTAAGATCGACTATATCGATGAGACCGAGCCTATGGGGACGGCTGGGGCTATCGGTTTAATGCCGGACAATTTGCCGGACGTGCCGTTAATTGTGATGAATGGCGATATTCTGACCCAGATCGACTTTTCCAGGCTGCTGGCGTATCACAACGAACAACAAGCTATCGCCACCTTATGCGTACGCCAGTACGAGTACCAAATTCCTTACGGCGTGGTGACTCTGGAACAGCAACGCGTCATTGGTATAGAAGAAAAGCCGCTGCAAAGCTGTTTGGCCAACGCGGGAATTTATGTACTGGATCACAGTTTGATCGACTGCATCGCGGCTCAGAAAAAGCTGGATATGCCGACTTTATTGAACCAGCAAGTGGCTCGAGGCGAGATGGTATCTATGTTTCCTGTCAACGACTACTGGCTGGACATTGGCCGTGAAGCCGATTTTTTAAGGGCGCAGGGCGAATTCGCCCAATATTTCTGAATGAGAGGGTTAAAGTTCTGCAAACCCGGGCCGATAAATTATTCGAGTTTGAAACAAATCTTTTTTAATTCAACACAACACAAAATTTTCGAAGCGTTGAATGTTTTCGAAATTTGGAGGGTAACATCATGGCAATGGTAATCAACACAAACGTCGGATCGTTGAATAGTCAACGTTTTCTGAATAAAACTAACGACTCGCTGTCTACCTCAATGGAGCGGTTGTCTTCCGGTTTGAGAATTAACTCAGCGAAGGACGACGCGGCAGGTTTGGCGATCAGTGACAAAATGACATCGCAAATCCGTGGCATGACCGTGGCGGTTAGGAACGCTAACGACGGTATCTCGATGGCGCAGACGGCAGAGTCTGGTATGGGGGCGATAACCGACACGCTGCAACGGATGCGTGATCTTGGTGTTCAAGCTGCCAACAGGGCCGCAGTGAGTGGTACAGACAGAGACAAACTGCAAACCGAGTTTAAACAGCTGGGGCTGGAGATAAAAAGGATTATTCAGAACACTGAGTTTAACGGTAAAAAAATTCTGAACGGTTCGCTGGCTGGTGCTAATTTTCAAGTAGGTGCCAATACTACGACCGACAACCAAGTTTCTGTTACTGTTTCAGACTTGGTAAAGGTTAACAGTCTTAGCGCGCTATTTGGTACAGGTTATTCGATAGGGTCCGCTGCGGGTTCCGCCAAAGTTAGATCGGCGATATCGGCTATTGATAGTGCGATTAAAAAGATCGATACTTTCAGATCTACTTTGGGTGCGATTCAAAACCGGTTTACTACTTCGGTTGCTAACTTGCAGTCTTCGATAGAAAATCAAAGTGCTGCTAGATCACGTATCTTGGATACCGATTTTGCAACTGAGACTTCCAATTTGAGTAAAACGCAAATTTTGCAACAAGCTGGTACAGCAATGTTGGCGCAGGCTAATCAGTCCGGTCAGTCCGTGTTGAGTTTGCTAAGGTAGTTTTGATAGGGAGGTTGCGGACCGTAACCTCCCATTTAATACGAAAAGCATAAGGTGAATGTCATGAACAGTGAGATTTCAAATGTGTTAAAGCTATCTCCCGTGACTGTTGCTAAAGCCGATAAGCAAACGGATGAAAAATCATTTGCGGGTGCCAAAGCCGACGCTGAAAAGCGTAGCCTCGGTATTTCCGCTTTGCAAAGTGCTGCGACTGTGTCCTCTTCAGTTTCGAACCAAGAGCAGGACAAACAGAATGAAGCCAAGCCTTCTTTCGATTCGGTGAAAAAAGCTGCGGATAAAGGAAATTCGCTGCTTCAATCAGTTAACCGCAATCTCCAATTCAAAGTAGACGATTCAACCAAGGAATTAGTGGTGAAAGTTGTCGATAGTGAAACTGGCGATGTTGTGCGGCAAATTCCCTCGGAAGAAATGCTGGCGTTTATCAGAAGAATGCAGGAGTTGGATGGCCAACAAGGCTCGATGATTCAGGATCGTGCGTAGTAAAGTTAGTCGGGTGAGGAGTGTGTCATGAGCATAGTTTCGTCAACAGGTATCGGTAGCGGTATTGATATTGGCACCCTAGTTACGCAATTAGTGTCGGCTGAAGGTCAGCCGGCATTTAATGCTATTCAACGACAAGAAGATGCCGCAAATACTCGATTGAGCGGGATCGGCAGCTTGAAAAGTGCGTTGTCGGATTTTCAGACTGTTGTAAATAAACTCAAAGATGGGAATCTGTTCAAAACGCATAAAGCCACATCTACCGACGAATCCATTTTAAAGGTTACTGCCGGCACAGGCTCAGTTGCGGGTTCTTATGCTCTGGAAGTTACGCAATTAGCGAAGGCACAAAAATCTATTTCCGGGGAGTTTGCAAGTTCGACAGCCACGGTGGGTACGGGGTCTTTGACTATTGCGACGACGGCGGGGACTTCATTTGATGTAGCTGTCACCTCTAGCAATAACACGTTAACCGGCATACGTGATGCTATCAACAATGCGTCGGGTAACACCACCGTTAGTGCAAGTATCGTCAATGTCGATAACTCTACCGGTACCGGTACAGTTTCCAAGTTGGTCCTCACAGCCAAAAACTCCGGGTTAGCAAACGCATTTACCGTTACGGGTAGCGACGACGATGGAAACACCGCCGACACGGCCGGATTATCACAGATTTTTTCCACTAATTTGAGTGCTCAGGCAGCGGCTGCCGACGCTATTATCAAAGTTGATGGCCAAACAGCGACGCGCAGCACCAATTCTATAACCGACGTTGTACAAGGTCTGACCTTAGATTTGAAATCTGCTCAAGTTGGTACAAAGGTGAATGTCGATGTTAGTTTGGATAACGAGGCTGTCAATAAAACTTTGACGAGTTTTGTAACTGCTTACAATAAACTGCATACAACCGCCAAAGACTTAGGTAAATACGGTGGTGGTACCGGTGGTAGCAGCTCAGGAAATGGTGCGCTAATTGGCGATGCCACCCTGCGCTATGTGGCTTCTCAAGTCAGGCAGGACTCCGCAAATCCGGTTTCTTCGGCAACCGGAAGCTACAATTCATTAGCCATGATAGGCGTGAAAATAGATAAAGACGGCGTGATGTCATTGGATAGCACGCAACTTAACACCGCACTGAGCGCCAGTTTGCAGTCTGTAAGCGACGTATTTTCGTCGACCGATGGTGTGGCGACTCGGCTTTACTCAAAATTGGATAATTTTTTGCAATCCGGTGGACCTTTGGATAGTCAGCAAACATCGCTGAAAAAACAATTGACTACCTTAGGAGATCGCAGGGCCGACGTGCAGGTTAGATTAGATAATCTGCAAAAGACATTGCAAAAGCAATTTACGGCAATGGACGTTTCAGTCGGCAAATTTAAATCAACCGGTTCTTTCTTAAGTAACTGGATCAGCAAACTGTAATAAAGAGGTTTTCCCATGTACGTTGATGCTCATAGAAAAGGCGCTAGACAATATGCTGAGGTTCATACCTCCAGCAATTTTGGCGAGGAATCTCCTCATCGCTTGATACAAATGTTGATGGAAGGATTTTTGGCGCGAATCAATTCTGCTAAAGGTGCAATTACGCATGGCGATATGGAAGCGAAAAGTATCTATATCTCCAAGGCAATTGGCATAGTGGGGGGGTTAAATGAAGTGCTGGACATAGAGCAGGGAGGAGAAATTGCCGTCAATCTTCGTCAACTTTACGATTACATCAATTTTCGATTGTTACAGGCAAGTAGTGAAAACAGCGAAGACATATTGAATGAAGTAACCGTGTTGATGAAAGACGTTAAAGAAGCTTGGGATGCGATTGCCTGATGTCTGTTGATCTCCATGATCCGGATTTGGTGAAATGTCAGCAGCAGTTGCAATGTTTTGCTGACAATATCCAAGGTTGTCTGTTAAAAGCCGAATGGGAGCGTTTGGCTGATATTTTGGATGAGAGACAAGTTTATTTAGAACGGTTTTTTGCGAGCGCCGCGTCCTTATCCGAGCATAAAAAACTGCTTATCAAGCAATTAGCTCAGTCGATGCTTGAGCAAGACGCTGTTTTTATTTCTTATATAGAAGAACAAAAAATGTGCTCGGCTACCCAGCAATCGGTATTGGATCGTGGTCGCAAGGCAGTGCAGGCTTATAACAGTTATTCATAAGTCAGCCAGTTAAGGTTTTCCCCGTATTTTTCAAGTCATCACTTTACAATTCGCTCTTCAGCGATTTATTGCCCTCAAAGTTTACTGATTGCTGCTATAGCGGCAATGAAATGCCGCCTTCATTCCTCTTTTATGTACATAGCAGGCAACCACTTGTCGGCGATTTAGCGCACGGTTGTTCTCGGTATTGTCGTAACCCTTTTATGCACTAAAATAGCTACTTTCAAATTACGTGAGGTTTGGTTATATCATTGATTTTAATGGTATATATTTTTGTTTTTAGCTGTGTGATATTTGACGTGGTGGCTAGACACTGGTTTTCAAACGTAATAGTCAAAAAAATGTCGTTCTAATTGTTCCAAGTCTAGTTAAACAGCAAAACGGGTATTGATCAGGTGTGTTTCAGTCGTAAATGATGACATTAAGAGGGTTTAAATTTATTAATTATTGAATTTAAAAGGGATTTTTATGTATTGGCATGAAAAGTGATTGATGTTTAGTGGCGGCAATAATGCCTATTCCATTTAGTATCAACCGGGAGAACGATCATGCCATCATCAATGGTCATCAATACAAATATTGCTTCATTGAATAGCCAGAAGTTTCTGGCGCGGACTAATGATAGTCTGCAAATGTCGATGGAGCGTTTATCGTCAGGCTTGAGAGTCAATAGTGCTAAGGATGACGCTGCCGGTCTAGCGATTGCTGATCGGATGACGTCGCAAATTCGCGGTATGACCGTTGCCATGCGCAATGCCAATGACGGTATCTCAATGGCGCAAACTGCTGAAGCAGGGATGGGGACTATCACTGAAACTTTGCAGAGAATGCGCGACCTGGCCGTACAAGCAGCTAACAGAGCAGCGGTAAGCGGCAGCGACAGAGATAAGCTGCAGGCTGAATTCAAACAATTGGGAGCTGAAGTTAAAAGGATTATTCAAAATACCGAGTTTAACGGTAAAAAAATCTTAAATGGCTCGTTAATAGGTGCAAATTTTCAAGTGGGCGCGAATACGGCTGCAGATAACCAAGTTTCTGTTACGGTTTCAGACTTGATCAAAGTCACCAGCCTAAGTGCGCTTTTTGGCACAGCAGGTTATTCTATTGGGTCGGGAGCGGCTTCTACAAAAGTCCGTTCAGCAATATCTGCCATCGATACCGCTATAAAACGAATAGATACGTTCCGCTCGAATTTAGGTGCGATACAAAATCGATTTATAACCACTATCTCTAACTTGCAGTCCTCAATCGAAAACCAAAGCTCAGCACGTTCGCGAATTATGGATGCCGATTTCGCTTCCGAAACAGCAAACTTAAGTCGCAGTCAGATTTTGCAGCAAGCGGGTACGGCGATGTTAGCTCAAGCTAATCAAGCAACCCAAGGTGTTTTGAAATTATTACAATAGGTGTCGAGCGCTTTATCGTTGCTTATTGCTTTGATATGACGATGTCAGTCGGTGGGATTGCTAAGCTGTCATTTGAAATGGTGATCCGTAAAATTTAAATAAGGCACGGCAAATGGTTGACGAACTTGGTCGAGTGGCACATTACGATTTAGGGCCTATAAGCGTAAATAACTTTGGCGAAAAATACTTTTTCAATCTAAATAGAAACAGTTTCGATAAAGTTAGTGCCGATGCGCTGTTTGATGCGAAGTACGGTAAGGATCTGTTTAGTGAAGATGCGCTTAATGTGATTATCGGCACGGACTCTGGTCTATTGCCAGCTTATTTGCAAAGCAAACCGTTGCCTAAAGGTACGCGCTATATCTTCATTGAGCCGGAAGCTGTGCTGCAGGCTTTAAAAAACAGCCAATTGCTTGATGGCTTGGATGAGAAGATTCTTTGTATCAGTTTAGAGCAATGGCCGGAGGCTATTAAAAGCTTCAAAATAAACGATTATCTTTATATCAATGCAGTACGATCCTACAACGCGATTTGTGCGCAAGATGATCATATAAATGAGTATGCGGAGTTGAGTTGGTATATCACGGAAGTGCTATCGCAACTGCATTGGCAAATTAGTGTTGAGCTGGGCAGCGAGGCGTTCATTGCCAAGCAGATTATTAATTTGGCCGATAATGGAAGGCCGGCAAAATTACTGGAAAAAGCCTTTACCGATAAGACCGTGTTACTGCTGGCCGGTGGCCCGTCGCTGGACGAAGTTTTGCCATGGCTTAAGTTGCATCGCGAGGAGGTTGTAGTTTTTGCAGTTTCCAGGATTTCAAGACAATTATTACAAGCCAATATTGAGCCTGATTTTGTGTTTTCGGTGGATCCGACTGAGTTGAGCTTTGATATTAGCAAGGAAATGCTGGAGTTCAGCAATAAACCCATTTTTGTTTATTCCTATCACACTGTCCCGACTTTAGTGAATCAATGGCAGGGTCTTAGACTTTATCTTGGTCAGCGACTACCTTGGCCGTCTCCGCTTAACGTTGCGAATATTGGAAGTGCGGGGCCGACCGTAACTAATACTGCTTTAAGTGTGGCGTATCATTTCGGGTTCAAAAGAATCGTGCTCGCTGGTGTGGACTTGTGCTTTACCAGGGAGGGCTTTACTCATGCCTCCGGTAGCGACGAACAATTGGCCGGACCGCGCTTTAATTTGACATCGCTGCAAGTAGAGACAAATGCCGGTTTTATGGCACCCACTAGTTGCGATTTTGCTCAAGCCATCCTCTCGCTAAGTTTTCAGGCAAAACACTTGACCGACATGGGGTGTCGGATTTTCAACATTTCCGGCAGCTCCGCCAAAGTCAGCAATATAGAGTATTTGCCTATATCAGAAATAGAGTTTCGAGATGGCGCCGTTAATGTGGCGAAAATTATAGCCGAGCGGGTCAGCGAGCCTGCTGAAAACGATAAATATCATAAAAAAATTCTTGACGAGTTGAGGCGTGCTCAATTTCAGATAACAGGAATTGCCCGTCTGGCGGAAAACGCCCGCCGTATAAACGATGAGATGTATAGCGCTGATGGGGTCATTGAAAACTATAAAGATAAAAAAAAACTCGATCAGATCGAGAAGAAGTTTAAGCGCGAACATAGGCATTACAGCAAGCTCGTAAAGAGTTTTGGTATCAGAAGTTTTATTAATTTGACCAAGCCATTTAACGACGAAGAATGGAGTGCGGAGGAAGCTAAGCAGCTTGGCAACGTTTTCTACGACGCCTATCATGAGGGCACAACAAAGTTGATGCGCTTGTTGGGCGATGCAGTCGAAAGAGTCGAAGCCAGACAGCAGGAGTATGCGGATACACCAAATTTTGGTTTGGTAGTTGAGCAATATCGAAAGGATAGAAGTTTCGGGCGTGTGAGATTGTGGAAGGCTGTTGCTACTAAGATACCAGCAGATATCCAGACTGAGTTCGCCGAGTTTGAAAAACGCTTCGTAGAGATTGTTCATGATAAAAATACGCGGCATTTTGCCAAGGCCAAAAGTCATGGAAATCTTTCAAGTCTTAAGCAAAGGGCGGGCTTGCTGTTCAAGCATAAAAAAGCCGAAGAATTGAGTGATTTGCTGGCGAGTTTGGACAAGCACCAGGATCAGCAGGCGGTTGAGCCGTATCGGCAATTGATTGCCGGTTACGCGGCTGAGTTGCAACACAAATCAGCTCAGGCCCTGGAGGCGTATCGACAAATTGTTGACGGTGGTGGTGTGTTGGTCGAGCAGGCTTTGATAAGAATCGCGGATATTGGTGTTGATAGCGATGATATTCATACGGCGAATCTAGCGTTAGAGTGCTTGTCGCAGTTGAATCCCTTATATTTGCCCTTGTATGCGGAAATGCAGCGGTTGCATGGCGATGTGCTGGTAGCGATTGATGCCTACAATAACTACATAGGTCAATTCCCTCAAGATACTTTGGTGCAAATCAAGTTGGCTAACTTGTACGCGGAGCAAGGAGTTTACGACGCGGCAGGGATGATGTTGGATTATATATTGGCCCAAAAACCCGGCCTTGAAGCTGCGGTCACTATGAAGGCGGCGATAGTTTCGGCCGGCTTTTAGCTTCGGATAATTGTATTGCCGAACTTGAGGCTGCTTTAATAGGTCAAACTTTTTTCAATATCAGCTCTAACACCATTTTGCTGCCAAAATAGGCCAGTAGTAGCGAAGTAAAACCGATTAGTGTCCACTGAATCGCGCTTTGGCCGCGCCATCCATAGCGAATCCTGCCAACCAGTAGCGCAGAAAAAATTATCCAGGCCAGGATTGACAGTACGGTTTTATGAACCAAGTGCTGTGCAAACAAATCCTCAACGAAAAAGAAGCCGGTGACCAAGGACGCAGTCAAAAACAGCAATCCCGTTGCAATCATTTGAAACAACAGCGATTCCATGGCCTGCAAAGGCGGTAAAGCTAGCATAAAGCGCTTGGGGTGGTGATGGCGTAACTGTTGATCCTGAACCGCCAATAAAATGGCTTGTAAGGCGGCGATATTGAGCAGGCTGAATGCCAAAATCGATGTCAAGATATGAATGCTCATTTGCCAGTTGTGATTGATCAGCAGGTGTGGTGTTGCCGGGTAACTCATATCCAAAATCAGCGTCGCTGCAGCGACTGGGAAAATCAATACGCCTAATTTCGCTACTGGTTTGTCCAATGTGGCAACTAGTAGTAAAACGCATATAACCAGCCCTGCCAGCGATGCAGTGCTGAAAAAGCTGAAGTTAAATCCCTCGTGGTTTTGCACGTTCAAGATGGTGTAGGCGCTATGCAGGGCGGCGCCCAGCCAAGCCAGTTGCATAGATATACGATGCTGCTTGGCGCCAAAAATTTCTTTGACGATCAATAGCGTGGCGATCACGTAGCTCAATATCGTAAATAGACCGACAGATGTGGTGTACATGGCGATGGTAGGGGAATAATCAAAAGGTGTTGCGATACTGTTATGTTAAACTAAGCCGACCAATTGTTGTAATCCGTTTGTGTTGGCAGACATTCGCCGGAACCATAAAAAAATAAAGACGCAGATATGTTTGATAATTTATCCGATCGCCTGAGTGGCACGCTAAAAAAAATTAAAGGCCAAGGTCGTCTGACCGAGAGCAACATCCAGGACACCATGCGCGAAGTGCGAATGGCTTTGCTGGAAGCCGATGTCGCTTTGCCAGTGGTTACCGATTTTGTTGATCAGGTGACACGGCGCGCGTTGGGTCAGGAGGTGCAGACCAGTTTGACTCCCGGGCAAGCACTGATCAAGGTGGTGCAGTCGGAATTGGTCAAGGTGATGGGTTCTGCTAACGAAGAGCTCAATTTGCGTACCAATCCGCCTGCAATCGTACTGATGGCAGGCCTGCAAGGTGCCGGTAAAACCACCACAGTGGCAAAATTAGGTCGCCACCTGAAAGAAAAGAAAAAGAAGAAGGTCGGGGTGGTTAGTGTTGACGTTTATCGCCCTGCAGCGATTAAGCAGTTAGAGACATTGGCCGCTGATGTTGGCTTGAAGTTTTTCGAAAGCGATGCCAGCGAAAATCCGGTTGACATAGTTAACAGAGCAATAGATGCGGCAAAGCGTCAGTTTCTGGATGTGGTTATCGTCGACACCGCCGGTCGTTTGCATGTCGACGACGAGATGATGGCGGAGATCAAGGCTTTGCACGCAGCGATCAACCCGATCGAGACTTTGTTTGTGGTCGATAGTATGACCGGCCAAGATGCTGCGAATACCGCCAAGGCTTTTCACGATGCCTTGCCGTTGACCGGCGTGATTCTGACCAAGGCCGATGGCGATGCGCGTGGCGGCGCGGCGCTGTCCATCAGGCATATTACCGGCAAGCCGATCAAGTTTATCGGTGTCGGCGAAAAAACCGATGCCTTGGAACCTTTCTACCCTGATCGTCTGGCCTCGCGTATTCTGGGTATGGGCGATATGCTGTCGTTAATCGAGGATATCGAACAAAATGTCGACAAGAAAAAGGCCGAGCAACTAGCCAAGAAGCTGCAAAAAGGCAAAAGCTTTGATTTGAACGACCTGAAGGAACAGTTGGAACAAATGCAGAATATGGGTGGGCTCGGCGCAATGATGGATAAGTTGCCGGGTATGGGGGGGGTGCCCAAAGATATTAAAGATAAGGTCAACGATAAGGATCTGGCGCATCAAATTGCCGTGATCAATTCGATGACCAAGCAGGAAAGGCGTTTTCCGGATCTAATCAAAGGGGGTCGCAAACAGCGGATCGCCGATGGTTGCGGCCTGGATTTGCAGGCTGTAAATCGTGTTTTGAAGCAGCATCAAATGATGGAAAAAATGATGAAAAAGTTCAGTAAGGGCAATATTGCGAACATGATGCGCGGTCTGAAAAGCAATATGCGCGGCATGAGAATGTGATTGTCGTAATTTGTCCTTCACTTATTGTGAAAATCGCGTAGAATAGTTTGATTAAGTTTTTTGATTCAATGTTTTTTAAGGTATCCAAATGGTAAGCATTCGTTTGTCCAGAGGCGGCGCTAAGAATCGTCCTTTCTATCATGTTGTTGTTACAGACAGCAGAAGCAGTCGCGATGGTCGCTACATTGAGCGCGTAGGTTTCTTCAATCCTCTAGCTCGCGGTGGTGAGCAGAGATTAGTTTTGGACAGCGAACGCGTCCAGTATTGGAAAACCAATGGTGCTCAACCGACTGATCGCGTTGCCAAATTAATTAAAGACGCTGATAAAGCAGCCGCTTAGTTTAGTTTTGCCAGCAGGGGATTTTTTGGACGTCGGTCAAGTGTCCGGCGTTTTCGGTGTAAAAGGATGGGTAAAAGTCTACTCATATACCGATCCTCGCGAAAATATATTGCAATATTCTCCTTGGTTTTTGCGAAAAAACGGCCTGCTTCGGGAAGTCAAATTGCTTGCTGGTCGTCGTCAAGGCAGTTTGGTGGTTGCAGAGTTACAAGGCGTTAGAGACAGAGACCATGCAGCTGAATTGATGGGGGCGGAAATCCTGATCAGCAAGCAGCAACTACCTAAAGCGAGTGACGGTGAATATTACTGGGCCGATCTTATTGGTCTTGAAGTAATTAATCAAGAAGGTTGCAAATTAGGCAAGGTCGATTCTCTGCTGGAGACTGGCGCTAATGATGTGTTGGTGGTAGTCGACGGCGAGTTAGAGCGCCTAATCCCGTTCCTGCAGCAGAGTACAATCTTAAAAATCGATCTTGACGATGGGATTATTGTCGTTGATTGGGATCCTGATTTTTAATTGAAGGTATGCGTTTCGATGTGATCAGCCTCTTTCCGGAGATGGTATCCGATGCTGCTAGTTACGGGGTAACTGGGAGAGCAATTGAGCGGGGCTTGGTTGGATTGTCGGTTTGGAATCCGAGGGATTACGCGCACGATAAGCATCGGACTGTGGATGACAGGCCTTATGGCGGTGGCCCTGGTATGGTGATGAAATGTCAGCCTTTGCTTGATGCTGTAAGCGCGGCCAAGCAGCATACGGGTCTGCCAAATAGTAAAGTTGTTTGTTTGAGTCCTCAGGGGCGATTGATTAGCCAGGATTTGTTGCAAGAAGCCAGTCGCTATGACCAATTAGTTCTCGTGACCGGCCGTTATGAAGGCATAGATGAACGTTTTATCCAGGGTGCCTGTGATGAAGAGTGGTCGCTGGGAGATTATGTAATCAGCGGTGGCGAACTCGCAGCCTTGATAGTAATCGATGCGGTTACTAGGTTAATTCCTGGAGTGCTTGGTGATGAGGAATCCGCTAAACAAGATTCGCATGTTGATGGCTTGTTGGATTGTCCGCACTATACCCGGCCCGAACGCAGCGAATTTGGTGATGTTCCGGATGTTTTACTCGGTGGCAATCATGCAGACATCAAGCGATGGCGTATGAAACAATCGTTGGGGCGGACTTGGTTGAGGCGGCCGGATATGCTTGAAAAAGTAACATTAAGCGCAGAGCAGGATGCTTTGTTGAAAGAATTTAGAACTGAAGTTGTTTAATTTAGGGTGTGGTTATGAGTAAAATTATTGAAGAATTGGAAGCTGAACAGCTGAAAAAAGATGTGCCGGAATTCGGACCGGGCGATACCGTTGTGGTGCAAGTAAGAGTTACCGAGGGGACTCGCGAAAGATTGCAGGCTTTTGAAGGTGTCGTGATTGCCAAACGTAATCGCGGACTGAATTCTGCATTTACCGTCAGAAAAATTTCACATGGCGTTGGTGTTGAGCGTGTTTTCCAAACCCATAGCCCATCGGTTGGCAGTATCGAAGTAAAACGTCGCGGTGACGTTCGTCGCGCTAAACTTTACTACCTGCGCGATTTGGCTGGTAAAGCTGCACGTATCAAAGAGAAACTTTCTTAATACGCGGCAATTTGATTCGTTCATATCGAATCAGTAAACAAAAAAAGGTGGCCTGCTTAGCTGCCTTTTTTTTTGCCGACAGTAAGTGAGGAGCCATGCCTTTACATATCGTTTGGCAAGCTGTTACGGATGGGGAAGAGTCAATACTCTCTGTACCATTGCTAGGTGCAGAATTGAAATTGACCATGGTCGGTGAAATCATTACGGATGCTTCCTGGCATGTTGGTTGCCAATTAACTAATGTCTTGTCGCCTCAAGCCGCCCGAGTGCAAAGCTATCTGCTAAACCCCTTGCGAACTGAGCTGCATGTCACCTTGCTAAGCCACGGTAGTGCTTATGCTAACGCTGTCTGGAGCGCGCTATTGGCGATTCCCATCGGTCGAGTAGAAACATACTCGGGATTGGCAGAGAAGTTGGGTTCCGGACCTAGGGCAATAGCTCGGGCTTGCCGCAACAACCCCTATGCGGGGATTATCCCGTGCCATCGCGTAGTGGCAAAGAACGGCATCGGCGGTTTTATGGGGCAGGCTGATGGTGAGTTTGTCGCGCTTAAACGCCGTTTGCTTGAGCACGAACGTGGTCTGGAATTGACCGTCGAATGAATTCGGCGCAGATCATAGAGTCTTTCTTAAACGCGTTGTGGCTGGAATTCGGCTTAAGCGACAATACGCTATCGGCTTACGGTAGCGACCTCAAATTGTTTGCAAAGTGGTTGAAGGATAAGGATATAGCGGCTGTTGACGAAACTACGATCAAGGGCTTTTTGGCTAACCGTCAGCAGCAAGGCATAACAAGCCGCTCGTCGGCCAGAATAGTCTCCTGTTTACGGCGTTTTTACGGTTATCTGCTGCGCGAGGGTAAAATCAACGTTGATCCTACCCAGTTGATAGATGCACCACAGCTTGGCCGCACTTTGCCGGATTCATTGTCAGAAACCGACGTCGAATTGCTGCTGAACGCGCCGGAAATTACCGATAAGTTAGGCTTCAGGGATAGGACGATGCTCGAAATGCTTTACGCTACCGGGTTGCGGGTGTCGGAGTTAGTCGAACTTAAATTCGGAGAAATCAATTTCCGACAGGGTTGTGTGCGTATCATCGGCAAAGGCGATAAAGAGCGGCTGGTGCCGGTGGGAGAAGAAGCCATGGATTGGGCCGAACGCTATCTGAATACTGCCAGAAAAGGAATCTTGGGCAATCGGCAAAGCGATTATCTGTTTGTTACCGCACGGGGTACGTGTATGACCAGGCAAGCTTTTTGGCATATTATCAAGCGCTACGCCGCACTGGCAGGTATCGATAAGCATTTGTCGCCGCATACCTTGCGGCACGCGTTCGCCACGCATTTGCTGAATCACGGCGCCGATCTTCGGGTTGTACAGCTACTGCTCGGTCATTCTGATTTATCGACCACCCAGATTTATACGCATATTGCCCAACAGCGCTTGAAAGCATTACATACTGAACATCATCCAAGAGGCTAACCATGACTGCACTGATTCACCCCACCGCTTTTATCGAAATCGACGCCATGCTGGGAGAAAATGTCAGCGTTGGGCCGTTTGCAGTGATAGAGGCGGGGGCAGTGATAGGCGCGAACAGTCAAATAGGCGCGCATGCTGTAGTGCATGCGCATGTCAAAATGGGCGACGGTAATGTTTTACATCCGCACTCGGTACTGGGCGGATTGCCGCAAGACTTGGGTTTTGATGCGCAAACCGAGTCGTGGCTGGAGATTGGCGACAACAATGTATTTCGCGAAGGTTTTACCGCGCATAGAGCCACTGTGGTTGGTAGTTCTACAAAGATCGGTTCCGGTTGCTACTTCATGAATAACAGTCATGTTGCCCATGATTGCTCAGTCGGCGACAAAACCATTTTTGCCAATAATGTGGCGATTGGTGGGCATGTAGAGGTTGGCAATAATGTTTTTATGGGCGGAGCGGTAGTCGTTCATCAATTTTGCCGGATTGGGTCTTATGCTATCGTTCAAGGCACAACCGGGATAAATATGGACGTGATTCCATTTATGCTGATCGGGGGGCGTCCCGCGAAACACTATCGACTTAACATCGTCGGATTAAGACGAGCTGGTATAGTAGGCGAAAGTTACAAAGTGCTCTCAGCCGCGTTCAGATTGTTAAAAAATAAAAAAAGCCTTGAAGAATTGCAATCTACGGAAGAGCTGCAATACTTAAGGAGTTGGCTAGCAGTCGATTCTAAACGTGGATTGCATGGATTTATCGATGTTACCAACTGAATTTAACAGTAAGGGGCAATGCCGTTTAGGAATGTAGTAAATGAGTTCTGAAGACGAAAGTTGCAAGCCAGACAGCTAACAGACAGCAAGATTTATCATGAAAATTCAAGTAATCGACAACATCGGTCAAATCCAGCCAATGATGCAGATGGCACAAGCAGATATTGCTTTTTATTCTGATGAGATCCAGGCCCTTAATGCTGCTGAACAGCTTCAACCCAATATGATTTTGCTGAATTTTGCATTGCGTGGGAGTCAGACTGCGGATTATACCAATTTGTTATTAGCGGCTAGTCCGATGAGCAATATCGTTATCATCGGCGATGACTTACATGAGGAGCAAATTCTGCAATGCGTGTTGGCTGGTGCCAAGGGCTATCAAAATAGTCTGTCGCTGGCGGCTTATATCAATAGAATGATCCACGCAGTCTCTGCCGGCGAAGCTTGGTTGAGCCGTAAAATCGTTACCTATGTTCTGGATGCCCTTCATCAGAATTATTCGCTGCAACCAATTGACTAAAAGTGTAACCCTGCTTCGAAATAGAAAGTTTGTCCGGCGATGGGTAGATTATATGGATAGCTGGATGTAGCCGGTTCCTTACCATGGTTATCTAGCAGGTTACGAGCCGATGCGGTCAAATCCAGATAGCCCATCAGTTTTTTAGCGTTTAAAGTCAAATCGATTGTTTCATAATCTTTTAAAACTCGCGTATCTTCCGGGCTGCTAAGGCGGTGACCTATCCAGTTGATTTGGGTTTGAATCTGCCATTTCGGCATAAAGTTCCAGGCGAGTGCGGTGTAAACATGATGTTCAGGGACGTTGCTAACCCTGGTGTGAGTCGATTCGTTTCGGGCAAACTGCCACGCATAGTTACCACGCAGATTCCAATCGGCGTGAAATTTCCAATCCCATTCAAACTCGCTGCCATAGCCGTCCTGACCTGACGTATTTCTTTCGGTCAGCGTGCCGGCGCCCGAAATCGGGCCGCTAATCAAATCCTTGACCTCATAATGATATAAATTCAGCGCTGTTCTCAGAACTTTCGTGGGACGATAGTCGAATGCCAGTTCGGTGGTCGAGATGGTTTCCGGGCGCAAGGTAGGATTGCCGAGAAACAGTGGGCTATTTTGCTGATATTGCTCCAGAAAGCTTGGGGCTCGGTATGCTTGGCCATACAGCAATTTTCCGGTTAGCTGTGGATTAATGTCCCAAACCAGCGCGGCGCGCGGGTTCCAGGTGCTGCCAAAGTCGGAGTAATGGTCGAAACGTAGGCCGGTGGTTAAATGCCAGTCTTGGGCAAGCTGCCATTCGTCTTGGATTGCCGTTGACCATATGTCTCTATGGTGATCTCCTATCAGTGTTAATGGCGTACCGGTAACGTCTTGCAGGCCGCCCGCTAGATTTATGCCATTTGCTGAGAGGTTGGCGCTATCAATCACGCCGGCACCATAATTACGCACTTCCTGAGTATTTAATTCTTCGTATCGGAATCCCGTGATCACGCGAATTAGATGATCAGAAAAGCCCTTGTAAATACTGGTTAACTCAAAGTTGGGGACGGTGTTTTTGAAGCCGCCTATGAACCGCAATCCCTCCGGAAACATCACTAAGCCTCTGGTCGCCGCCAGTTGATCGGTGACGTTGCCGTCCGCGCCGATTGGTAATATCGTACCGGCCGGGAAACCGTAAATGTTGGCGGAGACGTCAGTATGTAAGAAGCTGGCATGGGCTTGCAATTCCCAGTTCTCCAGATCATCTTCGGTCGAATAACGCACATCCGCCAGATAGTTGGAGCCATTACCCTTGCCGTTGTTATCCAGCGCGCCGTAAGCGCCGGAACGAAACCCGTAATTGGATTCGTTGAAGGCCCAAAAGCCCAAATCCCAGTGTTTGCGCTGCAAATTGAGATGGCCGTTCCAGCGTTCGTTTTGGGTTTGCATGGGGCCGGGTGCGAGTGAAATATTCGTGCCCAGCACTTGATCGACTTTGGTTTGCGCGTCAGCGGCGATGATTCGGTCAGGATCGATACCATTGTGGCTGTATTGCAGGCTACTAGCCACATCCCAGCCTTGCCATTTGCCGCCATACTGGCCCCAAGCGCTTTTAGTGTCGGCGTTGCCGCCACGCGCGCCAACCGTGGTGCCATCAATATCTGCAGCCTTTTTGGTGACGATATTAATCACACCGGCGAAAGCGTCGGCGCCGTAAAGCGCCGAGCCCGGTCCGCGGATCACCTCGACGCGTTGAATGTTTTCGACAGGGATGATCATTCCCGCCATGTGGGTGCCCTGATAAGGCACCGAAAAACGCGTGCCATTGAGCATGAGTAATACTTCTGCATTGGTTTCGTTACGAATGCCGCGCATGGTGTAACTATAATCATTAGTGACCGGTTGGATGGTGACGTGCATGCCGGGTACGGTTTCCAGCACTTCGTGCAGATCGGTAGCGCCCATCGTGGCAATTTGATCGGCGGTGATGACGCTGGTCACTGCCGCCGATTGCGATACCGGCTTGGCCGTGCCTGAGGCAATACTGACCGAAATATCGGCTAATTCCGCTGGCGATAGATCCAAAAAGTCGTTTACGGTTTGTTCGGCATATGCCTGCTGGCCAAGTAGGCTGAGGACTAGAGAGTGTTTGAAAAGCCGTTTCTTTACTGTTTTCAACATAGTAATTCTCATAATTCCCGCAGGGGTACCGGTTTAGCAATGCCGTAGCCTTGCGCGTAATTCACACCCAAGGTTTGTAGTAGATCGAAAATCTTTTGCGTCTCCACAAATTCGGCGATGGTCTTTTTGCCCATCACATGGGCGACCTCGTTAATCGCTTTAACCATAGTCAAATCCACACGATCGTCCAGTATGTCCTTTACAAACAGCCCGTCTATTTTTAAATAATCGACTGGTAGATTCTTCAGATAAGCAAATGACGACAGGCCGCTGCCGAAATCGTCCAGGGAAAAAGAGCAGCCTTTTTGACGTAGCGAATCGATAAATTGCCGGGCATAAGAAAGATTGCTAATGGCGGCAGTTTCGGTAATTTCGAAACAAATTTTATGAGTCGGTATCTGCCATTTGCGGAATTGTTCATCGATAAACCCCAGCATGGCTTGGTCCGACAACGATAAGCCGGACAGATTTACCGAGCACATTTCCAAACGATCCAGGAAGCCGGGCGTAGTCGCCAAATACTCGAACAAGCGTGAGATTACCCAGCGGTCTAAAGGTGAAGCCATGTTGTAGCGTTCCGCGGCGGGTAGAAAGGCGCCGGGTGGAATCACTTTGCCTTGGTCGTCTCGGTAACGGATCAAAGTTTCAAAATGCAGGCCGCCGCGATCAGCAGCAATAGGCACAATCAATTGGCCGAATAGCTGGAAGCGGTCTTTTTCGATTCCAATACGGATTTTCTCGACCCATTGCATTTCGCCTTGGCGCAACGTGAGCTCTTCGTCGTCAGGACTAAATATATGTACCCGATTGCGGCCTTTTTCCTTGGCAGCGTAACAGGCGGCATCAGCTTCCTTCAATACATCTACAGCATTGCCGCAGGCGCGATTGATCGGGGCGATACCAATGCTAACCCCGATATTGAAACTACGGTTTTCCCAGGCAAATTGGAAATCGCATACCGCATTGCGCAGCTTTTCGCCGGTGATAATGGCTTGTTCCAGCGAACAATAGGACATTAGGATGCCAAATTCGTCACCGCCCAGTCTAGCCAATATGTCCATTCTACGCACTTGCTGGCGGAGCACCTCGCCGAGTTGCCTTAGCAACTCATCGCCCGCCAGATGGCCGCAGGTATCGTTCACGATTTTGAATTGATCCAAATCCAAATAGCACAATACGTGGTAGCTATCGTTGGCTTGTGCTTCCAGTACCAAATTTTGAATATGAATATCGAACTGGCGGCGGTTGACCAGACCGGTCAATTCATCGTGGCTGGCCTGGTAGGCGATTTTTTCCGACAGGCGCCGTGTTTCGGTAATGTCCTCGCAAACTAATAAAAGGTGAGGGCGATTGTTTTCGTCCTTGACCAGGCGCGCGGTTTCCCTAGCCCAGATGATATTGCCGTTACGGCAAATGATGCGGCTTTCCAGCTTATGGACTTGCTCGGGATGATTGCGGCAGATTTGGAAGAACTGATTGCAGTTACTGATGTCTTCGGGATGGGCAAAATTGAATATAGAGCAGCCTTGCAGTTCCTCAACACCTAAACCCAATTGTCTGGCGCCAAAGCGATTTACCGAGATGATTTGCCCTTGCAAATCCAGGTTAAAGACCATGGTTGGGTTGTTGTCGTACAAGGCCTGGAAATTATTTTTAACGCTAACCAAGGCCTTGTTTTGAATCTCGACGGTATCCAGCATATCGTTGAAGGCATCGACCAAAATGCCCATTTCATCATTGCTGTGCTTGGCTGCACGTAAGGAATAATCGTGTTCTTGACTGACTTTTTGCGCGGTTTTAGCCAGTTGGGCGATGGGTTTGGCAACCCGATTTAATAAGGGTGCGGTTAGTAAAAAAGTAATAAACAAAGCCACAAACAACACAATTAGTACGACGCCGACAAACTGTAATTCGCGCCAGAAAGCGGCACTCAGATCGGAGGACAGAAAAATGGCGCCGACAATTTCATCGTCCAGGCGCATGGGTTGATAAACGTAGAGACTGAGCTTATCGAAATGGTTGTGCAGGCCATGTGAGGCAGCCGGACAAGGGGCGGATTGCTTGTCCAGTGAGGTAAATAGCTGACCCTTTTTGGTGTAGACGCAAGCACTGCGCAAATCGGGCAGGTTATTCAAGGAGACCAGGTTTTCCTTGGCCAAATTGGTGTCGTCGAACATCACTGCGGCGACACTTCGATTGGCGATCAAACTGGCCACAGCCATTAAGTCGCTCTGAGCTTTGTGCTTCACTTCGGTGACATTAACCGTCACTAAAATCACCAAAGCCAGCAGCATGGAAAACAGGCTGGAGGTAATAGCGATGGTAAATAATTTACCTTTGATCGATAGCCGGGAGAAGAGTCTACTCATGCTCGGCCCCCTCCACCAGTGTGGCAACTTCGATGAGTTTGGCGCTGACATTAAAACCGCTTTGCTTCAAAGCCTTGAGGTTAATGTGCAGTTTGACTTTGCCATCGTCCAGCGCAAACCCGATCATCCCGCCGGATTCGGCAAAAAACGGCTCACTGCTGACGGTCAATGATTTTTTCAAGGAACCGACCAGTAACACACCCGGTAAGGCAAGATCCGCGCGCTGCTCGGGGTTGTCAAAATAGACGATATCGCAATCCTTAACCTGCTTAGGGGCGTCGAACTTGAACAAACGGATTGGCTTGTCCTGAACGGTTTTACTCTCCAGCGGACTCAGTAAACTACCGAAGGGGTCGCGGCCGATGATGCAGATATTAAAGGTCGGGCTGGTTTTTTCCGGCCAAGTGATGAATTTGGTGAAGTTATATAAATAAGCTGCCTTGACTTTGTATTCCAGGTTCAGTTCGTCAGCCTGTGATGACTGGCTGACGCAGCAGCATAGGATTACCCACTTTACAAGCTCGACGGCACGCCGCAACAACAATGCGTCATCAGTGGAAAAGACGGAAACCAAGGTTATTCCCTACCGGATAAAATCATCAGGCAAGGATAGTTGAAAAATTATCGGTTGCTGAAAAATCCCCGCAAGGCCCGAATCATATAGGCATGGTCGAGTACGCCAGCGCTTTCGCGAATGCTGTGCATGGCCCACATCGGCGAACCGACATCGACACTGCGGATACCCAATTTAGCCGAGGCTATCGGGCCTATGGTGCTGCCGCAGGGCAGGTCGCCATGATGCGCATATTTTTGATAAGGCACCTCGGCCTGCTGGCATATCTGCACAAACGTGGCTTCGGAAATGCATTCGGAGGCATAACGGTGGTTAACGTTTACCTTGATGACCGGCCCATGGTTGACGATGATTTTGTGGCCGGGTTCGTAGGCACCGGGAAAGTTGGGTTGATAGGCATGCGCCATATCGGCGCTGACCATAAAACTGTTGGCTAGCGAGCGCCTGTAGTCGTCAAGCTTATTGCCCATTGCATTAGAGATGCGCTCAAGCACATCGGGCAGAAAACTGCCGGCGGCGCCTTTACAGCTTTCACTGCCGATCTCCTCATGATCGAAAAACGCGCAGACCAAGGTGCTGTCGGCATCCAGGGTCGAGGCATCCAGCAATGCTGTGAGTCCGGCATGGCAGGATGCCAGATTGTCCAGTTGGCTATCGGCATAAAACTGTTGCTCGTCGCCCCAAAACGTACCTTTCTGGGTGTCGTAAGCATTGAGTTCCCAGCTTAAAATTCGGTCGGCAGCAATGCTCGTGGCTTGTTCCAGCAATTGGCGAAACCGGTCGGTGGGTAATTGCTGTTCGACACTGGCCGAGAATATCAGCGGTAACTCGCTTTGCTTTTTAAGTTTCAGGCCGTCTTCGTTGACACCCCGATTCATATGGATGGCCAGATTCGGCAGACGCAGTAGTGGTTCGGCGAAGCGTAGCAGTTGGCTGGCGATATTGCCGTCGCTATCCAGGTAGGCAATTCGGCCGGCCAGGCTCAGGTCGCGGTCGGCAAACGTGGCGAGAATTGGGCCGCCGTATACTTCCACAGCCAGACGCAGCAGTTTGTCCGAGTCGATCAGCGGTTGCGGTTTTACACGCAGACCCGGCGAATCGGTGTGTGCGCCGAGTATTTTGAAGCCGGTTTCCGCCAACGCCTGTTTGCCGATCACAAATGCGGCGATTGAAGAATCGTCGCGGATCACATAATAGCGGCCGCCGGCCGCTAACGACCACGAGTCGCTTTCCAAAATGCGTTGGAACTGGTATGCCTGCAAACCTTGCTCTATCGTCGCCACCGCATGCCAGGGGCTGGGGCTGGCGTCGATAAAATCCAGCAAATCTTGCACGTGTTTTTGCGCTGTCATGATTGTTTGTCCAGCGTCAGCGCCACGGAATTAATGCAGTAACGCAGGCCGGTCGGTTGCGGTCCGTCTTCGAATACATGGCCTAGATGGGCGCCGCAAGATTGGCAGGTCACTTCAACCCTGCGCATGCCATGGCTGTTGTCGGGATGCTGATCCAGGCTTTCCGGATTCAAAGGGTTCCAAAAGCTGGGCCAGCCGCACCCGGAATGGAATTTCTGTTCGGAGGTAAACAGGGCGTGACCGCAGCAAACGCAACGGTAGACGCCGGCTTCGTCGCAATCGGTATATTTGCCGGTAAAGGGTGGCTCGGTGCCTTTTTCCCGGCAGACATGAAATTGCTCGGGAGTTAGCTTCTCGCGCCAGGCTTGTTCGGTATCGTGTTGATCGGTCATCGTGATGTTCCGTAGTGGCTAGGAATAACCGGCATTGTACAGTCTGCCTCGGCATCAAAAGCAATCAAAAGCCAGGAATATTTCAGTTGATTATATCAGTGAGCTCTAATATTCTTGAGTCGCAAGGTTTCGAAGCTTATAACGACGGTATAAAAATAATAAATACTTCGATCGTGTTCATCTAAACAGCAGAGAGGGGAAGGTCATGGCTAGAATTGTAGTGTTAGGCGCGGGCATCGGTGGCGTGCCGATGGCGTACGAGTTGAAAGAGATTGTCGGCAAGGCGCATGAAGTAGTGGTGATTTCGGATTCGCCGACTTTCCACTTTGTGCCGTCCAACCCCTGGGTGCCGCCGAAATGGCGTAAACCGGAAGATTTAAAAATTGAGTTGGCGCCGGTGATGGCGAAAAAAGGCATCAACTTTATTCAAAAGGCGGCTACTAAAGTTGATCCGCTTAATAACAAAATTGATCTGGCCGATGGTTCATCGGTTGAATACGACTATCTGGTCATCGCTACCGGCCCACGTTTGGCTTTTGACGAAGTACCGGGTATGGGACCGCATGGCGGCTACACCTCGTCAGTTTGTCATGTTGATCATGCAGCGATTGCCGCGCAGGATTGGGAGAAGTTCATGGCAGATCCCGGTCCGATCGTGGTTGGTGCGGTGCAAGGTGCGTCTTGCTTTGGGCCTGCTTATGAATATTTGATGATTTTGGAAACCGAATTGCGTAAGCGTAAAATTCGCGACAAAGTGCCAATGACCTTTGTCACCTCGGAACCTTATATCGGCCATCTGGGCTTGGGCGGCGTCGGCGATACCAAAGGTTTGCTGGAAAGCGCATTGCGCGACAAAACCATCAAATGGATCACCAATGCCAAGGTCGATAAAATCGAACCGGGCATGATGTATGTGACTGAAGTCGATGACGACGGCAACGATAAGAAAAAGCACGAAGTACCGTTCAAACACTCGATGATGCTACCGGCCTTTACCGGTATCGACGCGGTGCGGCATTCCGGTGCAGAAGGTTTGACCAATCCGCGCGGGTTTGTGATAGTCGATCAGCATCAGCGTAATCCGACTTACAAAAACATTTATTCGGTGGGCGTCTGCGTGGCGCTACCGCCGGTGGAAAAAACCCCGGTACCGACCGGTACGCCGAAAACCGGTTACATGATTGAATCCATGGTTACCGCTACGGCCCACAACATACGTGACGAATTGGCCGGTAAACAGCCGTCCGATGTGCCCAGTTTAAGCGCCTTGTGCTTGGCCGATTTGGGCGATACCGGCGTAGCGTTTTTGGCCGTACCGCAAATTCCGCCTAGAAACACCACTTGGTCCAACCACGGCAAATGGGTGCATTTGGCTAAAATCGGTTTTGAGAAATACTTTATGCGCAAGGTCAGAAAAGGTATCAGCGAACCGTTCTACGAACGGATGATGTTGAAGCTGATGGGTGTAGTTCGTTTGAAATAGGAGATTGGTATGTCTATTGATCGCATGGTGATGGCGTTTGCCGGCTCGTTCATCCTGATCAGTCTGGCGTTGGCACATTGGCATTCGCCGAACTGGTTATAGTTCTCCGCCTTTGTGGGCGCCAATCTGTTGCAGGCGTCGTTCAGCGGTTTTTGTCCGCTGGCGATTATTTTGAAAAAGCTCGGCGTCAAATCGGGCTGCGCGTTTTAGGCGCCATTTATCAAGCGCTTGCTCGGGCTGAGCCGTTCACGTTTCAGCCCGCGTTTTCGCGACCGATGCCGATAATCTCAATCAGATCTTAAAACGTCCGACACGGCTTGCCAGGGTATGCGCAAGCTGATCAATTTGGCCGGCCAATGCGGCAACTTCATCGCCTCTGGCGGCGGTTACTCCCGCCAAGTCGTTGATTTTTACGGTCTTGCGGTTGATCTCGTCGCTGACGCAGCTTTGTTCCTCGGCGGCGGTGGCGATTTGCGCATTCATAGCGTTAATCAAACCTACCGCTTGCGTAATTTTATTCAGAGTATCGCCGGCGGACATTGCCCGCGTCACGCTGCTCTCGGCTTTGTTGCGCCCTTCGTTCATGACGTGTACAGCCCGGTTGGCTTGACTTTGCAGCGCTTCTATCATCGATTGAATTTCCTGCGCGGAGCCCTGGGTACGGGAAGCCAGCGTCCGTACCTCGTCGGCAACCACGGCAAAGCCGCGGCCTTGTTCGCCGGCACGCGCCGCCTCGATTGCCGCATTCAGTGCTAGTAGATTGGTTTGATCGGCAACGGCTTTGATCACCTCGAGAACCGAACCCACGTTGGCGCTTTCTTTTTCCAGGTCGTGCACCACGGCCGCAGCGTTTTGCACGGCCTTCGCCAAGTCGCTGATGGATGCGACCGTTTCGTTAACCGCGGTTTTTCCGACAGCGGCATCGCTGTCGGCGTTGCGGGCACTATCGGCGGCGTTGACCGCACTGCGCGCCACTTCGTGTACCGTCGCCGTCATTTCGTTCATCGCCGTGGCTACATGTTCGATTTCCTGACGTTGCTCGATAATGCACGAGCGGCCGCCTTCCGCCGCTTGACGCTGGCGTTCCGCGGCGCTGGCCAGAGAAACGCTGGTCTCTACGATGCTTTTTACCAAATCCTGTAGTTCGGCAACGAAACGGTTGAAAGCGGTGGCCATCCGGCCAATTTCGTCTTTGCCGGCCACTGGCAAACGCAAGGACAAATCGCCGCCACCTTTGGCGATATCCTCCAGATGTTTGATAAGTGCGTTAATCGGTGTGATAACGCTTCGCGGGGCTGACAAAATGACGACTAAGGCGATAAACAAGCCTGCCAAAGCAATGCCTGCATTCGCGAATTGACTTTGCCGGCTAAGCTTGGAAGCGGTTTCTTCGGCAAGATGCGCTTGCTTTTCGGTGAATTCGGTGAGTTCGTTAATCACACCGCGCATTTCGGCGAATTGGCCCTCCGCCGCGCCGAAACTGAGAGCAAGAGCCTGGGCTTTATCTTCCTGGTTGCCGGAGGCTTGCCGTGACACGATTTCACGACTGAGGGCTTCCCAGCGCGAGCGCGAATCGCGATATTTGCTTACTTGCCCGCCGATATTCGCCGCCATTACGTCATTGCGTTTGGCGATGTCGATAAACTTTTGAATACGTTCAGCCGACTGTTGCAGATTTTCTTCGATCTGAGCGATTTGTTTGCTCGCGAACTGTGGTGATGAATCGTTGTTACTGAGCAATAAGGTTCGTTCGGCCACCTGAACCTGATAGAGGTCTCGGTCTGCTTCCAATAGATTCTCGATACCCGGCAGGTAGGTTGTGCCCATGTCTTCGGTGGTTTGCCGGATTTGGGCTTGGCTGAGTAACGAGGTGCCGGCAATACTTAATATTACGGCTGACAACACCATGAGAGGGCCGGTCAATTTCCAGCGTAATGAGAGATCTGCTATCCAATTCATATAAATTCCTATTCGGACCAGGTGGGTAGAATGCGGCAACTATTCGGCGTCCAAGTGCCAGAAGTATTGATGCAAATCAGCGTATCTACAAGTTAAGGTGAATCTATTTTTCTTTTGGAATCGATCTTTGCGCTGGCTTGAATGATTTTCTACATAAAAATCTGCAAACGGAATAGGCCGGGAATTTACGAAAACGCAAGGTGCCGGACGCTGTCGCAAGGATGCCGTTGTCGGCCAGCAGTGGTAAGCAAATACACCGAACAAGAGCGCCAGCATTTTTCGGTAAAGCTGAAATGGGTCCCATCCGATTTCAGCGCGAAAAATTTGCTGGCAGTTTATGCCTTCGGCGGCCCCGATTCGTCCGCGTCACCTCGTTTCGACCCAACAGGGGGTCGAAACATCGGCTCTCGCATGACTTGACGCCGTGTCGCGATGCCTTGCAGGTTTTCTCCGCTTCGCTGCGAAAACCCGCCTGGCGCTACGGCTATCGGGGACTAAAAATCGTCACTTCGCTATCGCTCCGTTTCCAAGATTTTCAGCGGTGGAGATAATGATAAAGCCGGGACGCTGCCTCCCATGACCGGCTTCTCTGCGCTAAGCCGAATTACCGGCAAAACTTTCCCGCCGAACAGGATTTGCTGCAAAAACTTAGGCCGGGCCGATAGTTCAAAGCTTGCTGAAAATACGATTGTCGCTGGGGTTTGGGGGCGATCATATTCCGCTATTGGAAACATGATCGTTACTTGGGTGTTTGTACTTCGCTCAGAATTGCTGGTAATTGTAGTCATCATTCCCCGTCAAGCGGCTTTTGTCGTGTTTGCTACAATTTAAATTCAATAAAACCAGATAAAAATCAGTGTCTTATCAAATGGCACACCGGTTGCTTTGTCACTATCAAAAAGCGAGGTGTGATGCCATGAAATCGACCAAAGACATTGCGGAACTGCTGGATGAACCAGCTTGCGAGCATAACAAGAAGGAAAAGTCCGGCTGCGCTAAACCTAAGCCCGGCTCGGCCGCGGGCGGTTGCGCTTTTGATGGTGCACAGATTGCGCTATTACCGATCGCCGATGTCGCGCACATTGTGCACGGCCCTATCGCCTGTGCCGGTAGCTCTTGGGATAACCGCGGCACCCGGTCTTCCGGATCGCAACTCTACCGTATCGGGATGACCACGGATCTGACCGAACAAGACGTGGTGATGGGGCGCAGCGAAAAACGCCTGTTCCACGCCATTAAACAAGCTATCGAAACCTACAACCCGCCGGCAGTGTTTATTTACAACACTTGCGTACCGGCCTTGGTCGGCGACGACATCAACGCTACCTGCAAGTCCGCCGTCGAACGTTGGGGTGTGCCGGTCGTGCCTATCGATTGCGCCGGTTTCTACGGTACTAAAAATCTGGGTAACCGAATCGCCGGCGATGCGATGGTCAAGCACGTGATCGGTACCCGTGATCCCGATCCGCTACCGCTGGGTACGGAGCGGCCAGGGATTAAAGTTCACGACGTCAATCTGGTCGGCGAATACAACATCGCCGGCGAATTCTGGCACGTACTGCCCTTGCTGGACGAGATGGGCTTGCGGGTGCTTTGTACGCTATCCGGCGACGCGCGTTTCCGTGAAGTGCAAACCATGCATAAGGCCGAAGTCAACATGATGGTCTGCTCCAAAGCCATGGTCAACGTGGCTCGCAAGTTACAAGACAGTTACGGCACACCTTGGTTTGAAGGCAGTTTCTACGGTATTACCGATACTAGCCAGGCTTTGCGCGATTTCGCCAGAGTGATCAAAGATCCGGATTTAATCGAACGCACCGAAGCCATCATCGCCCGCGAAGAAAACCGCATCCGCGAAGCGCTTACGCCTTGGCGAGAACGCCTAAAAGGCAAACGGGTGCTGTTGTTTACCGGCGGCGTGAAAAGCTGGTCGGTGATCTCGGCGCTGCAGGATTTGGGCATGGTGGTGGTTGCCACCGGCACTAAAAAATCCACCGAAGAAGACAAAGCACGGATTCGC
This sequence comes from Methylomonas albis, assembly GCF_014850955.1. NCBI lineage: Bacteria > Pseudomonadati > Pseudomonadota > Gammaproteobacteria > Methylococcales > Methylococcaceae > Methylomonas > Methylomonas albis. Next base: position 878,197 of record NZ_JACXSS010000001.1, read on the forward strand.
GAACTGATGGGCGAAGAGACCTTGATGATCGAAGACGGCAGCCCGAAAGCCTTGTTAAAAGTCGTCGCCGATTACAAAGCCGACATTTTGATCGCAGGTGGCCGGAATATGTACACCGCATTGAAAGCGCGTATCCCGTTCCTGGACATCAATCAAGAACGCGAATTCGGTTACGAAGGGTATCAAGGCATGCTGGAACTTGTCCGGCAATTGGCCTTGACCCTGGAAAGCCCCGTTTGGGAAGCAGTTAGAGCGACGCCGCCATGGCGCACCGGCGGTCTGAGAAAATCGGAAACGCTGGTTGCAGAAGCGCTAGTTGAACAAGAGCCTTTATCGGCTCAGGCGGCATAACATGGCTGAAATTGTCAAACGCAACAAAGCCCTGTCGGTCAACCCCTTAAAGGCCAGCCAGCCCACCGGCGGTTCTCTGGCGTGCTTGGGCTTTGATCGGGCTATCCCGATGCTGCACGGCTCGCAAGGTTGCACCGCGTTTGCCAAAGTGTTCTTCGTACGGCATTTTCGCGAGCCGATTCCCTTGCAAACCACCGCCATGGATCAGGCCAGCTCGGTTTTGGGTGCCGATGAAAACGTCATCGAAGGCATCAGATCCATCGCCGAAAAATCCAACCCGGCTTTGATTGCAGTCTTGACTACTGGTTTGGCGGAAACCCAAGGTTGCGACGTACACCGTAACGTCCGCGAGTTTCGCGAACGTTACCCGGAATACGATCATGTCGCGGTGGTGGCCGTTAACACCCCGGATTTTACCGGTTGTGTGGAAACAGGCTACGCGGCCACTATTTACGAAATCGTCAAGGCTTTGGTACCCGATGCGGCCAGCGCCGGCACTAAGCCGGGCAATCGCCAACGGCAAGTGAATTGTTTGGTCAGTCCGATGCTGACACCGGGCGATTTGGAAGCCTTGCGTGATCTAATCGAACAATTCAATTTACGCCCAGTGCTGGTGCCGGATTTATCCGACTCACTGGACGGCAGCCTCACCGACGACGACTTTTCGCCGGTGACTATCGGCGGTACGCCGGTGTCGGAATTGGCCACGCTGGGCGAAGCACGGGCCTCGCTGATCATAGGGGCCTCGTTGCGTAAATCCGGTGAACTGTTGCAGGAAAAAACCGGTGTACCTAGCCACTATTTCGATCATCTGTACGGTTTGCAAGCCAACGATGCCTTGATCGCCGCCTTGGCGGACATCAGCGAAATGCCGGTACCGCAAAAAATCGAACGGCAGCGCGCGCAGCTGCAAGACGCCATGCTGGATACCCATTTCATGCTCGGCCAGTTGCGGATTGCTATCGCCGCCGACCCGGATCAACTCAACGCATTGATCCATTTGGTGCAAGGCATGGGCGCGGAAGTGGTAACCGCGATCTGCGCCGGCAACACCCCGGTGCTGGCCACAGCGCCGGTGGATAGCATCAAAATCGGCGATTTGGAGGATTTGGAAGTGATGGCGAAAGAGCGCAAGGCGCAATTGCTGATCGGTAACTCGCATGCCGTGGCCAGTGCCGAACGCTTGGGGATACCCGTCCTGCGTATCGGCTTTCCGCTGTATGACATCATCGGCGGCTACCAAAAAACCTGGATTGGCTATAGGGGCACCCGGCAAACCTTGTTCGATCTGGCCAATCTGGTGATCAATTTTGCTCACGAAGAAATCGAGCCGTATTACTCGCCGTATGCACAAAAACCCGAATCAGAACGTCAAGCCGGCTCGTCGTCATGTCACTAACTCGTCGCATACACGTTTTGCATACCAACGATCAAAGGATGTCCATGGAAACTGCCATTAAAGTCGCTTTTGCCACCACCGACATGGTTTATGTGAATCAGCATTTCGGTTCCGCTAAATCGTTTGCGGTTTACGCGGTCGATCCGGAACAGTCGGAATTAATGGAAGCTGCTCAGTTCGGCGAGCTGGCGCAGGACGGCAACGAGGACAAATTGTCGGTGAAGATTCAATTGCTCGAAGGTTGCGCGGCCGTTTACTGCCTGGCCATCGGTGCCTCGGCGGTTAATCAAATCCTCGCGCAAGGCATTCAGCCTATGAAAGTCCAGGAAGGTAGCGCGATCAAGGATCTGATCTCGGATTTACAGGCCGAAATGAAAGCCGGTCCTTCCAGCTGGCTATCCAAAGCTATTAACCTACACAAGGGGCCGAATCCGGAGCGCTTTAACGCGATGGAAGAGGAAGGTTGGGATGAATAGCTCACCTGCGAAGAAGCCGTCGCGATAGCGGCACTAAACACGAATACCTTTCGGCGGCCAAAACTGTTTGCGCTGCTTAAACAAAAACCAATAGGAGAAACACCATGGCCCTACCCGCATTAGTCGTCGAAGCCGGCGACCCATACATGACCTCGGATATCGTTGTCGAGATGGTCAAACAACTACGCGCGCTTGATACGTACGACACCTATGAAGGCTGGTCTGACGAAAAAGTCATCGATCCCTTGGTCATGACCAAAGAACGCAAACGCGAAGTTCCGATTATCGGCGATCCTGATGAAATTACTTTGGCGCGGGTTAAAGCGTATTACAACTCCATCGCCTCGCTGATCGAGAAAAAAGGCGGCTTGATGGCCGTGCCGGTGATCAACATTACCCACGAAGGTTTTGGCCGGGCTTTGGTATTGGTTGGCAAATTGATTGTGGTGGATAAAGTGTTGCGCGATGTGCATCGCTTCGGTTTTCCCAGTCTGGAAGATCTGGCATCCAAAACCGATGCGACGATCGAAAAAGCCCTGGGCTTGATCACCACCTACAGAGAAGTAGCTGAAGCTTGAGGTGAGTTATGACCGACGAAGAACTCAAAAAACTGGAAAAAGAAGTAAAGAAAAATAAACGTATGGCCAATGAGGCAGCGTCGGTACTCCACGATTTGATCGAGGACAAACTGCCGGATGCCTATGGCGAACTGATGGGCATCGCGCAGGCAACTTATGATGCTTGCAAAGCCTGGGATGAAGCCAATAAGAAATTTTTGGCTGCCAGCAGCGAATCGGCTTAGGAGGCGAGTATGAGCGAATTTGTAACCGGTGTTACTTATGGCGGCACAGTTTGGACGCCTTCGTACGTTACCGATATTAACCAGCGTACCTGTATCGGCTGCGGCCGTTGTTTCAAGGTTTGTCCACGCGACGTATTCGACTTGGTGGAAAAAGACGAATCGCTTGCCGAAGCATTTGAGGACGACTACGGCGATTTTGAAGATGACGACAACACCATGGTGATGAGCCTGAAAAACGCGTCTGACTGTATCGGTTGCGAGGCGTGCTCCAAGGTTTGCCCTAAGGACTGTTTTACGCATCAGCATAAAGAAGCTGCTTAAACAGCTTTAGTAGTTTGGGTAGGGTGGGCACCGACGTGTGCCCACGCGGTCAGCGGTATATCTACATCTAAACTGATGGTGGATTTTACAGACCGGCTGTCGCGATATGTTTCTGCGGATAAGCAAAGAAATGTACCTTGCCTGTCGGTGCGAGAACACACATTCAAATACCTGTCGCGATAGCGACACCCATTTCATTTCAAAAAAGGAAAGCTATCATGCCGCGTCCCGATAAACACGTATTCGTTTGTACTCAAGCTCGTCCGCAAGGTCATCCGCGCGGCTCTTGTAGCGCCAGCGGCTGTGCCGAAGTGATGAATGAGTTTATGAACCAAATCCAGGCTCGGAATCTGTTCGAGAAAATTGGTTTAACTAACACCGGTTGCATGGGGCCTTGCATGCTCGGACCCAGCGTTTTGGTCTATCCGGAAGGCGTTATGTACGGTAAGGTGACCAAAGACGACGTGGCGACCATCATCGATCAACATTTGTTGGGCGGTACGCCGGTCGAGGCTTTGGTTGCGCCTGCCGAGGTTTGGTAAACCATGAGTCAGCTCGGCTTTTTTGAAGAGCGGGTTTTATTCAGTCCGGATGTGCCGGAAGAAGTGAATAAACTGCTACAGATGGCAGTGGCCGCCAGCCATGCCGACAGGCCCTTGGCGGAAAAGTATTTTAAACAGGCGCAAGCTTTGGATAGCACTTGTCTGCAAACCTATTTTGCTCTGTACAAATTCTATTTTTACCAAGGCCGTCTGCTGGAAGCCGAGTGCGAGGTGATGGCTGCGCTGGCCGAGGCCGCGCGTCAGGGCGGTTTTCCGGCTGACTATCGGCAGCTGGGACGAGAGCTGGGTCAGTGGGACATGTATGTCAGCGACATCACCTTGTTTTATCTGTATAGCTTAAAAGCTCTGGCGTTTATCAAGCTGCGGCGGCAACTGGACGCGGAAGCGCAATCGATTCTGGTACTGATGCGGGCACTCGATCCGGAAGACCGTTCCGGCGCGTCGGTGATCATGGATTTGGCCGCCGCGGTGATGGAGGATGCCGCATGACCGCTAGCAGCATCAGCGAACATGTCGAGGCCAAACGGGTTTTCGGCGAGACCGTTTGTCAACGCATTACAGAGAATATCGTCAAGCTGGGTTTCCCGTTGCAAACAGAACTTAGTTTGCCGAAATTCGATAGCGCCGAGTTCAGTTTAGTGACCGACCCGTTTACCCAAACTCAGGACCTGGTCGGTTACTGGTATAGCAGTAGTAAGCAGCGCATCGGCCAGATCAAATTTCATGGCGACGGCAGTTTTTATGCCGAATACGACGTTGTGCAGCCGCACCCAAGCAAAAAGCAATGGTTCGTCGAAGCAATCAATGCCTGGGGGCAGCAAGACAACATCAAAACCGAAGCAAAATTGCTGGACATCCCGCAATAAGGGGGGGCAATGGCTAACCCAAAACGTTTGTACGAACTGCTGCTGGATTATTGCAGTAGCGATGCCGTGGTGGACAACCTGATGATAGGCTTGGTGTGGACCGTGTGCCAATGCAAGGGCAAAGCGACCGCCGGCTTAGCGATGAGTCCCGGTCAAAGCACGCGCACCTTGCCGTGGTCCGGCACTTTGGGCGGCAAGCCGGTCACCGATCTGGCCGCCTGGATCACCGAATGGGAGCCCTACAAGGCCACAGTGGCGATGGCGGCGATCAATAGCTGCATCAATGCCCGGCCCTTGCCGGAATCGGTGGTGCTGGACAGTCACGACGAACACGCCAACCTGGCGGTGTTCGATTATTTTCTGCCGCAATTGCAAGGCAAAAATGTGGTGGTGATCGGCCGGTATCCGGGTATCGAGCGCTATCAAGACAAAATGCATTTAACTATTTTGGAACGGCAGCCGTCCGCTGCCGATTTGCCGGATTCGGCATGCGAGTTTTTGCTGCCGCAAGCCGACTGGGTGTTTCTGACTGCCAGCAGTATTCCGAATAAAACCTTTCCGCGTTTGGCAGAGCTATCCAGTCACGCTAAAACGGTATTGATGGGGCCGACGGTGCCCTGGCTGCCGCAGTTACACGAGTTCGGTATCGATTATCTGGCCGGCGTGGAAATTGTCGATCAGGAAGCCTTGTATCACACCGCTGCCCAAGGCGGTGGCGTGCGCATTTTTAACAACGGCTTACGCTATCGCGTCGCGGAACTGGCGCCGCAAAGCAGTATCAGCTGGTTGAAACAGCAAATCGCCGATTGTTTTACCGAACGGACCCAGCTCACCGAGGCGATGGAACAATGGTATCGCGATGGCAATAAGGCGCGCTTTCCGCATTACCCCTTGCTGGACCAGATCAACAGCCGGTTATCGCACCTGGATAGCAGTTTTAAATCGCTGTGGGACAACTATGCCGCTGGGTAGTGCATGAATATTGCAGTGCCGGAAGTGTTCGCAAGGCATAGATTGTTGTTGATGTACAAAGGCGATATCAGCGCCCTAACCATGTTTGCGCAACAGGCCGCCGGTAGCGTGTGCTTTCCGCAATCCTTGCCGCCGCTGTCCAGCGCTTTGGACGAAGATGCCACGGTTGAGGAAAGCAAAGTGGTCATACATCCGGCAACCCTGGTTAGCGCAATCAATCGGATGCTAGGGTTCGATAACGATTTACTGTATGTCGAAGCCGGTTACCAAGAATACGTCGATACCCCACGAGGGATCGTCACCGTTTACATGGCGCGTTTCAAACTATTGGATCCGCCGCATCGCTTGATGCAACCCCTGGGCTGTCACATGCGCACGTTACCGGAATTACGCGGCCGGCCACCGGCCGAGATGGAGTTGCTGCGCCGCGCTTACACGAAAATGATGGAGGGCTAACATGTTCGATATTATGGATTTTGGCAGTGGCGAGTTCACGGGTGATAGCAGCCCAGATATGCCCGTGCCTAGCGGTCCGTATATCCCGGAAGCCAGCGACTGCATGCGTTGTGGTATGTGCGTCAGTAGCTGCCCAACCTTCCGTTTATTCGAAATCGATGCGGAAACGCCCCGGCAACGGATCCGCACCATCAGTAAAGTATTGGTCGAGGATGCGCCGATCAGCGCCGAAGAACGCGCTCATCTGGACAACTGCCTACAGTGCCGGGCTTGCGAAACTGCCTGTCCCAGCAGGATGAGTTACGGCTCTTTGTTTGACCAAGCCAGAGCGAAATTACAGCAATCGAGTTCGCGGCCTTGGTTAGCCAAACTGGCTCTGTATTTTATCGAGCACAAACGCCGGCGGCGCATGTTGTTGCCCTTGTTGTCTTTGTATTTACGTTCCGGTTTACAAAAACCGCTAAGAGCCAGCGGCTTGCTGCGCAAATTAAAATTAGCTACTGCCGAAAGTTTACTTAACGAACCGGCCTTGGGCAGTTTGGCCGGGATTTATCCGGTCGGCAGGCGGCAGCGGCAGCGCGGACGAGTAGCCTTGTTTACCGGTTGTCTGGCCGAGCATTTCGACCGCGCCACCCAACGCGCCGCTATCAAATTACTCAATACCATAGGCTACGAAGTCGTGGTGCCGGAAGGCCAGGGCTGTTGCGGGGCGATTCATCAGCACAACGGCTGCTCCGCGCAAATCTTAAAAGATAAAAATATCGAAGCGTTTTACCAGCTGGAAGTGGAAGCGGTGATTTATGTCGCCAGCGGTTGCGGTGCCATGCTTACTGAATATCAAGGCGACGATAGCGAAACCGCCGGCTGGTTCGGCCGCAGCTTGCAAGACATCAACGAATTTTTATTGGCGCATTGGCCGGACACGCTGGAACCGGCGGCTTCCAATTTAAACGTCGCGGTACACGAGCCTTGCAGCCAGCGCAATGTGTTGAAAAACGGTCGCGCCGTTCACGAGCTGTTGCGGAAAATCCCCGGTTTGAACATCGAAGCCTTGCCGGACAATCAACTCTGCTGCGGTGCCGGCGGCAGCTATATGCTCAGCCACCCCGACAATGCTCAGCAACTGCGCAATGCCAAGCGCCAGGCCATTGAAGGCTCCGGTGCGGATGTGATGGTCAGCAGCAATTTCAGCTGCGCGTTTTACCTCAATGCCGAGCGCGCCGAGACTGCGCGGAAACTGGTGCACCCGATACGCTTGTTGGCGGATAGGGTGTAATTTAGTCCTTGGTCAAACTTTACATGCAATGGCCAAGTTAGAACCCTTATTGCCAAATAAGCTGTCATGACAAAAGGTGCGGTAATCGTACCCTTCGAAGCCAACATTCCTCCGGCTGCGCTATCGCTAATTGGCGCGAACTGTCCCGCCCTTTTGTGTTTAGAGCAATTGCTTTCTAATTTACAAACCTAACATTGCTTGCTCGAAGCCGGCGCATAGCGGCGGGCCCAGCTTCACTGTCGTTCAGCAACCGACCCCTCGCCCGTGATCGGTATTGATGGACGCCGAATCGCTAAGCGGCCAAGATCGAGCACAATTTCGGAATGATTTAGCTTGGAAGCCGAATGACCGAGATAATTTCTTGAACGATTCGGTCCAGAGCTCGAATGACCGAGATAATTTCTCGAATAATTCAGCCCTGAGCTCGGACGACCGAGATAATTTCTTGAACGATTCAGTTCAGAGCTCGAACGATCAAGTAATTTTCTGGAATCATCTAGTTCGAAACTCGAGTAATTTAGAAATTTTCTTGAACAATCAAGCTCAGAACGACATTGGCCGAGATATTTTCTCCATCGTTCTCTCTCCGAGCTGAATCATTGGAGCTCGACACTTAAATGATCGAGTCTGACTAGGTGCACCTGTTTGGCCCGCAGAATGGTGGATAAAATTGCCCAACCGACGTTTAACATCGGGTTTTAACCGGGGGCCGACAATTAGGTGTTAATCGACAATTAATTGCTAAGCTTGCTCTAGGGTCGAACGGCAAAACCGACCCGTTGCTGCCATTCAAGCTGGTCAGCCTTCTATGTCTGCCGTGATTCGTATAGTCGCCATTCAAATTTTGAAACGACAAAAATTAGGGCTATCGGCTTGGGTATTTTTTATCGCCAATAAATTATAAATTCGCCCAACGGCAACAGACGACCAAGTCCTCTCCAATTGCCAATTTAGTTCTCAATGCATCCGTATCTGATTTTGACTGCGTTCTGCACCGAAGTGGATTAATGATTCATTGGCCAGTCGTTTGGGATTCGAAATCGTGATCAGCACCAAACGGCTACGCCTATTCTGCTTTGTTCGCTTCGGCAACTGAATTGGTGGAGACAAATGACCGGCAGCGCTATGCACCACCAAGGGTGTAGAGGACTCAGAGACATAAATCTGCTCTTGCCACTGCCGAGAAAGCCGGTGATGAGGATGGCCGACGGGGACTTTTATCAATGACATAAATAGCGGTATGGTTTGGATAATTGAACGATGAATTTTAAACACACCAATTGCACAATGGTGTGCTTCAATAACACCGTTATTCAGTTTCATACGGTAATGTTGACACCGCAAACTGACAACATTCATTCGTTAGTTTAACGAACACGGGAGACAAGAGCAGCGCTACTCAAACGCGTGGCGCTACGTTTCATAAGTCTGGCGGCTGTTGTCGTCGGAAGTAATTCAAGTAATGCCAAAAATCATGGACTACGATTTATCCCGCCTCTCTACCCGCTCTTTCGAGCAACTGATTCAATCCTTGGCGCATTCGGTCGTCGGCCCCGGTATTGTTATTTTCGGCGACGGGCCGGACGGCGGGCGCGAAGCCACCTTCGAAGGAAACATAGCCTTTCCCAATAACGCCGAGCGTTGGCAGGGTTACGGCATTGTTCAGGCGAAATTCAAGCAGCGCCCGGAAGGTAGCGGAAAGGACGGCGATTGGGCGTTACAAGAACTCAAAGACGAACTCAAAAAATTCACCTCGGCTGAGAGCAAGCTTAAGAAACCCGAATATTACATTTTTGCCACCAACGTGGTGCTGACGCCGGTTGCCGAGGTAGGCGGCAAGGACAAGTTAACTCGTCATTTGGAGAGTCAAAAAGTAAAGTTAGGGCTTAAGGACTTTCGCATTTGGGATTACGACCAATTGCGGGTCATGTTGGATGGCTGCGCCGATGTGCGTACGACTTATACGGCCTGGATCACAGCAGGCGACGTGTTGGCGGAATTGATAAAGATGATGCAGCCGCAACGCCACAATTTTCGTGAGGTCATGACGGGCTACCTGCAAAAAGAGCTGTGCGCCGATCAATATGTCAATCTCAATCAAGCAGGGCACCAGCAGAAAGATCGCATTCTACTGGCGCAAGTCTTTGTCGATTTGCCGACCGGGGATCAGCTTCAACCTCATGGGGTTATTGCCGGTCTCTTGGAAATCGGATCGTGGAATTTAAGCCCCAAAGCCACGCCGCATGAAGCATTACTAAATTTAAGTTCCAGCGCGACGTTGCCTGGTCGCGTGGTGTTTATAGGCGGCCCCGGTCAAGGTAAGACCACCCTCAGCCAATTTCTGTGTCAACTTCACCGGGTTGCGCTGTTGGACGTGGAAGATCGGCAGCTGATTTCGCCGGAGGCTAGGACGGCGTCCGCGTTAATCGTCGACCAAATTGCCCATGAAGGTTTGGAATTGCCTAGCATGCCGAGATTTCCCGTTCGGATCGTACTGAATAGCTTTGCCGCCGATTTGGCCATCGGCAAAGCCACGTCTCTATTCGATTACCTGTTGCGACGTATCGCGCATCTGTCGGAAAGGACTTTAACAACGGACGATTTACGCGGTTGGCTGAAGGCTTATCCGTGGCTCATCGTCCTGGACGGGTTGGACGAAGTGCCGGTATCGTCGAATCGCGAGCAGGTCATTGACTCGGTGCAAAATTTTCTGATCGATGCCCAAGCTTGTAATGCCGACTTGCTATTAGTCGCCACCACCCGGCCCCAAGGGTACAACAACGATTTTTCTCCCGCTTATTACCGGCACTTCGAGTTGTTACCGTTGGCTGTGCCTCGGGCGCTGCATTACGCCGACCGCTTGCTGGAACAGCGCTGGGGCGGCGACCGCGACAAAATCGACACCTTAACGCAACGCTTGCAGCGCGCCGGTGCCGAAGAAGCCACCGCCCGCCTGATGCGTAGCCCTTTACAAGTCACCATCATGGCGATGCTGGTGGAAAATGTCGGCCAACCGCCGCGCGAACGCTGGCGCTTGTTCAACGACTACTATGACGTGATCTACAAACGCGAACAACAGCGCGACATCCCCGCCGCCGAGCTTTTGAATTCCTATAAAGCCGACATCGATGCAATTCACCAGCGCGTGGGATTGCGCTTGCAAACCATATCCGAACAGTCCGGCGGAACCGCTGCCCTATTGCCGCAAGCCGAGTTCGCCGAGCTGATAAAACAGCGGCTGGCGGGCGAAGGCCACGCCGGGGCAGATTGCGAACGCTTGCAAGCGGACATCGTCAACGCCTCGATCGATCGCTTGGTGTTTTTGGTGGCGCCGCAGGCGGATAAAGTGGGTTTTGAGATACGCTCACTACAGGAATTTATGGCGGCAGAGTGCTTGATGAACGGCAGCGATCAAGACGTCAGCCAACGCTTGCGTGCCATCGCGCCGGCGGCGCATTGGCGTAACGTGTTTCTATTCGCCGCCGGGCGTTGTTTTCACGAACGTCAACATTTACGCGATACCTTGTATACCCTGTGTTGCGAGCTGAACGAGGGCGAGGGAATTGATGGCGGTGAATTGGAAAAAGCCACCCTCGCTGGATCGAGATTGGCTTTAGAAATTCTTGAAGACGGTGCTTTAGTAAAAGCACCTGCCCAGCTAAAACTATTTGCGAAACTCGCGTTGCGTTTATTGGAATTGCCTCCTTGTGAGGCTAAAGTCCGTTTGGCAAACCAATATGTTGCTTCGTTAGAAGAATGTTTTAAATCTGCGATAAAAGAACGGATGGCAACTAGCGACATCGAGCGCCGTTTAGCTGCGTGGAGCGTGTTATTACATTTGGACTGTCAAAATATAATTTGGGCCAATGAATTGGCGAGAAACAACTGGCCCAGCAATGCCGAAGAATCAATTCAAATTATTAAATCTTTATCGGGAGTCAGCAAGGGTAACTGGTTGGCGGATAAGTATGCAATGGCTATTTTGAATACTTCGCCGTTACAATCCCACTACGGAAATGAAAAAGGTTGGGCAAGAGATTGTAGTGGCTTGATCCTTCACTCAAAGGATTGGGTGAATTTTTATGGGAAATTAGAAAAAATTGACGAAACAAAAATTTGTATTGAAGGGGTTGATGATGATCGTTTCGAGATGTCTTTTGTCCCTATTGTTGATAGTAAAGTCAGCGACCTGGATAAATCATTAAACAAAGTAGAAGCCAATAAGCAATGGAAGTGGCTAATACAGGCGTGGAGATTTTCATTGGGCTTGGGCTGCTCAAAATCACACTTAGCGGAGTTACTTCAAGAGTTTTTTGGCTGGACTTTAAACGAGCAAAAGTCAATTGGAAAAATGCAGAACATGCTTGCATGGCCTATTTCGGCTTGTATTTCAGCTGTTCATGCAACTGAGGAAAAAGCACAATTGATTACAGCTATAAAAAAAGGAAATTTAGGCGACAAAGAAGATTGGCTGTCTGCGCAAGTTCGTTGGGAGAATGCCGGGATAACCAAAGATGACCTGAAGTTTATTCCCGAAAGAAACCTTCCTTTCGACAACCAAATTGCCAAAATTGGCTATCCTTTCGACTTGCCTGGAGCAACTATAATTTATCAGGACTCTAGAGGCTGTTGCCGTTTTGGGATGATAGCCTTGAAATCGAACTGAATAGCCCAAATGCTTGAGTTTTTCAATCAACCTATACTCAAGCGATGCCACGACAGTTGTTTACGGATGAATACTGGAATAAATTCAAAGCCATCATGTTGAGCCTGGGGATTTATGACAAGCCTTCGCTACGACAAACGGTAGAGGGGATTTTTTATCGCTTGCGAGTAGGCTGCCCCTGGCGAGACTTGCCTATAACGTTTGGCAAATGGAATGCCGTGTATAAACGATTCAACGCGTGGTCGCTTCAGGAAAAATTGATGGGTATCTTTCGGGGACTGGTGGTGGAACCGGATTTGGAATGGGCATTTATCGACGGCAGTATTGTGAAGGCTCATCAACATAGTAGTGGCGCGGCCCATGAGCAGGAAACAGCCATTGGAAAATCCGTCGCGGGCAACACCACCAAAATCCATATGGCCGTTGATGCTTGCGGGCTGCCCATTCATTTCTCGGTGACGGGGGGCGAGGTGCACGACTGTAAAGAAGCGCCGGAATTGGTGGCTAAACTCCCTTTGGCTGCCCACATGATTGCTGATAAAGGCTATGACAGTGAGTCTTTACGTATTCAAATTCGAGACAAAGGGAGTGTGCCTATCATTCCTAGAAAACAGAACTCAACCATTGGGAATGACGAAATGGACTGGTGCCTCTACAAGTATCGCCACCTCGTTGAAAATGTATTTGCGCGACTGAAACATTTCAGAGCCATCGCGACGCGATATGACAAATTGAAACGCAATTTTGAAAGTGTCGTCGCTTTGGCCTGCGCTTTCATTTGGTTGCCCATGTAAAACGGCAACAGCCCCTAATTTTTTCACGATGCAACAGCTATATAATATTTGGAAGTCTTTGGAACCATCTAAGGCAAAAACTAATATGGCTGGCAATGTATTGTTCGCGTTATCTGTAATGGGAGGTAAAAATGAAGTAATGAAAGACATTAATATTAATGATATTTTTGAGTTAATTAACAATCACAACAGTAAATACTTTTCCTGGCACGTGCTTGGATCATTTCCAGAAACAGCCTGGTCTTTCGAGAGATTATATTCAGTTTTAGAGGCTTTAGAAAAAGATTCGTTCGTTTTTTATCGCGAGTACAAAACTGATAATAACTTTGTAGACAAGCTGGAACCTTTGCTGATTGCAAGCCCCAATAATGGCTGCTTGACAAGATTATTATCCATCGCCTGCTTAGTTGGACATAAAGCTAGTGTTGAGATTAAAGCCTTTCCAGGCAACTTTATTGATGAAAGATATCAATATTCTGCCTTGATTTTACGAATGTCACAGGCTGATTGGGATAAAAACGAAGCCATTCGATTAGCAGAAGCTATAATAAAACTAGCCGAATATCAAGACGAAGCAGTCGATTCCGCGTTAAAGGTTATTGCAGCACAAAATTTAACCGGTGGAGCGGTTGAACTGTTTTTGTATCGGCTTTTCGAAGGCTTGCCAGCCAACACAAGGGAACTCCGCCACGATGTCCTGCAAGCAATGCTGGAACAACAGCGGCATCGGCAAGCGCATGTTGCCGTTCTTCCGGTTTGACCGATAGTGTTTAGCGCCATACCTACTTGCTGGATCATCGCCGGCCCGAACGGCGCCGGAAAAACCACCTTCGCGCTGAACTTTCTACCAACGCTGGCGGGATGTCGGCGCTTCATCAACGCAGACTTGATTGCCGCCGGCCTGTCGCCACTGGCGCCGGAACGGCACTTGCTGGAAGCCAGCCGCTTGTTTTTACAGGAAATCGAGCGGGGTGTAAGCGCTCGCGAGAACTTTGCTTTCGAAACGACTTTGGCGGGCCGGAGTTATCTGAAACTGATACACCGATTGCGGGTGCAAGGCTGGCGAATCGAATTGATTTATCTGGCCTTGCCCAGCGCGGAAATGTCCAGATTGCGCGTTGCGGAGCGGGTCCGTCACGGCGGTCATAACATTCCATCCGAAGACATCGTTCGCCGCTTTCCGCGCAGTCTTTATAATTTGCTTTACGAATTCGCGCCCATTGTGGACTCCACCTCGTGTTATATGAATATCAGCGGCATTCCCGAGTTGGTGTTTGAGCAAAACAAGCATCAGCCTGTAAGAATTCATCACTTGGAATACTATAGCCACCTACTAACCCAGGCCAGTCATGCAAAACTCTGAAAATTTAACGCCCATACCGGACGCCTTCGCCATATTGGAATGCCTGCGCCAAACCGCCGCGCAAACCTTGGAACGCAAACGGCGCTTGGGGCATTATGCGGTGATTTGGCAGGATGGCGGACCAGTGTTGGTCGGCGATGACGCGCCTAAGCCCGCTGACGATTCGAGCTCGTAGTTTTTCTACTGGCTTTAGCCATCGCGCTGTTCAATTAACCGCCCAACCTCGACTCGATATCCTTACATCAAACGCCGGGCCATATCCGCTTTGCGGGCGATCATCTTCTCGGTTAATTTTGGAGGGAGGGCGGATAAGCGGAGCGTCATCCGCCGCCTTGGGATGCCTCTCGATACATGACACTATCGCTTATGCTTCCTACGACTGCGGATGATTATATGGTGGCAAATGAAAACAGTTAGAGGTCATTGAAATTGCTTCAGCATGAGGCAGTTCTTGGCTGAACGCAGTCCGCTGTCGTCTGACCAACTCGCCGCATCCCTTCTGGAATGCCCATTCCTGGATACCAATAACACCTTCCTCAGATTGCCCCTCATCCAAAGTTAAGCCGTTCCTAATATATTCTTAATTAAACCCTCAGGCTTCCTCTCATCTTGTCTCGGTAATCTATTACCCAAGCGAATAGGGATTAATAACTCGTTCGCATCAGGTTGGGTTTCCAGGGACGGTGACCCTTAGTCATTGGATAAAGACGATTTAGGGGTTAAGCCATCATGCCACTCGGTTTGGGAAATATTTTCAACGGGCTTTTTAAACAGTACGGTCACACGGTAATTCTGTTGCTGCGCGTCATCGACGTCGCCATGTTGTTTGCTGCCGCTTGGGTGACTCATTATTTCTGGTTGCGCGAATATATTGTGGATCAGGATTATCGGATCGTCATTGCGCTGGGCATACTCGGCGCCATCATCTTCTTTGAAATAGGTCAGGTGTACCGGCCTTGGCGTAACGATGCGATGCGCGGCGAAATTGCCCGTATCGTCAGAGCCTGGATTTCGGCGTTAGTGGCTGTGGTGTCCATCGTCGCCTTAATCAGATTGCATTTTTGGTTCGGTTCCAGTTACCGCTGGATTGCATCCTGGGGCGTGCTGGGCTTGGCTTTTGTGTTGGTGGCTCGTGGCGTGTTGTCGCAAGTGCTGCGTTTCTTGCGGGCCCGTGGTTGGTCGCAGGGTCGTATCGTCATGGTGGGTTTGAATCAAATGGCGGTGGCGGTGGCGCGGCAGTTGAATCATTCGTCCTGGGCCGGCCTGCAAGTGGTCGGTTATGTGGACGATAGGGGCGATGATAGAAACTCGATTAACGATTTCGCACTGCCGCGTCTCGGTAAACTGGAAGACCTGCCAGGCATCATCGCCGCTCAAGCCATTGATGAAGTGTGGGTCGCCTATCAAGGCGAATCATTGACCGAACGTGCTCAATATCAGCTGCGCCATCTGCCGGTCAGCATCCGTTTAGTGATCGACTGTTTTGCCTTCAAACAAAGCAAATTCCTCAGTTTGAACACCGTGGCCGGCATCCCGACTCTGGATTTCTCAGTATCGCCGTTGCATGGCATCAATCGCTATATCAAGGAAATCGAAGATCGACTTTTGGCTTTGATTTTGTTGCTGCTGATTAGCCCGCTGATGTTGATTTTGGCAGTGGGTGTGAAGCTGAGTTCGCGGGGCCCGGTGTTTTATCGCCAGGAGCGGGTGGGTTGGAATAATCGCTCATTCACGATGTTGAAATTCCGTTCGATGCCGGTGGACGCCGAAGCCAAAACCGGCGCGGTCTGGGCCAAGCCTGGTGAGAATCGGGCCACTCCTTTCGGTGCCTTCCTACGCAAAACCAGTCTGGACGAACTACCACAATTGATCAATGTGTTACGCGGCGACATGTCGCTGGTTGGTCCACGCCCCGAGCGTCCGGATTTTGTCGAAGTATTTAAAGAGCAAGTGCCTAACTACATGAAAAAACACATGGTCAAAGCCGGCATCACCGGTTGGGCGCAAGTCAACGGCTGGCGCGGCGACACCGATTTGAACCGCCGCATCGAACACGATTTGTATTACATCCAGCATTGGTCGCTGTGGTTTGATCTGGAGATCGCCTTCCGCACCGTGCTGACCGGTTTTATCAATAAAAACGCCTACTAAGGACACGCTTACATGTTTAGATTGATTCCCATCATGCTGATCTTAACCTTGCCCGGTTGTTTCCTGGCGCCGGGCATGGATATGAATACCGATAACGGTCTGACCGAAATCGAGATGCCGATGAAAAAGGATGGGCAATTGGTCAAGGAGAAAGTCCGCATCGTGCCGATTACCGCCGATCTGATCATCGAGCGCGAGGCGAACCGTCGCCAGGCCATTAACAATTTGCCGCCGGTGGATCCCAACAAAACCAGCTACCGCATCGGCCCGCAGGATAGATTGCAAATTACCGTCTGGGAACATCCGGAACTGAACGATCCCGGCGGCGAAAAAATTGCACCGGAAATGGCCGGTAAAGTGGTGGATGAGAATGGCGACCTGTATTACCCCTATGTTGGAAGCATCCATGTCGCCGGCAAAACGGTCACGGAAGCACGCGCCGACCTGACTCGCGAGCTGTCCAAATATTTCAAAAAGGTCAAACTCGACATTCGCGTGCTCTCCTTCCAGGCGCACCGAGTAGCGGTGGTCGGTGAAGTCGTGCGCCCCGGTGTGCAAACCATGAACGAAACGCCTTTAACCGTAGCGGAAGCTATCACCCGCGCCGGCGGCTCGACCAAGGATTCCGATTTTGCCAATGTGGCGCTGGCCCGCGACGGCAAACTCTACAAACTGGATGTGCAGGCCATGTACGAAAAAGGCCTGACCACCCAGAATTTGCTGTTGAAAGACGGTGATGTGTTGAATGTGGGCGATCAAAAGGACAGCAAGGTATTTGTGATGGGCGAGGCCAACCGCCAGCAAGCCATCCAGATCAACAAAGGCCGGATGAGTTTGTCGCAAGCCTTGGCCGAAGCGTCCGGAGTTGATTTCAATACCTCGCGGCCCGGCGACATCTACGTGATCCGCGCCGGCGATATGCAGCCGGAAATTTTCCAACTGGATGCCGAATCGCCCGACGCGATGATTCTGGCCGATCAATTTCCGCTGCAAGCGCATGACACCTTATTTATTGGTACGGCTGGCGTCACGCAATGGTCTAGGGTGCTGAACCAGATTTTACCTGGCTCGTTTACCGCAATCATGTCGCAAGCCGCGATGATGGGGATGTAACAGATGATTTACTCACAAAACGAAGCCACGCCGGTCTTACAACCGCTGAATCAGGCGCGGATGCCAGAGCCTAGCGTCAGTATTCGCGACTACGTCGATTTGCTGATCGAAGGCCGCAAAACCATTTTCATCGCGCTGTGTTCGGTGTTGCTGGTCACCACCGTGTATCTGGTACTGGCGCCGCGCACCTACAAAGCCGATGCCTTGTTGCGGATCGATAAAAACAAGGCGCTGTTGTCTGCAACCCTGCGCAGTGAAAACAATCGAGCGCCTGCTGAAGCGGAAAGCCCGCGCGCACAACGGGAAGTGGAGATTTTGCGCTCGCGCTCGGTGCTGGGCAAAGTGGTGGATAACTTGAATTTGACCATAGAAACCGAACCCTACTTTTTTCCGTTGGTCGGCGAAACGCTTGCGCGCCGACACGATGCGCATGACGGCATAGCTGATGCCTGGTGGGGATTCAGCCGCTGGGCTTGGGGTGGCGAAAAACTGAAAATTGCCGCGTTCAGCGTGCCCGACCGTTATCTGGAAAAAGAGTTTACCTTGATCGCGTTGGAAGCCGGGCGTTTTCAACTGCTCGACCCGCGCGGCGACGAATTGCTGGCTGGCCAAGTCGGTGAAGTGTTGAGCGCCGAGATCGGCGAGAAAACCCCGGTGACGATTAAAGTTGAAACGCTGGAAGCGCATCCGGGTACGCATTTTGAATTAACCCGCCGCACCGCGCTGTCGGCCATTGAAACATTGCAAAAGGCCTTCGCGGTCAAGGAAGTATCGAAAGACACCGATATTCTGAGCGTGGAATTGAAAGGCAGCGACCCGGAACAACTGGCTAAGTCAGTGAACGATATTGCGGCGATTTACGTCAACGCCACGGTGAATTGGGAATCGGCGGAAGCCTCGCAAAAACTGGGTTTTCTGGAAAGCCAGTTGCCCATCGTTAAGGAGCGCCTGGAAAAAGCCGAGCAGGGTTTGAGCGCCTATCGTCAGCAACACGGCGCGGTGGATATTTCCGCCGAAGCCGAAATTCTGTTGAAACAGGCGTCGGACATGGAAACGCTGGGCATTCAGCTCAAGCAAAAATACGACGAACAAAGCCAGCGCTTGGAATCCGAGCATCCGGACATGATTTCCACCAATGCCCAGATTAAGCGCGTGAATAACAAGCTGGCGGCTTTGGAAAAACGCATCAAGGATTTACCGAAAACCCAGCAAAACATGGTGAGTTTGTCGCGTGATGTGCAGGTCAATACTGAGCTGTATACCTCGTTGCTGAACAGCGCGCAGGAACAACGCATCGCTGCCGCCGGCTCCTTGGGTAATTCGCGTATCGTCGATTTTGCGGTGACGCCGGAAAAACCTTACTGGCCCAAACCCAGCTTGTTGCTGGCCATAGCCAGCTTGCTGGGTTTGAGCTTGGGCTCGGCCTTGATTTTTCTCAGACATTCCTTGCAACGCCACGACAACTATCCGGCCTTGCTGGAATATCAAGTGGGCTTGCCCTTGTTTGCCGCGATTCCGCACAGCAAAAAGCAGCATAAATTAGGACGCTTGTTGGGTAAGGATAAAGACAACGGTATTCTGGTCTCTCAGGATCCGCTGGATATTTCCGTCGAGTCGCTGCGCGGCCTGCGCACCACGCTGGAAGCCACTCTGGCTCAGCACGAAAGCAAGGTGATCATGGTCAGCAGTCCGGCGCCGGGCATGGGCAAGTCTTTTGTTAGTTCTAACTTGGCGGCCTTGCTGGCCAGCATTAAAAAGCGGGTGCTGGTGATAGACGCCGACATGCGCAACGGCCGTTTGCACGATACCTTTTCAATCGGTAAGCAACCGGGTTTGTCCGATTTATTGTCCGGCCGGGCGACGCTGGGCGAAGTGATTGTCAGCTTGCCGGATGTGGGTATCGATTTGATCCCGCGAGGTAATATGGTGCTGAATCCCGCGGAATTGCTGGTGCTGGGCGAATTGTCGGAAACCCTGGAGCAGCTGAAAAGCTTTTACAACCACATCGTCATCGATTCGCCGCCGATTCTGGGCGCCACCGACGCGGCGATTCTGGGCAAGCATGCCGACGCCACCTTCTTGGTCGTGAAAGAAGGTCGTTACACCGCGCAGGAACTGGAAGTCAGTGCCCGGCGTTTCCAACAAGTGGGCATCAAGCCCAATGGTTTCATCATCAACGACATGAAGGAAGGCTCGTCTTACTATCCGTATTACGGCTACGCCTACCAACGCGCCGACCAGGAACCGAAGGACGAATCCACCTGGAGCGATAAGTATCATGCAGTCGGCGACTGGTTGGGTAAGCAACTGGATAGAGAGTTGTTGCCGGTTCCCAGCGAAACTGACGAGCGAGTTTAAAAACGCCGATGAGACTCCGACTGGAAAAAGACTTGCCCGTGTTGTTGATTGCGCTGGTCGGCGCATCAACGGTGGCTTCGCTGCCGCAAGTGGAGTCGGCCTGGCTGGGCATCAAGGAAGTCTACGGCGAACAGGAAGTCGGTTTGCGGATTTTGCGTGAGGCTTTATTGGCTGTGCTGATCGTGTATATCTGGCTGGAGCCACGGCTGCGTAACGGTATTTTTACCAGTTCGGTGCTGGCGTTTCTGGGGGTGATTTGTAGCTATGTGTTGTTTGAAGTGGCGTATGCCTTGTATCTGGATTTGCCCTTGGTAGTGCCGATGACCGGCTTGCGGGTGTTTGAATATCTGCCGGTGGCTTTGATCGGTTTCGTCACCAGTCGATTGGGGGCTGGCGATTATGTGCTGTACAAATTCGCCAGCTATCTGCGCTACTACTTGGTGCTGCAGACGATATTGGCGATAGCTCAGGCTTTGTGGGCGCCGCCCTTGTTCGGCGTGTCGATGTTGGGCGGTGGCCGGCCGTTCGGCACCTTCGTCAGTCCTAACTTATTCGGGGCGACGATGGCGACTTGTGCGTTGGTGTTTGCCGTCGTGCCGGGCATGCGCCGTTGGTTAGCGTTGAGCGTATTTTTAGCCTTGTTGAGCGGCTCCCGTACCGCGTTTATCAGCTCCTTGCTGGTGGTATTTTTTCAAGTTTATGCCGCGTTGCGGCCGCGCGACCGTTGGGCATTGGTGATGCCGGCACCGATGTTGGCGGTGGGGGCCTTGATTTTGGCTTCCAGCCCCTTATTGAGCGGTCGCGACGATGCCGATCCCACCCAAGACGGCAGGTTGGATTTGTGGCAACGGGTGTTTGCCGATCATGTGCATGGGCCGATGGATGTGTTGTTTGGCTGGGGTTTGGGTTTGAGTTCTAACACCGTTAATCTGCTGTTCGGTGCCGAATATTTTCCCGGACAGTTCGATTCCGACAGCCTGTATTTGTTTTTACTGAACGGTTATGGCGTGATCGGTTTACTCGCCTACCTGGGTTTTCTATGGATGACGACACGGATGTCTATCCACCCGAATAAAGGCTTGGTGACGATGTTTATCTTTGCGGCCGGCCTGACTTTTAATATGTGGGAGTATTTTCCGCAGAATGCCTTATTGATGTTGCTGTGGGGCATGGTACTCGGTTGCGCGGTCAAAACGCGTCGGGCGACTGCCGAAATGGTGCAAGCGCCCTTATCCGCGCAAACCGGCTACTCCCAGCGTTGACCATCAATAGTCCGTATATGTTTAGTGTGTTGAAACGATCCAAATTATTTGGCGAGGCCTTTTGGGCCTTGTTCGGCCAGGCGGCATCGGCGCTGGCCTTATTGCTGGGTACGCGTTTATTGACCGAACTGGTCAATCCGGTTGTATACGGCCAAGTGGCGTTGTTGAACGGTTTTGTCGCATTGGGCGTGGCGGTGTTTTCTTATCCATTTATCTGCGCCGGTATGCGTATCGTCCCGGAATGCGAATCCGTCGGCGAGCGCAGCGCTTTACATGCCGCCGTCGCCGGTTTGACGCTGCAAACCACTATGTTGGCCGTTGGTTTACTGATGCTGGGTGGCTTTGCCTACGGCTATTTTGCCGATGGTAACAGCATGTTGTTTTTGTTGGCCGGGGTATTGTTGGCGATGACGGTGCAGCGCGAACTGGGCATACAGTTGGCGATTGGCGAACGCAAACAGCGCTTGGCCAGTCTTTGGCAAACCAGTGACAGCGTGTTAAGGCCCGCATTGGCGATTGCGCTGGTCTGGTGGCTGGGCGGTAATCCGGAATGGGTGTTGCTGGGTTATATCGCGGCCAGCTTGCTGTCCAACTTGGTGTGGATCTTTGTGAAACGCCGTAGCGCGATGCGGATTCAAGCGACCGTTAGCCGCTCTTTCCGCCACGAAGTCTGGGTTTATGCCTTGCCTTTAATTCCAATGGAAATAATTTTTTGGATCAACGGTTTGGGTGATCGCTATGTGATCGGCTATATGCTCACAGCCGCCGATGTGGGCTTGTATGCGGCGACTTATATGATCGTTAACGAAGCCTTCAACCGCAGTGCGATGGTGTTGTTGCGCACGTTTCAGCCCGCGTATTTTCAAGCCTTTTCCGCACAACAATTGCAAAAGGCCTTTTCGATTTTATGGGTCTGGATCGCCAGCGTCGCGGCCTTGGGTGCGCTTGGTTTATTGCTGTTGCTGCTGACCAAGGATTGGGTGGCGTCAGTGGTGTTGGCAAAATCCTATCATGCGGCAGTCGATTTAATGCTGGCCATGGCGCTGGGCTGTGCTTTGCATGCCTTGGGTACGGCGGTGGCGCAACCGCTGCTGGCGCATAAACGCACCAAAACCTTGTTGAAAGGGCGATTGTGCGGGGCGGTGACGGCGGCGATTACGATTCCGGCGCTGGTCAGCCAATTCGGTTTGCCTGGCGCGGCCTGGGCCAATCCGGTTTATTTCGGTATCGAAGCCTTGGTGCTGGCGCTGTTGGCAAAACCTTGGCGGTCGGTTCATGGCGCCGGGCTTGGGAATTTTCAAAAATTGGTACAAGAGCCGCTCGCGGCTGATGTTTAAGCGTGACAAGGTGGAGACGATGACATACGCAACAATTACAACAGAGACTTACGGCGCCGTGCTGCACGAATGCGTGGCTTGCGGCGGGGGAAAAATCGGTTTTTGGCGGCAAAAAGACTATCTATACACCGACAGTGCCAGCGGCAAGGCGTTTCAGATTTATCGCTGCGATTGCTGCGGCACCGGGTTTTTGAATCAGCCGCCACATCGGCAATGGTTGCAAGCCATCTATCAATACTCCGGTCAGGCACTGACGCAGGCTATTACCCTGGATGAAGTATTGGACAGAGAAGCGGTATTTCCTAACTGCACCGTGGACGCTAAGCGCATGGCGCTGCAGGCCGACACGTTGAACAAATCCGGCAATCAGCAGGCTTTGGATATTGGTTCCGGGTTTGGCTTTTATACCCGCGCTTTGCGCCTGTTGGGTTATAGCACCGTCAGTATCAATCCCGGTCAGTATGAAAATCGGGTGTTCCAGGATTTAAACGGTGACGAGCCTTTGCCCATCATGTTTGAGCAGTATCAGACGGAGCAAGCCTTTGGGGTGGTGGTCATGTCGCAGGTGTTGGAACACATACTGGAACCGGATCGCACTATTGCCAAGGTCGCCGGTTTGCTGGAAAGCTGCGGTGTGCTGGCGTGTGCGGTACCGAACTACGCGTCGTTTTTGGTCAAACTGCTGGGCACCAAGGAGAACGCCTGTCTGTGGGTGCCGGAACACGTCAATTACTTTACCGAGCAAGGTCTGAAAAGTTTGCTGGAACGCAATGGCTTAAAGGTGATTAAAACCGAGCAAGTCACCCGAATTCAATATAACGCGCTATCCAGGCGTTTGGGTCTGAGTGGCGGCTTGGCAAGGCTGGCTGACACCTTGGTGAAGTATGCGCAGATACCGTTCGCAGCATTAATGGATGTGTTGGGCTGGGGCATTTACCTGAACGTTTATGCGGTGAAGCAATAAATCATGTTGACCGTCGTTATCCTGACTCAAAACGAGGAAGCCAATCTGCCGCGCTGTTTAGCCGGCATCCCCAAGCGCTATCCCATCGTAATTGTTGATTCCGGCAGCACCGATAATACCTTGGCGATTGCTCAAGAGCGGGGCTGCACGATGCATAGCAATCCCTGGCCCGGTTTTGCCGAACAACGCAATTTTGCGATTCGGGAATGCGGCATAAACACGCCGTGGCTGTTGTTTGTCGATGCCGATGAAATCTATCCGCAGGCCTTTTACGACTGGTTTGAAGCTAAATTATCCGAAACGCAGGGCATCGATGTGTTGATGGTGCCGTCGGTGCTGTATCTGCGCGGCAAGCGTTTGAACCATGCGCCTGGCTATCCCATTTATCACCCCAGACTGGTGCGCCGCGAGACTACCCGTTTTGTGTGTAATCACACCGGGCATGGCGAAGCGGTGCTGGATACTTGTCGGATCGGCTATGCCGATATTCCCTACGAACATTATTTTTACCACGGTGAAATTATCGAGTGGATGCACAAGCACGTCGGCAAGGCGGCCCAGGAAGTGCAACTGCAACCGACCGCCGGCGCGGTGATGACCACGCGCGGCCGCTTAAGCGTATTGCTGGGTCGATCCTGGCTGCGGGTTCTGGCTCGATTTGCCTATCACTATGTGTTACGTGGCGGTTTTTTGGACGGTGCGGCCGGTCTGGAGTTTGCTTTGATGTTTACTTGGTACGAGGCCACGATTTATCTGCAAGCAAGAGCCGGTAATCGGGTGAGGAGTGCGGTATGAAAATTTCGCTGGTGTTGGCAACGCTGGGTAGAGACTGTGAAGTATTGGATTTCTTGAAATCGCTGCTGTTACAGACCTATAAAAACTTCGAGCTTATCGTTATTGACCAAAATCGCGACGGCAAGATCGATTTCATTCTGGAGCCTTACCAAGCGTTGATAGACATCAAGCATATCAAGGTGGATTTCACCGGTAATGCCCGTGCCAGGGATTACGGCATAAGTTTGGCTAAAGGCCGTATCGTCGCCTTCCCCGACGATGATTGCGCCTATGACAAGGATGTGTTGGAAAAAGTGGTCGCGGAATTTAAGCGGCGCGCAGACCTGGCCATTCTGGTGGCTGGTTCCTACGATTTTTCCGCGACTCGCTTCAGCATCGGCGTGAATAGCCGCAAAGCCGGCTATTTCAACCGCTTTCGGATGATGGGCGTCGAGTTTACTCAGTTTTTTGATCTGCAACGGGTCGATAGGCAGCAGTTTCATCTCGATCACGATTTTGGCATCGGTTCCAAATATTCGGGTGCGGAGGGTTTTGAGTTGCTGTACCGCTTGCTGCGCGCCGGCGGTAATGCGTTCTACACGCCGGAGATCAAGATTTTTCACGCCAACAAGGATCATTACAAACTCGGCACTGCCAGGATGTTGATGTATTCCACCGGCATCGGCGCTTATATCCGCAAGTTTACCAATCAGCATGACGCGTTCATTTGGTATTACATCGTGCGCAAGATGTTCGTCGCGCCGCTGTTGAAAATGGCCTTGGCGCTGCTCACCTTCAATCCGCAAAAGCTGGCGTATTCGTTTTATAACCTGGTGGGTATTTGGCGCGGGTTTTTGGCATACGGCAAATCAGAAAAATGTATTTAAATACTGATTCAGGAGAAATGAAATGGATGTAGGTATTGTCACGACCCATGTGCCGCCGGCGAAAGGCTATGGCGGGGTATCGGTCACTTGTGGGGTTCTGACCAAAGCGTGGACCGAACGCGGCCATAAGATGGCCTTGGTCGCCGCCGACGAGTCGATAGACGGTCGCTTGCAAGCCGAGGATGTAAAGCTGGGCAAGCAAGTCGATGTCAGACTTTACCGTTGCTACGGTTTTCGGCGCTGGGGTTTTGGTTTGGGAGCCATTCCTAAGATTTTCCAACTCTGCTGGCAGGCTCCACGGATTTATATCCACGGAATTGCCACCTGGCCTTCGACCTTGGCGGCTGTGTTTTGCGTGTTGCTGCATCGACCATTTATGGTGGCGGTACACGGCGGCTTGATGCCGGAGCACGTGGCGCTGATTCGGCGGCAAAAACCGCACAAATGGTTGTTCTACAAATGGCTGACGTTTCCGACTTTGCGCCGGGCCATCGCGGTGCATTGCACCAGTGATACCGAAGCGGCAGGCGTCACCGACGTGTTGGGGCGGGACGCCAAGGTTTTATTGGTGCCGAATGGCATCGACAGTCGCGAGTTTCAGCTTGCAGACTATCCGGAAGGCGAGGGTACGCAGCTGTGTTTTTTAGGGCACGTGCAGCAAGAAAAAGGTATTAATGCGTTTATCCGGGCCTGGTTGCAAACGCGCCGGCCTAGTGACCGCTTGGTAGTGGCTGGCCGCAGCGTCGATGGCGCTTATTTTGAAGAGTTTCAGAATTTGCTGACACAAGCTGAAGGCGCTATCAGCTACAAAGGTTATCTGCCGGTCGCTGAAGTGAAGCAATTGCTGGCCGACAGTCATTTCCTGGTTTTGCCGTCCGGTTTGGAACAGACTGGCGGCATGCGCGAAAATTTTGGCAATGTGGTCGCCGAGGCGATGGCGGCCGGTCGACCGGTGCTGGTCGCGAAAGGCCTGGCCTGGGATCACTTGGCGGCGTATGGCGCCGGCTTAGTGTTCGAGCGCAACGAGGCGTCGGTCTGCGCGGTGTTACGGCAAACGCAGGTGGTCAATCAAGCAACTTGGCAAGAAATGTCGCTGCGTAGCCGTCAATATGTCGAGCAGCAGTTGGATCCGGTTAAATTAGGCGATAAAGTCTGGAAGGTGTTGACTAAGGCGAATCATCCCAGTCCGGCGCAATCCTTGATAGAGGGTTCTTCTTATGAATAAAGTGGGCTTGATTGTACCGACCCTAAATGCCGGTGAACTTTGGGAATCGTGGTTGCAGGCTTTTGCCGCGCAGACGGTGAAGCCGGATTATTTGCTGCTGATAGATTCCTCATCCACTGACAGGACGGTGGCTTTAGCAATTGACGCGGGTTTTGAGGTGCAGGTGATAGCCAAGCCCGAGTTTAATCACGGCGGCACCCGACAATTTGGCGTGAACCGGCTGGTGGATGCCGATATTCTGGTGTTTCTGACTCAGGATGCTTTGTTGGCGGCCCCCGATGCCATAGAAAAGTTACTAGCAGTGTTTGCTGACGACAGCGTCGGCGCGGCTTACGGCCGGCAATTGCCGCATCGCAACGCCGAGCCAATCGGCGCGCATGCCCGTTTATTCAATTATCCGCCGAAAAGCCAGTTGCGCAGCATGCAGGATAAGGCGCAATTTGGTATCAAGACCGTGTTTATTTCCAATTCGTTTGCCGCTTACCGGCGCAGTGCATTAATGGACGTTGGTGGGTTTCCACTCAATACCATCATGAACGAAGACACTTTTGCGGTGGGCAAGATGTTGCTAAACGGCTGGAAAGTGGCCTATTGCGGCGATGCCGCCGTATTTCATTCTCACGATTACGGGTTTTTCGACGAATTTAAGCGCTATTTCGATATTGGTGTTTTCCATGCGCATACGCCCTGGTTGCAGCAGACTTTTGGCGGAGCTTCCGGCGAAGGCTTACGTTTTGTCTTATCAGAGTTGAAGTATCTATCAAAAAATGCGCCTTGGCTGATGCCTTCGGCGCTTTTGCGGACAGTCCTGAAATGGCTGGGTTATAAACTGGGTTGCGCTCTGCATGCTAAACTGCCGTGCAGTTTGAATAGACGTTTTAGTTTGCATAAAGCCTATTGGTTAAAAGCCGTTCCCGAGAACGTCGGTAACCTCAGATCGTAGCGCAATTGTCCTAGTCGTAGCCGGTAAAATAATTTATCCCGTTGTCGCCGGTCGAGAGTTTGATCGCCATACCTAGCAAATGATGCACCAACCGGCCGTAAGTGTTGAGGCGGCCACTAGTGTCGGCAGCTTCTCGGTGTTTCGCGGGCGACGAATTTTGCGGCAGTGTTTTACTGGTAAAGAACATTGCGGTCATTCCGCCGCAGGTAACGCCCAAAAAAACGCTCTGGCAGCAGAAGCGAGCGCTCTGATTTGTGGAACCGATTGTGGTAAGGCAAAGTGTGTCGCCATCGGTTTGGCAAGCGGCTGGATGCCGCGAAATCGTTTTGAAATTAATCCAATCCTCATCAAATCTTAATTCTGATATGTTCCCATTGTTTCGAAACTGCTGTTTTTACGGAAAAAGTGGCAGAAATTGGCTACATTTGTTGTCGATTCTTTGATTTTGAAGAGTAGTGCCCGGATGTTTGGGGAATTTGATTAATTACGCTACGGAGTTTTATTTTGATTTCTGAAAAGCATTCCTTTGATAGTTGTTTTGAGGTTTTTTTTGCTGACACTCCGGAAAGCAAGCGAATTCACTATAACCTAAGATACCAAGTCTATTGCGACGAGTTGGGTTATGAAGACAAAGAAAATTTCCCCGAACAAATGGAGTTCGACGAATGGGATCCACATGCCGTCCATTTCATAGTCCGGCAAAGATACTCGGGGCAATGGCTGGGGGCTTTACGATTGGTTTATCAGAATCAAGCCAGTTTCCCGTTCGAAGCCAAATGCGTTCCCGAGCATCGAATAAGTGCTCGCCAATACCAGCAATCCATAGAAATATCCCGTCTATGTGTGTTACGAGAAGCTAGACGATTTGCTCCGAGGGCATTCCAGCCATGTGACATGGGCGCTGAACAAATAGTAAAGGGAAACGGCAACGGCAACGTTAGGTATCTGCATACTATCAAGAATCAGTCCCGCAGCATCATGTGGGGGTTGTACCGCGCGGCGGTTATCTATTCGGCGCGGAACGATATTAAACGATGGTATATATTAGTAACACCATCGTTGGCTCACGCGGTCAAAAAGGAGGGCTTTGAAATGCATCAAGTCGGGAAGGCTTGCGATTATCGTGGCCAGCGTATTCCCTATGTGTTGGATGTCGAGCATATTCTTGCCAATTCCTTGTGGCAAAAGGACTATAGAGCGGATTACCGCAAATATTCCGATTTGCTCGCGCAATCCGCCGCTAAGCGGTACATGGCCTAGTGTGTTGAAATTTAATCAATTTATTTTATAGCTCGGTGCCTCAGCCTCATTAATCAGTTCGCTGCTTGATATTCAAGTAGCGCCTGTCAGCATGCGTATACCGCTCAAACAGGGCCGCGCCCGGTCGGATCTTTCGCAGGTGAATCGGAGCGTTTCCTAAATATTTTATCGACATTTTCGGTGCTTTCGTAGTTACCTAAGCAATAGCTTCCCACCGACAAAGGCACGAAGCGTTGGTGGTTTGCTGTCCTATTCCAGCAGCTTACGGTAAAGTTGCAGAGTCAAACTGATATACTGGCTTTCGTCTGCATCAGGTTGGCTAGCTGCTGATGCTGATCGGAAGCCTACGTCATTATTATAAAAACTATATTAGCCAGGATTATTTATGGAAGCTTATTTACCCATGATTCAAAGCATATTGTTGGACTGGTATCGATTCACTCTGGAAAACCAGGAATATGCCGGATCTTTAGCGCTTGCCGTGTGGTTGCTGACTGCGATGTTTTACAGTATCAGGATTTATTTTTTAAAAAAAACCAATGCCATCAATTTAAAAGCGCGCCTTGCCTTACAAGCCGATTTCGATGCTGCGCAACAGCAACAGCAAGCCTTGCAAGAACAATTGACTGCCAATACCGAGCAGCTGGAAGCTGCCAAAGCCGTTGCTGATAACGAAACGCAACGAGCGGCCGGTCTGGAAGAAAAACTGGTACAGGCAAATCGGCAGGTGATCGACAGCATCAAAACCTTGGCTACCAGTTTTGAATTGACCGAGCCGGCCTTACCGGCTGCCAACGATCTGCAATCGACCGAATTGTGGCCCCGATATTTCGCGCTTACCGCGCAAATTACCGAACGCTTTAAAGCCGAACAACAAGGCAAAACCGAGCTGCAACTGGCGCTGTGGGCGGAAACCTCCAAAGTCGCTGAAAAAGATGCGCTATTGGGGCCGTTGCAATTACGTCTGGAATCGCAAACCGAACAGCTTAATAAGCTGGAATTGGCGGTGGAAGAGCAAAAAATTCTGCGCGAGCGCGAACAAGCCAACGCGGAAAAACTGCTGGCAGAGGCCCAAGCCAAACATCAAGCCGAACTGGTGCGTTACGCCGACTCGGCTAAACATTCGGCCGCGCCTGCGCCTGCTTACTCGCAGCCGGCATCTCAATCAGAGCCAAAAGTTGTCATTAACGAGTCGCCCGCAGTTATTGAGCCTTCCGCGGCTTTTGCCGCACAGCCAGTTGTGAACAAAACTCAGCAGGCGCCTGTCGAGCCGCCAAAGCCAGTCGAGCGTGAAGTTGCGCCGGTTGTTGATAAGCCCAAAGCTGTGGTTGCCGAGCCGGCACCGGCGAAACAGTCGTCCGTTGATAAATTGGCCGCGAAAAGCGGCGGTTTCGGCAAGTTTAAGCAAATGTTGAACAACACCATGCAGCAAATGGCCAAGTTGGATCAAAAGCTGGGCACGCAGACCGAAGTCGCTGCCGAGGCCATCCAGGAAGAGCTGGCAGAAGTCGCCGCACCCATAATGGACGCGGCTGTCGAGCTTAAAGAGAATGTGGTGGAAATCGCGGAAACTGCCGCCGAAGCGATCAAAGAGCCGGCGGCCGGCGTCGGGGGTAAGCTGAAAGGTTTATTCGGTAAAAAAGCGCCAGAGCATGTCGTTGCGCCTGAACCGGTAGCAGCGGAACCCGAGCCGATTGCCGAAACAGCAGCCGCCGTAGTCGAACCCGCCAAGCCTGCCGGGCTAAAAGGTTTGCTCAAAAAGTGGAAATGATAGTTTCCGCTGTTTAAACATCAGCCGGGCAGGCGTTGTTTGCCCGGCTGCTTAATTTGTCTGAGCATTCCAATAAATCCGCCACCGATTCCTGTTTTTAAACAGCAGGTACTCCAATCGAAACCCACTGTGTGCGGCAACCCGCTAAAAGCAGGCGTAGGGTGTGGTGAGTTTACGAACCGCACCAATCGCTGACTATGCGCTTCACGCAGTTCAACGATTTGGTTTGTCTCATAATCCAGCTGTAGGGTACGCATCGCGTACCTTGTTAGGCTCTCCAGTTGCCGATGTCTCTTGTGGTACGCGGTGCGTACCCTACATGGCTACATAGCTGCATAGCGAAGCGGCGCAGCATTATTTTGTCCGAGTGTATGCGATTGTTAGGTGATGATTTCACTGCTCACTGACTTCTTTAACCCAGTTATAGACAGGCTGTAACTCTGCAATTTTGTTTTTGAGATTTTCTTGCATGTTTCCGTTCAAACCCAAGGGTGACCATATTGTCAAATGAGGTGAGACCTCCATAACGCGCACCTGCTCTCCATTCCTTGGTTTATTTTCAAGCGTAACGGTCTGTTTAGCCCGGCTAAGATAATTACCTTTTTCATTTAAGCATCCCAACGCTTCTTTTAACGTATTTAACCATTGATGAGTATTCATCTCAGCTAATGTAAATTCTTTTCCGCCAAGATATTTCTCGATAATGGTTGGCCTCGATGTAACTTGCCAGGCATCTCGTGAAAAACGAATAAAGATATTGTCAGGATAATCCATCTTGGCAGTTATCTCGGAGATTTTTGGTTTATCTATCTCTGACAGAATAAACTTCGAAATTGGCCAATTTCTATACTTCATGCCTTCCAAGTTCACTCCGAGGCGAACAATATCTGTATCTGTTGAGACTGACAGATTCCATTGCACTCCCTCATTTCCATCGCTCATACCAAAACTGGGTTTATTTAACTGTCCAAAAGGTCTACCTTTGACATTTAGTAATGAGGCGAAGAGTTGAAGTAGCTCAGCGTATTCTGAATCAATGCGCCTGAATGCACGTTGTCGTTTTCTAGCTTTATTTTTCGATTTTGTTGTAGGAGGTGTAATTTCTTCAACATTTTCTTTCTTTATTTCTGTTTGTTTTTCAAATATAGAAAGTAATGCCGTATTTGCATCGTCAGCATTTATGTTGAAAAACTCACGACCCTTTTGACGCAGAGGGGCTAATTTTGAATGAACAAGAGACTCTAGTTTTTTACAGTCATCTACGGCAATGTAATGTGCTACCGACCAAATGAAATCACCAGTAGAACTATTGTTAATTTCATCGCATCTTTCATAAGGTGTTCTCCTAGTCATTCCGATTTTGCATACTGGAAGGTCAATATCCTTTACCTCAAGGATATAAACGTAACCATTATTATCGTTTGCTAATTCTTCCATTCAGTTTTCTTCACCTAACAAGTTATTAAGCTGTTAACAGCATATCTACCTAAAAACCCTGTTCGATATACTAATTTATTGATTAGTCGAGAATTTTTCCTTCTGTATATCATCGCTGTCAGTTTGTGATGGTTGGTAAAGATCCAATTGCCGCCGTTAAATCATGTCATGCGATAGACTGCAACCGCGAGCTTGTGACCGATAGTGACTTCCAAAAAAATCAAAATCACTACCGGCATAATCTTATCGAAATTGGTAACCGCCGCGTCATCGGAACACGTGGCGGATTTCAATCGGAATCGCCAATCCGCCTAAACTTCCGGCACAAAAAAGAACGGGCTGCCTTCGTGGCCGGCGTGCTGCAAGGGCGCATATTGCGGCATTTGTTCAAAGCCACCGCGCGCTGCCGACGCGCGTACTTGATTGGCGACATCCCGGAAGATGTCGTAATCCTCGATGATACGTTTGTTGCCGCGCAGTACTTTCAAAAAGGCATTGGCAAACACCGAGTGATCGCCGCCGCCTTGATCCATCACCGGTTTCACCCCGCCGGAAGTCAGCACGGTGCGGGCTTTGCGGCTATTCATGGCTTTTAACCAGCGTTCGCGCTTGGCATCGTCCATGCCTTCAGGCAGTTTGGCGACTGCCGAACCGGTCAGCGCGCCGGAATAGCAGGAGTCGGCTACCACCATAATGTGCTTAGCCGGCATGATGCTCAAAAACTCGGTGATGCTTTGGCTGGAAATCCAGTTGGCGCTATTGCCGGTTTCCGAATCGACCGGCAGCCAATAGGCGGTCTGACTTTTCTTGTCGATCTCGCCGTGGCCGGCGTAATAAACCAGCAAATTATCCTGTTCGGTGAGTTTTTGATTCAGTTCGTTGAATGCCGACATGATCGTGTGGCGATTGGCATTGATCAGCAATTTGGTTTTGAACCCGTAGCGCTCGCGTAACAGCAGTTCCAGGCTTTTTGCGTCGGCTATTGGGGTTTTTAATGACGGATAAGCGCCGTATTCGTTATTGCCGATGATGATGGCGTAGAATTTGCCGAACTGAATGTCGCCCGAGCGCTTGATTTCACTGCTATTGCTGCTTGGGAATACCTCCTCTGCCGAATTGCCGGACGCCAGCAAACGCAGGCTCAAATTGCTGCTCTGATTGCGTTTGTCGGTGGCAACGATGCGCACCAAGGTTTCGTCGCCTTTCAAGCTAACGTCGGTTTCAAAACGGCCGTTGGCATCGACTTTTATGGCTTTGTCGTTTAACAGCAAGCGGCTTAGGCCGGTCGCCGCGTCGATTTTGCCGACGATGCGTTTGCTGCTTTCGCCCAAGCCAAATTGAATGCTGGGAATACCCCGGGTCACGGTGACGGCGGGTTCCAGCAATTCGATATTCGGACCGTTGCCCGAGGCCACCACGTTGGATGCTTGTTGCTGCAATTTTTCTTTCAGCGCGGCAATTTCCTTGGCTTGCTGTTGCAAGGCTTGCTTGCGCAAATCTATTTGATTCCTGTCCAGTTTATCTTGTGAGGTCAGCCAGCCGGTCAGTTCCGCAGATTGTTTTTGGTAGGTTTCGATTTTTTCGTTGAGCTTGTTTTCGATGTCATTGGTTTTGCTTTCGACGGCTTTGGTGCTGGGGCTTTGCTGGCGGGCGGCTTCCAGTTCGCGTTTCATACGCTGCCTTTCCTGGCTGAGAGATTGCGTCAAGCTGCCCAATTTGGCTTGTTGGTCTTTTAATTGGCTTTCTTTTTCGTGCAATTGCTTTTCCAGCGATTCGATGTCGCTGGAGCCGCTAGGCGTAGCGGACTTCTGTTGTTGCAGTTTGTTACGCAAGGCTTCCAACTCGTCCTGGGCCTTGCGCAAATTTTCCTGTTGATCCAGGGTTTGCTGGCGGGTGCTTTGCAATTGCTCGCGCAGCTGTTCCGCTTCGCGGCGGGATTCGGCTACTTCGCTGCGTAAGGTCGCCAATTCTTCGCTATTGGCGATGGCTTGGGCATTGACGGCGGGCGCGAACTGGATGCCGGCGTCTTCCAGGCCGGCCGATTTGCGGTACCAACGCAACGCGGCTTCCTTGTCTTCGGTAACGCCCAGACCTTTTTCGTAAAGATGGCCCAAGTTCAATTGTGCTTGCGAGTTACCTTGATTGGCGGCTTTTTCGTACCACTGCGCGGCGGCTTTGTAGTCGGCTGGCGTACCCAGGCCTTTTTCGAAAATCTCGCCGACATACAGTTGGGCGGCGGCGTCGCCTTCCTGGGCTTTGGGTAGCCAGATATTTAAGGCGCTGGCGTAGTTGGCGCGGTCGTATGCGACATATTCTCCGCCGCGGACTTCGCAATCGGCGGCGGTCGTGCGGATGGGGCGGCGGGCGCTGAGATAAGTCATTTGCGAACCTAGCTTACGCACCTGTCCGGGCAGCAGGCAATCGACGACAAACAGTTTGCTGGTGTCGGCCACGATATAGCCTTCGGTGGCCTTGGCCATTTCTTCCTGGCTGACATCGCGGGCGCAGGCGGACATCAAAATACCGCCAATTGCCAATGCCAACGTACGGTTCAATACTCTTTGTGTCGCCATGGTGTGCCGCCTCGAATGATTGATTTTATCCGGCAACCATAGCAGAAATCCGCTAGCCCGCAAATGGCTAGGGCAGATGGTCCAGGCGTTTTAGCATGTGTGGCCAAATGGCTTGCCAGCCATGGCCGTGATCGGCATCGACGATTTGCACATTGCAGTTGGGGCGTTGCTGCAGGGCTTGTTGGAATAATGCCGGCGGAATGTTGTTATCGCGCTGGCCCAGCAGATGCCATTCCGCAATGCTGGGCTTAGCGGCGCGCTTAGCCGGGTTTAGAGAGTCATGCAAACGCTGGTAGCCGTGATGATCGGCCCAAATATCGATGTCGTAATTCCCCGCCAGCGTCACCACCGCGACGGTTTGCGGCAAGCGTTCGGCTATCAATAGTGCCAAGGTGCCGCCGCCGCTGTGGCCGATCAACACCACTTCGCTGTAACCGTTTAGCGTGCAGAACTCTGTTAATGCTTGGGTCATAGCCGCTACCACGCGCTCCCCGTAGCGGGCGCTGGTCCACAAGCTTTGTGTGCAGCCGGGATCGTCGGCGTGGCCGTTGTAGCAAGGCCGTCCCAGGTACAGGGTGGGCTCGGGGTCGGAAGCCATTAGTGCCATAACGGTGGAGGTGCGGGTAGTCGGGTCCGCTGCCGGAAACAATCCGCGTTCCCAGGGTCGGCCGTCACCTTCCAGGTAAACATGCAGGCGTTTACCGGCTGATAGCGGCAAATGGGTGAAAGAGGTTAGTTTGAAGCCGGCTGCTTCAGACTCTAAGGCTTGAAAGCCGAATTCCATAGCTTGATCGTGCAGTCGGATCGCCGGGGTAGTGCAAGCTGCGACCATAAACAGCAAGCTTAGTTTGATAGGGCAATGTCGCCGTTTGACTGGCACGAGCTTAATTCTACTTTGTCAGACTACAAAAAAGGTTCGTCATACCCGCAGGGAAGCGGGTACCCAGTGCCAGGGATGGTAAGCTTACGATCCGTCCATGGCGTCTGGATTTCGGCAATCCCTGCCGAAACGACGGACTTAGAGATGTAGTTCGAGTAATCTGACAAAGTAGAATTAATGCGTTTTGAAATTGTCCATGCTGCTTGCGCGGCAAGCAACATGGTTTGGACGTTTGATCGAGAGGGGCATCGACCTGGTAGACCCGTTGGTCTGCCTGTTTAAAACGACAGCCGCAAGCCGCTGGAAAAGGCGTGGTTTGAAACGTTTTCCCGGTCGATGATAGTGTTGTAGGCCACGAAAGCGGACATGCCATCGGCAAATTGGCCGGCCATATTAAAGCCGAGTTGCATGTAGTCACGGTCCGGATTGTCGGAGCGGATGTTAAAGCCGGTATTGTTTTGCACGAAGCGTACGACACTGACTTGGGCGTTATAGCTGGATTCGTGTACCCATTCGGCATTGACTTGCGGCACGATGACGCCCCAAGGCAAGCTCCAGGCATAAGAAGCCCTGGCGCCGGCTTTGGTCAGCATGGATTCTATGTTTTGTTTGCCGTAGCTGGTGCCGAAACTGGCTCCGCCGGATTCGCGATAGCCGTCCACTTCGGTTTTGGCGTAGTCGAAACCGATATACGGCCCGACCACTACCTTGTCGATGTGGTAGTTATAACCGGCGCCCAGACTGGAGGCATATTGCATGCCCGAGGTGCTGCCTTTTGCCGAGGTGTTGAAAAAGCTCATTGTCCGCTCTGATTCGTAATCGATGCCGCCAACGCTGGCCAGCGCATCGATATAGAAATCCTGAATATTCAAAGTGCTGTATAGCGAGCCGGTATAGGCTGCGGTATAGAGCTGACCGGCGCGGTTGCTGAAATCGGCCTTGTTGTGCGCGTTATTAAAGGCCAGACCTACAAAAAAATTATCGGTGAACGCATAATCCGCACCGACCGTGACACCTTGACTGTCAAAGCTATAACCCTGTTCGTTCACGGATCGCTTCCGGTCACCGAAACTGCCGTCGATATTGCCGTATATGCCCAGACGTTGAAATATTTCCGGCAGTTCGTCACCGCCGGCGCCACCTATTTTGGTGCCACCCAGGTTGATGCCGCCCGCATTGCCGGCGCGTAAAGTGGCGATGCGATCCATCACGCTGCTGAAGTTCGCGCGCGAGGTGGCAACCGTGGTGGCGGAAATCGTGTTGATCTCTTCCGGAGTGATTTGATCGATAACATCGGCTTTGGCGGCCGCGCCCAGACCGGCGATTCTGGCGCAATCCCTAATGACAGCGGAGCTGGTAGGTGAGGCGCATAAGCTGTTGATTGCCAGGGATGTGGCGCTGGCGTTAGAAGTAGATTCGATAATTTGCGATTGGGAAATGACTGCGCCGCCGCTGCCGGCATAGCTAATCAATCTCGCGCTGCCCGAGCCGGTGCCGGTGCCGGGAATGATCAGCCCCGAGTCGCCGACTATTAATAACACATTGCCGGTGTTGCTGTTTATATTGGAGCCCGCGATAGCGTCCGTTGACCCGAAGGGATAGTTCGCTACCGCGACAGTGTAACTCCCCGAACTTAGCGCGTAGTCGTTAATCAGCGAATTGTAATTTGGTGAAACGCCTGCCGCGCCGCAGTCTATTTGGTTACAGCCGTCGTCGTTCTGTGTGATAACCGATAGACTAGTAAAATTGCCGGTGCCGTCCAGCAGGTAAATATAGGGATCCGTAGTAGGGCCGCTGGTGGCAATATCGACTAGCGTGGTCTGTGACAGCGAAAAGGGCAGATAGCCGACCGACCCAGACCCCGAGCCGGTTAGATTGAATGTGCCGCTCGCGAATTCCACGCCTGTCGCGAGTGGCGACGCCAGCAGCAACGTGATTAAGGAGCTTGCGGTTAGGGATTGCCGTTTGCTCAATCCTGCAAAAGCGGTTTTAGAACAGAGTGGTTCAAAAAAAAACAGTGATTTCATGAGCATTTATCCGAAATAGTTTCTGCAACTTATTATAGGTGCATGTCAATGTTTTCAATAGTAATTAAATTTTGTTTGGAGATTCGGCATTGACTAAACGAGCTTGTTATTCCTCAAGGTAAATTTCTGGTGATCGTCAGGCTCGGGAAACAGCAAATGCGCCGGTGGAGCAGATTTGCCGGGCCTGGTCGGGATTTATCCAGGCCGATTTTGGGGATTGGAGGTTTTAGATTGTAAAGGGCATTTGCAGCGACACGAACAATCTCTTCGGCTAAAATCCTTACACTTTCCCTGACTGTAGTTTGCCATGTCCAGATTCGAGCTCGCATTGACAGCCTTTCAGCAGGCTCAACTAGCCTATGAAGATTTATTGGCCCTGACGGGCGCTTTAAGCGCGGAACCCGAACAGGTTTTAGATGCGGCCCGGCAATTCTTGGAAAACGAATATCGGAACGGAAAAATTAGCGCGGATGTTTATCGCGGTTTGCAATCGGCCATGCAAGACGAAACTCGGATTGTCGGCGATCAAACCCAAATGGCGCCCTCGCGGGTCTCCGCTCCAGACGATGCAACTAGCATAGTTTCCGCGCCGGCTGTGGCGGCGACGATACTGCCGGCTACACCTGCTACGCAAACACCCACACTGACGACCGAATCCTTGTTGCAAGGTTTGGACCCCTCACAGCCGCGCGCCGAGCTGACAGTGGGCAGCACCTTGAAAAGCCGGTTTGTGCTTGAAGAGTTGCTTGGGGTAGGTGGCATGGGTATGGTGTTTAAAGCCACCGACTTGCGCAAAGTGGAGGCATCGGATAAAGAGCCTTTCGTCGCCTTAAAGGTGCTGAACCAGGATTTTCAGTTCAATCCGATGGCGCTGGTGGCCTTGCAGCGGGAGACTAAGCGTGCGCAAACTCTGTCTCATCCCAATATCATCAAAGTCTATGACTTTGATCGGGACGGCTCGCACGTGTTTATGTCGATGGAGTACTTGCAGGGCAAGCCGCTTAGTCATTTGATCCGCGAGCATGTCGACAGCGGATTACCCTTCAAAAAAGCTTGGCCTATCATCAGCGCGATGGCTGAAGCCTTGGCGCACGCGCATAAAAAAAATATCGTTCACTCCGACTTTAAGCCCGGCAACGTCTTTGTCGGCGACGACGGTGAAATCAGGGTGCTGGATTTTGGGATCGCCTGCGCGATTGGTCGCAGCGAAAAAGACGGTCACGATGCCACCATTTTTAATGCCCGGTCGCTAGGCGCCATGACTCCGGCCTATGCTAGTTTGGAACAGCTGCAAAATAGCGACCCCGATGCGCGTGACGATATTTATGCCTTGGCGTGCATCACTTACGAATTATTGAGCGGCAAGCATCCGTTCGGTCGTTTGTCTGCGGAAAAAGCCATGGAGGTCAATCTGCAGCCCAAGCCCATCGCTCAGCTTAAGCGCCGGCAGTGGAAAGGTTTGCAAAAGGGTTTGGCCTTTAAGCAGGAAGATCGCAGTGCCAATGTCAACGAATTTTTAGCGGCCATCGGACCGCATTCGTCCGTCTATTATGGATTATGGTCGACAGGCGTTTTGCTTGCTTGCTTGATTGGATTGAACATCTATTGGACCTTAAGCGAAAAACAGACCAATACCGAGGCTGTGCCGGTTGCCGTGGAATTGAATCCTGAGCAAAATCAAAAAATCAAAGACTTGCTGGAGTTGGCGGATATTCATTTTGATGTGGGCTATCTGACGGCGCCGACCGGCAGCAATGCGTTCTGGGCTTATCAGGAGGTTTTGAAAATCGATCCTTACAACAAAGGGGCTATAGACGGTATCAATAAAATTGCCGATACGCTGGAGCAGCAGGCTTGGGAATTTTATGAAAAGAACGACCGCTCGGAGGCATTGAAAAAAGTGCAGGAAGGTTTAGAAGTCAATCCTGCGCATAAGGGCTTACAGAGTTTGCGTGATAAGCTTAGATTCAACTAGCGAATCGATTAACCTCAGATATTTCGCGGTTTGTGCGTCGATTTTTCGATAATGCGCGGGCCGTTGCCATGCTAGAATTCGGGGCATTATGACTTCCTATTCGCCGATTCCCAGTGGCTTCCCAATTACTCCCAGTATCCGATGATGCAACCCCCGCGCGACTGCGGGAAATTCCTTACAACTACACCTCGTTTTCCGACCGCGAGATCGTGATTCGCCTGTTGGGCGAAGATATGTGGTGGGTGCTTGATTCGTTACGCGACGAGCGCATTACCGGACGCTCCGCTCGGATGTTGTACGAAGTGCTGGGCGATATATGGGCCGTGCAGCGCAATCCCTACCTCGAAGACGATTTGCTAGATAACGCCAAACGGCGCCGAGCCCTATTGCAAGCCTTACGGCATCGTTTAGGGCAGATGGAAGGTCGGCAAACCGAGTTGGAACGCCAACACGCCGAGCGTGCGGACCGAGTAGCGCAATTGATAGCCGCCGCCCATCAGGCGGTGAATGAATTCGAAGCGCATTTCGAACGCACCGCGCAATTGCGCCGGAGTGTCCTGACCTTGCTTTCGCGATACACTCGTAAAGATAACATCAGCTTTGACGGCTTCGCGCGGGTTAGTCATGTGACCGACGCGACCGACTGGCGGGTGGAGTATCCGTTTGTGGTGCTGTACCCAACCTCTGAAGACGAAGTCGGACATTTGGTGCGCGGTTGTATCGAACTTGGCCTGACTATCATCCCGCGCGGTGGCGGCACAGGTTACACCGGCGGTGCAGTGCCTCTCAATGCTTATTCCGCCGTGATCAACACCGAAAAGCTGTTGGTAGTGG
This sequence comes from Methylomonas albis, assembly GCF_014850955.1. Lineage (NCBI taxonomy): Bacteria > Pseudomonadati > Pseudomonadota > Gammaproteobacteria > Methylococcales > Methylococcaceae > Methylomonas > Methylomonas albis. The sequence goes on from NZ_JACXSS010000001.1 coordinate 918,273, forward strand.
GAGCGGTGGAACGACATACCCTATTGCCGGGAGTGGAGAGCTCTTATGCGACGATCCACACCGGTGCGGGCGTAGTGACCCGGCGGGTGATGGAAACCGCCGAACAGGCCGGTTTGGTGTTCGCCTGCGATCCGACTTCCGCCGATGCCTCTTGCATCGGCGGCAATATCGCGATGAACGCCGGTGGAAAAAAAGCCGTGTTGTGGGGAACTGCGTTGGACAATCTGGCCTCCTGGCGGATGGTGATGCCGGACGGCAACTGGCTGGAAGTCGAGCGCCTGAATCATAATCTCGGCAAAATTCACGAGCAAGACAAAGCCGGGTTTTTGTTGAAACGCTTCGACGCCAGTGGCAAGCAATTGCTGGGTGAAGAAACGTTGGAAATTTCCGGCAGCTTTTTCCGCAAGACCGGGCTGGGCAAGGATGTTACCGACAAGTTTCTTGGCGGTTTGCCGGGGATTCAAAAAGAGGGTTGCGACGGCATCATCACCTCTGCGCGCTGGATTCTGCACGAAATGCCGCCGGTTAGCCGTACTTTTTGCCTGGAGTTTTTCGGGCAGGTGCGGGAAGCCGTGCCGTCGATAGTCGAGATTCGCGATTTTCTGGCCGACTTGCCTAAAGAGGGCGTCAATCGGGTGATGTTGGCGGGTTTGGAACATCTGGACGAACGCTATGTGAAGGCGGTCGGTTATGCGACCAAAGCCAAGCGCCACGGCCGGCCGAAGATGGTATTGATCGGCGACATCGTCGGCGACGATGAAAACCAGGTGGCAATGGCAGCTTCGGAAGTGGTGCGCTTGTGCAATGCGCGCGGCGCCGAAGGCTTTATCGCGGTCAATCCGGAAACTCGGAAAAAATTCTGGCTGGATCGTGGTCGCACGGCGGCGATTGCCCGGCATACCAATGCCTTTAAAATTAATGAAGACGTGGTGATTCCGCTGCCGCGCATGGGCGATTATTGCGACGGCATCGAGCGTATCAATATCGAATTGTCGTTAAACAACAAATTGCGCTTGTGCAAGGCCTTAAGTGAATTACTGGCCGGCAATTTGCCATTACGGGCTTATGAAGAAGGCGTAAACAAGTCCGAATTACTGGACGAGCGCCGTGCGCTGGCGTTGGATGCGCTGACGGCGGTACGCGAGCGTTGGCAATGGATTTACGACAACCTCGATTTGCCGTTGGCCGAGGCCGAAAAAGTCTTCGAGTCACAAGGTATCCAGGCAAGCGAACTGAGCAATCGCGCCGCCGAGCCGATTTTGTTTCATCGCTTGCAGGATTATTCCTTGCGGGTGTCCTGGAAGCAAGAGTTGTTACCGCGACTACGGGAGATTTTTGAGGGCGATAACTTTAAGCCTATCGTCGAGCGTGTGGAGGCGGTGCACAAGGAAGTCCTGCGCGGCCGAGTATTCGTGGCCTTACATATGCATGCCGGCGACGGCAACGTGCATACCAATCTGCCGGTCAATTCCGATCATTATGAAATGTTGCAAGAAGCCAATGCCGCCGTGGCGCGGATCATGGCCTTAGCGCGTTCATTGGGTGGAGCGATTTCCGGCGAGCACGGCATCGGTATCACCAAGTACGAGTTCTTGACTGAAGACGAATTAGCGGACTTTCATGCCTATAAAAACCGCATCGATCCGGAAGGCCGTTTCAATCGCGGTAAATTGATGCCCGGTGCCGATTTGCGTTCGGCTTACACCACCTCGTTCAGTCTGATGGGCTTTGAATCGCTGATCATGCAGCAAAGCGATATTGGCGCGATTTCCGATTCGGTGAAGGATTGCCTGCGCTGCGGAAAGTGCAAGCCGGTTTGCTCGACGCATGTGCCGCCGGCCAATTTGCTGTATTCGCCGCGCAATAAAATTTTGGCGACTTCCTTGTTGATTGAAGCGTTTTTGTACGAAGAGCAAACCCGGCGCGGGATTTCGATTACTCATTGGAAGGAATTCGAAGACGTCGCCGATCATTGCACGGTTTGCCACAAATGTTTCAATCCTTGTCCGGTGGATATCGATTTCGGTGATGTGTCGATGAATATGCGCAATTTGCTGCGCAAGATGGGTAAACAAAGTTTCAATCCGGCGAAAACCCTGGCTATCGCATTTTTGACCGCTTCCAGTCCGAACACGGTCAAGGCAATGCGCACGGCGATGATAGATTGGACTTATAAAGTCCAACGCATCGGCAATACGTTGCTTAAGCCTTGGAGCAAAGCCCAGATCACGCAGCCGCCGGCTACGGTCGGCAAGCCGCCGGTGCGCGAGCAGGTGATTCATTTTATGAATCGAAAAATGCCCGGCAATTTACCGACGAAAACAGCGCGGGCGCTGCTGGACATCGAAGACGGGCAAATCGTGCCCATCATTCGCGATCATGCGAAAACCCGGGCCGATTCCGAGGCGGTGTTTTATTTCCCCGGCTGCGGTTCCGAGCGCTTGTTCTCGCAAGTCGGTTTGGCGACGCAAGCGATGTTGTACGAGATAGGCGTACAAACCGTGCTGCCGCCCGGCTATTTGTGCTGCGGCTATCCACAGCGTGCGGGCGGACAGTTCGATAAAGCGCAGAAAATTACCACTGACAACCGGGTTCTATTTCATCGAGTGGCTAATACGCTGAATTATCTGGATATTAAAACCGTGGTGGTCAGTTGCGGCACCTGTCAGGATCAATTGCAGGATTACGAATTCGAGAAAATTTTTCCGGGCTGCCGCTTGATCGATATTCACGAATATCTGCTGGAAAAAGGCGTACGGCTGGAAGGTGTGGATGGCGCTCGTTATCTTTACCATGATCCGTGCCACAGCCCGTTCAAGCAGCAAGATCCGATGAAAGTGGTCAATCAGTTGATTGGCGCGCCGGTCGCGAAATCCGAGCGTTGTTGCGGCGAGTCGGGTACTTTGGCGGTGGCGAGGCCGGACATTTCCACGCAGATTCGTTTTCGCAAGGCTGAGGAATTACAGAAAGATGCCGCTAAATTGCGAGCGGACGGTTACGACGGCGCGGTAAAAATGTTGACTTCCTGTCCGTCGTGCATGCAAGGTTTGCAACGGTTTGAGGACGAAGTCGAGCAAATGGAAGTCGATTACATCGTTGTGGAAATTGCCAAGCATGTGTTGGGCGATAACTGGATGACCGGCTATCTGGATCGGGTCAACAAAGGCGGTATTGAGCGGGTTTTGGTATGAGCTAAGGTTGTCTATGGGCGGGCCGGCGATTTTTCAGTCGGCTTTGCCCTTTGGTGATGATGGCGGAATTTACTTATCTTTGGGCAATAAAAAAGCCGCGATAAATCGCGGCTTTTTAAATTTGGAGCGGGAAACGAGACTCGAACTCGCGACCCCGACCTTGGCAAGGTCGTGCTCTACCAACTGAGCTATTCCCGCAAAATATAGTAATGGAGGCTGCGACCGGAATCGAACCGGTATATACGGCTTTGCAGGCCGCTGCATAACCATTTTGCTACGCAGCCTTTATAGGTGCAATAAAAAAAGCCGCGATAAGCCGCGGCTTTTTAAATTTGGAGCGGGAAACGAGACTCGAACTCGCGACCCCGACCTTGGCAAGGTCGTGCTCTACCAACTGAGCTATTCCCGCTTGGCTTACTATCCTGCGTATTATAAAAAGATATTTATTTGTGTCAACAATTATTGCAGGTTTATTGCTGAGGTCCAGGCTTTTCTGCCTTGGCATTCGCCGGATTCAGTGATTTCGACTTCCGCCCACAAAACATTCTTGTCGGTGGTATCTGCTTGAGATTGGATCAGTTTGACCGGGGTATTCAGCGGCATGTGTTTACAAGCGCCGTCACGATCATTTTCTTCGGTATCATCGTAAGCCGCCATCGAGCCAGGGACGGCGACCAATCTAACGGTGGCATTTGGATCGTAAGTATTTGGACTTTTCAGTACATAATTTTGTCCGGGGACCATGGCTTTTGCTTGATGTACAGGCAATTTAGCATCGGAACCGCCGCCAAAAATCAAGGCGACTAAGACTAGCGCCACAGCGCCCACGCCGCCAAAAAATACTTTAGGGTTGGATTCTTTCAGTGCCAGTACGTTAGCCAGGATATTGCCGGCAGCGTCTTTTGCCGCAGCGGCTGAATCTGCCGCCGGACTGGTTTCCGGTTGTTTAGGCTCTTCAGCTTGATTAGCGGTTTCGGTCTCGTTGTTGTTTTCGTCAAGGCTCATGCGATGTTTCCTCTTAAGCTAGTTATTATTATGGTTAAGTGGCTAAAGTTACCACGCCGTTCGAACATTTCAAGCATTCATTTTTTTGTCATTTAGTCGTATCTTAAGTGGAACTGTAGCAAAAATGAACAAGCCGGGATAAAAAAGCTGATTGGGTTAATGGTTTGCTGTCTTTAAGATGGGATTGGCCAATCAGAATATCGAGTTCGGCCTTACCAGAATAAATCTGGATTCTTTGATTGTGGTTGTCGTGGTGCTCGGGCTTGTGATGATGGGAGCCGGATTTTTTGGTCCAATCACGAGTGCAATTTTCGCTTCGACTTATTCTTTTTGCGGCTTATTCGTAAGCCCCATAGCACCGGCCTGTCAAAATCCTTTGGCCTGCGGCAAGTAATTAAAGGGCTGCATATCGGAACAATTCAGGGAGGTATGCGTTTTCTTTAATGCTAACAGAGCTACATGGCTGTTTGAGGATGTGAGGCAATTCCCTCTGTCGCTTTAGCAAGATAGGCAGTCTCCAAAACTCTATAGCTGCTGCTTTACAGTGTTCGATTGATAAAGCGGATTTTTGTCAAAGCCCCATTAAAACGCATCGAAACCCCTTCTGCTCGCCGTCATCGGTCAGTAATACGACACGATCATTCTCGCCCGAAAAAAAGAACGCCGCTTCGATATTCAACTCTCCCAGATCGATATGTTCCAGCCGCTCCAGCTGTCCTGAAGCACTATCCCATAAATACAACCAATGTTTCTCCAGCCGCTTTTCGTTAGCATGGTAAGGGCCGGCGACGATCAGGTATTGATTGTCTCGGTGCAAGACGATGTCGCGAATGCCTAAGCCATCTAAATCCAACTCTATCGGTTCGGCGAATTGTGCGGTTTGGCCTTGCAATAGTGCCAGTGGGTTGAGTAAATGCACCAGGATGGCTTTGCCGTTTTTCAGGTAGCCGTTGTCGCTTACGCCGCCGGCTAGCGGGTTTCTAAAGCCTATCAATAAGCCTTGCTGCGCTGTGGCTGCCAGACCTTCGATGCTCAAACCGCCCTTGCCTTTGGGTGGGGTGCGCTCGGCTTGCTCCCAGTCATAGCGGGCAAAGCGTTCGTCTTGTTTCAAATCGGCGATCAATTGTGTGTAAATCGCGCCATATCGCTGGGCGCTGAATTTATCGGGCTCGGCTTCGGATAGATGAATGCCGAGCAAACGCTGCCGAGCCGGCCGTTCTTTACCTTCGCTATTGGTACTGTGCGAGCCTATCCAGAAATAAACATCGCCAATATGCGCGCCACCTTCCAGATCGATTTCCTGCTGCTTGCCGTCTTTGATTTCGCCGTCGAAAACCTCTGAGAGGGCAATCGCAGGCTTTAAGGCTTTTTTTGCGTTTATGTCGAACACGCTGAGTTCGTTGCTTTCGTCGTCCGCGACGATGAAGTGGCGGTCATCCAGTGCAATCGCACCGGATACATTGGACCGGCCTTTGTAGGTTTTTATATCCATATCGGAAATGCTGGCAAGGCTTTGATTTTAAGGAAGATGGTCGCCCGGTGATGTCATCAAATTAAAGTGGAATGTCAGGGGGGAAAGCCGGCTCCAGGTCGTCTGGGCGTGAGAGGCTTCGCCGTCCATGGCCTCTTCGGTTTCCCGCATTCCCCGCCGGACGACGGATTGGTTTAAGTAAAGAACTGAGCGGGGTACTTACTCGTCAGGGCTGCCGATGAAACGATAAACCAACGCGCCCAATACGGCACCGATAATCGGTGCAACCCAGAACAGCCATAGTTGCGCCAAAGCCCAATCGCCGACATAAACGGCTACACCCAAACTGCGGGCGGGATTGACCGACGTGTTGGTGACCGGGATGCTGATCAAGTGAATCAGCGTTAAGCCCAAACCGATGGCGATAGGGGTTAGGCCGGCTGGGGCGCGGGCGTCGGTGGCGCCGAGGATGATCAGCAAAAACATCATGGTCATCACTACTTCGGTAATTAACGCCGATAGCAAGGAGTAGCCGCCCGGCGAATGTTCGCCGTAACCGTTGGACGCAAAGCCTGCGGACACATCAAAACCGGCTTTGCCGCTGGCGATTAAATACAGCACGCCGCCGGCCACAATTGCGCCGATCACTTGCGAGACAATGTACGGTAACAATTGATTGGCGGGAAAACGCCCCCCCATCCACAGGCCAACAGACACAGCCGGATTCAGATGGCAGCCGGAGATATGGCCAATGGCAAAAGCCATGGTTAGTACCGTTAAACCGAAGGCCAGTGAAACGCCAAGTAAGCCGATGCCCACATTCGGAAACGCCGCCGCCAATACTGCGCTTCCGCATCCGCCAAGAACTAACCAAAAAGTCCCGAAGGACTCCGCAACATATTTTTTCATATGACTCTCCTGCGTGTTGTTATAGTTTTGCCTGTCATCGATTACTTGTTTTTGGTTAATAATCAATCGGCTAGAGCACTGTATTCTGTGTCTTTGTGTGATGTCAATCACAAAAAACGGCTAGATTCTTGCTTTGTATTTGCTATTTTCAGCTAGCTACTCAGTTGCGTGGATTGCTGTAAGTTTTGCTGCATCGCGAATTCCAGAGGAATTAGTCCAAGCAGGTCTGTTCTGTATGGCTAATTTCCCTATTCGATGTGAGAATTAGCGTTTGTCAGATTGCCTGACATTCTTCCCGGTTAATCCATGCCCGACATTTCGAAACACGGCCACAGCACCAACTTGATCGGCATGGCGACGGCTTGCATGGCTAGTCATCTGTTTAACCAATACCCCAAGCCCTTGCATATTGCCGGTACCCGTGAGTCGGTGCCCGGACTGTTCGAGCAGTTGGCCGGCCAAGCCACGTTGGCCGAGTGCGGACGAATATTTCAAGACTATATGTGCGTGGTGTTTGGCTTCGAAACCGAGCAACGTTTGCGCGACGATGCCGAGGGACGGCGCCGGTATCGCAACAGTTATCTGCGCTTGATTCAGGATTGGGGGCTGGATTCCAACAATGCGCAGGGCGCGGTGCTGAAGGGCTGGGTGGAAAGCCGCTTTGGCCTGTTCCCCAATTACCATAAACAACAAATCAGCAGTTTTATGAGCAAGGATTGGATAGTCTACATCGAAGAAAAGATGAACAGCCGCTACCATAATAATTGCATTTATATGCAGCTGGATTTGTTGTACGAGTTTTGCCAGTGGGTGATTGAGCGCTTTCAAGTGCCGGCCGCGACCCATAAAACCCTGTATCGCGGCGTCAATGCCTTGGACGATTGGGTGGTTGCCGATCAAGACAAGCAGCATAAGATTGTGCGTTTCAACAGCATCGTGTCGTTTACCGACCGCTACAGCATCGCCAGCGAATTTGGCGGCTATATCTTGGAAGTTGAGGTGCCTATGGTGAAGTTAGTGTTTTTTACCGACCTGCTGCCGCACCACGCCTTGCGTGGCGAAGCGGAATATCTGGTAATTGGCGGCGATTATCGAGTGAAGGTGCAACGATGAATGAGCAGTTAATGAGTCGGGCTTTAGGCGCTTACTTGGGTTTTGCTTGCGGCGATGCGTTAGGGGCGACGGTGGAGTTCATGTCGCCCAAGCAAATCCAAAAACGTTACGGTGTGCATACGGAAATGATTGGTGGCGGCTGGTTGGGGCTGGAGCCGGGGCAGGTTACCGACGATACACAAATGTCGTTAGCGTTAGGGCAAGCCATCATCGACCATCAGGATTGGAATTTACAGGCCGTGGCCGACAACTTTCTGGCTTGGCTGGAAAGCGATCCGCCGGATGTCGGCAATACTTGTCGGCGCGGTATCGTGCGTTATCGCGACGAGGGTGTGTTAATTGGCTTGCCGCGTGACGACGAAGCCGGCAACGGTGCTTGCATGCGTAACCTGCCGGTGATACTGGCGACGCTGAATCGGCCGGATGATTTTGAAATTTGGAGTTTGCAACAGAGTCGGATTACCCATCATAACCCACTGTCCGACGCTGCAACCTTGGCTTTGGGGCGGATGACCAATCTATTGATTAACGGACAAGGCTTGGATGTCTGTCGGCTGGAAGCTGGGCGTTTGATAGACCAATACCGCGAATTTGCCTTCGACCCGTATCCGGGCAAAGCCTCCGGCTACATCGTCGATACCGTACAGACGGTGCTGTATTATTTTTTTAATACTGACAGTTTCGAATCCTGCCTGATCGCTATCGTGAATCAGGGGGGGATGCGGATACGACGGGGGCCTTGGCGGGGATGTTGGCCGGGGCGAAATACGGGTTGGAACAGATTCCAATTCGCTGGCTCGAGCAATTGGATGGGCAGGTTGCTGGGCAAATACGGCGGCAGCTGGTGGCACTTATTCAAATGAATGCCTGAATAAGCGGTTGGATGCAGGTTACCGGTGAGTAGCAGCTCAAGCCGCTACTTCAAATAAAGCGCCAACGCCAGCCGTCAAGGCCATCGCCAACGTGCCCCAAAAACACACTCGCACACCGGCGGCCAGCATGGCAGCGCCGCCGGCACGGGCGGATAGGACGCCTAGCGATACCAACAGCAATAAGGAGCCGCTCGCTACGGCCCAAATCAACACTGCTGCCGGTGCCCAAAACACAATCAACAAAGGCAATATGGCGCCGATCGAAAAACTAGCTGCCGATGAAAATGCCGCCAGCACCGGGCGCGCGGCGGAGGTGTCGGTGATGCCCAGTTCGTCGCGGCTATGCGCGCCTAGCGCATCGTGCGCCATTAGCTGTCTGGCCACCTCAGCGGCCAGCGTTTCGTCCAGGCCGCGCCCAACGTAAATAGCCGTCATTTCCGCATGTTCGTGTTCCGGATAGGCGGCGAGTTCCCTACGCTCACGTTCCAAGTCGGCATGTTCTGTGTCGGCTTGCGAACAGACTGACACATATTCGCCGGCGGCCATGGACATCGCGCCGGCTACCAGGCCGGCAATGCCAGCGATCAAGATATGTTTGGCATCCACGCCGGCTGCTGCGACGCCCAAGATCAGACTGGCGGTGGAGACGATGCCGTCGTTTGCGCCCAGCACGGCCGCGCGGAGCCAGCCGATTCGGTGGTTTTTGTGTCTTTCGATATGCATTCGGCTTTTCGCTATCCAAGTAGATGAGACTATGCCTGGATAGTAACCTGATTTCCTGGTCTAGGCCGAGCATTGTTGTCGGTTCTGAATGGGCTGGTTTGGTGCGTTACTTTCTGATTTGCGGCAATCGGCCTAGAATAGCCGGTTAATCTCTACTGTCATTGGTCACCGATGAAAGATCAGTCGTTTACTTTCGAACAAATTCATATTGAAGTCGCCCGTAACGCGTCCGACGATTTCAACCTGTTTCATGACAAGCATAAATGGTTGCAGGTCACGCATAATCCATTCAAAGGCCCGATCGTGCTGGGGTTTCAATTGAATACCTTGATCGAATATCAGATGCGCTTGTATCGGGAAGCGCATCACGAAGATCAGATCATCGCCGACAACCAGCTGCGTTTTAGCAATTACCAGATCATTTTTGTCAATGCCTTAAGGCCGCGGCAGGAGATGACGCTGGATATTAAAAAAACGCTGATCGCGACTATCCCGGAACTGACCTTGACTAATCGCATCGCGATTAAATCGCAAGGCAAAACTATTTTGCTGGGCTATAAAAAGGAAACAAAAAATCCTTTGTTTTTGGTGGACACCGACCTAAGCAGTCTGCCGGATTTGAATGCGCTTGCCGATAAGACCATCGTGCCCGGCACCGAGTTTTTTCTGAAGCGTAAGTGGATGAATAACGGCAATGTGAAGAACTTTCTGTCCGGTTCGTTTGCGGAGCAGTCCGATTACTTTGATGAGTTGATGCAGCTTGCGCACTATCCGGAAGTGTTTCCATGCAGCTTGACATCCGGGGCCTTGCTGGAGAAGGCGCAAATGGAGGATCACGATTTCAAGCGCAATCCGATGGTGTATACCTCGCATGATATATCGGTCGATCGCGTGCATCTGGCTAAGTTGAAAAACAACGATAAACTGCATATTCTGGTCAGGCAACTGCCGGAGTCGCCGGACAAAACGCTGAACCACACCAGCATCATGTTACGTACCTACGAGTGCTTCGGGGTGTTGGAAAACAAAGCGGTTTTATTCAGGATCAAACTGAATTTGGTGCCTTTGGAAGAAATTATTAAAAATTTGAGTGGGAAAACATAGCCTCAGGCCACGAATCGCCCCGTCGTGGGCGAATGTTGTGAATTTTTTGGAACATAAAGTATAATCCGCGCTGTCGTTAGGCAAGGCCAGTGACGAGATTGCAAATTCAATTAATACAACACTAAAGATAGGTAAGTGCTCGCAGTCAGGCATTTGCATTGTTCGAGGAAAAAAATATGAGTAATATCGAAGAACGAGTTAAAAAGATTGTCGCAGAACAATTAGGCGTAAAAGAAGAAATCGCGAACGATGCGTCTTTTGTTGACGATCTTGGCGCTGATTCTTTAGACACAGTTGAACTCGTCATGGCTCTGGAAGAAGAATTCGAATGCGAAATTCCAGACGAAGAAGCTGAAAAAATCACCACAGTCCAATTGGCTATCGATTATATCAACGCCAATCTGCAGTAAGTTGTTTCCAAAAGTTAGTGGATGGTTTCCATCCACTAACCGGTTTATCCCCCTTCTCTGGTTGTCTTCTTTTTTTACCGGTAGTTTACTGTGAGCACACGTCGAGTTGTTATAACGGGCTTAGGCGCTATTACGCCGTTAGCCAATAATGTTGCCGATACCTGGGATGGCATTGTCAACGGTAAGAGCGGCATTAGTCCGATCGATTCATTTGACATATCCCCCTTTGCAACGACGTTCGGCGGTGTGATTAGAAACTTCAATATCGGCGACTACATAGCAGAGAAGGATGCCAAGCGCATGGACGGCTTCGTGCATTACGGCATTGCGGCGGGCTGTCAGGCGATTGAGGATTCCGGTTTTGAAGTCACCGAAGAAAATGCCGAGCGGATCGGCGTAGCCATCGGCGCCGGGATCGGCGGTATCACCGGCATTGAAGAATGCTATGCCACTTATGTGGGGGTGGTCCCAGACGGATTTCACCGTTCTTTGTACCGGGTAACATCATCAATATGATTTCCGGTAATCTGTCGATCAAATACGGTTTGAAAGGCCCTAACTTTGCCATTGTCACCGCCTGTTCGACCGGTACCCATAATATTGGCGACGCGGCAAGATTGATCAAATACGGCGACGCCGATGTGATGGTGGCGGGCGGTGCGGAACGGTGCACGAGCTCGCCGACCGCGATGGGCGGATTTGCTTCGGCGAAAGCACTGTCGCGTCGCAATGACAGTCCGACGACAGCCAGCCGGCCTTGGGATCGAGACCGCGACGGCTTCGTACTCAGCGACGGTGCGGGTGTGGTGGTTCTGGAAGAATTGGAACATGCCAAGGCGCGCGGGGCGAAAATCTACGCGGAACTGGTCGGTTATGGGATGAGCGGCGATGCTTATCACATTACGTCGCCATCCGAGGGCGGCGAAGGTGCGGCGCGCTGTATGCGCAATGCGATGCGTGACGCCAAAATAAATCCGCAAGACGTGCACTATATCAACGCCCATGGTACCTCGACACCGGCTGGTGATATTGGCGAAACGCATGCGATGAAATTGGCGCTGGGTGATTCCGCGTATAACGTGGCGGTCAGTTCCACCAAGTCGATGATCGGTCATTTGCTGGGCGCGGCAGGCGGTATCGAAGCGGTATTGACAGCCTTGGCTATCCAGAATCAAATCGCACCGCCGACCATCAATTTGGAAAATCCCGATCCCGAATGCGATCTGGATTACGTCCCGAACATCGCCAGAAACATGAACATCGATGTGGCCATTTCCAATTCGTTTGGCTTTGGCGGCACCAATGGTTCTCTGGTTTTCAAGCGTTACCAATAAGCGCTTCCGCTTCCGCAGTGTCTGGCTATGTTTTTATTAAACGGCGAGCACAGACACTGTGTCGATGTTTCTGATCGAGGTTTTCAGTACGGCGACGGTCTATTCGAGACCATCGAAGTGCTGCAGGGCAAACCGCTGTTTTTTGATCGACATCTAAAACGGCTGGCAGCAGGCTGTCAGCGGCTGCTGATCCCGATGCCGGATACTGCCTTGCTTGATACTGAAGCCCGGCAATTGTGCGAGTCCAGCGAGCGGGCCGTGTTGAAGTTGATGGTCACGCGTGGCAGTGGCGGCCGCGGTTATCGGCAGCCAGAGCAAATTATCCCCACCAGACTGTTCAGTCTGTATCCTTATCCTGATTATCCCCAACAGTTTCAAACCGACGGTATTAGCGCGCGATTCTGTACGCAGCGTTTGGCAATCAACCCGAGCTTGGCCGGTATCAAGCATATGAACCGACTCGAGCAGATTTTAGCCAGAGCGGAATGGCAAGATGATTCGATTCAAGAGGGTTTGATGTTGGATATTCAAGACCGGGTCGTGGAAGGCACGATGAGTAATCTATTCATCGTCAAGTCAGGAAGTTTATACACGCCGCTGCTTGGGCAGTGCGGCGTCGCGGGTATCGTGCGGGAGTTGATTATGGCGTTTGCGCAGCGGATCAAGTTGCCGTTATTTGAGCAAACAATTGATCAAGTTGCCGTTTTGCAGGCTGACGAATTATTTGTCAGTAACTCGGTGATCGGTATCTGGCCGATAAAGCGGTTGGAAGCGCAGGTTTTTAACGTCGGTGTGGTCACTCGGTGTTTGCAAGACCTGCTCAACACAGCCCGTATGGCGGAGGTATAGCAGTGTTCAGAAGCATAATCGCATTTACCTTATTGATGGTGCTGGGTTTGGTGTCGATTTGGGCCGGCATGCATTATCATCTGATCCTGAAAAAGCCGGTAGTCATGACCGAAACAGTCATAGAGATTAGAAAAGGCGATACACTGGAATCGGTGGTGAAGAATCTGCGTGCGCAGCAGGTGACCGTCAATCGCTTATGGTTCCGCCTGTTTGCGTATCGACATAACTTGGATCACTTGCTGAAGGTAGGCGAGTATGTGCTGGCTAAAGGGGCTACTGCCGCCGATATTCTGCAACAACTGACCGACGGTAAGACCCGTAAGTATTCGATTACTTTTCTGGAAGGTTGGTCTTTCAAGCAAGTATTTAACACCATCAAGAGTAATCCCAACCTGCAACACACGCTGACTGATAACCAACTGGAAGAGTTGATGGCGCAAATCGGCTCAGATAAAAATCATCCAGAAGGTTTGTTTTTTCCAGACACTTATTTCTTTGAAAAAAACACGTCCGATGTCGATCTATTGAAGCGTGCGCACGAAAGAATGCAGGCGGTATTGAACGAGGAATGGCAAAAACGCGATGACGGCGTGCCGTTAGAAAACCCCTATGAAGCCCTGATTTTGGCGTCAATTGTCGAAAAAGAGACCGGTGCCGGCGAAGAGCGCAGAAAGATTGCTGGGGTATTTGCTCGGCGCTTGAAGAAAGGCATGTTGTTGCAAACCGATCCTACCGTGATTTACGGTATGGGCGATGATTACCACGGTGATATTCGCCACAAGGATTTACGCGAACCCACGCCCTACAACACCTATATCATCGAAGGACTGCCGCCCACACCGATTGCCATGCCGGGCAAACAGGCCATTGTTGCCGCCTTGCATCCCGATCATAGTGATGCCATATTTTTTGTCGCCCGCGGCAATGGTAGACACGCCTTTTCGGCGACATTGGCGGAACACGAAAAATACGTCGATCAATATCAACGATGACACTCGGACGATTTATCACCCTGGAAGGCGGCGAGGGCGTCGGTAAGTCCACCAATCTGCAATTTATCAAGCAGTTATTGGAGGAACGGGGTATTCCGTTCGTGCATACCCGTGAGCCGGGTGGTACCGGCATTGCCGAAAAGATACGCGGGATTTTGTTGGAACGGCAGGAAGAAAGCCTCTCGGAGCAGGCCGAGTTATTGCTGGTGTTTGCAGCTCGCGCCCAACATATTCAGCAAGTGATTTTGCCCGCTTTGCAGCAAGGCCGCTGGGTGGTGTGCGACCGCTTTACCGATGCCACATATGCTTATCAAGGCGGTGGTCGTAACATGGATCTGCAAACCATAGCCTGGCTGGAAAACACCGTGCAAGGCGCGCTTAGGCCGGATTTGACCTTGGTTTTCGATGCGCCCATCGAAATAGGTATGCAGCGCGCCAAGCACAGAGGCGAGCTGGATCGCTTCGAAACCGAGCAACTGGCGTTTTTCGAAAGAGTTCGGCAAGCGTATTTACAACGTGCCGCCACGGATTTGCATCGTTATAAGATTATCGATGCCAGCTTGCCGTTAAGCGAGGTGCAACAGCAGTTGCGCCGCGAGTTGGCTGGGTTGTGGGCCAATTGATGTTTGCACGGAGTGGGATTTATCCCTGGCAACAGGATAATTGGCGGCAGCTGCACGGTTATATGGAACAACAGCGCATCCCGCAAGCTTTGCTGTTTTCCGGTGCTGCGGGTCAGGGTAAGCGGCATTTGGCCGGATATTATGCGCGACACTTATTGTGCCAGGCGCCGCTGGCTGATAAGAGCGCATGCGGTCATTGCGTGGCTTGTAAATTGTTCGACGCGCAAACCCATCCCGATTTTCTGATGATAGAACCCGACGAGCCCGGCAAGGCCATCGGTATCGACAAAATCAGACAGTTAATCGTCAAGCTGGCTTTGAAGCCGCAGTACGACGATGCTTACAGAGTCGTGATTATTCAGCCGGCCGACGCCTTGAATACCGCCTCGGCGAATGCTTTCTTGAAGTGTCTGGAAGAGCCGACCGAACGCACTTGTTTGTTGTTGATCAGCGAGCAACCGAGCCGATTGCCGGCGACTATCCGTAGCCGTTGCCAAAAAATCGATTGCGCAACGGCAGCCCACGAACTGGCGATGACTTGGTTACAGCAGCAGGGTGTCGAAGAACACGCCGAGCTGCTATTAAAACTGGCCCAAGGTTCGCCGCTGTTGGCTAAACATTACGCCGAACAGAATATGGTGCAGCTCAGACAGCAGTATTTCGACACTTGGTTGCATGTCGCGCAAGGCAAGGAAAATTTGTTGACGGTAGCTGAGTACTGGCAAAAGCAGGAAAAAATTGATTTGGCAGTGGTTTTACGGTGGATGGCAAGCTGGGTCGCGGACATTGTTAAATATGCGTATGGCTCGGAATCTCCGACGCTTGCCAATCCGGATCTGAAAAATCCCTTGCAAGCCCTTGCCGAGCGGCTAGAATTGAAACGCTTATATCGGTTTTACGATAATGTGCTTACCACCAAGTCGCAATTGAACACGCAACTTAATAAACAATTGATGGTCGAGCAGCTCTTGATTAGCTGGTCGCAACTGAATAGACAATAAGCGTATGGCAGAATCAGCAGCACCCAGACAAGGTATCTTGTCCTTATCCATCAAGGATAAAAACGCGCTTTATGCGGCGTATATGCCGTTCGTGAAAAACGGCGGATTGTTTATTCCCACTAAGCGTGAATACGAGATGGGCGAGGAAGTGTTCATGTTGCTGAATTTAATGGAAGAAACCGAGCGCCTGCCAATTGCCGGCAAGATCATCTGGAAGACGCCGAGCGGAGCGGAGGGTTATCGCGCTGCCGGAATAGGCGTGCAATTCAGCGATCAAGACGGCGGCGCTGCTCGCAACAAGATCGAAACCTATCTGGCCGGCGCACTGGAATCGGATCGTTCCACACATACGATGTAAATCACCCCGCGGGCGCGGTGTTTCGCTTGTTTTAATTTTTTGTCATTCCCATGTTCATTGATTCCCACTGCCATCTTGATCGTATCGATTTGGCGCCTTACGCTAACGATTTCAACACCTTTGTCGATGCCGCGCGGGCTGCCAAAATCCGACATATGCTGTGCATCGCCATCGATATGGAAGCCTTCCCGGCAATGCTGGAACAGGTGATGCCTTATCCGGATATTTCCTTGTCGGTGGGGGTGCATCCCAATGTCAGTGACGGCCGCGAACCGACGCTGGACGACTTATTGCAGTTGGCTGATAACGATAAAGTCATCGCCATCGGCGAGACCGGCCTGGACTATTTTCGCAGCGAAGGTGATCTGGAATGGCAATTTCAACGGTTTCGCACGCATATCGCCGCCGCCAAATTGCTGAATAAGCCTTTAATTATCCATACTCGCGAGGCTGGGCAAGATTCCTTGGATGTATTGCAAGAAGAGGGGGCAGATCAAGTCGGCGGGATTATCCACTGTTTTACGGAGGATTGGGCCTACGCGGAAAAGGCTTTGGATTTGAATTTCTATATCTCTTTTTCCGGCATCGTGACCTTCAAGAACGCGGAAGCCATCAAGGATGTGGCACGTAAAATACCAGCCGACCGGTTTCTGATTGAAACCGACTCGCCGTATCTCGCGCCGGTGCCGTATCGCGGAAAACCTAATTACCCGACCTATGTGCGTTATGTGGCGGAACATATTGCCGATTTGCGCGGGACCTCGGTGGAGGCGATTGCCGAGCAATCAACCGAAAATTTTTATCGCCTGTTTGCCGGATCTTCGGCGGATAGACTACATAAGCTAAGCTAAAAAAAACGACCGGGTCCGTGTGTGATGGACCGGTCGTTAATAGAGGTGGGGTAACTCTCATTCCCCAAAGGGGCGCATACAAGAGTTGCTTACAGTTTACTGAAGCTATTCGGCCTTGAAAATGTGGCATATTGACGCGTGACAAATTGTCGCTGGCCTAGTGCTTAATCTGAGTCTTAAAAGGCCGTCATTGCATCAAGCTATCCTTTTTAGTGCGGGTTATAGCAAATTTATTTTTCTCGCAATATGGAACTGGAATTAAATAGCCCGTTAGGGTGCGTTCAACTCAAGCGTTTGCCGCTTCGCAAAAACGAATTGTTGCGGGCTTGGGACGCGGCAGACGAATATGTGTTGAATCATTTGGTTGTCGCAGACATTACGGCACATTCCAATATAGTGATACTCAACGACAGCTTTGGTGCGTTGTCGGTTTCGCTTAGCGCTTACCGACCAACTGCCCTCTCCGATTCCTGGCTATCGCAGCAGGCGACGCGTAACAACCTGGCATTGAATGGCATTGGCGGTGAGCAAGTGCGGCTGTTGGATAGCTTGTCGCTACCGGAAGCCGGCATCGATTGTCTACTGATTAAAATCCCCAAAACCCTGGCGTTACTGGAGTATCAGTTGCACAGGCTTAAACCGTTGTTAAAGGCCGATTGTCAGGTTATTGCTGCCGGCATGCTGAAGAGTCTGCCGCCAACGGCTTGGAAGTTGTTGGAACGCTTGATTGGCCCCACGCAGCCGTCCCAGGCGGTAAAAAAAGCCAGACTGATTTTTGCCAGTGTGGATGAAAAGCTGCTGCTGCCGGAAAATCCTTACCCTACGCGCTATCGACTGGAGAATAGCGAGCTGTCGATCTGCAATCACGCCAATGTGTTTTCTCGCGATAGCCTGGATATAGGCACCCGTTTTTTATTGGAGCACCTGCCGCAAAACTCCGAACATCACGATGTTATCGATCTGGGTTGCGGTAATGGTGTTGTCGGCGTGATGCTGGCAAAGCAAAACTTGCAGGCGCAAATATGTTTTATAGACGAATCGTTCATGGCCATTGCTTCGGCCAGGGAAAATTTTTTGGAAGCTTTTGCCGATAGTCGGCAGGCTGAATTTTTAGTCGCTGATTGTTTGAGTGATTACCCCGAGAGCAGTGCGGATTGCATAGTCTGTAACCCGCCGTTCCATCAACAGCACACCATAGGCGATCATATCGCCTGGCAGATGTTTCAGCAGGCGCATAAGGTCTTGCGTAAGGGCGGTGAGTTACGGGTAATTGGCAATCGCCATTTGAACTACCATCTGCCCCTGAAGAAGTTATTCGGGAATTGCCGGCAGGTGGCGACTAATGCCAAGTTCGTGATTTTTAGCTGCGTAAATACTTGATCTATTCAATATTTTTATAATGTAGCGAAGATATTTGTTCGGACACGATGCCAATCAAGAAAATAAATAAAGCCGATAAAAACAACACCGCGCTCATATTGGTAAAACGGCTTTCGGTGAAATAGGTATAGGCGTAATAGCCTGCTCCCAAGCTAAATACCGTGCTACTAATTGGCAGGAACAGCCGCATAGGCGAGAACAGCACCCCGATGCGCAAAATAATAATAAAAAATCGAAAACCGTCATGCATTAGGCGGATATGGCTTTTGCCTTTGCGTTTGCCTGCGTGGATTGGCACATAAGCAACCGGGAAGCCGGAACGAAAAAATGCCATCGTACTGGTCGTCGGATAAGAAAAGCCGTTGGGTAGTAGATATAGAAATTTGCGAAATTTACTAGCCCTGGCGGCACGAAATCCGGAGGTAAGATCTTCGATTCTATGCCCGGTCATCAACGATGCCAGCTTGTTGTAAAACTTATTCGCCAAATGTCGGAATAAAGAGGCGTGGCTACCGGCGTTTCGGGCGCCGACTACCATATCGTAGCCGTCGTTTAGTTTGGTCAGTAAGGCCGGAATATCGCCGGGATCGTGTTGGCCGTCGGCATCCATAAACACTAAAATATCGTTTTTAGCATGCCTGGCTCCAGTCTTAATAGCCGCGCCGTTGCCCATGCTGTAGGGATGGTCAATGACTGTTACGCCGGCTGCGCGAGCGACGGCGGCGGTATCGTCTGTCGAGCCGTCGTTTATTAGAAGAATCTCGGCGTCAGGGTAGAGCAGATGTAGCATCGGTAAAAAGGACGGCAGGTTTTTCGACTCGTTTTTAGCCGGGAGTACGATGCTGATCGAGGGGGTGTTATTCATGAATGTCCAAAGCTTGGCAGGGAAACATGCCGAAATGTGGAAACCAGTCTAGCAGAATTAAATATTATCGACAGCTGGGGTAGGCTTATTGAAACTGGTCCTTTATTAAGCGTAATTTGCTAAACACGGCCACGTCCGTTTGCTCTGTCGTACCGATATTGCGGCGAATACTAGCGTCGTGCCCTCTGAAAAAGGGATTGGTCGCCAATTCCAGGCCAATAGTAGAGGGAAGGGTGGGGAGGTTTTGTTGGCGAAGTTCGGCGACTTGGGCAATCCGCTGCCGCAGCCTTGAATTATCCGGATCAACCGATAGTGCAAAACGGCCATTGGCAGCGGTATATTCGTGAGCGCAGTAGACGCGGGTTTCGGCTGGCAAGGTTTTTAGTTTTTGCAAGGAATGCCACATCTGTTCCGCACTACCTTCGAATAGGCGGCCACAGCCCAGCGAAAACAAGGTGTCGCCGCAAAATAAAGCCTGGCTATCTGCGCAGTAATAAACGATGTGCCCCAAAGTATGGCCGGGTGTGTCCATGATCTGAAAAGAGTGATTACCAAGCTGGATAAAATCACCTTCTTTAACTTCCATGTCGATGCCAGGGATACGGGCTTTATCCGCTGCCGCACCGATGATCTTACATCCGGTTAACTGCTTTAGTTGTAGATTGGCGCCGACATGGTCGCTGTGGTGATGGGTGTTAAAAATGTAATCTAATTGCCAGCCCTGTTGCTGAAGCACGTCAAGCACTGGTGAGGAAACAGCAGGATCGACTACCGCCGTTTCACCGCCGTCTGATTCGTGTAACAGGTAAATATAGTTATCGTTTAGCGCTGGGATGAGAAGAATGCTCAACATAGTATGAACTCAAGCTCACTCTTAAGATCGTCGGCTTTCAGAACTTAAGCGCAAAGGCACATCAGTGATCAAAGCTGATATGCCCATAGCCGGCATTTAAGCGCAAACCGCTTGAATTTTAGCCAAGATACCCTTGGTATCCAGCTCGCACAAGGCTAGTAATTCCTCGCGGCTACCCTGTTCGACAAACCGGTCCGGCAAGCCGATATTCAACACCGGCATTAAAATCCGTTGCGCCTGCAGGAACTCGTTCACCGCACTGCCGGCACCGCCGGCAATCACGTTCTCTTCGACCGTGACCAGTACATCATGACTTTTCGCCATCTCTAAAATCAAAGTCTCATCCAACGGTTTAACAAAACGCATATTCACCACCGTCGCGCCCAGCTGTTTGCCGGCTTCCACAGCCGGCGTTACCATGCTGCCCCAGGCCAGAATCGCTATGCGGCTGCCTTGATGTTTAATCTCCGCCTTGCCGACCTCCAGTGCAGTCAATGTCTTGTCTACCGTGGCCCCCGGACCCTTGCCGCGCGGATAGCGTACCGAGGCCGGGCCATTGTGTTTGAAACCGGTGGTCAACATCTGCCGACACTCGTTCTCATCCGCCGGCGCCATGATCAGCATATTCGGAATACAACGCATATAACTGTAATCGAACGCCCCGGCATGGGTCGGACCGTCCGGTCCGACTAATCCGGCTCTATCCAACGCAAACAACACGTCCAAGTTCTGCAAAGCCACATCGTGGATTAACTGATCGTAAGCGCGTTGCAAAAAGGTCGAATAAATCGCCACTACCGGTTTCGCACCCTGACAAGCTTGCCCGGCCGCCAGCGTCACCGCATGCTGTTCGGCAATCGCTACATCAAAATAGCGCGTTGGAAACTGCTGGGAAAACGCCACCAAGCCCGAACCCTCGCGCATCGCCGGGGTAATCCCCAATAGCCGCTCATCCTGCTTGGCCATATCACACAACCAATGGCCGAACACTTCTGTGTAGGTCGGATGCGGCGAAGGCGCGGCTTTAGGCAGATAATCCTTAGTCGGATCGAAGGCCGGCACACCGTGATACGCCAAGGGATCTTTCTCGGCCGGTGCATAGCCTTTCCCTTTCTTGGTCACCACATGCAAAAACACCGGGCCGGTCAAATCCTTTAGATTCTCCAGGGTTGACACCAACATCTCTACATCATGCCCATCAATCGGTCCGAAATAATTAAACCCCAACTCCTCGAACAAAGTACCGGGCACAATCATGCCCTTCACATGCTCTTCGGTTTTCCGCGCCAATTCCCAGACCGACGGCATCTTCGCCAAGGCTTTCTTACTTTCTTCCCGCACCGAGGAATAAAACTTACTCGACAACACCTTGGTCAGATAATTATTCATCGCCCCGACTGGCGGCGAAATCGACATATCGTTATCGTTCAAAATCACCAACAGATTGGCATTCACATCGCCGGCATGATTCATCGCCTCATAGGCCATCCCGCCGGTAATCGAGCCGTCGCCGATGATCGCCACCATCTTCTTATCTTCGCCACGCAGCTGCGACGCAATCGCCATGCCCAGCGCCGCGCTGATCGACGTCGAAGAATGACCCACCCCGAACGCGTCATAGTCACTTTCCGCCCGGCACGGAAACGCCGACACCCCGCCGAACGTGCGTATCGTCGGCATCCTGTCCTTCCGGCCGGTCAAAATCTTATGCGGATAAGCCTGATGCCCCACATCCCAGACCAACTGATCCGTCGGCGTATCGAACACATAATGCAACGCCACCGTTAACTCCACCGTGCCCAGGCCGGCCGAGAAATGGCCGCCGGAGATGCTGACGGTATGCGTCAGATAGCGACGCAACTCATCGGCCAGTGGTTCGAGTTGCTCCGGCTTCAGCGCGCGAACATCGGACGGGCTTTGAATGGTTTGTAACAGCGGAAATTCGTTAGTCTGTTTCATAATCAGTACAGGGGTTCACGATAGAACATCAGGATGACGCCTATCTGGAATAAGGCGAATACTGAAATAAATCCGGCAACGTTTTTGCCGGGTGAATCCAGCTTAAGTTCCAGCCAGCGGCCGCAAGCCAGGATTAGCGAAAACACGCCCATCATGGTATGGCCCACTTGAATCAAGAAGGCCGATTTCGCCTCAAAACCGACATGCGAATGCGCCAGCAACATCATGCCGCCGAACGCAGCCAGTAACGGAAACATGTAGGGCATGAAGCCACTGTTGTTGTTTAGCCGCGCTCTGACTTCGATCAAACCCAGCACAAATACCAGTAAGGTGGCGATGCGATGCTGCAAAATTTCGCCGTTGTTAAAGGTGCTTTCCCAGAAACCGATAGGACCAAGCGGCCAGCTTTCCGCGTCGCTACGGAAAAATAGGAATATACCCAAAGCCATAAAACCGACCGGCCAAAAGCGGGCCCAGCGATGGAAGCGGTTGGAGAACGACAACATCGCAAAAAAGCTCATCGTCGTCAGGAAGATACCGGAGATATTGTGGTTGTAGTCCGACCAGGCGGTAGCTGCTTCCGACGGTACTTGGCCGACGATGGCTACCCGTCCTGCTTCGCCGGCAATTAAGGCTTCATGAGTTGGCGATTCCCAGCGCGGTATACGCGGATGGAACATGTTTAACACTTCTTCGAAGCTGGCGGTCAGGTGCGGAATATCGACTGCCGGCGGTTGAGAGGCCAAACTGGCGGCAGTGAACAGGATAGTCAGTAAAATAAGGGTTTCCGCTTCGATGTAATAGGGCACGCGCGCGGTAAGGGCATAAAGGCTGCGGCTTGTAAAATAGGCGTTGACAGCTTGGCGGTTCAACCAAGCAAAGCCCAGAGCCAGACCCAGCATGATAATTTTTACCAGTAACAGATTGCCGTAACCCGCGCCGATAAAGCCTTGGAAGGTGCGGATGTAATACCAAGCCAGCGGCGTGCCGGTAGCTAGCAAAAGCACGACAGCGCTAATGCCGATTACCGAGAAGCGTTTTAATAATAAGGGCCAAACTTCGACAGCGATCAAATTGCGTTTTTTCAGGCCCCACAAAGCCAGGATTTGAAAAATACCGCCTACCCAAGTGGCGGCAGCGATTTGATGCGTGACTGTCAGAGTCATCAACAGACCGCGATCTTCCAGGCGGCTGGCGCCATGTACCAGCCAGGCCGCGGAGATGACCAGCGGCACGATAATCGCTGTCGATAGCACCCAGAATTGTTTGGAACGAGGGTTACTTTTTAGCGTTTGTCTGATGAACAGAGCTAGGATAAATGCGCAAGTGGCCCGCGCCAAACCCGCTTGGAACTGCACCGTTTGGAAAAATGCCGGAAACGGCGATTTCCCCAAGGTCGCCGCCATCAACCAAATCTTCAGGCCGATTTTCGACAATTGAGTAATGATTAGTGCTTTGCTGCCGAAATGGATCAGGTTGACGGTTTTGGTCAGTAATGCCGAGTTATACAGCGCCTCTTCATCCCAGGGGCGTAAAACGAACAAGCCCCAGAGCAAACCGCCAATGGTGATGGAATAAAAGGTAAGATCGACGCCGCCGATCAGTGAATCCAGATAATTCGCAATGCCTTCCATACCGGTTATTTAGCTGGTTTAACGAAAAAACGTAACAGGTCTTCACTGAGATGACCGTCGGCGGCAAATATTTTCAATTTGATCGCATATTCGCCCGCTTCCAAGGCTGGCAGGTGCAGCAATACTTGTCCGGGCTTTTCACCTGGCGTGGCCGTGATGGTTTGCATTTTGTCGCCGGCGCTGACTAGAAAGACTTCTGAGAGATCCAACTCCACTTTGGAATTGAACGATAACGCCACTTCGCTAGCCTGCTGCAATGGCACCGGGTTGAGTTTTAATGAGTTATGCGTGACCACTGCGTGACCAAAAGCGCCGTTACTGGCAGCCAGCGCCAAGGCGAACAAAGCGGGTTTGAAACAATTCATGTATGACACCTTATTTTTTGTTTTTTAGGGCATGGCCGGCCAGGTTTTTACCCAGCGTCCAGATCGAACCGGTAACATTGTGCGTATCGGCGATGGTTTTTTCCACGGAATTGACAATCCAATCGCGGTCTTTTTGAGTCAGTGTCAGCGGCGGTAAAAATTTGACCACGTTCATGCCGTGGCCGGCCACTTGTGCCAGTACCCGGTGTTCCTTGAACAGCGGGATCAGGATCATCTGGCAGAACAAGCCTTTGTTGGCCGCTTCCAGCATGGCCCAGGCGGCTTTTAACCCTAAGCTTTTCGGCGACTGGAATTCGATGGCAATCATCGAGCCCTTGCCCCGCGCTTCTTTCAGAAATTCGTATTTCGGCGTCATTGCGTTGATGGTGGCGATGATGTCTTCCCCGACCTTGGCGCTGTTTTCGACCAGTTTTTCTTCGTGAACCACATGCAACGCGGATAAACCGGCGGCCATGGCCATATTGTTTTTCGAGAAGGTCGAGCCGTGGACGACGGCTCTATCCATACGGTTGAATACGGTATCCATGATGTGCGTGGTCATCGCTACGCCGCCGACGGGGATGAAGCCGCCGGATAATGCTTTCGCCATCAAAATCATGTCCGGTTTGACGCCCCAGTGCTCAATGGCCCAGAACTTGCCGGTGCGGCCTATGCCTGTCTGAATTTCGTCGGCTACGAACAAGGTGCCGTATTTTTTACATAAGCGTTCGACTTCAGGCAAATAGTTATCGTCCGGAATGTTGACGCCTTTGCCTTGAATTGGTTCGACAATGAAAGCCGCCACATCTTTGCTGCTCAAGGCTTGTTCTAGCGCTACCAAGTCGTTGAATGGCACCGAAGTGCATTCTGGCAGCAATGGGCCGAAGCCTTCGCGGAAGATGTGTTCGCCGGTCAACGATAATGAACCCATGGTCAAGCCGTGATAGCCGTGATCGCAATGCACGATGCGCGAACGTTTGGTGGTGTAGCGGGCGAATTTGATCGCCGCTTCGACGGCTTCGGTGCCGGAGTTGCAGAAAAACATTTTCTCCAGATTGTCCGGGCAGGTAGCCAGAATTTCCTTGGCCAGCAGGCCGCTTAGCAAGGAAACATCCATCTGTACCAGGCTGGGTAATTCCAAGGTTAGGGTTTCTTGCAGGGCTTTAATGATGGTCGGATGGTTGCGTCCCATCGCAAACACGCCGAAACCACTCAGCAAGTCTAGGTATTCGTTACCGTCTTCGTCGTAAAGATACTGGCCGATGGCTTTTTTATAATTTCTGTCGTAACCGATAGTACGTAAGACTCGCACCATCTGGTTGTTTAGATAATGCTCATGCAGGTCGAATTTCTCGTCGAAATGCTGAGTAAAAAGATCGGCAATGCTAAAAGACATGTAATACCTCGTAAGTGCTTGGTTTATTTTAGGGTTGCACCGTGTTCCCGCTGGTTAGCCCTTCAATAATTCTTAGTTCTTTACTAAAAAACGATGATTTCGTTTAGTTGTTTGGCGATGATTCTCAGGGTTTTTTGTGCGGCATGAAAATGCAAGCCCAGTTTGATCAGGTTGGGCGCTTCCCATGGGTGGGTTGCCAAAAAACACAATAGTTTGCTGATTTCTATCTGGCCGTGACCATTTAAGGCCTGAGTAACCGCTTCCGGTAGACTCATGCTGACCGGGTCGGCAATTGTGCGGATTGCCAAACACGGTAAATTGGATTGCCCGGCAACTTTGGCCATGGCGCAGCTTTCCATGTCCAAGGCAATCGCACCGGTTTGCCGGTAGATATTGTGCTTATCACTGCTGTTACTGACGATATGGCTGCTCTCAGCCAACTTGCCGTTGGACACATAAAATTGCTTGTCAAGCAACTCATGCAGACGCTTTCGCCAGCGGGGGTCGGTATCGAACACTTGCTGTTGCTCTGATAATAGCTGTTCCGCCAACATCAAATCGCCAGGTTTTAGTTGTGGCGACAATGCGGCCGCGCAACCCCAGCTGATCAGTTTTTTGGCTCCGTTGGCAATTAACAAATGCGTGGCTCGTTCCGCGTTAGCCGGTCCGGCACCGGCAAACGCTAGGAGAATGTTGTCGGCAATGTTGACGCAATCACCCTGCACCAGCTTTAGGGGGGTCAGGGTAGAGAGCTCTTCCGGTAGCGCAACAAGAATGCCTATGCTCACTGTTTGGCTAATTCGTTACGGTATCTAGCCAAAGCCCATAGCGGGAAGAACTTGTCGTAGCCGTGATATTTCAAATAAAACACTTTAGGAAAGCCCGGCGCGGTAAAGCAGGGGTCGTTCCAAACGCCATCGGCTTGTTGACTGCGCAGCAGGAAATCGATGCCGGCTTTGACTTCCTGGCTGTGAACTTCGCCGGCGGCGATTAAGCCCAGCACTGCCCAGGCGGTTTGGAACGAGGTGCTGAAATGGTAGTGGCCGCGGAATTTTTTGTCGTCGTGATAACTCAGGTTGTCTTCGCCCCAGCCACCGTCTTCACGTTGTACGCTTTTTAGCCATGCCGCCGCTTTGGTATACATCGGGTCGGTTTTCGGTACGTTGGTTTGCTCCAGACCCAGCAAGGCAGACCAGGTGCCGTAAATGTAATTGGTTCCCCAGCGGCCGAACCAGGAGCCGTCGGCTTCTTGATCGCTACGGATGTAGTCGATAGTGCGTTGCAGTGCCGGTAAATATTCATCGTGGTCTTTCGCAACCCGGGCCATCAGCATCGCACAGCGGGCGCTGACATCGACAGTTGGTGGGTCGAGCAGGGCGCCGTGGTCGGCAAACGGAATTTCGTTCAAATAGTAATAGGTGTTGTCGACATCGAAGGCGCCGTAACCACCGTTTTCTGATTGCATACCCACAATCCAGCGCGTGGCTCGGTGGATAGATTCATCTAATTCCGGCAGATTGGAATCGGCCATGGCAAAGCCTACTACTGCCGTGTCGTCTACATCGGGGTAATGCGGGTTGGCGAATTGAAATGCCCAACCGCCGCCGGCCAGATTGGGCCGGCGCACCCGCCAATCGCCGGGCTCATCTGACAATTGCACGCTTTTTAGCCAGTCATAAGCGCTTGTCAGGCTAGGGACATTGCCTGTTTTGTCGGATTCTTGCAGTGCTAACGCCGCCAGTGCGGTATCCCAAACCGGCGACAAACAGGGTTGGCAATAGGCATAGTCATCTTTGATGACCAATAGCTTGTCGACGGACTGGCGGGCGATCACAACATTAGGGTGATCGGCTGGAAAGCCCAGTAACAACATCGCTTGGTAAGCATTGGCCATAGCCGGAAAAATACCGCCCAAGCCATCTTCGCCGTTCAAGCGCTCGGTAAACCAGTCAACGGCTTTTTGAATGGCATGCTCGCGCACGCGTTTCGGAATCAGCGGTTGGGTGATGCGACCCAATTTATCCAGGCCCAGGAAAAACTTGTTGAGTAGAGTCCGTTCCGGGAAATAATGTTTTTCCTCGTCAGGATGAACTACAAACAATTCCAATACGTTGACATTGTGCGGATTTTTGGCCTTAGCCTTTAAGGTGCACATGATGAACAGCGGCACCATTACGGTACGTGACCAGTAGGAGACTTTGTCCAGATGGAACGGAAACCAGCTAGGCAGTAGCATGATTTCCACCGGGATATAGGGTACGCCGCGCCATGGCAATTGTTCGAATATCGCCAGCGTGATACGGGTAAAGACATTGGCACGCGCTGCACCGCCTTGGCCGAGTATCCAGTCGCGCAGTTTGATCATGTGCGGAGCGTCAATGGAGTCGCCGGCCATTTTCAGTGCGTAATAGGTTTTGACGCTGCCGCTGATGTCGCCTGGTCCGCCGGTAAATAGCGGAAAACTACCGTCTTCCGCTTGGCGGCTGCGCAGGTAAACGGCGATTTTGCGTTGCAGTTCTTCGTCAATGTCATCCAGGTAATGCATCATCATGATGTATTCGGACGGGATGGTGCAGTCGGCTTCTAGCTCAAATACCCAATAACCTTCCGGGCTTTGCAAGCTAAGTAATTTTTCTTGGGCTCGCTCGATGGCTGCATTCAGTAAGCCGAGGCCATTGCTGCTGTTGCCAAAGTGTTGGTTTGTGTCGTGGCTGCTGGTATCTATATGGGCTTCAGTAAACATAGTGATTCCTTATTGTCCAGTGTGCGATATAGGTGAATAGTGCCAATCCGGCGATTTCAAGTTACGGCTGGTTAGGTTAAACAGCAGGGATAACAGCATATTGCTGCGCACCGTCAGCTTGGTGGCGACTATGGTGGCCTTGACGCTGTTGCGGCTGATTTTGACCTGATTGGATTCGTTGAAATTAAGGTTTGTCTTGATTTTCTTCAAGGTCAGCACGGCCATGCCCAATGCCCAAAGGCAAAAGTTACGGATGCCGGTTTCGTGGCGGGGCAGTAACTGGGTATAGGTCAACGCGTTTTGCAGATGACCATGAGCGATAGCTATCAAGCGGCTCAAGCCAAGTCTAAAGCGCTCGTCGTCGGTAGCGGGTGTCAATTCGGCCAAGTCGAAACCGGTCTCAGTGAATATATCTTGCGGTAACCAGCATACGCCGCGTTTGGCGTCGTCCCAAATGTCTTTCAGGATGTTGGTCATTTGCAGACCTTGGCCGAACGATACCGAGAGCTTTAATAGCTCTTCGCGATGCGCGGCAATTTCCGGTGAATAATGGCAGAACAACTTCGCCAGCATCTCGCCGACGCAACCGGCTACGTAATAGCAGTAGTCGTCCATGTCTTTCAGCGTTTTCAATCCGGCATGTAAGTCCAGGGCTTGATACACCGGCATGCCGTTAGCCATGGTTTCCACGCAACAGGCCAGCGCTTCAATTTGCGGGGCGTCTAGTGATCGGGTTATCGCGATGACGCGCGGCACTAGGTGAATCAGGCTGTGTTCGGCCGGAATGGTTTGTTCAGACAGTAATGGTGCTAGTTCGGCGCTGAATACTTCTGCGTTATTGCCGGTGTTGACTATGTCAATAAAGGCGCTGCAAAAGTATTTTTTTTGTGCGGGGCTAAGGGATATTTCGTCCTCAATGGTGTCAACAATTCGGCACAGTAGATAAGCATTCGCCACCGCCGGATACAACTCTCCAGGCAGTTGCGGAATAGTTAGTGCAAAAGTACGCGACACGCCTTCAAGCAGGGTGGCTTGAAGCTCGCTATCCGATAGTTGTCTGAGTAGCTCCGGATTGTTGATTAGTGTTTGAGGTCCGTTCATGTGTTTTCAACGCTAACTATTAGTAGCCTAAATGATAGACTGTTTGTTGGTGTTTTGCAAAGCGATGTTGCTTTATGGCAAATTTGCCGAAAGCCTGCTGTCGGAAGCAATGTCTGGGCTAATGCTTCGGACCTTTGTTGTTGTTTTAAAAATATAATTATGGCTTTTTAATTGATGGTCTCTTGTGTGGATGTTAGGGGGCTTTGTGTGGCTTTCAGGAAGTGCGCTTATGCTCTTGTTGTTTTTGCGCATTTTATCTGGAGTATGTTGTATAAAAGTGGTATTCTGACCACATCTAATTGTGCGCCTTAGGTCTGATTGGTAGTCTGCATGGGCTGTACCAGGTGTCGCTTCTAGGATGGTTGTCGATTTGCGCTTGTTGTTTTTTTGTAACAGTCGTGGTCGCTAGATGTCGTGATAGTTTTTGGAGAATAATGCTGTGAGTGTTCCTTTACGTCAGCAATTGGCTGTAGGTAGTTATCTGATTAAGCAAAAAATCAAAGGGGTAAAAAAATATCCTTTGGTTTTGATGCTGGAGCCCCTGTTTAGATGCAATTTGGCTTGTGCGGGCTGCGGTAAGATCGATTATCCGGACGATACTCTCGATAAGCGTCTGTCAGTTGAGGAATGTTTGGCCGCAGTTGATGAGTGTGGCGCGCCTATGGTTTCCATCCCGGGCGGCGAACCGTTAATTCACAAGGAAATGCCGCAGATTGTGGAAGGCATAGTTGCCAGGAAGAAATTTGTTTATCTTTGCACCAATGCGCTGCTGTTAAGAAAACGAATTAACGATTACACCCCATCGCCTTATCTAACGTTTTCCGTGCATCTCGATGGTTTGAAAGACAGGCATGACGCCTCTGTTTGTCAGGAAGGTGTTTTCGACATCGCTGTCGAAGCTATCAAGTTGGCATTGGGCAAAGGTTTTAGAGTTACCGTTAACTGCACCTTGTTTCAAGGCGAGACGCCGGACGAAGTGGCGGAGTTTCTGGATTATGCGATGGAGTTGGGCGTAGAGGGTATCACTATTGCGCCGGGATTTAGCTACGAGCGCGCGCCTAAGCAGGACGTGTTTATTAAAGGTCTTGATGTTAAAAATCTGTTCCGCGGTATTTTCAAAATCGGGAAGACTCGCAAGTGGAAGTTGAACCATTCTTCACTGTACTTGGATTATTTGGCCGGTAATCAAAATTACGACTGTACGCCATGGGGCAATCCAACTCGCAACGTATTCGGCTGGCAAAAACCTTGCTACTTATTGGCGGATGAAGGTAATGCCAACTCTTTTAAAGAGTTGTTGGATGATACGCCTTGGGATAAATACGGCACGGTGAAAAACCCTAAATGTGCTAACTGCATGGCGCATTGTGGCTATGAGGCAACGGCGGTTGAGGATACTTTGGCGCATCCTCTGAAAGCGCTGTGGGCTGCGGTTCGTGGACCAAAAACCTCCGGCGAAATGGTTGCGGAAAAGAAGCCTGAGTTTGTTGCTTCTTACAAGAAATCGGCAATTTCCGAAATCCCGGTAAAAGTTGAGTCTTAAGACGCATCTAGGAAGTCATCTTCATTAACAGGTTTTTATAACGGCTATGTTTAAAAAATTGTATTTCAGTTTGAGTTTGCTATTGCTCGTGTGCCTGTCTCCCTTGGCTATGGCCGAAGAGATTTCTGCTCGTCAGGTCGTCGATGAGTTTCAAAATCAGTTGTTGAGCGTCATGAAAGCGGGCAAAGAGCTTGGCTTTCAAGGGCGCTACGACAAATTGGATGTCGCGGTTAAGAAGAGCCATGATTTACCTAAGATAGCCAGAATCGTCGTCGGCAAGCAGTGGGAAGAGCTAACTACGGAGCAGCAGAATAAGCTGGAAAGCGTATTCAGCAAGCTCAGTGTATCTGCTTATGCTCATAACTTTAAAGACTATTCCGGCGAATCGTTTACCTTTGCATCCGAAGAGGAGACTGGCAGAGGTGGTGTGGTGATTCACACCAACTTGCATATTCCCGGCGAAAAGGATGTCAAGTTTGATTATATGATGAAGAAAAAAGACGATGGCTGGCAAATTATCAATATAATAGCCGATGGTGTCAGTGATTTGGCATTGAAAAGATCTGATTACACTAGCGTATTAAGCCGTGATGGTTTTGACGCTCTGATCGCCAAAATCAATGAGAAAATTGAAAGTTACGCAAAACAATAGAGATTGTTAGGAATCGTTAGTAATGTTTAACCCCAGTTATCAAGGCAACACTCGAGCAGTCTTGCTGTGGACAGTGTTATTTTCAAGTGCATTATCGGTCACGGGGTGTGCTACTAAGGAACCTCGTGCGGTAGACGCTACTAGAGCATCTAAAGGCAAGACCACCGATGCCGCCGATCCTTACGAGGGCTTTAATCGTTCCATGTATGGTTTTAACATGGGCTTGGATAAGCATTTACTGAAGCCGGTTGCTAGCGGTTATAAAACCGTAACGCCTGATTTTATGCAGACCGGGGTCAGCAACTTTTTTACCAATCTTAAGGGTATCAATGTCGTATTAAATGATGTCCTGCAAGGTAAATTTGAACAAGGGGCTTCCGACACCGGGCGTTTTTTGACTAATTCCACGGTTGGTTTGCTCGGCTTGTTCGATGTGGCCAGTGACTTAGGCTTGCAAGGTAACATTGAAGATTTTGGGCAAACTCTCGCTGTTTGGGGTGTCGATCAAGGTCCATACCTGGTGTTGCCGGTTTTAGGTCCGACGACTGTTCGTGATGGTGCTGCTATCGTAGTTGATAAAGCGGCAAATCCAGGATCATACGTACCTGGTACAGGTATCGTCGAAGGGATTAACGATAGAGCGAATGCCGAAGGCGCGTTGAATTTTATCGACGAAGCCGCGTTGGATCCTTACGTGTTTACCCGCGAGTCGTTTTTGCAATATCGCAAAAACTTGATCAATGACGGCAAGAGCAATTCCACTGACTATGATCTGGATATCGATGCGGACGTGGATGTTGGCGAAATAGCGCCGGCTGGTCCTAAGGAGAGTGCGTCGCAAAAGCCCAAAGCCGATACGGCCAAAAAATTGCCTGGACACGTCGAAAATACCATTGATCTAAAAAATGGCAGTGCCAGGACTGGCGCTAACGCTTTCGATAGTATGTCTAACTCGTTTGATACTGCTGCATCGGAGTTTGAAAAAGCCTCGGACAAAATGGATCAGATTAGTAAAAAAAAAGACAGTATAGACGCCGTTAATTTTGCTTGAAGAGACGTAGGGAGGCGTCTCTGTAGTATTTCTCAGTAATGCAGCAAGGAATGCACCTCATAGTTCTCCAGCTTTTCCCGTCCTTGTAAGAAATCCAGTTCTACTACAAAAGCACAGGCGACCACACTGGCGCCGAGCTTTTCGATCAGTTCGCAACTGGCCTTGGCGGTGCCGCCGGTAGCCAATAAATCGTCGATCAACAATACCTTATCGTTGCTGTCCACAGCATCAATATGCACCTCCAGTTCTGCCGAACCGTATTCCAAGTCGTAAGAGACGCTTTGCACATCGTAAGGCAGTTTGCCCGGCTTTCTGAGTGGGATAAAGGGAATGCCCAATTCCCATGCCACTAAGGAACCGAAGATAAAGCCACGTGCTTCCATGCCGGCCACGGCGGTAATGTCGCGACCTAAAAAGGGGTGTAGCAATTGATGCACCGTCAGGCGCAACGTTGCCGGGTCTTTGACCAATGGCGTTATATCTTTAAAAATGATTCCAGGTTTTGGAAAATCCGGAATGTCGCGAATCTTGCTTCTTAATCTGTCCATCGTCTCACCTCATTGCTTAAGCACAAACCGCTTGAATTTTAGCCAAGATACCCTTGGCATCCAGCTCGCACAAGGCTAGTAATTCCTCGCGGCTACCCTGTTCGACAAACCGGTCCGGCAAGCCGATATTCAACACCGGCATTAAAATCCGTTGCGCCTGCAGGAACTCGTTCACCGCACTGCCGGCACCGCCGGCAATCACGTTCTCTTCGACCGTGACGATCACATCGTGGCTTTTCGCCATCTCTAAAATCAAAGTCTCATCCAAGGGTTTGATGAAACGCATATTCACCACCGTCGCGCCCAGCTGTTTGCCGGCTTCCACAGCCGGCGTTACCATGCTGCCCCAGGCCAGAATCGCTATGCGGCTGCCTTGATGTTTAATCTCCGCCTTGCCGACCTCCAGTGCAGTCAATGTCTTGTCTACCGTGGCCCCCGGACCCTTGCCGCGCGGATAGCGTACCGAGGCCGGGCCATTGTGTTTGAAACCGGTGGTCAACATCTGCCGACACTCGTTCTCATCCGCCGGCGCCATGATCAGCATATTCGGAATACAGCGCATATAACTGTAATCGAACGCCCCGGCATGGGTCGGACCGTCCGGTCCGACTAATCCGGCTCTATCCAACGCAAACAACACGTCCAAGTTCTGCAAAGCCACATCGTGGATTAACTGATCGTAAGCGCGTTGCAAAAAGGTCGAATAAATCGCCACTACCGGTTTCGCACCCTGACAAGCTTGCCCGGCCGCCAAGGTCACCGCATGCTGCTCGGCAATCGCCACATCGAAATAGCGGGTGGGAAACTGCTGGGAAAACGCCACCAAGCCCGAACCCTCGCGCATGGCCGGGGTAATCCCCAACAGCCGCTCATCTTGTTTTGCCATATCGCACAACCAATGGCCGAACACTTCTGTGTAGGTCGGATGCGGCGAAGGCGCGGCTTTAGGCAGATAATCCTTAGTCGGATCGAAGGCCGGCACACCGTGATACGCCAAGGGATCTTTCTCCGCCGGCGCATAGCCTTTCCCTTTCTTGGTCACCACATGCAAAAACACCGGGCCGGTCAAATCCTTTAGATTCTCCAGGGTTGACACCAACATCTCTACATCATGCCCATCGATAGGACCGAAATAATTAAACCCCAACTCCTCGAACAAAGTGCCGGGCACAATCATGCCTTTCACATGCTCTTCGGTTTTCCGCGCCAACTCCCAAACCGATGGCATCTTCGCCAAGGCTTTCTTACTTTCTTCCCGCACCGAGGAATAAAACTTACTCGACAACACCTTGGTCAGATAATTGTTCATCGCCCCGACCGGTGGCGAAATCGACATATCGTTATCGTTCAAAATCACCAACAGATTGGCATTCACATCGCCGGCATGATTCATGGCTTCATAAGCCATGCCGCCGGTGATTGAGCCGTCACCGATGATGGCCACCATCTTCTTGTCTTCACCACGCAACTGCGAAGCAATTGCCATCCCCAGTGCCGCACTGATCGACGTCGAAGAATGGCCCACGCCAAAGGCGTCATACTCACTCTCCGAGCGGCACGGAAACGCCGACACCCCGCCGAAAGTACGTATCGTCGGCATCCTGTCCTTGCGGCCGGTCAAAATCTTGTGCGGATAAGCCTGATGGCCCACATCCCAGACCAACTGATCCGTCGGCGTATCGAACACATAATGCAACGCCACCGTTAACTCCACCGTGCCCAGGCCGGCCGAGAAATGGCCGCCGGAGATGCTGACGGTATGCGTCAGATAGCGACGCAACTCATCGGCCAGTGGTTCGAGTTGCTCCGGCTTCAGCGCGCGTATGTCGACAGGGCTGTGGATGGTATTAAGGAGCGGGAAGTCAGAGACAGTCATGTTTTAAAAAATTCCATTATATGTTTGCGCCGCAATCATCCGCATCGGCAAAGGGTGGCTGATGGGAATAACGCGAATTGCGGCGCAAGAAGTATAAATCGTGCCGTTCGTGGCGATTAGTGCGTGCGTTCGATGATGTACAGCGACAAATTGCGTAACAAATCCGCTTCGTTACCAAAACCCACCAAGCTGGCGACTGCTTGTTCATGCAGCTCCTGGGCTTTTTGTTTGGCGCCGGCCATTCCCAGCAGTGCTGGGTAAGTAGGTTTGTCGTTATCGACATCCTTGCCCTGGGTTTTGCCCAAAGTGACGGTGTCGCTTTCCACATCCAAAATGTCGTCTTTGACTTGGAAGGACAGGCCTATGCATTTGGCGTAGTGATCCAGTTTTTTCGCAACATCTGTATCGAGATCGGGTTTGGATAGCGAAGCCAGATTGACGCTGGCGCGGATCAAGGCGCCGGTCTTATGGATATGCATGTTTTCCAGTTCCGGCAAAGTCAGCTTGCGTCCAACCGAACCCAAATCGATAGCTTGCCCGCCTACCATGCCTTGCGAGCCGCTGGCTCTAGTCAGCGCTGCGATCATTTTGACTCTGGCTTCCGCGCCGGCCTGAATGGCTGAGTCGTTTGCTAAGATGTCAAAAGCCAATGCTTGCAAAGCATCGCCCGCCAAGATGGCGGTGGCTTCGTCGTAAGCCTTGTGGCAAGTTGGTTTGCCGCGGCGTAAATCGTCGTTATCCATGGCCGGCAGGTCGTCGTGGATCAATGAATACACGTGGATAAACTCCACCGCGCAAGCTTGAGCGTCCAGCGCATCTTCACTTAAACCCAGGGCCTGGCCGGTTGCATAAGTCAGCAAGGGACGGGTGCGTTTGCCGCCGTCCAACACGCTGTAACGCATGG
Organism: Methylomonas albis; assembly: GCF_014850955.1. Classification (NCBI taxonomy): domain Bacteria; kingdom Pseudomonadati; phylum Pseudomonadota; class Gammaproteobacteria; order Methylococcales; family Methylococcaceae; genus Methylomonas; species Methylomonas albis. The sequence continues at coordinate 953,949 of NZ_JACXSS010000001.1, forward strand.
CTTGATGCAAGGTTTGCGGCAGAATGTTCTCGCCGGGCAGCCTGGCATCCAGCGCCCGTTCGACGCGGTTTTGACAGGCAGTAAGATAGGCTTTTAAGTTACTCATCGGTGAATGGCTCCAAAGTTTGCTGGCCGTTTTTTTCTAATAAAATTTGGACTTTCTGCTCGGCGTCTTGTAGCGCTTGCTGGCAGGTGCGGGTAAGTCTGATGCCGCGTTCGAAGGATTTTAAGGATTCTTCCAAAGAAATATCGCCGCGTTCCATTTGCTCGACCAATTTCTCCAGTTCTTCCATCGCTTCCTCAAATTGGGATGCGCTTTTGCGTCTCGACATGTGATGTGGCTTACGGTGCTCAAAAATGACCGAACATTATAGTATGAATCACGCGCTGGTGGACCGTCATTTGCCGAAATGACTAGTACTAAAGTACAGGCTCTAAACATACTTGAACGCTAGAGCATCTTGCAAAATTATCGTTCATTAGAAAAAAATGCCTTCACCATCGACCACGCAAGTTTAGACACTGGTCATCCCGGTAAATCCGGCCAAGGCACTGTACAAATTTTGATCATTGTTGCGAATCTATACGTCTACAACAGCGAGAGTAATTGGCCGGCATTGTTGGAAAAGCCGGACGCTCTAGTTCTAAGTCATTGACCTTTAAAAAGTAAATATAGTCGGCAACTCATCGGCCAATTGTGGCCTAAGAAATGCTCAATAACCCCGGATGTAGTCTTCCAGGCTGCGTTGAACTCCGGAAGGCTCAAGTTGGCGCGTCATTGTGCGTACTATTCGATTTGGGCGATAGCTGGCTTTTTTTCTTTTGAGGTTGTCAATGGATTTTCCTATTTTTCATATCGATTTTATCGGTAATCGTTTATTGATTGCCATCGATGCCATTTTGCACGTCATCATCAATCATGCGTTTGCGATTGGTGCATTGCCGGTGGTGGCATTGTTCGAATTCAAGGGTATGCAAACCGGGAACCGCCAGTGGGACGACCTTGCCTATCGCTTGTTGAAAATCATCTTCATTTTGACCACCACGGTCGGGGCGCTAACCGGCGTCGGCATCTGGTTTTCGGCGGCGCTGGTGAATCCGGCGGCGATCGGTAGCCTGATCCGGGTATTTTTCTGGGGATGGTTTGTGGAATGGCTGGTATTTGTTACCGAAGTCAGTTTGATCATGGTGTATTTCCTCAGCTGGCAACAGGCGGCCAAGTGCGTGGATGCCAAACGTAAACATCTGCGTTTCGGGGTGTTTCTGGCGACTTTTTCGTGGATCACGATGGCGATCATCGTCGCCATTCTGGGATTCATGATGGATCCTGGCAGTTGGCTGAGTGATCGTTCTTTACTGTCGGGATTGTTTAATCCGATGTATCTGCCGCAACTTGCGTTTAGGACCGCATTGGCGATGGTCATGGGCAGCATGGTGGTTCTGTTTTTGCTGTGTTTGTTCAGCCGTGGAGAAACCTCGGTCAGAGACGTCGAGTTCAAGCGCGATGCCGTCAGTTTGCTGTCGCGGTGGTCCGCTGTTTGGGTGTTGTTGCTTATTTTTGCCTCGGTTTGGTATTACAACGTGGTACCCGGACACATGCTGGAAAGCTTGCCGGTCGCGATTGCAACTCAAGACTATGTTAGTTGGCACAGCAGTTTGAAATGGCTGCTGATTATCGGCCTGATCTTCGTCGGTCTGACCATTCGCGCCAGCTTTAAATGTCCAGGCGAGGTATCGATGAAACGCTACGCGTTCTCGGTACTGTTGCTGTTCGCCATGCTGGGACAGTTCGAACGCGTCCGCGAGTTCATCCGTAAACCCTTCATCATCGGCCAATACATGTATGCCAACGGCATTCGCGTCGAGGAATACCCTTTATTGCAACGCGATGGGCTATTGCAACATGCCATCTATGCCGGCATTCGCGAAGTAACGCCGGATAACACGCTCCATGCCGGTCGGGAAGTATTTGCCCAGGCCTGCACCCGTTGTCATACCGTGAAGGGTGTCAACGGCATCAGGGCGCAGTTACAACGGATGTATGGCGATAAACCGTGGGACGCCAAAATCATCACGGCTTATCTGGAGAATATGCACAACGCACGTTATTTCATGCCGCCGTTTCCCGGCAACAACGAGGAACTGAAAGCGTTGTCCGCCTATCTAGCGTCGTTGCAAAAGAATGCCGAGCCGTTTCACGGTGCTCAGGTCAGCGGCATTCCCAAGCCGGATAGCGTGGCCACTTCCACAAGCTATGGTTTTTTACCCGATCTTTCCAAAGTATTAACAGGAGTTAATGAATGAACGCCCCGATACCACGCGATATTCCCTTGCCGCTGCCGGCTGGGGAGGGATTGTTGGAGTTTTTGCTGATTGTGTCGTTCATCGTGCATATCGTCTTTGTCCATCTGATGCTGGGCGGGTCGATTTTCAGCTTGATTTGCCAAATTAAAGGACTGAAAACTCCCGACTTTGAAAAAGTCGCTTATGCCATCATGCGCACCATTACCGTTAATAAAAGTCTGGCAGTGGTGATGGGGGTGGCGCCCTTACTGTTGATCAACACCTTGTATGCGCCGCAGTTTTACGCCTCTAGTGCCTTGATCGGCGATGCCTGGATGAGTGTCGTCCCGCTGGTGACCATCGCCTTTTTGATCGCGTATGCGCATAAGTTCTGGTGGAATCACTTCGTCAACATCAGAGAACTGCATATCGGCATTGCCTTGATGGAAACCTTGCTGTTTCTGACAATACCCTTGATCTTTATGACCAACGTCAATCTGATGCTGTTTCCCGAGCGCTGGCCCGACGTAAAGGGTTTCTTCTCGGCGATGCTGTTGCCCAACGTCATTCAGCGTTATCTGCATTTCGTCACCGCCTCGGTATTGTTTGGCGCGCTGTTTTTAGTATGGCTGGTTGGCCGGCGCGGCTTTGTCGACGAGGTGGCTTTGAGCGCGCAGCGAATAGCGGAAGTGCGGCGGTTTTTTTACGTGTTTGCCTTCGGGGCGGTGATCGTTCAGATACTCACCGGTTTGATCGTACTGGTGTCATTGCCGGCCAACGGCATGAGTTGGGAAATCGTGCTGCTACTGTTGCTGGGCGGTGGCATTGCACTGCCGGCAATTGGGTGGATGTGGCAGGATTTGCAAGATCAGGAGGGCAGCGGTTTCAAATATTTTAACCGGGTAGTGCTGATGTTCGTCGGCTCGGTTGTGATCATGGGCATGGCTAGGCACGAATACCGTGAAAATGCCTTGGCCGACCATAAAACTGCGATCGCGCTGAAAACCGCCAACTATCAGGCGGCCGTCACCCAAGCTCGCAACGATGCCGAATTCAGCAAAAATAACCGGGTCGCGGCCAATGAACCGTCCGGAGCAGCCGACTTCAAGCAATATTGCTCGGCCTGCCATCACCCTGAATTACCAACCGTCGGTCCCGCGTTGCAAGAGATTAAGGATGCCTATGCCGGTAACCCCGAGGGTATAGCTGCTTGGACCAAGGCTCCTGGTAAAAAGCGCCCGGATAGCATGCGGATGCCGGGGTTTCCCCAGCTTAGCGATCAGCAGTTAATGGATATCGCAAACTATATGCTCGATACACACTAGCCGAGTTGGCGGCTGGAATTTTTGATTTCGACCGCCATTTTGTTTTCGCAGCAAAATGATGGTTGAATCAAGATTTATTTCAGCCTGATCGGCGCATTAAATTCAAGGATTAGCTTTACGGTAAAGGCTATTAACAAGGAGAAATTTAAATGGACTCATCAAAATATTCCGCAAACTCAGTAGAAAGATGTTTGGAAAATGCTCAATCCGGCAAAGCCGATGTTGATCATTTGTTTCCTGCACCTAGATACTTCCAAGTTCATTTTGAATATATTCAAGATGGCTTGTCGGATTTGCAACATCAGGATGGCCAGCTGCTACGACGCATCGATGAGATAGAAAGAAAACTCGATAGAATATTAAGGTTGTTGGGAAGGGATTTGAATTAGTCATGTTCTTACGGTAGAAGTATTTATTATGAATAACTGTAAATATACAACCAATATTTTGCTGTAATGATGCGGAATGTACTTAGGGAAATATGGCTATGTTTGAAGATTTGAGTTTTAAGGTTATTTCCAGTGTCGAGGTGGATAGCAAATTCGTTCAGCCGACTTTGATGTTATATGAGCAAATCGGTTTTAAATTGAATGTTCTGTATCATGATATTCGCGCGGTATTGCAAAATTCACATGAATATCTGGCTGAAATGGGCAAGGCATTGTACGAACATCCAGTGGAAACACTCAGCGCGTGGTCCGATCAGCTTATGTATGGTGCGACCGATTTATATACACGGATCGAGAGCGATTTCTTGCCCGAAGCGATGGCAGTTTATCAACATTGGCAGAGTCGATTATTAGCGGGAGCGGATACAGCAAGCCAGTATTGGCAGCGCTTTTACGACGATCCGGAGCAGGCGACTATCGCTGCAATCGAGCCGGTAAGTCGTTATTTGATTTCGGCGGCCGACCAGTCGGAACAATATTGGCAAATGTTTACCGAGAGCGCCGAGGCGGGTTTGATTGGTGGATATTATATTCTGTCCGAATGGCTACGATTTTTAATCGATCAACCTGATGCCGCATTGACTGCAATGTACACTAACGCGCTGTCTATATTGCTAAATATTTATTATGATGCCATGTCGGCTTTATTAATAGCTTAGCTGTTCGGTTAAGGCTTGCTGGTTGGTCGGTGTGAGCATATAAAACTTCGATTTATCTATGATATGTATGCCCGCATAACATATTCCATGTCGAATGGCTGTGAGTTACCGAAAAACGGTTAGCCTATTGCTCGGCGATAGTCGGATGAGGTAAAAAAAATGCGGCTAATTAAGTATTAGCCGCACAAAGTCTCTTGAAAAGGTTTTAGGAAGTAGGATGTAACAAGAGTGGGATTAATAATACTTTAATATTAATAATAATTGAATATGACAAAATGCCGCGCGACAAGTTGACGCAGTAATCTATTTGTCTGTTATTACTATTTCTTGAGCGGGCCAAAAGTGACGGCTTATTTTTTGCCGCGTTTTCTCAGAAATTAATCTGCCCCGACTCTATTCTTGCGTTTTGATCCCGGACGCCGGCGGCTGGCAACAGACCCGCGCCCACAAGACCTAGACGCTATGCCAACGCCAAGGCCGCCACGCCTTCGAAAACGCGCGGCATTTGGGGAACCGCCCCTAGTATCCTACATTGCTTAGGTGTTCAAATTGCCCGACATCGGAAACATGGCACAAATATTTCTACGTAAACCGGACACTGGCCGAAACCCACGCGCTTAGCGTGCTAAGCGCGTGCCAACTGTTTAGAAATCGAACATTAATAGTGTTCATCTGCCTGTAATTTGAACACTGGTTACACGAATGAATAACCTGAAATTCCCGCACGTTATATTGGGCATGATCTTGGCTCTGACCATTTTTCCGTCCTCAGCGGCAGCGGACGACCGTATCAGCGGCAAAGGCATCTACCGGGTTCGTTGGCAAAGCCTGGTGCCGGAAGTGACGACAGATTTGATTCACGACTGGCGATTGCATGTGGAAACGGCCGATCGGCGTCCGGCGGAAAACTTGACCATCACCGTTTCCGCTCATATGCCGGGGCATGCTCACGGTTTGCCGACACAACCCAGGGCAACCGCTTATCTTGGTGACGGGGATTACCGTATCGACGGTATGAAGTTTCAAATGAGCGGTATCTGGTGGGTTCGCTTCGATTTGTGGTGGAAGAACCGGCGCGACTGGGTGATCTTCGAAGTCCCGGTAAAATGAAAGTCGCGATCAAGTTCATTCTCGCCCATTTGGCCAGCTGCCGCGACCGAACCGGCAGCGTCGAAACCCTGCGGAAAGAACCCGTTACCAGCCAAGGCCGAGACCATCCGACTACCCGCTTGGTCAACGGTTTGGCTCTGATGTTGCTTTTTAGCAGCTTAACCATTCAAGCCTCAGGCCGCGCTAATTGGACGGAAAGTGAATTGACGCTATTGCGGTCGCTGGCTCTGTCCAGTCTGCCGCCGTTGCCGGCAGATCCTTCCAACCGCTTTGCCGATAGCCCGGCTGCGGTGGAATTGGGCCGTCGCTTGTTTTTCGACCGACGCTTGAGTTCGAACGGCAAAGTCGCTTGCGCCAGTTGCCACGATCCGGAACGAGGCTTTCAGGACGGGCGAGCTTTGGCGAAAGGCGTCGGCCGGGCCAGTCGTCGAGCCATGCCGTTGACGGGGATGGCCTACAGTCCATGGCTGTTTTGGGACGGTCGCAAGGACAGCCAATGGTCGCAGGCACTCGGTCCACTGGAGAATTCCAACGAACACAATCTGAGCCGTGGCCGTTTAGCCAAATTGGTTTTGGCATATTATCGCCCCGAATATCGCGCCGTGTTCGGCGCACCGGCCGATCTGACGGCCGTGCCGGAAAACGCCGGACCGCTGGGTAACAAGTCGGCGCGACGCGCTTGGTCGCGGCTCCAAGACACGGAACGTGACGGCGTCAATCGCGTCTTTGCCAATGTCGGCAAAGCCATCGCGGCCTACGAGCGTGGAATTACGTGGGGCGAAAGCCGTTTCGATGCCTATGTGCGCGCCTTGTGGGACGATGCTCCGGTCAGGCAGGAAAATTCACTAAGTGCGACAGAAGTTGCGGGACTTAAACTATTCATCGGCAAGGCGCATTGCGTCGAATGCCATCGCGGGCCGTTGTTCAGCGATCTGGATTTTCACAATACCGGGGTCCCGATTCGCCCTGGCTTGCCCAGGGATTTAGGCCGTCTGGCCGGCGCGGAACAAGTCGTCGCCGACGAATTCAACTGCTTGGGACCTTACAGCGATGCCAATCCGGAGCAATGTCGGGAGTTGAACTTCATCAACAAGAGCGATCCTCGCTTGTTGCGAGCCTATAAGCCGCCCAGTTTGCGTAATGTCGCCGAACGCCCGCCCTACATGCACGCCGGCCAATTCCCCAGCCTGCAAGCCGTCATCGGTCATTACAGCCGGGCACCCGCCGCTCCGGAGGGACGTAGCGAAATCAAACCCTTGCATCTAAATGGAGCCGAAATTCGTCAATTGATCGCATTTCTGAAAACACTCAGCGGCGCCATCCTCAGTCCCGGCTCGGTACCTGTTTTTAGGTGAGCAGAACTACCTTCTGAGGCTTTACCAACCGAAGCGTCTGACAAGATAGGCTTCGTAACCGTGTTTGGGTTTCGCCGCACCGTCGATTGCCGGTAAAATCTAGCCAATTTTTGCCAGCCGCTGATTTGCGATGGACAACGACATCTACCTCTACGATACCGAGCGCCTGCATGCCATTGCCTCGGAAGACTTGGTCAAGCAAGGCTTGCGCTATTTCAACGACAACAGGGTGATTGGTGTCGCCCGCGATGGGACCCGCTTGGAGGCTCAGGTCGAGGACGAAAACGGCGAGCAATATTGGCTGGAACTGGTGGCCGATGTCGATGGCAATTTGCTGGTGAGCTGCGATTGCCATCCCGAATCCGGCGATCCTCGACCAACGTATCGCCCAATTGGTGAAGGGCGAGCGCGATTTGTTCGACAACGTCGTCGAGCCGGATGCGACTGAAGACGTGGTCGGTTTGTCGAAGAAAATGTTGCAGACCTTGATCGACGACTTGGCGAGCGGCGCTCCGGCCGACGATGCGGCCAAGGTAGAAACGGCCGAAGCGCTGGTCATTCCGAAATGGAAGCGGAACCATCTAGTCGGGCTACCGTCCATGTCCCGCTGGAATACCTAGCAGAAGACGAAGGCAGCGTGCGCCAAGCCGTGATCGGTATTCAAACCGCGTTCGGGTCGCGCATCGAACGCATACTGGCCAAAGCCGGGGGCTTGCTGGTGGTGGTCGAAAGCTGGCGGGAGGGAGACGAGGAAGCCGCCGAGGATTTATCGTCCGACGGCCTGAAAGTCGCGGTGATCGACCGCCGCACCTGGCGCAGCTTGCAACGATTGGGAGGCGCCTCACCCTTGGCCGAAGCCCGGCAGATTTTCGAAAGCGCAGCCGACCCGGCGCCAGTCAACCCGCTGCACGAGACGGCCGCGCAAAAATTGCGCTCGGCGCAAGTGCTGCTGGAACAACAATGTATGGCCGGGGTGATGGACTTGCTGGCGTCAGCCTTGCTTGATAAGGTGGCGGCGCTGGCCGGCATGGATCGCGCGCCGCCGGCCAACGAAGCCGCGGTCTGGTTGTACGGCGACATCGTGCCGCGCGGCTTGTTGGCGGCCGAGCAGATCACGCTGATTTTGCAAGCCGTCTCGCTGAGCCAAAGTCCCGTCCTTCCCGAGCCGCTAATGCGGCAGGTGGCCGGTGATGCCGAGCGGTTTGTCAGCATGCCGGCCAACCGCCCTTTCAATGATTACACGATATGTCGTGTAAAAACGAAATTTCGTGCTCAGAAGGCTGTATCCATGGCAATGTTTGTTGGTCGTGGAGTATGAGTAGCGTTTTATATTCAATGGTTTAGCCTGTCATCGCCCCGGTTCGCAAAAAATGGCATCCGATTTGCTCATACAAATTGAAGTTCATCGATTTTTACGACAGATTTTTTAAACATCGAGTCGATGGCTTTCAGCCCAACCGAATTATCGAATCGTTCGGCCGCCGTCTAGGCTTAGCCGAATAGTTTTTCATTGAACTTTTTGAGGATATGTTATGAAAGCAGCTACCCATTTTATTAGCGTTATATTGGGTTTCGCCATGGTCTCGTCAGCCAGCGGAGCCGCCACTGAGGATGTCGCGGGTGATTCCGGACTGCCGGTCTACTATGAATTCAACGCCGGCGGTATCTCCACCTATTTCACGGATTGCAAAGGCATGGGTTCGCAGAACGAAGTGGAGCAAATGAAGATTGTCACGCGCGACGACATCGCTTTCAGTAAAATACCGGGGCGCATGTCGGTTAAAAATCTTACCTGTAGTAAAGGCTTGAGTAAGTCGCTGGATTTTTGGAATTGGCGACAACAGGTTGCCAGCGGCAGAGGGGGTAAGGCGCGTGTCGATGCTACATTGATTGTCTACGATCAAAAAATGAGTCCCATCGCGGAATGGAGCTTTGCTCGCGTGTGGCCGGTATCGATTGATTTCAACGAAACAACGCCCGGAAAAGAAACCATGGTCTTCGCCGCCGATCAGATCCAACGGCTGCGTTGATCGAAAGCGCGAAGATTTGTTTGCTCATCATCGGAAACAGCCGTGGGGCCCTGGAAAACGCCGTTCTTCCGGCTTTTCGAAGGGCCTATCCGCTAGTCTTCAGCAGGCTGGGACAATAGTGGCGTTTTTAGATTCATGGAAGTCATTTGCAATCGCGGCCATTTTTATCGCTTCGTCGCAGGTTTTCCAGCTCTTCGGCAAGGATTTCAAGGTCTAATCGGCTAAACTTGCTGCGGCTGGCGCAAATACCCCGGTGTAAAAATCGATTTCGGCAGTGCGCATCGCTTGATCCCGTCCCGTCATGTAGTTCTCACGTTAATTGCTTAACAATACAATTTCGTATGCCAGTAACCACGGCCACTGAGTGCTAATGGCAAATTGGGACAGTATCTTGGCTTGCAAGCAGTTTTTACCAGCGTCCTCGTGCTGGTTGGTGACATATAATGACCAGCTAACACTTGATAATCACTTTTTACAAGACATCATGACCCAAGAATATAACGCGGCTGCTATAGAAGTATTGAGCGGCCTGGACCCGGTGCGTAAACGTCCCGGTATGTATACCGACACCACCCGCCCTAATCATTTGGTGCAGGAAGTGGTGGACAACAGCGTGGACGAAGCCTTGGCCGGCCACGCCGATACCATCAATGTTGTACTTTATAAAGATGGCTCGGTGCGTGTGGATGATAACGGCCGCGGCATGCCGGTGGATATTCATCCCGAGCAAGGTATTCCAGGGGTGGAAGTGATCCTCACGCAACTGCATGCCGGTGGCAAATTCTCAAACAAAAACTATCAATTTTCCGGCGGCTTGCACGGTGTCGGCGTGTCGGTTGTCAATGCTTTATCAGAAAAACTGTTGGTTGAGATTAAGCGCGGTGGCGGCGTGTATCAGATGGAATATGCAGGCGGGGACAAAGTCAGCGACTTGCGGCAAAGTGGTACGGTCGGTAAAAACAACACCGGCACCAGCGTGCACTTCTGGCCGGACGGCAAGTATTTCGACTCCAACCGGGTATCGGTCAGCAAGCTCAAGCACGTGTTACGGGCCAAGGCGGTATTGTGTCCGGGCTTAAAAATCACTTTAAATTCCGAACTCAGCGACGAGCAATACGAATGGTGTTACCAGAACGGTTTACAGGAATATTTGCTCGATAGAGTTGGCGATGCCGAAATTTTTCCACAGCCACCGTTCATGGCCAATATGGCGGCCAGCAATGAAGCGGTGGAGTGGGGCATCGTCTGGACGCCGGACAGCCTGCCGGAAACCATCGCCGAGAGTTATGTGAACTTGGTTCCCACTGCGCAAGGCGGCACCCACGTCAACGGCCTTCGCGCCGGCTTGACCGAGGCGATGCGCGAGTTTCTGGATTTCCGCAGTCTGTTGCCACGCGGCGTCAAGGTCGCGCCGGAAGACGTTTGGGAAAGCTGTCATTTTGTGTTGTCGGTAAAACTGGAGGACCCGCAGTTTTCCGGACAAACCAAGGAAAGGCTGAGTTCGCGCGAATGCGTGACCTTCGTTTCCGGCGTCGCCAAAGATACTTTCAGCCTGTGGTTGAATCAGCATCCGCAGGAAGGCGAGAAAATCGCTGAAATCATATTGGCTAGCGCGCAAAAGCGCTTGAAAGCCGGCAAAAAAATTATCCGGAAACGCATCACCTCAGGCCCGGCTTTGCCTGGCAAGCTGGCAGATTGTTCCGGGCAGGATCTTGGCCGCACCGAACTGTTTCTGGTGGAGGGCGACTCGGCCGGCGGTTCGGCCAAGCAGGCCAGGGACCGTGAGTTCCAGGCAATCATGCCCTTGCGTGGCAAAATATTGAATACTTGGGAAGTCGATTCCAATGAGGTCATGGCTTCTCAAGAAGTACATGACATCGCCGTGGCACTGGGCATAGAGCCGGATAGTAACGACCTGCAAAACCTGCGCTATGGCAAGATCTGCATCCTGGCCGATGCTGACTCAGACGGCAATCACATCGCCACCTTGATTTGCGCGCTGTTTTATCAGCATTTCAACGCCTTGGTCAGGGCAGGGCATGTGTTCGTGGCGATGCCGCCGCTGTATCGTATCGACGTGGGTAAAAAAGTATTTTATGCGCTAGACGAATCGGAACGTTTGGGAGTGTTGGCACGCATCGAAGCCGAAAAGCTCACCGGCAAAATCAACATTCAGCGCTTCAAAGGTTTGGGTGAAATGAATCCGTCGCAATTGCGGGAAACCACGATGAATCCGGATACCCGCCGCTTAGTGCAACTGACCATCGAAGAAAACGACGACACTCGCGAGCAGATGGACTTATTACTGGCAAAGAAGCGTGCCGGCGACCGCAAGAGCTGGCTTGAAGACCGTGGCAACTTGGCGCAAATATAAGCAAATGTGAATTTTATGGAAAATTTATAAAAATTTAGGAAAACATTATAAGATTTTTATAAGAAGCCTATAAAAAGCGTATAGTTTGAGCATGGAAGCTCGGAATACGCATAAAAATGACAAATTCTGCCCGCAAGCTTAAAAGATCGGCTGTTAAGAACATCGTCCGATTTCCCGCCATCAAGGCAAATGGTGGCAAGACAATCCTCGTCGAATCCATTCTCGAATCGAAATACTGTCTGCATTTGGAATTTGACCCCAACGTAGCAACCTACTTTCCTCAGCCAAAAACATTCAAGATTCCAGGAGAGGATGAAGAAACTGCCTTCAAGCCGAATTTCGAGGTGCACTACGCTTCGGGTGCCCGTAGTTATGTAGGGGTAAAGTCGCTTGAGCGGGCTTCAACATTTCACCTCCAGCAGCTTTTGGCTCGTTTTGAATCGACGTTCCAATACCAACCTAATGTCAATTTTTTCGTAGTCGATGAGCTTGAAATTTTTCAGCAGCCACTACTTTCCAATTACGAAAAACTGTACCAATACAGAAAACGCCCTTCATTAGATATAAGAAACCTTCACCATTGCGCCGCAGGTATAACTGTTTCGATGCCTCTGTCTCGTCTAGTTGCCAAACTCGGCGACAGTGCGTCGTTAAGGGAAATATATTCGTGGCTCGCGCTGGGATACTTGAGTTTTGACATGAGTTCCGAACAACTAACCATGATGACAGAGGTAAAGTTTCATGTTGGTTGAATTATGTGTCGAAGGAGCCATTGTTGAATTCATCAATGGTCAACCCTGTGATAGAGCCATTGTTAGGCAAGTCGGAAAAAATGAAATGGTGCTGGCGAATATAGCAAACGGCGCGACATCTAAACTGCATAGAGACGGCCTCAACAGCATTTACGAATCTGGGGGCCTGAAGTTTCTTGCAGAGTCTCGTGACCTTGGTGACTTGAAGTTTTTTGATCTAACTGAACGGGAGCAACGTGAGACTAATCGGAAATATCAGTATGTCAAATGGTTGCAGGAAAAGGGCGTAAGCAAGATTACTGAAAAAAGCGCTGGATCAATAATACGGGAAGTAGCCCAGGAATTAGGTGAGCAGGCTCCTCATTGGCAATCCGTCAGAGGCTGGCATAAAAACTTCATTGATGCTGGCAGAAAAATGCGAGGGTTGTATCCAAAGCATCGTAATAAAGGCTCTCGGGAGCCAAAAATTGATGCAAGGGTCTTGGCAATAATTCGAAAAGAAGCAAAGCGTTATTTTAAGCTTAGTCAGCCTACTATGGCGTCAATTGTGCGGAATGTAGAAGATAAAATTACCGCACATAACATAGATAATCCAGACGATACACTCAAGATACCAACTTACCTGACAGTGCAAAACCGCGTTATGGAGGGGCTGTATCAGAATAAGCAGAAAGCGAGGCAAGGCACTAGAGCTTTCTTGGCGGAACTTGCAAACGCTAAAAGTGGAATAGAGACAATAAGGATTTTGGAAAGAGTTGAAATAGACCATACATTATTGGATATACATGTACTACATGATGATCATAAAACCCTATTGGGTAGGCCGAACATCACTGTTTTGATTGATCATTATTCACATATGGTGCTTGGTTTTCAGCTTTCGTTTGAGAAGCCTTCATTTGCGTCAGTATGCATGGCCTGTATGAATGCTTTTCTGCCAAAGGAATCCTTTTTAAAAAACCTTGGTTGTGATTCAAGTTGGTCAGCACATGGTATTCCGGTGTTGTTGGTCACAGACAACGCCAATGAGTTTTGGGGGAATAGTTTTATTGCTGTTGCTGACGAAATCGGTTCAATTTTTCAGTATTGTCCGATTCGAAAGGGGAATTATAAAAGCCGCATCGAACGATTCTTTGGGATCGTAAATTCTTTGGTACTTGATGATCTGCCCGGCGTCGTCCGAAAACCCGGAAAAAGTGGAGAAGGTTATGATGCGCGGCAAGAAGCCAAAATGACTTTCTCGGAGTTTAAGTATTATTTTGTTACTTGGCTGACGGAAATCTATAATAATTTGCCAATTGAGGAGTTAGATATGACTCCAAATGAGCTTTGGAAAGCGTCAGAGGAAGATTTCCCAGTACCATTAGAAGATGAAATGGAGCTGACCCCAATTCTAATGGCGACAGACACACGAGAGCTAAGTAAAGGTGGGGTTCGAATTTTTGGGATGGATTACAATTCATCGATTCTCAAAGATTTGTATCGACGAGATGGCCCAGTAACGGTAACTATTAAATATAGCCCATTTGATATTGGCTATATTTTGATTTTGGATGTGATAAATAAAGTCTACTTAAAGGTGGATTGCGATGATTATGCCTATGCATCGGGTTTGTCAGTTTTTGAACATAACAAAATTAAAGAAGAGGCAAGGAGAATAAGAAAGTCGAAATTAGAAAATCTGGACTTGAAAAGAGCTAAAGTAAAATTATCTAAGGAGCGTGATGAGCTTCATTCAAGAAATTCCAGAAGAAAAACTCAGGTAACAACTTCAAATGCTGCGAGATCAGAAAAAGTAGGTATAAGCGATGTCAAACTGATTGTCGATAATTCGAAGCGAGTAATTCAAATGGAGCATGATTCAGAAGAGAAAGAACTGAATTTAGACGGTTGGAGTGTGGACTAGTGGAGTCCTCCTATATCGATCGACCTTTCATCAAGAGCCCGTTTTTGTCGAACATAATCGAGCTGTTTGATTCGTTGCGATTTAAAAAGATAAATTTCGGCGTGGCTTCTTGTTTGTTGCTCATAGGGGAGTCTGGGAGCGGTAAGAGTGAGCTTGCTAAGTATTATGTGAAAAACAATCCTGTTTTTGAGCAGGCTGAGCGTACTCAAATCCCCGTGCTTCATTTCGAATTTAAATCAATCTCTACGCCAGAAGAGTTTCTAAGGGCTTTGCTTGTTACTGTGGGTGATCCCCAGCAGGGTTTAGGCGCACGAAATAAAGGCGAGCTTTATGATCGCCTACCGTCAGGAAGGAGTGGTTTGACACCCAGGAAGAAGCCATTGTCGCCGGGAAGAAGTTGTGTACAGCCAAATGTAAAAAAGGCTATCAATCTATTCCGACAATACGTTAAGTTATGCATTATGATTACAAATGAACCACCATTAACCGGAGCGGCAACCATGGCAACCGAAGCATTTACCGTTAGGGCTGAATCAGACATCGTGCATCAACTCGATTTTATTGCCGGGGCATTAGATCGATCACGCAATTACCTAGTGAATCAAGCTTTACGGGAATACTTGAAAACCCATGCCTGGCAGGTCGAGAAAATCACCCAAGGTATAGCGGCCGCCGACCGTGGTGAACTGATCGATCATGACGATGTTATGCGTGAAATGGAAGAACAGATCGAACAAAAGGCCAAGGGTAGGGCGTGAAACTCGTTTGGACCGAACCCGCCCGACAGGACTTACGCGAGATGTTGACATTCATCGCCGAAGAAAATCCCAATGCAGCCCGCAGACTATTAGCTGAAATCAAAGAACGCGCCGTCTTGCTGCAAGACAACCCGCAACTAGGCCGCGCTGGCCGCGTCGATTGAACAAGGGAGTTAGTGGTTGTCGGTACACAATACATATTGCCTTATCGATTAAAAGAACAACAAATTCAAATATTGGCTGTATTTCACGGCGCAAGATTGTGGCCGGATAACTTTTAGCTTATTGGGCCTAGAATCCCTTTTTACTGCTGCCTATAAAGGATGCAGATTCCATAACAAACCAGCCAACGATTCCGATACAATTGCGCCAGTATTGAATGACAGCTTTTTGACGTGTTGAATTGTCACAATCGACCCATTCGTGACGGTCGCGTTTATCTGAACCGGCCAGTCAGTCTATCCGGATTCTGCAAACTGTGGAGCTACAAAGCAGACGTTGGGGACCCCGCCCAATTGGCCAGACTGCATTTCGACCAACAATGACAGTAGTTGAATGCTTATCTGCCTGTCAATTATCTTTTGATGCTTGATTACAAGACCTGACCCTGCCTTTTAGTACTTCACGCGGTTGCTCGGCTTAGGTCTGGTAGGGTGTAATACGACTATTGTGCCACACGCGGGTGAAATCTATTACCTCAATAAGGTGGGCAGAAATACCTTGCGCACCATAGTTAGTGGTAGCGTTCTAAAAATTTGACCCAGTTCAAATATGGGTGGACAATTTGGCTCCAGATATTTGTAACTTCAATATTCATTTGGCAATGGCAAGATACTTAGGCTGTTTAATTGGATAATTCTATAGACGGTTTAGTTTGATATCAGTGCTAGGTAATATGCGTTCTACCTTTATTTAGGCACCAGATTGGGAGAAGCCTTTCTATGCAATTTAGCAAATTACAAAAACCGCAAAAGCAATCCATTTTAGATCAACATTCTAGTAGATTTAACAAATTCATACCCTTAGCTGCGATTTCTTTGTTGGCATTTGCTAGCCAAGCATCGGCGAGCGTTGTTTATAGTGCAAATAGCAACACCCAAGTTCGCAAAGTACAAAACGGTATTTTTGTCATAGCCGAACAATATGAAGACCCTAAATCCACTAACGATGGTTCCGCCGTCACTACGTCATCGTCTAGTTCACAAGGACGTTCGAGTGCTAACATTACGAACGGGACACTCAAAGTCTTCGCTCAAGCTGCTAACGCTGGCCCGCAAAATCAACCCGCTTCTGCCAATGGCAATGCGAGCATCAAAGACAACGTAACAATTCATTCGCTGCAAATTATCGATGGTAGCCAAGGCTTAGCTAGAGGGCATATCTACATTGATCTTCCACTAAGTGGTAATACCGCTGCTGCTACCAGTCATTTAGGAAATGCCGATGCATCAGCGATCGCGGCGTTGAATTTACTGGGGCCAAACGGATCAGTAACTTTGTTTAATTACACTGAGCAAAGCTCCCTTTTTGCCAACTTTACAGATGTCTACACCAATACGAGTCTTGCGGGCGCCAAAGGACATTACACCGTGGACATCCCTATAACCTTAGGCCAAGCCTTCACCCTTGAGATGAGAGCGGTTGCTAGTGTGATTAGTCGTGACATTAACAGCAACGGTGTAGCTGATCTGGCAAACTCATTTTACTGGGGCGGCATTGAGTCCATCAAAGTTGGAAGCCAAAACATCACCGATTTCAATGCGCTCGGTAGTAGCGGAGTAGACTGGAAAGCGAGTTACGCTCCAGTCCCATTACCAACCAGCGCCTTGTTTTTATTAACTGGATTAGTTGGGTTGACCCGAATGGTGATCAGGAAAAACCCTAGTAGGTCCAATTAGCGATAACTCAATCGGAGGCACGTTGGCGTCGAAAAGTGCGATTGCGTAAGCTATCGCACCTAATATTTGAATGACACGACAAGCAGATGCTTCAAACGACTGCAAACTGTATATTCCAGCTTGCAGTCGCAATCCACTGAATTTTTTTTAACGTCGCAAAATTGCCGCAGGGACTCAGTGATATCAAATTGCTCGCCAAATATCGGACAGTCAAGCGGGTTACAGGATAAGTTAACTATTGAAATTGGAATGTTACCCCGATAGTCGGCTTTTGGCCGAAACTGTGAGTACGAAAATTTCTACAAACCAATAAATTTCTGCCAATCTTAATCTCAGATCCATCGCAATCCTTTACTATGAAACAAGGACGAACTGATTGGCCATCACTCGTCCTATTACAAGCAAAGCTATTCTTTCAGCGCTATCATCTCGGCCCGGTCTACGATGCTCAGTGTGATTTTGCCTTCCTGGCCCAACCAGCCAATACCTCGCTGGATGACTTTTTCTTCTTCCGGCAGTTCTTTAATCAGTTTTGTAACCGAGGTAGCACCGTTCTCGGATAAGTAATGCCAAATGCTGCCTGCGGTTAAACCGGTCCGTTCACTTGCCGATATTTCCGACGTTGCCGCTACGGGTTCCGGGACTGCGGTTTCAGGCTTTTTCGGCGCTTTCTTTGCTGGACTGGATTTTTTAGCGGTGGTTTTGGTAGTTTTAGGCTGTTCGGTTTCGGCAGTGGGAGTTATAGCTGCTGTAGGCGTTTCAGTTAGTTTTTTAGTCGCTTTGACTGTAGGTGTGTGTTCAGCCTTAGCGTTGGCTTCGACATCCGAGGTCTGATTCGGGGTTTTCTGCGCGGTGCTGGTTTTTTTAGCGGTAGTTTTACTAGCTACCGACGCTGCAGGTTGTTCCGCTTTGGCCTTTGTAGATAGGGGCTTTTCGGGGGTGGTTTTAGGTTTCTTCGTCATGAAATACACCATAGTCAGGATGAAAAAGAGTAGTAACGCTTCAGTCATGGAGGCTCTTCATACAGGCTGCTGAATATTACTCGACTTTGCGCTGATCTGACCAGTTCTGCCGGCAAGATGACCATGCAAGTGATCGCAGCTGTCGCCGAGTTTGAGCGTGATCTGTTGATTGAGCGAACCCAAGCGGGAATCAGTCGCGCGAAGGCCGCGGGTAAACAGTTTGGTCGGCCGCCGGCACTTAATGCGGAAGCGCGTGCTGACGTTGTCAAACGCTTGGCCGCAGGCAGCAACGTTTCCGAGTTGGCTCGAGAATTCAAAACCACTCGGCAAACCATTATGCGGATTCGGGAAGCGGCGATGAAATCACCGCAAACTGATCATACGGTCCACTCTTCTGGGGAGTAACTGATGAATCATCTATATCTTGAAAGACACGATACCGAAAACAACCTGCATCGGTTTTACCAGATGTTTGTCACGCCAGGTCTATTTGATGATTGGTCACTGATCAAGGAGTGGGGCAGGGTAGGTTCTCCAGGCACAGTCAGGAAGGAGTGGTTCGATACCCAGGAAGAAGCCATTGTCGCTGGGAATAAGTTGTACACGGCCAAATGTAAAAAGGGTTATCAAGTGATTAGCGTTTAGGCCGCAATTGAAACAGCGCTTGCTATCAGTGTATTCTCCGCAGCCTAGCGTTAACCTCATTTAGGGTTACAAGGACTTTCAATCACGCTACCGCCAAATTTACCGGTAGATAACAGCAAAAAGCTCATGGCCATCAAAAAATCCGAGCTGTATAGCTCGCTATGGAAAAGCTGCGACGAACTGCGCGGCGGAATGGATGCATCGCAATACAAGGATTGTGTGCTGGTATTGCTGTTTATCAAATATGTCAGTGATAAATATGCCGGTATACCTTACGCCCCGGTTACCATTCCGGAAGGTGCCAGTTTTAAAGATATGGTCGCCCTCAAAGGCAAGCCCGACATTGGCGATCAGATCAATAAAAAGATCATTGCGCCGTTAAAGTCAGCCAACAAACTGACCGACATGCCGGACTTCAACGATGCCGGCAAACTGGGCAGCGGTAGTGAAATGGTCGAGAAGCTGACCAGCCTGATTGCCATCTTCGAGAACCCCGCCCTGGACTTCTCCAAAAACCGCGCCGAAGGCGACGACATCCTCGGCGATGCCTACGAATTTTTGATGCGGCATTTTGCTGTCGACAGCGGTAAGAGCAAAGGCCAGTTTTATACGCCGGCGGAAGTCAGTCGGGTTATCGCCCAAATCATCGGTATCAGCGAGGCCAACACCAGCAGCAATACTACGGTGTACGATCCCACCTGCGGCTCAGGCTCATTGTTACTGAAAGTCGGCGACGAAGCCAATGCCAAAGTTACTCTAAATGGTCAGGAAAAGGACGGCGCTACCAGCGGTTTGGCACGGATGAATATGATCCTGCACGACCATGCTACGGCGTTGATCTTTCAAGGCAACACGCTGGCAGACCCTAAATTCAAAGACGGCGAAACACTTAAAACCTTCGACTACGTAGTCGCCAATAGAGTGGATGGTAGATTTCACTACATATAACTTGACAAGAGGGTCCTTTTGTCTAAATTCACAAAATATAACGACATTAGATATTAATGTATGGAACGGAGCTTTAAAGTCGCATACGCAGACCCTGGGTTCATCGCTCAGGCCGGCTTTGCGAAAGTCGCAGACTTACCTTTCATCTTTGACTCACAGCTTGCCTATCACCGCCTAGGTAGCCAATTCCTGATTGATCGTGGGCTAGGAATCTGGGATCCTCGTCATCGCGGAGCTGACCAAAACCCATACCCACCAACGACCAAGAGCATAAAAAACTATGCGGATCGGCTTGCGAATTTCCTGGAATGGTGCACAGTTCGTGGTCTTAATCCGAAGATTGCCGATTACAAGCGGGATTTGATTGGACGATATCAAAACGAAATGCTTAATGGAACCTGGTCTCGCGATAACAGGCCGCTGTCTGAACGCACGATCAATGTTCGTATCGACACTGCGGTTGACTACTTATCCTGGATGGCAGACAAGGAGTTGCGCGCTCCGTTCTCGATACCGAAGATCACGCGCTCCGGTGTGGTTGCAAACCCCAAAAGTTTTCGGGGGCACTCTCCAAAAGAAATCGAGGTTCGGGCAGGTAAACTTCGCGAAGCCGACGGGCACTTAAAATTTCCGGATGACACGGAGATAGCTGCCTGGCTTAATCGATTGTACGCAAAGGAAGTTTCAGGACCCACTGTAGGACTGATTGCCGAGCTTGTACTGGAAACTGGTATCCGTCGTGAAGAAGCCGCGAGTTGGAGGCTGGACACTTTGCCCATAGAGCGAGACAAGTGGCAGATTGTTAATCCGTCATCTGAAATCGAAAACCAGGCAGTGGCCGTCAACCTTCGATATGGGACAAAAGGTAAGGAATATGGGCGTGATCACGGCGACAAGATCGGCCCATCCGGTGAAATTCTTTTGCCATTACCTCTAGCTCTAAAACTTCATTATTACCGTGAAAAGGTCCGCCCTAAGGTGCTTGCTATAGCAACCCGGAAGGGCGCGGGGCTGGCCGAGCAAAGGAAGAATCTGTACATCTATTTTTAAAGCCCGCCACTGGCAAGCGTTACGCAACAAGTATAAGGTGAGAAAGCGTGCAGACGGAGGCTATCCACTTTCGTATCTCTACCAGACACTAGGTTTGGTGCGCTTAAGCCGCTTGGGGTGTGACGAACCGTGGGCGAAAGCGTGACATCTTGTCCGAGAGCCGGATGCGGGAAATCTGCCAGTCCGGTTCGATGAGCGGGGTGTGGAAACGGGGTTACGGTAAGGCTATTAGGACACCGTCAAACGAAAGGCACGGAAACAGCAAGCCAAACCTAATGCTACCGCGCCACATCTCGACTCTACCGGTTGAACTCAATGACGAGCGGCTGCTTTCGGGAATCGGAATTTCATTGACCGCTTTGCGGCGATGAATCCGAAGAGAAGACGGTCGCTTGGCGACCCAAATTAGTCGGTCAGCCTGAATTTTTTGATGGCAGCAAATGAACGTAATGCTGCCATTCCGTTGCAACTTCTCAAACCCACTAATATTTTTATTGTTAGGCTATTAGTACATTTGTACTGGTACAAATGCGCCATTGATAAAAGACGCGATTTATTACAGGATAAATGAAGATTTGATTGAATTGGTGTTATGGCCCCTAAGTTGACAGACATAAGTTAATTTGCTTTTACAGGAAACGACGAGAAACCTACCATTCAACGTATAGGTGCGATTAGTTTGAGTAATCGCACATACCAGATCAACATTCCTCCGATTACGCTATCGCTAATCGGAAATACACTGCTGATAATAAAGGGGAACCGAACATGAAAGTTTTACTTGGCAATATTTTTTGGGCGTGGGATCAGAGGTATTTTTTGCGACAAATAGGTGGTATCGCCCTGGTTTTTTTATTATCTGGTTTCGCGCAGACACCAATGGCACAAATAGAAACTTCCGATGTTGGTGAAAAAAATATTAAACTACTTGGAAATCCAGATCAACATAAGAATATATTCATTTTTTTTGATGGAACCTTGAATGACCAAAAATCATCAACAAATGTTTGGAACTTATATAATTTAATTGCTGGTAATAATGACCCACAAACTACTGAGGTCTATATTAAAGGCGTTGGAACTACTGATAATCCAGTACTAGGTGCAGCCCTAGGGAAAGGAATGGAAGAACGTATTCTTACAGGATACAAATTTATTATTGAAAATTACCATCCTGGAGATAATATTTATATTTTTGGTTTTAGTAGAGGCGCACATGAAGCCAGATCTCTTGCTGGACTCCTCGCTTTAGCTGGATATCCAATATTGTCTGCCGAAAACAAAAACAAACTTATGGACATCGGCAATACAATTCTAGATTTTTCAAAAGATAAAAGTGATGAGGACGCAGATTATAGAAATGCATTGAAATCTTCTGTTCCGGGCCAACCCCCCGTATTAGCAAAAGAGATTAAAGAAGAATTAGACCTAGACATGTTACCGGTGGAAATTACGTTCTTAGGTGTTTGGGACACGGTTCCAGGTTCTTCATTTAAAAATTATGGTGCCTGCAAAGAGGAAAAAGGTTTCGTTAAAACGTATTTTTCTTGGCTTCCTGGGATTAGTGCTGGAGAACGCTATAAGACAGACTCATACCCAGCCATCCATTACATTGTTCATGCGGTGTCATTAGACGAAAAACGGAGCAAATTCAAGCCGATACTATTATGTCCGCCCATCAATGCTCAAGCCACTGAGACGACAGAAGTTTGGTTTCCTGGAGCTCATGCTGATGTCGGTGGAGGATATGAGGATTCGCATGAACTCCAAGACATTTCATTAAGTTGGATGATTGATCAACTTGCAAATAAAGGTAAATATAAATTCAATCCAAGGCCACCTAAAATTGAGGGTGTAGCAGAAGGTTTAGCTCATTGGTCTATAAAAGACTTTCCTGCAAATACCGGGAGCGAGTGCGTAGATCGCGAGCCACCTCCGGCGGCCACACTCCATCCCAGTATCGATAAGCGAAAACGATCCTCCCCGGTACCCATCCGAGTTAATGGGGTTGTGAAACGTTTAGGCTACCCTCTTAATTGTGCAGATTTACAATGATTCAGAGAAGCAACTATGCTTATTCAACGCTGCAAGTTGACCGCCTCTATCGTGGCGGCAACTAAGCATAATGAGGCCTTGGAAATTTCAGTGCATACTAAAAATTAGGGCTTGACAAGGTAGCAGTCGTTCATTTCCGGCTGCTACCGATTTTGAATGAGCAAATTCGTCCTATTTGCGGGCAGTTGCCACACCGATGAGGCAGAGAGTTGATCGTTATCAGGCAAAGGTGCCTGTCACTGATTACATGCAGGGGGCTATGAATAGGAATTTTGCTAAGTGTATTGCAGCACTGATTATTGATTTTAGTTGTTTATGCGCGCTTGTTTATATTTTATACCGGTGTCATGGCGGCCAATACTCGACGGAATTTTGGATAACTCTATTGTTATCTTTATTTGGAATTCTCATCGGGTGGTTAACCGTTTATTTAGCCACCCCAAAACGACAACATGAGGTTGTTAACTTTCCAAAATATGCGAATTTAATTTACTCCGGTGTCACTGGGTATTTTCTCGCCAAACTGGAGCCAACACTAAATCATATTTTTGAGAATTCAGGATTAATAAACAACGTATTTTATGGGGTTAGATTTCTCGGATTCGTGTCTGCCACAATAATTGGCGCGATTGGAATGTATGTTTTTAGAGTCTATTTAGGGGAATCCACAAAAAAAACTGATTCAGAAAATAGCATACATATACCGGAAACAACGGGTACAGCATCGTTAAGGCAGGTACCGGAGAAGAAGTGATTCAATGCAGCGACTTGACCATTACCAACTCCTGATGCCTGTTGTCGACGTTATTCAGTTAACTGTTTAATTATTTGGTGTGCTCGCAATTTACAGTATTATGTCTGTATGTCATCGATAGAAATTCTAAGTTTAATTGCCTCAACTCCATTTCTAATTGGCCTTTCTGCTTGGCTCGGAAAAGTGTGGGCAGCAAGAATTGCCCGAGAAGAAAAATCAGTTATTGACAAAGAGCTCCAAAATCAAAAAGATTGCGCGGCAATTGCGTTGGAAGAATTTAAGACACAAGCCCAACTAGATATCCAAAGCCTTCGCACGGAAGCTGAGAAACTTAACATATCCCTCAAGCAGCAATTGGAAATATCAAAGGAGTTCGAACTTTGGGCCAAGAATCGCGAAGACGCGATGATGTCGACTATTAGTTTGACTTTTCAGGAAATATCTAAACAAGTTTCTTCATCAGTAAATGCGTTCTGCTGGATCACATGGTGTGCGAAATTTGATTCTGATAATCTAACTTTTGAGACTATAAAGGCTCATAATTTATCAATGAAAGAAACGATTGCAAATCTAATGGGAGCCGTAACGTTTTTAGCATCAGTAGATTCAGAAATCTATAGGCCAATAAGAAATTTGGTCAAAGAGATATTGGAATTAGACTATATTATTTCAAACGCAGCTGCTGGCAATGACAATTCAATTAAGAATATTCAGGTAGAATTGGCGAAGATTCATCCTCGCGCAGGGGTGATGCACCTTGATGTCCCAGACAGACTTGCTGATCTGTTATCCGACAGGTTAAGTGCTAGAGCATCTGATATAACTAGAGATAACGGTGAATAAAAAATATTTTTCAGCCTAATTGTGACTGACTTCCGAACCGGAAAATATATTCACCCAATTCTTACTGTGTTTGGAAAAGTCGAAGTGGTCATCCTAACATGGCGCTCAACCGGGGCGCGGTTGTAATGCGGTTAGCTATTTGGGCCGGCCCCAAGTTGAACGGCAGCTCATTGAAACATCGCCGACACTGAACGCAAAGCCTCGAATGTCAGCTAGTGGCCGGTTTGGTGAGGTCACCAAAGACCGCTTTGTAGATTTACAACCAGCATACTCTGGATTTTTTCACTGGCCGCTTTGGAGAAACCCGACAGGCAAGTTTGGGTCGGTTTGACCCAGTGACGAACGGCCGCTATCGGGTATCGGAATTCAATGACGGCTTTCGGGCGATGAATCTGAAAGCTGGCAGTCGCAAGGCGACCCTCAGGAGTCAGTCGCCTCTCCTTAAACATTGGCGGCTTATACCCTCAAAGCTGACATCAAAGTTTCGATCAGCTTCAACCAATAATCGAATAGGGTTGATCTATCCTGTTTTAGCAAATTGACGTAACTGAACTCAATCAGGATTATGGGGTGTCGATTTTTTTTACACCTAGCGTCCATACATATTCATTAGAACGGGCATCAGCGATTAGCATAAAGTTCTTTCAACTCTGTTCCTGCGCTAGGGAATTCGTAGCAATTCAACATTAAAAATATGACTTCATTGACGTCGATTGAATTCTTCAAACGAATTAATCGATGTCAGCATTATTTACAATTTTTGTTAGTTGATATTTTGGGGCGTTTATAAGTCAATGACTTTTATATGGTAATTTTATTGGCACGAGTTTTGAGTAAAGATAGATCAATTATTTAAACTTAATCAATTGTCCGAAAGGGAAGTCATTATGAATAAGATTGCATCGACTCTTATCAGTGCAGCTCTGTATATGTTTTCAATAACACCATCGCATGCTGTTGCCATCCTAGATATCTCACCTAGCATTCAAAGTGTTGGTATCAGTTCACCTGTTTCCTTTGCGGTTACTTTATCTGGGCTTGACGCCAATACTGCACTCAGTGTTTACGATCTGGATATCGGCTTCGATCCCACCTTATTATCTTTTTCACAAGTAACTTTTGGGGATCCGTTGCTAGGTGATCAACTGGATCTGTTAAATCTTGGATTGAATGGCCCAACCGCAACAGCGGGCCTCGGGTTGATTAACCTGATTGAGTTTTCCTTAGACGATACGGCTGCGCTGCTTGCTCAGCAAGCGGACAGTTTCACACTGGCAATATTGTCTTTCAACACGCTAACAGCCGGAACAAGCCCGATTACTCTATCGGTCAACGGACTGACTGACACAAACGCAGCCGATATTCCATACACCGTTCGTAACGGAGCAATCGTTATCGGTGGTGATCCAAGCACTAACACTGTACCAGAGCCGGAAGCCCTTTTGCTGCTATTGAGCGGTAGTTTGGCATTTCTGCTAAACCCTCGTCGCAATCGTTTTCTATAACGATCAACAGCATGCAATATCGACAACTGCGTTCGAGCGGGCGCAGTTGGATTTCAATATCTGATTAACAGGAAGGAATATGACTATCATCGTAAAGTCGGGATCTTACTCGCATGACACCTTAGTTATGAATCAGCAAACGTTAGAGCGTTGCGATTCCGGACGGCGCTCATTTAGGCGCTTGATTGGTTTCATTGCTTTGTCACTAGCACTGGGAATCATACTCCAATTTCCAGCGCCAGTATTTGCTGTGCAACCTGCAAATTGTGAATTGCCCGATGGAGATATTGATGGTGACGAATGTATCACCCAAAATCCCTCAAAGAATAACGGTGGAAATAACAGTTGCGACACCAGCTGTACGCCTAAACTGACTGCTGAGCCCATCAACGTTGCCACTGGCAATAAATATGAAGACGAGGTCGATTATTTAAGCGGCGGACCTTCGCCTCTTGCATTAAGGCGCAGTTATAACAGCTTTGATAACGCCGTTACTAGCTTTGGCATCGGTTGGCGAGGCGATTACAACCGTTCGATCTCCGGGACTTCCTTTACCGTCGATGTCACTCGCAATGACGGAAAAGTATTGACCTTTATTCTGGCCGGTTCTGCATGGGTATCTGATAGCGACGTCAATGCCAAACTGGTTAAGCTAGCAACTGGCTGGCAATACACCACCGGACTGGATGGAGTCGAAATCTATAACGCCAGCGGAAAGCTGATTAGCATTACTGATCGCAAAGGGTTAACACAAACCCTTACTTACGACTCCCAAGGTCGGTTAAGCACGGTCACCAATCCCTTTGGCAGAAGTCTAACGTTCGCTTACAGCGGCACAGATACTCGCGTGTCATCCGTCAAGGTCCCGAATGGCGGAGTCTACGCTTATAGCTACGACAGCAAAAACAATTTATCGACCGTCACCTATCCCGACAACACCCAACGTAAATACCTTTACGAAAACCCCTCATATCCGCATGCGCTCACCGGTATCATTGATGAAAAAGGCGTTCGTTACGCTACCGACGCTTACGATAGTCAGGGCAGGGATGTCTCCAACGAACTGGCTGGTGGTGTTAATAAATACACCCTGGATTATAACTTTCTAACCTACGGCTATGTACCGGTTAAAGATGCGCTCGGTGTGACTCGCACGTCGACTTTCACTAATGTCAATGATGTGGCGTTGGAAACATTGATGACCCAAAGCTGCCCTAGTTGCCCGGTCGGATACGCCCGCACCAAGACCACAACCAGTTACGACGCGAATGGCAACATCATTAGCCAAACTGATTTCAACGCAAACACCACCAATTACAGTTACGACACCACCCGCAATCTTGAAATCTCCCGTACCGAAGCGGCAGGCAAACCTCAGGCCCGAACCATAACAACCACCTGGCATTCTACATTTAGGCTTCCGACCAAGATCGTCGAACCCAATCGTGTTATGGCATTCAGCTACGACGCCAAAGGGAATCTGTTACAAAAAACCATTACTGCCGGCGCGCAAACTAAGTCCTGGACCTTTACCTATAACGCTAACGGCCAACCGCTTACCATCGACGGTCCGCGTACCGATGTTAGCGACTTCACCCGTTTTAGCTATGACGCCCAAGGCAATCTCACCACCATTACCGATGCACTGAGTCACGTTACTACGATTGCTAGCTACAATGCCGATGGCCAACCGTTATCGATTAAAGACCCCAATGGACTGGTAACCAGCTTCCAATACGACCCGCGTGGTAGGCTCCTGGCTTCAACCGTAGGCACTGAAACCACCCAGTACAGCTACGATGTCGCCGGTCAATTGATCAAACTCACCCTGCCGGACGCCACTTATCTTGCCTACAGTTATGATGATGCCCATCGACTAATCAGCATCGCTGATTCTCAAGGTAATCATATCGATTACGCCTTGGATAAGATGGGCAATAAGCTTAAAACGACCGTCAACGATC
Source organism: Methylomonas albis (assembly GCF_014850955.1). NCBI lineage: Bacteria > Pseudomonadati > Pseudomonadota > Gammaproteobacteria > Methylococcales > Methylococcaceae > Methylomonas > Methylomonas albis. The sequence goes on from NZ_JACXSS010000001.1 coordinate 981,574, forward strand.
CAAGTAATACCTTAACAAGCACTCGCACACAGGTATTTGACGGGCTTAGCCGCTTGGCAAAATCGATAGGCGCTCAGAATCAGGTCACGCAATTTGGTTATGACCCCAATGGCAATACCACTAGCCTCACCGACCCGCTGAACAACAAAACCGCTCTGGCTTATGATTCGCTAAACCGTTTGATTAGCAGCGTCGATCCACTTGGCAAAACAACGAACAGCAACTACGACAGTAATGACAATCTGCTTGCGGTAACCGATCCACTGACTCACCAAACCGGCTACGGCTACGACGGTTTCGGTCAACGCTTGACGATTGATAGCCCCGATACCGGGCATGGTCAAGTTAGCTACGATGATGCGGGTAACCCCATCAGCGTCGTCGATGCTCGCGGGCAAACAGTCAGTTACAGCTACGATGCACTCAACCGCATCATTCAAATCCGCTATGCCAGTAAACCGCCCATTAATTTTGCCTACGATCAAGGTGCCAACGGTTTGGGTCATCTGACCCAAATGACTGAAGGCGCAGGGAGTACGGTGACCAATTGGGCCTACGATGCTCGCGGTCGGGTCACCAGCAAAACCTTCAAAAGCGGCTCATTGAAATTAGTGACAAGTTATGGCTATGGTAGTGATGGCCGACTGGTATCACTGGCTTATCCTTCCGGCCAAACCCTGCACGTCAGTTACAACAGCAACGGCCAAGTCGCTACATTGGATAGCAACGGTACGCCAATACTGAGTGACATTCACTATCAACCTTTTGGTGGTGCCTCTGACTGGACCTTCGGCAATGGTGTTAAAACCACCCGTAGTTTTGACCTGGATGGCCGTTTGCTTGCCTACGATCTGGGTGACCGGTCGCGGCAACTTACCTATGATGCGGCTGGACGCATAACAGGCTATACCGATACCGACCTCAACCATGATCAAAGCTTTAGCTATGACGAACTGGGACGCTTAACCAATTTTTCAGATCCGGCTAGCCAAATCAGCTACAGCTACGATGCCAACGGCAATCGTCTGCAGCAATCGGATAGCACGCTGATCAAAAACTTCAGTCTGGATACCGCCAGCAACCGGTTGTTAGGGATTACCGATAACACAAACCAAATTCTGAAAAATTATAGCTACGATGCCGCCGGTCATATCACCGCCGATGGTTATAACAGCTTTACCTACGATGGTAGGGGCCGTCTAGTTCAAGCGGCCAATGTTGGCATCGGCGTCGAACAATACCTGATTAATGGCCTGGGGCAGCGTGTCGCCAAAGTCTATGGCGGCGCTCCGGATTTAGCCGGCGATGCGGACCAGGACGGCAGCCTCACTACCACGGATTTACGTCTGATCGTCTTGATGACCCAAGGGGCGGTGCCAGTCAATCTAGCAGCCGATTGCAGCCATGATGGCAAAGTCACTGCGGCCGACGCCAGCTGCACCCAGGCCAAAATCATTGATATGCGCACCAATCCCGGCAAATACGTGCAAGCCGGTACTTATTTTGTTTATGACGGCGCGGGGCATGTGCTCGGCGAATACACGCAAACCGGTGCACCGATTCAGGAAACAATTTGGCTAGGCAACATGCCAGTCGCGGTCAGCAAAGGTAGTAATCAGTACTTTGTTTACGCCGATCACCTGAACGCGCCACGGGCCATCAGCGATAATACCGGCAAAGTCATTTGGCGTTGGGATAGCGAGGCCTTCGGCACGACAGCGGCCAACGAAGACCCGGATGGCGACAGCAATATCTTTACCTATAATTTGCGCTTCCCTGGTCAGTATTACGATAAAAGTACCGGATTGCATTACAACGGATTCAGGGATTACAACCCAGCTATAGGCCGATATATCGAGAGTGATCCGATTGGATTGGCGGGGGGCGTTAATTCATACGCCTACGCTTACGGGAATCCTTTAACTTACGATGATTTCTTCGGATTATGCGATGTAGAGCGTTGCAATCAACTTAGAAAAAAAATCTTTGAAAAGAACGCTAAGTTACTGAATGAGTTGCGGAAATACGATCCTATTGCCGACGGCAAAGGCGGATTTTCATTTCCTGGCGGATTTACCAAACCAGGAGGCCATTACAAGGAGATTAATGATTTAAAGCGCGGCATCACTAATGATACAACAGAGTACAGAAAGTTGGGTTGCGATGATGATGAGGGTAATGGGGGTACTGGCTCCATTCCAAGGAGTATTTTTGATACAGTAAATAGACCGGTTCCAGAGCCTGTGTACCCTGAGAGCACTTCACCTAGTGTAATTTTACCTAATCCACCATCACCATCCCAAATTGCGCCATGGATACTAATCCCGATAATAATTATACTTTCTCCAGTAGGCGCATGATCGTTAAATGCATTAAGAGAAATATCAATACACGCTTAATGGGAGTATGTTTGATATGCTTATATATTTAAATATTCACCTGAATCCGTGGATTAATTTTTAAGTCATTGAAAATAATTTACTTTTCTGTCGACTTGGATAGAATTATGAAAACCGTATTTTGTCTTTTTTTTCAATGTTGCGGCGGTTTTTGCCGCTGAAGTTACGGATTCAGAATTTATTTATGAGTATGTCAGATTTAGCTAGGTTATTAATCGATTCCATTCAGAATTTTGATGTTCAAAAAACATCTCAATTGCTATCTGATGCTGCTAGTCCGAATCTGAAGATATCAGGAAAAAGTGCTCTTTATTGGGCTTGCATAACAGAAAATATTGAGGCTGTTAAATTATTAATTCAGCATGGTGCTGCCATCGATTTAATAAATTTTGACGACAGTGATGAAAACATAGGTACTGCACTTTTAATGGCATGCTATATCGGCAATAAACCAATTGTCGAATTTCTTTTATCGAGCGGAGCAAACCCAAATAGCAAAGACCAAGTTGGGCAAACGCCAATTATGGCTTCAGCCAAAGGTGGTCACTTAGAGATTGTTAGAGATTTAGTTGTCGCTGGTGCGCGAGTTGATTCCAAAGATATAAATGGAATGACAGCATTACACTGGGCTTGTACCGGAGGAGATTTTGAGGATATATGTACCTACCTTGTATCTAAGGGGCTAAATGTATACGAACAAAACAACAATGGTGAAACAGCTAAAGATTATTGCAAGTTGCTAAAGAGGTCTCGTACTCTTCTCTGCTTATGGAATGAGTAATACCTAATAGGTTGGTGAGAAGCTCTTTTTTTGAGACTAATTGGAGCCGTATTTAGTGGTTGAATATAAGTTTTGGTGCTAAATAGAGCTATTCCCTGTTGAGCGGAACGGGTTTTGTGAACTCGTCCCAAACGCTTCAAGAAACTCTGGAAAAAGACAAACATTATTAGCGGATAAAATATTCGCCGAGCTTTTATCCCGAACCAATCGGCGTTTTTTTCAGTGAGGTACGATATATGTGCTCTGTCTTTTAGAATGAAATATCTTTGTATAGTCAATTTTACGTTATAAACCTCCGATCTGTTTTTACCGTAAACAACACCTATATGATTTAAGAAAAATGTTATTTTTTAAGTTATCCCCATACGCGAGCTTAAAACAAAGCAGGTGTCTCGAATGGTGTTAATTTAGCTCTAACATTCCTGATTACCCATATAGCCGCTATCCCGAACGGCTCCCATGCCATCTAAACCTGCCGCTCAAATAAGGATTTACGCTGACCGCTATGCCGACACTGTGAGTTCAAATTCCGGGCACTAAAAAGCCGCCGGCCTAATCGGGCGCGGCGGCTGAGTGCCTAAAGTTGAGTTAGAAAAATTCTGCTGGAAAATTTTGACGCTCTATCCAGGTGATATCCGACGTCAATTTCTCTTTCAGAAGTTCACGACACTAGCGTTACCAACAAGTTTGGTAAATTTATAAGTATCCAGCTGTCCACGGTTCAGGTCTGGAATAATTGAGAATTTATGCCGAGTACTGATGCCTTGCGTCTGGATGCTGGCCTCTAGCGTCGAGTCCAGGTTGATGTGCGGAATTAGAACCGTAAAGGAGGTTGATCCGGTATCGACGGTCATAAGAATCGTCACACTCACAAGCGTTCCATCTTCCGTTCCGACCGTTCTAATTTGATCGCCGCTGAAGTTTAGGGTATGAGTCCCATCCTGATATGTGAAGTGCGGTTTACCATCGAACCCCGTTGTCGAATAGGTAACTTTCAGATTGCCGCCATGCAATACATATTGATTCGGTAGGGGCGTTGTAAATGGATCGGCCATAACCAGCGATGTAGTAGCGATAAAGGCTGAAAAAATTAGAACTAGGCTTTTAAATATGGAATTAAACATCATCTTTCTCCTAAAATTACAGAATATGTGGGTGCGTTTAACTGAAGGTTTATCTGGTGGTACACATAAATTAGTAAAGATGTAGACAGGTTAGAGTCATGACTTGAAAATACCTATCAAATAGTTCACAAGAAGATGGTGAGCTATTACCGACTTTGCTTTTTTTAGAGCTGCGCATTTCACCCTAATCCGGTTGGCTTACGTTGAACAGTTGCGTATTCCGACCAAAATCAGCCAGCCATTCCGATTGAAAACCGCCACCAGTTCCGATGCAAACCAAGCCATCAATTCCGATATGATTACGCCAGTGTTGAATTGTCACAATCGACCCTTTGCTGACAATTACCACATTAGTTTGAATGACTGTTATTTGCTCGTCATCAGCCAATATTTTCTTGAGGGGAGCTAGGTTTCATGGTAGATGTACGACAAATAATTTTCCTTGCTAATGCGGACACTGGAGAACATTTCAATGACTACAATGTGGTATTTATTATGGGTAATAGGTGGTTTTATAATTCTTCCGATAATTTACTTCAGCACCCGCAACGCCTATTTTAAAGTTGATCCTGCTGAGTTTGTAGAGGCTCCCACTAAATTTGAAAGTATCTATGAGACTTGGTGGAAAGCAAGGACTAGCTTTATTGGAAGCATTACTGCTATTTACTATGCTTGCTATGTTATTGCTTCGCTTCTAGTGGGAGATATGGGTCGTATAGAAGCCGCAATTCACCTTGCTGTCTGGACAATAGCGCCCCCGCTTTGGTTTTCATATGAACGATATTTTTTCTTTGACCAAGTCGATGATTCGACCAAGGTCGTAGCACTTAAAGAAGGACAAGATTATGCCTCTAAGTTTTGGGCGGCAATTTTAGCGGTAATATTGGCTTTTCAGCTAGGTGAAATCATAAAAAGTAAGCCAAGTGAAGCCTCAGCCTCTAAACAGGAAGTACAGACAGAAGCGAAACAACACTCAGAATCAACGGGGTCAGATCTGGCAATCAAGCCTCCAAAATAAACTGACAGACTGGTATTCATTCAAGTATTGACAATCAAGACAATAACTCGGCGATCTGGAGTTGGCCGAATTTGCTCAGCCAGGATTGAAGGAGCAAAACCGACCCGTTGCAGACTATCGCCTTGTCTGATTCAATGACAGCGATTTGATTGTGACCAGTCATAGATGTCTGTCGCCGATGATATACAGAAAGGAAACTTAAATTCAGATCAATAAATTATCGTATCGAAAATTCTTTTCAGGTAAATATACGGTTAACAGCTTAATAACTTGTTAGTTTTGCACTGGATTTAAAATGAAGGGACGTATAACAGACATATTCCTCAGGCGCTTGGATTCCTACATCAACCCAAAAATTGAGAACCGGGTTATTTATGGTGCGTTAGTATCTGGTGTCAGTTTAATATTGGCCCCAAAGCTACTAGTTCTTTTGGACAGCATTTCCCTCAGGTCAGAAAATTATGAAATAAATATAAAAAATAACCAGTTCGATGATATTGGGATTTTCTTTGGTTTCATACTTATTTTAATATCGTCATTGACACTTTACATCTTTAAAATACACAAGCGGCCGGAATTTGTTATAGAGAGTGATTCGCCATCGGCAAAACTGTGGGAAAAATATGGTTACTCTTTTCAGAGCAAAACGCTTATAAACCCTTTGCTACTCAAAGATTTGGTTGGTTGGATTTCTGATAGCGGAAGGCAAATAGTTTCAATCGATATATCGGGGTCAAATTCCAGTAATAGGTATTTTGGTGAGGTCTTAGTGCGGGAATTTGAAGGAAAAAGGTTTGTGGAAGTGCAGGAAGAGGAAACCAGGGAGGTGTTTGGTTATGAGTATCTCGGCACATCGGAATCTGGTATTCATGTGGTTCATGCTTATGACCAAACGAGTGGTTCTGCTACATTTCATTGGGTATTGTTACTACAGATCGAAGAAAGCAGTATTCTTGAATATGAAGATAGTAACCCAAAAAAAGAGAGAATACCGGTACTAAAGCTGGTTGGCAGACTTGGCCTTGGAGACCGGTATAGCGGAAATGTCTCGATGGAGCGCGGCGTCATACGCATAAGCAAAGACGACAGCCATCTGCCAGATCACGTGATTAATTCAAGTAAAAATATTGTAGTAAAATGAACGCCAAAACTAACAAGCGGTTCAAACTCGCACACTTCGTGCGCTGGACTCGCTGCTGCGTAGCTCGCCGTTTAGCCGAGCGCTAGGAATCAACAAGAGCCACTCTCAATGCCAGTATCTGCTCCGCACAACAATGAAGTCTTCCGCCTATACAAAGCAAATTCACCATTTGGCGGTCAGCAGTGCTTTGCTGACTACGTGAACCAGTGCCTACGGGAAGGCACCGCGCTCAATGAGCCTTGGTACAGTGCTGCTTCTGAACTAACTGAGCTAATTAATCAATCAACATTAAGTCAAGCAGCGGTCTTGTACCGGGCCACGATTGATGCTTATATCAGTCCATACTTAGTGGGCAATGAAATCGCATACCCAGCGTTTATGTCAACAACGACAGAAGAAGCTTCGGTCCAGAGACACTTTGCGACCTCCTTCCGAAATCTTCCAGCGGCACTATTAAAAATCGAATGCCCGCCTAATTTGCCAGCACTGGACATGGAGACTGATTCCTCCTTTGGCGGCTTCGAGCACGAAATTCTCTTGCCACACGGCTCGCGGTTTGAGGTCGTTAGCATCGAAGAGGTGACCGACAGAAGTTTGATGGCAAGCATAGTCTCGCCAACCTATGTGGATGCATACTCATCGCTTAAAGTCTACGAGTTGAGGTACAAATGTTGATGCCTAACCTGCGCCCAAGTGGGACTCCGCAAAAGCTTCGCCCCTTATCTCCACGTTAAACGGGCAATTTCCGACATTAATCGGCCATTCAGAAACTCACCTCGATAGGCAGCATTTGGCCGGTAGGTTGAGGTCACCAGCGTCTGCTTTATATTCCAGCAGTTCGCAGAATCTGTATTTCACTGAACGACCGGTTTGGAGAAGCTCGATAGACGGGTTTGGGTCGATTGTGACAATTCAACACGTCAAAAAGCTGTCATTCAATACTGGCGCAATTGTATCGAAATCCATGGCCTGGTTTACACCGGAATGGGTGGCTGATTTGAGGAGAAATATGCGCCCAACTTCCCAAGTTGATCATTTACAGCCTCGCACGGATCACAAAAGCACAACATTCACTTGCTTGCCAAACACCTCTTGAACCGTCGGAATCAAGTGATCGTGGTGGCTCAGGAAGATCACTTGGGTTTGTTCTGACAATGCCTTAAGTGCTTTAAACCCTGCTTTTGACCGGACATCATCGTAGTTGATAAATAGATCGTCTGCTATGAAGGGCAACGGCATGGCCTGTTCCAGGTGCATTTCCAGGGCCGCCAGTCGAAGTGCTAAATAAAGCTGGTCTCGTGTGCCGTCGCTCATACCAGATATACCGACCAGCTTGCCATCGGAACGCAGCCCTTCCAACACCATCGGCTCCCGTTCAAAATCCACAATCAGCTTGCTAAACGATCCGGACGTTAATGTCGAAAAGATCGCACCCGCACGTTGCAACAGTGGCCCCTGCTTCTCTTCTCGATAGCGGTCTATCGACCAACGCAGCAAGCGCCCGGCGGTGAAAACTTTTACATAGCGTTCCGCAGTATCCGACATTTGCGCAAGCGCTTCTTGGCGTTGGGCCTCTGCTTGTGTTGCTGCGTCTGATCCACCGATTTCGGACAAAGCCCGTAAGGCGTTTGCATGATCAGCCGAAAGCGTTGTTTGCTGTTGCACGGCATCAGAAAGCTCATCGTTGATGTGTGTAAGTTCAGCGGCGAGCTGAATCAGGTCAGCCGCATCAATCTCCGCTTCGAGTTGTTCCCGTATCAGACCATCTCCACCATTGAGAAGAGTGGCCTTAGCTTCTACCATCTCGGCATTTAGGCGACGTTGCTCGTCAGATCGACCAATTGCTTCATTCAACAAAACCGTTGTGTCGACACCCGCTTTTTCCATTAATGGTTTCAAACTCGCCATGGCGGTTTGACTGGATTCCTTGGCTTCCAATACCTGGCTGTTTGCAATACGCAGGGCTTCGTTGAGCCGGGTACTTTCCGCAACAGACTCGCGGGCTCGATCTAAACGTTTGGCTAATGTGAGAGCAATTTGCTCGGCTGGCTGATCTTTGAGCTCAACGGCAATGATTTGCGCGAGTCGATGTGCTTCAACAGCAAACGCCTTCAGATCAGCCTGCATGGTGTCGATACGCTCGACTTGAATCTGCCGCATCTTTTCTAATTTTTCGGCGATTTGCTCGATGAGTTCAAGGGCGCCTTCCGCCGTGCCACTATCGGTGTCCGGGGATACCTTTAAAGCGTACACTTGCCATTGCTATGCATATTCCGATTGTCTCGTTATGGCCGTAGTGACGCAGTCATAAAGTCGATTTGCTTGCCGAAAAGCCGCCATTCGCCGAACTTAGGAATGGAAAATTCCGCCAGCATCTTCGGTGGCCGGTTTTGGCCGGCTCGAGCCGAAGACAGCTCAAGGTTGCTTGCCAGAAAGCCGACATTCGTTGCAGATAGGGATCAAAAATTCCGTCGGCGTCATCACCGGCCGGTTTTGGCCGATCCAAGGCATTCAAAATCTGACAGGGTTTGAACCGGAACCGGTGGAGACTTTGTTATCGGAACGACTGGCGGTTTTCAACTCGGAATCAGTGGCGGTTTAAACGGAATACGCAAGGAGTACTTAATTTTGCGCACTGCTAGGTTGCCGAGCTAGGAAAGGATGATTTTTATAAATTTTTCCAAAAAATGAGTTTATAGGTTTTTGGTAGAAATACACTGGATCATGCAGAAAACAGCGCTGGTTTTTATAAGGTTCTGATGAAATCTACGCAAAGCACGGGGCGGCGTCATGTCATCCGGCCCGTAAGCCCGGTTTTTAGATGTCCATCAACAGCATAGGTATACCGTAAGTCAGCACGAAATAACTAAACGCATAAATCACGCTGATAGTGGTTGGGTAGCGGAAGAAGGCGCGAAATATATAGCTGACGATGGCGATATACCAAGTGACTAAAAATACCGCGATGCCGATGCCGATTTGTTCGCGGTAGGGGTGATGATTGAGTACCAGCCAATAGTCCAGAGCTTCTCCGCTGACGGCTAAGGTCATAATGAAATTTTCGCAGACGAAAATTGAGGTATACAGCTGGCCGAAGCAGCCCCATTTTTTCTCCATTAGCAATAAAATCGCGACGGAGCCGAAAGCCATGGTGGTACGGCCCAAGACCTCCAGTGTGCCGTCCGCCGGATCGGAGATCAGACCCTCCACGATCATGCCGGAAATCAGATAGAACGCCACGTTTTTCCACATGAAGGAGCTGGGCGGGACTAAATCTGAAGGATTGTTCAGAAACCAGCATGAGGACAAGTATTTCAGTAGTAGATTCATAATCGGCTTTTTGCTCGATAAAAGCAGATTTTATCGACTCGAAAAAACCGTCCATTATAGACCGGCGGTGACCGAATGGGGTGTTGACTTACTGTTTGCGTGAGTGCAATTACTTTAATAAGGTTCGCCCGCCGCAGCCGTTTAAGGATAAGCCGGCCTGCCGTTTTGTCGATTCGTTTGTATAATAGCCCTCCCATTCTCTGCGTATGGCCTGTTAGCGGGCCGACGCTCATGTCCAATCAACCCGCGGAACCTTCCATGATCGAACTAGGTACATTCAACACTTTAACCGTCGTTAGCCAACGAGATAATCAGTATGGATTGGATGCTGGGGAGCTTGGCGAAATTACCCTGGTGGATAAAGATGCACCGGACAATCTAAAGGTGGGTGATACGCTAACAGCTTTTGTCTACGTCGACGGTAAGAATCAAACCATCGCCACTCTGCAAACGCCACTCGCCCAAGTCGATCAAGTGGCTTGGTTAAAATGTGTTTCGCTCAGCCATGCCGGCGCGTTTTTGGCTTGGGGCTTGCCCAAGGATTTGTTGCTGCCGTTCAGCGAACAAAAGGGCAAGATCGTCGAGGGCCGATCTTACCTGGTGCGCCTGTTTTTAGACGAAAACAATCGTATCGCTGCGACGATGATGCTGGATGATTTTATTCAGGACCAAGCGTTTTACTATAAAGAAGGACAAGAGGTGCAGATCATCATTGCCGATGAAACCGATTTGGGCTTTAAAGCGGTGGTGGACAATAAATACTGGGGTGTGTTGTATAAAAACGAGACTTTTCAGCTTTTGCAAAAAGGCCAGGCCTTGACCGCTTACGTCAAAAAAGTGCGTCCGGACAATAAGCTGGATTTGATCTTAAGTCAGGAAAAATATGGTCAGAAAGTTGATGCAACTTCAGAGAAGATTCTGGCCGTACTAGTAAAGCGCGGAGGTTATGTGGCGCTAACCGATAAAAGCGCGCCGGAGATTATTTACGATACCTTTGGCGTTAGTAAAAAAGTCTTCAAGCAAGCGATAGGCGGTTTATACAAACAACGGCGGATTGTGATTGAAGAAGCGGGCATCCGCTTGGTTGAGCAGGCTTAGTTAAGACAATAGCTAGAGACACAACACTTGTGTCTCTGACTGTCGTGAAACCCAGGCAATTAAATCTTGCCGTCCAAACCCATCTGGAAATACTTGTGGGTAATTTTATCCTGGTTTTCTAGCAACCAATCGATGTCCGGCGTGTTGGTCATGGCTTTATGAATGGCTTTGGCCATGGCCTCGCGGTGGATGTTGAACAAAATTTGATGATCCAGATTGTCGTCTTTGATAACGCTGGGATTCAGCCACACCGAGCAAATAATCCCCAAATCGTTGGCCTTTTCCTTGGGAATGTCGCCGGCCCGCACCGCATCCAGCACGCCATTGGCAATCGCCGCCTGTACCGTGCCCATCAAGATATTGGTATAGCGGCTGTTTTTGACGGTGACTTTACTCACCATCAAGGTCACCGGCCTTACTTGAATGTCGGTGTTTAAAATCGCAAATACCCGAGTGTGGCCTTGCACCTGATCACCGGTTAAGGTGGCAATCGCGGTGCCAACCGGTCCGTCCAGCTCGCCGATGATGATTTCCGGTTCCGCTGCCGTGCCGGCCGGGCCGCCCGCTACCAGGGCTTCGCCGGTACGCATAATGATTCTTTCGCTCATGAGGGTCTCTAAATGTATGTTGAGGTTAGTAATTTTTCTGGGGGAGGGGGTATGAGCTAAGCATCACCGCTCAACACCATCGCCCCGTATTCTTCCGGTGTGATTATGCCGCCCAGACTTTTCGCGACGTGACTATCGCAAGCCGGCAACACATCCTGCACCGCATCAATACGCTTCCATTGCGGTAACGGAGTGTCTTGATCGGCTTGCGGCACGCATTTCGAGCTGGCAACCCGGCTCATCCGGTGGATATAACGCGGACAGTTGATGAATATCTCGCTAATCGCCACCCGCACGATCAGCTCCGCGCCAGGGTAATCCACCAGCAACGGATCGTTGGCTTCAATGCGGGCATCGCCATGCACCCGAATCCGGTGCGGCGTTTCGAAGTCGATAAACAACATGCCGATCTTAGAATTGCCGTTGATATTGCCCATCGACAAAAACATGCCGTTGCCGTCGTAACTCGGAAACGCCAGTTCCAGCGGATTAACCACCTTCACCAAGCCGGGATTGCCGCCCTTGTAAGAGCAAGTCGGGTAACCGCGCTGGTCTATCGTGGTCAGAAAGAAAAAATCCCGGCTCTCGATAAATGGCTGATGCTGCTCGCTTACCTGCTGTTCAACAATGATTTGTTCCAATCTGTCAGCTAGATTAAGGGTGTCGTGCTGTTCTTGCAATTGGCGGTGCTGCGGGCTGTAAAAGTCGCTCATGGGTGGCGCTCCTGGTTGGGTGGTGCGGCGATTCTAACAGGAATGGCGAGAAGGCAGATTTACGATTGGATGACGAGGGCGCTGGGCTGCGTTTCCAAAACCGCGTGGGCACAAAAACCGTGCCCACCCTACGTCTGGCGAAGGGTTTGCTCCCGTATGCCGCGCCGAGCACCGCAGCTTTTGAACGGATAAGCCCGTTAGGGGCGATGCAGGGATGCATCGCGTTGACGAAGGGGCAGGAAGCCCCTTTCGGCAACCCCGTTCAAAAGCGAGGAGCGCAGGAATCAAGCGGCATCCGGGTCGCCTTTTCTTTGGATACTTTCTTTTGGCGACGCAAAAGAAAGTATCTCGGTTGTCGGTCCGAGAACCGACATTTAAAACTCGTCGCGATAGCGACACAAAACCCGAACCCCGCGTGGGCACAAAAAACCGTGCCCACCCTTGTATGATGAATTTTAACAACCGATGGCGCAGAAAAACCGATTAAGCTGTCATTGTTCATTGGGAGGCCGTCCCACCCTGAGGACTGGTAGTTTACCAGAGCCTGTCTAGTAGATTGGCCCCCGCCCTATTCACCCATACCGTGGAGTATCCGAGGCTTAGCGCCTGCATACACAAGGATGGTAGGTGCATGTGCAGGGTCGGGAACCGTTGAATAGTGTACTTCCCTTTAACTGTATTCAAAAACGATTATGACCAATAGCCCCGTCAACACCGCCACTCAATCCACTTCTCGCCTGTTTGCCGGCGTGGATGTGGGGGCCGATGAATTGGTATTGGTGATCCGCAAGAACGGCAAGCCGTTCGATCCGCAAAAATATGCCAATACCCGTAGCGGCCGTACTCGTCTGGTGAATAAACTGATCAAATTATCCGGCATCAAGGTCTGCCTGGAAGCCACCGGCATTTACCATTTCGATCTGGCGATTGCGCTGCATGACGCCGGTATTCCGGTGATGGTGGTCAATCCCAAGGCCTCGCATAACTTCGCCAAGGTGTTGATGAAAAACAGTAAAACCGACGCCGTCGATGCCAACACCCTGGCCGAATACGTCGAGCGTATGGATTTCGTCGCCTGGACTCGTCCTTCGAATCAATCGCTGGCTTTGCGCGGCTATGCTCGCCGTATCGACGCACTGACCGGTCAGAAAGCCGCCGCGAAAAATCATCTGCATGCGCTGAGTGCGACAGAGGAAACTCCGAAGGCCTTGCTGCGCGATGCCAAGCTGGCGATCAGTCAATTGGAAAAACGCATCGATACCCTGGCTGCCGAAGCGATGCACTTGATCAACGATCATCAGACGCTCAAACGGGTTTTTGAATTACTGACCGGCATCAAGGGCATTGCCCAAACCAGCACCATTGCCTTGATGGGCGAGCTGCTGTTATTGCCGCCCAATCTGTCGCATCGCGAATGGGTCAAATTTGCCGGACTCGATCCCAAGGCGTTTGAATCCGGCAAAAGCGTACACAAGAAAATGCGGCTATCCAAGGCCGGCAACCGGCATATTCGCTCCGCGTTGTATATGCCGGCTTTGAGCGCCAAACAGCATGATCCGCATGTGCGGGCGTATTTCCAGCACCTGATCGACAACGGCAAGAAACCTTTGCAAGCCGTCTGCGCCGTCATGCGTAAATTACTGCATGCGATCCATGGCATGTTGACGCACGATCAACCGTTCGATAACACACGGTTTTATGCCATCCCTGAATCGATCATCGCTGAGTAAAAGATGATGAAATTTGTTGCTTTTGAACAGAGTATCTACGCAATTGGATTTTTAAGATATTCCGGCGTAATTCTTCTTAAAAAATACTCTCTTAATTGCTCAAGAGACCGGAAGCCTGGCAAGACTGCATCAATCACAATATCAATCGGCAAATAGCGAAATGAACCTGATCGAGAGTGATAAAATCCAATTGAATTCATCTCAAAACCATCATTTTTTTCATCGAGAAGCAGCGCATAACTAATCAACTGGTATAAGTGGAGTGTTGTGATTTTTTTTATAGAAGTTTTAATTTCCGTAAGAACTATATATTCTCCAACTTTAATCACGCAATCGAAGTCGGCGCCGCCAACATAGATAGAATTTTTCAGGGCTTGGTTAAATACTATAAACTCAGATTGATACAGGGCACTGTTGCGGTTGTTTTTCTCATCAATGAATATTTGGATTATTTTTGAGAGATCATTTAAATATTGATGACCACCAAGCTGAGTTACGAATTCACCAATCAAATAGTTTGTTGTTTTCTCCTTAAGGGTTTTACCTTCAGTAGCTCTGATAATTTCTTTTTGTTCTGGCGTGAAACCAGGTATCAACTCTGTTTCAAACACTTCTGGTAATCTAAATGCTCTATACGAATGATCTAAAATAGACAATGCGGTCGCTGCATAAATTGCCGTTTGACTTGCCCCGTTTCGGCCATCTAATCCTTTTTTACCTATTTTGAATAAATTTTGTGAATGGTAAACATGTGGCTGATTAAGATAACTTTTTGGTTTTAGTTTATATCTTTGCACAACTTCTGCGGCAATGGTAGCAGCAATATTTAATTTATTTCCATTAGCAGTATATCGAATTAAATAATCGACAGTCGTACCAATCCATGCATAAACAATAGCTGACGAATGAGGAGTTTCCGGGAGTATTAAAGGAGTGTCGCTTTGTAATAATTTAAGACAATCGTGTAATCCACTTTTTAATTCGTGCTCAGCAAAGAATTTTCTTATCAGACTGTTTTTCTTTGCAAGTTCTCTGGTTAAAGACATATAACTCGATTTAAAGTTTAACTTTAGTCAATCTTGTCTATTTCTTAACATTCCCCCCATGCAACCCACATTCCTTCTTCGCCGCATCCTCCCACCACCAGCGCCCGGCGCGTTCATGCTGATTCGGTAAAACCGGCCGGGTGCAAGGCTCGCAGCCGATGCTGATGTAGCCGTGCTGGTGTAGTTCGTTAAACGGCACCTGATACGCCTCGATGTAATCCCATACTTGCGCTGATGACCAGTTCAGCAGCGGGTTGAATTTGATGAGCTGTTTGCCGGGGCCGGAAAAGCCGGCATCCAATTGTACTTCCGGGATGTCGCCCCGGGTGTCCAGGCTTTGGTCTTTGCGTTGGCCGGTGATCCAAGCGTCCAGCGTCGCCAGCTTGCGTTTTAAAGGTTCCACTTTACGGATACCGCAGCATTGTTGGTGGCTGTCTTCGTAGAAGCTAAACAAGCCTTTTTCTTTCACAAAGGCATCAAGCGCTTCGCGATCCGGACTCAATATGTCGATGCTAATGCCGTAATGCTTACGCACTTGTTCGATAAAGCGGTAGGTTTCCGGATGTAGGCGGCCGGTGTCCAGCGAAAACACTTGAATGTCTTTTCTGATCTGCAAGGCCATGTCGATCAGCACGACGTCTTCGGCACCGCTGAAGGAGATGGCAATGTTATCGAATTGAGCCAATGCGGCCTTTAAGATGGTGCGCGGATTTTTGCCTTGCAACTCGGTTTGGGCGGTGCTTAAGTCGAATTCAGTCATGGATTTAGCTCTGGGCAAAGTAGCGGGATAAATACTCGTCAAAGTCCAACTTGTCGTTGGCTTCGATGTCGGCTTGTTTTTGCAACGATGCGGCAGCCATGTCCTCGAACTGCCGTTGCGTTTCATCGTCCAGTGGTTCGGCGTTGAAATAATGCTTGTGTAAGGCCGAGGTGTTACTGGCGAAGCAGCCAAACTCCTGGCCGTTTTCGCGCATGCAAGCCAGAATCCGCGCCGATGGCGTCAATGCCGGGTTGTCGACTACCGCCAGTTGCTGTTGCAAGGCCAATTGATAAGGGCGGTCCAGGCTGCCTCTATCTAGCACCGCGCAAATCGGTTGCATGGCGTACAAAATGCTGTGTGCCCATTGCTGCAGGGTGACGGTTTCGCCGTTGCGGTTTAACTGTAAACCAGGTTTGCGGCCTTGATTGGCGACCAGTAATTGGTTGCTGTTGTTTACCTGAAATTCGTCGGGTTCTTGCAATGGGCTGTCTTGCAACAGGCAATACAACAAAAACGCCTCAACAAAGCGCGCGGTACTTTCGTCAATACCGATAGGATTTAACAGATTCAAATCCAGCGAGCGCATTTCCACGTACAGCACGCCGCGCCGTTTCAGTGCCGCTGTCGGCTTCTCGCCTGACTTGGCGATCTGCTTGGGGCGCATGGTGCTGTAAAACTCGTTTTCGATTTGCAGGATGTTGGCATTCAGCTGTTGATACTCGCCGTTCACTTTCACACCAATCGCTTCATAGTCCGGATACGGGGTGTTGATTGCGGCGCCCAGACTCTCCACGTAACCGTCCAGCGAGTTGTAATCGATCTTCAAGCCCGCTTGATTTTTACTCTTGTAGCCGATGTCGCTCATTCGCAGCGAGGTGGCGTAGGGGTGGAACAGGGTATGTTCGTCGAACTCCTTGAATTGCTCCATCAATTGCGGGCGGCTTTTGAAAAAGGTTTTGCAAATAGCCGGCGAGGCGCCGAACAGATACAGAATCAGCCAGCCTTGGCGGTGGAAATTACGGATCAAGCCAAAATAGGCATCCGAGATAAAGCTTTCCAGGCTGGACTCACTGGCCCGTTGCCGATGCAGCGCAGGCCACAAGTCTTCCGGCACCGAATAATTGAAATGAATACCGGCAATGGCTTGCATGGTGCGGCCGTAACGGTGCCACAAGCCTTTGCGGTAAACATGTTTCATCTTGCCGATGTTTGAACTGCCATACTCGGCAATGGGAATGCTCAAGTCGCCGTCGATACCGCAGGGCATGCTAGTCGCCAGCAGCATTTCCTCGCCCAGGTGCGGATAGACGAACTGGTGGAGTTGATGCATGTAGTCCAGGGTTTGTCTGATGTCGGCAAACGGTGGGGTGATAAATTCCAGCAGCGCTTCTGAGTAGTCGGTAGTGATATAAGGGTGAGTCAACGCCGAGCCGAGGGCTTTGGGATGCGGGGTTTGCGCGATCTCACCGTGCTCGGTGATGCGCAGGCTCTCTTTCTCGATGCCTTTTAGACCTTGTTTTAATAAGTATTGTTGATCGTTATCAATCAGGTATTTGAGGCGATCAGGTAGTCGGCAGTAAGTCATGTTCATAGAAGATTTGGGTGCCTGCTGCGGCTTGGGTAAGCACGGCATTATATAGGTTCGCTTTTGATTTATTTAAATTGGCGTGCGGTGGAATAGACGAGATAGGGGGTGTTCGCTGCTATTTCAAGGTGTTTGGTGGCTAAATGGGTTTTGCGTGGGTAGCTTGAGGTTGTAGCACTGATCTGTGATCTAATAGCGGCGTGACTTTTTGCCAGACCGTTTCGAGACATCGATTTAGCACTGAATGATTTATGACCAATAACCCCGCCCTGCAAACCCTGCGTAGCGTGTTCGGCTACGATAGTTTTCGCGGCCAGCAGAAACAGATTATCGAGCAGTTGATCGGCGGCCAGGATGTGTTGGTGCTAATGCCGACCGGTGGCGGCAAGTCTTTGTGCTACCAGATTCCTGCCTTGGTGATGGACGGCGTGGGCATCGTGATTTCGCCGCTGATCGCGTTGATGCAGGATCAGGTCAGCGCCTTGCATCAGGTAGGGGTGAAGGCGGCCTATTTAAATTCCACGCTGGCTTTGGAACAAGTTCGCGAGATCGAGCAGCAACTGCAAAACGGTGAGCTGGACTTGCTCTACATCGCGCCGGAGCGGCTGTCCAACGCCAGAACCCAGGCTCTGTTTTCCCGCTGTAAGATTGCTTTGTTTGCTATCGACGAAGCGCATTGCGTGTCGCAATGGGGTCACGATTTTCGTGCCGATTATTTGCTATTGTCGGTGTTGCATGAACAATTCCCCAAAGTACCGCGCATTGCTTTAACTGCCACCGCCGACGAACGCACCCGCCAGGAAATCATCACGCGCTTGGCGCTGGAGCAAGCGCAGGTGTTTGTTAGCGGCTTTGATCGGCCTAATATTCGCTATCGAATCATTCAGAAAGACAATGCCCGCCAGCAACTGCTGACCTTTATCCGCTCCGAACACCCCGGCGATACCGGTATCGTCTATTGCCTATCCCGCAAAAAAGTCGAAGAAACTGCCGAATGGTTGAATGGCAAAGGCTTGAAAGCGCTGCCGTATCACGCTGGCATGGATCATCGGGATCGGCAGAAAAATCAGCATCAGTTTTTGATGGAAGACGGCCTCATCATTGTCGCCACCATTGCCTTTGGCATGGGCATCGACAAACCCAACGTGCGTTTCGTGGCGCATCTGGATTTACCCAAAAGCGTGGAAGCGTATTACCAGGAAACCGGCCGCGCCGGCCGCGACGGTCTGCCGGCCAATGCCTGGATGGCTTATGGTTTGCAGGACGTGTTGACCCTGCGACAAATGCTTAGCACCTCCAATGCCGACGAGGCGCACAAGCGCATTGAATTGCATAAGCTGGACGCGATGCTGGCTTTGTGCGAAATGGTCAGCTGCCGGCGGCAGGCCTTGTTGGCTTACTTTGGCGACCTGCTGGAACAGGGCTGCGGCAATTGCGATACCTGTCTGGAACCGGTGGAAACCTGGGATGGCAGCGTTGCTGCCCAGCAGGCTTTGTCCTGCATTTATCGCACCGGCCAGCGCTTTGGCGTGACCTATTTGATTGATGTGTTGCTGGGCAAGAGTGACGAACGGATGCGCCAATTCGGTCACGATAAGCAGTCGACGTTTGGGATTGGTAAAGCGCTGGACGAAAAACAATGGCGCTCGGTATTTCGGCAATTGGTGGCCAAGTCTTTGGTAGAAATTGATTTCGAAGGCCACGGCAGCCTGAAACTCACCGATGCCTGCCGGCCGGTGTTGCGCGGCGAGCAAACCTTGATGCTGCGGAAAGATGCGCAAATCGCCAAGACCCGGCGCGAGAAGTCCGAAAAACGCCAGCCCGGCGGGGCAGCGGACAGCGCTTTGTGGAATGCTTTGCGGGCCAAACGTAAAGAATTGGCCGACGAGCAGGACGTGCCGCCCTATGTGATTTTTCACGATGCGACGTTGATGGCAATGGTCGATGCTCGGCCGCGCAACCATCAACAGCTGGGCATGCTGTCCGGCATTGGTCAGCGTAAGCTGGAGTTATATGGCGATGAATTTTTGGCAGTGTTGGCGGAGTTCGACGACGAATCGGCGGTGTCTGCGACCGATACGGTTGCGGAAAGTCTGGATTTATTTAGATTGGGTTATAGCGTCGAGCAAGTCGCGAAGCAACGCAGTCTGAGCGAAGACACTATTTACAATCACATGGCTAAAAGTCTGGAATTAGGGTTGGTCGCGCTGGGCGCTGTGTTAAGTTTGTCGCCGGCAGAGGTTAGTGAAATCGAGGCGGTGTTGTTAAGTTTGCCGGAAGAACAACGCAATGCGTTGAAGCCGGTCTACGAACAGCTCGGCGGCACTTACAGTTATGGGATTTTGCGTTGCGTTAGAGCGGCTTTACAACAGCAGCTTGGCTGAGCTTGCCGTTGCTGAAGCGGTATTCGGTCTTTAGGCAATGATCCAGCCACTTTTGCAGGAAATAGTTTAAGCGCCATTTGTAATTCCTGATTTCCACCAGGCTGCCGGGATTTTGATAAACCTTGTCCACCGTCGGCCGGTCGATGTCGCGCAGCACTTCCGCCAGTTGCGCATCCAGATAAATCCGAATTTTCACCGCCGGCACAATTTGTGCCGACAGCTGTTGGTCAAAACAATGGCTGAGTTCGATAGTCAAGGTGTAGGGGTTACACTCCAGCACTTCCAGATACAGCGCCGGTTTATTCTGCGTCAGACCCACGGCGGTTTTATCGAAGGCGCGCAGATTGGGTATCAGCCTGAATAGCTTTTGATAATTGGATTCGCAGATCTTTTCCAGACAAAGTGCGGTGTTGACCGGTTGCACCAGGCTCATGGTCAATCTTCCCGGTAGCAAGCGTTGGCGCTGGCGGTTTCCCACAACACCACTTGATCGACATTAAAGCCTTGTTGTTTGACGTGTTGATAGATCATCTTGCTCAACACTTCGGCGGTCGGATGTTCGTCGATAGCCAAAAACTGCTCGTTGTTGGCGACCAGGGCCGGGATGATAGGGTCGTCTTTATGCAGTAAAAAATTGTGATCCAGGATTTTATTGATAAAGCCGTCCACACAGTCTTTTACGTCTGAAAAATCGCAGACCATGCCTTGCTCGTTGAGGTTGTTTTGTTTGATCGAGATGCTGGCTTTGACGCTGTGACCATGCAAGTTGCGGCACTTGCCCGGATGATTCATTAACCGGTGGCCGTAGCAAAAATAAACTTCTTTGGTGATGATATACATAGAGTGCTACGTCCTTGTGAGGAACGGATGCTGTCCTTAGTTGCCTTTGATGCTTTTGATGGAGGCGGCTATTTCGTAACTGCCGTCGCCTTGCTTGGCGCTGCGTACCACTTCGATAAATGCCGTCATTGGCGGCGTGATTTGGGTTTTGGGCATAATGCTGACTTCCATGGCCAAACCGAGGTCGAACGGCTGATCGGCAATAAACGATACGCCGGCGCCGCTTAGCGTAGTGCATTTGCCGGTTTTGACCTCAGTGGAATCGGCCAGCTTGTAGGTAATGTCACAGTCTACATCCATGCGGATGTAATCGCGTTTTTCATCATGGTTCAGCATTGGGTTCCCCCGATTCGGATTGGCAGTGGTTGGGTAAAAAATCAGTCGCAAGGAGTTTACTATAAAAAACCGTGCCTCTGGTTAGGAAATAGTGGCCTATATCGCGCGAATTAACCGATTTTTTGGGCTGGCTGTGACGCAGTTGGCATATAGGCAAACGGCTGGTCCGGCGGTTTTATTGCCTGACTATCCCAGGCTATTTGTGTAAAATTCCGCCACTTTTTCATTACAGACAGCGCAGGCAGCAGCATGAGTAAATCCATTGTCCTTACCGGTATCACCACCACCGGCACGCCGCATCTCGGCAATTACGCCGGGGCGATTCGGCCGGCGATCAATGCCAGCAAAGACGAGCAGGTCAGACCGTTTTATTTTCTGGCCGATTACCATGCGCTGATCAAATGCAACGAACCGGCACGGGTTAAGCAATCCAGTCTGGAAATTGCCGCGACCTGGCTGGCGCTGGGTTTGGATACCTCCAATGCGGTGTTTTACCGGCAATCCGATGTGCCGGAAATCCTGGAACTGACCTGGATGCTGACTTGCGTTACCGCCAAGGGCTTGATGAACCGCGCCCATGCTTATAAAGCAGCCGTGGCCGAAAACGAAGAAACCGAGGGCAACGATCCGGACAAAGGCATCACGATGGGCTTGTTCAGCTATCCGATCCTGATGGCGGCGGATATTTTGATGTTCAACGCCAACAAAGTGCCGGTGGGCAAAGATCAAATCCAGCACATCGAAATGGCCCGCGACATCGCCAGCCGCTTTAACCATATCTACGGCGAGCATTTCGTGTTGCCGGAGGCGGTGCTGGACGACAATGCCGCCACCTTGCTGGGTCTGGATGGTCGCAAGATGAGTAAGAGCTATAACAACACGATTCCGTTGTTCGAGCCGGAAAAGAAACTGCGTAAGTTGATCAACAAAATCAAAACCAATTCCCTGGAACCCGGCGAACCGAAAGACCCGGAAGGCTGCACCTTGTTTGGCATCTACCAGGCGTTTGCCAACCAGCATGAGCAGGATGCAATCCGCCAACGCTACGCCGCAGGCATAGGCTGGGGTGAGATGAAGCAGGTGTTGTTCGAGAAAATCAACGACGAAATCGCCCCGGCCCGCGAGCGTTACGAAGCCTTAATGGAAGCGCCGGCGCATATCGAACAGCAATTGCAGGAAGGCGCCGAGAAAGCCCGCGCCATTACCCGGCCGTTCATCAATACTTTGCGGGAAGCGGTGGGTATCTCCAGATTGGCGATATAAGGGCACTAAGCCTGTAGAGACGCAAAATCCCTTCGACTTCGGTCAGGCTTGCTTCTCTACATCACTCCCTTTCGCGGGTCTATGGCCGTTGGCTGTATTTGCTCAAGGATGATCGTACCCAATGTCCATCATCGCTATTTACATCATAAAGCTACTGTTGTTGCCGCCAACCTCGTTGGCGATGCTGGCGCTGGCCGGCTTGCTTTTGGGCAAGCGTACACGGGGAAAGAACATGGCGATAGTCTGTCTGACACTGTTGTGGTTATTGAGTTTGCCGATTGTGGTTAAGCACTGGGCCATGCTGTGGGAACGGGTTCCGCCACTGTCTGCAGACGCAGCGCAGCAGTTCAAACCGCAAGCATTGGTGGTGATAGGCGGCGGCATTGAATACTCGGCGCTGGAATATCCCGAGCAGGTTACTTTACATGTCAGAACCTTGCTGCGTGTGCGCTATGCCGCCAAACTAGCCTGGGAATTGGGACTGCCAATTCTGGTTTCAGGAGGCGGTACGCTGGACCCGGAAGATTTTTCCGAAGCGGAACTGATGGCGCAAACCCTGGATAGCGAGTTTAAAACCCCGGTAGCCTGGCAGGAACGCTATAGCAGCAATACTGCCGAAAACGCCCGCTTTAGCCGCAAGGTATTAAAGGAATTTGGCATCAATAAGATTGTGCTGGTCACCCAGGCCTACCATATGCCGCGCGCTGCTTTGGAGTTTCGCAAAGCCGGTTTTGAGGTATTGCCCGCGCCGACGGCCTTTATCGGCCACGCAGGCGAATCCCGCTGGCTGGATTGGTTGCCATCGCCGACCGCTTGGTCTAACAGCTTTTTGCTGGCCCACGAAATGGTCGGCATGTGGTGGTACCGAATTCGTTACTGATGTAACTCTGCTCTACCTGGCCCGTTCATCAACGGCTCGGTCACCGGGCAATTGGCTATAATGGCCGGCAGCTTTCTTACTTGACGCCATCATGTCCAAATCGCCCTCCAAGGAAGGTCTCCGCCGCGCCGCGGATGCACCGCCGTTACCTGCCAACCCCTGGCGTTTTATTCTGTTCTGTTTAAAGCCGTTTCGCTGGCTGTTACTGTTGATGTTGATACTGGAAACCGGCCAGGCTGCCGGCAGCATTCTGGTGCCATATGCGATCAAAGCCTTGATGGACGCGGTTGCCAACCAGCCCGTGCCAGTGGGCGATTGGCTGGAGACTTTCAAGCAACCCTTGCTGCTGCTCGCCGGCCTGAATCTGGCCGAGATTATTTTCAGCCGCAGCAGCGGTGCGGTGCTGATTATCATGGGCCCGCGCCTGCGGCAAGGTACAGCGCGGTCTTTGTTTGCTTATCTGCAAAACCACGCGCCGCGCTACTTTGGCAACCATTTCGCCGGCGCGCTGGCGCATCGCATCAGCGAAACCGCGATGAGCGTCAATCACACCACCTGGTCCATCATCTGCGATTTTTGGCCGATTGCCGTCACCTTTACAGTGTCTGTCACGCTATTGCTAGGGGTGCATCAAGGCTTGGGCTTGTTCGTGGCTGGCTGGGTGTTGATGTATGTGCTGATCTCCTACTGGCTGGCGACTCGCTGTCAGCCTTACGCGCAGGATTTTGCCGCGACCCGCAGCATGGTCAACGGCAAGATCGTTGATGCGGTGACCAATATCCTCAATGCCAAGTTATTCGCCCGTTTGCAGCACGAACGCGAATATCTGGACGGCTTTTTGGATACCGAATTAAAAAGCGCCCGCCGCACCTTTTGGTATATGGAGCGGGTACGCTGGTTTCAATTTACCGCCGCCGCCATTTTAAAAATCGGCACCATCGGCTATGCCTTGCAATTGTGGCAAGCCGGCGAAATCAGCGTCGGCGCGTTTGCGATGAGTACCGGCTTGGCGATTTTGGTGATCGGCGACGCCCGCAATTTGAGCCGGCGTTTTCTGGAGTTTTTCGAGTACGTCGGCAACGTCGCCAACGGCGTGGACACCATCATCCAAAGCCACGAAATCATCGACCTGCCGGATGCCAAACCTCTGCATATCAGCCAGGGCCGCATCGAGTTTAAAGATGTTTGCTTTAGCTACGAGCCGGGCCGGCAGGTGTTCGATGGCTTGAATGTGGTGATCGAGCCGGGGCAGCGGGTGGGCTTGGTCGGCTTCTCCGGCTCCGGTAAATCCACTTTTGTGAACTTGATCCTGCGTAATTTCGAGTCGCAAGCCGGGCAAATCCTGGTCGATGGGCAGGATATTTTGTTGGCGACTCAGGATTCCTTGCATGCGCAAATCAGCCTGATACCGCAAGATCCCAGCCTGTTTCACCGCAGCCTGAAGGAAAATATCGGCTACGGCAAACTGGACGCCGACGACGCGCAAATCAGTTTCGCCGCCAGACTCGCCCACTCCGAAGAGTTTATCGCGGCGATGCCGGAAGGCTATGAATCCCTGGTCGGCGAGCGCGGCGTCAAACTGTCAGGCGGCCAACGCCAGCGCATCGCCATCGCCAGGGTGATGCTGAAAGACGCGCCCATTCTGATCCTGGACGAGGCCACCTCCAGCCTGGATTCCGTCACCGAAAAAACCATTCAGGAAAACCTGGAGCGGGTCATGGGCCGCAAAACCGTCATCGCCATCGCCCACCGCCTGTCCACCATTGCTCATCTGGACCGGGTGCTGGTCTTCGATCAAGGCCGTGTCGTAGAGGACGGCAGTCATCAAGAGTTGTTGGACAAGCAGGGCTTTTATTATCGGCTGTGGACCATGCAGGCTGGTGGGTTTTTGCCGGATGAGGTGGTTTAATTGAGTAAAACCGAGAGTCAAAATAGGGTGGGCAGCGATGTTTTGCCCACCTAAAGTTTATCTTTTAGTTCTTTTCAGTATTCCAAAAAAACCTAACGCCGAAGCGAATAGCCAAAAAGCTGCCGGGGCTGGCACTACTGTAGCTACGATGCTATAGGTGTAACCACCTCCCCAGTAGTAGGTAGCATTTGGTTGATAGCCACTTAAGGTTATTTTTCCGTCTTGTATTTGTCCAGATAAGGTTGAGCTTGGTCCATTTTGAAAGCCGCTACAATACGTGTCAGCTGTTTTAGGACCAGCACAGGGAGTATCACTTCCTGAAAATTGGATTGGGGTTGTAAGCTCGCTATAAAAGCGCGGCAAATTGAACTCCGCAGGAAGACCGTTCGCGATGATCACGGCGTTGGATATCTGTGCCCAATCGCTAGGGTTACTCCAAGAAAAATGATTGAAATTTAAAGTGAATGTCCCAGATACATTATGCGTGACTGATGGAGAGAATCCACCTGCGCCACTTGAATCGAAACTTAATGTGCCGGGATTGTAAGTAACAGTACTATTTGCTGCATCAATAATATAGTTTTGGCTGGTCAGATAATCGCCGGCAGTGGCAGTAGATGCCGTGGCATCATGCATGCCTGCAAACAATATACTGACCATAGTAATGTAACGCACAGACATTACTGAAATAAATTTCATAAGATTGTCCTAATTGATTATTGGTATAAGAAAAGCGAAAAACACTATTTTTTATAGCGCCCAAAATGGGTGGCTATAGAGTCGCATTCTAGGTCTTCAAAGTCAATACAATGAATAATTTGACGCTGTATCAATCTAGCGCTTGCTCAATTGAAATTATTATGAATTGTAAAGTAGCTCGTCGATGCGTTAAATAATTAAACGAATTTCTTTACTCTAAGATCCTTCGCAATCGGTGCGGTTGGTAAACTCATCGCACCCTACGCCGCTAAATCAGATAAATCATGTAGGTCGGGTTAGGCCATAACCTTAAACCCGACCTAGTCATCTTTTATGCCGCAGCCGGCGCGTTCAGTCCTTTGATAATATCCAACACTGCCTGCGCATGCCCCTCATGGTTGACGCCATACATGGCTTCGATCAGTTTGCCGTCTTTACCGATGATGAAGGTCGAACGGACGATTTTCCATTTTTTCACGCCGTCTTTTTCCACTTCCTGCCAGACGCCGTAAGCCTCGCAGACATCGCCGGAAGTGTCGGCCAGCAGTTGCACGTTCAGGCCGTATTTGGCGATGAAGTCTTTATGGCTTTGGCAATCGTCCTTGCTCACGCCGATGATCACGGTGTCCTGGGCGTCGAATTCGCCGGCCAGCGCGGTAAAGTCATTGGCTTCGATGGTGCAGCCTGGGGTGTCGTCTTTGGGGTAGAAGTACAACACGACATTTTTCTCGTCTTGGTAATCGGACAGATAGATCAATGTATTGTCTTGATTGGCGGATCTAAAAAAAGGCGCTTCCTGGTTTTTTTGTAATTGTGACATGCGATTCTCCTCTTATTTTTGGCCGGATAAGCTCCGGTGCTTGGGCTGTGGCGTTTGGCGGCGCCGGGAACTGATAAGTCTTCCCCTAAACGCAGCCTGCGGCGATTATGAACCAGGTTTTCGGCAGCATCTACCACAAATCTGGTGGGATTAAGAGCTTGGGCAAACGGCATCCAACACTTTAAGGTGCTGGTTGGCATTGCCGACCTGCCTAGGCCGGGATTAGCCCTGGCCCTCCGCCTACGCCGCCGTTTGCGCTTATGACTGCCAGCCGCCGCCCAGCGCTTTGTAGAGTTCCACCATGGCGCTAATTTGCTTTTGCTTGGTTTCGATCAGTTCCTTTTTCGCTTCCAAGGCATCGCGCTGCGTCAGTAATACCTCCAGATAATCGGCGCGGGCCGAGAGGAACAATTGGTTGGCAACGTCTATGGATTTCACCAACGCCTCCACTTGCTGACGCTTTAACTGGTAGTTTTTGTCCAGATTGTCGATATTGGCCATTTGATTGGCCACTTCGGCGTAAGCGGTAATGATGCTTTGCTCGTATTCGTAAGCCGCTTGTACTTGCTTGGCGTTGGCGTTTTTGTATTCCGCCGTGATCGCGTTTTTGTTGACCAGCGGCGCTACCAGCTCCCCAGCCACCATCGCTGCCAAGGATTCCGGGGTATTGATCAGGTATTTCATGGCAAAGCCTTCGAAACCGATGCCGGCCTTGATGCCAAACGACGGATAGAAATTGGCTCTGGCCACGTCAATATTCAAGTCGGCAGCTTTTAATTCCAGCTCGGCTTTGCGGATGTCGGGTCGGTTTTGCAATAACTCGCTAGGAATGCCGACACTTAATGCTTTGGGTTTTATGTCCATAAAGCCGTTCGACGTGCGTTCTATGGGCTGCGGCGTTCTACCCAGCAGGGTGTTGATGCGGTTCTCCACCACCGTGATCTGTTGCTCAATATCGTATTGCCGCGCCTGGTTTTTCGCGACCTCGGCTTCGTAACGCTTGACCGCCAGGGAGTTGGTTCTGGCAAAGGTTTGCAACTGCTTGACCACTAGCAAGCCGTTTTGCTGGATCGCAATGTTTTGCTGCAAGTTTTCCAGTTGGTTATCCAAGGCGATCAACTCGTAATAGGCATGCGCCACCTCGGCGACCAGGTTGGTTACCAGGAAATTTCGGCCTTCGCCGGATGCCATGTAGTCGTAGACCGCTACTTGGGTGGCGTTTCGCAGCTTTTTCCAGACGTCGATTTCCCAGGTGGAGAACAAGCCGAACTGGTAATCGCCGAGGAAGGCCGGGAAAGATTGGCCTTTGCCGATGGTCAGATTGTCCTCGACCGCGCCGTTGCGGGTGTATTGCGCCGTCTTCTCACCGCCCGCCGAGGCGCCGAATTTCACGAAGGGCATATATTCCCCTTTGCGCGCCTGGATTTCGTTTTGGGCCATGCTGATCCGCTGCAGCATGATGTTGATTTCCTTGTTATTGGCAACGGCGGTATCGAGCAAACTGCGCAGATGCGGGTCGTCGAAGAAGTCCTGCCATTTCAGTGTCGCGGAACTGGCCGGGTCGCTTAGGCCGGGTTTGAACTGCTCGGGCAATTGTGTCTCCGCGGTCTTTTTGCTCATGTCCGGAATGCCGCAGGCTTGCAACAGGGTCATTGCCACGGCGGTTGCTAGCAAAACATTGTTTTTATTCGTCAGCATCTTGAGTACCGTAATGATAGGTTTCGGTGAATGGATTGACGTCTTCATGCTTGATCATGCGCTTACCTTCGATCAGTTTTGCGAAGATGTAATACAGCCCGGGAATCAACACCACGCCGAACAGGGTGCCAAACAGCATCCCGCCCAAGGCAGAAGTGCCAATGGTGCGGTTGCCGACCGCGCCAGCACCGGTAGCGAATGCCAGCGGCACCAGACCGGCGATGAAGGCGAACGAGGTCATTAAAATCGGCCGGAACCGGGCTTTGGCTGCTTCGATGGCGGCTTCACGCACCGACATGCCTTGTTCCTGCTTTTGCACCGCGTATTCGACGATCAATACCGCGTTTTTGCCCAGCAAGCCGACTAACATCACTAAGCCGACTTGGGAGTACACGTCATTGGCCAAGCCCATGGTTTTTAGTAACAGAAAGGAACCGAAAATCCCGGCCGGTAGCGAACAAATCACGACCAAGGGCAGCACGAAGCTCTCGTACTGGGCTGCCAACACCAGGTACACAAACACCAGGACCACAGCGAAGACCACCAGCGCTTCATTACCCCGAGCCGCCTCATCGAAGGACAAGCCTTCCCAGGCCACATCAAATCCCTGCGGCAAAGTCGCTTTGGCCACTTCCTTGATCGCTTTGATGGCGTCGCCGCTGGTGTAGCCGGGTGCCGGTTCGGCGCGAATTGCCGCCGAGTTATACAGGTTGTAACGGGTCAACTCGTTTGGGCCTTGTTGCGGCTGAACGGTCATGAAAGCCGAGTAAGGCACCATTTCGCCGGCATCATTTTTGACGTAGTAATTCAATACGTCGGTCGGGAAGCGGCGGAACTCGGGCAAGGCTTGCACATAGACCTTGAAGAAGTTGTTGAAGCGAATAAAGCCTTGCTCGTAGGTACTGCCGATCATGATGTCCAGATTCTCCATGGCCTTATCAATATTCACGCCTTTTTGCATCGCCAATTTGTTGTCGATTTTCAACTCATATTGCGGATAATTGGCAGCGTAAAAGGTGAACAAACCAGTCAATTCCGGGCGTTTACGCAGCGCGGCCATGAACTCCTGATTGAGTTTGTCGAACTGGAAGTAATCGGTGCCGGTGGTTTTATCCAACAGTCGGAAGGCCAAACCCGATGCGGCGCCGTAGCCGGGTACCGCCGGCGGTTGGAAGAATTCGATCACCGCGCCGAAATCGTGGGTTTTCTCCTCTAATTGGCGAATCACGTCCTCCACCGAGACCTTGCGCTGGGTCCAATCCTTTAGATTGATGATACAGGTGCCGGCGTTAGAACCGCGGCCTTCGGTCAATACCTCGTAGCCGGCCAACGACGACACCGATTGCACGCCGTCGATTTTCTCGGCGACTTCTTCCAGTTGCCGCGCGACTTTATTGGTGACTTCGATAGTCGAGCCGGGCGGGGTTTGAATGATCGCGTAGATCATGCCTTGGTCTTCGCCAGGGATGAAGCCGGCCGGTAAGGTTTTATCGATGGTGAAGATGCCGAACGAGAAAGCCACCAGCACCAGCACAGTGACGATGCGGCGGGTGACTACCGTCTCCAATAATTTGACGTAACGTCCGGTGACTTTTTCGAATAGGTAGTTGAATCCCTGGATGAACAAGGCAATGGGGGTTCTACGTTTGGGCTGGCCGTGGGTGTTTTTCAAAATCATCGCGCACAATACAGGCGCCAACGACAAGGCGACGATGGCGGAAATGATGATGGACGAAGCCATGGCGATTGAGAACTGCCGATAAAACACGCCGACCGGGCCGCTCATGAAGGCGATGGGCACGAATACCGAGACCATGACCAAAGTAATCGCCACGATGGCACCGCCGATTTCACCCAACACTACGCGGGAGGCCGCGAAGGGGGTGAGGTGTTCGGCTTCCATCTTCGCGTGCACCGCTTCGACCACGACGATGGCGTCGTCGACCACCACGCCAATCGCCAATACCAGAGCGAACAGCGTAATCAGATTGATGGATAGACCGAAGGCCGACATCACCGCGAACGAACCGATCAACGACACCGGCACCGCCAGAATCGGAATCAAAGTCGAGCGCCAGTCGCCGAGGAATAAAAATACTACCAGGGTGACCAGCACAAACGCTTCGCCCAAGGTATGCAAGACCTTATGAATCGAGGCTTCGACAAAACGCGACACGTCGTAGTTGATCTCGTAATCCATGCCTTCCGGGAAGGATTTTTTCAACTCCTCCAATTTGGCCTTAACGTCTTCGATAACCTTGGTGGCGTTGGTGCCATAGTTTTGTTTCAAGACGATGGATGCGGACGGAAACGAGTCTTTGTCTGAATAGATATTGTAAAACTCGCTGTCCAGATCGACTTTGGCGATGTCTTTCAGGCGCAGAATTTCGCCTTCGGAGTTGGCGCGGATGATGATGTCGGCGTATTGTTCCGGCGTGTTGTACCAGCCTTGGTAAATCAACACGTATTCCTTGGATTGCGCCGCCATGCCGGTACTTTGGCCGATCCGGCCAGGGCGGCCGATGATGCTTTGCTTGGAGATGGCATCCATCACTTCTTCGGTGGAAACGCTATAGGCGCGCATCCGGTCCGGGTTCAGCCAAATCCGCATGGCATATTGGCGGGCGCCCAAAATCTGCGCTTGGGCGATACCGTAGATGCGCTGAATTTCCGGGATGACGTTGACGTAGGCGTAATTGAATAGGAATTTCTGATCGGCGTTCTTATCCTTGCTGTACAAGTTGACGTACATCAGCATGCTGGGCTGGACGAAGTTGACCACCACGCCTTCCAAGCGCACCAAATTTGGCAAGCGGCTCATCACCTGATCGACGCGGGTTTTAACGTTGACCATGGCGATATTCGGATCGACGCCCAGTTCGAACAGCACTTGAATCGTGGCTTCGCCGGCGCTGGTGGCGTCAGAGACGATATATTTCATACCCGGCACGCCGTTGATCGCCCGCTCGATGGTAATCAACGACGATTTCACCAGTACGTCGGCGCTGGAGCCGGGGAAGGACAAGGAAATCGTTACGCGCGGCGGTGCAATATCCGGAAACTGAGAAACGGGCAGGGTGCGGATGGCGAGGAATCCCATGAACAGGAAACTAAGCGATAATACAATCGCCATCACCGGTCTTTTAATAAAGATACTAAACATAGTTAATCTCTGCGCAAAGTATTATTCGGTATAGAGTTTCAATTCAGAGCGGACCTTTTCAGGTGTCAATAAATTGATTTCCACTTCATCGCCGGCATGGACTTTTCTTAAGCCTTCCAGCAGGATTTTTTCGCCGTCTTGCAAACCCTCTTTGATGATGAATAAATAGGGCAATTCGGCGGCGATTGTTATGAGGCGCTGTTCAAGTTTGCCATCTTCCTTAATTACATACACATAGGTTTTATCGAGAATTTCGAAGGTGGCTTTTTGCGGGATCAATAGCGCGTGCTTATAAGGTTTTTTCATGAGTATGGTGCCGGTTTCGCCGTGGCGGAGTAGCTTATCCGGATTAGCGAAGGTGGCGCGAAATTCGATATTGCCGGCGGTATTATCGAAGTCGGCTTCGATAGTTTCTATAACACCGTCTTGGTTATAAACTTTGCCGTTAGCCATTCTTAATTTAACTTTGGTTACTGCCGCGTCGGATTTTTGTGTTTTGAAATCCAGATACTCGCTTTCCGGCACGTTAAAATAGACCCACAATTTACTAATATCCGATAGCGTAGTTAATAAGGCACCCTCCTCGACCAAGCTGCCGTTTCTGGCGTTCAAATGGTCCATAATGCCTTCAAATGGCGCATTGATGCTGGTGAAGCCCAAATGCGTTTCCGCGAGTTTGACCTCGGCATTGGCCTTGTCCAGCTTGGCTTTTGCCAGGGCTAGTTCATTTTCCGACACAATTTTTTGATCGGCTAATCCCTTAGTGTTCAGGTATTCGATATGCATATTATTAGCTTCAGCCTGAGCCTTTAGTAGTTCGGCTTGATAGATGTTTGGCATAATCTTGAACATAGGCTGGCCTTGGTGAACCAATTGGCCCTCATCGACAAATATATTCTGTAAATACCCTCTTTCCAGTGCGCGCACTTCAATATGTCTAAATGCGTGTATTTGGCAGACATATTCTTTAGTAACCGAAGTATCTTCACGGAAGGGTGTAGTAGCCTCCAGCTTTGGTTTTTCTTCGAGATGCTCGGTATCGGATTGATTGCAGCCACTCAGCAGAGTGGCTATTAATATAATAAATAAAGGAGTTTTATATTTCATTTTCGTAGTGCCTAATTTGCAATGTTTATAAAATACCCTGAGCAGACATTTAATTTAACAGGGCGTATTTGTCATACGCCAGAAATAGACGGAATATAGAATCGGATATTTGATTTAAGTCGTTTGTATATATGCAGGTTCAATGCCAACATTATTGAGCCAAAATAAATTACGCACAGTTAGAGGTGTGATGGGGCTTGATCTTAGCGATTTAGCGGACTAGCGATTTAAATACTATTATTGGGGGATTTAAACTGTGGCGCTTAGATTGGCTTTAAGAGGAATTGGCTGGTTCAAATAAACCATTGGAACGGCGTTGTTGCACAATCGTTTGTGCCCCAATCAACCCGAAGAGTGATCGATCCCATTCCTTGGCCCCATCTGGGCATATAGGAACAGTAATTCCAGTTAGATAGATTTTTCCGACAAGTCACAGAGACTTCGGCCGGCAGCGGCGCATGTATGTGCGATAGCAAACCGGCCCCTATTGTTGGGCTATTGTGGGCTTTATCTAAAGGGCTGAAGCTGCCCAATATCCGGCGTTACCCGTGCATTGGGCGATTTGAGTGGGAATGCGATGCGAGTGTTGGGCAATTACGCCCAATGCTCTTCAACTTGGCCGTCACGTCCGCAAAATACCGCGCGGGTCAGGCCGCAGAAAATCCCGTGTGCCACGACGCCGGGTATGGCGTTCAGTCGTTCGTTCAGGGTTTTGCCGTCGATGCTGGCTTCGAATACGACGTCCAGCACCAGGCTACCGTGCGACGTGACCGACAGGCCGTCTTGATTCGGCGTTTGCCTTAACGTGCCGTGGCCGCCGATGGCCGCGACGCTGCGTTGCACCAGTTTCCAGGCGAACGGCGTTACTTCTATGGGGATGGGGAAGTTTTCGCCGATGCGTTTGACCTTTTTGCTGGCGTCGATCAGTACAAGAAAAGAATCGGCGGCCTTGGCCAACAGTTTTTCCCGGACCAGATCGTAACCGCGACCTTTTAGTAAGGTCAGGTCTGGCGCGACTTCATCGGCGCCGTCTACATACAGGTCCAGGCCGTCGATGTGGTTGATTGCCAGCAAGGGCAGTCCGAGTTGTTGGGCCTTGATGGTACTGACTACCGAGCTGGCGACGGCTTTGAATTTCAAGCCTTCCTGCTGCTGACGTCTGGCCAGTTCTTCGATGAAAAAATTGGCGGTGGAGCCGGTTCCCAAACCGACGATCATACCGCTTTGTACCTGTTGGACGGCATGCTGGGCAACGAGTTGTTTATCGTTCATGATCCGATCCTGCTGAGTGGTAAAGAAATTAGTTTGTTGTAAGGGCGATTTGATTCGCCCTTACATTTTCGAATCTACTCTTCCAATTTGACAACTCGCGCTTCCAGTGCCTTAAATTTTTGCAACAGCTCCGGCAATTTGGCCAGCGCCGCCAATTCCTTCCAGGCCACTTTGCGATCCTTGGCCGGGCTGCCGAATACTTGCGCGCCGGGATCGACGTCGCCGGAAATCCCGCTGCGGGCCATCACCACGGCGCGTGCGCCGATCTTGACATGATCCGCCACGCCGGTGCTGCCGGCCAGGATTGCGCCGTCTTCGATGGTGCAGGAGCCGGAGATGCCGGACTGGCCGCAAATAATCACATTGCGGCCGACGATATTGTTATGGCCGAGTTGTACCAGATTGTCGATCTTGCTGCCGGCGCCGATGCGGGTCGGGCCTAACGCGCCGCGGTCAATACAGGTGTTGGCACCAATCTCGACGTTATCGTCGATTTCCACGTGCCCGACATGCGGCACCTTAACGTGTTGGTTGTCTCTGAATTTATAGCCAAAGCCGTCTGCTCCGATGACCGCACCGGCGTGGATAATCACATTATTGCCGATGATGCTATGGTCGTAGATCACGGCGTTGGGGTGGATATGACAGTGCTTGCCTATCATCACATGATTGCCGATACGCGCGCCGGCCTCGATAGTGCTGCTGTCACCAATACTGCTTTGTTGACCAACCGTAGCAAATGGGCCGACGTGTACGTCAAAACCCAGCGTGGCGGTATCAGCCAACACCGCGTGCTCGGACACCTGGCGTTTAAATACTGGTTCTGGATGTAGCAGTTTTACGGCGTTTAAAAAGCTGATTTCCGGGTCTTTGCAGACCAGCAAGGTCAAATTGTCCGGAATCTCGCCGTCTATCAGCTGTTCGGTGATAAAGCAGGCTGATGCCTTGCTATCTTTCAAATATTTCTTGTATTTACCGTCGCTGAGGACGGTGACTTGGTGAGGATGGGCGGACATGATGTCGGCCGCGGAATTAATAAAAGTTGTCGAGTCGCCGCCCTGGGCGGTGGCGTCGCAACGCTGGGCAAGATCCGTAATGAGCATGTACTATCCTATTTCCAAATGCCAATAATATGAGTGAAATCGTCGGTCCAGGGTTGCAGACCAAAGGTCAGCGGCAATTTCTGCCAGTGTCCGAGCCGGCTTTGTTGCAAGCGTTGTAGGCGCTCGGGCTGTTTCGCAATCACCACCCAGTCGGTGGCAACGACTAGAGGGACATCGGTTTCCGGTTTAAATTCCTGCAGCAAGGCCGCCAAATGCAATTGGTTGACATGGTCGGCCATGACTTTTTTCAAGGCCAGATGGCGGTTGGTGATATGAAAAGCCAGCAAACCGTTGTCTTTCAGCTTGCTGAAGTATAGCTGCAAAGCCTCGCGCGTCAGCAGATGCGTGGGCACTGCATCCGAGCTGAAGGCATCCATAATTAATAAATCGAAGCTGCCGTCGGCTTCTTTCAACAGCGATTGCCGGGCGTCGCCGACGATCATTTCCGCGTGCTTGTTGCAGCGGCTGAGGTAGGTAAACCAGGCCGGGTTTTGCGCCACTTCCACGACTAGCGGGTCGATTTCGTAGAATTTCCACAACTGGCCTTCTTTTGCGTAGCAGGCCAATGCGCCGGCACCCAAGCCTACGGCGCCGATGTGCCAATGCTGATTTTCGCCGTCAAACTCCGCAAACACTTGGCCGATGGGGCCGGGGCGGCTGTAATAGGTT
Organism: Methylomonas albis; assembly: GCF_014850955.1. Taxonomy (NCBI): domain Bacteria; kingdom Pseudomonadati; phylum Pseudomonadota; class Gammaproteobacteria; order Methylococcales; family Methylococcaceae; genus Methylomonas; species Methylomonas albis. The sequence continues at coordinate 1,017,050 of NZ_JACXSS010000001.1, forward strand.
AAGGGTGTGGTGACGTTGGCGGCGGTCAGGCGCTGGGCACCGTGTTTGGTGGTGCCGTGGTACAGCTCGCGGACAGTTTCCGGCCGTTGGTTTTCGTCGGGGATGACGGTGTCGCGGACCGACATCACGCCGAAGAAGCTGCGTTTCTGATAGATAGTGTTGGAGGCCATGCTGTGCAAACCCAGCGTGAACAACAAAATCACCCCCGTCAACACGCCCAAACCAATGGGACTATGCCGCAGCGAATAACTGACCCCGGCCAGCAGAATCAGTGCGCCGCCAATCAAGTCCAGATAGTCGAACAATTGTTCGGTAGTGAAATAAATCGTCAGGCCGGTGATTAATACCAATACTGGGAAAATAGGTTGCAAAAACCATTTGCCGTTGAAAAAGCCTGGACGCAGCAGTAAGGCGGAGACGATCATGATCGGATATTCGTACACCGCATTAAAGATAAACGGCGCGACGAAGGTATTGAACAAACCGCCCAGCATGCCGGCAAACGACATTACCAGATAAAAGCGGGTCAGGTATTGCGGATGCGGCCGGCTTTTGGCCAATTCGCCGTGGCACACCATTACCGCCAGTAAGAAGGCCAGCAAGTGCAGAATCAAATCCAGCCAATAGGGCAAGGTGGCGGGGTTGATGAAGGAATAGGCGATAAAGACTGTCAATACTGCCGGCTGCGCGGCCAGCATCCAAGGGCGGATGCGCTCAGCCCAGGTGCTGAACACCAGGATGAAGGTCAGCAAATACAGGGTTAGCGGCACGATCCACAGCAAGGGTACAGCGGCGATGTCGGTACTGATGAATTGGGTCAAGCCCAGCAACAAGCTGGAGGGTACGAAAGCCAGCGCCAGCCAGCGCAATTGCTCTAGTGTCGATGGCGGTTCGATGCCGGTATCGCTTAACACTTCGTCGTCTGCGTTGTCGGCCTGGCTGCGCCAGAAACTGACCGCGCACACCAAAATCAATGCGCACAAACCAATATAGCCACCGCTCCAAATCAGTCTTTGGTTCGCCAAGCCCAGATTCGGCTCGATCAAAAACGGATAGCTCAACAAAGCCAGCAAACTGCCGGCGTTGCTGGCGGCATATAAATAGTAAGGATCGTCGCTACTATGATGACCGCTGTGTGAAAACCATTTTTGCAGCAGCGGCGCGGTGGTGGAGACCACGAAGAACGGCAGGCCGATAGCCAGGAACAAGGTCCAGACCAGCCACAAGGTCGGATCGCCATCGGTCGGTGGTGCGGCATTTTCAGGCAGGGCCACCGGCAGCGCAATTACACTGAAAATCAGCAGGGCGGTATGAATCTGAATCTGCCGTTGACTGCCCAGCCGCGAACTCAGCCAATGCGCATACAAATAGCCCAGAAACAGTAGCGTTTGGTAAAACACCATGCAGGTATTCCACACCGCCGGCGTACCGCCCAACAGCGGCAGCAACAGCTTGCCGAACATAGGCTGCAGCACGAACATCAGCGTGGCGCTGCTAAATAGGGTGGCGGCGAATAAAATAACGGGAGAAATCAAAGATTTGGCGGTGGGTTGCGGAGTGTTATTCATTGTAATTATATGGGGTCCGTACTTTTCCTGGCCCAATGATAAAGCATTTGGCTTTTAAAGTGGTTTTGGATGAGGTTGCGGGGGTGCGGTATGTGGTATCAGAAGAGCTGGTGTGCCGGAGGAAATATGCCATCTAGCGACGTTTGGTGGCAAATTAGATATGGATGTCTATGTTTTCTATACTGTATGGACTCTTTTCTGCAAAATTCTGTAACTAATGTAATGTCTGATTAACTCAGGTAACTGGTTATTGTCAAACGAATCCTCGTTACTAAGATGATGTATAAACGGAGGGAATTCTTGTGAATCATGACTTTATTGAGGTGAAAAAGGTTTCGTGGTAGATATGTGTTCAACTATGTAACACCTTGTTGGGCTTCTCTATAAACTGGCCGTATATGGAACTGAACAAAACTCAGGATCTCTTTTCTCTTTCAATTGGTGACATTGTTACCAAACGGAATCTGTTCGACCTCGTAAAGTTCTCGAAAGTCGAGGCATCGCCCTACTGGTCTGGTCCGGAGGGCTTTATTGGTAATACGCCAATGCAAGGAATAAATTGGGTTGGTCAGCTACCTGAAGTTCAGGCCGTAATAATCAAAACGCGCCCAGGCTCTTACGACGACGATGGTTGGTCTGACGATGGCAAGACTTCATACCACTATTCCTTCAAAGCGAGGAACGGTGAAATCTCATATACCGAAAAAGCCAACGAAGTCCTTGTTAAGCAGCCTCAGCATCTCTATCCAATCTTCCTGTTTACCGAACACAATGATGGGTGGTACTTCGAAGGGGATTTTTCAGTTTCTGAAATAGAAAACAAATTCGTCGTTCTGCATCGTGGTATGGCTTCTGCTGCTGAAATTTCTGCACCGCAGGATGAACTGTTGTTTCAAGAAGGTGAGAGGAAATACGTTGCTCACCTTATGGCTGAAAGATGCAAGGGTGTCGTAAAGGTGTTGAAGAGCGTCGAGTCATGGCTATGCGATATATGTGACGAAGATTTTCTCGCCAGGTACGGAGTCAAATATATAGAGGCTCACCACAAGGTCCCAATATCCACCTTCTCCGCGAGCTATGTGGTCAGTCTGTCAGACTTTGCTCTTCTTTGCCCGAACTGTCACAAGGCGGTTCACATCTATATGAAGAAAAGCGGATATGAGTACGCGAAAATCAAAAGCGTTTTGGGAGCCAAAGCCCAATCATTCCCCGGACTCTACGCAATAAAGCCGCGCAGTCCGTAGATTGTCTTTATAAGCTCACCACGGCCTACTTACTGAGAAGCGGGCTCCTTGCTGATGGTAAGCTTTGAGCTATCCACGCCGTCTGGGTTTCGACATTCCCATAGTGCCCCAGAATGTATGCCGAAATGACGATTTTGAGGATGAGAGACTGATTCATCTGTAGAAGCTTGCGAATAAGGAATATTTTTAGGACAGAAATAAATGAAACCTCTTGAACCGAAAATTTATATTCTCAAAGTTTTTTTCAAGCAGTTCGATTGTCTGCAAGTTAACCGTTTTTGCAGAGATCTTGGGATTGTGCCGGAGAATACAAATGAGATTGGTGAGGATGACTGGGGGCATCGTGGTTATCTTGAGCTGTGGTTTCAAGAGATTACCGGCAAATGCATCACTTTACATATTCAAAAACAGCGGAATAAAACTGCAAAAAAGTACATGGAAAATCTGCAACAATTTTTTGACGACTTGTATTCTCTGGAATATGTTGAAGATCTAGTTGATCTGGATTAGTCGTTAATAAATAGATGCGGTAACCAATATCCATTGCATGGTATTTAAAGGCTTGGTTAATAATTCCTACACCATATGAAACCGGTCAATATCAGCAGTTTGAAAAACAATCGGTATAAAAAACATGACTACTAACACAGTCCAAATCATCGCCCAACAAAGCCGCGTCGCATCGCGCCAATTAGCATCTGCATCCGAATCGACGCGCAATTTGGCGCTGGCGAAAATGGCCGAGGCGCTGGAGTCGGTCAGGCTGCAGGTGTTGGATGTCAACGCCCTGGAAATTGTCAAAGCCCGCGACGAAGGCCAATCGGACGCAATGGTCAAGCGCCTGACAATAGACGACAAAACCTTTGATTACATGCTGTCGCGACTGCAAAAAGTGGCGCAATTGCCGGACCCGCTGAATCGGATACTGACCGGCCATACCAATCCGGCCGGGCTGCGGGTTTACAAAAAATCGGTGCCGTTGGGCGTGATCGGCATTATTTACGAGTCGCGCCCCAACGTCACCACCGATGCAGCCGGGGTTTGCATCAAAAGCGGCAATGCGGTGATCCTGCGCGGTGGCTCGGAAGCGCTAAAAACCAACGCGATACTCACCGATGCGATGATAACCGGTGCGCTTGCTGCCGGTCTGCCGGAACATGCGATACAGATCATCAGCACCCCCGGCCATGAAGCGGTCGGCGAGCTGCTGAAAATGGACGAATACATAGACGTGCTGATTCCGCGTGGCGGCAAAGGCTTGATCAAGCGCATCGCCGAAGGCACGCGGATTCCAGTCATCAAGCATTACGACGGCATTTGCCACCTGTATCTCGCTGCCGATGCCGACCCGCTGCAGGCTATTGCCTTGGCGATCAATTCCAAATGCCAAAGCGTGCAGGTTTGTAACGCGCTGGAAACCTTGTTGGTGGATAGCAAATGCGCCGCACAACTATTGCCGCTGCTGCAAACGGCATTTGCCGAAAACCGCATCGAACTGCGCGGCTGCGAGCAAACCCAAGAGCTGTTGCCCGCTGTTGTCCCCGCGACCGAAGAAGACTGGCATAGCGAATATCTGGCGCCCGTTCTGTCGGTGAAGATCGTGGACGGCATTCAACAAGCCATAGACCATATCAACCACTACGGTTCCGGCCATACCGACGGCATCGTCACGCAAAGCCTAAGCCTGGCCCGGCAGTTTGAAGAACAAGTGGACTCGGCGTCGGTGATGATTAACGCCTCGACCAGATTGTCGGGCGGCGGCGATTACGGTTTGGGCTCGGTGGTGGGTATCAGCACCGACAAACTCCATGTGCGCGGCCCGGTCGGGCCGGATGAACTCACCACCTACAAATGGGTGGCTTATGGGGATGGGCATTTGCGCGGCTAGTGCGCACAGCCGGAGCTCCAATAGCGAGCTCAGCACGCCGGGTTTACTGTTTTCGTAATATTCGTAGTCTGGCAATAAATATCGGTTTTTGGGATAGATATTGCCTATTTCTATCCCTTTTTTATGCCGTGTTTTTTAAGGAGTGGCGGGTTCCGGCGTTGTTAGCCTGTTATCGACTCTACTAATATTATGCTGATGCTCAATAGACTCGGTTAAGTTATAGCCATTGTCGTTAAATAGATCGCCGATAAAAAACAAGCGCAGATCGATAATCCAGCCTATTTTTCTTTGCTTATTATTTTCGACAATAATAGTCGCCAGTTTTTGGTTGTTATCAATAACCTGGGTCACAATCGTCTTTGGATAGTCAGGGTCTTCTTTTAGGGCCCCGGATACTATGCGCTGAGCGGATTCTATGGTTAGTATTTGGGTGGTATTGGGGGTTGCCGTGTTTTTATTGTTTATTAACGATTGGGCTTTAAAATAACCAATATCGTAAGCCAGTTTAAAAACTAGGCTAATGACAATAGCCACGCCCCACACGGACAGGCCAATTTTTAATCGTCTTCTAACGCGAGGATGAGATAGTCTTTGCAGAAAAACTCTAAATTTCATTTTGATGTGATTATCCGGCCTTATCGGCCACTATTGAATATTAATGGTTGCGTTTTTGCTCAATAACGCTCGAGCAACTGATATATCGAGTGCAAGGCGGGTTATTGGAATCTTGGTTTAGTTCGGCAGTTGCACAAAACCGTGTTGGTCGAGCGGAAAAAAAGGATTGAAACAAACTTCCCAAAGAAAGCCGTCGGGGTCGGAAAAATAGCCCCTGAAGCCGCCCCAAGCCGCTTTTTCGCCTGGACGAACCAGCTTACCTCCGGCCGAAACCGCTTCAAGCAAGGTCGCGTCGACGTCTTCCGCCGATGCGACGTTGTGGGCCAGCGAAAATCCGGGAAAACCTGAGCCGTCAGCCGATACCATCGCATCGTCTGCTAATGCTTCGCGGCCAAACAACGCAAATGCCAGGCTCCCCACCTGAAAGAATGCTACTTCCTGCTGGCTGCCGGACGATTCTTGCCAACCCAGTGCCTTATAAAAACGTCGGCTTCTAGCCAAATCGGCTACACCTAGTGTGACAAAACTAATGGTCTGTTTCATGACGCTCCCTGTTACGTAAAAAAGCCGTCTAGTCGGCCCGCGCGGCGCCGACTAGCTATGACAGTCAGCGCAGACCGTAAGCTTAACCAATTGGTTCCACTCTGCCAACAACCGGACGGTCCGGTTTCAGCGTAACGCTGAAGGCTTCTTTGACGGTAATGTCGGTCTCGAAAGTAAAGGCCTTGAAAAAACTGACTATGACCAACAGCATTTCCAGCTCGGCAAAATGGCGCCCAATGCAATTATGCAAACCGCCGCCGAACGGGAAAAAGGCGTACTTGTGTCCGCCGGGCGTCGCGGTTTCCAGAAATCTGTCGGGATTAAACGCGTCCGGGCAGTCCCAAAGCCTGGCGCTATGGTGGGTGGTGTGCATGCTCAATAACACGATGGTGCCGGCGGGAATCGCGTAATCCCCCAGCTCTATGTCCTGAACGGTTTGCGTGGACAGCGCCGATGTGGGCGGATACAGGCGCAGGGTTTCGTACAATGCCGCTTTGGTATAACTCAGCTGACCCAAGTGCGCGGAGCTTAAGGTTTCGTTCGGCAAGCTGCGGATTTCGGCGGCGATCTTATCTCGCACCTCCGGGTGCCTGCCGGTTAAATAAAAAAACCACACCAAGGTATTGATGGTGGTTTCCTGACCGGCGAAGAACAGATTGACGGCTTCGTCTTGCAGCAAATTGTCGGGCATCGTGTAACCGGTACTCCGGTCACTGGATTGCATTAACTGCGATATCAGACTTTGTCCCGGATTCGTCCGCGTCTGCGCAATTTCCCCACCGATAAAGGTTTGCAGATAGTTCACGGCGGCGAGATAACGCTTCGATTTTAGCGGGATGAAACGTTTCAAACGGCGGCCAAGCACAATTTCGCTGCCCAACTGTACCGGCAACTCCTGACAGATGATTTCTATGACCTTGATCAGCTCCGCGCCGTTGCTCAGCTGATCCACGGATTTGCCCAGCAGGATGCGGATAAAAATTCGCTGAATCAGCCGCTTTATCTCTGTGCTTAAATCAACTTGGCCAGACGCCGCCATTTTCAACTCGTCCGCCATCGCGACCGCTTCTTCGACCATGATCAACTCATAATTTTTAACCGCGTCCTTGGTAAACAAAGGTTGCATCAAGCGGCGCTGTTTACTCCAAACCTGGTTTTCGCTATTGACCAAGCCGTTACCGAACAGCGATTTCTTGGCGTCATACAGAAAATCCCGGTTCAACTGGCCCTTGCCCTCCAGATTGAAAACCTGCTCTATATATTCCGGGTCGCAGACGAACAGAATTTTTCTGCCCAACAGCCGTCCGAGCACCAGCTCGCCGTATTGCTTATGAATCCGGGCTAAAGTCGCCAGCGGTCGCCAGATCAATTGCATCATCGGTAAAATTACCGAATGCTCCGGCAGCGATGGTTTTTTTTGTTGGTTGGTTGATGTCGCGTTTTCCATGGCATTGAATCAGTATTGAATGGGGGCCCAAGGAGATGCCTCTAAGCTATCGATCCGGCTTTGTGAAGTTTTAATATCCGTTCGTCTTGAGCGCAGCCGAAGCGCTCAACACAAACGGTTAAAACAGTTATGGGCCGGTGCAATAAGACATGATAACGGCAGGATCAGTAAGTATCCAGGTTGTTACACAACAGGGACGTTGAATTTCAAACGCGAAAACCGGCTAAATCGTTACTTTGGTGGTAAGCCCATGTAACATTTGATGACCCGTAGAGAGGACATACTTAACCAGTCAACCGCTTCTGTCGGCGGCCTGGGTTTTTGATAATCTCGGGTCGATGGAATAATTTGCCGGCACGCCGCGAAATCAGCTATCTTCTAACGGCCTGCATAACGAAACCACCTTATCCGATTGCCACGAATGGACTCCGCAAATCAATCGCTCATTGCCCAACCGGTTACGAATGCCGGTCGGCGATCATTAATGCTACGAACTGGATCGAGTAAGTCGTGATCACCTCACGGCGATCCAACTTCATTTTTCTTCAGCAGCATGATTCGCAACTGCTGAACTTGGGCTTGCTGGCGGAGAACTATTTCGCCGACGATCCCAACACCTGCTTGCTGAAACTACGCCAACTATCGGAGCTGTTGGCGCAACTGTTGGCGGCAAAAACCGGGCAATTTACCTCCCAAGATGAAAAACAATACGATTTACTCCGTCGTCTCCAAGATAGCGGAGTGCTGCCGAGGGAAGTATTTCAACTATTCGACGAAATCAGACGAGCCGGCAATGCTGCCAATCATGCCTTATCCGGTGATCATCGTTCCGCGCTTAGTACGCTTAAATTCACTTGGCAATTAGGATTGTGGTTTCATCGAGCCTTCAAGGACTCCAGTTACAAATCCGGCCCATTCCTGCCGCCGCAGCCACCGACCGACGAAAGCGCCGAACTTCGGGCCGAGCTGGAACGCTTGAACCAAGCCGTGACCGATTTCCAGTCCGCCCACCAGGACGTCGCGCAACAATTGCAGGCTGCCCAATCGCAGTTGCGGGAGGCCAAAGACGAGCGTTCTTTTTGGGAGCAATTGGCTGCCGAAGCTGAACAAGCTAAAGCTTCTCTGGAACAACGCTTGGCCGATCAACAGACCATCGCTGCCGCCCAACCCAAAAGTACTGTCGTCCAATTCATCACCGCCGCCAACGACGCAGCTAAAGCAGTGCAATTGGACGAAGCCGATACCCGTAAGATCATCGATCAACAATTGCGCCAAGCCGGTTGGGAAGCTGATTCGGAAACCCTCAAATTCAACCAAGGTGCTCGCCCGGAAAAAAACCGCAACCGCGCGATTGCCGAGTGGCCCACCGAAAGCGGTCCCGCCGACTATGTTTTGTTTATTGGCCTGACGCCGGTGGCCGTGGTCGAAGCTAAACGCAAAAACGTCGACGTTTCCGGTGCCTTGCAACAAGGCAAACGCTATAGCCGAACCTTCAAACCCAGCGAGGAAACTACCTTGCCGGAACAAAACTGGGGCGATGACAACAGCTACCGAATTCCGTTCGTCTTTTCCGCTAATGGCCGTCCTTACCTTCGACAGCTGGCGACTAAAAGTGGCGTGTGGTTTTGCGATTTACGTCTGTCCGATAATCTCAGCCATGCACTGGATGGTTGGTATACGCCGGACGGTTTGAAAGAACTGATCAAACGCGACGAAGTTAGGGCCCACGAAAAACTGGCCAATACGCCGTTCAACTACGGTTTTGAATTACGCTACTACCAACAAGAAGCCATTCTCGCGACCGAACAAGCCATTGGCGCCGGTCAACGCGAAATGCTGCTGGCCATGGCGACCGGCACGGGCAAGACCAAAACCTGTATCGCCCTGATTTATCGTTTACTCAAGGCACAGCGATTTAAGCGGATTCTGTTTCTGGTGGATCGCTCGGCATTGGGGGAACAAGCCGCCAACGCTTTCAAAGACACCCGCATGGAAAATCTGCAAACCTTTGCCGATACCTTCGGCATCAATGAATTGGAAGAGCAAACCCCGGACAACGATACCGCCGTGCAGATCGCCACGATACAGGGTATGGTGCAACGCTTGTTGTTCGCTGCCGAAAACGTCACACCGCCAGCTGTCGATCAATACGATTGCATCGTGGTTGATGAATGCCATCGTGGCTATTTGCTGGACCGCGAGCTGTCCGATACCGAAATGACCTTCCGTGGCTATGAAGATTACATTTCCAAATATCGCCGAGTGCTGGATTACTTCGATGCCTACAAAATCGGCCTGACCGCCACGCCGGCTTTACACACCTCGCAAATCTTCGGTGCGCCGATTTACACCTACAGCTATCGGGAAGCCGTGATCGACGGTTATCTGGTGGACTACGAACCCCGATACAAATTCATACCGAGCTCTCCAGCAACGGCATTACCTGGAAAGTAGGCGAAGAACTCAAAGTCTACGATCCACGCCGCAACCAGATTGAATTATTCAAAGCCCCCGATGAAATCAAAGTCGATGTCGAAGACTTCAATCGCAAGGTGATTACCGAATCGTTTAATCGTGTGGTCTGTGAATATCTGGCCAAAGAACTTGACCCTGCCTCACGCCAGAAAACCTTGATCTTCTGCGTCAACGATGCCCACGCCGATCTGGTGGTCGATCTATTGAAAAAGGCCTTCGCCGCTGAATACGGTAGTGTCGAGGACGACGCGGTCATCAAAATCACCGGCGCCGCCGACAGACCTTTGCAACAAATCCGCCGCTATAAAAACGAGCGCCTGCCCAATGTCGCGGTCACCGTGGATTTGCTGACCACCGGCGTCGATGTCCCGGAAATTTGCAATCTGGTGTTCCTGCGTCGGGTCAACAGCCGTATCTTGTTCGATCAAATGCTCGGACGTGCCACGCGACTTTGCGATGCCATTGGCAAAGAAGCCTTCCGTGTCTTCGATGCCGTACAAATCTTCGCTGCCATCCAAAACATGACTGCGATGCGGCCGGTGGTAGTCGATCCAAAAATCAGCTTTAGCCAGTTGGCCGCAGAGTTGGTGTCTGTCAGCGATGATGACGCCCGCAGTTTGGTACGCGACCAGTTCATTGCCAAGCTGCAACGCAAAAAACGCCATTTATCCGAACAATCGGCACAAGACTTTGAAACCCGCGCCGGCATGAAGCCCGATGCTTTCATCCAAAAACTGCGGGCCATGCCACTCCCCGAAGTCGCCGCCTGGTTTACCCAAAATCCCGATCTGGGTGAAATTCTCGATCGTAAAAGCACAGGTTCTGCGCCGCCGATTTTCGTATCTGACCATGAAGACCAGCTCAAAAAGGTCGAACGTGGTTATGGCAACGCCCAAAAACCGGAAGATTATTTAAACGAATTTCGCGCCTTTATCCAAAGCCACAGCAACGACATTCCGGCGTTGACCACGGTCTTGACCCGTCCCCGCGAGCTGACCCGTAAGCAACTGCGTGAGCTGTTACTGGAACTGGATAAAGCCGGTTTCAGCGAAACCCATCTGGATACCGCTTGGCGGGAAATGACCAATCAAGACATTGCCGCGCGTATCGTCGGTTACATTCGCCAAGTCGCCATTGGCGACGCCTTGTTACCGTATAGCGAACGTGTCGATCATGCTTTGCAAGCCATCCTGGCACAAAAAACCTGGAGTACTCCGCAGCGCGACTGGTTAAAGCGCATCGCCGCCCAAACCAAAGCCAATCTGCTGGTAGACCGCGAGGCACTGGACGATCCCGATCTGGTGTTCAAACGCGAAGGCGGCGGTTTCAATCGACTCGATAAACTCTTCAACGGCGAGTTGCAGCACGTTTTAGACGCGTTCAACGACTCGCTCTGGCAATCGGGCGTCGCTTGAAAAATTCCAGCTAAAAGCATAAAGTAAGGTTTCCTTACTTTCAGATTCGGTGATTGCCATGCTTGCCAAAATGACATCGAAAAACCAGCTCACTCTGCCGAAAAGCATTACTGCCGCCGTTGGGGCCGCAGAATACTTTGACGTGGAAACCCGCAACGGCCAGATCATCCTTACCCCGGTGCGTATTCAACGTGGCGATGCCGTGCGCGCCAAACTGGCGGAATTGAATCTACAGGAATCCGACATCAATGATGCGCTGGCTTGGGCGAGACAAACTACTTAAAACCATTCCCCTCTTTGTAAAAGAGGGGTTAGGTGAGATTATTCAAATGAATCCCCCTCGATCCCCTTTATGCCCAGTCGGGTGTTTTTTCAAAGGGGGAGGAACAACTGACTCATAATCAACGCATGCAGGAACAAAACAACGCACCCCGCGTCGTTATCGACACCAATCTGGTGCTGTCGGCCCTGGTATTTGCCCAAGGTCGCGTCACGCCATTACGACGGGCCTGGCAAAACCAGCAGATTCAACCTTTGCTCTCCAAAACCACGGCAGCGGAATTGATTCGGGTATTGCAATATCCCAAATTCAAACTCAGTGCAGACGATCAGCAAGAACTGCTCGCCGATTACTTGCCTTATTGCCAAATTATGAATCCCCCCTGGCCCCCCTTTTTCAAAGGGGGGGATTTTGCCGGTATTGCTCAGGTGTACTCGGACTTGGCTACAGCAGGCGAGGCCCAGGCCTTGATTACCGGCGACCAGGATTTACTCTGCCTGGCAGCCGGCTTTACGTGTCCCATTCTCACCGCAGAACAATTTTTACAAACGCTTAATACATGACTACCAACGACATCGTCGGCAAACTCTGGAACCTGTGCAACATCCTCAAGGATGACGGCGTTACCTATCACCAATACGTCACCGAGCTGACCTATATGCTGTTTTTAAAAATGGCGATGGAAACCGGCAGCGAAGAGCAATTGCCGGAAGGTTACCGCTGGTCGGACTTGGAAAGCCGCGCCGCGCCAGATAGATTGGAGTTTTACAAACGCTGAAAATCTTGGAAACGGAGCGCAAGCGAAGTGAAGATTTTTAGTCCCCGATAGCCGTAGCGCCGGGCGGGTTTTCGCAGCGAAGCGGAGAAAACCTGCAAGGCATCGCGACACGGCGTCAAGTCATGCGAGAGCCGATGTTTCGACCCCCTGTTGGGTCGAAACGAGGTGACGCGGACGAATCGGGGCCGCCGAAGGCATAAACTGCCAGCAAATTTTTCGCGCTGAAATCGGATGGGACCCATTTCAGCTTTACCGAAAAATGCTGGCGCTCCTGATCCTGCTAATCCACCTCGGCAGCCACGGTTCAAACCTGGTTCAAGAGATATTCGCCAACGCCAGCAGCTTTATCAAAAAGCCCGCCACCTTATCCTCGCTGGTCGCGGAAATCGACAAACTGGATTGGTACAGTGTGCATCGCGAAGACTTGGGCGACTTGTACGAAGGCTTGCTGGAGAAAAACGCCAACGAGAAAAAGTCCGGTGCCGGCCAATACTTCACACCACGAGCCTTGATCAATAGCATGGTGCGGGTCATGCAACCCACGCTCACCGACACCATTCAAGACCCGGCCGCGGGCACTGGCGGCTTCCTGATTGCCGCCAACCATTACCTGCGCACCCATAACGACTTCGACGCGCTCACCGACAGCCAGCAACGCAAATATCGCAACAGCACCTTTTACGGCATGGAGCACGTGCAAGACACCCACCGCTTGGCCTTGATGAATCTGATGTTGCACGGCATCGACGGCGGCATTCGTTACGGCGATACCCTCAGCCTGGAAGGTCAAGCCTTGCCCAAAGCCTCGTTGATCCTGACCAATCCGCCGTTCGGCACCAAAAAAGGCGGTGGCTTGCCCAGCCGCGACGACTTTACCTATCCCACCAGCAACAAACAGTTTTGCTTTCTGCAGCATATCTACCGGGGCTTGCAACCGGGCGGCCGGGCGGCGGTGGTTTTACCCGATAACGTGCTGTTCGAATCCAACGTCGGCACCGAGATTCGCCGCGATCTCTTGGACAAATGCAACCTGCACACCATCCTGCGCCTGCCGACCGGCATCTTTTACGCCCAAGGCGTGAAAACCAACGTGCTGTTCTTCAGTCGTGGTGACAGCGACAAAGGCAACACCCAGGAAACCTGGATTTACGACCTGAGCGCCAACATGCCGCAATTCGGCAAGCGCACTCAACTCACCGAGCAACACTTTGAGGAGTTCGAAGCGGCGTTTGGTAACGATCCAACCGGCAGCCCTGCCAGTTTGGCCAAGCGCATCGACCAGGGCGAAACCAGCCGTTTCCGCCGTTTCAGCCGCGAACAAATTGCCGAACGCGGCGATAGCCTGGACATCAGTTGGCTGAAAGACGACAGCGCCACTGAAGCCCAGGACTTGCCGGAACCCGCCGAACTGGCTCAGGAAGCGATGACTGAACTGGATGCGGCGATGGAGGAATTGCGGGGGATTTTGGCGGAGTTGGGCATGGAGGAAGCGCTTTGATCCTGCCGTATGACCAAGGTCTGAAAACCAACGCCCGCAAACTGCGCGGCGATATGACCGATGCCGAACAAAAACTCTGGAACCGTCTGCGCCGCAAGCAAATCAACGGCTGGCAGTTTTACCGGCAAAAGCCGCTGGGTCCTTACATCGTCGATTTTTATTGTGCGGCGGCCGGCTTGGTGGTTGAGCTGGACGGCAGCCAGCATTTTGAGGCCGAACACCAAGCCGCTGATCAGCGACGCGATGCGTATTTGCAAAACCTGGGCTTGCGAGTATTGCGCTTCGATAACCGGCAAGTGTTGTTGGAGCTGGATGCGGTGGTGGAGGTGATTAGTCGAATCCCCCCCGGCCCCCCTTTTTCAAAGGGGGGAGATAACTGCGGCCCTGGCGCCTCTGATTCTCCCGATGAAAACGATGGAGCTACCCCAGACTCAGCGCTGCCAATACCCACCCTTGGTAAAGATGTAGCCACCCCCGACCAATTCAACTCAATCCTCTCCTTTGAAAACGGGAGAGATAAGCCAGACCACTCCAACCTAATCCCCCCCTTTGAAAAAGGGGGGCTAGGGGGGATTCATACAAATAATACCGACAACGGCAAGGAGCCATCATGAGCAGGCTGCCTGAGGTGCCTTCGACTTGGACAATAACCAAATTGGGCGAAGTCGTCGATTATGACAAGACCGTAAAAGTCGAGCCAAACAAAATCGAATCATCGGCTTGGGTGCTGGAATTGGAAGACATTGAAAAACATACGTCCAAACTCTTGGCTAGATGCAAATTTTCCGACCGCGGTTCGAAAAGTACCAAAAACCACTTCGAAATTGGCGATGTTCTGTACGGAAAGCTGCGGCCCTACCTGAATAAGGTACTGATAGCCGACCAAGCAGGCTACTGTTCGACAGAAATCATACCGTTGAAAACCAACGACAATTTGGGTGCTCGTTTTCTGTTTTATTGGTTAAAACATCCGGCTTTTCTCGATTATGTAGAAGCCGAAAGTCACGGGTTAAACATGCCACGGCTGGGTACCGAAACTGGCCGTGCCGCTCCATTCGTATTCGCTCCCCACAACGAACAAAAACGCATCGCCGACAAACTCGATGCCGTGCTGGCTCGAGTAGATACCTGCCGCGACCGCCTTGACCGAATTCCAGCCATCATCAAGCGTTTTCGCCAGTCTGTTGTTTCATATGCGACTGATGGAGGCTTAACTGAAGATTGGCGAACTCAGAAATATGGGTGTGCTGATAAGCTCATTGCAGAGACTAATCTACAAGATCTGTGTTATCGAGATCGAGTGATTACTTATGGAGTTATAAAACTGGGGGATGACATTGCCAATGGCGTTCCGTGTCTACGAACTAGCAATGTCCGTTGGTTGAAATTTGAAAATGATGGAATGAAAAAAATTGCTCAGAGCTTATCAAACGAATATAGCCGCACAATTCTTCAGGGGAACGAAGTTTTAGTAAATGTTCGAGGTACACTAGGCGGTGTGGCAGTCGCAACTTCAGATATGGCTGGCTGGAATGTTTCCAGGGAGGTCGCAGTCATTCCTGGAAACATTACAACAGTTAACCCTCAATTTTTGGCTTTGTGGATTGGAGCTGATAGAAGCCAGAGATGGTTGAGCGGTGTTGAAAGAGGGGTTGCATATACGGGTATTAACCTTGAAGATTTGCGAACACTTCCAGTGGCGATACCTAAACTTGATGAACAAATCGAAATCGTCCGCCGCGTCGAATCCCTATTCGCCTACGCCGACCGCCTGGAAGCCCGCTACCAAGCCGCCCGCACCCAAGTCGAAAAACTCACCCCAGCCCTGTTAGCCAAAGCCTTTCGCGGCGAACTGGTCCCGCAAGACCCCAACGACGAACCGGCCAGCGAATTGCTGGCGCGCATTGCCGCCCGGAAAATCGATGCTCTTGCCAAAAAGCGTGCGGGAAAAATGTCGAAATCCACGGCATAACATTGATCGGTGCCTTGACCTAAAGCCGCGTCGGCGCTGGCCGACAAGGCGTTGCGCCAGCGAGCCCTCACCACAAGCCCATCACCGCTCTTAAACTCTTCTCCACCGCCGCCAGTTCCTCGGCGCTGACGGTGGCCAGCGGCCCTTCGCCGATGCGGTCTCGGTGCAACGCGCGCGGTTGGTCGGTAATGATTTGGCACGATTTCAGCCGACGCCCGCGCGGCGGCAAGGTGACGCGCCAGCGTTTAAACAGCGGATAAACTTGCGTGGTCAACGGCAGCACCACAACCATAGGCGTGATGCTTTTGTTCAATTCGTCGGTTTGGATAATCAGCACCGGCCGGGCTGTGCCGATTTCCCGCCCGCGCGGCGGGTTGAGGTTACCGACCCAAATTTCACCGCGCTTCATCATTCCCACCATTTTTCGTCGGGGTCGATGCCGGCGGCGCGTTCTTCGGCAATCAAACGCTCCAGGCCCGCGTCGGCCGCATCGAATTCTTCGACAATGGCCAAGGCTTCGCGGCGGATTTCCGGATCGGCATAGGCCGTGCGCACTTCCGCCACCATTTTCGCCATAAACCGCTTGCGTTCGCGGCGGGCCAGGTATTCGGTGATGGCCAAACGGGCAATTTCGGATTGGCTTTTGCCTTCCAATTGGGCTTCGGCTTTGAGCTTGGCTTCCACATCGTCGGGTAAGCGTAAGCTGATAGCGGGCATGGCTGGCTCCAGGTAATGCAAATATGATGACAAAGTGAATTACAAAATGACCGATAACGAGCGCCCCCCATACAACTGGAACTACCACTGCCTTTCCCGGAACTATCCGGCGACATGCCCTTATTGCCGGCGCGGATGATTAACGAATACCCGTGTTGCCCGCGTCTGGCCTACCCCGGCCCGGATTCAATAAGTACTTTAAAGGCTGCGGAAACCAGGTTACAGGGCTGTGAAAAGCTTTGTGCCGACAGTGGCGCACGGACTCCGGCAGCCCTCGCTGCAGCGATTGCCACTGCTGTTACATCGCTGGTCTACGGAATTTAATTGATAGAGTTAAAGTCTTTAATCTTACGCTGTTTTGGCTAGCTGCTATTTTTGCATGTACAGGTTTTTATCGAGAACGCTCTAGCCGTCTCTTACATCGGGAAGAGGTGGTTTATTGGTGGCATGCGGTTCAGGACGTCGACTTGCCGATTTAACTCTTAACCGACACCGCTGCTATGAATGAAACTCTCAAATTCTTGACCGACAATAATTTCATGCCGCATGGTTATTGCCTAAGCTGGTCGCCGGGTTTGTTGTGGACGTTCGTGATTAGCGATGGCTTGATATTCCTGTGCTACTTTTTGCTGCCGGTTGCCTTGGGTTATTTCGCGCGGCGTCGGCAGGATTTTCCGTACATCCGGGTGCTTTGGCTGTTTGTGGTGTTCATTCTGGCCTGCGGCACGACGCATTTGATGGATGTGGTGGTGATCTGGGAGCCGCTTTACAGCCTGGATGCGTTCACCAAAGTGGTGACGGCGATAGTCTCGGTGGTGACGGTGGCGGTGTTGATTCCGTTGATTCCCAAGGCGCTGCAATTACCCAGCCCCGCGCAATTGCGCGCCGCCAACGAACAGTTGCAACAGCAAGTAACCGAACGCGCACGGGTCGAGCAGGCTCTGAAAGCGGCGAATGAGTTGCTGGAGCAGGGTTTGGTGGCGGAACGTACTCAGTTGGCGGCACTAGTCAATTCTTCCGACGATGCCATTATCGGCAAAAACCTGGATGGGATGGTTACCAGTTGGAATGCCGCGGCCGAACGCATGTTCGGTTATAACGCAGCTGAAATTATCGGCCAGCCGATTACGTCGCTGCTTCCATCCGAACTATTTGAAACCGAAGCTAACCTGCTGCAGCGTATTGTCAGTGGCGAGCGGATAAGCAATTACGAAACGCAACGGCTGCATAAGGATGGTAGCCGAATCGAGGTTGCCATGACGATTTCGGCGATAAAAGATCGCGACGGCAAGGTCATCGGTGCTTCGAAAATAGTACGTGACATTACCGAGCGCAAACGTGTCAAGGCGGCGTTGCGGGAAAGCGAAGCTAATTTCCGCAAGTTGTTCGATGTGGCGCCGGTACCAATGGGACTGATCGACGCCGACGGCACCATGCTGGCCTTGAACCAGTCTATTACCCGCACTTTTGGTTATACCTTGTCGGACATCCCGACCGTGGCCGATTGGTGGCGCAATGCCTATCCCGATCCGGTTTACCGGCAAGCAGTTTTCGAAGTCTGGCAAGGCTTGCAGCGGCGCGCGGCCGAAGAGAATGTCCCTATAGAATCGCAGGAATATCAGGTGACCTGTAAAAATGGCGAGGTGCGCACCGCTATCATCACCGGTATTACGATGGGCGACAATTTACTGGCATCGCTGATGGACATCACTGAGCGTAAGCATGCGGAGGAAGAGCTGCGCAAATTATCGCTGGTGGTCGAGCAAAGCCCTGAGAGCATCGTTATCACCGATCTGGATGCGCGCATCGAGTACGTCAACGAAGCGGTAATTCAAACTACCGGCTATACGCGCGCCGAGCTATTGGGCCAAAAAGCCAGTCTTTTGAAATCGGGCAAGACCAAGCCTGAGTATTTCGTAGCGCTTTGGGATAATTTAACGAGTGGTCGGTCCTGGCAAGGCGAATTTATCAATAAACGCAAGGATGGTCGTGAATTTGTAGAATCGGTTATCGTCGTGCCGATGCGTGAGCAAGATGGCCGGATTAGTCATTACATGGCTATCAAGGACGATATTACCGAAAAGAAACAGATGCTCGAAGAGTTGGAAAACTATCGCGAACATCTCGAAGAATTGGTGGTTGATCGCACCGAACAGTTGGCTGATGCGATGCAAGCGGCGGAAGTGGCCAATGTGTCTAAAAGTGCATTTCTGGCAAATATGAGCCACGAAATCCGTACCCCAATGAACGCCATCATCGGTTTGACGCATTTGTTACAAAATACCGCGTTGGATGCTAAACAGCGTGAGCAGCTGACCAAGATTTCCGCCGCCGCGCAGCATTTGCTGGGCATCATCAACGACATCCTGGACTTTTCCAAAATCGAAGCCGGTAAGTTGATTTTGGACATCAACGATTTCGATCTTGACCAGGTTTTCAAAACTTTGAATGACCTGATTTGCGACCGAGCCGCTGAAAAGGGCCTGGAAGTGATTAACCGTATCGATCCGGCTTTGCCCGTGGTGTTACGCGGCGACGCCTTACGCTTGGGGCAGATTCTGATTAATTTTGCCAGCAATGCGGTCAAGTTTACCGATGCTGGGCACATAGTGTTTCGGGCGCGATTAATAGACAAAAACCCGGAGGGCATTGTCGCTAGATTTGAAATCAGCGACACCGGCATAGGCATGAATGCCGAGCAATGCAGCCGTTTATTTCAAGCTTTCGAGCAGGCCGATTCTTCGACTTCGCGGCGCTTCGGCGGTACCGGATTGGGATTAGCCATCAGTAAACGCCTTATCGAAATGATGGGTGGCACAGTGGGCGCGGAAAGTGAACTGGGGCGGGGCAGTACGTTTTGGCTGGAGTTACCGTTCCGCTACGCAGCGGGCTCTCCGCAACCATTGCCTGCGCCGGAGATACGCAAAGGTTTAAAAGTATTAGTGGTAGATGATGTGAGCGAGGCCCGTGAAGCCATCGCGCACATGCTGACCAGGTTCGAGGCACGGGTTGGTACTGCCGATTCCGGCGCGGCGGCCTTACAAAGTGTTGCAGATGCCCAGCTGGCCAATGCACCGTTCGACCTGGTGTTGCTGGACTGGATGATGCCGGGAATGGACGGGATTCAAACCGCGCAGAGGATGAGCAAAATGCTTGGCGAGTCCTTACCAAAAATTGTGCTGGTGACGGCGTATAGTTACGACAACAGCGCCGAAGAATTACAAAAGGCGGGAGTTGTCGGACATTTAGCTAAACCGGTGACACTATCGACCTTACACGATGTGATCGCTGGCGCGCTCTCGGGGTGGCGGCAAAAAGCCACTGCGGACTTACAGCATCCGGATCTCTCAGCCCTGAAAGGCCGGCGGGTGTTGTTGGCCGAAGACAATCCGATCAATCAGGAAGTGGCGTTGGAGCTGTTGCAGGAGGCGGGTTTATTAGTCGATCTGGCTGAAAATGGCCGGATCGCTTGCGAGATGGCGGCCAAAAATGCTTATGACCTAATCCTGATGGATATGCAGATGCCGGATATGGATGGTATCGCCGCAACCCTGGCGATTCGACGTATGCCGGGACGGGAAAAAACCCCGATACTAGCGATGACTGCCAACGCATTTGACGAGGATAGGCAAAATTGCCTTAACGCTGGGATGAGCGACCATATCCCCAAACCCGTCAATCCCGAGGTGCTGTACGATGCGATATTACGCTGGATGCCGCCCCAGGCGGAGGCTGGTGAGCTTGTTAGGGTTGCCAGTCCGTCGGGGCGGGGTGATGGCACAGTTTTGTTACATGAGCGCTTAGCGAGCATCCCCGGCCTGGATCTCAAGGCTGGTTTGTACAATGTGCAAAACAAACTGCCGTTTTATCTGCGCCAGCTGCGGCATTTTGCCGAGCGGCATGCCGCCGAGGCTGACAATATCAGGCAGTTATTGGCGGTTAGCGATTGGGTATCAGCGCAAAGAGCCGCGCATTCCTTAAAAAGTAGTGCGGCGACCTTGGGAATAACCCACATCCGGCAGACCGCCGAAGGCATAGAAATGATGCTAAAAACGGGCGCAGCCGATGCGGTTGCTTCATTGGCGCTTCCGCTCACGCAATTGACCGAACAACTGGCGTCTTTAATTGCCGAGATCCGCGCCGCGTTGCCGAATGAGCCCGTGCTCAAAGAGAATCCGCAGCCTAAATATTCTGCGGATGTCCTGCACGCAGTCGTCGAAGGCCTGAGGATATTGCTGGAAGAAGGCAATATTCAGTCCCAAGTCTATTTAGCAAATCACCGTCAGCAATTGCTGCAGGCCTTGGGCTGCGAAGGCCTGGCATTTTTGACGCGGCATGTCGAAGTGTTTGCTTTTGATAAAGCATTGGAAATTTTGCAGCGTCAACCCGGCTAATCTTCATGGCTTCCAGCGCGCCATTTCGCCAGCGCGGATTTGTTTACCCAATTTTACAATTTGCTAGAGCCGGTTTGGCCGTCTGTCGGCGATAATGGCGATATCGATAACCTGTATCCGATCTTTTGCCGGAGTTGCAAAGTCATGCCTCAACGCTATAAATCCTTTAAATCGAGCCGATGGCTATTGTGCTGTTGGCTGCTGTTGTTCGCCGCCTGTTCGTCAAGACCGCCAATGCCCAGTCAGGAAGATCAGCAGGAAAAATTGACCGAGGCATTGGGCTCTGGTGCCTACAAAACCGCACGGAATTTTGCTATCGATGTGAGTCACGATGTCTGGATTTATCAGCAAACGGAACTGGAAGTGGAACTGATCGGGCCGAACACGCCGGGCAGCTACCCCTTGATTATTTATCTGCCCAGCTTGGGTGAAGACGCCGGAGCCGGGCGTTTGTGGCGGGAAACCTGGGCTAAGGCCGGTTATCTGGTGTTTAGTATGCAGCCGGTGGTGCTTAGTCGGGCACTGAAAGCGTTGGAGGCGGAACGCCGCTTCGATGACCCGGAGGAGATGCCGGATGACGAGAATGTCGAGCTGGCTGATGAGAATATGGCGCTACGGCCGGACGAGGCGCGCGGCGGTTGGTTCGGCGACAAGCCGCGTCGGCAATCGCGGAGCGCTCGCGAAAGTGAGTTGCACTATGTTGGTCATCAATATTTTGCCACCGAAAACTTGAAAATCCGCCTGGAGCAGCTGTTTTGGGCCTATCGGCAAGTGCAAACCCGCGCCGGTTTGCGGCAGCCTTTGTACGGGTCTGCCGATTTAAGCAAGGTGATTCTGGCGGGCTACGATTTGGGAGCGCAAACCGTGGCGGCGGCCTTGGGTGAGAGTTTTGGTGTCGGTTTGCCGCATAGCGACGAGCTCAGGCCGGTCGCGGCGATAGTGTTAAGCCCGTCGGTGGATTTGGCCGAAGGCAATGTTCGCAGTCGGTTTCAGGCCTTGCGCTTGCCGATGCTGACGATTACCGGTAGCGAGGACAACGACCCGTATGCGATTAGTTCGGCTGCCGTGCGCACGGCGGTTTGGGAGCAGGCTCCGGCCGGCGGCAAATATTTGTTGCTACTGCGCGGTGCCGGGCATCGATTGTTGGCGGGCAATGAGTTGGGTGGGCGTTTTGGCTTGAGTGGATCGAGGCGCGGGGAATCGGACATGGGCGGGATGGATGCCGGCGGCGGTGCTGGTGGGCATGGTGGTGGACGTCGAGGTATGAGCGGTGGCGGTCCGGGCGGCGGTCTGTTTGGCAAAGCCGAGCGCCGCGATCCGAACTTGGGCTACAAACAAGTCGCGGCCATCGCCAGCGTTTCCAGTGCGTTTCTGGATATGCTGATCAAAAAAGACGAGTTTGCTCTGGCCTGGCTGAATGAAAAAGCCAGCAAATGGCTGGATCGGGCGGGTTCTTTACAAACCAGGTAGAGGGGGTATTCAGTGCTTTGGGGCGGCATCTATCAAGACTGGTTGCCGCCGGCTCAATCGCTGAAACATTCTATAAACCCCCACCCACGACCGGTTGGGATGGGTTTATTTCCAGAGGCCAACTCTCTTGTCTTCAAACTAGCAGCCCTATTAAGCCCCAGTCGACCATTGGCTACGCAACTTCTCGCGATGAATATACAGCCATTGAATAGCGAGGATGGGAATGCCGGATTCGATTTTGTCGTCTTCCAGCATTCGAAATACCTCGTCGAATTTGACGGCTGTGACACGGATGTCTTCATCTTCCTCGGCCAGACCATGAATGCCGCCTACCCGGCTGCTATCTACCCGGCCGCAGAACAGGGTAATCCACTCCGACGAGCCGCCGGGGGTGGTGAAGAACTGTTTTATTTCGATGAGTTCTTCAATCTCGCAGCCGGCTTCTTCGCGGGCTTCGCGATAAGCCACTTCTTCGGCGGTTTCGCCTTCCTCGATGGCGCCGGCGACGATTTCCAGCTGCCAGGCCCGCTCGGGTTGCAAGACCGCGCCGACGCGGAACTGCTCTATCAACACCACTTCGTCGCGGTCCGGATCATACAGCAGCACGGCCACGCAATTGCCGCGGCGGAACAATTCCCGCTTTAAAGGGGGGCTCCATCCGCCGTTGAACAGCGTGTGTTTCAGGGTGTATTGCTCCAGCCGGAAAAAGCCTTCATACACAACCTGCGTATCCAGTATTTGAAATTGTTTGTCGCTCATCGGCCGTAGCTTACCCGGTAGATGACGCCCAAGCTGTCGTCGCTGATCAATAGGTTGCCGTCCGGCATTTGAATAATGTCGTTCGGGCGTCCCAAGACGGTGCCTTGCGCGGTCAGCCAGCCGCTGATGAAGGGCTGTTCGTTGTAGGCTTGGCCTTCGCGGAATTTGACCACATTAACCTGATAACCTTGCGGTTGCGTGCGATTCCAGGAGCCGTGTTGGGCCACGAATAATTGGCGGAAATAGACGTCCGGGAATTGGGTGCCGGTGTAGAAACGCATGCCCAGCGGTGCAATGTGGGCTTTATATTTCCAGGCCGGTGCCTTGAATTTATAGCATTCCTTATTTCCGGGATATTCGGGGTCGGGTATGGTGCCGGCATGGCAGTAAGGGAAGCCGAAATGCTCGCCTTTTTGGTTCCATTCGTTCAGCTCGTCGGCTGGCGCATCATCGCCTAGATAATCGCGGCCATTGTCGTTGAAAAACAGATGGCCGCTACGGGTTTCCCAATCGAAACCCACCGTGTTACGGATGCCGCGCGCCAGGATCTCCATGTCGGTGCCGTCAGGATCCATGCGGATTAGCGAGCCGTATATCGGTTTCTCCGGGTCGCAGACGTTACAAGGAGCGCCTATTCCGGTATATAACTTGCCGTCCGGGCCAAAACGCAGATACTTCCAGCCATGGTGCCGGTCGGACGGGAATTGATCAAATACTGTAACCGGCTTGGGTGGGCTGGCCAAGCGTTGGCCGACCTCGTCGAAACGAATGATGCGTTGAATTTCCGCAACGTAAAGTGTGCCGTCTTTGTAGGCCACGCCATTGGGCAGATTGAGTTGTTGGGCGACCAGATACTTTTGTTCGGCGACGCCGTCGCCATCTTTATCCTGAACGGCATAGACGCTGCCTTGCCGCGAGCCGACATAGACCACGCCATTGTCGCCCAGCGCCATTTGTCGGGCATTGGGAACATCGTCGGCGAAAATTCTAATGTTAAAACCTGGTGGCAAGCGCAATTGTTTTAGCACGGCTTCTTGTTCCGGAGTGGCTGCCAGGCATAGCGGTGCGGCGGCAAACAGCATCAATAGCGACTTTATAATTCTCATTTTTATGTCCCTCAAGTAAACTTTGGCAGATGTTAACACTCTATAGTCTTGAATTTAATCTTTCGACTCCCCAAATTAAACCCACTTTATAACAACACAGGAAAGTTACGCCATGATGAGAATATTGCTATTTCTGGCTACCAACGTGGCCATCATGATTGCGATCAGCATCATATTTAATGTCTTAGGTTTGAAAGGCGCGCTAGATGCTCAAGGCGTTAATTTAAATCTCGAAGGCTTGCTGGCCATGTCTGCGGTAATCGGTATGACCGGTTCGGTGATTTCGTTGTTTATGTCGAAATGGTCTGCTAAAAGCGCGATGGGCGTGCACGTTATCGAACAGCCGCAAAATCAAACCGAACAATGGTTGCTTGGCATCGTTGCCCAACAAGCTAAACAAGCGGGTATCGGCATGCCGGAAGTCGGTATTTTCGATGCGCCGGAAGCCAACGCCTTCGCCACCGGCGCCAGCCGCAACAGCGCCTTGGTGGCAGTCAGCACCGGTCTGTTGCGCAGCATGAATGCGGATGAAGTGGAAGCCGTGGTCGGCCACGAGATCAGTCACGTCGCCAACGGCGATATGATCACCATGGCCTTGATGCAAGGCGTGGTAAACACCTTCGTTTATTTTTTCGCGACGATTATCGGTCACCTGGTGGACCGGTTGGTCTTTAAAACCGAACGCGGTTACGGCCCGGCCTATTACGTGACGCAGATGGTCGCGCAAATCGCCTTGTCGATATTGGCTTCGATGCTAGTGATGTGGTTCTCGCGTTACCGCGAATTCCGCGCCGATGCCGGCGGCGCCAACTTGGCCGGTCGCCAGAAAATGATAGGCGCCTTGCGCGCATTACAGCGTTCGCATGAACCGGCCGAATTGCCCGGCGAACTGGCGGCATTTGGTATCAACGGCGGCGGCGTACAACGCTTGTTTATGAGTCACCCGCCCTTGGACGAACGCATCGCCGCTTTGCAAAACGCTCGTTAGGACGCTCCCTTGCCGTGCCGGATCAACCGGCGCGGCTTTTTTATGGCTAATCAATTCATCCGCTTCAAACTCAATCTGAGTTACGACCAATATCTGGCCGTCTATCAAGGCGTCGCCAAAAACGTGGTTACTCTTGCTGACGACGGTCGCCGTCTGGTGTTCCCGGCCGGCAATATTCAACGTTATCTGACCAAGACCGGCATACAAGGCTATTTTGAAATGGAACTGGGGGCTGGGAATAAGTTTATTGGCATCAAAAAGCTAGTGTGAGCGCTTAAATCTTTCCGGTAACTCGCCATCAGGTCAAGTTCGCGCCAGCCAGCATTTTTCCGGTTCGGTACAATATGCGTTCGACCTGGCGTTCCGAGATCTGTAATTCAGCGGCAATTTGCTGATGGCGCTTGCCGTCTAGCCGACGCAAACACAATATCTGCTGGCTGATTGCCGGCAAATCGTGCAGCCAGCGTTCGACCGCTGACCATTGCTGCTGGCCTTGCACCAACCGCTCGGGCAGCGGGCAGGGACATTGCAAGTCTTCCTCCACAGTGCCGCCATCGCGCAGTTGCTGCCGGGCTTGGCTGCGCAAATAATCCAAGGCCAGATTAACGGCCACCCGGTATAAAAACGCCCGGCAGTTGGCAATGGTATCTTGCCCCGGATAGTCGGCGATGTGCAGAAAAGTATCTTGTAGCAAGTCCGCTGCCGCTTCCCGGCAATGGACTTGGCGCCATAGAAATTGTTGTAGCTCGGTTTGGTGGCGCAAGTACGCGGCGGTTAAGGGCTGGGAATGGTTGTTCATCGGCTTGTATCAAAAAATTTGCCGCTTTTAAAGCTGTGCCTCAGCAGTTGTGAACGCGGAACAAACCATTCGGCTGGAGTGCAAGTCATCGGCAATGCAGCAATGATTTAAAAATAATCCCTTTTGGACGAACGTAGGTTGGGGTGAGGCACGAACCCCAACACGACAAGCGCCCAGCCACCAACCGACCGTGAAAGCGAGATATTCGGGTCAATGGTAGTCAGGGGCCAAACCGGTCAAAAATGTTGGGGTTCGTTATCTCACCCCAACGGTCCTTTATTATCAGCTCAATACTCGATTCGGACCGATCCTAAAAACGACCGCGGAGCCCCAATTGAAACAGCGTTTCCGGTATTGCTGCCGGCAAAGTAATAGTTGTCTGTCAGGTTATCGATATTCAGTTGCGTGGTTAGTTTAGCCTTGCCCACCTTCATCGAATAACTAGTCATTAGATTGACCAGCACATAACCCGGTATTTGGTAGCCGTTGGCCCAATTACCCTGGCGCTCGCTCAAAGCGGTAATGCCGCCGCCGAATTTAAAGCCTTTCAAATCGCCGTCGAGAAACTCGTAAGAACTGAACAAACTGCCCATGTTGTGCGGCGCGTTGGGCATGCGTTTGCCCTGAAAGCCCGTGCCGCCGTCCCAACCAATGTCGCGCGTGGTATTGGCGAAAAACAAGTGGCTGTAGCCGCCGATCACCCGCCAACCGGGCAACAATTCGCCGGAAGTATCCAATTCCACGCCGCGGCTTTGCGCTTCGCCTATCGATTGCATCAACAAGGCGTTATTGGGATCCGGCGTCGCCATGTTTTGCTTGGTCAAATCAAAATACGCTACCGTGGCGCTAAATTTTCCGTCCAGCAGTTCGGTTTTTGTTCCTAGTTCCCACTGCTGCGCGGTTTGCGCCGGCAGAATGCCGCCCATGCCGTTAATCCCGTTTTGAGCGCCGAAGTTTTCGGTGTAACTGCCGTAAAACGATAATTCCGGAATCGGTCGCCAGAGCAGGCCACCGCGCGGACTCACCCGATTTTCGTTGCCGGCTTTGGCATGGGTCAGATGATCGAACTGGTCGGCTTGGTCGTAACGAAACCCGCCCAAGGCAAACACGTTAAGTGGCAATTCGATTTGGTCCTGAAAATACAAGCCGTGCCAGGATGTGGTGTTATCGACCCCGAAGGTGACCCGATTATTCACATCGATACCGTCAAAACCGACCGTGTTATAAGCCGGATTAAATAAGTTAAAGGTGCCCGGAATGAAGCGCACGTCGAAAGGATCCTTGGCGTCAGACCGGTAATAATCGCCGCCCAGGAGCAGGGTGTTTTTCAAACCCCAAATATCGAACTTACCGCTTAAATTCATTGAGGTAAAGTAGTTGTCGGTCGAGGCCAGCTGGCGTTCGTAACCGCGCGATACATTGCCGTCGGCATCAGCGAACCCTCTTAACCAAGCGTCACGAACATCGGCGTTAATGCCGGTGTAATAAAAGCGGTGAGATAGCGTCCAGTTGTCGTTAAAACCGTGCGACCAATTGAATCCAGCCAGAATGCGGTCACCTTTATTCGAATTCCAACCGGGCTCCCTGGCCGTCAAATTTCGGGAAAACTTTGGGAGATAAGCGGACGTGCCATTGGAAAGCGCGGTGACGACGGCCCCCGGCGTTTCATCGAAACGTTGGTATTCCATTTCCGCAGTCAGTTGCGTGCGCGGGCCGATAAGCCATTTTAAGGTGGGCGCGACGAAGAAGCGGTCGCTATCAACAAAATCGGCAAAGGAGCCTGCCCCTTCGTAGGCGGCGTTCAGGCGATACAACACATCGCCGCCTTTGCTAATAGGGCCTGTGGCGTCGATCGTGGTCCGGTAAAAGTCGAACGAGCCGAATTGTTGCTGCAAGGAATAATACGGGGTTGCCAAGGGCTGTTTTGTAACCAAATTCACGATGCCGCCCGGTTCGACCCGGCCGAACAACAGCGATCCCGGCCCCTTCAATACTTCGATTCGTTCCAGATTGGCGGTATCGCGCTTACTGGAAAATGCGTTGCCGCCGTTTTGCGGAACCGGATTGCCGTCGCGGTAAAACAGAATGTCGTTGCCGGTCGAGAACCCCCGGATATTAAAACTATCGCGTAAACCCGCGCTCGAGGGTTCTTGCACCACTCCAGCGACGTTTTCTAAGGCTTTCTCGATCCTGACCACTTGCTGATCTTCCATGACCTGTTTCGGCACCGCCTTGACCGAATACGGCGTTTCCATAATCGGTGTATCGGTTTTGGTGGCCGTGTTAGCGTTGGCTAGCCGGTAGTCTTCGTTGTAAGGATCGGTGGTGTCGTAGATCGCCTGGCCCAACACCGTAACAGCCGGCAAAGTCGATGCTGCATTGCTTCCTGTTTCCGCCGCCTTTATCGCCACCGCATCTGTAATGGTCAACAAAAACCGGACACCTGTTTAGGCAGCGTCTCTTGAAAACTTCCGCTCGAATTCGATCGGGGATTGATAGCCCAATGTTGAGTGTGATCGACGGCCATTGTAAAAAGCCAAATAATCGATCACGCTCAGTTTCGCCGCCTCTTGGGTTTTGAATTTTTCGTAGTTGAGCTGTTCATGTTTCAGACTACGAAAAAATCGTTCCGTCGGCGAATTATCCCAACAATTGCCTTTGCGGCTCATGCTCTGCTCCATCTTCATCACCGCCAGATGTTGCCGATATTCCCGGCTGGCATACTGGCTGCCACGGTCGGAATGATGCAACAGTCCAGGCGGCGGTTTACGACGCCAGAAGGCCATTTGTAATGCCTGGACACAGAGCGAGGTCCGCATATGGTCATCAATGGCCCAGCCCACTACTTGGCGGGAGAACAGATCGATCACGACCGCAACATACAGCCAGCCCTGTAACGTCCAGACATAGGTAATATCCGTCGTCCACACCTGGTTCGGCTGAGCGACCTTAAACTGCCGATCTAGCCGATTGGGGGATATGGCCTCACTGTGGTTGCTGTCCGTGGTCACTTTAAAGCGTTTGGGATAGCGAACCTTTAATTTCAACTCCTGCATGATCCGCCGCGTTTTAAAGCGGCCAACGGCTAAACCTTGCTTCTGCAATCGATCCGCTAAACGACGCGAACCGAAGCACTGCTTGTTGTCGGTAAAAATCTGCCGCACGCTATCGGCAAGCTGTTGATCTTGATGTTTTTTATCGTCGTCTGGCGGGCTGTTACACCACGCATAATAAGCACTGGTGCTCACCTGCATCACTCGACACAGCACGGTCACTGGATAGGTCTTCTGTTGCTCTCGAATAAACCCGTACTTTATTCGGTTTCTTTCGCAAAGAAGACGGCGGCCTTTTTTAAGATTTCGCGCTCCATTCGCAGTTGTTCATTTTCCTTGCGTAATCGTATCAATTCGTCATGATCCCCCAGATTCAGGCCAGACTTTTTAGTCGACGAGTCGTTGGGCGATGGCTTGCGTTCCGCTCGTGCCCAACGCCCCAGGGCACTTAACGATATTCCCAAATGATCGGCCGCTTGCTGCTGGCTGTAGCCTTTTTCAAGAACCAATCTAGCGGCATCTTGTTTGAATTCCAGGCTGTATTTGGGTCTATTGTGTTTTTTGTCGTTACTCATGGTCACCTCTGATAGCAGTATAAATTCTGCCTTTAGAAGTGTCCGGGATTATTAGACCATTTTACTTCGCCAATGCGGAACTTAGGCACATTGGTTTTGAAGTCGTTACACCGCAACAGCTATTGAGGTTATTAGAATCATGACTACCTTATCAATTCGTTTACCTGAAGACATGGCGGAAAGACTGAAAGATATTGCCAAAGTCAGAGGCATTAGCCTTAACAAATTGATGTTTGAGTTTTCTGCACAAGCACTGGCGGAAGATGAAGCCAAGCAACGGTTTATGGCTGCACGGGTGCGCGGCAATGCGAAACAGGCTTTGAAAATGCTTGATGAATTGGATGCTATGGGGCTTTAATCCCGAAACGAACCGTTTACTGAGAATTCGACGTCGAGCTATTTGCTAGCCTCTGGTAAACGAAACCATAATCTTGCCGTCTTGCAATTGCTGGGTTTTGATCGGCAATGCCGCTTGCAAGGTGTTGAGTATTTTGGGCAGGTTGTCGATTTCGAAGCTGGCCGATACGCGAATTTGTTTAATTGCTTCGCCGCTGTATTGGAAGCTTATTTTGTGATAACGCTGCACCTGGCTTAAGACGGCTTCCAAAGGCGCCATCTCAAATACCAGCCGGCCACTTCGCCAGGCAATGACGTTGGCGGCATTGGCAATCGGCGCATTGACTTCGCCTTGGTCGTCGTAGCTAATTTGCTGGCCTACTACCAATGTAGGGCTTTCGTCGTTACTCGGTGTGCTGCTCAGTTGCAGCCAAAATGCCGATCGGCTGATGACGTGATCCAGCCAGCGCGCTCCGGTTATTTTGCTGTCCGGAATGATCTGTACTTTACCTTCGGCGACAGTTACTTGTGTTGTGTTGTTGGCCGAATAGACATTAAAGCGGGTACCAATGTCATGTATACGGCCATTGCCGGCTATTACATCGAAGGGCCGGTCCACTTCATGAGCCACACTCACATAAACTTCGCCTTTTGCCAGACTAAGCACCCGATGGTTGTCAGTCATTTTCACGGACAGTTGGGTGTCGGTGTTGAGGATGATTTGCGAGCCATCGGCCAAATCAATCGACTTGCGTTCGCCTAGTGCGGTGGCATAGCAATCAGTCATCCGATATTCATTCAAACCAAAAATCGTGGTCAGCACCAGCAAGCCCATCAACCCGGTGTCTTTAATTTTGCGGACAAGTTGTTTGCGTTGCATGCGCTTTGCCCGAATTTGCTGGGCCGCTTGCCGAGCCGGAAAGGAGGCAGGCTTTAGTTGATCCAACTGTTGCCAAAGCTTGAGCGCGCGCTCATATTCCAGGCGGTTGCTGTCATGTTGCGCCAGCCAATCCTGTAGCTGCTGTTCGGCAGCGGTTGTCCACTCGTCCGAATGTTGAGTAAATACCCAGAACCCTGCTTGTTCCTGCGGCGTACCGGTGAGTTTGTAAGATTTGGATTTCATCTGGCGCGGTTTGTTAGATCTTTACCTAATAAGACAGTTGAGCAGTGCTTATCCGGTCAGATTATCACCCAAAAAATCATTCCCTAGATGCTGTATAAGATGTTGCCAAGCTTTGAACACATAGCGTTGGGCCGATTTGCCGGAAATGCCTAACGCTTCAGCAACTTCCGGGTAACTTAAGCCATCCAGTTTGCTCAAGATAAAAGCATGCTGCACGACTTCCGGTAGTTGAGTCAAAACGGCTAGAAAGCACTCAATTTGCTGTTGTGCGGCGATAGCCGATTCCAGCGGGGGTAATGGGCAAATCAGTTGCTCCAGATCTATTGCTTCGTTTGGCGCGTAACGCGACCTGACCTGTTCATGGTCGTAGGCGTTCTTGCTTAGATTGGCAGCGGTTTTGAATAAATAGGCGCGGTGGTTTTCGATAGCCGCCAGATTGGGATGTTGCATTAAGCGCAAAAAAGCTTCCTGGGTAATGTCTTCGGCGATATTGACATTGCTTTGGCGTTCAGCGAATGCCAGAAGCTCCTTTTTATGCCTGCGGAATAGTATGTCCAGTAAGTTATTCATGCGTTTTTGATCGCGGCAGACTTAACGCAGTCAATCGGGCTATTTTTAGTAGAAAACCTTATCGGCCAGCAAAAAATATTCCATTAAACCGGTTTCGGGTTTGGTCTTAGTATGTGTATTTCATACAAGCCTAATTAAATCATGTGCTTGGGATTTAGCTAAAACGCTAGTCAAGCCGATATTTGAACAATGCGGCCAGTGCTGGCAAGCAATGTTTTAACGAAAATCGTGGCATATAACTTATTTGCTTAGAAAAGTAAGTGAAAACTCTTAAACGCTCAGCATCAAGTTTAAAGTGCACACAGCAATGTGCAGTGGCTTGGAGCCATACATGACAGATCAATGCGTAACGGCATAGGGCTTTTAGTCGCCGCATCAGCTCCAATTAAAACTTTCGTGGCGCTAAAGACCTTTCCACAAGACCATCATTTTGCTTATTCTTAGCCCCTTTCGCGGCGTCAAAAAGTGTCCGGACTGGTCGCGGCCAGCATTTTTCCGGTTCGGTACAATATGTATTCGACCTGGCGTTCCGAGATCTGTGATTCAGCGGCAATTTGCTGATGGCGCTTGCCGTCAAGCCGACGCAAACACAATATATGCTGGCAGATTGCCGGCAAATCGTGCGGCCAGCGTTCGACCGCCAACCATTGCAGCTGGCCTTGCACCAACCGCTCGGGCAGCGGGCAGGGACATTGCCAGTCCTCGCCGCGGCCCACCGTCCCATGCTTGTTGTCGGGCTTGGCTACGTAAATAATCCGTAGTCAGATTGCCCGCCACCCGGTATAAAAATGCCCGGCAATGGACTTGGCGCCAGAGAAATTGTTGTAGCTCGGTTTGATGCCGTAAATACGCGGGCAGTCAAGGGTGGGGGATGGTTGTTCATCTAAAGTAATGTCCTTTTCTACTGAAGTAACTGGCTGACTTAGCCCAAGGGAAATCGGGCGGCCATGTCGAAGATATTGCCTCAAGGCTATGGCAAGCTTAAAATACATACATCAATGTACACACATCCGGAGCCGTCGATGACCGCCTTAACCACCCGAATTTTTAAAAATGGCAACAGTCAGGCCGTACGCATTCCCCAAGAGTTTCGTTTGGAGGTCAGCGAAGTTCAAATCAGCCGCAATGCCAACGGTGACCTGATCATTCATCCGTTGCCGCTTGATCGGGGCGCCGCGTTAATGTCTGCGCTCTCTGCCTTTGATGGCGAATTTGCCGATCAGTTGGAGCGCGACGAGCAAGCCATGATGCAGGATCGCGAGACCTTATGATTTACATGCTGGACACCAATATCCTGATTTATCTGATCAAAAATAAGCCGCCCGGCATTGCAGACCGTATCAACGCACTGGATAAGCGGGATGAATTGAGTATGTCTTTTTTGACCTATGCCGAACTGCTGAAAGGGGCTGAGCGCAGCACCCGGAAAGAGCAAGTATTGGCTCAACTCCGACAATTGATGCGGAGCATACCGGTTAGTTACTCGGTCAACGCAGAGCTATGCCAACATTACGCCACTCAATTCACCTTGCTGAAAACCGCCGGGACGCCAATCGGCGCCAATGACCTCTGGAATGCCTGTCATGCTCTGGCCCAAAATGCCACCTTGGTAACCCATAATTTGCGGGAGTTTGAGCGCATTCAAGGTTTAAGGCTGGAGGATTGGGTGTTGTAAAAGCGTTGAGGTAACGACAGGAACCTCAACACGACAACCGTTGAGCCGCCAGCCAACCTAGATCGCGACCAATAAAACCAAGTGCAACCAGCAAAGGCCAAACCGATTGAAAATATTGGGGTTCGTTACCTGACCTTCGGTTCTCGGACCTCGCGTGGTGCAAGTCCCAGCCAGCATCGGACTGCGGGAAGCCGCCGCAGCAGCGTTCTATCGATCGCAAGCATCAACAGCAGCGATAATCCGAACAGCGGAAGCAACAGAGCAAGGGCAGCGATTGCGACGGCGAAGGGTGTCGAGCGGTGCGGTTGAGCTGCTGGCGGTGGTGCTCCGAGCATATTACCGGGCCTGCGACGCCACCACATCACCACAGCGCTGATAGTGACTAGCATCAGACACGCAGCATTAAGCAGCAATATGGCCTGGTTGAGCCGTCCGAATAGCTGCCCTTCGTGCGCTGCGATTACGACGTTTACCACCTTGTCGACTATATTCTTAGCAGCAAAGTCATCGGTTCCGGTCACGACACCGCTATCAGGGGCAACGGTGTAGGTCACGCGCAAAGGCCGATTCTGTATATGTGATGAAATCGTCCAGTCCCGAAGACCCTCAGCGGGCGGTGAGATCCAGATCGGGGGCGGTACGCGCAAGCCTGTGGCGACGGGTATTAATTTGTCGAGAGCTTGCAAATCTGCGGCCAGTCGTTCTTCGGGTTGACCTTCGTGCGTGGCGGCGGGCGACATTGCGATCATCTCGTCGGCAGACATGCCGGGCATGCTGCTGCTTGGCGCAGCCGATGCCACGATGTCCGGGGTAAGCTGATCTTGCCCGCCAATCGGCCAGTCGGGCGCTCCAGCCGTGACCGCCCAGTGGTTACGCACCCAAGTGAGATAGTTTCCCCAATTAACCGACCAGGGCATTCCGCTCAACAGCAAAAACAGCGTCACCATCGAGACCCACAGGCCGGTGACCGCGTGGAGTTCGCGCCAGAAAAGCCGGCCACGCAGCCCGAGCCGCGGATAGAGTAACCCGCCCAGCCCACTGCTTCCGCGCGGCCACCAGAGGTAGAGGCCGGTTAGAATCATAACCACTCCCCAAGAGCCCGCCAATTCCACGAGCATCGACCCTCCAGTGCCGAGTAGTAGCTGTCCATGCAGGTGAGAGACGAGTTCCATGAGGCGATGGTCGTCCTGCTCTACGTTCATCGCTTGTAGAGTGCCTGGGTGAATATAGACCCGGAAAAGTCGCCCATCTCTAGCGACGACGACTTGGGCAGCGCCTGTGACTGTTGCCGGTGGCTCGTATCGGCTAAACGTTGAGCCCGGCACGGCGGCAACGGCCGACCGGACCTCGCTAGACGGGGCCGAGCGCGGCCCATCGATGTGAAGCGCTTCGTAGGGGCTATCGAGCCACGTCTCAATATCGGGTCGGAACAGATAAACGGAACCCGTAATGGCGAGCCAACAGAAAAATGGCAGACAGAACAGCCCGGCGTAAAAATGCCAGCGCCAGACCGCCGCATAGTCCGGCCAGGATCGGCGGGCATCGCCGGATTGGGACTTTATCGCCATCTCATTCTTTCCGATCTCATTAGAAGTCCCTACGCAGTGAAAGCCCAAAGCTTCGTGGCTCACCGGGGTATACACCTGCCCACAGGGCCTGGAAGATTGGGGACGGAACAGCATAATGCTCGTCAAGGATGTTCTTCACGTTCAACTGAAGGCGCCATGGGCCGTATGTATAGCTGGCGAAGCCGTCGAACACGATATAAGATTTAAGGGGGCCTGTAGAGCCGTCGTAGGAGGTCTTGACCGAGCCGACGTAGCGCCCGCCACCGCCAATAGAAATGCCGTTCTCAAAGTCGTAGCTCGAAAACAGGTTGGCGGTAGTCTGCGGCAACCATGTCCTCGTCTGCCCGACGCTCGATGGATTCGTGGGATCTGACATCATCTTGGGATCGAGCATGGCGCCCCCCGCCTTGATCTGCCAGTTATCGGTTATACGTCCGGTTGCCTCAACTTCGACGCCGCGGTGACGAACGTTTGCAGCTTTATACAAAGCCTCGCCGTTTACAAACGAGTCATACACCGCAACATTGCGCTCATCAATTTGGAACAGGGCTGCAGTAAGCAGAAGCTGATCAGTTGGAGAGGCCTTTACTCCGACTTCATATTGCTCGCCTTGTATCGGCGCCAGCACGTTCTGATTGACGTCGACCCGCAAGTTCGGTTGATAGGATTGGCTGTAAGAGCCATAAAGGTTTAGCCCTTTTACCGGCTCGTAGATGAGGGAGCCACGATAATTTACCTGAGTACCCGGATCAAAATTCTTAAAAGGTCCATTGTAGACCTGTAAGTCGATCATGGGATTGGAAACGGAGATGCCGCCAACAACGGTCAACGGACTCGCCACTTTAATAACAGCCTGGGAGGAAGCGGTTAAATAATCCATCTTCTGATCTTGCTGGTATGTCCCTGAAGGGCCGGGTATTAATGCGTTGAAAGCGTTGCTGACCGCTCGGTCGCCGTCGAAGATGTTTGCTGTTCCAAAGTTATAATTGCCCTCTTTAATGGAATAACGATAGTGCTGGTAACGGAGGTTAGCCGATATCGAGCTGTCGGTCAGGCCGAAGTCGTCGAGCTTTCGGGTCGCGGAGCCTGCAAACGAGTAATCAGCAGTATTCCAGTTGTTGAAAACCTCCCCTCCAATGGGAAAACTTCCATCATTGGCAATAGTGTTGTAAGGGTAGGCATTTCCCCCCGAGTGAATGGTGTCCTGACCGATGGCTTTCAGGCCGACATTCCATAGGTTATTCACATCCCACGACCATCCTGCATTAAGGCGCATGGCATCGGCGACATTGTCCAAATTCGAGCCGCCGATAAAAAAAGAACGACTAACCGGTATTTGCACCCCGTTCGAGTAGGTGGGAAGGCCGTTATAAGGCGTATTCTCCGTACGTTGATAGCTTGCCCGGAGGTAAGCAGTCATGCCTTTGGCCAGATCGAAATCAAGTCCGCCGTAAACGACTGACTTGTTTTGTTGCACGAAATCTATGAAGCTGCCGCCATTTTGATAAGCAACGGCACCGATGCCACGAATCGTACCTGCGTCATTGAGGGGTTTGGAGATCTGCCCATCGACCCGGTAGCGGTCCCATGACCCATATTGCATGGACATATAGCTGGGCGTGTCGGGGTTCGCCCTTTTTGAAACCAGGTTAACGATACCGCCCGGGCTCTGCGGGCCGTACACAACGGAAGCAGGTCCCTTCACCATCTCATACCGATCCAGCATCGCGACGTCAGGTTCGGTTATTTGATCGCCGACCGTTACGCCGTCGATGGCATAGTTTGCAGCGAAGCCGCGCAACCAAATCTGGTTGCCATAACTTGGACTGAAACTGGCCCAGAGCGCCCCTGGCGTGTATTGCGCAATCTCACCCGAGGTCTTTAGG
Organism: Methylomonas albis; assembly: GCF_014850955.1. Taxonomy (NCBI): domain Bacteria; kingdom Pseudomonadati; phylum Pseudomonadota; class Gammaproteobacteria; order Methylococcales; family Methylococcaceae; genus Methylomonas; species Methylomonas albis. The sequence goes on from NZ_JACXSS010000001.1 coordinate 1,053,792, forward strand.
TCCGCCGACTTGACGAAATCATTGTTCAATATGCTTATAGACTGCGGTACCTTCTCGACAGGCAGTGGCAGGTTGGTGATGTCTTTCGTTTCCTCATCCAGATAGCGGTAAGCTTTGACGGTTACTTCCGGTAGCTCCGTTACTTGCTTCGTCGACGTGTCGTTCGGAATCTCTGTCTTGATCGCTACCGCATCATCCGCTGTAAACGTAAAAGTCAACCCGCTGCCAGCCAGCAATTTTCTAAAACCTTCCTCGACAGTGTACTCGCCGTTCAATCCGCCAGAGGTTTTGCCATCGGTCAACTTGGCTTCCGCTGAAAATAGTAAGCCGGAGCTAGTTGCAAACTGCCTTAAGGCCTGACTCAACGAGCCGCCCGCAATATGGTAACTGCGCTTGACGCTGGCATGGTCGTTACCGCTTTCCGCATGGACGGGACCAAACACGGTCAGTGCGGAGGCCAGCAGAATGCCTTGTATGGCTAGGTGCAATCGCGAGGGTGCCAAGCCTGAATTGCTGATGCGTAGCGTCGATGACATCGGTTTTATCTCCTTTAAAAAATGGCTGTTGTCACTACCTATGTCAATCGAGACTGAAAAAGCGGAACCGGAGATTGAAAATTTTTTTAAATAATTTTTATGTGGCAGTTTTGCTAATAACAAAATGGTGTTTTTTTAGCGGCGCATAGTGCGCTTCGAAGATAACGGCATTGAGATGGTACGCATCATCATCTCAATGCGTTGGCTGAAAGGCCGGACAATGATGACAGTGAAATTCCGCCGCTGGACGATTCCGTCAGGAAAACGCTGTGCGCAATCCGTTCTACAAGCCATAAACCATCGTCAACTTGCATGGGCAGGATTTAGTGAAAGGGACGAGCCTACCGCGGCAACACTTTCACCCAGAAAGGCAGCGGATAGGAAAGTTTGACCGGCAAGTTGGTAGCCAACGAAGCCAGGATTTTGTCGGTATGCTTGAGCGGGAAAGAGCCGATGATGCGCATGTCGGCAATTTCCGGCGCGCAGGTGACGTAACCTTGCCGGTAACGATTCAGTTGCAGCAGAAACTCGCTGAGCGGGATGTCGTCGGCGACGATGACACCCTGGCTCCAGGCGGGTTTGTCGAGTTTGCTTGGCTTTATGGGTTCGATGCGATCGGCTGCAAACCGGGTATTTTGTCCGGCATGTAGCCGCTGTTTGGCGCTGTTAGGATGGGCTGGCTGGATTTCTACGCTGTCGGCAAACACCGTGATCTCGCTGTGGTCGGTTTGTTGGCTGACGCTAAAACGGGTGCCCAGCGCTCGAACCCGGCCTTCCTGGGTATCGACCACAAAGGGTCGCTGCCAACCCGAATTATCTTTGGCTGTCTCGATATAAATGGTTCCAGACACCAGTTGCAAGCGCCGTAAATCAGCACTGAATGCTACGTTCAAGGCGCTGCCGCTATCTAGGACGACTGTCGAGCCGTCCACCAAGGTGATTGTTTGGATTTGGCCTTGCGCGACATGGTAATCCGCCGTCCAGGCTTGCCAATAGCCGGCACGCGAAAACTGCCAGTTCGCCAAGCCGACGCCACCGAGCAATGCCAAATGTTTAATGGCGCGTCTGCGCTGCAAATCCGGTGCCGTCAAGGCTGCTAACGCGGCTTTGGGCGGCAGCGATTTGAAGCGATCAATATGAAATTCCACTCTGGCCCAAGCGGCTTGATGGTCGGGATGCGCGACTAACCAGGCTTGCCATTGTGCGGTTTCATTGGGTTGCACTTGTCCGGAGCGGAATAGCGCAAACCACTCGGCCGCTTGGGCCAGGATGCGCGGGTCGATTTCCGAGTGGTGTGTGTGCTGCATCGGCGTTTAATAGCCGGCGCTCAGGCACTGAAACATGGCTTGCGCCATGTATTTTCTGACCATCCGGTCACTAACGCCCAATTGCCGAGCAATTTCGGCATAAGTGAGGTCGTCGAGTTGCGCCAACAAAAAGGCCTTGCGCACTTTTGCCGGTAGTTGATTGAGTAATTCGTCGATTTCCCGCAAGACTTCGAGAACGATGGCGCTATCCTCCGCCGAAATGACACTCTCCTCGGGATAGGCTGCGAGTCGTGCCAAGTAAGCTTGTTCGATGCTGTTGCGCCGCCAGTGATTGCTCAGCAGGCGTTTGGCGATGGTGGTCAGGTAAGCGCGGGGTTCGTTCAGGTTTGGCGTTTCCTTAGCCGTGATGACGCGCAAAAACGTGTCTTGGGCGTGATCTTCCGCCTGTAGGCGGTCCTGCACCCGTTTTTCCAGCCATTGCAGCAGCCAGGGGTGGTGCTCGTGATATAGCTGGGTCAGCCCCCGTTCATCGTGGCCTGTCAACCCCGTGTTCATACTTAAACCTTGCTTCACCGGCTTATATTGATTCCAAATTCAAGTCACAAGCAAGAATTACTCCTTATTGGCCGGATTCCATTTTCCGGTAGGCATGTTTATTGGAAAAAATTTATTAATATCATGTTGTTATATTTTAGCTTTGGCTGGCTTACGCCCCTATGATTGCCGGACTAATATCCAAATCCGGAAGATGAGTTGTGTGATATGCCGTATTTTTGCTTCTGATTGTGTGAAACGGCTGAATTATGCAGACAGTTGTTGGGCGACTCTGACTGAATGGCGGCTAACTGAATGCATTGCGAGTCGGAGTTAAAGTGACGGCAACAGCACAGTATCCTGACAAATCAAGGTTTCAAACGCCTGAAGCGGTAGTGGTCGGCTTATGAGGTAGCCTTGAAAGTGGTGGCAACCGAAGCGTTTTAGAAGTGTTAGTTGGTCTTGGTTTTCTACGCCTTCGGCAATCACTTCCAATCCCAGCGTTTGTGCCATGGCGATAATTGTTCTGGTAATTACCGCGGCGTTAGGGTCGGTAGCAATATCGCGGACGAAGCTTTGATCGATTTTGAGTTGATCGAGCGGCAGCCGTTTTATATAAGCCAATGACGAGTAGCCTGTGCCGAAATCGTCCATCGAGAATTGGATGCCCAAACTTTTCAGCGCCTGAATTTTTTGGATGGAATCCTCAGCATGATCCAACAATACGCTTTCGGTCAGTTCGATTTTCAGCATGCATGAAATACCGTCGTGTCCCGATAATAAGCCACAGACTTTTTGGGTGAAGTCAGCTTGCTGAAATTGGATAGCGCTGACATTCACCGCCAGTTGTAGGCGAGACAGGGTAGGATCACGTTGCCAAGTTTGAAGTTGCCGGCATGCTGAACGCAGCACCCAATCTCCGAGTTTGACGATGTAGCCTGTTTCTTCGGCCAGTGGGATGAATATCGCCGGCGAAATCATACCCCGGTTGGGATGGTGCCAGCGCAGCAGCGCCTCGGCACCCGTGGCTTGGGTTTGATCGTTAACTTGAACTTGATAGTAAAGTTCAAGTTCATCGCGGTCTATGGCGTTGAGTAAATCCGTTTCCAATTCCAGTCGTTCCATGATGTCGGCCTGGATGCTCGGATCGAAAAAACGGATGGTATTGCGGCCTGCGGTTTTGGCTTGATATACCGAGGTTTCAGCATTTTTCAGCAAACTTTCTATATTCTCGCCATGAGCGCGGAATAGGCTGATGCCGATACTAAAAGTCGCCAGCAGACCACGCGAATCCAGTTGAAACGGGACAAGCAACGTTTCTTGCACTTTTTGCGCGATCATTTCCGCTTGAATTGCCGCATTTTTGGGCGAGGTGGGTAGCGGCCAGATTAGCAGCATGAACTCGTCACCGCCAAATCGCGCCACAGTGTCTCCCTCACGAATACACCGCTCCAGTCTTCGTGCTGTTTCAATCAGAATTTTATCGCAGGTTTCGTAGCCGTATATATCGTTCAGTTGCTTGAAATGATCGACATTTAAGGTCAGCAAGGCGCCATATTGTCCGCTATGCGTGGCTATTGCCATGGTCTGTTCGACACGGTCCAGTAGCAACGCGCGATTCGGCAGGCCTGTTAAGGCATCGTGCAATGCTAGAAAATCGGCGCGTTTATCCGCTTGCTGTCTATCCTCGATCAATTGCGATGTATATTGATCATGGTGGCGGCAAAGCATTATCGCCCTTGCCAGATGTGCCATGATGGGATCGAACATGCGGGTGAGCGGCAAGTTGGTATCCGGCATCACCGGCGCTACTAGAATAACAACGCCGATTTTGCCGATTGGCAAGCGCAGAAATGCGCGATAAGTGGTTTTCGTGCCGGGCAAACTGGCCAACAAAGACGCCTGATTGTCTTCTCTGGCCGCTGCGCCCAAAAGCAGCGATTGGGGCAATCTGACCTGCTCGCCGATATGCCGGATGAGTTTGTAATCGCCGATGGCGGTGTTCATTTTGACGGATAAATAGGCGCCGTCATCATCTTGTGCCGAAGGTAAGTCCAGACAGATCAGACCAACCGGAAATGAGGTGAAATATAAAAAGCGTTGGAGTGTTCGAGTCAATAATGGCGCTAAACTGACCTCGCTACCAATGGTAATCGCCAACTCATAAAGAATGGGAATTACATCGTCATGTTTCATGGGAATTTGGCCAAACCGTGGACACTAATGTTGCGTTATGAAACAAGGGATAACCCCATAAAGTGGTATCGCCGATTTCTCCCAGCGCGAGGCCGCCAGCCACCGAAGACGCCTGGCTCAATTGCTTAAATAAGTGCAATTCTTCAGTGGCGCGCGCATCCCCCAGGTGTAGCCGACGACCGGCACAATAAAACAGCAGCAGGGTTTTGTCGGTTAGCTGACCGTTCAGTTGTGTCAAGCCTTGTTGCAAGGTCTCCACGGTGCTTACCGAGTTGACTTGCGGAGCATCCAGCAGGGTTAGCATCGAGTGGGCGGGCACCTCACCTATGCAATACAGTGCATTTTCATCATCCAGCATCACCGGGATACGCACCAAGGTGCAGTGGTTGGCCCTGAGGATGCCGAACGGGAAATGCACGGCGTATTCGTAAAAATTGTCCCTGGTTATGTTCACACCGAATCTAGTTTGTACCAATTCTTGATATACCTCGAATGCGGGCCGCCAATCTATGTTGATAATGCGATTCCGATCGGTCGATGTGGCAGGCAGTGAGTGCATTTCGTGTTGATAGCCATGCTCCAAAATAGCACCGTGATGCGGTTTTAGCAGTATGAGCAAAATGGCGTTGCCAACCGTGTGGGTATTATCGAAAAGGCAGGGCATGGGTTGAAAGGTTTCGCTGCCGGCATTGACCCCTGCATAGTGAACGCGGTTGGCCAGACGCAAATAAAGTTCGTCCAACAAGGTACTAATGTTGGGTAGCATCGCGTCCAGCATCAAAAACAGCGTGGCCGGCGTGTCGTCGTCCAGATGGGTAACGATCTCGGTGGTAATCGCCTCCGCCACTTGTTCCGCTCCGGCTGAGTCCGGGGCAACACCGGTAAAAATAGTGGCGTAAGGCATGGAATCGAAACGTAACAGGCAAATTCCCGCTTGTTTAAAAGACGTGTCGTAGATCAACTGCGGAAAAATTGCACCACAAACTGGCAGACCAAGGCGGTTGCATAGCGCCTGTAGATTGGCGACTGAGAGTTTTTCCGATTCCGGTAGCAAGGCCAGAACGCCCATTTCCGGGAATGACAAGCGCCAAGACAAAAGCAGGCTTTCGATTGTCGATAGATCGACGTTGGGGAAATACACACAACTTTCCCGGTTCATTTGGTGTCTCCTTAGCTTTTTTGGAAAGCATACAGATCATAAGGGAAAAAGCAAAAAGCTCTTCGCATTCTTACTGGATATGACGTATTTAACGTGATTGCTGGCGCACTATCATTCTTTAAAAGCCTGGACATCGCCGATTCTCAGGGTAAATTGCAGGCCGAGCTGTTTTCGCGGATTCGCCGGCGGAATCTGGGTGGATAAATCTAAAAACAGGGGGCATTATGGGACCGTATTATCGTGGCACATCGCAAAGCACAGGCGCTTTTTTCGACATGTTTTACCAGCATCCAATTTTGATGTTGTTGTTGGCGGTCGGCACCGTTGCCGCCGGTTTTTTTATGTTGCGCGGCAAGAAGTCGGAATAAGGTAGTGTTATTGCAGCTGGCTGAGTTCCAAGCGGCGTAATTTGGGCGCCAGTTTGGCGGTTACCGCGACCACCAGCAACGTCATGCCGCCGCCGAACAGTACCGAAGGCACTAAGCCCAAGACGCTTGCAGCAAGCCCGGATTCAAAGGCGCCGAGTTCGTTTGACGAGCCGATGAAAATGCCGTTAATGGCCGCTACTCGGCCGCGCATGGCGTCCGGCGTGGCCAATTGCATAATGGTGGTGCGCATGACCACCGATACACCGTCGCAAATGCCGGACACCAGCAAAGCCAGGCCCGCTACCCAAAAGTTGGTCGAAACCGCAAAGCCGATCATGCACAGGCCAAACCCGGCCACGGCAAGCAGTAGCCAGCGTCCGGCGTGCTTGTTAAGCGGATACCTGGCCAGGAATAACCCAGTGATGACGGCGCCTACGGCCGGCGCGGCGCGTAAAATCCCCAGTCCTTCCGGGCCGTAATGAAATATGTCGTGAATGAAAGCCGGTAGCATGGCAACCGCGCCGCCGAACAACACCGCAAACATATCCAGCGACTGGGCGCCGAGAATGATCTGGTTGCCGAACACAAAGCGCAAGCCTTCGGCAATACTGGTGAATATGGGCGCGCTTTCCGCCGCCGGCGGTTCCTTGATGCGCAACGACAGCAAAGCCAGTGCTGCTAGTACACACAAACCGCCGGCGATGCCGTAAGCCGTCGTTTTGCCTGCCCAGCCGACTAAAATCCCACCGATTGCCGGGCCGGCCACCAAACTGAACTGAAACACAGAACTGCCTAAGCCGGCTGCTCGCGCATAATTCTCGCGTTGCAATACCAACGCGAATAGCGCGCTATAAGATGGGCCGATAAAAGCCCGCGCCACGCCGGTCACCGCTACGGAGCCGTAAATCAATAACAGCGGACTGCCGGGAATCCATTGCGCTGCCACGGCAGTCAGTGTCAACGCGTTAAGAGCCAACAGTAAACAAGCCAGGATTGCAAACCAGCGCCGCGAATAATGATCGACAGCATAACCGGCGAAGAGTGCGCTGCAAAAATACGGGATGACTTCGGCCAGACCGATTAAGCCCAGCGCCAGCGTGTCGTGGGTGATTTCGTAGATATGCCATCCCACTACAATCGCCACGATTTGATAGGCCAATACGATCAATACGCGAAAAGTTAACAGTTTTAGAAAAGCCGGGTTTGAATTACTTAAAAAATGCATGAATGTCCATAGTCGCAATGCGACAGTTGGTGGCTGCAGGGTAAGGGTGTATGTGTTACTGGCGATTGACTCTGTTATTAGTATTAGGCAAGCCGGTTATTTAAGGAACCTCTGATTAATTCGTTGGCATGAATTTCATGACTAATTAAATCAATGACTTGTGCATTGGCTTTTCTTGAAAACTGAATTAATCAGAGGTTCCTTAACAACGATACGCTTAGCGCTGGCGAAAGCGAATATCGCCAAATAAAGCCTTTTGCTCGCGCGGTTGGCAGCGCCAGTATTGCGGCGGCGCTTCGACTTGCGCGCCCAGTTTGGCGGCGGCACGCCAGGGCCAGCGCGGATCGTAGAGTATGCCGCGCGCCAAGCCCACCATATCGGCCTTGCCGTCGGCGATGATGGCTTCAGCATCCTCGGCTTCGGTGATCAAACCGACCGCGATGGTGGGCAGGCCGGTTTCCGCCCGAATGCTTGCCGCTAGCGGCACTTGGTAGTTAGGACCAACCGGGATTTTTTGCAGTGGCGACAGGCCGCCGCTGGAGACATGGATAAATGCACAGCCGCACGCTTGTAAGGCCTGAGAAAACGCCACGCTTTGCGCTAAATCCCAGCCGGCATCCACCCAGTCGGTTGCTGATATGCGCACGCCGATTGGCATTTCGGCCGGCACTGCTGCTCGCATCGCCTCGAACACCGCCAGCGGGAAGCGCATACGGTTTTCCAGAGAGCCGCCGTATTGGTCCTTACGCTGATTCGATAAGGGCGAGAGAAATTGGTGCAGCAAATAGCCATGGGCGGCGTGTATCTCGATAGCATCGATACCCAATTTATGTGCGCGTTGTGCGGCGGAAACGAAAGCTTGCAGGATGCGTTGCAAACCGGCTGCATCCAGTGCGGTCGGTGCCGGGTCGTCCGGCATAAAGGCTAGTGCCGAGGGGGCAACCGTGGGCCAGCCGCCGTGCTCGGCATCGACCAAGCCGCCACCATCCCAAGGAGCGGTGGTGGAGGCCTTGCGGCCGGCGTGCGCCAATTGAATGGCGATAGGCATGGCTGAGTATTGGCGTATCGCCTGCAAAACTCTGGCTAGCGCCCCTTCGGTAGCGTCCGACCACAAGCCAAGATCGGCCGGGGAAATCCGGCCTGCCGGTTCCACCGCCGTGGCCTCGATAATCAATAAACCGGCGCCGGACATTGCCAAATTGCCCAGATGCATTAAATGCCAGTCGTTGGCTTCGCCGTTAACCGCCGAATATTGACACATCGGCGCAATGACGATGCGGTTGGGCAGCGTCACCGAACCGATGAAATACGGAGAAAAAAGCTGACTCATACAGATGTCCTTAGGGAATGGGTGGGTCTCAACTGTTGAGATGCAGTCTACGAGGTCAATTCGCGCTTGGCAATTGCCGGGTTAATGCGGATGAACTCGAAGTTGCAACGAGGCGGAAGATGAAGGTAAATCGCTTGGAACGACGGCGTTAATTGCTGTTTTCGCTGTAAGTTAGCCCAGCTTGCTATAATGCCGGCTTTTCCAATTCATCGGGTCGATAATTGTGGACGTCAAACAGTACATGCAGCAATTGGGTCAACAGGCCAGAGCAGCCGGCCGCGAGATCAGCAAGGCCGAGAGCGGACGAAAAAATAGCGCTTTATTGAAAATTGCCGAGGCTATCGCCGCAGGTAGTGCCGAGATAGCCAGCGAAAATCGCAAAGACTTGGATGCTGGTAAACAGAACGGTATGGATCCGGCATCGTTGGATCGTCTGGAGCTGACGCCGGCCCGTATCCAAGCCATGATAGAAGGTCTGAAACAGGTTGCGGCCTTACCCGATCCGGTCGGAGAAATTACCAATCTTAACTATCAGCCCAGCGGTATTCAGGTTGGACAAATGCGGGTGCCCTTAGGTGTGATCGGCATTATTTACGAATCGCGTCCCAATGTGACTGTCGATGCGGCGGCTTTGTGCTTGAAGTCGGGTAATGCCTGTATTTTGCGCGGCGGTTCCGAATCGATTCACTCTAATCGAGCCATTGCGGTGTGTATCGCTAGCGGTTTGGCCGCTGCTGGTTTGCCGCAGCAGGCTGTGCAAGTGGTGGAAACCACCGATAGAGCGGCGGTCGGTGAGTTGATTACGTTGAAAGATTATGTGGATGTGATCGTGCCGCGTGGCGGCAAAAGTTTGATCGCACGCATCAGCGGCGAAGCGACCATCCCGGTGATCAAGCATCTGGACGGCATTTGCCATGTCTATATCGATGGCAAAGCCGACCTCGACAAAGCGGTGGCAATTGCGATGAACGCGAAAACCCATCGCTACGGCGTTTGTAATGCCATGGAAACCTTGTTGGTGGCGGAAAGTATTGCCGCGTCGGTGTTGCCAATTCTGGCCGAGCAATACGCGGCAAAAAGCGTGGAACTACGCGGTTGCTTGAAAACCTGTTCCTTGATCAAAAGCGCCGTACGGGCTACCGAAGAAGACTGGCATACTGAATATCTGGCGCCGATTTTATCGATCAGGATCGTTGCCGACATCGACGAGGCGATAGCGCATATCAATACCTACAGCTCCGCGCATACCGAGGCCATTGTCACCGAGGATTACACCTTGGCGCGGCGCTTTTTGCGGGAAGTGGATTCCAGCTCGGTGATGGTCAACGCCTCGACTCGGTTTGCTGACGGTTTTGAATACGGTTTGGGTGCGGAGATTGGCATTAGTACCGACAAGCTGCACGCGCGCGGCCCGGTCGGGTTACATGGTTTAACCTCGTTGAAATTCATCGTGTTGGGCGACGGGCATATCCGCCAATAATGATTGGAGTTTACGGCGGCACGTTTAATCCGGTCCATTACGGCCATTTGCGCACCGCGCTGGAAGTGAAAGAGCTGTTCGAATTGGAACAGCTGCGTTTGATTCCATGCCGGTTTCCGCCACACCGTGAGGAACCTGAAGTGCCGGCGCATATACGCTTGCAAATGCTGGAAGCCGCCGTCACCGATACGCACGGCTTTAGCGTTGATCGGCGCGAGCTGGATAGGGCGGGGCCATCGTATATGGTGGATACGCTGCATTCCTTACGCAACGAAATAGGCAATACGCCCTTGCTGTTGTTTATCGGCGCCGATGCCTTTGCAGGTTTGGAGCGCTGGCACCAATGGCAGCGCTTATTAGATTATGCGCACATCGTGGTGATGACCCGCCCCGGTTATGCCGAATTGGCGTTATCGGCGTTTTTGCAGCAGCGAATCGCCGAAGACCGAGCTCAATTAAGCCGGCAGATGGCCGGACTGTTAACCTTCCAGGAAGTCACCGCGCTGGCGATTTCCGCTACCGCTATTCGCGAACTGGTGGCGGCCGGACGCGATCCACAATATTTACTGCCTGACCGGGTCATCGAATTGATTCGAAGGCATCATCTCTATCAACCCCTCATTCATCACACAGGAAATTGAATGCAAACAGAAGCATTACTTAAGCTGGTCGAAACCGAGCTCGACGACCGCAAAGGCCTTAACATCAAGACTATCGATGTGCGCGGCAAAACCAGTATTACCGATTATATGGTCATCGCCACCGGTACCTCGTCTCGGCATGCCAAATCGCTGTGCGATTATGTGATGGAAAAGGTCAAGGAGCAGGGGCAGCAGCCGCTGGGTATGGAAGGCGATCAAAGTTCCGATTGGATTTTGTTGGATTTGGGCGATGTGATCGTGCATGTGATGACCGGTCAAGCCCGCGAACTGTATCAGCTGGAAAAACTTTGGTCAGTGGCCGGCGATAAGACGCATAGTTAGTTTTTCCCGCGAATTGCCGAAAGAAATTTCAAGCGGCCCAAGGGCAGAATTTGTCATCCGCCCTCAAGAAAACACCTAAGTAGTCGATGACTTAGGCGAGTAGGAGGAGTGGTCATGAAAGCGTTTAAATCAATCTGTTTGATGTTGATGGTGTTAGCCATGACGGGTTGCGCGTCCGTGGGCGGTAAAAGTGCCGAAGTGCCGTCTGCCGGAAAAACGCTGCGCGCCACGGGCTACAGTCGTTTCGATGATAGCGGTAAACTGGCGGTCAATCAACGCTGGTTACAGGCGCAACAAGCTGCAAAACTGGATGCCTATCGCGGTTTGGCGGATTTGCTGTATCAAGAAAAATTGGGCAATCAAACTACTGTCGGCACTCAGGTGATGCGTGACGAGGTCTACCGGGTTTACCTGGATAGTTACTTGCGCGAAGCGCGCGCTGCCGACTATCGGACGGTCAGAGACAGTTTAAAAACGACTTTGGAATTGCATCTTAGTCCACGTTTTTACCGTTGCATGTCTGGCGATACTGCTTTGGCTGGTCAGTGTCTGCAGGAGGATAACAAGCTGGCATTTACCAGACTGGGCTATAAAACGGCAACGGTGACATCGGCTAACTTGGCTTGCGGGGCACGCGATTGTAGCGATCAATATTACGTGTCTGGCTTTTCCAAAAAGCCTAACGTCGTGGACGATACTTTGCTGGATGCCGGCCTTTACGATGTGGAATGGATTGCCAATACCGGCTTGCGGACGATATTTCAGTATTTGTTGATCAACGGATTTTATAGTGCCTTATAAAAACTTGCTAACCGTGGTAATGATCGCTTCCTTGGTTGCATGCAGCAGCGGCAACAGTAAGAGGAGCGGCGACGAAAATGGCGTGGCAGTATCCGGCCAGCAGCTTAGTGTGCAAGGCAGTGCGCCAATAGTGGGTGGTGGTATTGAAGAAGCCCGTCGTGCCGCTATTGACGTGGCGGTGAGTAATGCCTCCCTGCAACTTAAGCGCAACAATAGTTCAGCGATGTTGGTCAGCGACATTAAGGTGGTCGACGAATGGCAGGATGCTGATTTCTATCATGTACAAGTGCTGGCCGTGTTGTCCGACAAGCAGCGTTGCGGTTCGCCGTATCGGAAGAAAATCGTCGCCACCGGCTTTCCAGTCATGAATTCCGATCAAATCAGTGGGACCGAAAGCCAGGATTTATATAGCGGCATCCCCAGAGAAATTAATAACCACTTGATGGAAACCGGCGATTTTATCGGCCGTAATTTGACCAATATCTCGTTGTATAGTCGCCCCGATACGGCGCCGGAGATACGTTTTGCCGAGAGCACCGGCGAAGCGGTTATTCAGAATATCGCCAAACAGCAGAATGCTCAGTTTGTGTTGTCCGGTGTGATTCGGGATTTTCGGGTGGAGTCTACCGAATATGTGCGCGGTAGCGGCGCGTTGGCGGATTTAAAATCCATGGTCCGGGATTTCGTTGGCCGACGCAGTGTTGGGATTGATGTATATGTTCACGACGGATTCAGTGGCGCGCTGTTATTTCAACACCGTTACACCGAATCGATTGTTGGCGATGTATCGTTACCCAACGGATATACCGTTGGCAGCGAGCGTTTCAATGATACGCCGGCCGGGCATACCATCAGCGAGATTATCCATCAAGCCAGCGAAGACATTCATAAACTATTCGGCTGCTATCCTTTTACCACTAGAGTAATACAGGCTGGCAACAATCGGATCGTGATTGCAGCTGGCGCCCAGGATAAAATCAAAATCGGCGATAAGTTGATGATTTATTCTGCGTCAGCCGGTGGTGCAGCGGGAGCGGGCTTGGGGGAATCGCAAGGTATCTTGACGATCACCGACGTTAGTGCGACTACTGCGGCGGGTACTTTGGATTCAACGGCTGTTAGCGGGACGGTAAGGCCGGGCGACTGGGTGAAAAGTTTCGCTACGCCTTGATGACGGGCGCATCACTCAAACCAAGCAAACGCTCGATGTCCTTGCTCATGCCGGCTGGGGTATCTATCGACGCATAGCGTTTGAAAACCTTGCCATCTCGGCCGACCAGAAATTTGCTGAAATTCCATTTAATCGCATTAAAACCCAAAATCCCCGGCGCAGCGGTTTTCAAATACTCAAAGAGCGGGTGAGCGTTGTTACCGTTGACATCGATTTTTTCGAACATCGGGAAACTGACGCCATAGTTAAGCTCGCAAAAACTGGCGATTTCTTGGCTGTCGCCGGGCTCCTGCTGACCAAATTGATTGCACGGAAACCCCAGAATCACCAGTCCGCGGCTTTTGTAGGTCTGATATAAGGCTTCCAATCCACGGAATTGTGGCGTGAAACCGCACTGACTGGCCGTGTTGACGATTAGCAGCACTTTGCCGCGATAATCTTCTAAAGATACAGTTTCGCCGTTAATGTTAGTGGCCGAGAATTGGTATATGTCATTCATACTGATTATGGTCCGTTATGGCATTATTTGCGTTCATAGAGCACCCGTTACAGGCGCTTTTCTTGAAGTATCGGTACCCTGCTCAAGACGGATAGGCGAATTTCACCCGAGCTTACCTTCGTTCATGAAATTGTCAAAAATATTATTTTGACAGAAGACACGCTATTCGCGCCGTTTGGCATTTGGAACGGTTTTAGGCTTGATGAGCTTCAATATCATGCAAAATATGGGGCCTCGGTTATTCTCTTGCGGGCCGACCGGGCCCATAGTTGCTTGACTGTACAGGCAGTGTTTAGAAATCGCCGGTGATTTCTAAACACTTATTGTGCGGATAGCCCTTCTTGTAGTTTGGCTTGTAGCAAACTGTCGTAGTGGCGTTTCAAGACAGAATCGGTAGGTGGAGCGGGTAGTTCAGCTTCAATCTCGCTGCGTAACTGATCCTGGTCGAGGGTCTGTACTATCGAATCTTCAGGAAGATCTGCTTTAGCGCTACTTTCTTGCCGGGCCGTTGCAATTTTATCCAAGGTTTCGTGGTGACGGCGCAGCACGGAATCGGTTGGATAGGGATTGCTAATGGCGTCTTTTTCTGCTTGCAAGCCAGTTAGATAATGGCGTTTTAATACGGAGTCTTCGGGTGGATTGATGGCCGTGGATTCCACTGTAAGCGGAGCTACCGGTTCTTCGACAACGGAAGTTGCGATTGAAGCTTGTGGTGCGGGTTCGGCAATCGGTTCCGGCATAGGCGTCGGGGTTGTGCCCGGTGCATTTGTTTGCGAATCCGTAACCGCAGTACTTGACGTTACTTGTTGGGAAGGCGATGCGTGATTGTTGTCGAGCATCTTGATTAAAGGTTTGAGCTTGCCTTTCCAGGCTAGCCAACTCAACACTGCCAGTCCTACAATTATTAGAAGTTCTATCATGACTTGTCCCCCGAATACGGTTATTAATCCAATTGAGTAACACCTGTGCGTTACCGATTGGCTTTTTAGGTTTTAGTTTTCAGTACTTACATTCCGCAGAATGGTGGTAGCGATGCGATTAAATCGCAGCGCTTTATACCATAGATCGTTGAAATAGTTGATGCATGGAGTAATGTGAGAGGGGTATGCGGTCGATGTTTCCGGTGGGTAGATAGGCAGTAGCCTTAGAGTTTTGCGATTGTCAGTTTTTTTTACAATCAAAAATGACGAATTACCGGATCAATGGACTTTTAGATGGTTCTGTAAGCATTTGACCACATGGTAAAGGGATTTTGCCTTGCAAGAGTCTCTATATTTTGGATTTGGCGGAGCTGTGGCTGACATAAATGTAGACAACTTAATGATAATATTCGTATTTTATTGGTTTCGTGTTGAGGTTGGCTATTAATAGAAATGTAATAGTTGTAATCAAATGCTGACGTAAAAATTTACAGCTCCCTTTGTTTTGGATTGTTTTGAGATGGCATGTCATTGTCAAGATTATGTTTTTTAATGTAAATTTTGTTTTGGCCTTTTATTTGCCTTCATTTTTTTATGGTTTCGTGGTTTTTCTTACGAAAACTCAACCAAAGAAACCATTCAAAGGTTGTACGGAAATTTTATTTTAGGGGGAGCTATGAAAAACAACATTATTAAACACATGCTTTTGGCGGGGTTATTATCGTCAACAGCTATTTTTGGAGCAGTTGCGCAAGCAGCGTCTTTCAACGTAACGGGTAGCTTAACAGGCGATCCGAGAACTACTAATCCGGATAATTTATTCATCAACGTGGGAATCAGTGTCGTTAACAACGTAGCCAGTTGGACAGTGGACATTAATTCGCCTCTGCATCCAAATGCAAAGCTTGACGAGTTTTATTTCAACCTGGGGTCCTCGGTCAATGTTGCAAGTGTAGCTTTTGGGGGATACAACCCAACTGGTTGGGAGATTCAAACCCCGGCAACAGTCGCTGGCGGTGGAAATTTCGTTCCTACTTTTTCGTTTCAAGCGCTCGATCCAGTTGAACAACCGGGACCGCAAGTAAATGCTGCGAATGTAACCAATGCCGTGAATTTGTTGTTTACTGCAACCTTGAGCCGCAATTGGACTTTAGATGACTTCTATACTGCAGCGGCATTGCAAAGTTCGGAAGCAGCTTTACCTGCAGGTCAATTAGGCGCTCATTTGCAGTCACTGAGTACTGTTGGTTGCGCCGGCTGTTCTGATAGTGGCTTCCTGGTAGGTAACTACACACGTGATGGTGGCGGTGGCGGTCAAGGTAGTGTGCCGGAACCGAGTGTTGTGGCTTTGTTAGGCATGGGATTGTTGGGTATGGGCTTATCTCGTAAAGCTAAAGCCTGATTGTCTGGTTTTTTTACATGCTTAAAAACGCCGGTTAAACCGGCGTTTTTTTTATCCACTAATTGTTTTATAGATTGATCAATATGGGTTATCCCATTTTTGCGATTGTGATTATGAAAGCAACGTCACAGTAATGGCTACCCATTTTTTTTAGACTTTTTTCCAAACAGAAAGCTGATTCAGCAACTGAATTTAAGATAAAAAATCAGCTGACGTCTGAAAGCCTCAAGGCAAAAAGCTAGGGATGAGGTTTTTGAGAATTGAATATTTAAAATAAAACCAGGGGAACAGCTATGAACAAAAAAAATTTATACCTAAGCTTAGGCGTTGCACTTCTGGCAGTGCCTGCGATCATTTATCTTGACAGATATTTGCGCGAACAAGAAATTTTGCAAATAAATCAGGATATGCAACAGTTGCCTGCGTCTGCTGGTAACGTCGCTAAAACCTGGAAGCCGGGGCAAATTTTAGTTAAGCCCAATGCAGGTCTGTCCGATGCGGAATTTGAGAAAATTCTGCGTGGTAATCAAGGTAAAAGTAGCGAAAGAATCGGTAATTTGCCGGTTCATGTCGTTAGCGTTCCTGAGCAAGCGGAAGAAGCGGTGGTGCGGGCTCTATCAAAAAATCCCCATATCGAGTTCGCGGAGCTGGATATGGCTCAGCCAATGAGTACGACTACCCCCAATGATCCAAACTTTGCCGGCGCGTGGCATTTAGCAAAAATTCAAATGCCTGGCGCATGGGATGTTTCCAAAGCTGATGGCATTACGATAGCTGTATTGGATAGCGGCGTTGATGGTTTGCATCCGGATTTGGTGAATCATATGATTCCGGGCTGGAATGCTGTGGACGGCGGCTCTGATACCACTGACATTAATGGTCATGGTACAGCTGTTGCTGGTACAGCAGCAGCTGTCACCGATAACGCTGTGGGGGTTGCCGGTGTAGCCTGGAATGCCAAAGTGATGCCAGTAAGGATTACCAACGATTCCACGGGATACGCTTATTGGAGCGATATAGCACGTGGCTTGAGTTGGGCAGCAGATAATGGGGCCGATGTCGCGAATATCAGTTACGGGGTGAGCGGTAGTTCGGCCGTGTCATCCGCAGCGCAGTATATGAATTCCAAAGGTGGATTAGTGGTTGTCGCGGGCGCTAATGATGGTGTAGACCCCGGCTATGTAGATAATCCTTACATGATTTCTGTGTCCGCTACAGATGGTAATGATGTTAAAGCCAGTTGGTCTGACTACGGAGCGTTTATTGATGTCGCGGCGCCTGGCACTTCTATCGCCACGCTTTTAAGAGGTGGTGGGTATGCCAATTGGAACGGGACTTCGTTTTCTAGTCCTGTAACTGCAGGTGTCGTCGCGCTGATTCAAGCTGCGAATCCCAATTTGGTCGCTGCGGATGTGGAAAAAGTATTAAAGAATTCTGCAGATAAAGTATCTGGCGTTAATTTTGATCCAAACTATGGTTATGGCCGTATCAATGCTAACGCAGCGGTGCAATTGGCTCTCAATACAGTGGCTAAAGATACTTTGGCACCTATGGCTGCCATATCATCACCTGGTGCCGGATCTGTGGTAAGTGGATTGACCTCGGTCGCTGTGAACGCTAGCGATAATGTGGCGGTTAGTCAGGTTTCGTTTTACGTGGGCGGTAAATTGGTGGGAACAGATGGCACAGCGCCTTACACATTTAGCTGGGATTCAACGAGTGTGGCAAACGGCAATATCAATTTAACAGCGGTAGCTACTGATTCATCTGGGAATCAGGGCTCATCAACCGTAGTGACGGTGAGTGTGCAAAATCAAACGACTGTAATAACCGATCAAGCACCTCCAACCGTGGCTATTTCTAACCCAACGAATGGTGCAAAACTGAGTGGGAGTGTAGTGAATATTTCTGCTGCTGCTAATGACGATATTGCAATCGCTAAAGTACAGCTCTATATCGACAGCAAATTGGTGTCGTCTACGACGAGCAAAACCTTGAGTTATAGCTGGAATGTCAAAAAAGTGGCTACTGGCAGTCATTCTATCCAAGCGATTGCCACCGATACCTCCAATAAAACGGGTGCCGCGAGCATTCAAGTAAGTAAGTAGCTTTCGTATAAAAAGCTGCTAACAGTTTTGTTGGCGGCGTTATGAGTCTAATCAAGACAGGGGCGTTTCTGCCCCTGTCTTGTTATCGAACACGTTGCCATACAGAGCAAGCACACGCATCAATCAACTCCGGCACGTCTATTCGCGATTCGATGCCTATCATTGAGACTAGTCGTACTGCAAGGTTTTGCGACGCAATCAAGATTATCCGCCGTGTCATCCGTTACAATAGCCACTGTTCCTGACCCCGATTCTCCCTATATCAATGAACGACTCTATTATTTATACGCTGGATTTTGACGGTGTGATTTGCGACAGTGCGATTGAAACCGCGATCACCGGCTGGAAAGCCGGCACTACTATTTGGCACGATATGCCGGACGTTGCGCCACACGCTATCGTTGAACAATTTCGCGAGGTGCGGCCGATTATCGAAACCGGCTACGAAGCGATTCTGATTATCCGGCTAATGTATCTGGGCAAGAGTACTGCCGCTATTTACGCCAACTACGCCGCAAAAGTTCAAAGGATGCTGGACGAAATACATTTAAGCGTCGACGATTTGAAAAAACTGTTCGGTGAGACCCGCGACAATTGGATTGCCTGTGACCGTGCCGAGTGGATAGCCAAGAATCCCTTATATCCGGGTGTTGCTGAAAAACTGCGTCGATTGGGACAGAGGCATTTGTGGTGTGTGATTACCACCAAGCAAGAGCGCTTCGTAAAGGAAATCCTCGGTGCCAACAACATCGAATTGGCTGGAGAACGGATTTTCGGGATGGACCGCAAGCTCAGCAAGCCGGAAGTCCTGAAAGGTTTGAAAGCCCAGCATCCGGGTCAACCGATTTACTTCATTGAGGATCGCCTGCCTGCTCTGGAGGGTGTGCAAAAACACCCGGAGTTGGCCGATGTGAAATTATTCTTTGCGCTATGGGGTTACAACCTTGCCGCAGACCACTCCGCAGCAGCGGGGCAAGCAATTGTGCTGCAGCAGTTAGAGACTTTTCTCAGCGACAGTTTGGGTGTCGTATAAGCCGCCGAATTCAGTAGCGGTATTCCAAAACACTGTTGGTGTCGACGCCGGCATTGTTCAAATAATAGTAGCCGTCGCCGTGGCTGACAATGCGTTGGTAAGGTAGGGTGTCCAGTTCGGCCAGATAGACGATGGCGTGAGTTTTAATCAGGCAATACACTACGTCGCCTTCCCGCAAAGCCATACTCTGACAGGCACCTGGCGTAATTTCCACCAATAAGGTCCCACCACAATCGACTTGCACAATCAGGCTTTCGCCGCTGGGGATGATCGCGCAGATCCGGCCCTTGAGCTGATTTTGAATGGATATGCCATCGATATAAGCCCGCGACAGCGCAATGTCGTTGGCACGAATCGATACCTGGCTTTGGCTGCCAATTGCAAACTGCGGGCGTAGCGGCAGTGCCAACGGCAGACCGAAACTGTCCCCCATACTGCAACCCGCCTGGTAGTCGTGACTGCGTATGCTGACTGGCAGGATATTGTCGATCTGGCGGATACCGAGATAACGCAAGATACCTTGTTGTTTAGCTACTTCGCGCAAGGAACCGCTGCGCAGCACCTGGCCGTGTTCCAGCACGATCAACTGGTCAGTCAATTCCAGAATTTCACCCAGCGACTGGCTGGCATACAGTACCGGCAAGCCGAATTCGTCTTGCAGGCGTTTCAAAATCGGCAGTAGTTGCGAGCGGTAACCATGGCCGATAGCGGCAAAGGTCTCATCCAATAACAAGAGTTTTGGCGACTTCAGCAGGGAACGGGCGAGCGCCACGCGCTGACGTTCGCCAACCGAGAGCCGTTCGATAGGCTGATCCAGGTTGGTGCCCAACTCCAATAAATTGATTAAATGGTCCGGTTTGAACAGTCGGCGCTGCTTGAGGGTTCGGTAATAGGCGGCAGTTAGATTGTCGCGCACGGTTTCGGTGGCGTCGGCGCAATCGATCTGCAATACCGCGCCTATCGGTCGTTGTTCGCGCGGCATCACAATACCTTTGCGGCTGTCGAACAAGATTTTGCCGTCCAGCGCAATATGCCCGCTTTGCGGCTGGATGGTACCGGCGATCAACCCCAGCAATGTGCTTTTGCCGGCGCCGGATTGCCCGAACAGGCCGACGCTGATGTCGCCCACCGATAATTGCGTACTGAGGTCGAAATGACCGCGACGCAGTTTGACATTCATTTCCAGCAGCATGACCACCTCCGGTGGTTAAAGCCAACCCGGCCTACTTGGCCGGGTCGAACACTCTAATTAGCCTTGCACGCCGAGGATCACCGCGCCGGCCTTGAATACCGCTGTGGCGGTTTGGCCTTTGCGCAGCCCCAGGGTTTCCACGCTATCGTTTGTGACGGTAGCCGCTATTTTGTCGCCACCGGGCAGGGCAATATCCACTTCGGTGTTGACCGCGCCGGGCTTGACGTCAGTTATTGTGCCTTCCAGCTGGTTGCGGGCGGAAATCCGATAACCGCCAAAATCGGTGACGACGATCACTTGTGGTGCTTTGACCAGCGCGATGACTTTCTTACCGGTTTCGATTGCCAAGTTTTCAACGGAGTCCTTAGTGATCGAGGCGACGATGGTTTCGCCGCCTTTTAAGCCAACATGCACCTCGGCGTTGACGGCACCGATGATGACTTGATTGACGGTGCCGGAAAATTGGTTACGTGCACTTGTTTTCATAGTAATTCCTAGTGAATTGTGGGGGGAGTCCGTATCATAACGGTATTGAACGGAAAATTAATTTACAGCCGGTAAGGCATAACCGTATTTTTCGATGATCGCCAATGCCGGCGGTGATTTTAGAAACGCCAGCAAAGCTTGAGCTGCCGGGTTTTCGGCGCCGGTTTTCAGCAGTACAGCGTCTTGCAGAATGGGGCTATGCAGGTTTTTCGGGACGATCCAACCGGAGCCCGAGCCAATTTTGCCGTTCTCGATCACTTGCGACAAAGCCACAAAACCCAGCTCGGCGTTGCCGGTACTGATGAATTGATGAGTTTGGGCGATGTTTTCGCCTTGTACGAATAAGGGTTGCAGTTTTTCCAATAAACCTTGGTTTTTCAGGACTTCCACCGCTGCCGCGCCGTAAGGTGCCAATTTCGGATCAGCCAGAGCCAAATGCTTGAAGTCTCCTTTGCTGAGAATTTGGCCTTGCTCGTCCACATAACTTGGGTTGCCGGACCAGAGTACCAATTTACCGATGGCATAAGTAAAGCGGGTGCCGGTCACGGCCAAACCTGATTGCTCCAGTTTCAGTGGGCTTTTGTCATCGGCCGACAGAAACACCTCAAACGGCGCACCGTTCTCAAATTGGGCGACGAATTTACCGGACGAGCCGAATGACAGCTTGGCACTATGGCCGCTGGCTTTTTCGAACGCCTCGGCGATCTCGGTCATGGGTTTGGTAAAGTTAGCCGCCACCGCCACCAAGGTGGTTTCGGCTTGTGCTATCGCGCTCAGTGCGGCCAGCGATAGGGTCAAAATAATCCGGTTTAAAGCGATAAACGCCATGGTATTTCTCCTTAATAATAAACTGATCGGTAGCCGTTAAAAGCGTAATTGGCTCTGCACGTAAACATAATCGACGTCGTCTTTAACAGTTGGTGCCGATGGCGCTCTTTTAGCAAATTCGCCCTTGAACAAATGCGCCCAGCCGGTTTCGAAGTTCAGGCTGCTATTGAAATCCCAACGCGCAGTCAGTTCCAATTGTTGACCGACAAAATCACCGCTGCGGCCACTGGTATCTTGCAAACCGGCGGCGGTCCAGCTGTCTTTTTTGGATGCTAGCCAATAAAAACGGTGACTCAGGCCAAGCTGCACATCGTTGCGTGGCGCGGCAGTGATGCGGTAGCCGGGGGTGTTGATGTTGGCGCGGGCGAACCCACCGTAAATGCCGGTGGCGCCAAACTCGAAACGCCGCGCGCCATACAAGGTGTCGAAGCGCTGATCTTCGTTATCGTTGGGATTGTTGTCGCCGCTGGCGTAGTCGTATTCAAACGCAAAACGCGGTGACCAAGGTATATCGAAGGTGTAGCCGACATCGGCATGCTGGTACCAGGCAGCGTGGTTCAGATCGCGGCCGTTATTGGCAGCAGTGGTTGAGCGGACGGTACCAAGTTGGCCTATGGTTTCGGTTTGAAAGTCGAAATTGGCTTTTTTGGGTTTCAGGTAAAATCGCACGCCGGGTGTGAAATAGCGGCGGTTGCGGGTAGGATTGCGGATACTGTCGCCTTCGTCGAGATGATACAGATAAATATCGCTATTGACGCCCCAAGCCACGTTATATAGCTCGAGAAAGCCGCCGGAAAACCAGGTGTGGGTGTCTTCTTCGTCGAATTCGTGGACCTCGTTAAGAATATCGGCTGCGGCGGTTGGATAGCGGTTGACCGGCATTGTTACAAAGCCGGTAAATTGCCAAGAATCGTAGCCCAGCAGCCTCAACTTGATCCCGGTAAAACTGTTGATATCGTTGCGCATCGCGTTACGGGCAACTAAGCGGCGACTGCCCAAGTTTAGAGTTTGCCGCCCGGCCACAATTTCAGCGCCGATACCGCTGTAAAACAGGTTTTGGTCTGCCCAGGCCAGGTAACCTTGCAGAAAATCCGCTTCATCGGAGTGGGTGTTATTTACGCCGGAACCACTATCAGCACCTAAAGCGCGCGCATCGAGAAATTCTGCGCCGATTCTGAATTTAGCGATGTGCGCTTGCAGCCATAGCGCAGTTTGCAAGGCAATTTGCTGATCACCGCCCCGGCCGTTGGCTTTGAAGTTGCCGTCCATATTTTCGTAACGAGTCCGTTGCTCTACAGATGCATCCAGCCATTTGGGAAGATGTAGCGCGTCGTGCAGATTCCAGACCGGCTTTTCGTATTTGTCGTTGCCCAGCAGGGCATCTTGCATCTGACTGGAAAATGCGGCCATGGACGGCTTGCTGTAGGTTTTGACTTCTGCGGCTTGTATAGGGGTGCCAATCAAATAAAAGCCGGTGGCGGCCATGGCACCGAATACGCGTTTAACGCCGGCTGATCTTAAGTTGTTTTTTCGCATGGTTATGACCAAATCGTTTCAGGAAATTATCGGATTCACGGGGCTGCTGTTTCCATAAACGAATATGGCGATTTGTGTAGATAAGGACGTAGTTTAATTCGTTGTGTATAAAAGTAAATAACGAAATCGACAAAGAGCTTATTACGTTTGGGTAAACAATGTCCGGTGTGATCATGGATATATCGTCTGCCTCATGTGGCATTCCTCCAAATCTTAAAGGCCGAGATTAGTAAAATGGCCGCCAATATGGGTAATAGCATGTTAACGGAAACATAGAATAATAGCTCGCTACCGAAAAAGGCGCCCGCTATCGAACCCAATGACATCTGTGCGATAAAAACCTTTTGCTGCGCCAGTACCGAAAAGCTTTGATGGCGGCTGTAACGGCCGAAACCAGCCAGCATAGTCGGCAGGCTGATTACCAACGACAGGCTGCCGGCAATTTTGATGTCCACCCCAAATAACAGCACGATAGTGGGAATCAGCAATTCGCCGCCGGCCACGCCCAGTAGTGCTGCGACTATGCCGATGCCATAACCGGCGATACAGCCCACTACCGTTTGTTGCCAGCCAATTAACCAAGCCGTGGCCGTTGATGCATCGTGAGCGCTTAGCAAAGCCGCCGCTATACCCAGCAATGCCAGTGCGATGATCCGGTACAAGGATTTGGATTGCAATTGGCTGGCCCAGCTCGCGCCATGCCAGGCGCCGATCAGGCTGCCGGATAACAAGGTTACGATCACGTCGGCGTGTGCAGCCAATTCGCGCAACGGCACATCCGCGGTACGGAAAGGCAAAGCACTGGCGACCACGATTAAACTCATGGCTTTGTTTAAAATCACCGCTTCCAGCGCACCGAAACCAAACAGGCCGATTAACAAAGGCAAGCGAAACTCCGCGCCGCCCAGGCCTATCAACCCGCCCAGAGTGCCTATTGCCGCACCGCCGGTAAAGGCGGAATAGGGTTTAGGGTGTTTGGCTTCTGTGTTCAACATAGTGTCTTCCATTCTTAAATAAGGTGATTTTTGAGAACATTGGTAATGCCAAATATGTCGTTCGCTGAGCGGACTTGTGCTGAGCGAAGCCGGAGTAGCCAAAGTAAACGGTTGACTTCGGCTCCGCTCAGTCAACGGAAAATTGCTTGGTTTGGGTACGTTTATTTCCATAAATCGCCTAAATCGGTTTAACCGCCGCATCCTGGTACGCCGTTGCGTATATCGGTAATGCTGCATTTGCCAAAGCCAACCACTTGGCTGTCAAGAACCGCCACCTTCGCGGTTTTTTTTGCGCGTTTATCGATAGTTTCCTCCTCCTCGTCGGCAAACGGTTTGCCGGCCGCGGATTTCGCCGCAGCCGCAGCGGCGGCATCACCGGCGATCATCGGGTTGCTGACTTGGGCAGCGGCGGCCGGCGCTGGGTTGGCGATTTGAATGTTATCTATGCCTCTAACCGCACCGGGCAAAATGACTTTGCCGCCGCCGATTCCGGCCTCGCCGGCATCGACGTATCCGCGCGGCGTCACCAAATAAACATTACCGATGCGTTTGCGATTAAATCCGGATTGCGCGCGAATCCCGCTGCCCGACACCGTGGCCGGAAATACCACGACCAGATTGCCGTTGGCGTCCAGGCTGATGGTCGGTTTGGGTGTTGAAATAGCCGATTTTGCACCGCGGCCGGCGTCGATATTTCCCTCCGACGACCAGGCCGTGATGTCGCCGCCGTCCAGCGTAAACACTCTGGATCGATTGACTTGCAAGTCGTTGTTGACCAGGATATTGACGTTACCCTCGCCTTGTACTACTACGCCCAACTGATCTTCGCTTTTCTGCCCGGTAAATGCCGAAGCCAAGCCCACGTTGATCATGCCGCCGGGCGCTAGTAAATCGATGTCGCCACCGTACAGCGTCTGGATGCGGCTAAAAAACATCCGGATATCGCCCGACGGGCTGTTCGGAAACAGGCGGGCGATGGCAGCGTAACCGCGTTGGTAGGCGGCGGCTTTTTCGTTGTCCGGCAAGCTGGCGGCGGTGACGGCCGTGGCCCTAATTTCCGTGAACAAAATATCTAATGCCAGCGCCAGCCGGCCGGCTGTGCTGGTTTGCCCGTTCAGTTCGGCCAGGCGATCCCGGTAAGCGCCGTTGGCGACATAGACATTCAGAAAATCCTCCAAGGGCCGGTTGTCGCGCTGCAAGCGGCTGCCGGCCAGGACAATCACGTCGGCGCCGGTTTGCGGTAGGGCCGAGTTCAATAAAGGCCCGACCGTGGTAATGCCCTCGGAGCTACCTAGATCGACATTGCGTCCCGCCCAGATATTCAGCAAACCCGGACCCGCCAACTGAATGCCGCCGGGAGAGCCTTGCACCGCGCCAGTGACAGGATCGCGCAAAATCGGAAACACAATGTCGCGGCCAGCGCTGATAGTCGTGACATCGCCGGCATTGATATTCTGGATAGCCAGGCTCAGGTTGTACAAATCCTGTCCGGCCCAAATCTCGGTAGCCTTGGATGCCGCTACTAACGTGTCGCCAATCCCGGTAATGTTGCCGTTTGCCGCAATGATGCGGTTGCGACTGGTGTCGTTACGGTGGATCGCTTGGGTGGCGTGTACGGTGGCAGCATCGCCACCGAAAGGCGTGGTAAATAGATAACGGGTTGCACCGGAGACTGTCGTGGTTGGTTGGGCGGCAGACAGTAATCGCGCCGGATCGACATCCAATTGATTGACGCGGGTGCCGCTATTGTCGTTACCGATGGTAATATCGCTATTCGCCAGTAAATCCAGGCTGCTCTCGGCAGCCGGATATAGGGTCATCGAGTTGATGATGTTTAAACCGCCGCTCAGCGCCGTAGCGCTAAGATTGCCTGGGTATAAGCTCAGCAGCGGATAGTCCTCGCTCGTCGAGATTGCCCGGCCGGTGGGCGATGCCTGGTCGAATATTTGGTAGGCTTCAGCAAGTGGCTCTACATCGTTATGCAATACCAAATTACCGGCCAGGGTTTGCAACTCGATGGCGCTGTCGGCGCTATAACTGCTGAAGTACGATGTTTTGTCCAGGAATTTGGCTGCCGGTAATGAAAACGGATTCAGCACCGTCCCCACGTCGATACCGCTGCCGGCATGGACCTTGAATTGGGCGTCACCCAACGCAAACACCGGGCCGGCCGTGTATTGGCTACCCCCGGTGATGGCACCGCCGGCTTGTATATCGGCAGTGCCTTTATCGACGTAAAACACCCCTCCGGAAATGTCGCCGTCGGCGCGTACCTCCAAATTGCCGCCACCTTGCAGTTGCCAACGATTTTCGACGATCAAACCGTTTTCCGTAGCGCCGACCGGTTTTGCCGAGGTGGGCAGCATCACCGATAAATCTTGAATGTCCGCGCCGGCCTTGATACTGACATTACCGCCGCCCAACGCGCCGATGTTCTCTCTAAAACCGAATTTCAAGTTTTGAATGCGGGCGTTTGCGCTATTTTGCACGACCAGTCCGTCGAACATTATCCCCCAGGCTGTGGCTCTGTCTTGGCTGGTAATCCCATTACTGGGATCCCAGTTCCCGGTACGTTGCAGCCAGTCGGACATGAATTGCGGACTGGCCGCGCCGACGATATTGCCGCCGGCATTCAAGCTGACGTCGCCACCATCGAACGGATATTCCACAAAAAACGCCGCGGCGACCAAGGCATTGCTGAAACTGCCCCAGCGCTCGGTGTCGGTGGCGCGGCCGGCGGTGTAAATGGTCGATGTGGCATCGCTCAGGGTAATATCGCCGGCTGCGGCGCTAGCGATGTCGCCGGTGCCGGTACGGATGCTGGTATTTGCCGCGACGGTTAACGAACCGGCCTCGGCCGACGTTTGCGTGGCCAACGGATCGGCGCTGCTTAGATCGGCGCCGGCCACCAGGTTGTAATTCCACGATTGGCCGGTTTGCAATACCAGTGTTCGCAGCCAATTGCCGTTCACACCCAGCATGTTGGCCAGCTGGCTGGCGTCGTACAAGGCAAAGCCATCGCTGAGCGTTTGGTTTATCTGCAAATTGCCGGCAGCCCGCAGAGAGAGTGCGCCGACATGACTACCGTTATCGAAATGCCAACTTTGGCCTTGCGAGTCAGGAAAGGCCAGGTCCCAGCCGTTATGAGAAATCAGGCTGCCGGCAATATTGCCGGGGTTGTATCTGCCATTGGCCGGGCCGGCGTTCGGAAAAATCCGCACAAATAGAGTACGGAAAGTGGCTGATTGCGGGTTGGCATCGAAATAATAACTGCCATCCACCGTTAACAAACTGCTGGTGGCTGCGGTTAAATTGCGGACCACACCGTTACTGCCGGTTTGCTGTAGGGCGCTCACCACGCCGGCTGCATCCTGTAGCGAGCTTGTCCATATCGAGCCTGACTGTTGCGTCCAGCTCCTGCCGGTCAGCGATTCGCTCAAATCCAAGGTCAAATCGCCGCTGCTGACTATATCCACACCCGGCTGTAAATTAAAACCGCCCAGGCGTTGTTGTAGGTCGGCATTTCCTGCCGCCGCGTTCAGGTATTGCTGGGTTTCTCCGCGCCATGTGCCAATTTGGCTATTGCTTAGCGGTATGTCTTGGTAGTGTGCGGTCGCGATGATATTCAACGTATGGGCGCCCAGCACACTGCCGGTGGCTATCGATACCGCCGCATCATCGTTACCGAGCTGGTTGACCACGGCTTCGACGCTGCCGCCGGCACCATTCGCCCCGCCGGAGACATCGATCGTGGCGCCGGTGGCGACAGTCACGCCTTGATCGCCGTCCTTATCAGCATCCAAAGATGTTAAAACCACCGAACCACCTTGCTTGCCGGTTGCGGTTGATGCCGCATTGAGTTTGGCGCCGGCCAGGATATTCACGCTGTCGCCAGCCGATAACCGCATGTTGCCGGCCTGCTGGCCGCCCACATCCAAAGTGCCGAACACGTCCAGCTTACCGGTATCGACGCTTAGATTGAGATTGCCGGCTTTGACGTAATCGCCTGCGGCGACAGTCAGGTCGCCGCTACGTTGGCGGATGTTCCAGTCGCCGTTAAAGCCGGCATTCGCCAGATAGCTGTTCAACGCGGAGAAATTAGCCTGCGAAACGCTTGTGTCGTCCATGTTGATATTGCCGCCGCTCGCACCTTGATAGCCCGTGCCGCGTATCTCGCCGGCCAAGTTTAAATGTCCCAATCCGGCAAGCAGCGATAAGCTGCCTGCATCGCCGCCGAGCAGACTACCGGATACATCGAGCAGCGAATCGGCAGTCAACGATAGATCGCCGCTAGCGGATTTCAAGAAAATGCTGCCGCCGCCGGTATAGACATGGTGGCCGGCCAGATCGACGTTGCGGCCACTGGTGTCTATGCTGCCGGAGATCGTTAGATCTTGAGCGGCTTCCAGTTTAACGATACCGGAGGCCAGTTCAATGTGGCCTTGGTGGTTGATCTGTTCGGCCGTGACACTTAACCTGGCGCCGAGAGCGTTGCTGCTCGCGGCATTTCCTGCGGCCAGTGTGGTCAGATCATGGTTGCCTAGGTTTAACGAGGTATTGGCGCCGGCGGTAGCGGTCCAAATAGGGGCGGCGATTGTCACATCGCTGTCGGCAGTGATATGTGCGGTGCTGCTGTTGACGATGGCGTTTAGGCCGGTCAATGCCACGTTTTGGAAACCGGACCAGACGTAGTCGCCGCCACCTAATGTTAGGCTGTTGGCGGTCATATTGAGTTGGCCGCTGCCGGTGGCGGCCAACGCCGCAGCCGCACTGCCGCTGTTTTTAAGGGTGATGCTATCTGCATTGATGGCGGCAATCTGCTGGGTGTTGCCGTAGCCGTAAAGCCCCGTGGCATTTAAAACCAAATCTTTTAATTGCAGATTCAAGTCGCCGGCAATATCTATGGTACTGAAGCTGTTCAGCGTCAACTTGTCTACGCCCAGCTTGTTTAAGGTGTCTGCCGACAATCGCAGTCCATCGGTGCCGCCGGTATCACCCAGGGAGATGCGGCTGGAACTCAGGGTTAATTCCCCTTGACTCATGGCGATATTGCCGGAAAAACGTGTGTCTTTGCTGGCATCCAGTAATAGCGAACCGGCACTGGTCAGGGTTGCGCCACTGGCAATCTCCAGTGTGCCGCGCTGGCGGGTTAACACGTCGGCGGCGCGCACCACGCTGGCCTGGCTACCCGCCGACACCCTTAATAAGGCGCCATCGCTGCTGCCATCGGTATTGACGACATTTAGATCGGTGTCGGTGCGGCCGAGTGTTCCTGCGCTGGCTAGCGTTGCGTTGCTAGCTACCGAGATTGTATCGCTCGCTGCCAGCAGAATTTCCGGGGCTTGCAAATGACTGCCAGCCGCTATTGTCACGGTTTGCGCACTGACTGTTAGTTGGGTTTGCGCGCTGCCGCGACTACGCCGGCCGCCAAGTAACAGGCTGTCTACACCCAGGTGGTTCAATTCGTCAGCGAGCAAGAGTACCGTGCCGGGATCGACGCCGACACTTCGGCTGCTCACCACGGCCAATCTATCCGCGCTGATGTCCAACATGCCGCCCAGTCCGCCCGGCGCGGCGGTGGCACTGATTTGCGCGGCCATTTGCAGGCTGTTGCCGGCTAACAGGCTGAGATTGCCGGCGTCTTGCGGTAGCGAGTCGTTCGCGAAGAAATTGCTGGCCGTCGTTTCCTGATATTCGGAACGGCTGCGGGCGATAGCGCCGGATTCAACGGCAAAACCCGACCAGCGGCTGTCGGCGATATTCGTCCCGGCCGAATAACGGTAGCCGGCGACGATACTGGCACCGTCGGTACGTAAATTCTTGGTGCCGGCCGCCATATCGGTTGTATTGGCTTGCGGGGTAATCAGGTAGGCGCCGGGCAGCAAGGCATAGTGCGCCGGCAGCAACAGGTAATATCCGGCCGCCAAACCGGAGTCGGCGCTGAGATAAATGCTGTCGCCGGGGTTCAGTCCGGACTTAGCGAATTCCAGCGGATCGAAGGCGGCAAAATCAGCGTGATAGCTGGGCAGCACCGCGTAATTTTGTTGGTAGCCCGCCGCTGCGGAATCCAAAGTATCGATGCTGCCACCCGGCCCGGCGATGAACTCGAAAGCCGACAAATCGCCGCCGCCGTTTAAGTTGACGAGCGCGCCGCCGGCCAGATCGATGTCCGGTGCGGATAGGGTAATGGCTTTTTGCGGCGTGCCGTTTTGGATGTTGTTGTACGTGCCCAGCGGGTAAATCCAATCCAGCCCGCCCTGGGTACGGCCGAACGGAATCACGATACCATCGTCGTCGCTGACCGATGTGACGCTGCCGGCGGCCAAGGTCAAGGACTTGTCGGCCTTGAGAGCGATGTTGCCGAACGGCGCCAATAATACGCCGCGGCTGGAGATGTTAGGCGCGGTGATATTTAACTGGCCGGCTGCCGACAGCGGCGTATACCAATCGCCGACGCCCGGCAGAATATCGATCAGACCGTTCGGGTTTAGCGCAGCATCCAGCTTCAAGCTGTATTTGCTGAGCGTGGTGGGATAGATTTGCCGGGCGCTCAAACTAAGATTGCCGCTGAGGCTCAGGCCGCCGATCAAGTCGGCTTCGCTGTTGGGATTGATGCCGGTTAAGCGGATGTCGCCGCTACTGTTCAGGCTGGTTTGGGCAAAGCCGGCGATTTCGCTGGAGCCGAACAAATCGATGAGCTTGGCGTTGATGCTTAGGCCGGCATTGCCGATTGCGGCGCCTAGATTACCGTGAGCGGCGCGGTTCCAGCTGGAGCCCAGGCTAAAGGTGTTGCTGTTTAAAATCACTTGGCCGTTGCCGACGTGGCTAATCAACGGCGCATCCAGTTTAATATTTTGCGCCAACGTCAGGCTAAGCTCGCCTTCGAAACGGATCTCGCCACGCTCGGGGCGATCAGGGGTATTGGCATATTGGTCGGGTTCTATCACTGACGCGGCTAAGCTTAGCGAGTCAAAGCCGCCTTGCTGAATTTGCCGGACGGATAGATAGGCCTGGCCCTCAAAAGTATCGGGAATGCCGTTGGCGGTCAGTTGCGCAGCGTCCGCTAAGCCGGGTAGTTCGGCGGAAAAATGGATCACCCGATCTGCCGTCGTGAAGATTTGACCTTCCGGTTCGCCGCGGTGTTGGGCGTTTAATGTCAGGCTTAGCGTGCCGCCGGCGGCGGCCGAACCGGTTCCGGCTGCTGTACTGCCCTGGCCGGCCCGTCCCAGTAGTTGGCCTTGCAATAGCATGCCTTCAGCGGCTGTCAGATTTATCGTGCCGCCGGAGGAGGCCAGGGTTTGCCTACTTTTGCCCTTGGCATTCACAATATCTACCGTCGCCTGGCTACCTGATACGTCCATGCGGCTGCCGGCGGCTGTCAGGATATAACCGCGCTCGGCATTTAAGTCTATCGTGCCGCCGGCCAGCACATTGCCTAACGCCAGTTTTTGCGCATTGGTCGTCCAGATTGTGGCGCCGGCGGTATTCAGAAGGGCGTTATGGCCCAAGGCGATTGCCTGCTTAGGGTTGTAACCCGTATCCAGCGCGCTGGGCGGACTGCTTAGTTGTAAGCTTATTTTTCCTGCCGGTGCAATCAAAGAGCCGTCGATAGATATGTTGGCGTCCGACAGTAACGAAAAATCGGCGCCCGGATCACCAATGATCGCGGCATTGCTGTCGATGCGAATGGCCCGGTCGGCAACGTAACCACCGGCTATGCTGGCGTTATGGCTTAGAGTTAAGTTGAGATCGACGGCATCGCGGATATCGTCAGGCAAGATCGCTAGTTGCACCAGCGAGCTTAAGTCGCTGCCACTGACGGCCTTGATAGCCGTGGCTTTTAGTTGCCAGTTGCTTTGTTGTAAATGGATTTGGGTGCCGGCGGCAATAGTTAAATCGCCGGCGTTGGCGGTCAGCCGATAGCCGCTGAAGCCTCCGGATTGCAATAGTGCCGGCGACAGATTTAGGACATGCGGGTCGCTACTGGTGCCGCCCAGTTGGATGCCGTTGGTGGTAATGCTCAGCACGCCGCCTTGCTGCAATGCGTACGCGGACAAAGTCGCGCCTAGGCTTAACACGCTGGGCGCCAGGCCGGCGCTGACCAAGTCGATATTACCGCCTTGGCCATTTTGGGTCTTGGCGGTGGCGTTCAATGCCGCGCCGGCGTTGGCGCTTATTTTAGAGCCGCCATCCAGCAGCAGATCACCCTGGGCTTGCAGCAGAACATCCCCGCCATCTATCGTCAAGGGCTTAAGTGTTTGCGCACTTTTGCTATCGATAAGGTCGTTGATCCAGCTGCCGCTGCTGTCGATAACGCTGCCGGTGGCCAGATGTAATCGGCCGCTCAACTCACGGGTGGGGTCCAGGCCGCGCCGGGTTATCAATGCTATGTTGCCGGCTTGGGCCTGGATATTTCCCAAGACCTCTATTTCGCCGGCTTGCAGCGACAGACTGCCCGCCTTGGACAGGCTTAAGCTAGTGGTTTGCGGTATGCTTAGTTTGCCGCCGCTGCTGACGGTCAAGTGGTTTACGCCTTGGGCGAACAATGCGCTACTTAGGTACATTGGCACAGCGGTATCTAATGCGGCGCCATAGGCGTAGCCGGCACCGTTAATAAACACGATATCTTGTTGGTGTTGATTGGACCAGGCGGTGTCTATGCTCAAGGTGCCACCGCTTGCCCATTTATCGGCGGTACGCTGGTATGCGCTGTTGACGGTGTCGGCCAGTAAATTGCCGGATAAACCCAGGTCGCGGGTTTTGATAATCAGACTGCCGGCATCGCCGCCTTGGTAATATTCGTTTTGGTAAAACGTGCTGCTGAGGATTTGTTGATAGGTGCGGTTGGGATCGGCTGTGGCGATGTCGAAGATGGCGCTATTGGAGCGCAGTTTGCTGGTCGTTACCTTGCCGGCCAGATAGTGTATGGAGCCGCCGGAAATATCGATGTCCGCGCCTTGTTGGACGATGACTTCGCCTTCCGATTGCAATTTGACGCTACCGGCGTCTATGTTGCGTTCTTCGATGCTATGTTGCACTTTCTCCAGTGCGCCGGAAATATCCGCCAAAGTGGTGCCGATACGGCTATCCACCTGCACGGTTTTGCCGTGCAGAAAACCGGTTTTTTGCAGCGGGGCGTCGCGCAGTTCGTTGTTGCGCAGTTCCACGTCCACGATGTTTGCCGACATCGGCAATTCAACATTTTTCACGCCGGATACATCGATCTTGCTGCCGGCATCCAAGATGATGCGGCTGGCATTGTTGGCTGAGCTTTCGTTGAGCGGATTGTATGGAGTAGCGCTGGCCGTTAGACTGACGTCCCCGCTGTGAGCAACGATTTGCGCACCGGATTTCATCCGGATTTGCCCAGCTGCCAAGTCTATTTTGGATTTTGGCTGGGCTTGGCCGATAACAGCGCCACCGGCGCTGGAGTCCAGTGTTACCGTCGTTAGACTGCCCGATTCCAGCGTCACGCTGGCCTGTATGCCCAAGCCGTCGTCCGTGGCCGATGCTCTGGAAGTGCTGAGTGGCTTGAGTCGATAACGATTGTTGCTGGCCTCCAAATTGGCACCTTCTCGAGCCAGCAGGCGAACGCTGCCGTTCAATGCCACGGAGGTGCTGGCCGAGATCACGCCTTGCTGGGTCACCGCAAATCCCATCAACGTGGTATTGCCGCGTTCGGTGAGAATCTTACCGACGTTTTTTACGTCACCGCCAGTTTTTACTTCCACTAGCAGGCCCCGCAGATTGTCGTCGTCGGTTTCCTGCAAATACACCTTGTCGGTGGCTGCCGCCAAAATCACCTGTCCATCCGACGCTGAGATGGTGCCGTGATTTTCCACTAGCGGCGCGGCCAAAATCACCCTGCCACCGGAGGCGGCGGCAATTTGCGCGCCGGGCTCCACCAATATGCGGATTTTCTCGCGATTGCCGTTCCCGGTGTTGCGATACACGGTACCGTCGCCAGCCAGTGCCGCGACCGGTTCAGTGTTGTTGGCGCTGGCATTGGCGTCGACCACTTTGCTGATACCTTGGGCAAACACCTCGTCAGCGATTTTCAGATTGGTGGCCACCAAGCTGTTGGTGTTGACCGAAGCGCCGTTGCCGAATACGAAGCCGTTGGCATTGACCAAATACACTTGGCCGTTAGCGCTCAGGTTGCCGTAAATCTTGCTGGCATCCAGCTGGTGAATGTTATTCAGCGCAACCGACGAACTGCTCGGTTGCGCGTAT
The DNA here is from genome assembly GCF_014850955.1 of Methylomonas albis. NCBI lineage: Bacteria > Pseudomonadati > Pseudomonadota > Gammaproteobacteria > Methylococcales > Methylococcaceae > Methylomonas > Methylomonas albis. Next base: position 1,088,075 of record NZ_JACXSS010000001.1, read on the forward strand.
TGCACGCTTTTACCGGCGGCAATATCGAAACTTTGCCAATCCAGAACCGTTTTGTCGGTGGTTTGGTTGATGGTTAATTTTTCGCCGTCAGCGCTATAGCTGGCCGAGGCATGACCGACATTGATGCCGGGGTGTAGCGCCGGGCTGGTCAGGTCGGCAATGGCGGCGGGATTACCGGCCCCGGCATTTATTGAAACCGGCAGGCTAGTGTCCGCCACCGCATCCATTACGCCGGACACCAGCAATACACTGCCTGTCAAAATCCTGCGGATACTGACGCGAAGCGATGTTTCATCGATGGGTATGCTGATAGCTAGCGGATTCATCAAGAATTGCCGATATGTATTGGAACTATCGATATGGTTACTCGTTTACATCGAAATTACAAGCCATCGAAGCGCTTTAAAACAGCCAATTGACAAGGATATTAAATTATGTAGCGCTATTATGACTAATAATTACTCTTAAATTACAAATATTGTTTCCTTTTGGTGAATAATAAATTTACGGATTTAATTTGACCTGCATCACAAAACTCGATTACGTTATGCCCACAGGGAAATAACGGTTGGATGGCTAATACTGATCGAAATGGGTGGAGTTGTTCGAACGACAAGGATATGTCGAGAGGCGTTTGGGTGATGAGTGGCTAACGGGACAGATGTCCCACTACATTAAATTTGAGGATATGTATGAAAAATGTGAAACGGCAAGGTTATCAGTTGGCGGCGGCTATATGTCTGATGGCCGGTATCAGTAATGCGCAGGCGGCGATTAACAATGGTGCCTCGTCAATTCAAGCCGGCGGTACCGGTTCGGCTGGCGAGTTGTATTTGAACGTCTGGGATCAAGCTGCCTCAACGTCTTACAGTATCGACTTGGGCGTGACGGTAGGCAATTTCTTGAGCGGTAACTTGCCAACTACTTTCGGGCAGCTCGATCAGCGTTTTATCAACTGGGCGGCTACCACCAGCGATCCGCTGATATTCAATGTAGCCGGTAACAATTCGTATGTGCCTTTTGCAAATTCTGCCAATGGCGTTTTGTTAAGCCGTAGAACCGGTGCCACCGAACCGGGCGGCATTACGCTGAGTACTCTGGGAACTTGGGAAAGCCGGGTCAGAGATAGAGCCAATGCACTGAACATCGCCGAAGTTGCGCAAAACCCCGGCGCTACCGCGACAGACTATGCCGCCAACCTCAGTGAGGTAACGACGACCGGTGCATCCTCTTATTTTGGTTATACGTTTTGGACCCAAAACATGGGTATTAGCGGTTGGAACGGCAGCGCAAAGGTCAGAAATAGCGGTGTGGAAGATGAAACACTGGATTTCTACTTCGTTCATTCTCCGGGCGGTACTGTCGGTACCAGTACACGAGCTATATTCGAAAAGTTGGAGGGCAAGTTCAGCCTCGATATAGCTGATGCCAAACTGGTTTGGACGCCCACGGTCACCGCCGTGCCGTTGCCTGGTGCGGTCTGGTTATTCCTGGGCGGTTTGGTCAGCCTATTGAGGCTGCAAAAACGCGCCGTTGCTGCAGTTTGACCGTATCTATTATCTATATCTAGGAGTTTAAAATGTCTACATCATTTCCAACCCGATTGGTGGCTGCCGGGCTTATGCTGGCGGCGATGGCCGAGGCTTGGGCTTTGACGCCGGCCGCCGGCGCGCCGGAACTTAGTCTGTACATTCCCGGTTCGCAATCCAACGATCCGGCCTTCGGCTTTTTGGTTGGCAGCACCACGGTTGCCAATGCCTTATGTCTCGATAACGCCACTACTACCGGTGCCGGCACAACCACACATATCTATTTTTACACCCCCTCGACTGCCGACAAAGCCGTCAATGACCAATATTCGGCAATTTACTGCAATACCGACGACACCAAAATCCCCGGTTTAACCGGCGGTACCGGGGCGCACCATACTACCCGGTTGTGGATTTCCAGGCGGCGGCTCGGCGCTTCTTTCGTTGGCTTGGATGCGGTCGCTAACGGCACGCCTTTGACTTATCTGCAAGGCCCGACCACGGCGGGTTGTAGCGCATTCAACGGCTCGCAATCATCCGGCGGATCGACATTTCAATGGAATTATTCCTGCACCACGGCCACGCCTGGAATTACCGCAACAGCGGCGACCTCAGATGTCACGGCGGATGTGTTTCACGGTGTGGACAACGTAACGCCGGGTTTTACCGATATCGACGCCAACACGCTGAATAACAGCTTTGCATTGGGTGGCCATATCATCGGTACGCCGGTGACCTTGAAACTGCGTAACGCCTTGCAATATGCGCAAATTCAGAGCGGTTCGTTACCCGTTACTTGCACGGTTGGCGACGAAACGGCGGCTTGCGTTCCCAGTCTGTCCAAGGAAATTCTGGTCAGCTTGTTCAGCGGTACGATTTCCGATTGGAGTACGCTTAAAGTCAAAGTCGGCGGTGTCGCCAAGGATTTGACGCAAGTTGTAGCGGACGGCGTCACGGCAGGTGTTAGCGGGCTATCCAATCCTCTGGATAGCACCGTGCATGTCTGCCGCCGCGAAAACGGCGCCGGCCAGCAAGTTGCTTTATTAGCTAGTGTACTGAAATCCCCGTGTTTGGGGGGGACTTCATCGCCAAAATTGGTTGAGCCTGGATTGGTGTTTTCCGATGTGCAGTACGCTACCAGCCTGGGGGCTGTGGATAACTGCCTGAAAGATTTTAACGATGGCACTAACAGTTGGTTTGGTACCACCAACCCGGCGCCGTATCCCAATCCGCCGGCTACCGGCATTCCGCATGGCAATCAGTGGGCAATTAGTATTCAAACTACCGAGCGCAATGCCAGCCGCGGTGCGAATTACCGGTTCATTAAAATCGACGGCGCGTTGCCGACCGGTGAACAAGTCTATCTGGGCCATTATCCCTTGGTGGGCGAATATGCGTTGTCCTGGAAAAACAATGTCAGCGCAAATCAGGGCAAAGCTTTGGTGGCTTTGAAAGACTACAGCAGTTTGCCTTCCACCATCGTTAGCCGCAACGGCACCTTGAGTAACCATAGCTGGGGACAAGCCGGTTATATCGCATTGAGTGCAAACGGCCATACCCCGCCTGCTACCTGGAGCGCAGCTAACCCAGTTACGCCCTACACGCGCTCTCTAAATGGTGCGCCCGACGCTTGTGCGATTCCGGTGGTCAATCCGGATTACGGCACGGTTGAGCTGCGCTAGGGATGGGTATGAAAGGAGCGAGTCCCCGGTTACCGCAACGGTAGCCACACTGTCTGGAAATTCAAGTTGATGCCATAAGGATTTGGTGGGCTTGGATCGCACAAGGATGTGCACCCTTCTTAGATGTACAAGCAAAGCAAACCAGTTTTATGCCGCCGAGTCACAGGAGGTCGCGGGCGGTTGTCGAGGCTATCCAACATACAAGATAGCGTTAACAAGCAAAACCTCAAGTTGATGCCATAAGGATTTGGCCGGCTTGAAAAGGCACAAGGATGTGCCGCCTTCCGCCGATGGGTGTGGCTTGATAAGGCCGTAGTTCATTCAAACCCGAGGTGTCATTCATGTTCGATCCTAAAGCTTATTGCGTCCGTTCAATGGTTTTGGCTTTGATTTTGACTAGTTCGACTGGTATGAGCTTGAAAGCGGTGAGCATATGAAACTCAGCAACGAAGATGTAAAGCTAGTGTGTTGCCTGGTTCTGATCGTGTTGGTGTGGGGGCTTTTAAGTCCGCCGGCACTGGCCGACGACAAGGTCCGACAGACGGAAGTGGCCGTGCGCGGCGCGAAAGTCATGCCGTTCTCGTTGGCGCAAACTCAACATCAATTCACTAAAACCGAAACCGGCGGCATCCAGCGGGTCATTGTCCGGGATGATTTGGATCTGGAACAAGTCTGGTTAATCAGACAGCATCTCGAACAACTGGCGGACAGTTTTAACCGAGGCGATTTCTCCGCGCCTGAGACGATTCACGGCGCGGATATGCCGGGTCTGGCCGTAATGCGTAGCGCCAAGTCAGGTGCCTTGCGAATTTACTATACAGCCGAAGCGGCCGGCGCCAGCCTGACCTTCGCCAGCGGCGTCCCTGAATTGATCGCCGCCGTTCACGACTGGTTCGACGCGCAATTGCGTGACCACGGTGGCGATGCCACGGCAATGCATTGTCCTCAACATCAATAAACGCTTGAAAATTGTTACCCCAACTTACCCGGAAACACGTGATGCCGAATGCTTTAAAACTGGGCTTATGCCTGTGGATGTTGCCTGCGCTTTGCCATGCCTGGTGGAACGACGACTGGGATTCGCATCGGCAAATCGCCGTGGATGCGGCTGCGACCGGTGCCGACATTCGGGAGACTCTAAACGATGTGCCGTTGTTGGTACGGCTGCATGCCGGTAACTTCGGTTTTTTTGCCGAACTGGCCGAGAACGGCCGTGATTTGCGCTTTTTAAAAGACGACAAAACCCCGCTGGTCTATGACGTCGAACAAATCGACGTGTTGAGCGAGATCGGTTTGGTCTGGGTGAAGTTGCCGCAGGTGCGCGGCGGGGTGAGCAGCGATGACTTCTGGTTGTATTACGGCAACGCCAATGCCCCGGACGGTTCCGATCCGAAGAATTTGTACGACGTGGCGCAGGGCTTGGTGTATCACTTCAAAGACGGCGAAGCGCTGCCGCGCGACGCCACTGCCTATGGGTCGCATGCCGCCGATTCCAAAGCCACTGTGCAAGCGGCCGGCTGGATTGGTGCCGCCGCTCAGTTCAGCGGTGCCGGGCCGATTCTGATCAATCCTGCGCCGCAACTGGCGATAGCCCCGGATAAAGGTTGGACTTTCTCGGCCTGGCTGAAGATCGATCAGCCGCAGAACGGCGCAAGTTTGTTGGAGGCACGCGAAGCCGGCAACGGCATCGATCTGAGTATTCAAGGTTCGGCGTTGAGCGCGAAATGGGCGAACGGTGCCGTCCCAGTCTCGGTTAATCTGGCTCTGGGCCGTTGGCAACATGTCGCGGTCACCGTCAAAGCCGATCAATTGCTGTTGTTTGTTGATGGTGTGCCGGTCGGTAATGCCGCCATTTCGCCAACCGCTGTTAACCCCGCTATCGTCATCGGCCGCAACCTGGTCGGTTTGCTCGACGAAGTGCAAATCGCCGCCACCGCCCGCAGTGCCGATTGGCTGAAGTTGAGTTTTCGCAGCCAAAGCCCGGATTTTTCGGTCTTGAGTTACGGTCAGGACGAAACTAATAGCAGCGGCGACGGGCATTTCATGGTCATCGTGCAGAACGTCACCGTCGACGGCTGGGTAGTAATCGGCTTGACCTTGACCATGCTGATCGTGGCTGTGCTGGTGATGGTCAGCAAAACCCTGGTCATCAACCGCGTTAGCAAAGACAATCGCGCTTTCCTGGAAAAATACCGCCAGCTCGACCCGAATAAACTCAGCGCGCTTGATCAGGATGAAACCAGTGAGGAACAGGCGCTGGCAGATTCCGATTTATTGACGGCTTTGGTGGGGAAACACGACCATTTTCAAAGCTCGACTTTGTATCACTTATATCACACGGCAATCCACGAGCTCAGCAAACTGCAAGGTGGCGACGGCCAAGCGGTGACCCGCGAAGCCTGGGACTATCTGCGCGTCAAGCTGGATTCGCAAATCGTCACTGAAAGCCAGCGTCTGAACAGCAATATGGTGCTATTGACCATTGCCATCGCCGGCGGCCCGTTCCTTGGGCTGCTGGGTACCGTGGTGGGGGTGATGATTACCTTTGCCGCCATCGCCGCCAGCGGCGATGTCAACATCAACGCCATTGCCCCCGGCATCGCCGCCGCGCTGCTGGCTACCGTGGCCGGTCTGGCCGTGGCGATTCCGGCTTTGTTTGCCTACAACTACCTGCTGACCCGGATCAAGGACATCACCGCTAGCATGCGGGTGTTCAGCGACGAGTTTCTGGCCGTGCTGGCTATGCGCGCCGCCCAAGCACAGCGTGGAGCTTAAATCATGCGAGTCGAAGAAGAAGGCAAAGTTTACGACGACATCAACATAACGCCGATGCTGGACGTGGCCTATGTGCTGCTGTTGATTTTCATCATTATGACCACCGCCACCGTGCAGGGCATTACCGTCAATCTACCCAAAGCCAGTAGCACGCCGTCCTTATCCAAACCCAAAACCAAGGCTATCTCCATCACGCCGGACGGCAGCATTTATTTGGATACCTATCCGGTGTCGATCCAGGAGCTGGAAACTCGCTTGGCGCAATACAAGGCGGCGATTCCGGATTTACCGGTCATCGTCAAAGCCGACGCCAGCGTGCAGTATCAAAAAGTGATTGAAGTGTTGGATGTGGTGACGCGCTTGCAGATCAGTCAGTTGGGCTTGGTGACGCAGAAGCTGGTGAAGTAGGGCAAGGGTGTCGCTGGTGCGGAGGCTGCTTGAATGCCGGTTCCCGGACCGGCTGCGGCTTGAGATCGCGGGCGCTTGGGTCGCGTAACAACGAATAGACATAACGAAATGAAAAACAAATATGCCTGGCTACGCCGTTTGCCCGTGTTGGTTGGCATCGGTTTTGGCCTTTTGATAGTGCTGGGTGTTTGGTGGTTAGCGAGCAAGGTCGAGAAGCCGCCGCAATCCAAAAAGCTGGTGCAGCAAATCACCATGATTCAACCGCCGGCACCTCAGCCGCCCGAGCAACAGCCTACCCCGCCGGAAGAGGTGAAGGAAGAAGTGGTCGAAGTTTCGGAGCCCGCCCCTGAGCCGGAACCTTCGCCGGAGCCAGACGAGGCGCCGCCTGCGGAAGAATTAGGGTTGGATGCCGACGGTGCTGCCGGTAGCGATGGCTTTGGATTGGCCGCGCACAAAGGCGGCCGCTCGATTCTGGGCGGCGGCGGGGGAGGTGGCAATGCCATCCTCTGGTACGGCGGACAAATTCAACGCCAGGTCGAAAATGGCTTGCAGAGCTTGTTGGCTGACACTGTCGCGAGTCGAGCCGGTTACAGCGTGACTTTGGAGGTGTGGGTCGGTGCCGATGGCGGGATTAGCCGCAGCGAACTGTCCGGTGGTAGTGGCAAGACCGATGTCGACCAGGCAATTCGCGCCGCTTTGCCGCGCTTGCGCGCCAGCATCGCTAGGTCGCCGCCGGAAAATATGCCGCAGCCGATTCGGATACGGCTCAACTCCAGGGTCTAGCGGGCTTCCCGTTCTTCGGCTTCGTTCAGCACAAGTCCGCTCAGCAAACGGCAACCTGGAAGGTGCCGATGGCGAATCCATTCGCCCCGAAAATACTACCGATTTTTAAGACTATTGATTAAGCGACAAGCCATGAATACCGCAACGAAAACCTTGATCCTGCTGTTGGCCGGCAGTCTGGCCGCGATGACAGGCAGCGTACAAGGCGCCGAAGAGATGATCCCGGTCAAGAAATCCACTTTGGTCAATTTGGTTGATCTGCTGGTACAGCGCGGCGTCATTAACCAAGATGAGGGGAAAGGTCTGGTCAGTGCGGCTGAACGGGAAGCCGGTGAAGCGGCCAAGGCCAACGCGGCTCAAGCAAAAAGTGGTAAAACGCTAATTGATGGCGAGCAGCCGGCGGAAAGCATGCCGGCGGCGGATGTTGAAATGGCCAAGGGAAAATCCGGCAAAATCAAACACGTCGGCTATGTGCCGGAGTTTGTGAAAAAAGAAATTCGCGATCAGGTCCGGGCCGAACTTAAAGCCGAAGTGTTGCAAGATGTGAAGCAGGACGCCAAAACCGAAGGCTGGGGTATTCCCGGTGCGTTGCCGGAATGGGTGGCGGCGATTCATCCCAGCTTTGACATGCGCATCCGTTTTGCCGACGATTTTTACGGCAAGACCAACGAGGGCGGTGTCGATAACGTCGGTATCGATACCGCAGGCAACTTCTTCGGGCCTTATAACTGGTTGTCCATTAACCGGGCCGGCAATTCTCCGCAAGGCGGCTTAAACCGGCAGGTGGCGTTAAATCCCAACGAGGCGATTGTCAACAATCAAAAGGATCGCCTGCGTTTGCGCGAGCGCTTTAGATTGGGATTTGAAGCCAATATTGCCGAGGGCTTGAAAGCCGGTATCCGCTTTGCCACCAGTAACCTAAACAATCCGGTATCGAATGACCAAACCTTGGGTAACACCGGACAGTCTTATCAGTTTGCTATCGACCGCGCCTATCTGCAATACGATTTTCTGGACGAACGCAAAACCAACTGGTTTAGCCTGTATGCCGGCCGCATCATCAATCCCTTTGTATCCACCGATATCGTGTTCGATCCGGACTTGAGTTTCGAAGGGGTGGCCGGGAGTTTCCGTTTACCGTTTAACCGGGGCAGCAACAAACTGGCCGGCTACAAAGCGCCAAATCCGACGGCTAGGTTCGGCATCAATCAGGGCCAGCAAACCCCGGATAGCCTGTTCTTAACGCTGGGCGTATTTCCGTTGCAGGATATCGATGTCTCGGTAAACGATAAATGGCTGTATGCCGGCCAACTCGGTGCAGACTGGTTGGTATTCAACGATACGCGCGTCAATCTCGCGGCCTCGTATTACGAATTCCAGAACGTCAACGCCCGCCGCAATCCCATCGGCAGCCACACTTACGATTGGACCGCGCCGCAGTTTGTACAAAAAGGTAATTCCATGGTGGCCATCACCGATTTCAATACCTTAAACGGCGTGTGCGACGACACGGTCGGCTGCTTGTTTGGTTTGGCTTCTGAATTCAAGGTATTCAACGCCACGGCGATGTTTGATTATGCCGGCTTCGATCCGGTACATGTGTTGTTGACCGCCGACTACGCCAAAAACCTGGGTTTTGACAAACAGCAGATTGCTGCCGAGTTTCTGAACGGTATCGTCAACTACACGGATAACAAACCGCGTACGGCAGCGTATCAACTCCGCGTCGATATCGGCCGGCCGGAAGTCAGGCGCTGGGGCGATTGGAGCGTCAATCTGGCCTACCGTTATGTACAGCGCGATGCGGTATTGGATGCATTTACCGATTCTATATTTCACTTGGGCGGCACCAATGCCGAGGGCTGGGTGGCCGGTATGCAATACGGTTTGGCGCGGAATACTTGGCTGAATCTACGCTGGTTAAGTTCGGACGCCATTGATGGACCGAAATACAGTATCGACACATTAAATGTCGATCTGAATGCCAGATTTTAGGACGGCGCTATGAGCCGACTATTCTCGCTACAATCAGCCAAAGCGTTGCTGCCGGTATCGGCAATCTTGCTCGGTGTGCTGGCCGGTCCGGCTGCGTTTGCCGAGCCCAAGGTCGCCGCGCCGGGCGGTGAAGCCATCAAAAAAGCGCAAGGCATGATACGCCAACTCAGCCAGGAAAAATATGCGCTGGAAGCCGAGAAGGTGGCGTGGCTAAACGAAAAAGCCACGCTGGAGGCCAAGCTGAAAAGCCTGGAAACGACAGTCGGCAGATTGCAAACTTTGCCAGCCGAGCTGGAGCGCTACAAGGCGGGGCTGGAAGCGGTGCGGGGTAATTTGGAAGCGCAGCTAAGCCAACAACGGCAGCGCGAGCAGGCTCTGGTGCAAAAGCACAATGAGGTGGTGATTAAGGCTCGTGACATCCGCGATGATAATAATCTGCTGGTGCAGGCGGTAAAAGAGCGTGAACAATGGATAGCCCAATGCACGGACCTTGCTCAGCAGTTGCGTAAGGTCAATCTGGATATATTGAATCAATATAAAGATAAGGGCCTGCTGCAACAGTTAGCGGAACTAGATCCTTTGACCGGCATAGGCCAGGTACGAACCGAGACGGTAGCGGAAGAGTATCGCTATAAATTGCAGCAATTGAAGATTACCCCGTTCGAAGCAACTGCGCCTGTTGTGCAGACCATCATCCCGGTTAAGGATGGGGCGGAGCCAGCGAATGACACGGCGGAGGCCGTGCAATGATGCGTCAGTTATTGCTGCCTGCGATAAGCCTGATCCTGCACGGCATCACTGTCGGCCAAGCCGCAGAGCTGAAAAACCCTGTAGCGTCGTCGCAAAACTCAGAAAATTCTACTGGTTTGCCGGAAATAGCGCCGCCAGCATCCGGTGAGCAGCAACCGCATTTCGACGTGCTGGATTACCAGGTCGAAGGTAACTCCGTGCTTGATGACGAAGCGCTGGAGCGAGCGGTGTATCCGCATCTGGGCCCGGACAAGACTGTCGAGGATGTCGAAAAAGCCCGGGCTGCCTTGGAAGAATCCTACCGTAACGCCGGTTATCCAACCGTGGTGGTGACGATACCGGAACAGGATGTGGAGAGTGGCGCAGTGCGCTTGAGTGTGGTGGAAGGCTCGGTCGAGACTTTGTACATCAGCGGTTCGCGTTATTACGCGCTGGGCAAAATTCGCGACGGCGTGCCGGCACTGGCGGAGGGGCTGGTGCCGCACATGCCCAAGGTGCAGGAACAGATGAATGCGCTGGCTCAGCAATCGGTCGATCGCAATGTCACGCCGGTGTTCCGAGCCGGTTCGACGCCGGGCAAGATGGAAGTGGAATTAAAGGTCAAGGATGCGTTGCCCCTGCACGGCAACCTGGAATTGAACACCCGCAACTCGGAACATACCAGCTACACGCGCTTGTTAGGCTCGCTGCGTTACGACAACCTGTGGCAGAAGTTTCACAGCGTATCCATGCAATATCAGGTGTCGCCGGAAATCAGCGATGAAGTTCAGGTTTGGTCCGGCACCTACGTGCTGCCGACCGGCTGGGCCGATACGCGGCTGGCGCTCTACGGCATCGGCATAAGCTCCAATACTCAGTTGGGTGTCAGCGTGGGCGGGCTGTCCGTGGTCGGCGCCGGCTCCATCTATGGCGCCAGATTGGTTAAGCCTTTGTCGGGTTCGTCCGAAAACATCCTGCATAGCCTGAGTTTTGGCTTCGACTACAAAAGCTTTGACCAGCAGATCGCCAGTCTTACCGAAAATGCTCCGATCAGCTATGCCTCGTTCATGACCGGCTATGATGGCAGTCTGCGCGGTGAGAGCCGCGTCACTGCCCTGAATCTGGCCGCGCATTTCTCGATACGCGGCCTGGGCAACGATGCCAAACAGTTTGCCAACAAGCGCCTGGATGCAGAACCGAATTTTCTCTATTTGACCGGAGACTTGAAGCATCAGCAGCGCTTGCCGCTGGATTTTCGCTTGCTAGCCAGGGCAGGGGGGCAGGCTAGTATGTCGGCCTTGATTAGTAACGAGCAGTTCTCGGCAGGCGGTCCGCTCAGCGTGCGTGGCTATCATCAAACCCAGTTGCTGGGCGATCACGGCGTGAATCTGTCGCTGGAATTGCAAACCCCGCACTTGGCGCCGGCTGCCTGGGACGATAGCCAAAATTTGCGCCTGCTGACCTTCTTCGACTGGGCCAATATCTGGACCGATAATCCCATCTCCCCAACCCCGGCTACGGCGCATCTGGCTTCAACCGGCATCGGTCTGCGCACGCAGTGGTTCAAGCATTTACTCGGTGAATTGGACTGGAGTTATCCGTTTTACAGGCAGGGCACTATCGATCCCGGTCAGCAGCGCGTCGATTTTAGGGTTATTTATGAGTTCTAAGGCCAGCATAAGCCCGGTGATAACCCTGTATCCAATCTAAGTGTTAAGTTTCATCGTTGTTTATATCGCCGGGTAGACAATTTATTCGAGCTGATCCATACGGTATTGTTCGGTAAAACAACGGAAATCAAGCTTGCTATCCATCGAAAATTGGGCGTTAACACGCGGATAATCACGTGGATGCACAGCTCTAAACTTCCCAGAACCGCTTGTTGTAACTATTCAATGGATTCTCGTAAATTTAGCCCTTCATTCGTAAAAGCGTATTCGTCTGATTGTTCCCGCATTTTTTATTAAGGCTGTAAACGAGCAGTTATTAGCTCATTTTTTAAGTCAAAAAATGGGTGTTTCGATATATATATTTAAATATACCGTTTGGTAATTAAAAAATAACTGTTTCCTAAAACATTACTAATGGGATGGAAAATGGCATCTTTTGCAGAACAGAAGGGATGTAGCCAATTGATATGTAAAAATATGTTCTTAGCATGATATTTTGGCCATTCAACTGAAAGTTGCGCGAACAAAGTATGCCTGCCGTAATTACTCGCTAAGGTCGGAATTGGCAGGTTGACCGCGTCTATCGTTATATTTTATTGTCTATATCGAGTTGTTGTGGGGAGTAAATTAAATCAATCCAGTTTCCGCACTCGGAATCCAACCGAAGCAATTGTTGAATTGAGTGTTTTGCCGACATCGGGATGGATTGCTACCACGTTAATCGCCAGGAATGAGTAACAGACATTTAAACCGCCACACCGGCCGTAAGGCCGGGCCGGAAAGTCACGGGGCTCGATAGAGCCAGCCGGATTGCCTCTCGGGAGCAATAGAGAGTCTTGAAGTTTAAGGCCATCTGCTCCAACCCATTTTTCTGTCTTTACAGCTGGAGCGCTATGTCGTTGCTAAGGGCGCCGACATCAAGGTCGTTTCGCCATGGATTACCGGTTCTGCGCTCAACCACAAGATGCTTAATATGAAACACCGTTTTTCCTTTCGGCTCCTTTCCCGGCTCACCCCTCGGACAGGAAGCCGAAAGCTCCCCTCAAGGACGAAGGCCTCGCAAATGGCTTTGCCGGGTAACAAATCCAAGGTTGGCTTATGCAGTACAGGTAAGTGCTGCAAGCAATCGCCGGGATGTGGCCATTGCAGGGAATACACCGGCAAGGTGATTGGCATGGATGCTTTGGCGCCGATAAGTCCAGGCCGGATGAGTCGGCCCCAAACCCACTCGTCACCGGCAAATTAGGTGATGTACGACTAACAGCAGGAGAGATCGCAATTAATCCAAAAGATCGCGTTTTTGCATTTTCAGCCACGTTTCCAACTTTAAAGGACTTTATGAACACACTTCGATTCAAGCAACCTGTATTGGTTTTAGCCATAGGTGCGGTAGTGATGGGCCAAGCAGGTATGGCCGCCGCAAGCACTCTCAGCGTAGAAGCTACCTCCGATACTTTCCTAACCAATGCAACAGCGCAAGCCAACTCGGATATGTCCAGTTTCGGGGCAATGATGATTTCCTCGCCCCAATCCGATATTCCGCAAGGTATTACCCAAGTACGCACCATGGAAAATTTGGTGGCGTACAGCACTTCATCCATCAAATCTGGGTTCGATACGCAGTATGGCGCCGGCAATTGGCATGTCACCGACGTACAACTGAAGTGGTATACCAATTTCGATATTGAAGGTGTACCAGCTAACAACAATCAGTTCAACATCCCTCATTCGGGTAACTTCGGTATTTCTTACTTTAGTAACGATACTTGGTTCAACCCTGTTACCGCCGGCGTAACCGGGCTTGCTAAATCCAACCTCAGCTGGAATTCGGTTTACGGCTCCGGCGGTGCTTATAACAACTTGTTTGCCGGGCAGGAGTCGTCAGGAACATTCTTTTATCCAACCGGCACCGCTAACGGCACCACCGACTGTTTTACCGTCGCTGATTCGTGCGCGCCCCGGTACTGGGATCTTAGCCTGACTCCCGGTTTAATCGGTGACATTCTGGCCGGCGACTACTTGTCCTTCCACGGCTACGCGGCCGACAATCAAGTCGTCTATCTGATCAACCAGATGACCAAGCCTGGTGCGCATCCGCAAATCTTTATCAGCGCGGAAGCAAATCCAGCCGCCGTGCCGCTACCGGGTGCGGTCTGGCTGTTCCTGAGCGCCTTCCTGTCTGTCTTAGGCTTTTCGAAACGGCCTGGCGCGCCGGGTCGTCTCGCAGTCTAAGTCTTGGCAATATAAATGTCGGGGTTGCCGTCATGCGCTCCGTTCCGGATACAGCACTGCTATTCGATAGTCGGGAAATTGCTATCAACCGATTTTTCAACAGTCAACAGGCAAGTGTCTTGCCATCGGCGGCCCACTATATTCTCCACCGCGCTGCAATCCCAACATTGTCGACTGTGGCGCGGCATTGTCTGGTATCGGTTGCCGCCGATCACTCAAGCCATTGGCCACAAAGAGGTAACGATGAATACCGAAAACACTGAGGTTACCGAGCAGCAAATCGCCGAACTCGTGCGCCGTTTCTATGACAATGCGGCGGCCGACGACAGGCTAAAAGCCATTTTCGCTGGCGCTATCCATGATTGGGATGACCATCACCGTGTGGTCGAAAACTTCTGGTCGCGGACGCTGTTAGGCACCGACCGCTATCAAGGCAGTCCGTACCCCGTCCACACGCGTCTGCCTTTACAGATCGAACATTTCGACATTTGGCTGACGTATTTTAGGCAAACGGCCAGAGAAGTGCTGCCGGTGGAAGCGGCGGATCGCGCCATCGCCCGCGCCGAACATATGGCGGAAAGCTTTAAGGTCGGCATGTTCTTCGATTACAAGCCGGCGACGACGACTTCTTGCGCTAAACCCGGCGATTAAAACAGTACTTTAGAGATGAGTCCGAATCCGCAATTTCCTGTTTGGAATCGACTGCTCGATGAAAGCGTGCAGGCGATGCGTCAACAGCGCTATAGCCACACTGCGGCGCTGTTGCACATGATCGTCGGCAACGGTTCTCGTAAAGCCAGACTATGGCCGCACTACAGACAAGCGCTGGCGGCCTATGCTTTCGCCTTGTACCGAAACGGCGATATTGGCCAAGCGTTGGTGTATCAGACCCAGCTATTGCTGTTGCTGCCCAACGATCCGGAAGCGCGCGGCAACTTTTTGCTGTTGCTGAAAGCCGGCGTCGGACGTTTACCTGATTCCGCCGAGTTTCGGCGGGTTTTGCACAGTGTGTTCGCAAGGAGCGATGTTGGCGAATACGCGGTGGAAATTGCCAGGTCGCTATTGCAGGATGCGGTGTTTAGCCAGGCGGTCGAGCTTTTATTATCCGCTGCTGATACGCAAATCATGCGCGCCTTACGCCAAGGTCGGCTGCGGGCGTTGATGCAGGCGCCGTTGTTTTTGCAGCTATTACGCGGCAGCCTGATCCCGCTGCCGACATTCGAAACCGCGCTACGCCGTTTGCGCAAAGCGCTGCTGTTGACCTACGCCGCACCTGGCCCGGCGGCTGAAAGCACCCGTCCGGGCAAGCTGGAGTGGGAGTTTATCGGCGCACTGGCCCATTACAGCTGGTTGACCGAATACGCCAGTGCCGAGGACGAACAGGAACGCACCGTTGTTGGCTTATTGCGGCAGCAGTTGGAGGCCGGCCTGAGTTTGCCGTCGGAACCGTCATGGCAACCGGCGCTAGCCTATTACGCGATGTATCGATCCGGCTTGGAATTGTCCGATTGCCGCGCCGTGTTTACGCAAGCTTCCGTCATTTGGAAACCCTATTTACAGCCGCTGATTCGAGATTGGCGCGCTTGTCTGGCGGAACGGGTGCTGGCGGCAGAAATAGACAGTCTCACGGCCATCGGTGGCAACATTTCCGAACTAGTACGCCGGCAATACGAGGAAAACCCTTTTCCGCGTTGGCAACAGGACCCTGTCGCCCATCAGCGTTTGACCGCCCGGCGATGGTTGGCAAGTTTTGCCCACGACCTGCAGCTGCCGATTGAGTTCGATGGCCAGGTCGATGTACTCACTGCTGGCTGCGGCACCGGATTGGAGCCCATTTCCCTGGTCCGGCAAATCCAAACCGGCCGCTATCTGGCGCTGGATTTAAGCCGAGCCAGCCTGGCATATGCCAAGCGGATGGCTACGCAGTTGGGGCTGGCCGATGCCATCGACTTTAAACAAGCCGACATTACCCAACTGGCTGATTTTTCCGAACAATTCGATCTGATCACCGCCAGCGGCGTTTTGCACCATCTGCAAAACCCGTTGGAAGGCTGGCGAATCTTGACCGGCTTGTTGAAGCCCGGCGGCATCATGCTGGTCAGCCTGTACAGCGAGGCGGCGCGGCAAACCGTGGTTCGCGCCAGAACATTGATTGCCGAACATGGCTGGGAAGCGACGCCGGAAAGGATGCGGCAATTCCGGCAAGCCATTCTGGCCGGCGAATACGAAGCTTTAAAACCGCTGTTGCAATGGCGGGATTTCTACAATCTCAGCATGTTTCGCGACTTGGTGTTTCACGTCAATGAACACCGTTACAGCCTGCCGAAAATCGAACAACAGCTGGCCGAACTGGGATTGTGCTTCGTGAGCATGCGCGGCTTACCCATGCCCTTGCAAGCTATGTATCAAGCCGGTTTTCCGCAAGATTCCCACGGTGCCAGTCTCGCCAACTGGGCGCGATTCGAAGAACAACATCCAAACGCTTTCGCCGCCATGTATGGGCTGGTACTGCAAAAGCCGGGGAGGGAGTAGGCCTCGAAATTCACGGATCAACTTAACGAATGTTTTTACCAATCGATGTCCGCTAATCCCACAACTTGCGGCATCGAATCGCAAATCAACAAGGAATGTGGCTTGGTAAACGGAAGCGCCAAGGTAACAAAGCCAGGAAATTCGTAGTGCAGGCAAGCGCTGTGACAAGTAGCCGGGATGGCGCTGGCAAGGAATGCCGATGTCGATGCCGCCAAGCGGGTTATATCGACACCACTTTTTTTGCGCCGTTTCAATCAAGGCCGCGTTTCCCATTTGGGTTTGGGCGGATAGCGCGCAATAAAAGTTCACGCCACACCGGTCGCAAGGCCGGGCCGGAAAATCACGGAACTCGCCAGAGTTAGCCGGATTGCCTCTGAACACGGAGTGCCCAACGGGGCAAAGTGTTTAAACAGCCTATCGCTAATTTTGACTGCCTTCGGGCGAGGAGTTTTTCGTGCACGGTTTTTCCCATTCCATGACCAGCGAATCCCGCTTGCGGCCCCGATGGACAAACTCGGATGTCCTTGCCGACACGAGGCAGGCGGCTATGCGAATTTAGTTTTTGGCCTGCTTCAGCATCCACCGTACAGCGGAAAGATAGTTCTACAGGCCCGACGCGTAAAGCGGCCCAAGGCCGCGATTTAATAGCCCGTAAGGGCGATCAACCAACCCCATAGAGGAAGAAAATTATGCAAAACAGCAAACCCAATCTGCGTACGGCGGCGATTGCGTCGGTATTTTTATTGTCGCTATCGGCAACGGCCGAGGCCAGCGTCGCGCTGAGCGGTTTCGTGAAAAGCACCAGCCCCGCCAGCTTCAGCATCGCCGATCTGCAAGGTTTCGGCAGCACCAGCACGGTTACGGTCGGCGGCAATACTTATACCGGCGTCTCCCTTTACAGCTATTTGAATAGCTATGTCGACAAAGATCCGGCGGCAAAAAACGACATTCTGCGCGATTACGTGGTTGCGACCGGTACTAGCGGCAGTACCGTTTACACCATGGGCAACCTGCTGGGTAGCGGCTTCGGCACCCAAAACGACATCATAGCCTTCAGCGACAGCCAGGGTCTGTTGTCCGCACCCAGCTTGATCGCCGCAGACGGTGCCAGTGTTTCCGCGCTGACTAGCCTGAATATTGGCCATGTCGCTTATCAAGGCTCGGCGCCGGGTGGAGCCTCAACTTCATTCAGCATCGGCGGCGCGGTTTCCAGCCCTGCCAACTATACCGCGGCCGATCTGCCGGGCTCGCTAAGCCCTACAACGGTATTTAACAAGCCGAATGGCAGCGCGCTGGCAACCGGCGGAGCGACGGGCTTTACCGGCGTTTCCTTGTATGAATTATTGGTAAGCGCCGGTATCTCCAATGACCCGGCTGCTTTGCTGCGCTCCTACGTCATCGCCACCGGCACCGATAACTACACCGCAGTCTACGCGCTCGAAGAAATCATGCCGCAATTCGGCAACCAGGGTGATTTGCTGGCTTATGCCGACGGTATCGGTGGTGCCCTGGGTGGCAGCGGTTTTGCTCGTACGGTGGTTCCCGGCGATCTTAAAGGCGGCCGCTTCATGTCCAACCTGAACGGCTTGACAGTCGTCACGCTTCCCGCCGCCGTACCGGTCCCACCTGCAGCGATACTGATGCTGTCCGGATTGTTCGGCATTGCTTGCAGCAGCAGGCGCAAACGCTGGGCGGCCTAAATAGCCAACTTTGCCAGGGACGGCGAATCCTAACGCGGGTAGTTCCGGACTGTGTGTAACCGCAATTATCTGCTTGGCTTTCTTCACGAGAACATAACATGCGCGCTATTTTTCGAATTGTTTTAACCGGTGGCCTGATCGTCGCCGCGCTGTCAGCCAGGGCCGCCGGTCCGGTGCCGGTTTCCCTGCGCAACGTACCGACGCCGCCGGTACCCGGTCTGCTGGACGGCGATTCCCCCATCGTCGTTGATAAAGCGGCGGCGATTGCCTTGGGCAAAGCTTTGTTTTGGGATCAGAACGTTGGCTCAGACGGCCAGGCCTGCGCGTCCTGCCATTTCAGCGCCGGTGCTGACGGCCGTATCAAAAACCAGATCAATCCTGGCCAAAATTCGCGGCAACCGACCGGGCAAACTTTCGATACCTTGCCGTCGGGTACCGGCGGCCCTAACCATACGCTGAGGGCCGAGGATTTTCCGCTACATCGTTTCAGCGATCCGTTCAACAATGCCAGCCAAGTCATCTATAACAGCGACGATGTGGTCAGTTCGGCCGGCACTTTCGGCGGTCAATTTAACGGTACTTCACAATTCAGTGGAGCTAACGACCAGTGCGCCCGCAGGCCTGACGAGGTATTCAATGTCGGCCACGTCGGCACCCGGCGCGTCGAGCCGCGCAATACGCCCACCGTAATCAACGCGGTGTTCAACCATCGCAATTTCTGGGATGGTCGGGCCAACAATGTGTTTAACGGCAGCAGCCCTTGGGGGCCACGCGACCCCGATGCCGGCGTTTGGGTTAAGCTCAATGCCAAGGCCGTGGTTAAACGGCGCCTGAATTTGATCAACTCCGCGCTGGCCTCGCAAGCCGTCACGCCACCGGTGTTCAATGATGTGGAAATGGGCTGTAAAGGCCGCGGCTGGCCGGACATCGGTCGCAAATTATTGTCCCGGCAGGCTTTGCAACACCAGCTGGTACATCCACAAGACAGCGTGCTGGGTGGTTTGAGCTTCAGCGCGGGCAGTGATTTCAAACAGGGTCTGAAAGCCACCTACAAAAGCTTGATCACCCAGGCCTTTAATTCTCAATATTGGGCGTATAGCGGCACCGGAAAATTCGGTGCGCCGGCAATCGGCGGCGCGGCCTACAACCAGATGGAAGCCAATTTTTCCATGTTCTTTGGCTTGGCCGTGCAGTTGTACGAAGCCACGCTGGTATCCGACCAGTCGCCATTCGACCTGAGTCCGCTCGATGCCAATATGGTGCCGACCTGGAGCAACGTGGCCGACGCCGACAGGGTCGCTTCTCTGAAACGTGGCTTCAATCTGTTCGTCAACAACAATTGCAGTTCATGCCATACCGGGCCGGCCCTGAGCCTGGCGGCGGTAGCAGCCAATGCCGCGCTGTTGAACCCTACGCCGGGCGCTGTTTTTGGTCCGCCGGCCACCCCGATTGCCTACGGCCCCAATGCGTTTGGCCCTGCAAACATTGCGGCGGCGACCGGCGCCACCCGCTTTGGCAGCCCTGTGACCCGCGATGTCGCCAATGCGGGTTTACCCAGGCTAATGGATTTGGGCTTTAGCAATATCGGCGCAAGCTCGCCGGACGCCGATCCCGGCGTGAGCGGTGCTGATGCCTTTGGTCAGCCTTTATCTTATGCCGACCAATACGTCGAGTACCTGCTCGGCAACGGCGCCGGTGTGCTCGACTTACCGATAGACAAAGTGCGGGCTTGCGACTTTCCGACACCGTTAGCGGTAAATCTGAACGTGCCGATAGCCAACGTCTTTTTACCTAGCGACGGCTTACAGGCCGACGGTAGCCGGGAGGGCGTGCCGCGTACGGCAAACTGCACCAATCCAAACAAGGCTTACATCCCCACGGTGGCGGCGGCGCAAGCCAACCGCAACGGCGTGAAGATGTCCATTGCCACCACGGCTGCCTTCAAAGTGCCGACGCTACGCAATGTCGAGTTGACCGGCCCCTATATGCATGACGGCGGCATGGCGACGTTGGCGCAAGTCATCGAGTTTTACGCCAGACACGGCAACTTCGTCAGCGATGCACTGCATTCCTTGATGGGGCCGATTTCGCCTGGCATAGCCAACCCGCAAAACATTGTCGATCTGACTGCATTCCTGAATGCGCTGACCGACGAGCGGGTGCGTTATCAAAAATCGCCGTTCGACCATCCGCAATTGACCGTCGCCCACGGCCACGTCGGCAACGACTTACAAGCCGAATCCGGCAATGTATTGGACGCCGATTTAGCCAGGGACGAACTGTTGGTGTTGCCGGCTGTTGGCGCAGCCGGCGCGGACACACCGATAACGCCATTTTTAGCGCCAGCACCGTAACCGGTTTGGCAACGTATTTATTGACCGCAACATTCGGAAATTATTATGAAAACACCGATCTTTCGACCTAGACACGCCGGCATCGCACTGGCGCTGAGCTTTTGTCTTGCCGACCAAGCCATGGCTGCCGCTAGTTACAGCAGCAGTGCCGCCGTAGGCTATTCGATCACCGTATTGAATAGTACCAATCCGACGGCAGGCGATAACACCGGCTTGGCTATCCTGGGAACGTATCTGCAACCCAGCGATGATGGGAGCTTTTATGCCGCCGTCAGCGGCGATGGCCAGTACCAAGCTCACAGCCCCAGTCCGGCGGCGGTTGCGGTCACCAGTATTTTCAACGGCACCTTCACCGCCAACGGCAGCGCCGCACTCGGCAGCGTCGACAGCCTGCACACCGGGCTATTCGGGCTCGAATTCAGCAATAGCGGCCCTTATAGCTACAACCTGGCCGTCAACTTGGATTATGCCTTACAAGCCTCCGCTTACGGCGAGTTTGCCGATAGCAGCATCTCTTTCGACTACTGGGATGAGGCCGGTTCGATTTCCGGTTTCGATTATGCCTCGGCTGCTGCGTTTACCGGCTATCTCGACGATCAACAATCCGCAAGCAATACCGTGACCTGGTACTTCACGCTGGCAGCGGGCGCCACGGAGCAACTTTATGCCCAAGTCGGTATCCAGTCGCATCTGGAATCGGCGGATGCCTCGCCGGTGCCGCTACCCGGCGCTGCCTGGCTGTTTTTGACCAGCATGATGACCGGCCTGGCCTTATTGGACCGGAGAAAACAGGCCGCAGCATGAAATGACATTCCTCCGTGGCTGTAAAGGCACGAGAGAAAACCGATCGTTAACCTAGCGCAAGGACGCGCGCCTTTAACCCAATTTTTACCGCCTAACCGGGACGTGTTATCAGCTGCATCTCTCGATCAGCAAGCATGACCCACAACTCATCGACAAGCATGTTGATGGCAACAGGACGCACCAGTGCTCGGTGCAAACAGGGAAGATGCAGTGCTACAGCGAGGATTAGTGGTTAGCACTGCTTTATTTTTCAACTAGCCGATTTTTAATTGTATTAAGGAATAAACACATGGATACCTTCCTAAGGCAACCGCTGTCGCAACTACCTAAAACTCTGCGTACACCTGCATTAGCTTGTGCCCTGATGCTTGCCGGTTTCATGCCTGCAACCGGGCAAGCAGCCATTGTCAATTATGCACTTAACTTCACCGACTCCCACACCCACGCAACGGGCTCAGGCTCCTTCATATGGAACACCGACACTGAAATCATGACTTCTCTGAATTGGAATTTTTCTGGTGTCACCGGCAGTGTTTTAGATAGTGCTCTAGCTACGACTTATCACAGCTACGATCCGATTGCCGGAACCTACGGCGAATTGTTCTACCGATTTCTCACCGCACCGCAAGCCTATCTAATCGCTGAATACGGTCTAACCAGCGCCTCGGTAGGTGAAATGCCCTACAACGTTAGCAGCAGCTACTTTGGTTTCGTCGCCTTTGGCGCAGAAAAAACCAGCAGTTTGGGCACTTACCGCTTTCTTGATAAGAGCTATAACCTGGCAACCGAAGGCTATGTTTCTGCTGCCCCCGTACCTGTACCAGCAGCAATTTGGCTATTTTGCAGCGCCTTGGCCGGGTTTGGCTTTGTTAGAACACGCAAGACTGCATAAATAAGGAGGGCTAGGGACCTAGTAACCCGGCCCTTAAATACCCTGCATTCGTCATTCCCGCGAAAGCGGGAATCCATCGATTCCATTGGGCTCCCGCCTTCGCGGGACTCAAAAGATTTGGCCGGACTGCTTTCCCAGATCGTGGTCTGGCAAACGGACAGTTCAAGGTAACAAAACCAGAAAAAAGGTGGTGAAGGAAGTCGCTACCTTCGATTGCCGGGACGGCGATTGAAAAGGAGGCATCGGAAGGGTGCTTGAACAAGGATGGGGGGAGATGAGACAAGCAGGTTTCATCGGTACTCAATTTGCCATGGCTTAGCCATTTTCTAAACGCTTTTTAGACACGAGTACGCTATGAAATTTTTATCATCGTTAAACGGCGCCGCCCTGCTGGCGGCAGTAGCTTTCGGCAACGGCGCGGCTCAGGCCAGCGTGGCCTACAACATTCAAGGCTGGGACGGCGGCGTATTTTTTGGTGCCTCCGACGGACGGACGCCCGGCACCTGGATCGGCGGCGCCGCACCGGTTTATACCGGCTCGGTAAGCACGCCTTGGTATGCGGATATAACAACCGGCATCACCGACGTGGTTTCCAATGCCGGTGCCCACGCGGCGGGCGCCGATCCGCTGTACGAATTAGCGGTAGGCCCGATGGGTTGGAATCGAAATGTCGCCAATAGCGGCATGGGCCACGGCGCCGATGTCGGCTTGATCAAGCTGGAAAGCGCGGCGGATTTGACCATTACCGTTTCAGCCGATTCACTGACGCCTAGCAATCTCACCACGGTGATCAAACCCGGATTTTCGCTGTTCCAAGGCTGGGATACCAGCAGCACCGTCACCACGGCCGCGCAAAAGAGCGCGTATGCGACCAACGCCAATAACCCGTTCGGCTCGGCGGGATTGACCTATCTGAACGGTATCGGCGGCACCGGCAGCTCGGTCAGCTTTCTGTTTACCAACCTTGCCGCTGGCGACTACACCTTGATTCTGGGCGGCAACGCCGGTGGCGGCCACGGCGACTACAGCGTGACCTTTGCGTCAACCGCACCGGTCCCTTTGCCCGCGGCGGTTTGGCTGTTCGGCTCCGCACTGGTGGGCGGTACTTGGTTTAGCCGGCGCAAGGCGAGCTAAACAGTCTTGATGCATAAGCAACGCACTGTCGTGACCCGGTTTACCGGTCATGGCAGTTGCGTTTGCATAAAGTTAAACACCCACCCGACATGAGTAAATTGCCGATGAGCACGTTTCACCAAATCCTGTTGGCCGGCGTCTTGGCCGCCGCCGCGTTTTCTTCACTGGCGGACGACCCGTCGCCGGTTTCCTTGCGCAATGTCCCGTTACCGCCGGTACCCGGCTTACTGGACGGCGCCAACCCGATTGTCGTCGATAAAACCGCGGCCATCGCTTTGGGCAAGGCTTTGTTCTGGGATCAAAGTCTCGGCTCAGACGGCCAGGCCTGCGCCTCTTGCCATTTCAGCGCCGGCGCCGATGGACGAGTCAAAAATCAGATCAATCCTGGGCAAAATTCGGCGCTACCGAGCGGGCAAACCTTCGACAGCCTGCCGTCCGGTATGGGCGGGTCCAATCACACGCTGACCGCCGCCGACTTTCCGTTGCACCGTTTGGCCAATCCGCGCCTTAACAGCAGCCAAGTCATTTACACCACCGACGACGTGGTCGGCTCCGCCGGCAGCTTCGGCGGCGAGTTTATAGGCACCTCGCCGTTCAGCGGCGCCAACGACCAATGCCAGCGCAGTGCCAGCGAGGTATTCAACGTCGGCCACGTCGGCACCCGCAAGATCACACCGCGCAACGCGCCGACCGTGATCAACGCGGTGTTCAACCACCGCAACTTCTGGGACGGCCGCGCCAACAACAGTTTCAACGGCAGCAGTCCATGGGGGCCGCGCGATCCGGATGCCGGGGTGTGGGTCAAGCTCAACGCCAAGACCGTGGTCAAACAACGATTAAACCTGATCAACTCCTCTTTGGCCTCGCAGGCCGTCACTCCACCGATTTTCAATGATGTCGAGATGGGCTGCCACGCCCGCACCTGGCTCGACGTCGGCCGAAAACTGCTCAATCGCCAAGCGCTGCAAAGTCAGCAAGTGCATCCGCAAGACAGCGTATTGGGCGTTTTGAGCGCCGGCGATCTGAAGCCGGGTCTGAAAACCACCTACAAAAACCTGGTTACCCAAGCCTTCAATGCCCAATATTGGGCTTACAGCGGTGTCGGCAAATTCGGCATGCCGGCCAATGGCGGCAGCGCCTATAACCAAATGGAAGCCAACTTCGCCATGTTTTTCGGCTTGGCGATTCAGTTGTACGAATCAACCCTGGTTTCCGACCAATCGCCGTTCGACTCAAGTCCGCTCGATGCCGATATGGCGCCGACCTGGACTAACGTAACCGGCGCCACGCCAACCGAAACCGCTAACAAAATCGCCTCGCTCAAGCACGGTTACGATCTGTTTATCAGTAACCACTGCGGCCGCTGCCACGTCGGCCCGGCCGCGAGTTTAGCGGCGGTTGCCACCAATGCCGCGTTGTTAACGTCGACGCCCGGTTTCAGCTTCGGCCCGCCGGCCACGCCGATCGCTTACGGCCCGGATGCCTTCGGTTTAGGCGCCGCGGCTTTCTCCGGCGCCACCGCTTCCGCCAGCACGGTAACTCGGGATTTCAATATCTTTATCCAGCCCAAGTTGATGGATGTCGGCTTTGTTAACATCGGCGTTACCACGATCGAGGCCGATCCCGGCATCGACGCCAGCGATCCGTTCGGCAATCCCTTGTCGCATACCGCCCAATATGTCAGTTATTTGCTGGCCAATAATGCCGGGGTCATCGATTTACCGGTGGAAAATATCCGCGCCTGCGACTTCCTGACGCCGCTGGCCCTACACAATTTGTTGGCCGATACCGCTTATTTTGCGGCCGACGACGGCCTGCAAGCGGACGGCAGCCGTGAGGGCGTATTGCGCAACTTGAACTGCGCCAATCCCGATGCGGCCTATGTCCCGACATCCGCTGCCGCCCAGGCCAATGCCAACGGCGCGAAACTGGCGGTGGCTACCCACGGCGCGTTCAAAGTGCCGACCCTGCGCAACGTTGAACTCACCGGCCCTTACATGCACAACGGTAGCATGGCCACGCTGGCACAAGTCATCGAGTTCTACGCCCGCCACGGCAACTTCGTCAACGACGCGCAAAACTTCAACGTCGCGGCCGGTTCCGGCATTTTAACCTCCACGCAAAACACCACCGACTTGAGCAATTTTCTGAAAGCGTTGACCGACGAGCGGGTGCGTTACCAAAAAGCACCGTTCGATCATCCGCAACTGACTGTCATGCATGGCCATGTTGGTAACGATTTGCAAGTACAGGCCGGCAATCCGCTGGCGGCCAGCCTGGGTCAGGACGAAACCTTGACGATTCCGGCGGTCGGTGCCGACGGCGCGGCAACGCCAATCGCGCCGTTTTTGGCGCCTGCACCGTGATGCATTGGAGATGGTGTATCGAACCCAGATAAGGGTAGGGCTTTTCGGAGTTTGGGTGTGGAGGTGATGAGAAGGAAAACGCGGCCTGAGGGCATCGCCGGCACGGGATGCCGCCTAGGTGCACGGCGCACCGTTCGCGAACGGTGCGCTTCCTGGTGTCGTCGGTGCACCCTATGAAACTACGCGGCTGGGCAGTTATTGAGTAGGTTGGGTTAGCTCGATAGAGCGTAACCCAACAGTCGAAGGCCAATGTGTTGGGTTACGGCTAGCGCCTAACCCAACCTACGGCTTGGGCAATTTTTGGCAATTACACGATTAGAGGAGACAACATGCAATTTCATTCAACACGAAGGCAGGCGCCGCCCGGTTTGGCGTTTGCGGTTTTGGGTTTCACGCTGGCCGGCTTACCGGTGGCCGGCGCCGGGGCCGCCACCATCACCCTGGGGGCGAGCAAGGTTTCGACGATTTTCGAAAACCAGCCGACCCACAGTATCGGGAAAGGCCCGGCCGTGTTTGTCGGCGGCGATGCCGACGGCTCGCCGCGGCGCGGTTTGATCGACTTCAATATCGCCGCCAACCTGCCGGCAACGGCGATCATCACCGGCGTGGAGTTGACCCTGTATCTGGCCGATGTGGCGGGCGCCAGCGGCAGTGAAGATGTCACGCCTCGCAGTATCGAACTGCATCGGCTGACCGGTAATTGGGCTCACGGCCCCACCGCTTTGGGAGTCACCCAAATCGAGGGCACCGACCAAGGTTTTCCGGCCATTCCCCCTAGCCCCACCTGGCTCGACCGGCGCTACTTGCAGAATCAGCCGTGGGCTACGCCGGGTGGAGATTTCAAACCGCTGGCCAGCGCCACTACCGTGGTCGGCCAGGCCATCGGCTCGGCGTATACCTGGACCTCCACGCCCGATCTGGTCGCCGATGTGCAGGCCATGTTGATCGCGCCGTCCACCAACAACGGCTGGGTATTGCTGAATACCGATGAGTGGATCCCCGACACCTACCGGGTGTTTTATACCCAGGCCTGGGACGACACCGCGCTGCGCCCGCGATTGCAAATCAGCTACGAACTGGCCGCCGTGCCGCTGCCGGCGGCTGTCTGGCTATTCGGCGGCGGCTTGCTGGGCTTGGCCGGCACCATTCGCCGCAGGCCCGATGTTTCTAGGAGAACCAATCCGGAGATAAATCCATGAACCGACTAGCACAATTTTCCCGAACAGCGCTGGTGTGCCTAATGCTGGCCGATTCGGCGGCGGTATCGGCGGCGGTCGTTACCCTGACGCCCAGCAAGGATGCGACGATTTTTGGCTCCAGCATCAATCAAGGCTTGCCTAATTCCTCCGGCCAGGATTTGTTCAATCACAGCAATGGCGCGGGGCCCGGCATGTTTGCCGGCGGTAACGGCCAATTCGCGGCGCATCGCGGGCTGATTGCCTTCGATATCGCTTCGCAAATACCGGAGGGTTCGGTGATTACCGGCGTGCAATTGACGATGTACATTGGCATCGTGGCCGGATCGGGAGGCGCGGCCGGACTCGGCGACCAAACGCCGCGAACCATGGATTTGTTTCGCCTGACCCGCGACTGGGGCGAAGGCATTACCGGCGGCAACGCCACGCAGATCGGCGGCACCGGCCAAGGCTTTCCGGCCAATCCCGGCGACGCCACCTGGAACGACGCGGCATACCAGCAAACGCCGTGGACCACGCCCGGCGGCGATTACGTCAGCCAAGCCAGCGCCACGCTGGCGGTCGGCAGCGTCTTCGGGTCGGCGCAAACCTGGACGACTACACCGGCCTTTGTCCAGGACGTACAAGCCTGGCTGGACGATCCATCGAGCAATTTCGGTTGGATATTGATCAACCGCGACGAAGAGCTCAAGCAAACCCATCGTGCCTTTTATACCAGCGAATGGACCGATCCGGCGCTGCGTCCGCAATTGCAGGTCACCTATCAACCGGCGCCGGTTCCTGTACCCGCCGCCGTCTGGTTGTTCGGTGCCGGCATAACCGGTGTGTTGGGCCTGACTCGGCGTAAGGCCCATGGGGCCGGCAAACCATTGGCTTTTATTTTTTAATCGTTCAACTCGAAAAAGGAAAGAAATCATGAAAAAGCAGACAGTTTTAACCTTTGCAGCGGCAATGCTGGTGTGGGGCCAAGGCGCTTGGGCGGCGACATTGTCAGGTGGCACAGGCACGCTAGCAGTTGCCAATGACGCGGGCAGGTTCTACAGCTCCAGCGTCGACAGCAACGGCAATGCTCTTTTGAATGCCAATCCTGGTTACCGGGATTTCACATACAACTTTACCTTGGGCGGCGGCGGTCTGAATCAACTCAAGATCAACTCGTCCGCCACTTCGGGCATTGCTGGACAACTCGCGGGTACTGCAACGTCGGGCGTCTATAACGGTAATTTTTGGGCTACCACCAACGGCGGCAAAGGTGGCAACGACGACATGATTTTAGCCGTGGCGCTAACCGGTCCTATTTCGAGTGATTTTGCGCTGACCATTCATTCCAACGGATACGTCGTCGCGCCAAACCTAACCACTAGACCGACGGTAACGGCTAGCTACTGGCAAACCGACGTCGTCAATGAAACCTTCTATGGATCGGACTTTATCTATGGCCCGATGACCAGCAGGCCCGCGTCGGTATATCAGCCGCTCTACAACGGCCAAGATCCCGCTACCACGGGCTCGCTGATGTTCGTCGATCTTGGCGTTGCCAACCGATCCACTAGTTTGTCGGATCAAGTCGTTTTCAGCGTGACCGGCCTCTATGCCGGAAATGTGTTGGGGTTCAGCACGTATGCCTATGACCTAATCAGCGGCAACACGGTAGCCGATGCAATCGGTTGGACAACGCCAACATCCTCAACCGGCTATACCGTGACCGGCGCCGGAGTCGCGCCCGCTCCGGTACCGGTCCCGCCTTCTATTTTGTTGTTGGCTAGCGGTTTGTTTGGGCTTGGGGCCATGCAAAACAGGTGCCGAAAAATATGCCGTCTGGGTTGATTAGCAAGAAACCAGGTCCCGTGTCCAGTGCTGCATCCCCAACTGCAGGTCGGCACTCTACCGGCGCCGACGGCTGTACCTGCTCATCCTTCAGTCGGCGCCAGTATCACCGGTTGCCGGTTTTAACTCGGTGTAAAGCCGATAGGGCTGGCAAGCCATAGGCATTTAATTTTTAACCGTGTAACTTGATAAAAAGGAAAGACCATGAAAAAGCAAACAGTTCTGACAGTGTGTATCGGCTCGTTATTATTCGGTGCCGCAATTCCGGCGTTCGCGGATATCGCGCCCTTGCCGGATTTTCATCACATTAATATCAACGTGTCCAATGACAATGGCGCGCAGAATGGTTCGGGGCCTACCGACTCTTACTATATCAAAGCGGATGGGGGCGGACTTAATCAACTGCATATCACGACGGATAGCAGCACGGCCGGTCTTAGCGGCCAGGTGACCACGCAAGACATCAATGCCTCGTCGACGTCCGGAACCTTCTGGGTCAGCACCACCGGTGGTCGCGGCTACAACGACAGCATCATTTTGCTGGCCTCAGTCAAAGGGCCTATTTCCAACGACTTTAGTTTAAACATCAAATCCAGCGGTTACCAATGGACCGCGGCGGCCAACGTTATTGGCAGCGATATTCATTATGTGTCGGGCGCTGTCAATGAAACTTTCGGTAAAAGCGATTTCCTGTATGGTCCGCAAACCACTAAGCCAGGACCGGGTACCGGGATTTTACCGTTTTATTCCGGCCAGAATGTCAACGATCCGACCACTGCGGAATACCTGATGTTCATCGATCTTTGGGTGGGAAATACCTCAACCCGGACGCAAACCGATGCCGGTAGCGCGAAGGTGGAATTCAGCGTCTCCGGCCTGTACAGCTCCACGCTGGCGTTTAACGCTTACGCCTTTGCCTATACCTCAAACACCGGCGCCAACTCCATCGATTGGACCAACCGGGTGTCCAGCAATTTGGCCGATGCGGGCCAAAGCGGTTATTCCATCAATACCACGGCGGTAGCGCCCGTGCCGGTGCCGGCGGCGATATGGCTGTTTGGCAGTGCCTTAGCGGGATTCGGATTGATTGGCCGGCGTAAGGCGGCTTTGGCGGAATGACGGTTTAGAACGCGTAGCTTGGCTTAGGGCTTTAAGTGCGATTAGCGCCCGATTGCGCTGCGCTAATCGGAGCTACGCGGGCTGATTATTTTTGAAAGGTACACCTGTGGACGAAGGGATTTTATGAAATTTTTATTTCAATCTAACAATGGATTTAACAAACTGATATTGGCCATTGGCCTGATGCTGAGCCTAACCGCTCTGCAAGCCGAAGCGTCATTAACTGCCGGTATTGCCGACGGCAAAAGCGTGGTGTATAGCAGTGTCAGCAACCTTACTTGGACCGGCGATGCCAACCTGTTGGGCACGCTGATGGCTAGTCAAGGTTACAACGCTGTGGTGAACGCCATTATCGGCGCCAGCCCTACCATCTACAGCACACCATACGACACGCCGTTCGGTAGTAGTGATGGTCAACATCATGTATCCAGCGCGGATTTTTTCTCCTCAGATGGCAACGCAACTTGGTACGGCGCCCAGGCCTTCGTCTCCTATTTGAATAGCATCAATTACGCTGGATCCAATCAGTGGGCGTTACCATCGGCAGGGGGTGAACCGCATTCTGGCCACATCCAAATTGGTACACCATTCGGCGATCTGTTTTATAGCGAACTGGGTGGCGGAGCCGGCTTCAATATTCCGGACACGAACTATTTCACCAACGAAATAAGACAAAACTCTGTGTACTGGACGGATACGGAGTATGTGTCGAGTGGTATCTATGCATGGGATTTCAATATTTCTGGTGGCTATCAGGTCAGCGACTTTAAGTCATACGTGGCTCATATATGGGCAATCAGCCCCGGTAATATTACCGCTGTACCTGTACCCGCTGCCGCCTGGCTGTTCGGCAGTGCGTTGGCGGGTTTGGGAGCAGTGAGTCGACGTAGATCGGCAGGATTCGATTATGAATGAAACCGATACCTTAGGTTTTTTTGCCGCGCAGGCTCAGGCTTTCACTGAGACCTTGGCGGGCCGCCGGGGCCGGGAAGACTTGATCGACGGCTTGTTGTCGCAGGCTTTCAGCAGCTTTGAAGGCAATGTGGCGATACAGGCCCGGGATTATCCCGCCATTGCCTGCCACAAGGGCTGCGCTACCTGCTGTACTTTGCGGGTAACGGCGACAGCGCCGGAAGTACTGTTAATTGCCCGGTATATGGCTTGGGCCAAGTTTCCCGATGGCGAAATGAATCTGGCTAAGCGGGTGGCGAAAGCCAATCAGCAAACTTGTAGCCTGAACGAAGCGCAGCGGGTGAAATTGAAGCGGCGTTGTCCTTTCATTCATCAAGGTGCGTGTTTGATTTATCCGGTACGGCCCTTGGCCTGCCGAGGACATGCCTGTTACGACAAGCAAGCTTGTGTGGATGCGGCCGCCGGCCGGGTTGCGCAAATCCCTATTTCCAAGCTTCATCAAACCTTCCGCAGTCTGATCCAGAACGCCATGCAGTCGGCTTTACGCGATGCCGGCTATGCATGGGGTCTGTACGAACTCAATCAAGCCTTGAGTCTGGCGCTCGCCGACACTCGTTGCCAGCAGCTTTGGGCGACTGGCGCCGAGCCTTTTGCCGAAGCCCGGATAAAGGAGATCAGTTTGCAGGAAATGGGTCGGGTCTTTGATCGCATCAAATTTAACAGTGCTCCGGATGCGACTTTAGGACCACGCAATTTACATTGAAGACCGGGGAAGGGAGAAGGTGATTTTTTGATGTTTACAGATCGCCTTAGCGCAGAAACAGCTTTTTGATTAAGGATAAAGCCTATATGAATTACAGATTACCCAATCGTTCTTTCCACGCCACTGCCGTTGCGCTGCTACTGTTTGGTCCGAACCAATCGGTCCTCGCTGATACGCTACTGAGTGTCGACTCGATTGCCGATACTTATCTGAACAGTGATCCGCTGCTGTCCAATCGCGATTGGTCTAACTTCGGCTCGATGCAGATTTCGGCGAATCTAGCCAATCCGGAAAAAGGCATGAACACGCCCAGAACCATGGACGCGTTGATGGCTTATGACACTGCGGCGGTCAAGTCCGGCTTCGATGCGGAATTCGGCGCCGGCAACTGGCATGTCACCGATGTACAGGTGAAATGGTATTCCAATTACGACATCCTCGGTATTCCGGCTCAGAATCCGCAGCTGAACGTACCGGCCGCCGGATTATTCAATATTTCCCTGTTGGCTCATAGCAATTGGTTCGATGCCGCAACGGCTGGCGACAAGGGGTTTGCCAATACCGATTTGAATTGGAATTCGGTATTCGGCACTGACGGGGCTTACAGCCATTTGTTGGACGGCGTGCAAGTTCTGGGCACCTACAGCTACACCGGCGGTGAATACAACGGCGGCAATAATTGCGTCAACGAGGTGTGTGCACCGCGCTTCTGGGATTTGGGCGATAACGCCAGTCTATTCAACATTATCGGCAATGGCGGAGTGCTGTCGTTGTTCGGCTCGGCGGCGGATAGCAGCGTGAGCTACATCGTCAGCCAACGCAGCGCCAACGGCGCTCATCCGCAGTTATTCGTCAGCGCGGCAGTGGGTGTTGCCGCCGTACCGCTGCCGGCTGGTGTCTGGCTGTTTTTTAGTGGCTGGCTAACTCTATTGGGAGTCTCCGGCCGCAGGCATTTACCAATCTGCTCGGAATAGCGGGTTCCGAGCCGGCAAACTCGACTTTTAATCGTTTAGTGGGATTTTTTATGAATACATGGCAAAACAAACATTTCCGCCTGACCGCGCTGATCGCCTTGGCCGGGTTTGGCCAAACCGGTATGGCCTTGGCCGATACTACTTTGAATATCGATGCGGTCGCCGACACCTTTATTTCCAGCGACCCGGACTACGCCAATCGGGATATGTCGGCGTTCGGGGCGATGCAAATTTCCGCCGATTTGCCGGATTACATCCAGGGCATCATGTCTCCGCGTACCCTGGATTTACTGGTGGCTTACGACACGGCGACGATTAAGGCCGGATTCGACAGCCAATATGGGGCGGGGAATTGGCATGTGACCGATGTGCAAGTCAAGTGGTATACCAATTTCGACATTCTGGGCGTGCCGGCGCATAACCCGCAATTCAATGTGCCGGCCGCCGGTGATTTCAATATCTCGTTGTTGAACGATAACAACTGGTTCAATGCCGCGACGGCCGGCCCGCTGGGTCTGGCCAATAACGATCTGAACTGGAATTCGGTATTCGGCGCTGGCGGTAAGTACGGCACGTTGCTGAACGGTATCCAAAACCTGACCAGCGATAGCTATACCGGCGGCGATTTCAACGGTACCAACAATTGCAGCAACGATGTCTGTGCGCCGCGGTTCTGGGATTTGGGTGATAACGCCGATTTACTGGCGCGCGTTGCGGATGGTGGAGTGGTGTCGCTATTCGGTACGGCGGCGGATGCCAACGTTACTTATCTGGTCAATCAACTGACCAAGCCGGGCGGGCATCCGCAGATTTTTGTGAGCGCGGCGGCCGGGGTTGCGGCCGTGCCGACTCCGGGCGGTATTTGGTTATTCTTAAGCGGCTGCTTGCCGATGTTAGCTGGATTGAGAAAACAGTCTGCCGCTTACGGTTCGCTCACGTCGACCACAAACAAGTTTTGTTAACGAGGTTGTCATGCGAGTTATCTATAAAATTATGTTGGTTGGGAGCTTATTGTTGGCGCAAGTGGCGCTAGCAATCGGCCCGGTTCCCGTGTCGTTGCGCAATGTGCCTATTCCGCCGGTGCCGGGGCTTTGGGAAGGTGCCAATCCTATTGTCGTGAATAAAAATGTCGCCATTGCCCTGGGCAAGGCCTTGTTTTGGGATCAGAGTGTCGGCAGCGATGGCCAAGCCTGTGCCTCTTGTCATTTCAAGGCTGGTGCCGACGGTCGCATCAAGAACCAGATTCATCCAGGCCACAATAACGGCCAGACTTTTGACCGCTTGCCTGCCGGAGGTGGTGGCCCGAACCACACCTTGAGCCTGGACGATTTTCCGTTACATCAGTTCAGCAATCCGGCCGACAATACCAGTCAGGTGGTTTTCAGTTCTGACGACGTGGTGGGTTCCGCCGGCAGTTTCGGCGGCCAATATAAAACCACTTCACCGTTTGCGGGCGAGAACGATCAGTGTCTGCGTAGCGCCGATCCACTGTTTCGGGTCGGTCAAATCGGTGTGCGCAAGGTGACGCCCAGAAACACGCCAACTGTCATCAATGCGGTGTTCAATCACCGCAATTTTTGGGATGGTCGCGCTAATAATATTTTTAACGGCAGCAGCCCGTGGGGCGAGCGCGATCCGAACGCCGGAGTTTGGGTGAAAATCGATGCCCAAACCGTGGCAAAACAGAAATTGCATCTGATCAATTCGTCGCTAGCCTCTCAAGCAGTGGCGCCGCCGGTTTTCAGCGATACCGAAATGGGATGCCAGGGGCGCGGTTGGGCGGATATAGGCCGCAAGTTGTTGTTGCGGCAAGCCTTGCGGAATCAGCAAGTCCATCCAGAAGACAGTGTGTTGGGAGCGCTCAGTTTGAGCAGCGGAAGCAGCCTGAAATCGGGCTTGAAGACCACTTACAAAAACCTGATTACGCAGGCGTTTAACCCGCAATATTGGGCTTACACTGGCATTGGCCCGTTTGGAGCGCCGGTTGGCGGGGTGCCTTACAATCAGATGGAAGCGAATTTTGCCTTGTTTTTCGGGATTGCCATCCAGCTTTACGAGTCGACTTTGATATCCGATCAGGCACCGTTCGATTTGAGCCCGATAGATGCCAATATGAAACCGACCTGGAGCAATGTTGTGGCTGATACCCCGGCCAATACGGCAGACTTGGCCGTTTCGCTTAAAAACGGCGTGGAATTATTTATCAATAACCATTGTAATCTTTGCCACGCGGGACCCTCGCTAAGTTTGGCGGCAGTTTCGACCAACGCAGCTTTACTGACACCAACGCCCGGAGCCAGCTTTGGTCCGCCGGCCACGCCCATCAGCTTTGGGCCGAATGCCTTCGGTCCATTCAATGCAGCTTCCAAAGCTGGTTTGAATCAATATGGCAACACGGTCACCCGTGATACCAATATTAAACAATTGCCAA
Source organism: Methylomonas albis (assembly GCF_014850955.1). NCBI lineage: Bacteria > Pseudomonadati > Pseudomonadota > Gammaproteobacteria > Methylococcales > Methylococcaceae > Methylomonas > Methylomonas albis. The sequence goes on from NZ_JACXSS010000001.1 coordinate 1,122,882, forward strand.
AATTGATGGATTTAGGTTTTACCAATGTTGGCGCGGTACAGGTCGATGATGATCCGGGTGTTGGTGGTGTTGACGATTTCGGCAATCCGTTATCGTTTACCGAGCAGTATGTCGATTATTTGTTGGGCAACGCCGCCGGTATTGTCGATCCTGGTGTGGACAGGATCCGGGCCTGCGATTTCATTAGCCCCTTGGCCTATAACTTGCCGCTCAATCTCGCCAATTATTTTTTACCTAGCGATGGCTTGATCGCCGACGGCAGCCGCGAGGGTGTGTTGCGCAATCAAAATTGTCTTAATGCGGTGACGGCTTATATGCCGACAGAGGCCGTGGCGCAGGCCAATTTGGCCGGCTCAAAAATGGCGATAGCGACCAAAGGTGCTTTTAAGGTGCCGACCCTACGGAATGTCGAGCTGACCGGTCCGTATATGCATAACGGCGGCATGGCGACTTTACGGCAGGTTATTGAGTTTTACGGGCGGCACGGTAATTTCAGCAGCGATACTCAGCATTTCCACCTGGCTAGTTTTTCTACCTTGCTGAATTCGGAGCAAAACATTACCGATATGACCAATTTTCTGCTTTCGTTGACCGACCAGCGGGTCAGGTATCAGCGCGCACCATTCGATCATCCGCAGTTGACGATAACCGATGGGCAAGTCGGCGACGAATTGCAGGTTACAACGGGTAATCCGCTGAATGCCAATTTGGCGAACGATCAGCATTTGGTGATTCCAGCTGTCGGTGCCGGCGGTGTGGATACGCCGGTTTCGGCGTTTTCCGCAACCTTACCGTAACTAAAAATCCAACGCTAAGCCGTGGTGTGGACCGGAAACAGTTGCTGAGTGCCGGTCTACCCACTGTAAATCCAAGCCTGAAAGCAATTGGCTGGAGCCATCGTGTTCAGATAATACAGTTTTGATCGAATGAACTTAAGTTGTTATAAAGGGTAATTAGAGTTAGGCGGCGGTTGCGCAATTTTCGTCAGCCAGCTATTACGACTCTCCTTGGTAATTATGTTCATTCGTCAAATTGGTATGAAAGTGACAGACAAAGAAACAGATACCCGGCTTCCACGCCTTAAGCTTACGGTTCGTTTACTGCATAACGATGAAATTGCCATGGGGCCGGGTAAGGCGGAGCTGTTGGCGGCTATTCAGTCCACCGGCTCGATTGCGGCAGCGGGGAAAAGCATGAATATGAGTTACCGGCGTGCCTGGTTGCTGGTGGACGTGATGAATCGCAGTTTTGCCGGCCCCGTGGTGCATGCGGCCAAAGGTGGGCGGCATGGCGGCGGGACTACGTTGACGCCGTTGGGACTGCACGTATTGGATCAATATCTGAAGATGGCGGAAGCGGTGAATCATACTGCTCAGGCCTATCTGCCCTTGTTTTCCGGGCTGATGTCCAAGCAGGTGGATGAGAGCCCCATGGATGAATAGCGTGTTTTCCAGGGATTGGCTCGAGGGCGAATTGCGTTTGATAGGCTCCTTGGATACCCGGATGATCGGTTTATTACGGGCTATAGACGAAACGGGTTCTATCAATCGGGCTGCCAAACAAGTAGGTTTGAGTTACAAGGGAGCCTGGCAGATGATAGAGCGGGCGAATAACCTGGCGCCTAGAGCGTTGATTTCCACCGCCATTGGCGGCAGCAAGGGCGGTGGTAGCTGTTTGACAGCGGCTGGTCGCGGTTTGCTGGAATTGTTTACGCGTCTGGAAGAGCAGCATCGCCGGTTTTTACGGGAGCTCAATCAAAGTTTGCTGGACGATCCCGATGTCGTGTTATTACTGAGGCGGCAGGTGATTAAAAATAGCGCCAGAAACCAGCTGTTCGGCAATATTACTGCCATAGAGCTTGGTGCGGTGAATGCTGAAGTTTATGTGACGCTGAAGGGGGACGAGCGGGTGGTGATCAGCATTACGCTGCCTTCACTCGATTATCTTGGCGTTAAAGTTGGAGGCGATGCGGTATTGCTGATAAATCCTTCTGATATTCTCGTGGACACCGGCGGTGATAATGTCTTGTTGTCGGCGCGTAATCGTCTGGATGGTCATGTTATTCGAGTGCAATACGATGGTGTTGATTCGGAAGTGATTATCCAATTGCTGAGTGGCGAAAGCATAGCCGCCACGCTTACTCAAACCAGCGCTGAGGCCCTGGGCTTGAAACCAGGCTGTAAAGCCAGTGCAGTGTTTAAAAGTAGTGCGGTGATTCTGGCGGCACTCACCGCCACCGGTGTGCCTTAAACAGGGCGCTGTCGGTCTTTCGTACTAAATCTTACAAAACTCAAATAATAGCCGGTCGGCAATTGTCGTGTTTGCGACATTGTCGGATCGCGTCGCCGCCAAACCGGGCATTTCCACGCATCACTTTCAGCGTAAAATTTGTTCAAAATCCTTATCAACCATGGTCTGGATAAGGTTTTAAATGTACTGGCAAGTGTTTTGCTTAGTCGCTATTAAAGACTTTTATTCATTACCTTTACAGGGGATTTTGCAGATGCTACTTGAAAAATACGACAGCCAAGCGCTTTTATGGATTACCACTTTAGTTGGCAAAACCAGCACGGCTGGTCTTTCGGCGTTTCGGGGTGATCTGATTTTAATAGAGGGAGAGTTGCGGGAAGGTTCCAATAATATCCGTGATAGAAAAACGCCGGAGCTGGTTATTCATGAGGTAGCGGTACTGGCGGATAGCGAGAAGATGCTGTTTATTAATGGCTTGATGTATAGATTGGAGCATCTGCCGATCTTCATCGAGAAATACAAAGAAGCGCTGACTGTCGATACCATTGCCATGTTTTATGTGGAAGACATCTCGATACCGATGTTGATTGTGCTTGAAGGTATTACTTTCAAGTTGTTCCCTTACAAAGAAGGTATGGTCTGGAATGAAATGCTGGAACTGCTTTACATTGAAAAAGCCGATTTGAAAGGTCAATCGGGCGAAGACAAGGTGGTTACCGTCTATAACGAGGCTAAAACTTATAAGTTCAAAGGCGAAACTTTCAGTTTTGAAGAGGGATTGACGAAAACAGTCGAAGTCAAAAAAGACGCTGCTGTTGGTCCGGTTTAGATTGGAACTTGTGCACCTTACGAGGTTGAAATCGCATGAAGAATTTTAAAGCCATCTCCGTCGCCGAATCCGAACAACTGATGAGCGAACAGCAACCGATGATTTTGGATTGTCGCGATCTTAAGGATTATCGGGCTGGGCATATCGAAAATGCCATGCATGTTCATGAGCAATTGCGCGATTCGCTGTTAAAAAAAGCCGATAAAGCCAAGCCTTTGCTGATTTATTGTTATTACGGCCATGCTAGCGAGCATTTGGCTGAAATGTTTGGCGACTTTGGTTTTCAACAGGTCTACAGCTTGGCCGGCGGCTATGCCGACTGGAAAGAACAGCACAAACTTTAAGGGTGACGCTATGGAACAATTATCACGAGATCTGGCTTTGCGTATCGCATTGGCTTCGCGGATTTTGCCGGGAGTAGATGTACCGAAGTTGATCGGGGTGCTGCATGAAAAAGTCGGCTCGCCGTTGGACGACGACAAACTGAAATCGATTACCGTCACTAATCTGAAGACCGGCATAGGTAGTCTGGATGGCGAGGAAGACGGCGAAGATATTGGTATTGGCCTGGAAAACATCAAGCTGGCTGTACGGTATCTTTGGGGCGAGGAAGATGGCGATGAAGGACTGCCGGAAATCATGCCTTACAAGGATGGCGATATTCCGGAATCGATCCGGGTGGCGATTGCCTCCAATAGTGGTCGGCTATTGAACGGGCATTTCGGTTCCTGCATTCGCTTTCTGGTCTATCAATTGTCCAGATCGGACATGCGCCTGATCGATATTCGCTCGACTGTAGAAGCTGACAGCGCCGACGACAGAAATCTGTTCCGGGCCAATATGATCAAGGATTGCCACGTATTGTTCGTGCAATCCATTGGTGGGCCGGCGGCAGCCAAGGTGATCCGTGCCGATATTTATCCAATCAAGGAAGCCGACGTGGTTGATGCGGTGGAAAAACTTACCGAGTTTCAGCAGGTGTTTGATGCCGCCCCGCCTTGGATGGCGAAAGCCCTCGGTAAAAGTGCCGAGGAGCGGAAACGCTTTAGTCATCAGGAATAATATCTGGCACTTTTGGGTTTTACTCCCTTGAGCGAGGAAGTAAAACCCTGCTCCACTTCAAAAAGGTTCTATTTTTCGGCCATCCTTGTTGGTCGTTCTGACTAAAAAGCTATTGCTTTTCCATGGTCTTGATAAATGCATCGGCCTCGTTAATCGATTTTTCCATTTCTATTACCAAAGCCGATACATCCGATTTGACCGAGTCCAGCTGGCCTTTTAGCGATGCGATAGCTTGGGCGTTTAGGTTGTGTTTCAGGTACAGCACCTGATCGCGAAAGACGCTGAGCACAGGTTCGATTTTGGTTTCGGCTTTGCGCATTGCCGCGATCAGTTGTTGGTAGTGCGCTTTAGTGGCAGTCAGTTTTTGCTGGCTATTTCGTTTTAGCGCGGCGTTGCTGTACTGGCCTAGTTCGGTTTCCCATTCGTTGAACAGGGCACTTGAAACGTCTTCTATATCGGCAATACGTTTGTCGACTTCCTCGGCCTTTTTCACGCTGGCTTCATACTCACCATTGAGTTTGTTATAGGTGGCTTCCAAATCGCCACCTTTGAAATTGGTCATCACGGTGAATTGTTCAAGCGCCGATTTAAATTGTTGCTTGGTTTCCTCTTGAGTGTCGCGGGCTTTTTCAACGCGATGCACCATCACTTCACGTTTGGGTATGCCGATTTTCTCCAGGCCGCTGTAATACGCGCTGGAACAGGCGGCTAAGCCAAACGTCAACAAAAACAACATAAAACGCGAACTAAATTTCATAAAAGCTCCTTGGGTTGGTCTGTGCATTATAAGCTGGAGTGGGGGCGGATCAACTTGAGTGGCTTGCTGAGCGTTTAGCAGGCAGACTGTGAATATTCGAGTGTGAATAACTTCACATATTCGACTTTGAGTTTCAAAACGCAATAAACACGGATAAGCTAAATCCAGGTTTAATAAGAGTTGCAGCGGATGTCGCCGATTTTTAAAGTCAAATAATGTGCTCTCTATTCAAAATTTATCTATTGCTGGTGGCGGGCAGTTTGATTTTGGGTTTTACTTAAGCCGTGTTTTTGAACAGGGTTTTAAAAGTTTTCAGGATGATTTTTAATTTAGATTTAAAAAAATTATCAATAATTAAACTATTATTTTTAGGTGGCGCAAATGAACGAATTAAAAAAAGACATGTTTATCGGTTCAGTATCTTTTTTAGGTATAGTTGCTTTCGTATCAGGGCAATTTATATTGTCGACAATGATGTTTGGCGTCGCTGCGGTGTGGAGTACTATTTTGTTAAGTAATCGTACGCAAACGGTTAAGAGTTAAAGGCTTTCTCCTATTGGCGGAGATTTGCAAACGAAATTTCCATCATTCGTTTGTTTCCATGCTCCCGTAGCTTTTTTGGTTACGGGAGTTTTTTTTGCCCGCTACCGCACTAAGGATAAGCGTCAGCTAATTTCGCTATCGATATATTCAAGTTGTAATCGGGTTGTTAACAGTTTTTGCCGTGGTAGCAGTCGGCAGCAATTGCTTGATATAACCTCTTATAATTTCCGCAAAAAATCGAGTTTATCTTTTATTTTTTTTTCCAAACCGCGTTCCACTGGAAAATAGTACTGCCGGGTTTTTAACGATTCTGGGAAGTAGTTTTCGCCGGCGGCATAGGCATTTTTCTCGTCATGGGCGTAGCGATACTCCGCGCCATGCCCCAGTTCTTTCATCAGTTTGGTTGGCGCATTGCGCAAGTGGACAGGCACTTCCAGGGAACCGCTGTTGCGGGCGTCCGCCATTGCCGCTTTGTAGGCTACGTAGACCGCATTACTTTTCGGCGCGCAAGCCAAGTAAACGATGGCTTGCGCCAGCGATAGTTCGCCTTCGGGGCTGCCTAGTCGTTCGTAAGCGTTTGTGGCGTTCAACGCTAATTCCAGGCCTCTTGGGTCGGCGTTGCCTATGTCTTCGGAGGCCATTCGAATAACCCGACGGGCGATATACAAAGGATCGCAGCCCCCATCCAGCATTCTGGCAAACCAATACAGCGCGGCGTCTGGGTCAGTGCCGCGTACCGATTTATGCAAGGCCGAAATCTGGTCGTAGAAAATATCGCCGCCCTTATCGAAGCGATTGGCATGGCCCAACAGCACTTCGTCAAGCACTTCGCGACTGACGGTTTCCTGGTCGTCAATGTTTTCCGCCAGATCGGCGGCGATTTGCAGAATGTTTAGACAGCGGCGGGCATCGCCGTCGGCGGCTTTGGCGATCATGGTCAACACATCCGCTTCAATCAGCAAATTGCGGTTACCCAGTCCGCGCACTTTGTCGGTCAGGGCATTGTGCAGCAAAGCTTGCAAGTCCTCGGTTTCGATACTGCGCATCACGTAGACGCGCAGTCTGGACAGTAAGGCGTTATTCAATTCAAAGGAGGGATTTTCCGTGGTGGCGCCGAATAGAATAATCGCACCGCTTTCGATAGGTGCCAGCAATGAATCCTGCTGGCTTTTCGAAAAGCGGTGAATCTCGTCGATAAACACCACTGTATTTAGATTGCGGCTGTGTTTGATGCCTTCCGCCTCGGCCACTGCCGCCCTGATTTCCTTCACGCCTGCCATCACCGCCGACAACTCTATGAAATGGCAATGCGCGCTGGCGGCAATGATTTTGGCCAAGGTGGTTTTGCCGACGCCGGGCGGCCCCCAAAATACCAAAGAATGTGGCATGCCTTGTTCGATAGCCACACGTAGTGATTTGCCCTTGCCCAACAAGTGTTGTTGGCCGATGAAATCGTCCAGGGTGGTCGGTCGCATCCTGGCAGCAAGTGGCGCATAGGCGGTGGTTTCAAAGGCTGTGTTGTTATTCATTTGCTGAGGCTCGGTAAAACAAATAGGCAATGGCGGCATTTTTCATTAGAATTGCCGGCCATTTTATTGATTCTAATGCCGGATTGACATGGATTTAAAATTCTTAGATTTCGAACAGCCTATTGCCGAACTGCAAGCGAAGATAGAAGAGCTGCGCAAGGTAGAGCTGGACAATAATTTTGATATTTCCGAAACATTGAAGCTACTCGAGCAGAAATGCGAGAGTTTGACCGAAAGCATTTTCGCGGATTTGTCGGATTGGCAAATATCGCAATTATCCCGGCATCCCGGTCGCCCGTACACATTAGATTATATCGATCTGATTTTTACCGAATTTCACGAGTTGCACGGCGACCGCTCCTATGCCGATGATCCGGCAATAGTCTGTGGTATGGCGCGCCTGGAAGGCCAGCCTGTAGTGGTCATTGGTCATCAAAAAGGCCGGGATACCAAGGAAAAAATTTATCGCAATTTCGGTATGCCGCGTCCGGAAGGTTATCGTAAGGCTTTGCGGGTGATGAAATTGGCTGAGCGTTTCAAGCTGCCTATCATCTGTTTGATCGACACACCGGGCGCGTATCCGGGTATCGGTGCGGAAGAACGCGGTCAAAGCGAGGCGATCGCCCGCAATCTGTTCGAAATGTCTAAACTACGTACGCCTATTATCTGCACCGTGATTGGCGAGGGCGGCTCCGGCGGGGCCTTGGCTATCGGTGTGGGCGATAGGTTATTGATGCTGGAATACAGCACGTATGCCGTTATTTCTCCGGAGGGTTGCGCTTCGATTTTATGGAAAAGTGCCGACAAAGCCCAATTGGCGGCTGAAGCGATGGGCATTACCTCGGACCGCGTGCGTGAACAAGGTTTTCTGGACGAAGTAATTCGCGAACCTGTCGGTGGCGGTCATCGCAATTTCGAAAAAATTGCCGCAAATCTGCAAGACGCGTTGTCCAGACATCTTAACGATCTAAATCAACAAGCGGAAAATTTGGATTTGCTGCTCGAAAGACGCTATCAGCGCATTATGCGTTTTGGTTCGTACATCGAAGAGCCGGTCAAATAAAACCGTCGGTTAATTTAGTTGTTCAATAAAAGGCCGAGTCGAATCGGCCTTTTTTGTGAGTAAACCATGCCCGATCTCAATTCTCAGATCATTGCTTCTCTGTTGCCTGGCTCATGCCGCAAAGTTTTCATTGCTTATAGCGGCGGCTTGGACTCATGTGTGCTGTTGGATTTGTGCGTGGCGCTGCCGGCGCTTACAGGCAAAATTGTTGCCGTTTATGTCGATCATGGTTTGCAAACGGCGTCAGCGGAATGGGGTGAGCATTGCCGTCGGCGAGCAGAATGCTTGGGCGTGGATTTTCAATTGTTGCAAGTCGATGCGCATGCAAGTGGCGGTGAAAGCCCGGAAGCAGCGGCACGCGACGCGCGTTATCGGGTGCTGCGGCAATTATTGGATACCGACGACATTGTTCTGCTGGCTCAGCACCGCGAGGATCAGATGGAAACATTGTTGTTGCAGTTGTTCAGAGGTGCCGGGGTGTCAGGCTTGGCCGGCATGCCTATGATCAGCGTTTTTGGCAAAGGACAAATGGTGCGGCCGCTATTGGATGTGGCCAAGGTCGAGATACAGCGGTATGCGCAAACGCGCGGTTTGCAGTGGGTGGAAGATCCTAGTAATCAGAGCAGTGATTTCGACCGCAACTATCTGCGTAACGAAATTCTGCCTCTATTAAAACAGCGTTGGCCGTCGCTGGATAAAACAGTGGCGCGTTCGGCCAAGCTTTGCGGCGATGCGGCCCAGATGATTGAGTCTTGGGCCGAACACACCTTGCCGACCGTGTTTGATCCGACCGATGGCAGTTTCAATGTTGCCGGTTTACCCGTCATCACGTCGACGCAACTGAACTGTCTGTTACGGCAATGGTTGGGCCGCATGGGTTTGAAGCCGCCGAGTCAAGCGGTACTGCAAACGCTGGTCGATCAATTGGTTGGCGGGCGAGTGGATACGGCTGCGCAAATTTATATCCAGGGCAGTGTCGTCAGAAAATATCGGCAAAAACTGTATTGTATTTCTGAGAAACGTTTGCAAAAGGAAACTCGGTCAAAACAGTGGATGCAAGAACAGGAGCGGATAGTTTTAAACAACAGCTATGTGCTGACTAGAAACTCTGCATCGGCCGGACTATCGAAAAACTTGTGGAATACGGCCAAAGTCACTATAGAGCCTCGGCGCGGTGGCGAAAAGCTAAAATTACCGGGCCGAGTCGGTCATCATTGTCTAAAAAAACTTTACCAGGAAGCGGGGGTTCCGCCTTGGGAAAGAGATATTCGCCCGTTGATTTATCTGGATGATCGTTTGGCAACAGTCGCCGGTTTATGGGTGGCGGAATGGGCTTGGCTTGACGCGATGGACGCTTGTTACCAATTGGATTGGCGACTACCCGAAACCATGTAATGATAGGTAACCAAATCCGTTAGGAGGTGTCATGTTGATGTTTCCCGAGATGCTTCAGGCCATGATTGTGGGCATGATGATCGCGATTCCGGCGCTCTTGATCTATAAAAAAGCCGGTCTAAATCCGGCGTGGGCGGCGCTAGTGTTTTTGCCGATTTTTGGATTGTTGATGGTGTTTCTACAACTGGCCTTCCAAGATTGGCCGAATGTTAAAAAGGAGCGCTAGTCATGGAGCTATTTTTTGTGTTGTTGCCGGCATTCGTGCTGTTTTGCTTATGGTTAGGTTATCGGATTCTAGAAAAAGCCGGATTCGACGGGCGTTGGACCCTGGTTTTATTGGTGCCGGTGCTGAACATTATCATGATTTGGGTGTTCGCCTTTAGCACTTGGCCCAATCTACGGCCTGGTGTGGATCAGGATTTATAAGCAATGCTTTGCATATGACAGAAAAAACGCACGGTAAATTTCCGGCGATTTTGATTCCGGTGCTGTTGTTTATCCTATTCGATGTTGTAGCGCTGGGGCTGAATTTCTGGATTTCCGCAAAACTGGAAAAGAGTGCGGAGGCCATTAATTTGTCCGGGCGCCAACGCATGTTGTCTCAAAGCATGACCAAATCCTTGCTGATGCTTCGAGTCGCGCAAACCGATGAGCAAAAGCTTAGTGCTTTTACCGAGTTTTCCAGTGCTGTCAGCCTATTCGATAAAACTTTAAGTGGCTTTTTACAGGGTGGGATGACAAGTAGCGGTGATGGCAAGCCGGTTTATCTATCCGCTGCACAGGCAGCCAATACCCAAGTTATTACCAGCTCGGCGTTCCAGCTTTGGACACTGATCCACCAACGGTTATTGCCGGTTGAGAAGGGCGGTGCCGGGGTGGGTTTGGATGTTTTGCGGCCGGCATTGGATACTTTGTTAGCGCACAACACGCAATTGTTGGGTTTGATGAACGATCTGACCACCGCGCTGGAGCGAAACGCGACCGAGGAAGTATTCTACCTGCGAACCTTGCAAGCAAGCTTGCTGTTACTGGCACTGCTGAATTTTGCCGTGGTTTGCAAGCGTTTGCTGGCGCAAATCAAGCAATCGCAGGGTAATGTTCAGGCCTTGCGCAATATCATCGATACCATTGAGACCGGTATCGTTTTGTATGGCCGTGACGAATGCGTTCGTTCCGCCAACAAGACTGCCATTCAGTTGTTCGGATACAGCGACCAGGCTTTAGTCGGCAAGCCTTTAAAGCAATTGATTTTCGCGGACAATAACCGAATGCTGGGTCTGCGGCGCGATAATTCCACGTTTGTCGCCAAAATCAACATTCAAACCTTATTTGAATTTAACGATCAGATCAGTTTATGCACCATTACCGATGTCAGCGAACAAGAGCGTAAGGAAAAACAGTTAATGTACTTGGCCTTTCATGATCAGCTCACCGGTTTGCCCAATCGCGGCTTATTGGTAGAGCGATTACGGCAAGACTTGCTGCGCGCCAAGCGCGATTCTACATTTTTGGCGGTACTGTTTTTGGATTTGGACGGTTTCAAGGATGTTAACGATGAAATGGGGCACGATGCCGGCGACGAGTTACTACAAGCGGTTGCCAGGCGGTTCGAGCAATGTTGTCGTGAAGTCGATACGGTCGCGCGCTTGGGTGGCGATGAGTTCGTATTTGTTTTGACGTCATTGCACTCGGTTTTGGCGGCCAAGCAAGTGGCACAAAATGTATTAAAAGCCATCAATCAAACATTTTTAATTCATAGCGAGACCGTCAAAATCGGCGCCAGTATTGGTATCGCCATGTATCCCACCGATCATTTTGAAGTCGAATTATTGATTAAATGTGCTGATGATGCGATGTATCTGGCTAAGCAGCGTGGCAAAAATCAATTGGTATTCACGAGCGAATGTCATTGATATTTTTCAGTTATCCAGCGCTAGGCTATGGTCGCTTCGTCAATTAATAAGGCAATTTCGGTATAAAACTGTTAGAATTTGCGCCTTTTCGACCCCTTGCTATTCGCTAAACAGGGCGCCAAACCTTCATGACAAAATTCATATTCATCACCGGCGGAGTGGTTTCATCCTTAGGAAAAGGGATAGCCGCTTCATCGTTGGCAGCCATCTTGGAAGATCGCGGCCTGAAAGTTACTCTCACCAAGCTAGATCCCTATATCAACGTCGACCCCGGCACCATGAGTCCGTTTCAACACGGCGAGGTGTTCGTGACCGAGGACGGTGCGGAAACCGATCTGGATTTAGGCCATTACGAGCGGTTTTTAAAAACCACGATGGCCAAGAAAAACAACTTCACTACCGGCCAAGTCTACGAGCAAGTGTTGCGCAACGAGCGCAAAGGCGAGTATCTGGGCGCGACGGTGCAGGTTATTCCGCATATCACCGACGAAATCAAACGCCGCGTCTACGCCAGTGCTGAGGGTAAAGATGTGGCGCTGATTGAGGTCGGCGGCACGGTCGGCGACATCGAGTCTTTGCCGTTTTTGGAATCCATTCGGCAAATGGGTGTGGAATTGGGCCGGGACCGGGCGGTGTTCATTCACCTGACTTTGGTGCCTTATATCAAGTCCGCCGGCGAGATTAAAACCAAGCCGACGCAGCATTCCGTAAAAGAGCTGCGCACCATCGGCATCCAGCCGGATATTCTAATTTGTCGTTCCGAGCAGCCGATTCCGGCCAGCGAGCGCAAAAAAATTGCTTTGTTTACCAACGTCAACGAGAAAGCAGTCATCTCCGCTATCGACGCCGACACCATTTATCGGATACCGCTATTGTTGCGCGAACAAGGCCTGGATGACATCGTCGTGGCTCAGTTGCGTCTGGATGTGCCGCCGGCTGATTTGTCGGCATGGGAGAAAGTGGTCGATGGCCTGACGCATCCAACCGATGAGGTCAATATTGCCATCGTCGGCAAATATGTCGACCACACCGATGCTTACAAGTCGCTGAATGAGGCTCTGATTCACGCCGGCATCCATACCCGCCACAAAGTACAAATTACCTATATCGATTCGGAAACCATCGAAGCGGAAGGTACGGCAAAACTGAAAGATGTCGACGCGATTCTGGTGCCGGGTGGCTTTGGCGAGCGCGGCGTGGAAGGCAAAATTTCTACAGTCCGGTTCGCCCGCGAAAACAAGATTCCCTATCTGGGTATTTGCTTGGGTATGCAGTCGGCGGTGATCGAGTTTGCCCGCGATGTGGTTGGTTTGGAAGGCGCGCATAGCACCGAATTTCTGCCGACGAGTCCGCACCCCATCATCGGTTTGATCACCGAGTGGATGGATGAAGCCGGTCAATTGAATGTGCGGGACGAAGATTGCGACATAGGCGGTACCATGCGTTTAGGTGCGCAAAAGTGCCGCTTAAAATCCGATTCATTGGCGTTCGAGTTGTATCAAAAAGATGTCATCACTGAGCGCCATCGGCACCGTTACGAATTTAATAATCAGTATTTGAAGCAGTTGGAAGCGGCCGGCATGCGCTTCTCCGGTAAATCGCTGGATGGCCGCTTGGTAGAAATTATCGAACTCCCCGATCATCCCTGGTTTTTGGCCTGCCAATTCCATCCCGAATTCACCTCGACACCGCGCAACGGTCATCCGTTGTTCTCAGGCTTTGTCGAAGCGGCCGCCAAACACAAGAAATACCCTTTAGGGGCATAAACAAGGTTAAACATGCAATTATGTAATTTCGAAGTCGGCCTGGATCAGCCGTTTTTCCTGATCGCCGGTACTTGTGTGATCGAAAGCGAACAAATGACCATGGACACCGCCGGTAAATTGAAAGAAATAGCCGACGAGTTGAATATTCCGTTTATCTACAAATCCTCGTTCGACAAGGCTAACCGTTCGTCATTGGGCAGTTTTCGCGGTCCGGGTCTTGAAAAAGGTTTGCAGATTCTGGAAAAAGTGAAACAACAATTAAACGTACCGGTTTTGACCGACGTGCATGAAGACACGCCGCTGGCGGAAGTCGCGGCGGTGGTCGATGTGCTGCAAACGCCGGCATTTCTGTGCCGCCAGACCAATTTCATCCAAAGCGTCGCGGAGTTGGGCAAGCCTGTGAATATCAAAAAAGGCCAGTTTTTAGCGCCTTGGGATATGGCTAACGTCGCCGCCAAAGCCAAAGCCACCGGCAATCGGCAAATCATGGTTTGCGAGCGTGGCGTGTCGTTTGGCTATAATAATTTGGTTTCGGACATGCGCTCCCTGGCTGTGATGCGCGACACCGGTTGTCCGGTAGTATTCGACGCCACCCATTCCGTGCAGTTACCGGGCGGGCAAGGCAATGTGTCCGGCGGTCAGCGCGAGCATGTACCCGTATTGGCGCGCGCCGCAGTCGCTGTGGGTATCGCGGGGCTGTTCATGGAATCGCACCCCAAACCCGAAGAAGCGTTGAGCGATGGTCCTAATTCCTGGCCCTTGCACCGCATGAAAGAATTATTGGAAATGTTAGTAACGATAGACCGGGCTGTTAAATCCACCAGCCTGATTGAAACCACACTATAGGGCAAAATAATGGCAAGAATAGTAGACGTAAAGGCAAGAGAAGTTCTGGATTCACGTGGTAACCCGACTGTGGAAGCGGAAGTATATTTGGCATCCGGCATTGTCGGTACCGCGATGGTGCCCTCCGGCGCATCAACCGGCGAACGCGAAGCGATTGAGTTGCGCGATGGCGATAAAGCCCGTTATCTGGGCAAAGGTGTGTTGAAAGCGGTTAATTTCGTCAACACCGAAATTCGTGAAGCCGTTGTAGGTATGGACGCCAACAATCAAGCGGCACTGGACGAAAAAATGATTGCCCTGGACGGCACCCCAAGCAAAAGCCGCATCGGTGCGAATGCCATTTTGGGTGTTTCCATGGCTGCTGCCCGCGCTGCTGCGCAAGAAGCCGGCGTACCCTTGTACAAATTTCTGAACAAATCCGGCGAATTCATCCTGCCTGTACCAATGATGAACATCATCAATGGCGGTTCGCACGCTGACAATAGCGTGGATTTGCAAGAATTCATGATTCTGCCTGTCGGCGCTCCAACCTTCCGCGAAGCGATCCGTTACGGCGCTGAAGTATTCCATAACCTGGCTAAAGTATTAAAAAGCCGCGGTTTGGCGACTACTGTCGGCGATGAAGGCGGCTTTGCGCCTAACTTGTCTTCTAATGAAGAAGCCATTGAAGTCATCCTGGAAGCGATCGAAAAAGCCGGCTACAAAGCGGGTGAAGACATCTACCTGGGTATGGATGCAGCGGCTTCCGAGTACTTCGAAGACGGCAAATATGTGTTGTCTGCGGAAAATCGTAGCTTTAACTCCACCGAAATGGTCGATTTCCTAGCAGCTTGGGTGGATAAATACCCCATTATCTCCATCGAAGACGGTCTGGACGAAAACGACTGGGACGGCTGGAAATATGAAACCGAAAAATTGGGCGGCAAAATTCAATTGGTTGGCGACGACTTGTTCGTGACCAACCCTGCCATCCTGAAAGAAGGTATCGACAAAGGCATCGCCAACTCCATCCTGATCAAAGTTAACCAAATCGGTACCTTGACCGAAACCCTGGCGGCTATCGATATGGCTGCTGCTGCGGGTTACAGCGCCGTGGTTTCTCATCGTTCCGGCGAAACCGAAGATACCACTATTGCCGATTTGGTGGTTGCTACCGGCACCGGCCAAATCAAAACCGGTTCACTGAGCCGTTCCGACCGTGTTGCCAAATACAACCGTTTGATGAAAATCGAAGACGAGTTGGGCGACAAAGCTAAATACGCCGGTCGTAGCGCCTTTAAAATGCTGAAATAAAAAGCGTAGCTTGGGTTAGCTCGATAGAGCGCAACCCAACACGTTGGCCTAAAGTTGGGTTGCGCGCTCCGCGCAACCCATCCCACAGATCGAGAGTAGCCATTAAAACCCTGATCGCCATCATCATTCTGTTGATTGTTCACTTCCAATATCGGTTGTGGCTGGGTGATGCCAGCGTCTCGCAGATTAGCGATTATCGGGAACGCCTGGAAACCTTGACCAAGGAAGCCCAGGAAAAAAAGGAACGCAACGATTCTTTGTATGCGGAGGTGCTGGATTTGCGCCGCGGTTTGGAAACCATCGAAGAACGCGCCCGCTACGAGTTGGGCATGATCAAGGAAAACGAAACTTTCTTTCAAGTGCTTGAGTAGGGCATGAATCAAATTCCTAAGTGCTGGGCTGTTGTCCCGGCAGCCGGCGTCGGCAAACGCATGCAAGCCGACCGCCCCAAACAATATCTGCCGCTGGCCGGCAAAACCGTCATCGAACATACCTTAAACCGTCTATTACAATCCGGTGCGTTTCAAGCGGTGGCTGTCGCCATTTCGATTGAAGATCCGTATTGGCCTGAATTGGCGGTGTCCAAACATCGGCACTTGATTACCGCGGCGGGTGGCAAGGAACGCGCCGACTCGGTGTTGTCCGCGTTGAAATCCTTGCGAGGTCAGGCTGCCGAAGACGACTGGGTGCTGGTGCATGACGCCGCTCGGCCTTGTCTGACGGCTTCTGACATTCATCTGCAAATTGACACGCTAAAAGACGATGCCGTCGGCGGTATTCTGGCGCTGTCGTCGCACGATACGCTAAAGCATGTAGATGGCGACACTATCACCGCCACGGTTGACCGAAAGCACATCTGGCGCGCGCTGACCCCGCAAATGTTCAAATACGGCATGTTGCGCGACGCCTTGCAGCAAACCGAAGGCAATCCGGCTATTACCGACGAAGCCAGCGCGCTGGAATTGTTGGGTTTTCAACCGAAGATCGTCGAAGGCCGTCCCGATAACATCAAAATCACCCGGCCGGAAGATCTGGCGCTGGCGCAATTTTATATGGAGCAACAAACATGATTCGAGTTGGCCAAGGCTACGACGTCCACCGTTTCAACGACGGCGACCACATCATTTTGGGTGGCGTGAAAATTCCTTACGAAAAAGGTCTGGAAGCGCATTCCGACGGCGATGTAGTGCTGCATGCATTGGCTGACGCCATCCTTGGCGCGGCGGCTTTAGGCGACATCGGCAAGCATTTTCCGGACACCGATCCCGAATTCAAGGGCGCCGACAGCCGCGTGTTGCTGCACCAAGTCTACAAAATCGTCCAAGAAAAAGGCTATAAATTAGTCAACGCCGACGTCACCATTATCGCCCAAGCCCCGAAAATGCTGCCTTACGTGCCGGCCATGCGCGCCAACATCGCCGCCGACTTGGTTGTCGATATTGATTTCATCAACGTCAAAGCTACCACCACCGAGAAGCTGGGCTTCGAAGGTCGCAAGGAAGGTATCGCGGTGCAGGCGGTGGTGTTGATTGAGAAATAATTGACGATTAAATTTCCGAGCGGGAGTGAGCTAGGGTGGGAACTTAAATGAATGCGCCTATCATGGACGTCGCTTTGCCTGACTGGCCGTATGCTTTTGGTGGTCCCAGTGGTACAGGATATATCAAAACCGAGCCTGAGGATTTCGTCGTCGAAGAAATCCTGTCTTTCCAGCCGGAAGGCAGCGGTGAGCATATATTCCTGCATATCGAAAAAATCGGCGAAAACACCGAATTTGTCGCGCGGCAGTTGGCCCGCCATGCCGGCGTCCGTCAACGGGATGTCAGCTACGCCGGTCTGAAGGATAGACACGGCCGTACCCGGCAATGGTTTAGCGTGTGGCTACCGGGTAAGGACGATCCTGACTGGTCCGGCTTCGAAACCGAGCAGTTGAAGATTTTGCTAGCAGTTCGTCACGCCCGGAAACTGAAACGCGGGGTACTGGCCGGCAATCGCTTTACCCTGCTGATCCGCAATTGGACAGGCGACCAAGAACTCGCCGAAAAGCAGCTGCAACAGATTAAAGTCCAAGGTTTTCCCAATTACTTCGGTCCACAGCGTTTCGGGCATCACGGCCAAAATATCCAGCGTGCGCTGGCCATGTTTGCCGGCACCAAGGTCAAGCGCGAACAACGTTCCATGTATTTATCCGCGGCGCGCTCGTATTTGTTCAATATGATTTTGGCGCAGCGTGTCGAGCAAGCCAATTGGCATCGCGCGTTAAATGGCGATGTGTTCAAGCTGGCCGGCAACAATAGTTGTTTTACTGGCGACAGCAACGATACCAGTCTGTCGGCTCGTGTCGAGCAGGGCGATATTCATCCCACGGGGATCATGTGGGGCCGTGGCGGCACTATTGCCAAGGCTGAGGCTGGTGCTATAGAAAACGCTGTGGTTGCCGCTAACGCATCTTTGGCCGACGGCTTGACGGCGTTTGATCTGGAAGCGGATCGCCGCGCCTTGCGCGCTTTGCCGCAAGATATGGAGTGGCAGTGGCTGGATAATCAACTACAGTTGAGCTTCAATTTGCCCGCCGGTAGCTATGCCACCGCTTTGCTACGGGAAATTATTGGCGATGCACCTGGCGCTGGTGATTGAATTTGCTTTGATAAAAATGCTTTTTAAGTTGTAATGGCCGCGATTTATAATACTAAAGTACAGTAGCGCGCGTTAGCATTATAAGAACTATAACTTCCACTCACATCCTACATGCCTGATAGCGGCCAGATATCCGGACCAGCAGATCCCACGTTTGACGATCCTTTATTGTTGGCTTTGTTGTCGGTCTGCAAATTGTTGCATATCTCGCAAACCGCAACAGCCCTAGTGGCTGGGCTGCCCTTAGTCGATAATAAATTGACGCCTGCATTGTTCGTGCGCGCCGCTGAACGTGCTGGTTTGACCAGCCGCTTACTACGCAGGCCCTTACAAAAAATTTCCAATTTAGTGTTGCCGGCCGTGTTGCTGCTCAAAGATGGCAATGCTTGTGTATTAGTCGCCAAGCAAGGCGAACGCTATACCTTGGTGTTACCGGAAACCGAGAACGGCGAAAAGATTGTCAGCGTAGCGGAACTGGAAGCCAGTTACAGCGGTTCGGCTTTTTTCGTGCAACTGCAACATAGCTTTGACGGGCGAACTGCGGAATCCGCAGTGCCGAAGGTCAAACATTGGTTTTGGGATGTGATTTATAAGTCCTGGCCGATTTATGCGGAAGTGCTGGCAGCCTCGGTATTAATCAATCTGTTCGCGTTGGCGGCGCCATTGTTTTTCATGAATGTTTACGACCGTGTGGTGCCGAATCACGCGTTGGAAACTTTGTGGATATTGACGCTAGGCGTATTAATCGTGTTTGGCTTCGAATTGGCGATGAAACTGCTGCGGAGCTATTTTATCGATGCGGCCGGCAAGCGTGCCGATATTATTTTGTCGGCGAATATTTTTGAAAAACTGATGAATATCCGCATGGAAGCCCGGCCGCCATCGGTGGGGGCTTTCGCAAATAACCTAAGCGAATTTGAGTCCTTTCGGGAGTTCTTAACTTCGGCAACACTGGTGACATTGATCGATTTGCCGTTTTTGTTTTTGTTTTTACTGATTATTTATAGTGTCGGCGGCAATTTGGCCTTAATTCCTTTGGCGATTTTACCGTTGGCATTGTTAATTGGCATTGCCTTGCAGGCACCATTGAAAAACACGATCAACGCCATGTTCAAATTCGGCGGCGAGAAAAATGCGACACTGGTGGAAGCACTGTCCAATCTGGAAAGCATTAAAACGGCTGGAGCGGAAGGCCAATTGCAGCGGCGGTGGGAACAGAATATTGGCGAAATTGCCCGGCTGGGCTTAAAGTCGCGATTTTATGCCGGCTTGACTGTAAACTTGACCGCATTCCTGCAGCAATTGGCCGCAGTACTCGTGGTGCTTGCCGGCGTCTATCGGATTACCGATGGCGAACTGACGACCGGCGGTTTGGTGGCTTGCACCATGTTGACCTCGCGGGCGCTAGCCCCGGTTGGGCAGGTGGCGGCGCTATTGACCCGTTACCACCAGGCTGTAACAGCCTTGGGATCGTTTAGCCGGATGATGGCGTTACCGGTGGAGCGCGAGAGCGGCAAAGAATATTTGCATCGGCCGGGTTTCAATGGCGAGATTGAGTTCAAGCATGTTCGCTTCAGCTATCCGCAACAGCCGGTTAAGGCCTTGGATGGCATATCGTTTAAAATCAAGGCCGGTGAACGCGTGGGTTTTATCGGTCGAATCGGTTCCGGTAAGAGTACGCTGGAAAAATTGATGCTTGGTTTATATCAGGCTCAAGAAGGTTCGATATTGATAGACGGTACCGATATTCGCCAAATCGATCCCGCCGATTTACGTCGGCAAATCGGCTATGTACCGCAAGACATTTCGTTGATGTTCGGTAGCGTGAAGGATAATATTTTATTGGGTTCGCGCTACGCCGATGACAGTGCGGTGTTAAAGGCGGCTCAGATTGCCGGGGTTGATCAATTTGTCAGCAAGCATCCTGCAGGTTTTGATTTGCAGGTCGGCGAGCGTGGCGCGTCGTTGTCGGGCGGACAGCGGCAAAGTATCGCGCTGGCCAGGGCCTTGCTGTTGTCGCCGCCGATTTTTATTATGGACGAGCCGACCAATGCAATGGACAACAGCAGCGAAGAGGCATTTAAACAGCGTTTTGCTGCGCAATTGCACGAACAGACGCTGATACTGGTCACGCACCGGATGTCGCTGCTCAGTTTGGTGGACAGGCTAATCGTGATGGACGGCGGACATATGGTCGCCGATGGTCCTAAGGAGCATGTTCTGGAAGCCTTGCGCCAAGGCCAGATCAAGGTGGCTATTTAATGATGTTGAAAAAAATAGCGCAGTGGCGAGCCGAGCACCGCTATCGAGCCGAGGATCAGCGCTTTTTAAGCGACGTAAACGCTGCGAATCTTTACGAGTTACCCTTGCAAAGCCATTTGATCCTGTGGTTTTCTGCGGCATTTGTTGCGGTGTCCCTGATTTGGGCCGGTTTTGCTAGCCTTGACGAAGTCACGCGCGGCGAAGGCAAGATCATCCCGTCCAGTCAAGTACAGGTGGTACAGAACCTGGAGGGTGGCATCGTTTCGGAAATATTGGTTCAGGAAGGCCAGTTGGTGGACAAGGATCAGATGTTGCTGCAACTGGATCAAGTTCGTTTTGCTTCGTCGTTTAAGGAAGCCAAGTTAAAGTATTTCGAGTTATTGGCAAATACCGCGCGCTTGAATGCCGAAGTCAACGGTACGCCCTTGACGATTCCGGAAGAGGTTTTGAAAAACGCCCCGCAAATCGCCGAGAATGTTAGACAATTACTGGTTTCCAAGCAGAACGAAATAAGGTCGAATAGCGATATTTTTGCTGAGCAAGTGCGGCAGAAAGAGCAGGAAATAATTGAAATTCAGTCTAAGAGCGATCAGTTGGCGCGTAGTTACAAATTATTGCAGGACGAAGTGAAAATGTCCGAACCGTTGGTGGCTGACGGTGCGATGTCACAGGTTGAATTACTGCGCTTGCAACGGGCTGCTAACGATTTGAAAGGCGACTTGAATTCCGCGAACCTGGCGATGCCGCGCCTGCGTTCTTCGCTGGACGAAGCGCGCAACAAACTGGCGGAGGTCAAAATTCGTTTTAAAACCGAAGCCTTGAAAGAGTTGAATGAAGTTAAAGCCGAATTGGATCGTACTTCCGAGACTGCGGTAGCTTTGGAAGATAGGGTTAGCTGTACCAGAGTGTTGTCGCCGGTAAAGGGAACGGTAAAACGCATCAAAGTGGCTACGGTTGGCGGCGTAATTCAACCCGGCATGGATTTGTTGGAAATTGTGCCACTGGAAGATCAGCTATTGATTGAAGCTAAAATTCGGCCGGCAGACATTGCTTTTCTTCGCCCTGGACAGAAAGCTGTGGTAAAACTAAGCGCTTACGATTTTTCGATATACGGAGGCCTTGACGCCTCTTTGGAACATATCAGCGCCGACAGTATACCCGGCGAGAAGAAAGACGAGGATAATTACTATTTGATTCGTTTGCGCACCGCTAAAAATTATCTGGAAAAAGGTGGCGAACGCTTGGAGATTATTGCCGGGATGACAGCGGAAGTTGATATTTTAACCGGAAAAAAAACAGTGCTCGATTACCTCTTGAAGCCGATATTGAAAGCCAGGGATCGGGCTTTAAGAGAACGATAACCCCGGACAATATTTTATATTTGTGGCTAACATACTGATTTATTCCAATAATCCCCAGCTGACCGCGCAGTGGACCCATGCGCTGATCGCGGAATATAGCGTGAGTATGCTGCATAGTATTCGCAGTGAATATACGGCCGATGCGGTGATTTTCGATGCAAAGAAACTGGACGACGATGCCAGTTTATTATCGGTTTTTGCCAACAAAAAAACCCGTTTCCTGGTCATGGGCGCCGATTGGCCGGAGAATAAGCAAATCGATGTGTTAATTAACGGCGCTGCCGGCTATTGCGAACAATCCGAAGCGTCGGAGTTTTTAACCCGAGCGGTGGCCTGTATTTTGTCTGGCGATATTTGGATCCGTCGGGCCTTGGTGCCCAAAGTAATTGGTGTATTGACCAGTACCAGGCGAATACAACTTACGCCCAGCACTGTCGATACCGAGCTAAAGCTAAAGCAGCTTGCCAGTTTATCTGCTCGGGAAGTGGAGGTGGCCGACATGATACGGCAGGGCGAAAGTAATAAGCGTATCGCCTTCGCCATGAGTATATCCGAGCGCACTGTAAAAGCGCATTTATCGTCGATTTTTAGGAAGTTGAACGTCGATGACCGATTAAGACTAGCCATATTGTTAAAAGAAATCGATCAATATCAGAGAGGAATGTCATGAGAATCAGCAGGAGATTGAGTATAGGAATAGCCATGCATTTGGCCTGTGTATCAACGAGTCAGGCGCTGAGTTTGCAAGAGTCTATTCAGAAAGTGCTAGATGAAAATCCCAAAATCCAAGCTGCCAAATCAGAACGTCGTGCCGTTGAAGAGGAAATAGGCCAAGCCAAAGCAGGCTATTTCCCGACAGTGGATGTGACCGCCGGCATCGGCTGGGAGGAATCCAATAATCCTACTACCCGTGGTCGTGGGGACGGATCGGTTTTTTATCATCGAGAGGAAGGGGCAATTCTGGCCAGGCAAATGTTATTTGATGGCCTAGCCACTCCGAATGAAGTCGATAGACAGGAAGCTCGCACCGACTCGAGGGCGTACACAGTATTTGGACAATCGGAAATTACCGCGCTTGATGGCGTTGAAGCCTATATCAAGGTGTTACGCCGCCAGGAACTGTTGAGTTTAGCCAAGGAAAATCTGCAACGGCATCAAGGTACCAACGATCAAATCAAACTGCGTAGCGAACGTGGTGTGGGTAAACGGGCGGATGTTGACCAGTCAATGGGGCGGGTAGCGTTGGCGGAAAAAAACGTGCTGTCCGAAGTAGGTAATTTGAAAGATGCCGAGACTAGCTTCCTGCGTGTCATCGGTACCTTACCGGAGGCTATTCAACCTATCAACGAGCCCGGTTCTGCGTTACCGCAGTCCTTGGATCAAGCGATCGAAGAAGCTTTGGCCGACCATCCGATTTTGAAATCCGCCAATTCCGATATCGATTCGGCTTTTTCCCAGCACGCTACCGCGAAAGCGCCATATTTTCCGCGTTTCGATATCGAAACCGGCGTTAGTCATAACTACAATCTGGATGGGATTCAGGGTACCAACTCGGATATGACGGCGATGCTGCGCATGCGGTACAACATTTTTAACGGTGGCAAGGATATTGCTCGCCGTGAGCAAACCGCTCAGTTAATCAACCAGGCCAAGGATATTCGCGATAATACGCATAGGCAGGTGATTGAGAGCATGCGTTTGTCCTGGGTCGCTCATCAAACCGTGAAGAGCCAGTTGGAGTTCTTTAAGCAACATGTGGATTCCAGCGAGAAGACCATCAGTGCTTATCAGCAGCAATTCAATATCGGTCAGCGTACTTTGTTGGACTTATTGGATACGTTTAACGAGGCGTATATCGCCAAAAGCTCGTATATCAATGCCAAATACGACGAGCTATTTTCGCAATTTCGGATTTTGGCGAGCAAAGGCCAACTGAATAAACATTTGGGTACGACTTTGCCAACTGAAGTTCAACCTCTCAGCTCCGCCGATTAAGGCGTACACTCGTTAACAGTTAAGACTTTTGAGTAGACTTCCCCAAATAAGCCCTATTTGGGGAAGGCTCTGGTTAGCTTGATCGCTTTGTTTAGCGCGGTGAGTTAATGCCGTTGATTCAAGTAAGGTGAGTAATCAAGCACACTAAGCTCAGGATTATTTGGCAATATGCAATACGGCTTCCGACACGATATCCATTAATTCCGTACCGCCTTGTTGCACATATTCAACAATGGCTTTGCGCATGCGTGGTTCCCAAAAGTTTCTGATATGTTGTTCAACGCCTTTAACGGCAAGTTCCCGGTCGGGCTCTGATTTAAAAAAAGCGCCAATGTTGTTGGCCATTTTAATGAGATTATGGGTATCCATGATTTATGCGGCTGATTCTTGGTAATGTTGTAAACGATGAGGGTGAGTGTAGATCATGTGATTTTCGTGGCGGGCGAAACCGACCAGGGTCAGTCCGCACTCTTCCGCTAATTGAATCGCTAGGGCCGTAGGCGCCGATATTGCTGCCAGCAAGGTAATGCCTACGCTCGCGGCTTTTTGTACCATTTCATAACTGGCGCGACTGGTTACCAGTAGCCAACCATTTTCAAAATCACAGTTAGCCTTGGCTAATGAGCCTATCAGTTTGTCCAGTGCATTATGGCGGCCGACATCCTCTCGAACCGCAACGATACCGCGCTCCGGATGTAGCCACGCAGCCGCATGAACCGCGCCGGTCAGTAAATTCAAGGATTGTTTTTGCGCCATATCAGCGAAGCCGCTGCTCAATAGTCCCGCGCTAAGCGCTAAGCCTTGACCGACGCCACGCGGATGGCGGATGGCTTGTTCCAAAGTACTGGCGCCGCACAAACCGCAACCGGTTCTGCCGGTCATGTTTTTTCCTTTGCCATGTAGTTTCTCGAAGCGTGCTTCCGGAATAGTCATTCTAACTTCCACGCCTTTGGAACGTTGTACGACGCGTACTGATTGCAATTCGGTCGAATGACCGATGATTTCCTCGGTCAGACTGAAACCTAGCGCGAAATCTTCCAGATTTAGGGGGGTTGTTAGCATCACAACATGCGGATTGGTGTTGTAGACCAACACCACCGGCACTTCTTCGGCGACATAATCTTCCTTTGCGGTATGAACAGGCCCGCGCCAGCTATCGAACGTGCCGGTTCGATAGCTGGTCCAGCCCAATTCGCTTGAGACTGCATCCATAAGTAGGCTTGCGGCTTATTCGTTAACCGCGATGCGATTTTCCAGCAAAGACAACTGATTGTCGGAAAAGTCTTGGTATTGCTGTTGCCATGCCGACGGTTGTGCGACTTTGGCGACATGCACCGCTGTAACTTTGTATTCCGGACAGTTGGTTGCCCAGTCCGAGTTATCGGTGGTGATGACGTTGGCGCCGGAATGCGGGAAATGGAAAGTGGTATAAACCACGCCAGGCTGCATGCGGTCCGTGACCTTAGCGCGCAATACCGTTTCGCCGGAGCGGCTTTTCACACCGCACCAATCGCCATCGCTGATGCCCAAGACTTCGGCGTCGTGTGGGTGTAATTCCAGACGGTCTTCTTCATGCCAGGCAACGTTTTCCGTGCGGCGGGTTTGGGCGCCAACGTTGTATTGCGACAAAATTCTGCCGGTGGTCAGAATCAGCGGATATTTGCTGCTGGTACGCTCTTCGGTTGCAACGTATTCGGTAAGCATGAAACGACCTTTGCCGCGGACGAAGTGATCGGCATGCATGATCGGTGTGCCGTCCGGTGTTTCGTCGTTGCAAGGCCATTGAATACTGCCCATTTCGTCGATTTTTTCGTAACTGACACCGGCGAATTGTGGGGTCAGTGCTGCGATTTCAGCCATGATTTCCGAAGGATGGCTGTAATTCATCGGATAACCTAGCGCGTTCGACAAGTCCTGGGTTACTTCCCAGTCTTCCTTGCCACCCAGTGCAGTCATTACTTTACGAACCGGCGATATCCGCCGTTCGGCATTGGTAAATGTGCCGTTCTTTTCCAGGAACGAGGAGCCAGGTAAAAATACGTGGGCAAATTTAGCCGTCTCGTTCAAGAAAATGTCTTGTACTACCAAGCATTCCAGTTCGCGCAGTGCGTGATGTACGTGTGTGATGTCCGGGTCTGATTGCGCAATGTCCTCGCCTTGTACGTATAAGCCTTTGAAGCTGCCGTCTACTGCCGCTGCAAACATATTGGGAATACGCAGGCCAGGTTCCGATGACAGTGCTACGCCCCAGGCAGTCTCGAACTGAATGCGAGTTTGCGTGTCGGAAACATGACGATAGCCGACGAACTCGTGCGGGAACGAACCCATGTCGCAAGAGCCCTGTACGTTGTTTTGTCCACGTAGCGGATTAACACCAACACCGTCGCGGCCGATATTGCCGGTTGCCATTGCTAGATTTGCGATACCGATGACGGTTGTGGAGCCTTGGCTATGTTCGGTCACGCCCAAGCCGTAATAGATTGCACCATTGCCGCCCGTTGCGAATAAGCGAGCCGCTGCGCGCATGGTTTCGGCGGGCACACCGGTCAATTCGGCGACTGCTTCGGGTGAATTTTGGGGTAGGGCAACGAAGGTTTTCCATTTGCCAAACGACTCGACGTCGCAACGTTCCAATGCGAACTTCTCATCGGCCAGGCCTTCGGTGACGATGACATGCGCTAAAGCTGTTACTACGGCCACGTTAGTGCCGGGGCGCAGTTTCAGATGATAGTCGGCTTTCACGTGTGGGCTATTGCTAACCAAATCGATACTGCGCGGATCTATAACAATCAGTTTCGCACCTTGGCGTAAGCGGCGTTTCATCATTGACCCGAATACCGGGTGGCCGTCGGTCGGATTGGCACCTATTACCATAATGACGTCAGATTTTTGCACGGAATCGAAGGTTTGCGTACCTGATGATTCACCGAATGTGCTTTTCAAACCGTAACCGGTAGGCGAATGGCAAACGCGGGCGCAGGTATCGACATTGTTATTTCCAAAGCCGGCACGGATCAATTTTTGCACCAGATAGGTTTCTTCGTTAGTGCAACGAGACGAGGTAATGCCGCCGATCGAGTCTTTGCCGTATTTGGCTTGGATACCTTTCAATTTGTTTGCTGCAAAGCCAATTGCTTCTTCCCAGCTGACTTCGCGCCAAGGATCGGAAATTTTTTCCCGGACCATCGGTGTGGTGATGCGGTCTTTGTGCGTAGCATAACCAAATGCGAAACGGCCTTTGACGCAAGAGTGGCCGTGGTTGGCTTGGCCGTTTTTATCCGGCACCATGCGAACTAATTGTTCGCCTTTCATTTCGGCTTTGAAGGAACAACCTACCCCGCAATAGGCGCAGGTGGTGATGGTGCTGTGTTCGGGCACACCATTGTCGATTACCGACTTTTCCATCAGCGTCGCGGTCGGGCAGGCTTGTACGCAAGCACCGCAGGATACGCATTCTGATTCCATGAACGGCTGATTTTGCCCAGGAGAGACTTTAGAATCGAAACCGCGGCCGTCGATGGTCAGTGCAAAAGTGCCTTGTACTTCTTCGCAGGCGCGGACGCAGCGTGAACAAACGATGCATTTTGCCGGGTCGAAGCTGAAATACGGATTGCTGGTGTCTTTTTCGGAATCCAGATGATTCTCGCCGTCGAAGCCGTAACGGACTTCGCGCAAGCCCACTTGGCCGACGGTGTCCTGCAATTCGCAGTCGCCGTTGGCGGCGCAAGTCAGACAATCCAAGGGATGATCGGAGATATACAGTTCGGCGATGCCGCGTCTGATGCTGGCCAACTTATCGTTCTGGGTACAGACCTTCATGCCTTCGGCGACCGGGGTGGTGCAGGAAGCAGGATAGCCGCGCGCGCCTTCGACTTGTACCAGGCACATCCGACAAGAGCCGAACGGATCGAGGCTATCGGTCGCGCAGAGCTTGGGGATGCTGATCCCCGCTTCGGCGGCGGCGCGCATCACGGAGCTGCCGGCATTGACCGTGACGGTATGACCGTCGATTTCCAGAGTGACTTGATTTGCAGACGAACTTTCGGGAGTTCCGTAATCTATTTCGTTATTGGCAGACATAATTATCTCCTGGTAATCGCGATCAGGCTTTGGCGGATGGTAGGCCAAAGTCTTCAGGGAAATGATTCAGCGCACTTAACACCGGGAAAGGTGTCATGCCGCCCATTGCACACAAAGATCCATAAGTCATGGTGTCACACAAATCGCGCAACAACACGGTGTTTTTATCCTTTTGCACGCCATCGACGATGCGGTCGATCACTTCGACGCCACGCGTCGATCCAATTCGGCAAGGTGTGCATTTACCGCAGGATTCTTCCACACAAAACTCCATTGCGTATCGCGCCATGTCGGCCATGTTGACGGTGTCGTCATGAACCACAATGCCGCCATGTCCTAATACTGCTGAAATGGCTGCGAAGGCTTCGTAATCCAACGGTGTATCGAATTGGCCGTCGTGCAAATAAGCGCCGAGTGGTCCGCCAACCTGTACCGCGCGTATTGGCCGGCCACTGGCGGAACCGCCGCCGTAATCATAAAGTAACTCGCGCAAGGTCATGCCAAAAGCTACCTCGAACAGACCGGGGTGCTTGATATTTCCAGCCAATTGCAGAGGTAGCGTACCGCGAGAACGGCCCATGCCATAATTTTTGTAGTATTCGCCGCCCTTATCCAGAATTACTGGAATCGATGCCAGCGAAATCACGTTGTTGACTATAGTGGGCTTGCCGAATAAGCCGACAATTGCTGGGAGTGGTGGTTTGAAACGAACCAAGCCGCGTTTACCTTCCAGGCTTTCCAATAGCGAGGTTTCTTCGCCGCAGATATAGGCGCCAGCGCCGCTACGTACTTCAAGGTGAAAGGTTTTACCGCTGTTCTGGATGTTTTCGCCTAAATAACCGTTTTGGTAAGCGGCTTCTATGGCTTGGTTCAGGGCAATCTTAGCATGCGGGTATTCGACACGCAGATAGATATAGCCTTGCGTTGCGCCTACGGCCAAGCCGGCGATAGTCATACCTTCGATCAATACGAAGGGGTCGCCTTCCATGATCATGCGATCAGAAAATGTGCCGGAGTCACCTTCGTCGGCGTTGCAGACTATGTATTTTTGATCAGCTGGGGCGTTTAACACCGTATTCCATTTGATACCGGTCGGAAACGCAGCGCCGCCACGGCCGCGCAGGCCTGAATCAGTAACTTGCTTGACGATCTCGGTTGCTTGCAATGCCAACGCATTTTTCAACCCCCGATATCCATCGTTAGCTAAATAATCGTCGATGTTGACTGGGTCGGTTAAGCCAACGCGAGCAAAGGTAAGACGGTTTTGATTTTTGAAATAAGCTATTTCTTCAATGTTGCCTAAATAAAGTGGGTGTTGCTTACCTTCCAACAGGTTTGCATCGAGTAAAGACGCCACATCTTCTACTTGAACGGGGCCATAGGCTATTCTGCCTTGGCTGGTTTCCACTTCCACGAGGGGTTCTAGCCAGAACAATCCGCGAGAGCCATTTCGGACGATTTCTGCTGATAGGCCTTTGCTGGAGGCTTGCTGTTCTAAGGTCTTGGCAACTTGCTCTGCACCTAAGGAAAGCGCGGTGGAATCGCGGGAGATAAATACGCGGGTCATTGTTTGGCACCTTTATAAGTGGCTAGCAATCGATCAAATTTTTCGTTTGTGACGCGGCCAATTACCTCGTTGTCTACGGTAATCGACGGTGAACAAGCGCAGTTACCCAAGCAATAAACCGGTTCTAGTGAAAAAATTCCGTCGGCTGTTGTTTCGTGAAAATCGATGCCAAGTTGTTGTTTGGCATGGCTTTCTAGGGATTTTCCGTTCATGGCTTGACATGATTCGGCTCGACAAATACGTATCGTATGTTCTCCGGGCGGTGTTTCCCGAAAATAATGATAAAAACTAATAACCCCGTGAACTTCCGCTTGGGAAAGATTGAGCGACTTGGCAATGTCTACTACGGCGGCCGGCGGGATATAGCCCAGGGTGTCCTGAATACCATGCAGAATCGGCAGAAGATTACCCGGCATCGCTTGATGAGTGTTCAGTATTTCCAACACTGTGGGTTTTTGGGTTTGATAGTCTTGCATCATTGGCTCTGTAATAAATGACGAAAAGGTTATCGTCCTATTTAATCATGAACAAACCTGGATTTGCAATCCGGGTTCGTGCCCCAATCCCGCGTATTTCCTCAGCAAAGCCTGGTAATTGCATCTTCAGACTCTGTTTGGTTTGCTAAGTTCGAGCGGAAAAATGTGATGCTGGATACTTTACATTTAAATGATAATTGTTATCATTAGCGCGCATATGATTTAAGAGAGGCCATTATGTACGTATGTGTGTGTAAAGCAGTCACCGATAGGCAGGTTACGCAAGCGATTAGTCAAGGTGTGTGCAATCGCAGGCAGTTGATGCAATGCACGGGTGCGGGCGGGGTGTGTGGAAAATGCACCGCCAGTTTTAAAGCGTTGCTGGATGAAAATGCGCAGAATCGGGCGATACAAGCTCACGCGGCATAGATGGCTTGTTAATTGGCGGTTGGTGAGTTTATAGTTTAAATCACAAAACAGGGCGACATGTTCGCCCTGTTTTGTGTCGATAGATTACTTAGCCGTAGTTGCTGATTCGGCGGCTTTTAGGTCTGCGTTTGGTGCAGCGCTGGGTGGTTCCGCAGTAGTAGGTTCAGCGGTAGGTGCTGGAGCCGCCTGATCAGCTGGTGCGGCAGGTTGAGTTTCTTCTTGCTTTGGCGGTGTCGGCGGCAACAAGACTTCAACTTTGGCGTTTTTACGTAAACTTTCGATCATGGTTTGCGCTTTTTGGCGCTGCAACATGGGGCGAATTTGTTCCTTAACCGAGTCGAACGGAGGCGGTGTTAGCGCTCTGGATTCTTCACGCAAAATTACATGCCAGCCAAACTGGGTTTGTACCGGTTGTTTACTGAATTTGCCGTTTTCCAGTGCAACAACTGCTTCGGAAAAGGGTGGGACCATGCGGTCAGCGGTAAACCAACCTAAATCGCCACCTTCCGAGCCCATCGGGTCGATAGAATGTTTTTTAGCCAGTGCAGTAAAGTCGCCGCCTTTTTCCAGTTCCGCGATCAGTTTTTTCGCTTCGTCTTCGGTTTTAACTAAAATATGGCGGGCTTTGTATTCGCTACCCATATTAGCCATTTTGGAGTCGTATTCGGCTTTGATTTCTTCGTCGGTGACCGGATTAGCTTTCAGGTAATCTTGTAATGCAGCTTGGGACAACAAGGAATTTCTAACGGTAGCCATACGTTCGATCACCTCTGGCGATTTATCCAGTTGTTTTTGTACTGCTTGTTGAATTAGTAATTCGCGTTGAATCAGTTCTTCCAATAACTGTTCTTTCGGGAATGTTTGGCCTTGGCTGCGTTCGGCAATTTCTTTTTCCAAGGTTTCCAGGGTTTTTTTGCTGATATAAGTGCCATTAACCGAGGCGACTGCGTCTTCTTTGCTGACAGTCGGCGCCGCTGGTGTGGCCGTATCCTTGGCTTTTTCTTCGAAGCAACCTGGTAACAGTACGCTACTGGCTAGTATCAGGGGAATAAGTTTCAGTTTCATCTTCAGAATTTCCTTTAGCTGTTTTCAGAGGGGGTTAAAGCGTTAATGCCGAGGGCATGGATTTCATCCTTCATCATGTCGCCCAAGGCCTGATAAACCAGCTGATGTCTTTGCACCAGGGATTTACCTTCAAATTGAGTGGAGACGAGAGTGACATGGAAATGGCCTCCACCAGTATTGCCGGCGTGGCCGGCATGTGCGGCGCTATGATCGATGATTTCGATTAATTCTGGCTTAAAAGCTTGTTCCAGCTTCTGTTTGATATTGTCGGCTGTCATTGGGGAAATACTTGTTTGAAAGGTTTAACGGTAACGCTAGCGTATACGCCGGCGGATATATAAGGGTCGGCATCGGCCCAGTTTTGGGCGTCCTGCTGACTGGCAAACTCGGCAACAATTAGGCTACCGCTAAAACCGGCATCGCCGGGATTATCGCTATCTATTGCCGGATGCGGGCCAGCCAACACGAGTCGGCCTTGGTCTTGCAATATGTTCAATCGTTGCAAATGTTGCGGACGGGCAGCCAGGCGTTTGCTTAAGCTGTTCGCGACATCTTCGGCAATGATGGCGTACAACATTATTCTTTAGCCTCTGGTGCGGGTACAAACTTATACAAGAACACCATTTGTACGGCAACAAAAATAAGCATCAGGCCTGGAACGCCGAAAGTTTTAAAGCTGACCCAGTCGTCGGTGCTGTAGTTCGCCATCACATATAAATTTAAACAGCCGACCCCGATAAAAAACATAGACCAGCTGATATTAAGGCGTTTCCATATGCGATCCGGCAATTCGAGATTTGCGCCCATCATGCGTTCAATAAAGGTTTTTTTGCCGACGTATTGGCTGACTAAAAATGCACCGCCGAATAGCCATTCAATGATGGTGAGCTTCCATTTAATGAATTGCTCGTCCTGTAAATACAGCGTTGCACCACCCATTACTAAAATTAAACCTAGCGTAATCCACTGCATGGTTTCCACTTTGCGATACAGCAGCCAATAGGCGATGACCTGTACCACTGTGGAGGCGATGACTACGGCAGTGGCAATATAAATGTCGTACAGTTTATAGGTGACAAAGAATAGAACGATAGGGAAAAACTCTAAAAGCGGTTTCATGATTAATGGTTAAAGATGGTGGGATGATTAGACGTAATAGTCGATGCCGGAAATGATTTCGGCAACGCGGAGTTGCGCAGGCTGGTTGCGGTTTTCTGTATACGCATTCAATGCTTTCAACGTACGTGAGTTGTTTGGTTGATCGTTATTGCTCACCGTCAAGCCGTTGTCTGCCAAAGCGGCCTGAATTTGCGCGGTTGACGAGGTTTTAGGTAAATCAGGATTCTGCCGCGTTACGCCAGTATCGTCGCTATTGGGTTTTTGCTTTTGTTCAAGATTATTATCCGGCCCTACGGCTTTAGGCTGGTTATAGCCGACCGGATAAAAAGCCAGGGATGAACTGTGTATAGTGTTCACAAAGCGCGATTAAAAGCCCAAGTATCAATTGCCTCATTGTAGAATCTTTGGCAGCAATTGTACATGAACCTGGCGGCTTTGCTGCTAAAATGCCGGTTTTAAAGGAGGATTTCATGGTTCAGTCCAATAATGTCGAGTTGGAAGCCGCGGCTTTCAGGCAACTGCTTGCCCATTTGCAAAAACATACCGAAGTACAAAATATCGAACTGATGGTGCTAGCCGATTTTTGCAGGAATTGCTTGGCGAAATGGTATGCAGCTGCCGCAGCCGAGCGTGGTGTGGATATAGGCTACGAGCAAGCGCGGGAAATTGTCTACGGTATGCCGTACAGCGAATGGAAGGATCAATATCAACACGAAGCCACGGCTGAGCAGTTGGCTGCGTACGATGCTAAACAAAAACTAAAAGCGCAGTCATGACGACCGATAAACCCTTCGATGCAATGTTTTCCGGTGTGATCGGCCAGGAATATCAAATGCTGAAACTGATATGCCCATTTGCGACGGAAATGAGTCGCTTGGTCGGCGAGATCGTTGGCGCTTACTGTGAGAGGCAAAATACTCAGCAGACGGTGGTTGAACTCGGGGGTGGCACCGGCATTACCACATTGGCTATCCTGTCCGCTGCGGATAACTTGAAGGTATTAAGTGTCGATAACGAGCCCATCATGCAAAGTCAGGCGCAGCAGAGTTTGCGGGACTGGGTTGCTGCCGACAGATTGAGTTTTTCCAGCGACGATGCCTTAAGTGCATTGCAAGCGTTACCCAGTGACAGTGTCGATATTTTGGCGTCGGCATATACCTTGCATAACTTCCATATCGATTACCGCCGCCAGGTGCTGGCCGAAATATATCGAGTGTTAAAGCCGGGTGGACAATTCGTTAACGGTGACCGTTACGCATTGGACGATATTTCCGTGCATACCCGTAGCACCCAGCGAGAAGTTGGCGGCTATTTTAAGGTGTTGACTGAAATTAACCGGCTTGATCTGCTCGAACATTGGATTGTCCATTTGTTTAATGACGAGTCGGAAAATCACGTCATGCGTGAATCGGTCGCGTTGGCGCAGATGGCTGACGTCGGTTTTCGGGAAATCGAATTACAGCAGCGCATGGAGGTCAATGCCTTGGTAACTGCGATCAAATGACGTTTTTCGGTGCTTCGCTAATCAGGATTTGCCGCGCAATGTGCGGTTTAAACGAGAAAAAACATGGCTGAATCGACTGGTAGTAAAAACAAAAAAACCTTGGATGCATTCGCGGACGATTTGGATGCCATGCTCAATATCGGCGATCCTTCCGAGCAACAGGTTGGCACTATAGATGATGACGAAGCTATCGACCGTTTACTGGTGGGCGACGAAACGTTTGAGCGTAATGCTCAGCAGGAAATCGACGAGTTTGCGGATATCGATGAATTGCTGAGTGCGAATGAGCCCGGCGCAGCATCGAGTTTGGCCAGCGATATTGACGAGTTTGGCGACGATTTGGATAGCGACATTGGTATTAATCCTGGTCGCGAGCAACAAGTTATCGACGATGAGTTTGCCGATATTGTCGATGCCGAAAACCGCCAAGACCGTATAGAACTGGCGGACACCGATGTGTTCGAAGAAGTTGCGGAGTTAGAGCGCGTAGGTCAAATCGACGATTTTGTCGAGGATACGTCGATCGCCGCGTTGATTTTGCCGGAAACCGCCGGAGACGAACTGGAGAATATGGCGGAAATAGACGAGTTTTCCGATGATGCTGAATCAGTTGGCAGCAATGCTGATTTTTTGATTGCAGATTTTGATATTTCCGCGGATGACGAGCTCGCGCCACCGGCGCCGCCAAATGTCGATGATTTTGCCGATTCTGCGGAACCAAATGCTAGTGTTCAACCAAGTACGTCGGAGCCGGATCCGGGATTTGCGGCAGAGGCGAGCTATCAGGATAACGACGAAGAATTAGTCGTCGTACAGAGTCATGAGCCGGAAATCGCGCCAGTTGCCGAAGCGGTCGAGCGAGTTCAAGCTGCGCCGCCGGTACAGGTAATTGATCACAGCAGCGAAATTGCAGCGTTGAATCGGAATATCGTCGACATCAAAAAGCATCAACAACAGATTCGACACGACTTGACCGAGGCTGCGGGCAAGAATGAGTTGCTCGGCTGTCTGGATAGCCTGGAAAGCCTGCAGACCGAACAGAAAAAAACCAAGCGAGCCGTGGATGCCTTGGCCGCTAAAAAGCCGGTAAGCGCTTATGTTGCCAATGGTATTGCAGTTGCGGCTTTGTTGATTGGCAGCGGATTAGGTATTCAAGGCATGATTGCCAAATCGCAAGTCGGTGAATTGGTCACCATTATAGGTAAACTGCAGGAGCAGGTGAATGTAGCGCCGGCCTCCGATGCGGCCGACAAAGAGATGTTACGCAAGCAGTTGGACGAGTTGACGGTTAGCAACGGAGTGATGGCCACTCAGATCGCAGAGTTAAGCAAGGTGGGGCCTGCTGATCCTGGTGCCGCAAAAGCTGCTGGCGATCAGGCTAAGCCCTCTGCCGAAATCAGCAGCCAGATGATGCAAATCGGTGCCGCGATAGAAGCTTTGCAAAACAAGGTAAGCGCTTTGGAAAAAGGCCGAGCTGTGGCGGTCGCGTCGGTGCCTAAACCGGAAAAGAAAAAGCCGGAACCGGTTGAGGAAAATTGGGCGGTCAACCTGGTTGCTTTTAAACAGGACTGGTATGCCAAGAGTAAAGCTCAGGAGTTTGCGGGCAAGGGTGTGCCGGCCAAGGTAGTCAAAACCGAATCCAAAGGCGAAAATTGGTATCGCTTGTTTGTGGATGGATTTAAAACCCAATACGAAGCGGCGTCTTATGCAGCAAAGATCAAGAAAACCCTGAATCTCGATTCGGTGTGGGTTACCCGCAATAAAGAATAGCTATGGATAATCAGAAACTAGTCGTAGCGGTATCGTCTAGGGCTTTGTTCAATCTAGATGAATCGCATGCGATTTTCGAAACCCATGGCAAGGAAGCGTTTTGTCGTTATCAGATTGAGCACGAAAACGAAATTCTGCCGCCGGGTTTCGGATTTTCCTTGGTGAAGAAGTTTCTGGATATCAACAAAGCCTTTCCCGGCGCACCGCTGGTGGAGATTATCCTGTTATCGCAGAATAGCGCCGATACTGGCCTGCGCATTTTTAACTCGATTAATCATTATGAACTGGCGATTAGCCGGGCGGCATTTACCAGTGGTGTTTCACCCTATGAATACATTCCGGCATTCGGTGCGCATTTGTTTTTATCCGCCAATGGCGAGGACGTCAGAAAAGCCTTGGCTGCCGGTTATGCCGCTGCCACCATCGTCTCCGGCACTGTCGCTAATCCGTCGCCGCAGCTGCGGATTGCTTTCGACGGCGATGCGGTGTTGTTTTCCGACGAGTCCGAGCGGATTTATCAGCAACACGGTTTGGCCGCTTTTGCGGCCAATGAGCGCAACGAGGCGCACAGGCCTTTGTCCGACGGCCCATTGAAAGAGTTTTTAAGCGCTTTGCACCGCATACAGACTCATTTTGATCAAGAGCTGTCGCCGATTCGCACCGCGCTGGTTACCGCGCGCGCTGCACCTGCTCACGAGCGGGTCGTGAGAACCTTGCGGGCGTGGGGGATTAGAATAGACGAAGCCTTGTTTTTAGGCGGCATGCCCAAGGGCGCGTTTTTAAAAGCGTTTGGGGCCGATATTTTCTTCGATGACCAGAAAGGTCATTGCGATTCCGCGGAGTCGCATCAAATCGCCGCTGCCCACGTCCCCAATGGGATTACAAATCAAAACCGATCCTGAAGCGCGCTAACCACGGCGTGTTTTCCACGCAAGCTTTCAAATACAAGGTCTTGCCGTACAGTAAACTTATCTTACTGCCTACCATGTATTTGCCGTTGGCTAACAATACCTCGGGGTGATCGGTTTCCATGCCGATGACTATGGCTTTTTGGCTGCTGTCGCTGGCATTTTCGATGTCGTGGATTGTCACGCTGTCGACAATAGGTTCCAGCAAAATGAGTGTCACATCGTCGTACAGGGTTTGCTGGCGAACTATTACCAGTTTAGCGGGTTGCTGCTCGCGGCAAAGTAAGCCGATATCGCCGGTTGAACAATTGGGCGCAGGGCTTTCCGCTACCAGGAATTGTTTGCTGACATTGCGTAACAGGCTCAGACTAGTGCCGTGTTCCGGAAAACTGATGATCGAGGCATTGAGCGGTTTGTAAAAGCTTTTTTCATGTTCCAGCGGCACTAGAGACATGTCGCGGGCTAGAGATCTACCACGCGATAGCTGCGAGCTAAGGTTCATAATCTTCGATAATTTCTCTTCGCCTTGCAGATGAGCGCTGACGGCCACGAAACCTTCGAGTAAGTGTGCCGGCATCGGTGGCCCCATAGACACCGACGCAAAAATATTGCTGTACCCGCTTAAGTGTAAGGCCAGTTTGGTCTGCATGTTTGAATTCAGCTCGGTCTCGATTTCGCCAAGTTGCAATGCATGACCCAAGCTCAGGCAGCTGATGTATACCGAGCCGCGCGGCAATGTGCTGTTTGTACGCGGTACGGGGCCTGGTTCGTTGCCGAGGTTCCAAAAAAAACCGCAATCCGGACTGGTTTTTTTGTGGATTTCCAGCCGATTTTGCTGTCGATTGGCCAGCTGAAATAACTGGCCGATTTCCGTTGTTGGGTAGCGATTCGGTGTGCTGATTGCAAACAATAGGTTGCGTTTGACGACCTCTTCAATAGTGTTTTGTAGCTTGAATTCCTGCTGTTTGGACGAGATTGGCTTTTTTAACAGTTGCAGTTCGTCGGCTATCGTGTAAAGCAGGCCGCTTTTTTTCCATAAAGTGGTGGACGGCATTTCGTAAAACAGCGCAGTGCTGCGCAGACAGTACCCTACTAATTGCAAGGCGTAAAATATGGCTTGTTGGTTCTGCGTTGACTCGAGTTGTTTGGTCTCCACGCAGCGGCAAAAAGCCAGGCTCAAATGTCTGAGTAACTGAATGGATAGTTTGGCTATTTTAAGTGTTTTGTTGTTGGAGGCTATGTCCGTTTCGGAACGTGCGGCATTGGTCAATCCATTGGATAAATGCAATGTCAGCGGCGTTAAATTGATCAGTAGTGGCAAGGTGTTCGCGGCTGCGGCGTTGTGACGATTCAGTTGTTTAAGGACTTGATTCAACTGATTTGCGGCGTTCGCCGCCGGTAGCGTGCTTAATGAATTAATCCATCCTACGAGGGATTCTGTTGACAGCTCAAAAGGCAGGGATGCGTTATCGGT
Source organism: Methylomonas albis (assembly GCF_014850955.1). Taxonomy (NCBI): domain Bacteria; kingdom Pseudomonadati; phylum Pseudomonadota; class Gammaproteobacteria; order Methylococcales; family Methylococcaceae; genus Methylomonas; species Methylomonas albis. The sequence continues at coordinate 1,160,775 of NZ_JACXSS010000001.1, forward strand.
CATGTACTTGCGAGTTAAGTTGTGTTGAAAACATATCTTAAGTTTAGTTCAGATTGGCGGTTAAAGGCAGTTGCCAATTTTGCGAAACCTCGACGGCTGCATAAAATGCCGTTTCCATCGAATAAACACACCGGATTAATGAAGCGAATATTGAATTTTAAATGGGAGCTTGCCGCACCAGTTTTTGGTGCATTGCTGACCATGGCCTTTGCACCCTACGATTATGCTTACGCCGCGGTCGCCGCACTGATGTTCATGTACTGGGTTTGGCAGCAGCAAGCGCCGAACAGAGCCGCTCTTAGTGGATATTTGTTTGGTTTGGGCTTATTCAGTACCGGTATTTGGTGGACGTACATCAGTATTCACGATTTTGGTGGCGGCGACCCTTATAGCGCGATAGCGCTGACGGCTTTGCTGGTGGCGGTTTGGGCATTATTCCCGGCTTTAACCGGCTGGATGATTGCCAAAACCTTGTTGTGGTCCGGGCCGTGGTTACGAATAATCGCAGCAGCTATCGTTTGGGTAACGGTCGAGTATTTTCGCGGTTATTGGTTGTTGAACGGTTTCCCCTGGCTCCAAATCGCCTACAGCCAACTTTCTACGCCCTTGGCCGGTTTTGCGCCGCTGGTCGGAGTCTACGGTGTTGGGTTTTTATTGGCGCTGTCGGCCTTCGCCGCCGTGGAGATGTTCCGCGGTAAATTGACCGTCTTACGATGCTTGCCGGTTTTAGTCTCGATTTGGGTGGGAGGATGGTATCTGCAATCCGTGGCATGGACTCAGGCCGCCGGCGCGCCGATTAAGGTGACGCTGGTGCAAGGCAATATTGGTCAGGATCAGAAATGGCAAAAAAATCAGAAACTCAACACGCTCAGACTTTATCAAGAGCTTACCGAGCAGCATTGGGATTCCGATGTGATCATCTGGCCGGAGACCTCGATTCCCGCCTTTTTATCGCAAGTCAAAGAGTTCTACATCGATCCTCTGCAAACCGCCGCGCAAGCGCATGGAGTTGATTTGGTCGTTGGGTTGCCCAGCAGCGGGCAGGGCAAGGATTATTACAATAGCGTAATGACTCTGGGCGAAAAGCAAGCCTTGTATCATAAAAATCATCTGCTGCCGTTTGGCGAATATTTGCCGCTTCAGCCTTTATCGGGTTGGGTATTGGATAAATTGCAAATTCCGCTTGGCGATTTTGCAGCCGGTGGCGATCAGCAAACCTTGTTGACGGCGGGGGGGCATGCGTTTGTCACTACTATTTGCTATGAAGATGCTTTCGGCGAGTTGGTTGCCAGACAGGTTGCCGATGCGGGCTATATCGTTAATATGACTAATGATGCCTGGTTCGGCGATTCGTCGCAGCCACACCAGCACATGCAAATGGCGCGGATGCGAGCCCTGGAAACCGGCCGATATTTGGTGCGCGTTACCAACACCGGCGTGACAGGGTTCGTCGGCCCGGACGGCGCATTACGTAGCCAAGCGCCCTTGTTCAATACCACCACTTTGACAGATTATATCGTGCCGATGAGCGGCCTTACGCCTTATGTTATGTTGGGCGATAAAGGTCTTTTCGGGTTATTGGCGGTATTGCTGCTGCTTGTATATGCTTGGAGTCGCTGGTGTAGTGCAGTCACTTTCAAGCGGCACGCTAAAGCTGCCTAGAATTACGGCGATTAATCTTGAAAAATTAAGTCCTGTATCCACGTCAACGGAATAATTTATGCGCTATAAGCAAGGTAAATCTTCAGTTCTAGCGGGTGCGCTGACCTTAGTCTCGGTGGGATCCCTGGCTGAACAAATTTCAGAAACGCCCGCGTTCTGGTTGGAATCAGGGCAAAACAGCATCAAGGCTGCGGAGCGGCTTAAAGCTAACAAAGCGTTTGCCAAAAACGTGATTCTATTCGTTGGTGACGGTATGGGCATCTCTACTATTACTGCCGCGCGTATATTGGAAGGGCAACGCAAACCGGGTAATCGTGGCGGCGAGGAGAACTCATTGAGTTTTGAAACAGCGCCTTATGTGGCCCTATCGAAAACCTATAGCGCCAATCAACAAACCCCGGATTCCGCGCCGACCATGTCGGCCATTATTACCGGTGTGAAAACCAACGATGGCGAATTGTCGGTAGGCATGCAGGTGGCTCGCCAGGAAAAAAGTGCGGATGTTATCAATATCTACAAGGTGAAAACCTTGCTGGAACAAGCCGAGGAAAAAGGCCTATCGACTGGCGTGGTCTCTACTGCCAGAGTCACGCATGCTACTCCGGCGGCTTGTTATGCCCACACCTCCGAGCGCGATTGGGAGTCCGATGCGCAAGTTCCAGCTCGCGCCACTGTCAGCGATATTGCCAAGCAATTGTTGGACTTTAATTACGGTAACGGTTTGGAAGTGGCGCTAGGCGGCGGGCGTAGCATGTTTTTGCCCGATACCATGCCCGACCCGGAAGATGGCGACAAATTTGGTGGCCGCAAGGATGGTGTGGACTTGACCCAGCGTTGGCTGACGCAATATCCGAAATCGGCCTACGTCTATAACAAAGCCGGCTTCGATGCCATAGACCCTAGGCAAACCGAGCATTTGCTGGGCTTGTTCGAACGTTCGCACATGGAATATGAACATGATAGGCCGAGCGATAAAGGCGGGGAACCGTCTTTGACCGAGATGACCGAAAAAGCCATCGACATGCTGTCGAAAAATAATAGAGGCTATGTGCTGATGGTGGAAGCTGGTCGTATCGATCATGCCCATCATGCCGGCAATGCTTATAGGGCTTTGACGGAAACGGTGGAGCTATCCAATGCAGTCCGCAAGGCTTTAGAAAGAACCAATTCTAAAGATACTTTAATCGTGGTTACCGCCGATCACAGTCATACTTTTACTATCGCAGGTTACCCACAACGCGGAAATCCGATCATGGGATTGGTGAAGCAGTCCGGCGCCACAGGGTTTGCCAAGGATAGCAACGGTTTGCCTTACGCTACACTAGGATATGCCAATGGTCCGGGCTATCGAGGCCAAAACGGCCGCCCGGATCTAACTGCCGTGGATACCGCGAATCCCGATTTTTTGCAGGAAGCTGTCGTGCCACTAACCAGCGAAACTCATGGCGCCGAAGATGTGGCGATTTTTGCGTTTGGTCCCAAAGCATATCTGTTTCATGGCGTACAAGAGCAAAGTTATATCTATCAAGTTATGGCGCATGCATTGAAATTTAAGGCCGGTCGGTAAAAATTAGTCAAATTGGAAAAAAAATTGTCAGCACAAGTTTTAACGAAGAAATACGGGATAGGTAGGTTGTTGGACGGCCGCTTAGCCTTTTGCGTAGTCAGAAAATAGCATATGTTAATTTTTTTTCGGACGAAACAAACAGGCAAACAACTAACAGACTATTCTTTTAATCGATAAACCATGTAAAACATTCAGGAAAATAATCGCTATGGTCGAGGCTTTGACCGAGGAAACTACTCTCAGTATTTTGAAGGGCTTAAAAATACCTCCCCAGCCCCAAATCATGGTTGATTTGCAGTTAGAGAGCGCCATGCCTGGCGTATCGCTAGACCAGATTGCTGATATCATTAGCCGGGATATTGGCATATCCGGCGCCGCACTTAAGGTGATCAATTCGCCGTTCTTTGGCTTGCGGGGCAAGGTTACTTCGATCAAGCATGCCTTAAATCTTTTGGGCTTACAAAACACGCTTAACATTGTCAATGGTCTGGCGTTGCGCAATACTTTTTCTTACCAAAGCTTGGTGGAAATGACTGAGGTTTGGGATAACTCCTTCGATGTTGCCATGGCCTGTGCTGCAATCGCCAAGATTACCGGTATTGCGTCTGTCGACGAAGCCTATACCTTTGGTTTGTTTCATGACAGCGGCATAGCTTTGCTGATGGAAAAATTCGAAAATTACACGCAGGTTTTGAAAGCCGGCTATTCCGAAACAAAGCGCAATGTGACGGATATTGAAAACGCTTCTTTCGAGACCAATCATTCCGTAGTGGGCTACTACGTCGCCAAAGCTTGGCACTTACCTGAATATTTGTGTCAGGGGATAGCAGATCATCATAAAACCGAAGCTATATTTTCCGAACAATTTGCTTTTAACCCCAAAAGTAAAAACCTTTTAGCTCTGTTGAAACTGGCGGAAAACACATGTCTTTCCAATAAGCATTTGGGACATGCGGCAGAACATTACGAGTTTCATCGCATTAAAGACGACTTACTGATTTATCTGGGGCTTAGCGACTACGATCTTGATGACATTCAGGCAAGCGTGCGAGATATGCAGATACATTGATGCACACGCTAGGTGTAGCTATCCCTCAAAATGGCAGCGTAACGGGTACTCCAGGTTTTCTAAAATAGATCATCAGGCACATTGCCGACAACATTTAAATATGGCTCACCTACCCGGAGTTTTGTCTGTATGTCATGTGAGTGTCTGGTATCGAGAGCAGCAACCCAGCGGATAGCGATATAGACAAAAACGGAGTTGCGATAAGGTTGCCTGTTTTTACAGTTTGGGGTGTGCCCAAGAGAAATATCGGTCCAAAAAAAAAGCCGGGTATTATTCCCGGCTTCTGATTATCTGATTAGCAATTTAGGGCGTTTCCACGCTTTAAACATCCCATTCTGGCTGAATATTAGACCTGCCTATCGTCCGATCTCAACATCTCGCCACGCTTCGACGGCAAACTGAGCCAGTTCCTTGATTATTCCACGTAAGAATAACGCGAAGCCATAAGCCATTCCGGCTAGCATCAACACTGCAAATATTTTCATAAGACCTCCCACAAGCACCAAGCTTGCGAAATTCTGCCACCTTTCTAGCAAAACTCAATAGTGCTTTGGATCCTTTCGTTGGCGGGGGCTTTTAAAAAATCAAACAAAATCATCCAAAACAGACCCTTGCTAGACCTTGTTAAAGTTAATTAAATTTTAACAAAACGCCTGAACATCACGATCATGCCTTTGGTTTATGGGACATATGGTTAGTTGAACTGGCCAGGCAGCTAATTCGGCCTGGTGTTCTTATTGAGCCAGCCACTTGGAGGTAATCACATTACGGGCATTTTTGGAGCTTGGTTTCCTGGTTCGCAGCTTAGTACCTCTAGCTACCACCATCGTGCTGTTTGGCATAGATGAATCATGTCAGTTTACGGACCAAAAATGTCAGATGACTGTCACTTGTGGCAGCACTACGCCGACCAAAATGGATTTTCCGGTCATATTTATCGAGGTGACGAATGTGATTCTATTTTCAAAAAAATGGCGCGTTATTTGCGGTACATCTATTGTCAAATATGAGCGATTTACATTCCGGTACAACGCAAACTCTATTTAGTCGGTGTTCACGGGATAACGATTTTAATGGATCATCCAATTTGACCAAATCTCTTACTTTACTGTAGATAAACTGCCATTAGGGAATTACGATGATAAGCATATTCGGTAAATTCAGCTCGTTTAAAAACCGCAGCGCTGGTTTTCAAGCAAACCCTATTTATCTTTATGAGATAGATTTAAGGGGCCAAACGGCAAATTGGTTGAAGCAAGATATTCAGCAGTTGCAGAATCGATCAAAAAAATATCCGGTAGCTTAATGCCTTGGTAGCACAGGCCTATTGGAAGCTACCATCGAAGACGAGTTCCGAGCCGGCAGCGAGCGAATAGAGTCTGGCTATAGCATGGGTACCAGATCCAATTCAAACATAATCGCGTCCTCTCGACCGTTTTTGGCCGGATAATAATTTTTGCGGGTGCCGATTTCGCGAAAGCCGGATTTTCGGTATAAATTGATGGCGCCAGGATTACTGGGGCGTACTTCCAGGAATATTTTCTCGGCGCGAGACCGGGCGTATTCGATTAGGTGTTCCAGCATTTTTCGGCCGGCACCTTGACGTTGAAAGAGAGGGTTGACGCTGATATTCATAATATGAGCTTCGCCAGCCGCCACATTGATGATGCAATAGCCGACTATGCTGTCGTCTGCTGCCTCGCAGACCCAGCAGGTGTAAGTCATCGTGCGGAAACAATCTTTAAATATGCCTTCCGACCAAGGGAATTCGTAATTTAACTCTTCTATCTTCAAGACGCTGGTTAAATCAGCATGATCCATTTTACGTATCCGCATTAAGTCTTTGCTATCTACCGAATCGGGAAACACCTTGGCGTAAAATTCTCGGTCCGCGTCGTAAATTAGCGCATCTTTTAATTTATGTAACAGTTTCCACATGGTTTTATTTTTCTAGTTTTTGATAGACCGACAGCGCAAACTGCAAATCGCTCCAGGCTTTGGCCTTTTCCAGCAATGAGCGCAATAAGTAAGCCGGGTGGTGAATGACAATCAGGGGGATGTTGTGCAACTGGTGTTGGACGCCGCGCAATTTTGCCAGCGGTTGCTGGGTGTCGAGTAAGTTTTGTGCGGCAATCCGGCCTACCGCCAAAATAATCTTCGGCTGTATCAATTCGATTTGCTGTTGCAGAAAACCGTTACACGCTGCGACTTCTTCGGCTTGCGGGTCTCGGTTATTCGGCGGTCGGCATTTCAGCATATTGGCGATATAGACTTCCTCGCGTTTCAAACCCATCGCCCGCAACATTTCGGTTAGCAGTTGGCCGGCCTTGCCGACGAAAGGCTCGCCTTGCAAATCTTCGTTCTGGCCGGGCGCTTCGCCGATTAGCATCCAGGTCGCATGTTTATTGCCGACACCGAATACGGTTTGGGTGCGGGTTTCGCATAGTGAACAAGCCCGGCACAAAGAAACCTCGTATTGCAGGTCTTTCCATAGTTGATCGTTGGCGTGGGATGATGGCGACGAAGCGCAATGTTGCGGATATTCGCTGCTAAGGGTTTCGATGAAGCTCGACACCTCTCGGTTGGAAGATCTGCCTTGATGGGTTTCCCCTGAATTTTCGACCGAATTTTCAGGATGAACGGCCGCTGGCGGAATAGCGATGGGTTGGTGCCGGGGTACCCAGACATCAATGCCCATCGCCTCCAAATACTGCAAGCGGGTCGCGTTATCCATTGCAGCTCAAAAGTCAGACATCGCCTTTTTGCGGATGCTGGCGTTGGTCGGGGCTTTGCAGTTTGTTGACCGCGTTGATGTAAGCCTTGGCCGAGGCGATAACAATGTCGGTATCTGCGCCGGAACCATTAACAATGCGGCCTGCGTTTTCCAGTCTTACCGTCACTTCACCCTGGGCATCGGTACCGGTGGTGATGTTATTCACCGAATAAAGCGCCAGGGTCGCGCCGGTTTGTACCAAGCTTTCGATGGCTTTCAGGCTGGCGTCGACCGCGCCACCGCCTTGTCCGCTGCCAGTGAGTTCCTTACCGTCGACGCGAATGGTGACGGTGGCATTGGGCACTTCGCCGGTTTCCGAGCAGACTTTTAAGGCCACTAACTTGATATGCTCGTCTTCTGCTTCGAAGCCTTGCTCGGAAATCAAAGCCTGCAAGTCTTCATCGAAAATATCGTGTTTTTTGTCGGCCAATTGTTTGAAGCGAAAAAACGCATCGTTCAAATCCGCTTCGCCGGCAAAGTCCACGCCCAACTCAGCCATCCGGGTTTTGAAAGCGTTGCGGCCGGAATGTTTGCCCAAGACCATTCGATTGGTGGTCCAGCCCACATCTTCGGCGCGCATGATTTCGTAGGTTTCCCGATTTTTCAATACGCCATCCTGGTGGATGCCGGATTCGTGGGCGAAGGCATTAGCACCGACGATGGCCTTATTGGGTTGCACCGGAAAACCGGTGATGGATGACACCAGTTTTGAGCAAGTTACAATCTCGCGCGCATCCAAGCTAGTATCGCAAGCGAAGAAATCCTGGCGGGTGCGCACCGCCATCACCACTTCTTCCAAAGAGGCATTGCCGGCGCGTTCGCCCAAACCGTTGATGGTGCATTCCACCTGGCGGGCGCCATTCATTACTGCCGACAAAGAATTGGCAACGGCCAAGCCCAAATCGTTATGACAATGTACAGAAAATACAGCCTTGTCGGAGTTGGGGATGCGTTTGATCAAATTGGCGATGGTTGCGCCGAATTGCTGCGGCATGCTGTAGCCGACCGTATCCGGGATGTTAAGCGTCGTTGCGCCTGCGGCTATTACCGCTTCCAGGATCCGACACAAGAAATCTTCTTCCGAGCGGCCGGCGTCTTCCGGGGAAAACTCGACATTGTCGGTGTACTGCCTCGCGCGTTTGACGGCGCGCACCGCGTATTCGATCACCTGCTCCGGCTGCATATTCAGCTTTTTTTGCATGTGAATCGGCGAGGTGGCGATAAAGGTATGGATTCGGGAGCTTTTCGCGCCTTTTAAGGCTTCGCCGGCCCGATCAATGTCTTTATCCAGTGCTCTAGCCAAACCGCAAACTGTGCTGTCTTTAATCGCATCGGCAACAGCCTGCACGGCTTCGAAGTCGCCTTGGCTAGCCGCCGGGAAACCAGCTTCGATGACGTCGACTTTCATCCGCTCCAGCGCGCGCGCGATCCGGACTTTTTCATCGCGCGTCATTGAAGCGCCGGGGCTTTGCTCGCCATCGCGCAAAGTTGTATCAAATATGATTAATTTATCTTTCATGAGAACTCCGTTCATGAAATGTTCGGCGCTAAGGCCGAGAAACAGAAAATGGTTGTCTTGTTTAGATGAGGATAGAGTGCGCCCCTCAGGGCAGCAATCTTAGAGGTAGGGCGAACAATCGTCTGCCAATGGCTGGCATGAAAACTAAGATTTTATGATAAACGATTATCTGACTGTTCATGGCCGGAAACTATACTTGATTGCCGACTATGGCTCAAGCGTCCGATTATTGTTGGGTTGATATGGCTTGTTCGATTCCGATTGTTTTGCATTATCAGGGGCGGATTCAAAAGCGATGTTTCGCTCGTTTCCGGTTTTTTGCCGAAACTCCAAAATCTCCGAGCAGCATTTCATAAATGAGTCGATCAACACTTGTTGTTGCCGCTGATAATGCCGCTCTATTTCCGTTGGTATCTGATGCTGAAAAAATAGCTCCAGCGTTTGCAACATTACCACCGAATTTTGAATATCGCCCATTCGAGTCAAATAGTTTTTCAGTGGATTTAGCTCTATTTTTGCTAGGGCCGAATCGGTGAATTGTATCGCCAAAAGGCTGTAGCGCCATTTCTTAACGGCGATGCGCAGATGGTGAATGCTGGCGAGATTGGCCGGGTCTAATTCTTGGTAGCGACTGAGAGCAGCGGCGTAAATTTGGTCGATTGCCGTTGGCAAGGCAAGTTGAAGGTCGATGTCGGCGGTTTGAATTTTGAAGCGTTTGCCGGCTTTTTTCAGCTTACGTCGCAGTTTCGGTTGATACAGGCTGGCAATAAATGATTGGTTTTCCTTTAGCAATTGCTGTTCGCAGCGATGCATGTGTGCCAAAAAAGGCTCCAATTCCGGCAGGATGGGCAGGGTCTTGGCGGCTTCGAACAGCATGACCTGGGTGTCGCGTAATTCATCGAAACCGTCGAGCTGCTTTTTCAGGGCTTTGCGAATACTTAGTAGCGTGGGTTGTGGTCCCAGGACGTGAAGTAGTTCGATCAGCGCCAACAAGCGCCGGGTACTGACGCGTAACTCGTGGACGTTGTCCTCGTTGGCACTTTGCCGACAGGCATGCAAGCGTTTGCGGTATTGGCGCCAGTGTTTTTCCAACGCCTCAAGCAACGGTTTGCCACCGGTTTTTTGCATGTGCTAACTTTTACGGCTTTGCAGCTTACGTTTGCGCAAAACCAAGGTGACGATGGGGCCGGATATGGCATAGCCGACCGATAGCAGGAATAGCATGCGTTGCGGTTGGGCCAATATGAAACTAATTACTAGCATGGCGATGATGACAACGATAAATGGCACCTTGTTTTTAAAATCGATTTCCTTGAAGCTGGAATAACGGAAGTTGCTGACCATCAGCAAACCGGTAGTGATGGTCGTCAGCAATACCAGATATTTGATGTTCTCCACGTCATAACCGTTTTCCACGCAGAACCACAAACCACCGGCCAGGATCGCCGCAGCGGCCGGGCTGGGCAAGCCTTGAAAATAACGTTTATCCGCCACTTCCACTTGGGTATTGAAGCGCGCCAGCCGCAAGGCGCCACCGGCCATGTGGACAAAAGCCGCGAACAAGCCGGCCTGACCCATGGAAGATAAGGTCCATAAATACATGACAATAGCCGGGGCTACGCCGAATGAGACCATGTCCGATAAGCTATCGTACTGCACGCCAAACTCGCTCTGCGTGTTGGTCAGTCGGGCAACGCGGCCGTCCAGGCCATCCAGCACCATCGCGATGAACATAGCAATCGCCGCTGTTTCGAACCGGCCGTTAATCGCTGATGTGATTGCATAAAACCCGGCAAACATGGCACCCGTGGTGAACAGATTAGGCAGTAGGTAAATGCCACGATGACGCGTAAGCGGCTGCTTCTTGATCATAATGTGTCTACAAAGGTTGAAAAGTTGGCGGCATTGTACATGCTGAATATGACAGCTGCTTAACTAAAATGGGGTTAGCCAAGGCTTGAGATCGTCGAGATTGTAGCCCGTATGCAGCGCAGCGAAATACGGTGGTGGAGTCTAGCCGAGGGGGATAGGTTTGGCGTTAAAAGCGGATTTGCAACTTGGCATTTTAAACCCGGACTTCGCTGCGCTGCATCCAGGCTACGCAGACTTTATTGTGAAGCGCCTAACGGTATAGATTTAGCGTCATCTTAGGTAGAGGCGTTTTGTTCGGCTCTTTGTTTGAGCCACGCGGAAATCTGCGATTCGTAGTGCCTGGCTAGGAGGCCAGAAATCATACGTAAAAAGAAGAAACCCATAATAGTCACTGCGCCAGCCAGCCAAGGCGCAAAACAGGCTTGTTCCTGAGTCATAACGGGCGTACTCGATCCGAAAAACGAACCGAGTTGAAGAACGAACGCAAGAAGTATTAGCCCCCCGCCAAACAAATAGTCAGCTTTTTGTGCCGCTAGTGCTGTCGGCATATGAGGGTTCCAATCCCAATAGGTTCCGGATAGGCGTGCCATTGCCTCGATAGATTGTCTCATTACACCGATCGCGAAAAATACTGAGCCTATTATGCCAACACAAGCTGCAATTAGTTGAATAAGAGATGTGCTTGACATATTGGCTACCTAAATTTGGACATCCTAATTGACACTAAATATTTCGTCAAACAGTTGTTAAAATGCATTTTAAATAAAAAAATCTATTTATTTCAATGAATTATTGTTCGGTTTTGCTGTAGTTCTTAGGAAAATACCTCAAAATCGAATTGTAGATCCCTATTGTCCAATAGCCCACCCCTCAAAACTTCCACAACACCAACGCCTGTGGCACGCTGTCCTGCAAGCCCCTAATCCCGTATTTATTATGCCAATACTGGTATTCGATGCCGATATACAGGTGATTGCTGTTGCCCCATAAGTCGCCGATGTCCAATCTAAGTTGCGGCTGCGCCAGGGCTTGGCGGGCGGCGGTGTGGTTATGGCCGATGAAGTCGGCGAAGCCTTCGAAACTCCATTTTGTGCCGGCGATTTCGAACGGCAGTTTCCACGCCGGGGTAATCTGCCAGGAGGTGCCGATGTCGGCGGTTTCGGTGACGCGCTGTCGCAAAAAATCGACGTTGAAATACGCGAAGCCTGGCAGATCGAAATCGACGGTGATGCCGTATAGCCAGGCGCGAAAGCCGCTGCGCGAGCTGTTCATGTTTTCCCCCAGATTGACGCCGCCGGTCACGCCGAAATCTTTGAAAATGCCGTAAGATAAGTCCAGGCCGGTGATTTTACCGAGGCTGAGGGTGCTATAGGCCTCGCCGTAGAGATTGGTTTGCGCGGCTTGGCCGGATTCGGTAAACAGCGTGTCCATGAAGAAGAAGTTGCGGCCGTAAGCCCAGCCGTGGGCGTGGGTGACGGTGATGATGGACTGGCTGACTTCGTTGGGGTTGAGCGGTTCCTGGTAGTTGCCGCCGTGCAGATATTGAATCTCGCTGTTACTCCATTGCATGAAATCGGCGGGGCAGGGCATGGATGCCGTTAGCAGCAGCGTGAGGCTGGCGCTGTTCAGTTGGCTTGGGAAACCAGTATTTGGCACTTTAGGCAGCATCCAGCAGGCAAAAAAAAAGCCCATCGTGAAGATGGGCTTTAATCCTAGTCGATAAACTTAGTTTTTGCTTTTATCGACGATTTGGTTGGCTTTGATCCAAGGCATCATTGCCCGCAATTTGCCGCCGACCACTTCGATCGGGTGCTCGGCATTCAGGCGGCGTCTGGCAGTCATTTCAGGGTAGCCGGTTTGGCCTTCCAGGATGAATTGCTTGGCGTATTTACCCTGTTGAATGTCTTCCAGGGCTTGTTTCATCGCCCAGCGGCTTTCTTCGTTGATCACTTTCGGGCCGGTGACGTACTCGCCGTATTCCGCGTTGTTAGAGATCGAGTAGTTCATGTTGGCGATACCGCCTTCGTACATCAGGTCCACGATCAATTTCAATTCGTGCAAGCACTCGAAGTAAGCCATTTCAGGTGGATAGCCCGCTTCGGTCAGGGTTTCGAAACCCGCTTTCACCAGTTCCACTGCGCCGCCGCACAATACCGCTTGTTCGCCGAACAAATCGGTTTCGGTTTCGTCGCGGAAAGTAGTTTCGATGATGCCGGAACGACCGCCGCCGATCGCAGAAGCGTATGACAAACAGATGGCTTTAGCCATGCCGGACGCGTCTTGGTGAATCGCGATCAAATCAGGAATGCCGCCGCCTTTGACGAATTCTGAGCGAACGGTATGACCAGGTGCTTTAGGCGCAATCATGATCACGTCCAGGTCGGCGCGTGGTACGACTTGGTTGTATAGAATCGCAAAACCGTGTGCGAAAGCCAGGGCCGCGCTTTGTTTGATGTTCGGTTCGATTTCTTCTTTGTACAGCTTGGATTGAAATTCGTCCGGGGTCAGGATCATCACCACGTCGGCGCCGGCGATTGCTTCCGGGACGTCTTTTACGGTCAAGCCGCTGGCTTGGGCTTTAGCGACCGACGCCGAGCTGGCGCGCAAGCCGACGACGACGTCAACGCCTGAGTCTTTCAGGTTGTTGGCGTGCGCGTGGCCTTGTGAGCCGTAGCCGATGATGGCTACTTTTTTGCTTCTGATAACAGAAAGGTCGGCGTCTTTATCGTAATAAACTTGCATAGGTTTTCTCGTTGCTGGGTAAATAATAAATGTTACAGGTGTAAGCCTTTTTCGCCGCGGGAGATGCCGGTCGGGCCGGAGCGCACCACTTCGATGATGCTGCCTTCTTCAAAGCCATGGACAAAGGCGTCCAGTTTGCTGGATTGGCCGGTCATTTCCACCACGTAGCTGTTGGCGGTGACGTCGATAATCTTGCCGCGGAAAATGTCGACCATGCGTTTTACTTCTTCGCGGGTATCGTGGCTGGTTTTGATTTTTACCAGCATCAGCTCGCGCTCGATATGCGCGGATTCCGCCAAGTCGATCAATTTCACCACGTCTATCAACTTATTCAGCTGCTTGGTGATTTGTTCGATGATCTCATCGCTGCCGCTGGTGACCAGCGTCATCCGCGACAGGCTGGGGTCTTCAGTCGGGGCAACGGTCAAGGATTCGATGTTGTAGCCGCGTGCCGAGAATAATCCCGCCACCCGCGACAAAGCACCGGCTTCGTTTTCAATCAGGATGGAAATGATGTGTCTCATTATGACAACTCCCTGTCTACCGGGGTGCCGGGTGCGACGCGCAATTTCATGTCGTGATGGCCTTTGCCTGCTTCTATCATGGGATAAACGTTTTCGGTACGGTCGGTCATGAAATCCATGAACACGGTTCTATCTTTCAACGCGAAGGCTTCTTCCAGGGCGCCGCGCACGTCTTCGGGGTTTTCAATGCGCATGCCGACATGACCATAGGCTTCCGCCAATTTGACGAAGTCGGGGATGGTATCCATGTACGACTCTGAATAGCGGCATTGATAGGAAAACTCCTGCCATTGCCTGACCATGCCCATGTAACGGTTGTTAAGATTGATGATCTTGACCGGTGTGCGGTACTGCAGCGCAGTCGATAACTCTTGTATGCACATCTGGATGCTGGCTTCGCCGGTGATGCAGGCGACATTGGCTTCCGGAAACGCCAGTTTCACGCCGATCGCTGCTGGCAAGCCAAAACCCATCGTACCCAGGCCGCCGGAGTTAATCCAGCGCCGGGGTTTGTCGAAGTGGTAATACTGCGCCGCGTACATTTGGTGCTGACCGACGTCCGAGGTGACCAAGGCGTCGCCATGGGTGACCTGATACAGCTGTTCAACCACATATTGCGGCTTGATCACTTTGCTATTGCGGTCGTATTCCAGGCAATGCACGTCGCGCCAGCTTTGAATCAATTGCCACCAGGATTCCAGCGATGTTTTGGACGGCTTGATTTTGCTGTCTTTAATCAGCTCTATCATTTGTTCCAATACCGGCTTCACTTCGCCAACGATAGGCACGTCAACTTTAACGGTCTTGGAAATCGAGGCCGGATCGACGTCGATGTGAATGATTTTTGCGTACGGGCAGAACTCGGTGAGTTTGCCGGTTACTCGGTCGTCGAAGCGCGCACCGACGGCGAGGATAACATCGCTCTCGTGCATCGCCATATTGGCTTCGTAAGTACCGTGCATGCCCAGCATGCCGACGAATTGTTTGTCGGTGGCCGGATAGCCGCCCAAACCCATCAAGGTATTGGTGATCGGATAACCCAGCAATTGGGTCAATTCGGTCAGTTCTTTGTGGGCTTCACCGAGAATCACACCGCCGCCCGAATAAATAATCGGCCGTTGCGCGGTCAGCAGCATTTCAACCGCACGTTTGATCTGACCCTTATGACCGGTGACCACCGGGTTGTAAGAGCGCATCACGACTTTTTTCGGATACTTGTAAGGTACTTTGATGTTCGGATCGGTGATGTCCTTCGGTACGTCGACCAGTACCGGGCCAGGCCGGCCGGTGGTTGCCACGTAAAATGCTTTTTTCATGGTTTCGGCCAGATCGTTGACGTCTTTGACCAGAAAATTGTGTTTCACGCAGGGGCGGGTGATGCCGACCGTATCGACTTCCTGGAATGCATCGCTGCCTATCACCGGCGATGGCACTTGTCCCGAGATGATCACCATCGGGATGGAGTCCATATAGGCTGTAGCAATGCCGGTGACGGCATTGGTTGCGCCGGGGCCTGAGGTGACCAGCACCACGCCCGGCTTGCCGGTGGCGCGCGCATAGGCGTCCGCCGCGTGGGCAGCCGCTTGCTCGTGTCTGACCAGGATATGTTTCACTTCGTCTTGATGGAAAATGGCATCATAGATGTGCAAGACAGAGCCACCCGGATAGCCAAATACAAATTCGACACCTTCATCTTTAAGACATTGGACAAGAATATGTCCGCCACTGAGTTCCAATTTTACGTCCTCAAAAAACTAATCGATCGGGGAAATGCAGATTTTACAAAAAAGGTTGGATAAGCTACTGTTTTTGACCCTTTTCGTCAAGGAAAACCAAGGATTTCGCTTGGGATTATAGGTAAACGACTAGCTTTATACAGTAACGGAGAAATGGTGAATCAGTATTTTGTCGATGTTTGGCATGGGAATCTGCGACTTACAGCAACGGCTTTGCAGCAATTGACTGGGCTGTTGACGGATGATGAAAGATCCAAGGCCGAGTCGTTCAAATCAACTTTATTACGCGACCGTTACCTTGTAGTACGCGGATTATTGCGACAAACCCTGGCTGATTATCTGGATGTTGAGCCCGGCACCTTGGTTTTCGAGATTGGGCAGTATGGTAAGCCTGCCCTGGTCGGCGGCGCGCTGCATTTTAACCTTTCGCATAGCGCCGATACCTTATTGATAGCCGTTGCAGATTTCGCCGATATTGGTGTCGATATTGAGGCCAGCAGGCCGCGCCAGCATCTCGATAACTTGGCGGAACGTTGTTTTTCTGATCAAGAATATCAAGTCTGGTGTAATTTGTCGGCGGATGAGCGGCTTGATGCTTTTTATCGGCTCTGGACCAAAAAAGAGGCGTTCGTCAAAGCGGTTGGTAGGGGGATTGCGTTAGGGATTGAGCAATGTGAATTCGAATTGGGGAAGAGAGGGCCGTTGCTAGCTATTCCGCCTGCATACGGTCCGGCAAGCGCTTGGATGGTTCACGAATTGGATGTCGATGGTGCTAGCTGCGCGGCGCTTGCCACGCCAGCTTGTTCTTACGATTTACGGTGCTTAGCTCTGTCGGTCAAGTGAGATATTCGAGCCGTAGAAACGCAAAATCTTGCGTTTCTAAAAAATACGCGCCTGTCGCTAATTCTATCATCGTTGAATGTGCCACCCTTGTTGGGTTTACAACAATCACTCGTTCCCGCGTGTAATAACGTCCGCTTGTACTGTCGTGTATATGCCAAGTTTGAGCCGTGCGTTGCGCTGGCTTCTCCGCTATGCCTTGATTGCAGTGTCCGATTGGCTACTTACAGGTAAAACAGGATATTGGAACGGGATTTGCTACGTACTCTAAAAACGGATTACTTAAAGAGGTTGATATGACTATACACATTGCATCCATGATGCCGGATCGCGCGCTTGACGAGAGTGCAATCATCAAAGCCATCATCAAAACCGCCATCGATTTGGCAAGATTGCGCGAAGAGCCTATACAGAAACGGGCGCCGATCCTGGATTTGGTGTTTTTACTACCCAGCCGCGAGGAAAAGGCCGATTTCGAAGGTTTGCGTTTGCATTCGTTCGATAAAGCTGCGCAGATCTTGCGGATAGAATCTGCTGTACCGGAAAAAATGGTCGCGTCCACTCATGCCGAGCGCTTTGTGGTCGCGGTGATGCTGGATGCTATCGATGCCGCCGCCGAATTCTTCACCGAACAGCGCATATTGTTCGATGCTGCCGGGCATTTGGCTTTGGTGGAATCGCTGGCAGCAAAAGAACAATATGCGCTAAATTGAAGGGCTGTTTTTTGAATAATAGATAGGCGCTTGATGGCTCCTGGTTAAAGCCTGGCGACGGGGTGAGCTTGTGCTTATAGCCGTGCTTATTAAGCAGTTTTATCTACGCTTGGTCTGCCAAATCCAGCAGATTAACCAGGTTCAACTTAATCGCCAAGCGCGTTAACTCAATGTCGCTGTTTACCCCTAGTTTGTTTTTGATCAGGTAATGGCAGTTACCGACGGTTTTCGGGCTGATGTTGAGGGTTTTGGCGATGGTGTCGGGGGTATTGGCTTCGACGAGTAGGCGCAGGATTTCGAATTCCCTGGCAGTTAAACTATTCAGTGCCAGGGTTTCATTGCCGAGATTTTCCAATGCCAGTGCTTGGGCGATGTCGGCGCTGAGAATATGCCTACCTAGATGGACTTCTCGTATCGCCTGCAGCAGCATGTCCGGCGCGCTGCTTTTGGTGACGTAACCCAAGGCGCCAACCCGGCAGGCTTGGCGGGCAAAGCTGGGGTTTTGATGCATGCTGAATGCCAGTATCCTGGCTTTGCTGTCGCGCTGTTTGATGCGGCCTATCAATTCCAGCCCACTTAAGCCGGGCATGGTTAAATCGGTTACCACGACGTCGGGTTGCTGTTCTTTGTAGAGCTGATAGGCATCGGCACCGTTCGCGGCTTCAGCTATTACTTTCATATCTGCTTGTTTGCTGATTAGCGAGCGATAACCTTCTCGAACTATCGCGTGATCGTCTATCAGCAAAATACCGATTGTGGTCTGTTTGTTCATTGGGCGGTTTCCGGCTGAGCTAGTGGCAGGCGCGCTTGAATTTTCAATCCATGAGGTTGGGCTATGCTCAAGTCTAAGCGGCCGTTTAAGGCCAATACGCGTTCGCGCATGCCCAGTAAGCCTATCCCCTGGTCGATGGCAAACGGCAAATCGATGGCGCTGCCGTCGTCTTGTATGGTCAACGTAAGCTCGGTATCGGCGATGGTCAGCGTAATATCGGCCTGGCTGGCCGAGGCATGTTTGGCTATATTGCTAATGCCTTCTTGAACGATGCGGAACAGGCTGATAGTCAGCGGCTCCGGCAGCTTTTTGCAATCGCCGGCGATATGCAGTTTGTAGCGTGTCTTACTCAGACTGTTCCAACGCGCCAAAAGGCTTCGCAAGCTAGCGTCCAGGCCTAGCTCCTCCAGTTCCGCCGGTCGTAAGCGCGTCAATAAGTCTCGCACACTCTGCTGCATGGTTTGGGTAAAACGGCTGATTTGCTCGGCTTCCGTGATTAGTTCGGGGCAACTTTGCTGAGCGGTTTGGGCGATACCGGCGGCGACCGCGTGGATCGCAGTTAGGCATTGGCCCAGTTCGTCGTGAAGCTCCCGCGCCAGATAGCGGCGTTCCTCTTCCTGTAAGTTCATCAACATCACTACCAATTTTTGCCGTTCCGTTAGTAGTTGTTGTTGATTGTCGGCGAGTTGATTGATAGCCGTCGCGGTTTGCCGCCATTCCAGTAATCCAAATTTGGGCAGTCGATACCCCAAATCGCCCTGGCTGAGTCGGTTCAGTCCTTGGACAATGGTCTGGGCTGGACGTAGAGCGCGGCTGACGGCTAAATAAACCAACAGGCAGACTGCCGCGATAGTAATCGTGTATAGCGCCAGTAAATGCCTCACGTCCTCCCAGGCGTGGGCTATCGACATTTCGGCGCTAACCGAAACCGTTAATACGCCGTAAATCTGGCCGTTGTAAGTTATTGGGCGCTGCCAGTCGAAGTTCGGCCCGAAAAGTCGTCGGTATAGCTTAGCAAAATGCTGAGGATAGTAATGAGTCGATAGGTCGATGCCCTTGCAATAGTTGCGCATCGTTTCGCCGTCATTAGCGAGATAGCTGGCGCAAATGCCGGGTTCGCTGCCGGTCTGCTTCCATAAATCAAAATCGGGAAACGGGCTGGTCGGCTTTTCGCCGGCGCTCACTTTGAATAACTGAAACTCCAGTTGTTTGCCCAGCGCGGCCAAGGTGTTTTGCGCTAGCGTTGCAGATTGTTCGGCGCTGCCATGCAATACGTAAGCGACAGTAGCGAGTAAACACAGCAAGGCTACCGCCGTGATACGAGATAACAAATACAGTTTTAGGTTCATGATCGGGTTGTATGGCGCTAAAAATTCGGCGGATCCGGCATGGATGGCATTTTAGGTAGTCGTGACTGAGCTGCATAGCTTGTCGGTAAAGTGCGGGCAATTTGCCCGAGTTTGTCGGGCAAATTTCGGCTTACCGGCGGTTGTTAGCCGCTTAAGCTGAGGTCTTCTTAATCAGCTTAGTATGGAGACTGGAAATGCTTAAAACAGTGAACGTCAGCAAAACTATGCCGATACCGGCTGCAACGGTGTGGTCGGCGATAGCCGGTATCGGCGGTCTGGAGCGATGGTTCCCGGTTATTACTGCTTGTTGTGTGATAGGCAATGGCGTCGGTGCGATGCGGGTTTTGACCTTGGCGGCGGGTGGGGAAATGACGGATAGAATCGAGCTAATCGATCACGGCCGCCGACGCTTTCAATACAACCGTATTGAATCGCCGTTTCCGGTGAGCAGTAATCTGGGGACGGTGGAGGTCGGCGAAGCGCTTGATGGCGGCAGTGTGCTGGAGTGGAGCGTGGATATTGACGCAGACGCGGAAAGCCTAGATTTGCTTGAATTTGTACGCCAGGCGATAACGGACGGTGTGGCTGGATTGGAGTGGGATTTACTGGATTCAGCAGCGTTATGAATAACCTTGGATTGATCAAATGTTTGTCGTTGGCTGTGGGTGTGTTCTCGGCTGCGGCTAATGCCGCGTCGCGGATAGCGGTTTTGGATTTTGAATTGAATGACATTACTTCGCTGCCTAATACTCCGTTAGAAGTAACGCGTACTGCCAGTATGGCGCCGTTGTTGATTGCGGCACTAAGCCGGTCAGGTGAATATAAAATCGTGGCTGTCGATGTTGCTAGCCAGAAAGCCGCTAACGCAAGCTTCGGTTATTTGTTCCGATTCCACGATTTGGCAGCGCGATTGGGTCAGCAGCAGGGTGCGGATTGGGTTCTAGTCAGTCAACACAGCAAACCCAGCTATTTGTTTTCGTATCTGTGGGTGTATTTGATCGATGTGAAGCAGCAGGCGGCGGTGGCCCGTTACGATATTGAGATGAAGGGTAATCATCAAAAAGTCACCCAGCATGGCATCGATACGCTGGCGGGAAAGATTCAAGCTACGCTTGCTATTAGTAAGCATTAGGCGGATTGACGGGCATAAAAAAGCCGCTGTGTAGCGGCTTTTCTTTGTGTACGCCCAGCATGGGCATGAACTTATGGGGTGCAAGTCCCCTGTCGGAGAATTCAACGTTAATCATGTTAGCGATCATAACGACTAGCCGAAGGCAAAGGCAAGCCCGCGAGGGATTGTCTGAAGGAAGCCTAAGTGCAAAACGACGAGCCGACGAACAGAAATCGGATATAAGGCTGAGCAGCAGGGTCGAGTTGGCACAGGACAACGAAGGCCATGAATTCGCGCTGTACAGTAAATCCGGCGGTTGTGTCGTGACAGTTCATGTTCTTATCTGGGGAGATCTGAGACGCCAGCGGCTCTTGAAGAGCAGCGCGCATCGTAGCCATGCGGTGTGTGACGTTTCAGAAGTCAGCAGCGGTCATAGTAGCTTTGGCGGCGGGATTGCCGGCGGCGCGAAGGACCAAAGAAACAGGACAGGGCAGCGCCTTGTCAGACTCGGTATTGACGGAGCCTGCGACCCGCGGGAAGTGAGTGCTGGCGTATGACAACCGTGCACGCCTTGGAACAATCTTTACTGGAGACCATCGTCGCCCGCGACAACCTGCAACGCGCCTGGAAGCGCGTGAAGGCGAACAAGGGCGCGGCCGGAGTTGATGCAATAGCCGTGGCGGATTTTCCGGCTTGGGCGCAACAACATTGGCCGACCATCAAGGCCCAATTGATGAGCGGCGACTACCAACCGGAAGCGGTCCGGCGGGTGTGGATACCCAAACCCAACGGCGATAAACGGCCGTTGGGCATCCCCACAATCGCCGACCGCGTCATCCAGCAAGCCATCGCGCAACAGCTCGCGCCGCACTTCGAGCGCGAGTTCAGCCACAACAGCTACGGTTTCCGTCCCGGACGTAACGCTCACCAAGCCATCCGGCAAGTGCGCGACTATATTCGAGCGAAATACCGGATGGTGGTGGACATCGATTTGGCTGCCTTCTTCGACAACGTCAATCACGATGTGTTGATGCGGCTGCTCAGCCAACGCATCCGCGACAAGCGGGTGTTGCAACTGATCGGTCGTTATTTGCGCACCGGCGTCATCGAAAACGAGCAATGGCAAGCGACCCCGAAGGGTGTTCCCCAAGGTGGTCCGCTATCGCCGTTGCTGGCTAACGTCGTATTGCACGAATTGGACGTCTACCTGCATCAATGCGGCCACCGTTTTGCCCGTTACGCCGATGACTTCGTTATCTGCGTGCGCAGCCTGCGGGCGGCGCAACGGGTGCAGGCCAACGTCACACGGTTTCTGGAACAGCGGTTGAAACTGCACGTCAATCTCAACAAAAGTCGTATCTGTACCAGCAACGAACTGGAGTTTCTCGGGTTCTGCTTCCGAGGCAACAAAATCGTCTGGAGCGACAAAGCGTTACACCGCTTTAAACATCGGATCAAACAACTCACGGGGCGCTCGTGGGGCGTCAGCCTGGCTTACCGCTACCGCGAATTGCGACGCTATATCGTGGGTTGGATGAACTACTTTGCGTTATCGGAATATTACCGGCCAGTTCCCGAGCTGGACGAATGGCTACGGCGGCGCATGCGCTGTTGCTACTGGAAACAGTGGCGGTGGCCGCGCACCAAGATCAGCCATCTGGTCAGTTTGGGCGTCAGCCTGAAGGAAGCGATTAAAACCGGCGTGAGCTCGAAAGGGCCTTACGCCATGTCGCGGACACCGATTACGCAGATGGCGATGAACAACGAGTGGTTAAAAGCGCAGGGCTTGGTGTCGATCAAAGACCAGTGGGTACGTTTTCATTACCCTGTTTCAACCGCCTAGTGCGGACCCGCATGCTAGGTGGTGTGGGGAGGGCGAGAGAGAAACTCGCCCTTACCCGATTCCCAATAAGAAACGCTTAACGTTTTGAGTATTGAGGACGTTTTCTGGCTTTATGCAAGCCGACTTTTTTACGTTCGACTTCGCGAGCGTCGCGAGTAACATAACCGGCTTTTCTCAGCGATGGTCTCAATGCTTCGTCGAAAACCATCAACGCACGAGTCAGGCCGTGACGAATCGCGCCAGCTTGGCCTGAAGGGCCGCCACCGCAAACGATGATGTTGACGTCGAAATCACTGGTTTTGCCCAACAATTCCAATGGTTGTCTGGCAATCATCTCGTCGGTTTTGCGGCCGAAATATTGCTCAACAGGAAGTTTGTTGATAGTGAATTGTCCTGAACCGATGGTGGCGTAGACGCGAGCGATTGCGCTTTTGCGACGACCTGTTCCGTAGTATTGAGCTGCCATAAACTATCTACCTACTTAGAATTCTAAAACTTTAGGTTGCTGAGATTGATGACTATGCTCAGAACCTGCGTAAACTTTCAATTTTTTGAACATTGCACGGCCCAATGGATTTTTGGGCAGCATGCCTTGAACGGCGGTGGTGATGATTCTGTCCGGAAAAGTTTGTCTTAACTTGCCTAAAGAAGTTGACTTCATGTTACCGACATAACCAGTATGGTGATAATACATTTTGTCTTTTTCTTTGTTGCCGGTAACGCCAACTTTTTCGGCGTTAATGACGATGATGTAATCGCCGGTGTCAACGTGTGGTGTGAATTCGGGTTTGTGTTTTCCGCGAAGACGTCGTGCAATTTCAGTAGCAAGGCGACCTAATGTCTTTCCTTCTGCATCAATCACGTACCAATCGCGCTTAACTTCTGCGGGCTTTGCACTAAATGTTTTCATCTTTGCTTTTTAGTCTTTTGGGGCTATAAAAACCGTGAATTGTACTTAATAGGGCTTGTAACATCAAGTCCAATTAAAGCTTAATTTTCAGGGAATGTAGTTTTCGGTACAAATGCGTACGTTCCATGCCGATAGCCGATGCCAGTTTGGCGACGCTGCCGCCGGTTTTTTCGAAATGATATTCCAGGTAGGATTTTTCAAAATGGTCTCGAGCTTCCTTCAGCGGCAAATTGAAAAACTCCGGTACATTCAGGCCTAGCTTAGGTTGTTCGGCTATCGATCCTAGTGCGGTTTTTACTTCGTCGAGTTCAATATCGTCGCCGGCACCCAGTATCATCAGACGTTGCACCAGATTACGCAATTCGCGCACATTACCTGGCCAGCTGTAATTACGCAAATAATTTTGTGCTGCCATCGAGAAGCGCCGGAACGGCAGCTTTTCTTGAGTAACGAAATGATCGACGTAAAAATTCAACAAGCTGGGTACGTCTTCGCTGTGTTCGCGTAACGGCGGAATCTCTAGCGTGACCACATTCAACAAGTAATAAAGATCCTGGCGGAAGCGGCCGCTGTTGACTTCTTCTTCCAAAGACATGCGGGTGGACGCGACGACACGCACATCGACGCGCACCGCCTGGCTGCCGCCAACCCGCAGAAACGAACTGGATTCCAGCGCGCTAAGCAAGCGGGTTTGGGTTTCCGGGTCCATGCCGCCGATTTCGCCGAGGAACAGTGTGCCGCGATGGGCTTGTTCCAGTAGGCCTCGATAAACCCGACCGTTGTCTTCACGGCCGAAAAACTCCACTGCAGAGTTTTCCGGGGAGATACTGCCGACCGACACATCGACAAAGGAGCCGTCGCGCCGTGAACTATTGTTGTGCAAATAGCGGGCGAACATTTCCTTACCGACACCGGCTTCGCCCACGAACAATACTCGGGCGTCGTGTTGTGCCAGCCGTTTCAATTTGTCTTTGGTGCGTTCCACCACTGCACTTTTACCGACCGGATCCACGCCTATCATCAGCTGTTGTTTCAAACCGGCGTTTTCGCGTTGTAATGAGCTGGTTTCCAGCGCACGTTCGACGATCAGCAGCAATTTGGCCAAGGATAGGGGTTTTTCCAAAAAGTCGTAAGCGCCAAGCCGAGTCGCTTCTACCGCCGATTCCACCGAGGCATGGCCGGACATCATGATCACCGGGCATAGCGCATCGTCTTCGCTAACCCATTCCCGCAGCAGGGTGATGCCGTCGCTGTCAGGCATCCAGATGTCTAGCAGAATTAGATTGGGCTGACGCTGATTTTTAAGCGCTTTGGCTTCCGTGGCGTTTTCCGCCATGGCTACATCGTAACCTTCATCCTCTAGAATTTCAGACACCAATTGACGAATGTCCTGCTCGTCGTCTACCACCATTATGTAAGGTGCTTGCTTATTCATTTAAAGTTCCCAAATTCAAAAACCGGCAGCTGGAGTAAAAACCCCGCGCCGCCATTATAAGACGTATCCACCCAAATCACCCCGCCGTGTTCCTCGACGATCTTTTTGACGATAGCCAAGCCCAAGCCGGTGCCTTTGGCTTTGCTGGTCACGTAGGGATCGAAAATGGTTTCAATTTGTTCCGCGTTCAGGCCATTGCCGTTATCGTAGATGCCCAATTCGACATAATCGGTGTTGTTGCGGCTGACCTTGGCGATTTTTATTTCGATGCGGCAGGGTGCGGTGGCTGCCTCCTGTGCGTTTTTGATCAGATTATGCAACACCTGACGCAGGCTGACCGGATCAGCCTCGACCAGTACTCTGCCGCTGGCAAATGCCGTGCTGAAAATGATGCCGGACGGCAGGTACAAAGCCATGACTTCCTGAATCAGATCGACCAGATTGATTTTTTCCACCTGTTTTTTGGAAGGGCGGGCATACTCGGAAAAGTCGTCCACCATGCGTTTCATCGCTTCCACCTGCTGCACGATGGTGCGGGTGCCGCGTTGTAGAAATTCGGCGGAACCGTCCTGTAATTCCTTGGAGAGCTTGTGCTGCAAGCGTTCGGCGGAGAGCTGAATCGGTGTCAACGGGTTTTTAATTTCATGCGCCAGACGCCGCGCGACTTCGCCCCAGGCCGCGTTTTTTTGTGCCTGAATCAGGTCGGTGACGTCGTCGAATACCACGACTGCGCCGGTACGAGCTCCGTGCTGCGAGAATAGCGGCGTACCCCGGCACAACAGTTCCTGACGGCCGTTGGGGCCGAGAAAGACGATGCGTTGCTCCCAGATGTCGTCGGCTTTTTCCAGTAGTCCTTGGATCGCGTTTAGCACGTCTGCCAGTTCGCGGTGCATTGTTGCCAGGGTCGACAAAGTCTCCCCGACGAAATGGCTGACCGGAATGTGCAAAATCCGGTACGCGGCCTGATTGGCGGTGCGGATGTAAAAGGCTGCGTCAAAGCTGATCACGCCGGCGGTCAAATTGGCCAGGATGGTCTCCAGGTAGGCACGCTGGTTTTCCACTTCCAGGCCGGCGGCGCGGGTTTCGTCGCGAGAACGGGCGATACGCCGGGTCATCTGGTTGAAGGATTCCACCAAAAAGCCCAAGTCATCCTGGCTCATTACCGGTAGTTGCTGCTGGTAATCGCCGTCGGCGACCGCTTGAGTGCCTTTTACCAGTTCTTTCACAGGTGCGACGATGTTGCGAATGCTGATGAAAGCTACCCAAATGGCTGCTAGCAGGCTGAGCAGCAAGACCAGCAATAGGATCAGCGAGAAGCTGGTTTTCAGCGAATCGCGCAGGAAATTCATTTCCTGATAGCGGATGAAGGCAAATTCGATTGAGTCGGCCAAGTCAGTTACGCGCACCGGAATCGGATACAAGACTTGTAAAAACCGGCTTTGATCGGCTTCGATAGCGACGATGATACGTACCAGCATTTCATCGTTATCGCCGGGGTCGAACGCAAAATACTCCTTATTCTGTCGTAGCAGCAGCCAGATTTGTTCGTCAGGCAAATGCGGCAAAATATCACTGGGATTGATGCTGCTGGAGGCTAATACCCGGCCTTGGTTGGAAAATACCGCTATCTCCAGCGCTCCGGAGTCTCCCCACAGTGAGCCAACTTCCATCGCGATCAAAGCTTCTGACTTGTCGCGGAGTTGATCGGCCATTTGCTTGGTTTGTTTGATATGCCAGGTCATGCGCTGATTTAGCGAGGATTGGCTCAACTCCAGCGCATCGTCCATGGCCCGGTCGATTTCGACGTTAAACCAGCTGTCGATACCTTGATGCAGGAATTGTACAGAGAAATAAAACACGATCGCCGCGGGCGCCAAGGCCAGCAATACGAACAAGGAGACCATTCGCGTGGTAAGCCGGGAGCCGGCTTCTTTTTTCTTTAGCTCGCGCACCAGCGAATAGGTGTTGAACGCGACCAAGCCGAGCAAAATCACCGATCCCAGCGTGTTGATTACCAACAGCCAGGAATACATTTCGCCGAGTTCCGACGATTCCTGAGTGGCGCTGCTCATCAATTGCAGCGACAGTAATACGAAGCCGAACAGAATAATGATCGTGGCGCTGGCCGGTAATTTTATTTTTGAATAGGCCATGTATACCATGCGCTAGAGAGAAACCAGCGATTATCGAGATAGGCGAGCGGTCGCAATGGGATAGGCAGACGTTCGCGGTTGAACTGAGTTTTTACCGCCAGTAAGTAAGGTTTGCCCGCCGTCAACAGTTTGGCTGGGATTAGCGTGCTGTCATGTACGGCAGCCATGAAATTTGTTGCGGCACTCAAGGTTAAAAACATTTCGCTGCGGTCGAACGGGGTTTGCACCGCATATTGGTTTAACAGCGCATGGAATTGCAAACTGTAAGTCAGCTTGCGGCTATGGATTACCGTGTCCCACAGCACGCCGGGTTCGCGCAGCTCGATGGTGACATCCCAGGCCAGCGGCACGCCTTTATGCAACGCTTCCTTGGCGGTCGGGCTGAGCCGGTAATCGATATGGGCCTGAACGGTATATCCGCGATCAGCGGATTGCAACTCGGCATACTCGATCCGGGCAGCGTAATCGCCACCTTCAGCAATGCCTGGCGCGATTTGCAGGCAGAGTAGCAACAGTCCGTACCTAAGCGGCTTTAGACAGCTTGGCATAATAAAAGCCGTCCATTTGCCGGTCGCCGGTGACGATTTGTCGGCCGTGCGGGCGGGACATGCCCCAATGCGCGTCGATATGGATTTCGCTGGCATCAGTGTGTTGGGCAAGGAATGCGGCGATTTGCTCCTCGTTTTCCTGTTTCAACACTGAGCAAGTGGCGTACAGCAAGATGCCGCCGGGTTTTAGTAAATGCCAGGCGTTATCAAGAATCTTGGCTTGCAGGGTTTGCAGGGCGGCAATATCATCGAGGCGGCGTAGCAACTTGATGTCGGGATGGCGGCGAATCACCCCGAAGCCGGAGCAGGGTGCGTCCAGCAGTATCCGGTCGAATCGGCGGTCGTCAGCCCATGGAGCAGCTTGACTGGCGTCGGCAGCCAAGGTTTCGGCGTGCAAGTTTAAGCGCTGCAAATTGTCTGTCACCCGTTGCAGGCGGTGTTGATCGACATCGATCGCCAACAGTCCGGCCAAGGCGGGTTGGCGCTCCAAAATAGCGGCGGTCTTGCCGCCTGGTGCTGCGCATAAATCCAGTACCTGATGGCCGGGCTGCGTATCGAGTAGTTCCGCCGCCAGTTGTGCGGCAGTATCCTGTACCGACACGCGGCCCTGAGTAAACGCCGGCAATTGCTCGACAGCCAAAGCTTGGTCAAGCCGTATTGCCGTCTCGCAACAGTCTACCGGCTGGGCGGCGATGCCTTGCGCAGTTAGTTCGTCAAGATACGCGATTCGGCTGCCTTGCAGCAGGTTGACGCGCAAGGCCATTGGCGGTGCTTGATCGTCGGCGTGCAGAATTTTTTCGTAATGCTCCGGCCAGTCGCGCTTTAGTAGATCCACAATCCAGTTCGGGTGATTGTAGTGGGCTTGGTTGTCCGCAGTACAGGCTTGTTGTAAGGCTTCGGTGTCGCGCAAATATTGTCTGAGTATGGCGTTAACCAAGGATTTAGCCCAAGGTTTGTGGCTGGTGGCGGCTACCGTTTCTGAGACGGCGGCGTGCGATTTAACCCGCATATGTTGTAATTGATACAGACCGACCAACAGCAAGGCTTTAATGTCGCCATCTTTTTGCTTTAGCGGCTTGCTGAGCAGGCGACCCAGCATGAAATCCAATGCGTAATAATGGCGGATCACGCCGTAACACAAGGCTTGGACGAAAGCCCGGTCTTTACTGTCCTTGAGTTTGGGTAGGCCATATTCCAGTGCGGCGGTCAGCGATTGGCCGTCGTTAAGGACGTGAGCGAGTATCTGTGCCGAGCAGCCGCGCAGATTCATAGGCCAAGGATAATGCGGTCGGAGGGGTGGGCATTCATAAAGTCCTTGCCGGCTATGCGTTTACCGCCGGGGAGTTGTACTTCCAAGAGGCGTAATACGCCGTCGCCGGTGGCGACGTCCAGCGCGTGTTCCGCGCAATTGACGGTGCCGGGGGCTTGCTCGGCGGTTTTATCGAGCACTTGGCTGCGCCAGACGCGCAGCACTTGGCCTTGGTACTGAGTCTGCGCCACCGGCCAGGCATTCAGGCCGCGCACTTGACGATCAAGTTCTACAGCGGAGTTTTGCCAGTCCAAGTTCGATTCCTGTTTTTCCAGTTTGTGAGCGTAAGTGACCAGAGCTTCGTCTTGCGGTTCGGCATATAGCGAGCCGCTGGCGATTTGTTCGACCACTTTAAGCAGGCCCTCGGCACCCATTTGCGCCAATTGATCGTGTAGGCTGCTGGAGGTGGCGTCGGCGGCGATCGGGCATTCGGCTTTATACAGCATGTCGCCGGCATCGAGTTTTTTTACCACTTGCATGATGGTAATGCCGGTTTTAGTGTCGCCAGCCATCACTGCCCGGTGAATCGGCGCCGCGCCGCGCCAGCGTGGCAGCAGCGAGCCATGGACATTGATACAGCCTTGCTTGGGGATGTCCAATACCGTTTGCGGCAGAATCAGGCCGTAAGCGACAACCACCAATAGGTCGGCATCCAGTGCTGCCAGTTGTTGAATAGCTTCGGCGCTTTTGAAGTTTTCCGGTTGATAGACGGCAATGTCGGCAGACAAGGCCAACGCCTTGATGGGGCTGGCGGCCAGCTTGCGGCCTCTGCCGGCTGGCCTGTCGGGCTGAGTATACACCGCGCAGACTTGATGCGGGGAATCCAGCAAGGTCTGCAAGGTAGGAACCGCAAAATCCGGCGTACCGGCGAACACGATTTTCATGGGATGTCCTTAAAGGCCTTGCGTCTTGTGAATTTTATCCAGCTTGGCTTTGATGCGGTTGCGTTTGAAGGCCGATAGATAATCGACAAATAGTTTGCCTTCTAGATGATCCATTTCATGCTGAATGCAGACCGCCAGCAGTTCGCGCGCTTCCATTTCAAAGCTTTCGCCGTCCCGGTTTAGCGCCGTGATTTTAATGTGTTCGGCACGGCTGACTTTTTCGAAAAAGCCGGGTACGGATAGACAGCCTTCTTCGGATTCCTCGGCGCCGTCGCGTTCGAGGATTTGCGGATTGATCAGGCAGATCGGTTCGTCCTTGTTTTCGCTGACATCCATCACGATCACGCGTTTATGTACGTTGACCTGGGTTGCCGCCAAACCTACGCCCTTGGCGGCATACATGGTTTCGATCATGTTATCGACCAATGTCTTGATGCGGTCATCGACTGTGTCCACCTCGGCGGCGACCGTGCGCAGCCGTTTATCGGGAAACTCCAGAATTGTAAGAATACTCACCCAACACTCCACTTGCTAACTGTAATGGTGCGATTTTATCCGAAATTGCCCCGAGTTTGAACGTGAAGACTAAATACGCGCGGTGTATGGTGCTAGTGTTACGAAGCACTAGATGGTGCCGGCTTGGGTTAGGCGAGAGCAGGGCGTGCTGGCATAATGTGCGATTTAATCTAAACTGTGCGGCAAATAGATTGTAGATTTGTACGCATTTTTTCAACTTAAGGCCAAGCAGGATACACAAGATGTTGAGGCTTGCCGATCTTGTGTTTAGACGGCTCGTCTAGTGGATTTTGAACGGTTTTATAGCCTCTGGCAGGATAAATTATGTTTTTTCGCGCGATACTGGGAATATTGATGCCACTGGTTTTTGCCGCAGTGGTTTGGGCCGATGAGCTGAAAATAAACCCCAATCACCCCGAGCAGTACACGGTGGTAAAAGGCGATACTCTGTGGGACATCTCCGGGAAATTTTTGCAGCATCCTTGGGAATGGCCGCAACTATGGCATAACAACCAGCAAATCAAGGATCCGCATTGGATTTATCCGGGCGACACGCTGTACTTTTCTTTTGTAAATGGCGAGCCCCGCCTGAGTTTGTCGCCGGACGGCAACGAAGAAAAACTGCTGCCGCAAGTACGCGAGTCGGAGCTTGATCAAGCTATTAAAATGATTCCTAGCGATGCGATCGTGCAATTCTTGAATTCGCCGAAAGTTGTTACCGCAGAAGAGTTGCAGCGCGCGCCTTATGTCATCGGTTTTGTCGGCGAGCACTTGATCGCCGGTGCTGGAGATGGCGTTTACGTCCGTGCAATCGAAAACCCGGAGGGGCTGGGCTACACCATTTACCGGCAGGGTAAGGCTTATGTCAGTCCGGTAACCAGGGAGATTTTGGGCTACGAGGCGCAATATATCGCCGATACCACACTCCAAGAACCGGGCGACCCGGCTACGTTGCTGATTAATAAATCCGACATGGAAATTCAACGCGGCGACCGTTTGATGCCTACTTCCGAGGGTGAATTAGCCTTGAATTATTTTCCAAGGCCACCCAACCATCAGGTGGTGGGCAGCATTATTCAGGTCAAGGGCGGGGTGTCACAAATCGGTCAACACGATGTGGTGGTCATCGATAAAGGTACTGCGGACGGTTTGGAAGTGGGGCATACCTTGGATGTGTACCGTAGAGGGCATGTCATCGTGGACAGGTATCAATCTCAGCAGGCCGTGCCGGTGAAAATGCCGGACGAACTGGCCGGTGTGTTGATGGTGTTTCGGCCCTTCGAGCGCGTCAGCTATGCATTGGTGATGAAGGCAACGGCTGCGATGCACACTCTGGATAGGGTGCAGACGCCCTAATGGAGTGCCGGGCAAGCGGCCTGCCATCGGGTTGGTTTAAACCGAGCTGGTTTACCCTTTAAGCTGTTTTGGAATCCACACTCAATCCGCAAATCAAATACTGGCTGGCGATGCTGCGTAGTCCCGGCGTCGGCAGCCAGGCTATTCAGCGCTTGCTGGCGCATCTTGAGCCTGAACAGATATTCTCGGCGTCGCGTGCCACGTTAAGTGGCTTGGGCTTCAGCGAAAAGTTGATAGACGCGTTGCAAAAACCGGATTGGCAAAAGGTCGAAGACGATCTTTGCTGGTTGGAGCAAACCGGAAATTATGCATTGACCTTGGACGATGCCGACTATCCGGCGCAACTGAGAGAAATCGCAAATCCTCCCCCCATATTATTTGTCAAAGGCAATCCGGCATTGCTGCTTGAGCCGCAAATGGCGATGGTCGGTAGCCGCAATCCCTCGCCGGTTGGTGTCAGCACCGCGATTCAATTTGCAGAGGCTTTGGCTGCGGCGGGCTTTACTGTAACCAGTGGTTTGGCTTTAGGTATCGATGCCGCCAGTCACCAAGGCGCGTTAAATGTCAACGGACAGACCATAGCCGTGGCCGGTACCGGCTTGGATCGGGTTTATCCGGCTTGCCATAAGCAGCTAGCCACACAAATCGTTGAACATGGCGCGCTGGTCTCCGAGTTTCCACCCGGCACCAACGCCAAAGCCAATCACTTTCCCAGGCGAAATCGAATCATCAGTGGTTTGTGCGTGGGGCTGTTGGTGGTTGAGGCGGCCCAGCAAAGCGGATCGCTGATTACTGCGCGTTTGGCGCTGGAGCAGAATCGGGAAGTTTTTGCGATTCCCGGTTCGATTCATAACCCTTTGGCGCGCGGTTGCAATGCATTAATCCGCCAGGGCGCCAAATTGGTGGAAACCGCGCAAGATATTTTTGAAGAATTAGATCATTATAATCAACAGTATATGCGAGCTGAGTCAGATTTAACGCAGACTTCGCTTGACCTGGAGCAGCAAAATCTATTGAAATTGATTCCGTACAGCCCCACAACGGTCGATACTCTGGTCCAGGAAAGCGCTTGGTCGGTGGAAGAAGTTTCATCGACGCTGTTGGTGCTGGAGTTGCAGGGCTACATTGCCGCGCTTGCCGGTGGTGGCTACCTTCGAATCAAATAAAGGTTCTAATGAAAGAAGATATTTTCGATGTGCTCATTTATCTGTTTGAAAATTATTTGGATGGCGACAGCGATAACTATCCGGATACTGCCGTGATTGCCAGCGAATTGCTGGACGCGGGTTTTCAGCAGCCTGATGTCAATAAAGCGTTCGATTGGCTGGAGTCATTAGCCGAAATTGAGAGCATTACACCGGCGGTTTCTTCTTCGTTCCGCATTTTTAGCGGCCAGGAGATTGCCGTATTCGATATGGAATGCCGCAACTTTTTGATGTACCTCGAACACAGCGGCATCCTGACGCCGATTAATCGTGAAATCGCCATTGATCGTGCCATGGCTTTGAAAGACGAAAACATTACCCTGGACAAGTTGAAATGGATTGTATTGATGGTGTTATTGAGTCAACCCGGCGATAGTGCCGCTTTTTCCCGAATGGAAGACATAGTTTACGATTTGATACCTACTTCTTTACATTGATTTTTCTACGGACAGCATGAGCAAAAGTTTAGTCATTGTAGAGTCACCGGCAAAATGCAAAACCATAGAGAAGTATCTGGGTAAGGATTTTCAGGTACTAGCCTCATACGGCCACGTCCGCGATTTGATTCCAAAAGAGGGGGCTGTTGACCCGGAAAACGGTTTTGCGATGAAATACCAGGTGATTGATCGCAATCAGCGACATCTACAAGAAATCGGCAAAGCCATTAAGAACGTCGATACGCTATATCTGGCAACTGACCCTGATCGCGAAGGCGAGGCGATTTCCTGGCATGTTTTTGAGCATCTTAAAGAAAAAAAGCTCTTAAAAAACAAAGAAGTACTGCGAGTGGTATTTCATGAGATCACCAAAAAGGCGGTCACCGAGGCGATCGCCCACCCCACTGAGTTATCCAATAATCTGGTCAATGCGCAACAAGCACGTAGAGCGCTAGACTATTTAGTCGGTTTCAATTTATCGCCTTTGCTGTGGAAGAAAATCCGCCGAGGTTTATCCGCTGGTCGAGTGCAAAGCCCTGCTTTGCGGATGATCGTCGAACGCGAAATGGAAATCGAAGCCTTCAAGACCCGTGAATACTGGTCGCATACCGCAGAAGCCAGCGCGCAAGGCTTGCCGTTCAAAGCCAGACTAACGCATTTCAGCGGTGAAAAACTGAATCAGTTCAGTTTTACCGACGAAGCGCAAGCCAATCAAGTGAAACAAAGCTTGTTAGATGCAGCTGACGGCCAATTGATCGTCACTAAGCTGGAGAAAAAGCAACGCAGCAAAAATCCGGCGCCGCCGTTTATCACGTCGACCTTACAGCAGGAAGCCGCCCGCAAGCTGGGTTTTACCACCAAACGGACGATGATGGTGGCGCAACAGTTGTACGAGGGTATCGATCTGGGCGGTGAAGCTGTCGGTTTGATCTCTTATATGCGTACCGATTCGGTCAATCTGGCCGAAGAGGCGCTTGCCGATATTCGCGAGCTGATCGCGGAAAAATACGGCGCTGACGATGTGCCAAAAGAGCCGCGCCGTTTCAAGACTAAATCTAAAAACGCTCAGGAAGCGCATGAAGCCATCAGGCCCACTTCGGTGCGGCGTTTGCCCGAGCAGGTGAAAAACCGGCTTAGTGCCGAGCAGTTCAAGCTCTACGATTTGATCTGGAAGCGCACAGTCGCTTGCCAGATGATTCACGCCACTTTGAATCAGGTGGCGGTCGATCTAAATTGCGGCAGTGATAAAAACGTGTTCCGCGCCACCGGTTCCACGGTGACTAATCCGGGTTTCATGAAGGTGTATCTGGAAGGCGTGGATGACAGTAAAGAAGCCGCCGATGATCAGGATAGTCTGTTGCCGCCAATGGAAGAGGGGCGGCCGGTGGTATTGAATGAGATTGCGGCAACCCAACATTTTACCGAGCCGCCGCCGCGTTATAGCGAGGCGAGTTTAGTTAAGGCGCTGGAAGAGCACGGCATAGGCCGGCCGTCCACTTATGCGACGATTATTTCGACCTTGCAAAACCGCGAATATGTGACGATAGACAGCAAGCGGTTTTATCCAACCGATGTGGGGCGTATCGTTAACAAGTTCTTGACTGAGCACTTTACAAAATACGTTGATTACAGCTTTACTGCCAATCTCGAAGACGAACTGGATGCGGTATCGCGCGGCGAGAAAGACTGGATTCCGTTGATGAACGATTTCTGGCGACCGTTCACGCAGTTGATCACCGAGAAAGAAGAGAGTGTGCAGCGCAAGGACGTGACGCAGGAAAGCATTGACGAGCAGTGCCCGGAATGCGGCAGTCCGCTGTCGATTCGCTTGGGACGCAACGGCCGGTTCATTGGTTGTACCAATTATCCGACTTGTTCTTATACCCGAAATTTGGGCGATGACAATGCGGGGCCCGCGTCGGCTGAGCCCGAAGTTGTCGAAGGTCGGGTATGTCCAAAGTGCGAGTCAACACTGGTGATCAAAACCGGGCGTTACGGCAAGTTTGTCGGTTGTAGCGGCTATCCGAAATGCAAACACATCGAGCCGTTGGAGAAGCCATCGGATACCGGCGTCGAATGTCCGCAGTGCAAAAAAGGCGCAATTCTGAAGCGTAAAGCGCGTAGCGGGAAGATTTTTTATTCATGCTCGGAATATCCGAAATGCGATTATGCTCTGTGGGATGCGCCGATCAAGGAAAGTTGCCCGGATTGCAATTGGCCGATTTTGACCTTAAAAACCACCAAGCGGCGCGGGACCGAAAAAGTTTGCCCACAGAAAGAGTGCAAATACGCAACGCCATACGAGGGTGATCCGGACGATGTAAACGGGCCGGTTTGAGTTTCTAAGGGAGCGTCACTTTTTGGCCGACTTGGATGGTGTGCTTATCAATAAAGCCGGCAGGTAGTTCCAGCATGTATCGGGCGGCCACTTTAGAATCATAAATCCTACAGGGGTCTTTAGTGCAGGGCTGTATATCCTTTAACAGCCCTGTAATCCGGCCGTCCCCCGATAAAAACACTACATCCAATGCCAGTAGGGTGTTTTTCATCCACAGTGCGCGGCGTGTTTGGTCCGGATAGATAAATAACATGCCTTGGTCTGCGGCAAGTTCCTGGCGAAACATCAATCCGCGTTCGCGTTCGCTCTCGTTGGTGGCGATAGCCACGTAGACGATACGTTGTTGATCTATAAATGTGAGTTGGCGTTTGAACTCTGTGAACGCGTTTGCCGAAGCGCCCGCGCTGTTGATTGTGGCAAGGACGGCTAGGCCGAAAATAGAACGAAAGAGATAAGGATGCATGCGGGTGTCAGTAATATAAGGTTGTCTTTGAGGATGCGGCTGATTATAATGCCGCGTTCAATTATTTAGCGAGCGTGGCGAAATTGGTAGACGCGCTGGATTTAGGTTCCAGTGGTAACCCCGTGGGAGTTCGAGTCTCCCCGCTCGCACCATTTCTGCGTTATTCATAACGATACGACCTTAAGTTCCCCAGATTTAAACATCGCCGGCAGGTCTTCCCAAAATATAAAACCATATCTTTAATTTTTTGAGGTAGTGCAATGCAAGTTTCTGTCGAGAAGACATCAGAGTTAAGCCGAAAAATGACTGTTAGTATTCCTGATGCCGTGGTTCAGGAAAAAATGGAAACTCGCTTTAAAAAACTCGCTCGCGAAGTCAAAGTGGACGGTTTCCGTCCGGGTAAAGTCCCTGCGAGCATGGTTAAAAAGCTTTACGCCGATAGAGTTAGAAACGAAGTAACTGGCGACTTAATTCAATCGACTTATTTCGAAGCACTGCAACAACAGGATTTGAATCCTGCCGGTCATCCGCATATTCATCCGACCGAGAAAGCTGAGGGTTTTGAATACATCGCAGAGTTTGAAGTCTATCCGGAGATCATTCTGGACGGTGTCAGTGAATTAAAGGTCGATCGTCCTTCCGCAACTGTGGAAGAGGCTGATGTCGATAACATGATAGAAAAACTGCGTCAGCAAAAGAAAACTTGGAATGCCGTCGAGCGTGCGTCTCAGGATGCGGATCGGGTGACCATTCATTTTTCGGGCGTGGCCGATGGCGAGAATTTTACCGACGGTAAGGTCGAAAATTACCAGGTGGAAATCGGCGGCAAACAAATGATTCCTGGCTTTGAAGATGAGTTGAAAGGGTTGGTTGTCGGTGCCGCCAAAACGTTTTCAGTTACTTTCCCAGAGCAATACAACAGCGAAAAATTAGCCGGCAAGGTTGCTGAGTTTGAGATCGAGTTGGTTAAAATCGAAGAACCGGTTTTACCAGTCGTCGATGCGGAATTTATCAAGGCTTATGGTGTTGAAGACGGCGATGCGGCAAGTTTCCGTACCGATGTTCGCGCCAACATGGACAGA
The DNA here is from genome assembly GCF_014850955.1 of Methylomonas albis. Lineage (NCBI taxonomy): Bacteria > Pseudomonadati > Pseudomonadota > Gammaproteobacteria > Methylococcales > Methylococcaceae > Methylomonas > Methylomonas albis. The sequence goes on from NZ_JACXSS010000001.1 coordinate 1,197,503, forward strand.
GAGTTGAACCAAGGCCTGAAAAACAAGTTAAAAAATGCAGTGATGGATGCCTTGTACGAGAACGTCGTTATCGCGATGCCTAATGCATTGATAGATCAAGAGATTCAAGAGTTGATGAAGCCTTACGCCGAGCGCGCGAAGAACATGCGTTTGAAGCTCGAAGACCTGAATTTGCCCAGGGATGCGTTTGAAGGTCAGGCCAAGCGCCGAGTAGCCTTGGGCTTGATTCTGGGTGAAATCATTCAAAAGAATGACATCAAGGTGGACGCCGATAAAGTACGTGCGGTCATTGATGATATGGCGAAGAGTTATGAGCGCCCCGAAGACGTTGTGAACTGGTATTATGCTGACAAGGCCAGGCTGAATGATGTGCAGCAGATGGTTTTAGAGGATCAAGCTGTTGCATGGATTGTCAGTCAGGCTAAAATCACCGACGTAACAGTTGGTTTTGATGATGTCATGGAAAAACAGTAACGAATGAGGGCTAAACGTGTTTAACCGAAATGTGATGAGCGAAATGATGGCGCCGCAAGCGGCGGGCGGTCTAGTGCCTATAGTGGTTGAACAAACAGCCCGTGGGGAAAGATCGTACGATATTTATTCCCGTTTGCTGAAAGAACGGGTAATTTTTCTGGTTGGCCAAGTAGAAGATTACTCGGCTAATTTGGTGGTAGCGCAATTGCTGTTCTTGGAATCTGAAAATCCGGATAAAGATATTCATTTGTATATCAATTCGCCCGGCGGCTCAGTGACAGCGGGGATGTCGATTTATGACACCATGCAATTTATCAAACCGGATGTCAGCACCATGTGTATCGGTCAGGCCGCCAGCATGGGGGCTTTGTTGTTGGCGGGTGGTGCCAATGGTAAACGCTATTGCTTACCGCACTCCAGGGTGATGATTCATCAACCTTTGGGCGGTTTTCAAGGCCAGGCGTCGGATTTTGATATTCATGCACGGGAGATTTTGGCTATCCGTGACCGATTGAATAAAATCCTGGCTCATCATACCGGGCAACCGCTGGAAAAAATTCAGCAGGATACGGATCGAGACAATTTTTTGAGTTCTCAGCAAGCAGTTGATTACGGTTTGATCGACAAAGTATTGACTAGTCGTACTGCTTGATAAGTGTCGCGTAGCCTCGTCAAGAGTGCGGAGTGATTTGAATGTTAGTTTTTGATATATTTTATCGCCATGACGAGGCAATGTATCACGGTGGAGTCTGTCTATGAGTAGAGACAAGAAAGGTAAAGACGATGAAAAGCTTCTTTACTGTTCTTTTTGCGGTAAAAGTCAAAATGAAGTCAGGAAACTGATTGCGGGTCCATCCGTTTACGTTTGTGACGAATGCGTGGAATTGTGCAATGACATTATCCGAGACGAGTTGCTGGAAGACGAGATGTCGGTGGCAGGCGGTGCGCTGCCTAAACCGAAGGAAATCAAGCAAGAGTTGGATGGTTATGTAATCGGACAGGAAAATGCAAAAAAAATCCTGGCGGTAGCGGTTTACAATCACTACAAACGCTTGCGCAGCAACAGTAAAAAGAACGAAGTCGAGTTGGCGAAAAGTAATATCTTGCTGATCGGGCCGACCGGTTCCGGTAAAACTTTGTTGGCCGAAACCTTGGCTAGATTGCTGGATGTGCCTTTCACCATAGCAGATGCCACGACGCTGACTGAAGCGGGTTATGTCGGTGAAGATGTTGAAAACATCATTTTGAAGATTCTGCAAAAATGCGATTACGATGTGGAAAAGGCGGAGACCGGTATCGTTTATATCGACGAGATCGATAAAATCTCCCGCAAATCCGATAATCCATCCATCACTCGCGACGTATCCGGCGAAGGTGTGCAGCAGGCTTTGTTGAAACTGATTGAGGGTACTGTTGCGTCTGTACCGCCGCAAGGTGGTCGGAAACATCCGCAGCAGGACTTTTTGCAGGTTAACACAGCAAATATTCTGTTCATCGTCGGCGGTGCGTTTGCCGGTTTGGATAAGGTTATTAAGCATCGTACTGAGAAAGGCGGTATCGGTTTCTCCGCTGAAGTTAAAACCAAAGATGACAAGCGAAACGTCGGTGAGATTTTTGCCGATGTCCGTTCCGAGGATTTAATCAAATACGGTTTGATTCCCGAGTTTGTCGGTCGTTTGCCGGTTATTGCAACTCTGGATGAGCTGGATGAAGCGGCGCTGATCCAGATTTTGACTCAGCCTAAAAATGCTTTGATCAAACAATATAAACATTTGTTTGAAATGGAAGGCGCGGAGCTGGAATTTAGAGATGATTCTTTGTCGGCAATCGCGCGTAAGTCGATGGAAAGAAAAACCGGTGCCAGAGGATTGCGCACGATAGTCGAGAACGTGTTGTTGGATACGATGTACGAACTACCTTCCAACGACAAAATATCGAAAGTCGTGATTGATGAGAACGTTATTCTGGGTAATTCGGAGCCAATTTTGGTGTACGAGGCTGAACAAAAACTGGTGGCTTCGGACGCTTAAGTTTGGGGTTTTGATCGTCCGCTTGTTATTCCGGCGAAATAGTAAAATTAAAAAGGGGGCTTTTTTGGTAAAGCCCCCTTTTTTTTTGCCCGAAATTAAAGATACTTGTTTTCTAGGAGTTCATCCTCATATAGGATGACAACTACTGTTTTGAGCTGCTCAAGGGAGCAAATGAAATGACCGAGTCAAATACCAAAGATGAATTAATTCCAGTCTTGCCTTTACGGGACGTGGTGGTCTATCCGCATATGGTGATTCCATTGTTTGTTGGTAGAGGCATGTCAATCGATGCTCTTGATGCCGCGATTAAACAAGATAAGCAAGTGTTATTGATTGCCCAGAAGCAGGCCGATGTGGATGAGCCCGGGTTTGATGACTTGTACAAGGTGGGCACCCTGGCCAATATTTTACAGTTATTGAAATTGCCGGACGGCACTGTGAAAGTGTTGGTTGAGGGTAGTCAGCGCTGCTCCGTGGCGAAATATCAAGAAGTTGATAATTATTGCGCTGCCAGCGTAGTGGAGTTGAGTGACGAGTTATCCATTTCCGAGCAGGAAGCGGACGTTTTGCAGCGTACCGCGATTAACTCGTTCGATCAGTATGTGAAATTGAATAATAAAATTCCGCCTGAGGTTTTGAACTCGCTTGCCGGAATCGACGACCTTAGCCGTTTAGCCGATACCATGGCTGCCCACATGGCGTTAAAGGTTGAAGAAAAACAGCTGATGCTGGAAATGGTGGATGTCGCCAAACGTCTGGAAAACTTGATGACGTTGATGGAAGGCGAAGTCGATATTCTGGAAATGGAAAAGAAAATTCGTGGTCGCGTTAAAAAGCAGATGGAAAAAAATCAGCGCGAATACTATTTGAATGAACAAATGAAAGCCATTCAAAAAGAGCTGGGCGAGATGGATGAAGCCAGTAACGAGATCGAAGAGCTGGAAAGGAAAATTGCTGCGGCCGGCATGTCTGCCGAAGCCAAAACCAAGGCGACGGCCGAGTTGAATAAGCTGAAAATGATGTCGCCGATGTCGGCAGAAGCGACAGTAGTACGCAACTACATCGATTGGATGGTAAACGTGCCTTGGAAGAAGAAAACCAAGGTTCGGCATGATTTAAAAGTCGCCGAAGAGGTGTTGGAAGCTGAACATTACGGTCTGGATAAGGTGAAAGAGCGGATACTCGAGTATCTTGCCGTGCAGCAGCGAGTGAAGGCGTTGAAGGGGCCTATTCTGTGTTTGGTCGGCCCTCCTGGGGTTGGTAAAACCTCTCTTGGCCAGTCGATTGCGCGGGCCACCAATCGCAAGTATGTGCGGATGGCGTTGGGCGGGGTTAGAGACGAAGCGGAAATACGCGGGCACAGACGTACCTATATCGGTTCGATGCCGGGCAAAATTCTGCAAAATTTGTCGAAAATCAAAACCCGCAACCCGATGTTCTTGTTGGATGAGATCGACAAAATGGCGGCGGATTTTCGCGGTGATCCGGCTTCTGCGTTGCTGGAAGTCCTTGATCCCGAGCAGAACCATACTTTCTCGGATCATTATCTGGAAGTCGATTTCGATTTATCCGACGTCATGTTCGTGGCTACTGCGAATACCATGAATATCCCGCCAGCCTTAATGGACAGGATGGAAATTATCCGCCTGGCCGGTTATACCGAAGATGAAAAAGTCAACATAGCCATGCGCTTTTTAATTCCGAAGCAGATCAAAAATAATGGTCTGGCCGAATCGGAAATTCATATCTCGGAATCAGCGGTTAAGGACATTGTTCGCTACTACACGCGGGAAGCCGGTGTTCGCGGACTGGAGCGGGAAATTTCTAAAATTTGTCGGAAAGTCGTCAAAGACCTGTTATTGAAATCCAGAAAAGGCCGTATCTCGGTTACCGAAAAAACGCTGGATAAATATCTTGGTGTGCGGCGGTTTAGCTACGGTATGGCTGAAGATAACGACCAAATTGGTCAGGTTACCGGTTTGGCATGGACCGAGGTCGGTGGCGAATTGCTGACGATCGAAACCGCAGTGATGCCAGGTAAGGGCAAACAGTTGGCGACCGGTAAGCTCGGCGATGTGATGAAGGAGTCGATTGAGGCGGCGGTTACGGTTGTCAGGAGTCGAGCCAATATTTTGGGTATCGACAGTGATGTGTTCCAGAAAAACGATATTCATGTCCATGTTCCGGAAGGTGCTACGCCAAAAGACGGACCGAGCGCTGGTATTGGGATGTGTACTGCCATCATTTCCGCGCTGACCAAAATTCCGGTGCGTGCGGATGTAGCGATGACCGGCGAGATCACGCTGAGGGGGGAAGTGCTGCCTATCGGCGGATTAAAAGAAAAGCTGTTGGCGGCGCATCGCGGCGGCATTACGACTGTAGTGATTCCTGCGGAAAACGAGAAGGATCTCGCGGAAATCCCCGAAAACATCAAACGCAATTTGGCGATTAAGTGTGTCCGTTGGATAGATGAAGTTTTGGAGTTGGCGCTACAGCATATCCCCACCCCGATTGTAGCTATTCCGGTGGCTGAAATAAGTGAGACTGCCTCCACCAAGGCAGAGGTAAAAAAACCGGGTGTTGTTGCGCACTAAATGTTGGGTCGAATCGGCGGAAACCATCCAAATCGTGGCTTCCGCCGACTTCAGTGCTTGACATCGCTTGCAGCCGATTGATATAAATGTCGGCCTCTCGCACCAGGAGAGGCTGAAAATCGGGTTGGTGGAAAACCGGTTAGTGGGCAAATCCAAGCATTTGTTTGCTGAGCATAATTAATACAACGACATCCTAAGGGGAAATAAATGAATAAATCGGAACTTATCGATGCAATCGCCAGTGCGTCCCAGTTAACTAAAGCGGATGCGGGTCGCGCTTTAGATGGCTTTATCAAAGCTGTAGAAGATGCTTTGAAACAAGGCGATTCTGTTGCCTTGGTTGGCTTCGGCACGTTCGATGTTAAAGAAAGAGCAGAGCGTAAAGGCCGTAATCCGCAAACCGGTGAAGAGATAACTATCAAAGCTGCGAAAATTCCTTCATTTAAAGCTGGCAAATCTTTAAAAGATGCTGTAAACTAGCCGTTCTTTAGTCGGGTGCTTAGCTCAGCTGGGAGAGCATCGCCCTTACAAGGCGAGGGTCGGGGGTTCGAACCCCTCAGCACCCACCAGACTTTGGAGCGGTAGTTCAGTTGGTTAGAATACCGGCCTGTCACGCCGGGGGTCGCGGGTTCGAGTCCCGTCCGCTCCGCCAAAACAGAAACCTCGGGCCGTATGGTTCGAGGTTTTTTTTTGCCTGTTAATTTTATGGCCTGAAGTGATCGGGTTTAATTCTGTTTAAGGACAGCGTTTATGCTTTTAGAGATTAGAGAAAAGGTGCACGGTCTGTTTGCATCAATCATATTAATTTTGATTTGTGTGCTTTTCGGATTGTGGGGCATCCAAAACTATATTGGCGGTGGTAAAGAAGCGCCTGTGGTGTCGGTAGGGGACAAGGAGTTTTATCAGCGGGATGTCAATCAGGCCTACCAGCAATATGCGCAGAATTTAGCCGGCATGAAATTCGACGAAGAGACCGTAAAAAAACAGGCGCTGGAAAAATTAGTTCGTGACGAAGTGATGTTGCAGTACGTTCAGGATCAAAACCTGTTGGTTAGCGACGATACTGCCAGGGATTTCATTCAGACCCTAGAGTATTTTCAAAAAGACGGCAAGTTTGATAAGACGCAATATCAGACCATGCTCGGTTCGCAAAGCATGTCTTCTGCGGAGTTCGTCAATCGCATCAAAAAAGCCTTGGTAATGGAGCAGTTTCAACGTGCTGTGGTCGATAGCAGCTTCGTTACACCAGCGGAAATCAATAATTTCTTTAAAATACAGAACCAAACCCGCGATGTCGAATATTTGACCGTGCCGTTAACGCCGGTCAGTCAACCGCCTAGCGAAGAAGAAATCACATCTTATTATCAGCAGCATCAGGATGCCTATCAGACTGCCGAACAGGTGGCTGTCGAGTACGTGGAATTAGCGTTGGATAAGTTGGCGGCTGAGATTAATCCCAGCGAAGAACAGTTAAAAGCCTATTACGAAGAACAGAAAGCCCAATTCACCACTAAAGAGCGCAGAAAAATCAGCCATATTCTGTTCGCTTTTAATAAAGATAAAACCGCCGACGAGCTTGCTTTGCAAAAAGCTTTGAAGGCTAAAGAAGACCTAAAAAACAAAGATTTCGCAGCCTTGGCTTCGGAAGTGTCCGACGATAAACTAAGCGCAAAAAATGGCGGCGACCTGGGTTTATTTAATGTCGGCGTCATGGAAAAAGCCTTTGAAGATGCTGCTGGCAGCTTGAAACTGGGTGAAGTCTCCGAACCCGTTAAATCGGCTTTTGGTTATCACTTAATTAAGGTCACCGAGTTGATACCGGGCGATGTGAAGCCTTTTGAAGCGGTAAAGGCCGAAGTAAGCAAGGCTTATCAAAAAGCGCAGGCTGAAGCCAAATTCAATACCTTGGCCGAGAAAGTTGCCGAAGTCAGTTACGAGAATCCGGATAGCCTGGCGGCTGTAGCGCAATTATTGGGTGGCACAACCAGCAAGACGGAGGCATTTACGCGCGCGGCGGGTGAAGGCATCGCTTCAGATGAAAAAGTTCGGGCGGCTGCATTTTCTGAAGAGGTATTAAAAGGCACCAACAGCGAGCCACTTGAAGTTGGCGGCGACAAGGTGGTGGTGTTGCGCATGCTATCGCATCAACCGGCTGCCAGCAGAGAACTTAAAGACGTTAAGCCGCAGGTCATTGCTGCGATACAGCAGGATAAGGCAAGACAACAAGCAATCGCCACGGCCGATAAAATTAAACAAGAATTGGCTGGTGGTAAACCCCTGGCTCAGATTGCCGACGCGCAGCATTTGCAAATCAAAAAAATCAAAGGTCTGACTCGTAACGCCAGCGATTTGCCGGCAGCAGTTACTCAGGAGATTTTTAGAACGGCGAAGCCGAAGGCCGGTCAGCCTAGCGTTGCAGTAATTGATGAAGCTAAGGGCGGTAAATTGGTGGTTAGCATCAACAGCGTAAACGAGGGTGTCATATCGGATAGCGACAAGGGCAAACAAGCCTTGATTGCCAAAAATATCGCAACGGCCTTCGGTAAAGCGCAGATGGAAGCAGTATTGAATGCGCTGCAAGCCAAGGCTGATATTGTTATCAATACACAAAAACAGTAAGCCTTAACGCTGACCGAGAAAAAGGGAGCTTTAAGCTCCCTTTTTTATGGCTTGCTTACCCGGTTCCTGCTTGCGAAACCGACACGTTTTAGTCAATTATCGTTGGCTGTGACACCGGATCGCTGCATTGAAAGCCCTGCTAATACTACCGTGTTGGCTTTTAAGTTGACGTTTATTGACATTAGCCACCGCATACCCGAATAAGTTGGTTTATCGACCGGAAAAGAATCGATATTATTTTCCTGTTCAGCCATGTCATGGGATAAACTTTAAAATTTGCACCAAACATCGCTGCCGAAGCGACACTCGTCTTAATTTTTAATAGCTTGATTTAAGGATCAACATGATTATCAAACCTCGCGTACGCGGTTTTATGTGCGTCACTACTCACCCGGTCGGCTGCGAAGCCAATGTTAAACAACAAATCGAATACGTCAAAAGCTTCGGCGCTATCGCTAATGGCCCGAAAAACGTGCTGATTTTGGGTGCTTCCACCGGTTACGGTTTGGCCTCGCGCATCGTCTCGGCCTTCGGTGCCGGCGCGAAAACCCTGGGTGTGTTTTTTGAACGCGAAGGCACAGCCGACAAAACCGGTACGCCAGGTTGGTACAATTCAGCGGCGTTTCATAAATTTGCCGAAGCGGAAGGGCTGTACGCCAAAAGCATTAACGGCGATGCGTTTTCCGACGAGATCAAACAAAAAGCCATAGACGCCATCAAACAGGATTTGGGCAAAGTCGATCTGGTGATTTACAGCTTGGCCGCGCCGCGCCGCACTCATCCTAAAACCGGCGTCATTCACAACTCTACCTTGAAACCAATCGGCAAGGATTTGGTACAAAACGGAATCGACACCGACAAAGAAGTCATCAAATCCTTCACCTTGCCGGCCGCTACGCCGGAAGAAATCGACAACACCGTCGCGGTGATGGGCGGTGAAGACTGGCAAATGTGGATCGATGCGCTGGCCGATGCCGGTGTGCTGGCGGAAGGTGCGAAAACCACCGCGTATACCTATCTAGGCGAAAAAATCACCTGGGATATTTATTGGGACGGCACCATCGGCGCGGCCAAGAAAGACTTGGATAAACGCGTGATCGACATTCGCAGCAAGTTAGCGCCTTTGGGTGGCGACGCCAGGGTGTCGGTACTCAAAGCCGTGGTTACTCAAGCCAGTGCGGCAATTCCGGTCATGCCCTTGTATCTGGCATTGTTATTCAAAACCATGAAGGCAGAGGGCACCCACGAAGGTTGTATCGAACAGGTCAATGGTTTGTTCCGCGACAGCTTATATGGCGCTACTCCCAATCTCGATGATACGGGTCGTCTGCGCGCTGACTTAAAAGAATTGCAAACGCACGTGCAAGAACAGGTCAGCGCCTTGTGGGAGCAAATCAACAACGACAATATCAACGAGCTGAGCGATTTTGTCGGTTACAAACATGAGTTCCTCAAGCTGTTTGGCTTCGAGGTAGACGGTGTGGATTACGATACCGAGGTCAACCCCGAGGCGCCGATCGCCAATTTGCTTTAAAGACATACCAGCGTGGGTAGCGCGGCGGCTACCCACCTTTATGAAAGTAATTCTACTTTGTCAGATTACAAAAAAGGTTCGTCATACCCGCTGGGAAGCGGGTATCCAGTGCCATGGATGGTAAGCTTCTATCCGTCCATGGCGTCTGGATTTCGGCAATCCCTGCCGAAACGACGGACTTAGAGATGTAGTTCGAGTAATCTGACAAGTTAGAAGTAAGGACGACTGGCGATTTTTGAAAAGGCGGCGTTATCGATAAGCGCCAGAACTGACTCGCATGGTTCTGGCACCAAGCAAAAGCGCTGCTCAAGTTTCTGTTTAATTTCTACGAAACACTGGAAACATGCAAACACAATCTACTACCCGAGACTGGATTCTCTATTCGCTATTGAGTTTGAGCATTTTGCTGATCGTGTTGGCGATGTTTCAGATCGACCGGCAATGGCTGAAACTCAGTGAGATGCAAGCCGCGCTGTCGGAGCAGGCCAAAGACATGCGCGAATTGCGCGGGGCGATTGCCTCCGGTGCGCTTGCCGCAAACGCCCCAGCAAATTTGACTACAAGCGGCGAAGTGGCCCAAGCTTTTCAACGCGCCCATGCAGCCAGTCGCCAGCCGGATTACGCGCAAGGCGATTGGAGTGTGGAAGCGTTTGGTACCAACCTGAAAACCATTACGCCGCTGGTATCCAGCGATGCCTATGCCTCCAATGTACAAAGCTATGTGCTGGAGAGTCTGATCACTCGTAACCCCGATACCTTGGAATGGGAGGGCCTGGTCGCCAAAGATTGGAGCATCAGCGCAGACGGCTTGGTGATCAGTTTCCGAATGCGCGAGGATGTCAGTTTTTCCGATGGTCAGCCCTTGACCGCCGATGATGTGGTGTTCAGTTTTGATTTCATCATGACCGACGCCATCCAGGCACCCCGTGAGCGGGCTTACCTTGAAAAGATCAAAAGCGTCAAAGCCAACGGTAAATTCGAAGTGGTATTTACCTTCAAAGAGCCGTACTTCGAAGCGCTGTCCTTGGCTGGTGGCATCGGCATCCTGCCCAAGCATTTTTACGAACCCTACTTAAAAGAGCCACAAAAATTCAACGAATCTAAAGGCTTGTTATTGGGTAGCGGTCCTTATCGATTAAACGATCCGAAAAACTGGACGCCGGACAAAGGCAACATCGAGCTGGTACGTAACGAGCGCTACTGGGGCGACGTGCAGCCTTCTTACCATCGGATTCTCTGGAAAATCATCCAAAACGATAGCGCGCGCTTGACCACGTTTCGCAATGGCGACATCGATTCCTACTCAGCTAGACCCGTCGAATATCAGGAATTGAAGAAAGACCCGCAAATCCAGGCCAAGAGCCAAAACTTCGAATACATGCCGCCAGTGGTCGGTTACAGCTACATCGGTTGGAACCAGGAACGCGGCGGTAAACCAACGCGCTTTGCCGACAAACGCGTGCGCCAGGCCATGACCTATCTAACCGACGTCAGCCGGGTGATCAAGGACGTTATGTTGGATTACGCCGAGCCTGCTGTGAGCCCGTTCAGCAAGGCCAGTAAACAGCACGATGCCGCGTTACAGCCATATCAAACCGATCTGGATAAAGCCAAAGCCTTGCTGAAAGAAGCCGGTTACCAGGATAAAAATGGCGATGGTGTATTGGAAGACAAGGCCGGTGCGCCCTTTGAATTTAAACTGACTTATTTCCAAGCCAACGAAGACACCAAACGCATGGTGTTGCTGTTGAAAGACTTGTACGCCAGAGCCGGTGTCAAGCTGACCCCCACCCCGCAAGAGTGGCCGGTGATGTTGGAAAATCTGGATAAAAAAGACTTTGATGCCATCACCCTCGGTTGGACCAGCGGTATCGAAACCGATTTGTACCAAATCTTCCATAGCTCGCAAGCCGTCAGCAAGGGCGATAACTACGTCAGTTACAAAAATTCGGCCTTGGATAAATTAATCGACGATGCCCGCCGCACCGTCGATGAATCCAAACGCATGCCGCTCTGGCAGCAGGCCGAGCGCATTCTTTACGAAGACCAACCCTATACCTTTTTGATGCGCCGCAAAAGTCTGTTGTTCGTGGACAAGCGCATTCATAACTTGCAAATGACCAAACTGGGTTTGAACTTCGGCTCCTTGCCGCTGGAAACCTACGTGCCGCTGGCACAGCAAAAATACACGCAATAGGCCAAGGATTAGCCGATGTTGACCTATCTACTGCGGCGTTTGCTGCTGATGATTCCCACCTTGTTGGGTATCACCATTCTGGTATTCAGCGTCATGGCCATGTCGCCGGGCGGCATTAGCGCGCAAACTTTGATCGGCGGCATGGACATGAAGCCGCAGGAAAAACAGGCCTTGCTGGACTATTACAACAAACGCTACGGCCTGGACCAGCCGGCACCGGTGCAGTATCTGCGTTGGCTGAATAACGTCTCGCCCATTGGCTTTGTCACCGACGCTCAAGGTCAGCGCGGCGAATTTTCCTTTAGCAAAGGCATGGATCTGGGCACCAGCTTTCAATACGGCCGGCCGGTGTCGGACATTCTGGCCGAACGCATCCCGATTACCTTGCTACTCAATCTGGTCACGCTGCCGTTTACCTACATCATCGCCATCATGGTGGGCATGAAAGCCGCCACCCAGCGCGGCGGGGCTTTTGATATTGGGGCCGGGATGTCGATGCTGGCCTTATGGTCGATTCCGACCATGTTGGCCGGCGTATTGCTACTGGGGTTTTTCGCCAATATCCAACATTTTCAATGGTTCCCCACCGCCGGCATCAGTAGCCGGGAGGCGCAGGACATGTCGTTTCTGCCGCATTGGGATCAAGGCGGATTCGTGCGCGGATTTTTATTGGATCGAGCCTGGCATTTAGTTCTACCGGTATTTTGTTTGTCCTACGGCGGCTTTGCGGCGCTAACCAAGTTGACGCGTACCTCGATTCTGGAAAACCTGCACGCCGATTACGCCCGCACCGCGCGTGCCAAGGGCTTGGCCGAAAACGACGTGTTGTGGAAGCATGTGTTCCGCAATAGCTTGCTACCCTTGATTACCGTCTCGGCCGGTTTATTGCCCAGTTTGCTGGCCGGCTCATTGATCGTGGAAAATATTTTCAGCATCAACGGCATGGGCCAGTTGGCGGTGGAAGCGGTGAAAGGCCGCGACCGCGAGTTGGTGCTGTCGATCACCTGGATCAGCGGCTTTCTGACGCTGATCGGCTATCTGATTGCCGATTTCTGTTACACCCTGGCCGATCCGCGGGTGAGTTATGACTAAGCCCGTGATCAGCCGCGAATCGTTTTCTGCACGGATCTGGCGTAAAACCCTGGCTGGCGTCGGCGTCAAATTCGGCTTGGGCTGGGTGGCGCTGTTAGTGTTTTGCGCGGTGTTTGCGCCGTTTCTCGCCAACTCCATGCCTTTATTGATGAGCAAGAATGGCGTGATTTCTGCGCCGGTGCTCGAATACCTCAGCGTCGAAGACACCTGGATCTTGGCCAGCTTTTTAATTGCCCTGGCGGTTTACCGGCTAAACATCGACGGAGGTAAACAGATTTTGTTGTTTTTGCTGGGTAGTGCGTTAGCGGCACTGCTGGTCAACAGCTTCGTCAAACCGCCGGTGCTGGTCATCTACGACGATTTCCGCAGCGCCGCTTACACGCAAGTGGATTGGAAGCTCATGCCGCCGATACCGTATGCGCCTGTCGATTATTTACGCGACTTGGGCAGCAAGGGCCTGGAAGCGCCGTTCGCCACCGAAGGCCACACGCATTTAATGGGCACCGAGGAAAACGGTGCCGACGTATTAAGCCGGATGATCCATGCCTGCCGGATTTCCTTGAGCATCGGTCTGATCGCCTCCGGCATTGCCTTGGCTATTGGTATCGTCATCGGTGGTCTGATGGGTTATTTCTCCGGCGTGGTTGATATGTTGGGCATGCGCCTGGTGGAAATCTTCGAAGACATTCCGACGCTGTTTTTACTGCTGACGTTCGTCGCCTTCTTCGGCCGCAGCTTGTACATGATGATGGTGATTATTGGCGTCACCGGTTGGTCCGGCTACGCGCGTTATGTGCGCCAGGAGTTTTTGAAGCTGCGCAAACAAGATTACGTGCAAGCGGCGGTGGCCAGCGGTTTGCCCTTAAGCTCGATTTTGTTTCGGCATATGCTACCCAACGGAGTCGCGCCTTTATTGGTCGCGGTCAGTTTTGGCGTGGCTGGGGCGATTCTATCTGAAGCGACGCTCAGCTTTTTGGGTTTGGGTGTGGTCGATGCGCCGTCCTGGGGCGCGATGCTGGATCAGGCCGTTAAATCCTCGACTTTTAACTGGTGGATGGCGGTGTTTCCCGGCGGCTCGATCTTCATGACGGTGTTCGCCTACAACCTGATCGGCGAAGCGTTTCGGGATGCCATTGACCCGCGCTTATCCGACAAGGCCGGGGGTAAAGCATGAGCTCAGCCTTGTTGGAAGTCCGCAACCTGCGCACTTATCTAAGGTCCGGGGGCGGCGAAGTCCAAGCGGTCGACGACATCAGTTTTAGCATTCCCAAAGGCCAAACCTTTTGCCTGGTTGGCGAATCCGGCAGCGGCAAGTCGGTCAGCGCTTTGTCGGTGATCCGCCTGTTGCCGGACGGCGTAGCTTCGCACCCTAGCGGCGAGATTTTGCTGAACGGGCAGGATTTGTTAACCCTGGATGATCCGGGCATACGCGCGGTGCGCGGCTTAAAAATCGCGATGATTTTCCAGGAGCCCATGACCTCTCTCAATCCGGTGATGAGCATAGGCGAACAAATCAGCGAAGCACTGCAACTGCATCATCCGGATATGGATGACGCGGAAGCCAGCGAGCGGACTATCAAGGCCTTGGAGCAAGTGCAAATTCCCAACGCCGCCAGCCGCTTTCGTGACTATCCGCATCAACTCTCCGGCGGCCAACGGCAACGGGTGATGATCGCGATGGCCTTGGCCTGCGAGCCGCAATTGCTGATCGCCGACGAACCGACCACGGCCTTGGATGTCACGGTGCAAGCCGAGATTCTGCGCTTGATGCGCAAACTCCAGGACGATACCGCCATGAGCATGCTGTTCATCACCCACGATTTTTGTGTGGTTGCGCAGATGGCGGATTGGGTGGGAGTGATGCAGCAAGGCAAACTGGTGGAAGTCGGCGCTTGCCAAACCGTACTGCGTACGCCGCAGCATCCCTATACTCAACAATTGCTGGCCGCCGTGCCGGAGAATCTGGCCAAGCCAGGCAGGGCGGCATTCGCTGTAAATCCGGCCGTTGCAGGCACCACCGAGTTAGCTGACTTGGCAAGCCCCGCGTTGGCGGATGACGAGCATCTGAGCGACAGTGATAAAAAATTATTGTCGGTTCTGGATCGCGTCGGCTTAAGGCGTCAGGCCAGCCAAAACGCCGCGCAGGGTGAGGCGGAAGTCGATAACTTAATCCAAATCCGCGATTTGAAAGTCTGGTTCCCCATCAAGAAAGGGGTGTTCCGGCAAACCGTCGATTACGTCAAGGCGGTAGACGAAGTATCGCTGGATATTCCGCGCGGTGAAATCGTTGCTTTGGTCGGCGAGTCCGGCTGCGGCAAAACCACCTTGGGCCGGGCAGTGTTGCAACTGGAATTGCCGACGGCCGGCAGTATCCGTATCGACGGGCAGGAACTCACTGGCCTGTCCGCGCGCGAGCTACGGCCATTACGCCGCAAGATGCAGATTGCCTTTCAGGACCCGCAATCCTCGCTTAATCCGCGTTTGCTGGTGGAAACCACGCTGACCGAACCGATGAAGGTGCATGGCATCGGCGCCAATCACGAACAGCGTATCGAACTGGCCGGGCAACTGCTAGAAGACATGCAACTCAGCCGCGAATCCTTGTGGCGTTATCCGCACGAATTTTCCGGCGGCCAGCGCCAACGTATTGGCTTGGCGCGGGCTTTGGCCTTGAATCCGGAGTTTGTGGTGTGCGATGAAATTACTAGCGCGCTGGACGTGTCGGTACAGGCGGAAATTCTGCAATTACTGCTGGACATCCGCCGCCGGCGCAATCTGACCTTGTTGTTTATCACGCACAATATTGGGGTGGTGGAGTATCTGAGTGATCGGACGGTGGTGATGTATAAGGGGAAGATTGTGGAGCAGGGGGTTACTTCTTTAGTTTGTGGTTCGCCGCAGGATGTTTATACGCAGAGGTTGTTGTCGGCGGTGCCGAGGTTGGTGGTGTGAGCATGATATATAGAAGCTTTTTATTTACTTGTTAGCATGATCAAAGGAATCAATTTTGGTATCACAAAAAGAGTTTAAAGAATTAGCAATTGGTCTAGGGAGGAAGTGGCTGTTCCCAGATTTTACGAACAAACTTACTTGGCTTGTTGTTACGGTAGGCTGTGGAATCCTGCTTACATCGACACCGCTTAAATTGATTTTTTATAATTGGTTGGTCGACACAATAAATCTGAATTCTGGAACCGATTTTACGATTGCAGAATTAACAAATGACTCGGCCGATTATATTTGGGGAGTGGTTCTAGTAGCTTTAGCATTAATTCATAACATTGCTTATCGGTATGTCAATTTCTTAGCATCTTGCGAAGGAAAAGATAATCTTGAAAAACGAATAAAAGCAGATACAGCTCTGTTTGAAAATTTCAAAATCGAATTTCCGTCTAACTGTGCATCAGCGCGATTACTAAAAGAACACGATTTTTCAAACTTATACGATGGTGAAGCCACGAGTAACTTGGAAAAGTTTGTACATAGGTGGAACGATGCCGAACATGTGTTTTTGGATCCTGTAATTGAAAGTAAAAGAATTGAACTATGGGAGTCCTGTCATTCTTTTCTTTACAAGTTAGCAGTGGCTACAGGCCCAGTCGGAAAGGGCTTTAGTTTTTCAGCTATACCAGATATGTATCTCGGTGAACGTGATATGCCGGATTTTGTTACTCAGAGAGTAAATGAACTCAACAAAAAGGCAACGGAATGCTACTGTCAGCATCAAGAGTTTGTGGCAGTATGCAAAGAGCGGTTGAGATGCTAACAAGCTGGGTAAGGCCGTAAGGCGCAATTCGTAGGGCCGTAGGATGTGCTAAACGAAGTGAAGTGCATCGGTCGGGTAGCCATGCGTATGATGTCGAAGTTGCGACGACTTGTTTTAATGTCGGGTCTCGGCCCGACAGCCGAGATACTTTCTTTTGTTTGGCCAAAAGAAAGTATCCAAAGAAAAGGCCACCCGGATGCCGCTTGTTCCCTGTGCTCCTCGCTTTTGAACGGGGTTGCCGAAAGGGGCTTCCTGCCCCTTCGGCAACGCGCCGCATCCCTGCGGCACCCCTAACGGGCTAATCCGTTCAAAAGCTCCGGTGCTCGGCGCGGCATACGGGAAGAAAACCATCCCGGCTTCACCGTAAGGCCATAAGGCGCAATTCGTAGGGCGTCAATAGGCGTAAGCCTTATTGCGCCGTATGTTGGCTTTAAATCATTCGGCGCATTACGCTATCGCTAATGCGCCCTACAACACTTCGGGTACTACGCATGCAAAGTCGGCTATCCTGCCGATTTGTCCGTTCAAAAGCGCCGGCGCTCGGCGCGGCATACGGGGAGGAAAACCATCCCGATCAAACCATAGGCTGGAATAAGCGTAAGCGTTTCCGGCTTTAGTCTGCTACCCGGCATTGCTCTGGTTTACCGTCTTTGAAGGACGGCGAGATGCTGACCGGTTCGGTCAAGCCTTTCATCAGCAGCAGGTAAGCTTGCTGGTCGATGCACACCTTGTTGAGTTTCCAGGTCCGAAGCTGGCCTTGAAGATCGATGTGTTCGATACTGATCTGCTCCAGCAACAGGGAGCGGGCTTCGGGGGGCGTGGCGTGGCTAAGCGGGGTGATGGCGGCCAGTAATGTACCGAAAATCAATTTTCGCATGGGCGGAACTCCCGGATATGGTTAAGAACTGCGTCGAATTTTGTATTCAGTCATGCACCTTACCCTTTGGTACTCTACTCATGCAAATCAAGCCGGCTAGGACGGCAATAGGCGTAGCCGTATTGCGCCGCATATCGGCCTTAAATCATTCGGCGCATTACGCTATCGCTAATGCGCTCTACAAAACTCAGTAAATAGCCCAGGTACCTAGGATGTGCTGAATAAAGCCGGGCGGGGTGGGCAAGGTTTTTATGCTCACATGGATTGAATGTCCGAGCGCTAGATGTCCGGCATTGGTTGTTTGGTCGTTCGAATTCGTTCCGTGCGTATCCATGCGTGGTTATCGTGGCATTTCTTCTAAATGCGTCGAGCTTTTTTCTCGACGGTTCTCCAAAATAACTCGGGCATTCTCACAGCGAGCTCGGACGTTGGAGTTATTTTGTGCAATGGTCGAGCTCTGAGCGAGAACGGCCGACAAATTTTGTCGAACGATGCAGTTCGTTGGTAAATCCGCCGAGCTTTTTTCTCGACCATTCTGCAAAATAACTCGGGGATTCTCGTGGCGAGCTCGGACGTTGGAGTTATTTTGTCCAATTGCCGAGTTATGAACGAGGATGGCCGAGAAATTTAGTAGAACGCTGCGGTTTGCTGGCGTAGCCATCCGCGGTTTTCATGACGGCTGTTCAAATGCGCTCCTTATCCGAGCCATCCTGGTGCAATTCAGCCGTATTTTGGTTGCCTCTGGTGCAAATTTTCCGGTCTCACCGCATGCGCGAACACTACAAATCCAGAAAAATCAAGGCATCGGCTATTTGGCATCAACTTTGCTTTATTTAAGTTGTGTTGTTACTCCTATCTGTTCTCATGTGTGGACGTGGCGCTCTGGTTGGTCGACGTTGTTCGGGTGGTCAGGGCGCATTTTTTTGTCTGCGATAAATCAATCCCTGTCCGTCCTTCCCGCTTAAAACTTACATTTCAAATGATACTTCTGCACCCGATAGCGTAAGGTTTCGCGGGTGGTGCCCAGCATGCGTGCCGCGCCGGTGACGTTGGCGTCATTACGGTTCAGGGCTTCCTGGATAATGAATTTCTCCATTTCGTGCAGGCTGATGCTGCCATCCAAGGGAATGAATACGCCTTCCTGATTGACCTTGGCGTTGTGGGTGGCGGGGGCTTGTGGCGCTTGTAACTGCAGCCATTCCACCGGTAAATTATGATCGTTGGACAGCAACACGCAACGCTCCAACACATTGTGCAATTCGCGGATGTTGCCGGGCCAATCGTAGTTTTTCAGCGCCTGCCAGGCTTGTTCCGGAATGTGATTGACGGTCTTGGCGGATTTGCGGTTGCATTCGGCGACGAATTGCGGTACCAGTTGTTCCAGGTCCTGTTTGTGTTCGCGCAAGGCCGGCATGCGGATGTTGATCACGTTCAAACGATGATAGAGATCGCGGCGGAACGCGCCTTCGGCGACTTTTTCCACCAAATCCAGATTAGTGGCGGCGATGATTTGCACGTCAATGCTGATCTCGGCTTCGCCACCGACGCGGCGGATGCGTAAGTCTTCCACGGCTTTCAGCAATTTGCTTTGCAAATCCAGATCCATTTCGCCGATTTCATCCAGAAATAGCGTGCCGGTGTGCGCTTGTTCGAACAGGCCGCGATGGCGTTTTTTCGCGCCGGTAAAGGCGCCGGCTTCGTAACCGAATAATTCGGCTTCCAGCAGTTCACGCGGCAGGGCGGCGCAGTTGATTTCCACCAGCGGCGCGGCGGCGCGGCTGCCGGAATAGTGCAGAATACGGGCGATCATGCCTTTGCCGGTGCCGGTTTCGCCGCTGACGATCAGGCTGGAGAAGGGCACGTTGGCGATTTGTTTCAACATGGCCCGCAGCTGGTTCATGGCCGGGCTGGAGCCGATCAAACTGTCGATGCTGTATTGATGGTTTTGCGAGGCTGTTTGCTGTTCCAGGCGGCGTTGGGCGCGGGCGCTACGCGCGGCGCCTTCCACTAACAGGTTCAAACGGTCCAGCGAGCAGGGCTTTTCGATAAAGTCATAAGCGCCCAGGCGCACGGCCCGCACCGAATCGGCGACGCTGCCGTAGCCGGTCAGAAACACCCATTCGCTACTACCTATCTCCGGTTTGAGTTTTTCCAGCAAATCCAGGGCGTTGCCATCCGGCAAATTCATGTCGGATAACACCACCAAGGGGTCCAGGGTTTGTCCGCACAGATATTGTTCGGCTTGTTGCAAGGAATGGGCGATGCTGACTTCCCAGCCGCATTTGCCGAAATAGCGGGCTAATTCCGAGGCCAGCAGGGTTTCGTCTTCAATAATTAACAGGGTGTTGGGCATCATGGTATGGGCTTCTTGTCGGGTTACGGCATGGTATGGGACTCGCCGGCTTAGACTGGCTTAGCCGGGTAGTCGCTAGTTAGTAGGGCGCTGTCAGCGGTAAAGTCAGGGTCACTCGGCCGTGGCCGGCGGCGTTGTTGTCCAGCTTGAGTTGGCCGCTAAGATCCTTGGCAAAACGTTGCACCATCACCAGACCCAGGCCGCTGCCTTTTTCCTTCAGGCTGACGAAGGGGCGGATGCCTTGCCGTAATAAGGCTTCACTGAAGCCGTCGCCGCTGTCGATGACACTGACCGTTAGCTGCTGATCGTTTTGGGTAATATCGACTTCCACGCTTCCCTTGCGGGTGCCGATGGCTTGCACTGCGTTTTGCAACAGATTCAATAAGGCTTGCCGGAATTCGATCTCCGGCAACATGACCGGGGTTTCCGCCTGTCCACGCACCGAGAAGCGAATGTTATCGGTCGCTTGATATTTGAACAGGGTGATCAAGTCTTTCACCACGGCGTTGACATCGGTCGGCTGGGCAATTTTGCTGCTGTGGCGCGCGGAACTGAGCAGGTCGTTGAGATGGTTGGTGAGCCTTTGTACTTCGCTGTGCAGCAGGCCTATGCGTTGGCGCAGGTCCGGGTCGCTGGATTCCGACAACAAGTTTTCCAAGGCGACTTGGATAATCGCCAGCGGATTGCGCAATTCGTGCGCGGTGCTGGCCGCCATCTCGGTCAAGGCCGCCATCCGCTCGGCTTTGGCCAGGCGTTGGCTTTGTTCCAACAGGGCGTGGCTGGTTTGCCGCACCTGTTGCTCCAGGTGATTGGTGTAATGCAAATGTTCCTGTTCCAGTTCGATTAAATGATCGACCAAGTGGTTATAACGATCGAATAGATCGCGTAATATCGGATCGGCGGTTTCGCGTCTGATGGGTTGCTTGACACCTTCCGCCAGACCGGACAGCAAATCCCGCAAGGCATCCAAGGGCTCCAACACATTATTACGAAAGAAGTAATGGCCTATCCAGAACAGCATTAAGGGTAGAACCACCGCCAGTTGCAGCTCCAGACGGCTATCGTCTTCGACATTGATCAACATTTTTTCTTCTTCGTTGGTCTGTCTATCCAACACCTGGCGGATCATATTCACCGAATCGATCAGTGCTTGCGCGTCGCCGTTGCTGGCGGCGGCGAATTTGGTTTGCAAGGTGTTCAAATCGACCGCGACCACGAATTCGGAGCTTTTATTGTGTGTTTGAAGTAAGTCCAGCAAGCGATCTTGAATATCGTTGATTTGCTCGGCGGCGACGCTGGGGTTGCTGCGGTGTAATGCCAATTGCGATTGCAGCTCCAGTAATTCGAAAATGGTTTCTTCCAGGTGATGGCCTTTGCCGATGTCGGTTTCTATGGTCTGGATGCGTTGATGATTGCGCCAGGTCAAGCGGCCGATGGCCAGCAGCTCGCCAATCACTAGAATACTCATCACTATGGTGACGAAAATAACCGGACGTAACAGAAGTTTCAACATGCGCTAGTTCTCATGGTGGTTGCTGCTAGGCGAAGCATAGCATTTTGCTGCTTGTGCCCGGCCCGTTCAAAGTTTACGCCGGCTCAAAGGGTGGTTATCAAAGGCCTTGCGCACATGTCGCCAATTTGCCAGCACCTGTTCGATACGGTTGCCGTCGTTGGGCTTGAGTAGCGTAAAGCACTCGCTGCTGCGCACGAACGCCGATAAAAAATCGCCCATGATGCGTTGCTGGGTTTTGTACTCGGCCAAAGCCGTGCGTTTTAAACCGACTTGCGCGGGCGAGAGCGCGACGCAGGCGCGGGTATGACCGCGTAACGGCAGGTCGCTGGGCAATGACAGCGGTTGATCGCTCCAGTCCTGCGGAATGCCCCAGTTGGAACCGGTTGGCCAGCCGTGTTGCCAATGAATCAGATAGGCCAGTAATTTCGGTTGCGGGTGCGGCGTTGGGTATTGCTGCAGCCAGTGATGTACGGCCAGCAGCGTGAACATACCCAGACCGGCATGGTCGGAGTCGTTTTCCATCACATCCGGGAAGGCGATTATCGTCGGTTTGGTATCGCGCAGAATCGCGATCAGTTCATTAAGCAGATCCTGGCCGTCCTGGGCAAAGCCGCGGTCTTCCGCTTGCCCATAGGGGACGTGATCAAAGCCGGTGAATTCCGAGCGCATCGGATTATTGCGCCGCCAGTGCGATACCAGTGCCGAATAAATGCTGCCGTCGGAGAATCCCAATAAATCCAGATGTACAAAGCCATGGCCCAAAACCTCGGCGGCGCGGCGCGACTCTTCCAGACGTTTCTCGCCAAAATTTAGATAATCCGCTGCCGACGGGTTGCGTTTGCCGCTATCCTGCATCACCGCGCCGACGTAAGCATCGCCGGAGGTGACAACCGTCGAGCGCACCGTGCCGCCGTTTTGCAGGACTTGCTGAATCAGGCCGGCCGCACTCAAGCTTTCGTCGTCGGGGTGTGGCGCCAACACCAGCAGGCGTTCGCCTTTACCAATTTCTAAAGTGGGTTCCGCAACCGCAAACAGGGGCGTTGCCAGCAAGAGCAGGCAAATACAGAAGCAGCGTTTGTAAGGGGATAGTGGCATTCAAACTCCGTGAGTTTTCGACAATTAATAATTACGGGGTATCAGGCCTATTGTGACTATGTATGGCAAACACATAGCCTCCAACAAGCGCATACATTAAGTTAAACCGTTACTTGCTAAAAATACCTTGCCAACCGCCGGAAATCAGCCGGGTGATGACCATTAAAATAAACGGTAGCGAGATACCCGCCGGCGCCGCCAAGTAGCGGGGTTGCCAGGTGGGCGCAAATTTAGCTTTGTATTCGTAAAGCCCTTCAAAATTGTAAAAGTGATCCCCCAAATCGAAAATAGTGGTGCCGATTTTATGCCACAGCGGTGCCAAAGGTCGGCGTTCCAGGCCGGCCAGCGGCGCCATGCCCAGCGAAAACCATTGGTAATTTTCCGCTTTGCCCCACAACATCAGTTCGGCAAACAGGAAGTCCATAATGCCTTTCGGGCTGTCGGGGTCGTAGCGCATCAGGTCTATGGATAGCTCCTGTCGATTGTCGGTTTGCCAGAGATTGGCAAAGGCTTTGATCTGTCCCGAGGGATCTTTGATGACCGCAACATCGGTACGGCGCAAGTACTCGTCAGCGAAGAAGCCCAGTGAAAAGCCTTTTTCGCGGGTGTTTTTGTGCGCTAGCCAGGCATCGGATATTTGCCGTAAGATCGGTAATGCCGATTCGCGCTCGGAGCCGCTCAGAATTTCAAAGCAATACTCCATTTTGCCGAATTTATTGCGGGCGCTGCGCTGGGAGTCGCGTTGTTTGCCTTGCAAACTGAACGTTGTTAAATCAACTCGTGCGTCCTCGCCGAGCTTGAACAAGGACATGCCCAAATCCAAGTAGTTAGGCAATAAGCTGGGACCCACTTGATAGAACACCGCTTTGGCGCCATGCAGATTGGCTTGTTCGTGGAATTCCCAGAGCAAGTCTTCTATGCCGGAGAGTTCGCCGATGGGGTCACCCATCGCCACCCAGAATCGGTCGGTGGTCGCGTACATGATGAATGCGCTACGCTGCGGGTTCCACAGCAAATATTTGTCGGCCAATAAAGCCAGAAAGCCGTGGGTATCTTCGCAGTGAGTCAGTAACGTTCTGACTTCGCCGATTTCCGCGGCCGATGGTCTTTGCAAATCTTCTGGCGGCGCAATACCGAATAAGCGTGACAGACCGTAAGACACACTTACCACGGTCATCATCAACAGGGCTCTTAAGAAGCGGGGCGCATCATCTTCATAGGAAAACTGCCACCATAAGGCATGGGCGTATTCGACATCGCGGTTGGCGAAAAATCCTAGCCAGGTTGAGCCTGCCAGTACCATGACCACCGTCGCTATCCAGGACACGGAGAAGGACATACGCAGCAGCGAAGAGCTGCGTTGGAAGTGGCTACGCGTCGGTAATAGCAACAGCAAGATCATTGACAATACCAATGCTTCCCGCCAATCGAAGCCCTTAAGCAAGGACGCGACAATCCCAAGTCCCAACATTAGCAGGCTACCGAACCACGCGGCATCGATCCTCAGCCAAATGCCCCGCGCCAAAAACAATAGCAGCAAGCCGATCAAACTGCCGGCCAGATGCGAAAACTCGACAACAGGCAAGGGAATCGCATTGCGTAACCAATCCATGGCTTCCAAATTTGCAGGAATGGAGCCGGAAACGATTAGTACGCCGCCGGCAATCAGCAGCAAAAGTGAGTAAAGTTGCGGTACGATCGCTGTCAGAATTTTGCCGATAAGTTGGCTCCTTTCGGCCAGCAGGGCGCGTCGGCCGTGGATTTCGTAACCCAATAAACCGACACCGGCACACAGTAGGGGCACAAAGTAGTAAATAACTCGATACAACAACAAGGAGCTGATCAGAATCAGGTGCTGGTCCGCAGCTTCAATGCCTGACATTAACCAAAGAAATGCACTTTCAAACACGCCAATTCCACCGGGCACTTGGCTAATCACACCCATCACCTGAGCTACCACGAACACCACCAGGAAGGCGCCGAAATCGATGTCGACCTGATTCAGCAACAGCATCCACAAGACTAAAGACGATAACACCACGTCGATGCTGGCGACCAGGGTTTGCCAAATAGCCATCGATACCGAAGGGAGATGGAGCTCGAAGCCTTTAATCAATAAAGGTTTACGCCACAGTAAAACACCTAGCCAATAGGTCAGCAAACTGGCCGCGCAAACCAGGCTGACCCAATGAATAGCGGGCGGTTCTTGCAGGGTGCCGGATAAATAGTGCGGCAACACCAGGCTACCAATTAGGCCTAAAGTCAGCGCACCTAACAGATAGGTGACGGTCTGAAACAAGGAAATTTTTAAAATATCCCAGCCAGGCACGCCCCATCTGGCATAAAACCGATAGCGGATCGAGCCGCCAGCCGCCCAGGCATGGCCGGTGTTGTTGCTGATGGCGTAACTTAGTAAGGCCGCTGCGATCATTTTTCGTAGCGGAATTTGGCTATGGCCGGTGAAGCGTAATGCCAGCCAATCATAAGCGGCTAACACCAGATAGTTGATTATCGTGAGTAGCAAAGCCGCGTAAATGATAGGTAGCGGCGTGGTTTTTAAAGTATCCAGGATGTCGCTTAAATCATGGGTTTGCAATTGACTCTGCACGATGTACAGCGCGCAGACGAATAGCGCCAAGGGCAACCAGTGGCTGAGCTGTTGAGCGTAACGACTTAGGGTTTCGCGAGTCATGGTTTGCTGAATGCCGTTATGAAATTATTGAATGCCATGCTGCCGGTAAACATCCAGAATTCGCCGGGTCAGTTTGGGATAGTCCTGATCGAAATGATGGCCGCCGGGCAATTCCAGAATATCGGCCTCGCTATTAGCCAGTGCGGTACAGGCGGTTTCGGCCTTCTCGTCTTTGCCGTAGACACACAGAATCTTCTGTTTGGGCAGCTTTATCAGTTCCGGAGCCAAGGCGTGTTCGCCGTCGCTTTGCCCAAGCCAGCCGGACACGTGGATTTCAAAATCGGCGCGATCGGCCAGCGCCAACAACACCAGCAGCGCTACACTGTTTTGATCCTGCGTTGATAGACGGTTGTATATCGGCGGCAAAATGTCCGCGCCAAACGAATAACCCGCCAGCACAAAGGACTTTACGCCCCAGTGTTTTCG
Organism: Methylomonas albis; assembly: GCF_014850955.1. NCBI lineage: Bacteria > Pseudomonadati > Pseudomonadota > Gammaproteobacteria > Methylococcales > Methylococcaceae > Methylomonas > Methylomonas albis. Next base: position 1,222,765 of record NZ_JACXSS010000001.1, read on the forward strand.
ATAGTAAGCCATGGTGGCGGCCAGATCGGCGGCAGCTTGTTCCGGTGTTTTGTGTTCCCAGAAATAGCGTAAGACATCGACGCCCACTACCGGGTAATTTTGCGCTGCCATTTCGTCGGCCACGCTTCTATCCAGGTCGCGCCAGCCGCCGTCGCCCGAATAGAACAACGTCACCGTGTCACTGGGTTTCGTGCTGGGCACTTCCACCACCGGCATTGGCGGGGCAGCCTGATTGCTTTGACCAATCGCTGATTCAACTTCCTCGATCAACAGCTTGTCCAGCGGGGTGTCGTAGGGGGCAATGCGGGTATCGACATCGCCTAAGCTGCGGATAAACACAGCGGTGTTGTCTGTCGGTTGATCGGTCCATACCGAGCGCCAATGGCCTTTGGCTGCCGGCGCGGCGGTTAGGCGCTGTTGCTGATCATCCCGTAAGGTGCTTAAGGGCGGACACAACACCCAATCAGCCGGGATATTCACAGAAAAATCGATAGAAATATTGCTGGCGGCGTTGCCGGGTGGGGACAGTGCATTGAGAAACGGTACCAACGCGCCGCTGCCTATGCCGGTCACAATTAGTTTGTCGCCGGCCGGGTCGGGTAACTCTGTGCGTAGCGCGTCGAAAGCCGTGGCGATAACACTGCCATCCAGGCAGGCTTTGCCGCCTGCGCTAATGCCCTTAAAAACTTGGCCGGTATCGATAATAGCTGCGGTCAGCGCTGTTGCTGCCATGCGCTGCGCCAAAGCCTGGGGCGGAAACTTTTGGGTATCGACAAATGCCAGTACCAGGCCTTGCGAACCCCAGAGCGGCCTGGCGACAGTAATGTCACCGAAAATTAGCGAATGCTGCTGGCTGTCGGCTGCGGGCGGCGTTAGGTGCGGCAACAGAAGAGTGCCTGTGCTTATTGCAGCCAATACCGCTAACACCAACAATGCTTTTTTAATGCTCATGGTTTGCGCCGTTGCCATGGATTGATGAATGGTGCGTCATGGGTTGATGCCCAAAAACGCTGCGATCAAGTGATTGATTTCGCTTGCGTGGGTAACCGGTGCCGCGTGACCGGCACCCAGGACAATTTCTATTTTTGCATGAGCCAACATTTGCGCCAATTCGCCTGAGTGGGGCAGGTCGATGATGTCGTTTTCGCCGGCAATGACTAAGGTCGGTGCGGTAATTGCCTGCAAATCCGCATGCTTGAGTTGTGGCGCTACCTGCCACAGGGCCTGGATTTCCGCAGCCAGTGCCGGGTGGTTTGCGCCCGCGCCAGACCACCAGCTTCGCAGCCAATCGCCGATTTGCTGCATTTGCTGCCGGAGCGGATTGCTCGGGGTGCCATCAGCCGCCTGAGTCACGCCAGAAGGATGAAAATTGGCGCTAATGGCGACGATTTTCCCCACGCGTTGCGGAGACTCCAAGCCCAATAACAAGGCAATAATGCCGCCGTCACTCCAGCCAACAATATCGGTGCGTGGAATGCCCAGCCGGTCCAAAACCAACAAGGTGTCTTCCGCAAAAATTTGATAGCTTAGAGCGGTATGCCCCGCTGTAGATTCGCCGTGACCACGGGTATCAATCAGCACCACTTTTCTGCCTGCCTTAACCAACCAGGGTATCTGCGAAAACCAACTAAGTTTGTTACTCAAGCCGCCATGCAGCAACAAGACCGGCTCCCCCGATCCATAAGCGACATAACGAATATGCGCGCCCTTGTTCATAATGTCGCCGCTCAAAGTGGGAACCGAGGTCGACGACTTCCACAGCCAATAGCGGAGCATGTTGGTCGACATCGGCCGTAAACCGAAAAATAGGGCTAGGATTACTAGCAGCAAAATCAAACCGCTCATAGGAACTATTCGCTTTTTCCAAAGTGCCTGGTTAAACATGTCAGCGCCCGTTGTCATTACGAAATGTAAATGGCTGCCTAAAACTCAAAATGCGCTCGGACGCCATACACATCCACCGGTCCCCGATCCGCGTTATAAGCGGGATTAGCGATGTGCTGATAATCCAGGGTCATCCAAGCTGACGGCAGCAAGCGCAGCTTGTAATAAATATCCACCACTTGTTCGGGCCGGTAACGCAGATTACCGTCGCCGATAAAACCGTCCACCCCGCCCAGGCGCAAATACTCGGCATGTCCGGCGGAAATCCAGCTACTGGCGTAGGCGATACCCAGCGCATCGTAATGCCGGCCCCAACGATCGCCGCCGATTAAGCTGCCAAACGATAGCGAGCGATCCGCCGAGGTGTAGGAATACACTTCAGTCTTGCCGTCGCTAACCATGCCGCGTAAAAACACCCCAACGTCGTCGAATAGCTGCTGTTCCAAATTAATGCCTATACCCATTTTGACATTGGCTTTGCGTACCCAGCATAGATCGGGAGCACTGCTATTCGCCGAGTCATAATTAAAGCTTGTGCAATTAGCCGCGTTTTGGGCCGGATTGGCTTGGTAGGCGGCGATGGCGTCGTCCCAGCGTCCCATCCGTTCATGATTACGGTATGCGAGCAGCCTGACGGCGCCCGGTTGTGTGAATAGTCTGTGGCGGTGTTCAATCTCTACTTGATCGCCGTAATATTTGAAGATTCTGAAGTCCAGCGGCAAGTCATTGGGGTTTTGCGGCGTGGCGAAACGGCCCAGCCGGAAGGTCCAATCGTCGAAATAATATTCGGCTGCTAGGCCGACGCTGTAGCCGCGGGCATCGGCGGCAAAATCGTAAGCGGCGTTGGTTAGAAATGCCATGTTCAGAAACTGTTGACGCAAATCGGCGGCATAGCTGTTCTTATCGAAAATATCCAGGATACTGAGGTTACCCCCGGTGATAACCAGACGCCGGCTATCGGCGTTTCCGGCGAGTTGCAGCGGACCGGAAACCACATGATGGCTGTCGCCACCCATACTGATAGTCTGTTTTAAGTAGAAACGCGACTTATACCAAGTCGCGCTAACCGAGCCGGATTTTTGCAGTTCAAAGTTTTGGATACTGCCGCCCAAACCCTTTAGGTCCGACAGCGGCAGTTCGGAAATCATTTCCGGTGCCAGATAAATTTCGCTGCCTTGCCAGGCTTTCAAGCCAAAATAGGCCGTGACCGTGCCGGTGAAACTGCGCTCGGCATTGGGCAGCAGCGAATGCGGGGTGCCGTTGAGGTTGGTGTATTGAGCCGGGAAGGCCGGTTTCCAGCTGGAAATATAGGTGGCTTGGCCGTAGGCATTCCAGCGTTCGTCTTTCATATCGTGCCAGTCTTGATCGGCCAGCAACTGCATGAAGGAAAAGTTACCGTCTTCATCGTCAGCTAATGGTTGCTCGGCTTTGACGTTGGCAGTACAGAGCATCAACGCCAGCCCAGCAGCGTAGGCATTTGCCTTGATGGGTAACTTGCCCATGGCGCTTAGCTCAAATCCTTATGCCGCTCGCCGCTGCTGATGCGGCCGCCTTCCTGCGCATCCAGAATATACACCTTGCCGTCGCCATGATGGCCGCTGTGGGCCGTGCGCATGATGGTTTCGAAAATAATCTCCACCAAGTCATCTGGCGCGAAAATTTCCAGGCGTTTTTTAACCAGAAACGGTTTGTAATCTTGGCTGTGCTCGGTCCGCTCGCGACCGAAGCCTTCGCAGTCCATGATCGACATCCCCGGAAAGCCCGGTATCTCCATCAAGGCCATCGTAATCTGGCTGAGCTTGTGCGGCTGCACGTAGGCGCGAATTTCTTTCATAGTAGTCCCCTAAAGCTCGTCAGGCTCGGCAAAATAGCGGTATAGCGCGGGTAGCAAGGTTAAGGTCAAAATGGTGGCGGTGATCAAGCCGCCGATAATGACAATGGCAAACGGTTTGGCGGTTTCCGAACCGACGCTGGTGGACAGTGCTGCCGGAAATAAGCCCAGCATCGCCATCAAGGCTGTCATCACCACCGGCCGCAAGCGGCTGACGGAGCCGTTGACGATAGCGTCGTGCAATTTTTGACCGTCCCGACGCAGCTTGTTCAATTGCGAAACTAGAATCACGCCATTTTGCACGGCAATCCCAAACAGGGCAATGAAACCGACTGCGGCGGACACACTGAGGTTAATGCCGGTCACCAATAAAATCAGCAAGCCGCCTATCATTGCAAACGGCACGTTCATCACGATCAACAAGGCATTTTTAATCGACATGAAAGCCCAAAATAACAGCACAAAAATAAGACCTAAGCTGATCGGGACGATGACGGCCAGACGCTTCATCGCCCGCTGTTGATTTTCGAACTGGCCGCTCCAGACGATGTGGTAGCCGGGCGGTAAAGAGACTTGCTCGGCGACTTTCTGCTGGGCCTCGGCGACGAAACTGCCCTGGTCGCGGTCGATCAGATTACATTTAATGGCTATTCGGCGCATATTGTCTTCACGGCTGATGCGAGACGCGCCCTGATTGATTTTGATGGTGGTCAGCTCGGAGAGCGGAATGCGTTGGCCGGAGGGGGTTTGCACCGTCAGATTTTCCAGATCGGCGACCGAATTGCGGGCGCTATCCTGATAACGCAAGGTGATGTCGAAACGGCGTTCGCCTTCCAGAAACTGTGAAGCCGCCTTGCCGCCCATGCCGATTTCCATCACCCGCTCCACATCGGCGACATTGATGCCATAGCGCGATACCTTGGCCCGGTCAATGTCTACGATCACTTGCGCCAGTCCGGCTTGTTGCTCGGCGGCGGCATCGGTAGCGCCTTGAATGCCGGCCAGGATATGGGTGACTTGATCGGCCCTATCCTGTAAGGTCTGCAAATCGCTGCCGAATATTTTGATGGCGATTTCGCCTTTCACCCCGGAAATAGCCTCTTCGACGTTATCCTGAATCACCTGGGAAAAGTTGGTGAGTATGCCTGGAAAAATGGCCAGCGCCTTGTCCATGGCCTGCACCAAATCGTCTTTGCGCTGATAACGCCAAGTATCCTTGGGTTTTAAGTCGATCAGCACTTCCAGGTTATTAAAACCTTTGGGGTCGGTGCCGTCTTCCGGGCGGCCCAATTGAGTGATGATGGTTTTGGCTTCCGAAAAAGTTTCCAGCGTATCGCGGACTTGCCGCTCCAGTTGTTTGGCCGTGCTTAGCGATACCGGTGTCGGCAGGGTGATGGTCAGCCAGATATTGCCTTCGTCGAGTTTGGGCATAAACTCGGTGCCGATTAGTCTGACTGACATAAAGCTCAGCACCAGCGCGGTAATGGCGGCGATGAATACTGCCCGTGCATGCCGTAACACCCATTCCAGCACTTGGCGGTAACGCTGTTCCATCGCTTGTACGATGGGGTTGTGTTGTTCGGCGAGTTTCGGTCCCAACAGATAGGTCAGCATGGCCGGCACAAAGGTCAGACTAAACAGCATGGAAGCCACCAAGGCAAAACTCAAGGTGAAGGCCATGGGTGAAAATATCTTGGCTTCCACGCGCTGGAAGGTAAAAATCGGCAAAAAGGCGATGATGATGATGGCTTTGGAAAACAGGATGGGTCGGCCCATTTCGGTGGCGGTGGCCAGTAGCGATTGCCGCAGGTGCCGCATATCGGCGTTGCGCTGTAAATCCAGCGTCACTTGCACCATCACAGCTTCGACCAATACCACCGCACCGTCGACAATGATGCCGAAGTCGATAGCGCCCAGGGAAATTAGATTGGCAGAGATACCGCCGAGATCCACCAAAATGAATGCGAACAGCAAGGAGAGCGGGATAATCAGCGTCACCAGTAGCGCCGCGACAAAGCGTCGTAAAAATACCAGCAGGATAATCAGTATCAACACCGCGCCTTCGATCATATTGTGTTCGACGGTATGGATGGTGTGGCCTACCAGCTCGGTGCGATCGTAGAATGGCGTGATTTTCACGCCGGGCGGCAGGCCGAAGTCGTTGAGTTCCTTGATTTTCTGTTTCACGCCGTCCAGCACATTGACCGCGTCGCGGCCTTTGATCAACAACACGATGCCTTCAACGACATCGTCACGCTGATTCATACCCACCATGCCGTTGCGCGGTTGCGGCCCCACGCTGATGTCCGCGACATCCTTGATGCGCACCGGCACACCATCGTTGGTGGTGACGACGATTTCGCCGATTTCCTCCGCGGATTTCAGTAAACCCGTGCCGCGCACCACCAAGGCTTCGTCGCCGTGCTCGATATAGCCGCCGCCGGTATTGGTATTGTTGGCAGCAATCGCTGCGAACACTTGGTTGAGGTCTATGCGATAGTTTTTTAATTGCTCGGGTTTGGCCGCGACTTTATATTCCTTTACGCCGCCGCCGAAGCCGACCACATCGGCGACGCCTTGTACCGAGCGCAATCGCGGCTCGATGATCCAATCCTGCAAGGCGCGTTGTTCCACTAGGGGTAAGTTTTTAGCATCGATCACGTAGCGCAAAATTTCGCCGACACCGGTTGACAAGGGCCCTAGTTGCGGCTTGGTTTCGCCGGGAATGTCGGCGTATTGCAGCCGTTCCAGGACTTGCTGGCGCGAGAAATAGTCCTCGGCTTTATCGTCGAAAGTCAGCGTCACCACCGACAAGCCGAAAATGGATACCGAACGCATGTTCAGCAAATGCGGCAAGCCGTTCATTTCCCGTTCGATGGGTAGCGAAATCTGCTTTTCCACTTCTTCCGGAGCCTGGCCGGGAAATTGGGTGACCACCTGCACAAAGACGTTTTGTACATCCGGAAAGGCTTGTACCGGCAGATTCTCAAAGGCGATGATGCCGGAGACGGCAATCGCCAAAGTGGCGCCGATGACCATCAGCCGTTGCTGTAAACAAAACGCGATAAGACGCTCGATCATGTCAGTGTCCTGGGTATGTCTCTAGGGCTGATGGGTGCTTTCAATTTCGACTTCTTCTTCGGCGCGCAGCATTAACGCCCCTTCGGTCACCAACAGCTCGTCGGCTTGTAGTCCTTGCCTGATCACGGCCTTATTTTGCAAGCGTAGGCCTATTTCGACCCGGCGTTGCCGATAGCGGTTTTCGTCCAGGGCGACGAAGACGTAATCTGCATCGCCTTCGGTAAACACCGCCGTTAGCGGAATTACGAAGGCCTTGTCGTCCGCTGCGCTTTCCACCGTGATGGTGGCGTACATGCCGGGCAGCAGGCGGCCATCCGGATTATCCAGTTTGCACCTGACTTGCACGGAACGCGTGGTTTCGTCGAGCACTTGGCCGATGTATTGTACTGTCGCCGGAAATGATTCGCCGGGGTAGGCGGGCACCGAGATTGACAGTTGTTGACCCGTTTTGATTTTGCCGATATTGACTTCGAATACCTCCAGTAAGACCGTCAAGTGTTTCAGGTCGGATACGACAAACAAGGGCGCATCGCGGTCCGGCCGCACTTCCATGCCCGGATTAACCGTGCGTTCCACGACTATGCCAGCAACCGCTGCCCGCAGTGCGAAGCGGCCATCGGTTTGCCGAGCGGATAAATGCAGGTTTTTTAGTTTGTCTTCCGCGCGTTGCAGATCACTGCGCGCGCTGCTCAAGTCGCTTTGCGCTTGTTCCAGTTCTTTGCGAGAAATAGCTTTGCCGGCGTATAGATCCTGTTGGCGGCTGAAGGCGTGGCCGGCCAGCGTGGCGGTGGCTTGGGCCTTGGCGAAATCGGCTTCGGCATCGGCGATATCCGGGCTGTCCAGTTCCAATAAGGTCGAACCCGCCTGAACCGCTGTGCCCAGTGCGATGGGAGTCGCCACGACCCGGCCGGCCACCGGTGAGCTGATACGTGAGGTCAAGCTTTCGTCATAAACTATTTTGCCGGCCAACGGTTCCAACAAAGGATGCTGGGCCAAGCTGAGCTTAGCGGTTTTGACATAGGTTTTTTTCGGCGAGTCGGGCGCCAGGATGACTTCACCGGCGGGGGTGGGCGGTTTGGCGGCCGGCGGCGTCTTGTCGGCCGAGTCGGAACAGGCCGACAACATGCCGGTAACCAGCAAGCAACAGAGCAACGGTATTTTGGTGAGAGATTGCCTAGATTTATTCATGTCGAGTATTCGTTTAAGCCTGTTATTGCAATTGAGTGTGTGCCTGGGCATTGTCGTTGTCGTTGCCGACTTCCTCGCCCAGGGCTTTGGCCAAATCGTAATAAGCATTGGCGCGGTTGATCATGGCCTGACTGTAATCGCGCATCACATTTTTGTAGCTGCGTTGGGCTTCGATAAAGTCCAGTACCCCGGTGGCGCCCTTGCTATATGCCAGTTCGGCGCTGTTGCGCACCGACAGTGCATCGTCCAGCAAGCCGGCTTGAAACCGCTGCACGATTTTATCCGAGCTATTCCAGATCGCTAAGGCATTGGCGACATCGTTGCGAATGCCAAGCTCGGTTTGTTCCACCGCCAGTTGGTTCCGGTTTAAGGCAACCGCCGCCTTGTCCGATTCGCCTTGGTATTGATAAAACAAGGGCACCGGCACACTGACGCCGACAAAAAACGAATTCAATGCGTTGTTGCTTGGGTCGCGCGCATAGCCGGCATTGACGGTCACATCCGGGTATTTCAGGCGTCTGGCCAACTCCAGTTCTTTCTCGGCCTGCGCGGCTCGTTGTTTGTCGGCCAGTAAATCCGGGCGTTGCTGCAAGGCTTTGTTCATCAGCTCGTCCTTGGTCTGGTTTTGGCCGATGTCTTTGATGCCAGGCCATTGTTCTCTGGCTTCGAAATGCAAACCGTTATCCGGCCAGCGCAAGATGACTGCCAAACCGGCTTGGGCCTGTTCCACGGCGGTTTGCGCGCTATCCAGATCGGATTGGGCACGCATGGCTTCCATTTTTACCCGCAAGAAATCGGACTCGGCGATGTCGCCGCTGTTCATCCTTAGCTGGTTGGCTTTGGATATGGTCTGATAGTGATCGACAATTTCTTGAGCCAGCCAGCGGTTCTTCTGCGCCAGCAGCAGGTCGTAGTAAGCATCTCTGACCATGTTGGAAAAGATACGCACCGCATCGCGGAAATCGCTTTCCGCAGCCTGGGTGGCAAAGCCGCTGCTTTGCATGCGCAGGCCGCGTTTGCCGGCGACTTCGATTAACTGACTGAAGGAAAAATATTCGGCGGGGCCGCAAGACACACTGGCATCGTGATTGCACCCGCTGGCGTTGGAGCCCATATTGGGCCGGTTGCTTAGTTCGGAGATTTGTACGCCCAAGGTGGGGTTGGGAATGGCTGCAGCGATGATGGCGTCGGCGCGGGACTGGTCGATATTGTATTGCGCGGCTATCAGATCGAGATTGCGCTGGTAAAACACAGCCAATGCCTCATCTATCGATAAGGGTACGCTCTGGGCGTGACTCTGTATAGCCAGCAAACAACCGAGCAAGCCAGTCGCCGCCTTATAGATGAAACCTTGGTATTTCATGCTTAGTCACCGTAGTCGAACCATTGAACCTGCTTGGTAAGGTCTATCAGCAATTAGTCTGCCAAGTTGCCTGGGCGATTGCCAAACCCAGTATATTCGGCTTATTTCAACCTTATTGCCAGGTAGGAATGCTTGGCATAATGGTTATATTGAGTAGGAGTGGTTTATATAAACCAATAAATTTCAGTGAATGGCCGAAAAAGCCCAGCTGCTCAGAAGGCATTTAGGGTGGCCATAAGGTTTCGGGAGAAAATGGATAATTGCGGAAGATTCGCGTGATAAAGGTTATATGAGTCTTGCGATTTCAGGTTCGATGGTTTGCTCGCGACTCTGCGGCGATATTCAAGTATTTTGAACGAATGACAGTTGCTATGTGCTTGAGCGTTGCGGAAGCGCGTCGCTTCGACGTTTGGTTGGGCAAAATTTGCCTTTCATTTTGCGGTGGCACCGCGGGAGTGATCCGCCTTATCCGCTAGGAGCACCCTAGTGTAGGCAAAGCGGTATTAAGCGCATTAAAAAATGCCGCCAATCCTTGGCAGCGAAGACAAAGAGATATTACGGCAAGGTGCAAGTGCCGTTGCCGCCATCTCTAACGTAATAGTCGGTGGAAAGCGTGCCATTGGCTGCCGAGATTACGTTCAATCCCGCACCCAGAAACACAGGCACTGATTTTCGGGTGGTTCCGTTCAATTGGGTTAGCGGCGTGCCGTTGATTGATACATTCAGTAGGTAGCTGCCATTATCGAACAGGTTGACGAAATGCTGAGTGTTACCGCTAGCCGGGTTTAAGGCGCAGCCTGGAGTGATGGTGGTATAGGATTTTCCACTAGCAGCGTATTCGAGGACGCCGTCAGCGCTGAAGGTGTTGCCTGAAGTATTGGGTAGATCGCAGAAGCCAGGTTGTACGGTGAAGGCATAGGTATCAGCTGTTCTACCGGACAGGGCGGCCACGAGAGAGTTATTGCCATCATAAAGCCAGACAGCGACATCGGGTTGCGACGCGGTAACTTTGGCCACAGTTCCGCCATTGAGAGTAATCGTTGCCTTATCTTTTGACCTTGGGTTGAATAGGCCGGTTTGAACGGTTGCAGCTTGCAAGCCGGTGGCTGGATTTACGGCGCACTGCACCATAGAGGAGGCAAAGGTTTTTCCGCTTGAACCGATTTGAATGGTCGTTGCAGCCTCAACCCTAGGTATTGAAGATAAGACGGAGAGAATTGCCAATAGATTGATTGACAGCCTTTTTATGGTTTTCATATTCCAAATGCCTTTAGATTAATTAGAGCGGCCTAATTTACTATTCGGCGATGAATTGAATGTTAATTCCACATTAAGGTTAAGTTAAATAGCGCTTCCAAGCGAGTCTGCCGCATTCGAGGGAGTAGCTAAAATCAATCACACAATTTCGAAGGAAAAAATGACAGCAATGACTGTCATCGACACTAATCCGACGATAAAAAGCACTTCCGCCCAGCGTTCCAAACCGACTGTTGATCGCTCCAGGCGAATCGATAAAAACGATAGCAGTGCACTGATGGTGAATAACAAACTGTCTACCGCCAGCGCCTTATCGATAAAGTAACTAACCATATCGGCAGGCTGACTTTTGACGATGCTGATGACCATAATGCAGACACCTACCATTGTTGCCGAATTTGGCAGAATGTGATGGGAAAGGTCGTTGTTGGCGTTTTGTTTCATCGGGTGTTGATTAAAAAATAATGGGATTATAGCTTTACATGGCGATAGAAAACCCGTTTGGCCAGCTCTGCGGTAAGAATGTAAAGCAGCACGATTAAACCTAGCCAGCCGGAAATGGCTAACGATAGGGGTTGGAAGCCGATCAACGGTGCCACGGGTGTGTAAGGTAGCGCGAGTGTGAGCCCTACGATGCTGGCGGTGGTGAGCATCAATGGATTGCCCGGACGATTGCTGAACAATTGGTTTTGGCTGCGCACCACAAATACGATCAGCGCGGCGGAAATCACCGATTCGCTAAACCAGCCGGTGCGGAATTGCTCTACCGGCACCTGCAACCATAAGAGCAGGCCGAAGGTTAGATAGTCGAACACGGAGCTGATGATGCCGAAAGTCAGCATGAATTTGCGAATAAAGCCGATATTCCAGCGGTGCGGCTTGCTGAGCATTTCCGGGTCGACATTGTCCGAGGCAATGGTCATTTCCGGAAAGTCGGTCAGTAGATTGGTCAGCAAAATTTGCTTGGGTAATAGCGGCAGGAAGGGCAAAAACAGCGACGCGCCGGCCATGCTGAACATATTGCCAAAGTTGGCGCTGGTGGCCATGAACACGTACTTAAGGGTATTGGCGAAGGTGATGCGGCCTTCGCGAATACCACCCAGCAATACGCGCAGATCTTTTTCCAGCAACACGATTTGTGCGGTTTGCTTAGCGACGTCGGCGGCGCTGTCCACCGAAATGCCCACATCCGCAGCATGTAGCGCCGAGACGTCGTTGATACCGTCGCCCATGTAGCCGACAACAAAGCCCGCTTTCTTCAGCGCGATGATGATGCGCTCCTTCTGATTGGGTTCGATTTCGGCGAACAGATTGACCTGGGCGACCCGATGAATCAAAGCTCTTTCGCTCATGCCGGCCAGATCGGTACCGGTCAGGATGGCCGATGTTGCCAGGCCCAATTGGCCCGCCACCGTTTCCGCTACCAAGCGGTTGTCGCCGGTAATAATTTTTAGCGTCACGCCTTGCTCGCGCAGCAGGCTGATGGTTGCCGCGCAATCGGCTTTTGGCGGGTCGAATAAGGTCAAAAAACCCAGGAAACGCAAGCCGGTTTCGTCGTCCTTGGCAAACTTGGTCTTACCGGGCATGGGTTTGTAAGCGACGCCCAGGGTTCTAAAGCCCTGGTGGCTATAGTCCCGGTAGCGTTGCTGAATGGCGTCTGCAGCGGTCGCGATGGGTTGCAGCTCGCCAGCGGCATTTTCCGCCGTGTCGCAAATTTCTAGGATATTGTTTAACGCGCCTTTGCAGATCATCAAGGTTTCGCCTTGATCTTGCACCAGCATGCTGAGTCGCTTGCGATGGAAGTCGTACGGGATTTCGTCGAGTTTGCCGTCGTCGGCGACAGCAAAGGTTTTGAATTGGCGGATGGCCTGGTCGATGGGGTTGTTAAAGCCGGTTTCGAATACGGAATTAAGGTAAGCGTAACGCGCTACCTTGTCGCTGGTCTGGCCGCTAATATCCAACGTGTCTTTCAGCTGCACCGTGCCTTCGGTCAACGTGCCGGTCTTGTCGGAACACAATACGTTCATGCTGCCGAAGTTTTCGATAGCGGCCAGTTGTTTGACAATGACTTTTTGTTCGGCCATGCGTTTGGCGCCGTGTGCGAGATTGATGCTGATCACCGCCGGTAACAGTTGCGGGGTCAATCCAACCGCCAGTGCCAGCGCGAACAGAAACGAGTCCATGATCGGTTTGTCCAGATAGACGTTGACCGCAAAGATCATGATGACCAGAATCAACGTGACTTCCATCAGTAGATAACCGAAACGGCGCACGCCGTGTTCGAATTCGGTTTCGGGTGGTTTTAGTTTGATGCGTTCGGAGAGTTTGCCGAATTCGCTGTCCGGTCCGGTCGCCACCGCCAAGGCCGTGGCGCTGCCGCTTTGCACATGCGAGCCCATCCACAGACAGTTTTGGCGCTGGCTGAGGCCGGTGTTGATCGGTAATTCGGTGACATATTTTTCCGCAGGGTAACTTTCGCCGGTAAGTATGGCTTCGTCGACGAACAGATTGTCGGAACTTAGCAGCCGGCAGTCGGCTGGAATTACGTCACCGGCCCGCAACTGCACGATGTCGCCGGGGACGATTTGTTCGGCGGGCAATTCTTGCAAGGCCCCGTCGCGTAACACCTCGACCCTGATTTGCACCATCGCCAGCAACTTGTGCACCGCGTCGGCGGCGCCTTTCTCCTGCCAAAAGCCCAATAGCGCGCTCATCAGAATGATGCACAGGATGATGATCGCATCCAGTTTGTCGTGCAGGTAAAACGACAGGCCGGTGGCAAATAGCAGGATCAGAATGATAGAACTTTTGAATTGCCCAAAAAATAAGCTTACGGCGCCGGGTGGTTTGTGATTTTGCGCGCGGTTATCGCCATAGCGTTTTAGGCGCGATGCCGCTTCTTGCCGGGACAGACCCTGTTCATTAGCTTGCAACTGCTGGAATAGCTCTTGGACAGAGTCATGCCAAAAGGGTTTTGACTGTTTGGGAGCGAGATTGATTGGCATGCTTGGACCTCGGTTATTTTTGAGTGTTCGGCGGACTAGGCGTCTTGGATGTCTCGGGGAATTTGCCGGATTGGCGAGTTTTCAGGGCTATGTTGCCGGTAGCCTTGATTTTGGTCGCTATAAGATCAATGCGCGTCCAATACTCGGCCATTTAGTTTTTGTTCGACACGGGCATTGTCATGGTAGAACTTGGCGTTGAAATCTCTTATTTGCTGTTCCGATACTTCCAGGGTGTCTTGCAGGATGAACCACTGCACACCTTCGCTGCAGGGCGGGGTGGTTAATGAGCCGGCATAGGTGTAGAAATGTTGAGTATTTTCCGGCAGTAAGCGCGCGGGGAGGATCATCGCGGGTGGATTGACGGTGTCTCCGATGTGGTTGGGCGATTGTTCAAGGATTGCCTGGAACGCCGGGTTATGGCCGCCGGCTTTGACCAATACACCCAGCACCGCCATCCGACCATCGGCCGTACCGTTGACAAAATGAATCTCCAGCGGATAGGCCACGCCGTTCAGTAAATGCTCGCTGGGCGCGTGAAAATGAAATTGCACCAAATCGTATTCGTTATTGCCAAAGTTCAAGGTGCCTTTTGTGGTGTTGGCTCTGATGGTATGGCCGTTGTTGGTTAGACTCAGCGGTATTTCCAGATAGTTGGGTTGCAGTTCATCTATCTTTTCAGCTTTAACGGCGCTAGCCGTTTCGATGTTCACCGGCGATTGCTTTTGGCCGATGCCGCATTCCGCGTAAGGAAAAGGTGGTCTGTAGAGTTGGTCTTTTAATTCGCCCCAGCTTTCTTGTTCCTCGTAAGTCCAGTGCGGATCGGCATGGCCGTCGGCTGCGAATGTCTCGGTAGGATGTAATACCTGACTGAAAACGGTCAAACAAACGATCAGCGTAAAGTTGTGGTTCATATCGCGATTAGAAGCCATCGATTGTTAAGTAAATTAAAGGCCGGTCCAGCGTCGAAAGATGCTTAGCAAGTGTATCTGGGATCTTTACATTTTTCTAACAAGCTACGGCTCTTTCTAAATAACACATGGCAAGAGATACAGGTATTGGTGATAGTGTCTAATGTCGCTGGAATCGCCCGTAATTGGTTTTGGTCAGCCAAATCTTGCATTTGTACCGCACTGACGCGCAGTTTGTCCGCCAATGCGAGAAAGGTGGTTTGCTCGTCCTGTTTCAGATTGAGAGTGGGCAGGGTTTGCACAATTGATTTCTCGCTAGCCGCCAACTCCTGGGCAATCCTGGCGATTTCCGCTGATTTTAACTCGCGTTGCTCTCCCAAATTAATTTCGCTGCTTAGTTGGGCGTAAACCAGTTCGTTGATTTGCTGCATCACTTGCTGCAGGTGATTGTTTTGAATCGCATGCATGGCCGGTTCGCCGGTTTCCGGCGGCTCGGGGATTTTGGCGCTTTTCGTCAAGACCGGGCGGGTGCCGGACGGTTGCTGCGCGACCTCCGGCTCCAGCCTTGATTCCGTGGAGCAAGCCATGAGATTGAAAATGATCATAAAAAAAATGATGATGCGGCTCATGTCAGTTGCCTGCTCAGAAATATTTGATTCTGCCGATTCAATTGAAGCTTCGGCATTTTGTGATGGCACAAACCAGTCTAGTTGTGGCGGAGATAACTGGGATTATTATATACGCTTGATAATTGTCGAATTAGAAATTGACAAACACCGATGCCATGCCCAAATGCCGCATGGTAGCCGCGCTGTGATTGGCGTTTTCGACATATTGGTTCATATAACCCAGTTCGGTTCTAACATTTTTGTTGAAGCTCCAGCCAAAGCCGGCAAACGCCCGGTTTTGGTCAAAACCTGACTTGCCGCCAAAGGTGGTGGAATTGACCCGGTAAAAAGCTTCGTCCCAGGCGATTAGGCTCAAGCGTGGTTCGAACTCCAAAGGATGCATGAATTTGATCATTTGGCGAGGGCGTTCACGCAACTGGTCGCCGTTCAGAAAGTTGGTTTCCCACATGGTGCGGAATGTAAAAGTGCCTATCTCCGTGGGCAACACGTAGCGAAACGCCGGCCAAATGTCTTGTTGGGAGACATAAGATTTGCCGATGTTTTGGGTAGGCAACCAGGTGTAACCGGCCCAGATTGTGGCGCGGTCGCTCAAGGAATAGCCCACGGCGGTGCGGACCATGCCTTGATACCAGTGGCTCCAGTCACGATCAAAACGCGACTGGCCTTCCACCCAGATGCGGCCATTTTTCAAGCTTGGATCGATGACGCTCATGCTGCCTTCGGCAACGGCTTGCAGCCAGGCCCCGGAGTCTTCTGTCAGATCGTCGGCCGATGCGGCGCATGAAATGGCTGTCAGCGATACCAAGGTAAGCAACTGCAGAAAAGAGAGTTTTTGAGTTAGCGGGTACATAAAGTTCCTCCGGATAAAAACTATGCGGCTATAGAACCATCGCCATTTTGGTAGGGCGATGATCTGCTTTGGTTGTATGTTTTTTAGTGCAACGAATTAAAACAAGTTGCGACAGGCTGGCAGATTCGCCGCCGTCAATAACCCTCGACGGCGGGAATTGCGTTTAACTTAAAGAACGATTTTGCGTCTTGCCGCGAGATGGTGGTCCGAATAACTTTCGTGATCGTCCAAGCCGACAATCTCGCAACGGCCGCCGGCATGGTTATATTCATCGGTAAAATGATGAATGAATTCCATCACCGTATGGTCGATCAACTCAGCTTCGGTAAGGTCGAAAAACACGGTTTTGCGTTCAGGAAAATCGGCCAGCAAGCTTTTCAGTGTGATGAAGTTGGAAAATACCGCCGCGCCGGATACCGCGATGTGGTAGGTGTCGGCATTGGTTTTGTGTACATGAAAAGCCATCGAAAAAGCGTTACGCAGCTTCAGGCCGCGGCTGACATGAATCGCCAGTTCGGCCACGATGCCGATTGCCACGCCTATCAATAGGTCAGTCGCCAATACACCGAGGATGGTGATCACGAACACCGCGAAATTGTCGACGCCTACCGCCAAGGTTTTCGCAAACTCTTTAGGCGAGGCCAGTCGGAAGCCGGTAAAGACCAATAATGCCGCCAAAGCCGCCAACGGAATTTCATGGATCAGCTTGGGAAACAGCGCGACGAAGATAAGTAAAAATACGCCGTGAAAGAAGTTGGACCAGCCGGTTTTCGCGCCGTTATTGACGTTAGCGGAGCTACGGACGATCTCGGCGATCATCGGTAAGCCGCCTATCATGCCGGAGACCAAATTGCCGATCCCAACCGCAGTCAAGTCGCGGTTGAGGTTGGAGTTGCGTTTGTACGGGTCAAGCTTATCGACCGCCGATGCGCTCAACAAACTTTCCAGGCTGCCTACCAGCCATATCGTAATGACCGAAGTCCAGAACTCCACAGTGGCAATTTTGGAAAAGTCTGGAAAATAAAAGCCGGAGAGAAAGTTTTCCGGGACGGCCACCAAAAAGGCCGGCCCCACCGTAAATACGTGATGGGCTAATATCGGTTCATCCTGCAAGAACATGTATTCATGAATATGATCCAGGTCGAAATACTGACCCAGACCCAGGCCTATCAATACCACCAATAAGGGAGCTGGGATCATTTTTAAGGTGGGGTTTTTGATCATTGTCCAGATAATCAACAATGCCAAGCCCAGTATGCCGATCAGGGTCACTTCCGGATTGAACTCCATGATGGAGTGCGGAATCTCGGCGATAGTGCCTAGCAGCGATTTGGCAGCCGGTTTCACGCCAAGCAGGGTATGAATTTGCTTGGCCATGATGATAATACCGATGGCTGCCAGCATGCCATGTACGACTGATGACGGGAAGAATGCGCTGAGTTTGCCGGCCTTGAAAACGCCCAGCAGCACTTGCAAGACGCTGGCAATCACAATGGCTGCTAGTGTGTATCGATAACCGGCCATCGCATCACCTTCGCCGAGCGCTTGCACCGCATCGACGATCACCACGATCAAGCCGGCCGCTGGGCCATTGATCGTGACAAATGAACCACTGATTCTGGAAACCACCACGCCGCCGATAATGGCGGAGATGATGCCGGACATGGGCGGGAAGCCCGATGCCATGGCGATGCCGAGACACAGCGGCAAGGCAATCAAGAACACTAAAAAACCGGATAGCAGGTCGCTACGCCAGTTTTCAATTAAACCGGGTAGCCCGGTCTTGGGCAAGGTGGCCGAAGGTGATGTGGTCATGGTTTTTCTCAGAAGCCAAGGAAAATCAATGTCCAGCGAGAAGCATGCCAATTTTGCAAGAATCGCGTCAGTGCCGGCATATCAAGGCTTGTGGCAAGTGGTTAGTCGTAAAATTGCGGTGAATTTGGTTTGGTGAGTTGGTTGATTCGTCAGATTCAACCAGTTCAGTGGTTTATTTGCACCGGGATCGCTTGGCTTAGGCTGAGCGCAATCAGCTGGAAACCCGGATTTGGCGGCTTTTATGGATTTGGCACGCGCTATGCAACATGAAGCATAAGAGGCTGTTTGCCTCAGCTTCTGTTTGTCTAGCGAGGTTTAAGTTACAGATGTCTGCTTCTGCTCATCACAATGTTCACAATAATGATGCTTTCGATCTGGATGTGGCTATCGGCCACATCGCCCACTGGCTGCCCAGCCAGGGACCGATCAAGGATTTTATTCATCACAATACCTTGCATGCCGTGCAGGACTATCCGTTTCACGAAGGGGTGGCGGTGGCGGCTCAGGTTTACGGGGCCAAAAGCTATTTGCCTTTGAAGGATTACCAGCAGCGGTTTGCCGAAGGACGGATTAACCAAAAGGCGCTGGATTGGGCGATCGCTCAAGCTGCTTGTAGCGTATATCAAGAGGAGTCATTGCGGGCATCGCTGTTTGAGCCCGACGATCACAGTCACTATCCGCCGCAGTCATTGGCTAATCATGGTATCCGCAGCGCCTGGTTGAATCACCTGGAAATCGACTTGAACGGTCTGGTACACCCGGTAATGTTCCGCTTGCTGAGTAATTTTCTCGATCAAGGCATTAGCCGCTGGGCCATGCCCAAACCCGACGAGCGTTTTTGGGACTGCGTGTTGCGACTGGTGCAAAACAGCCTGTTACCGCTTTATCCGTTTCATCAGCCGGTAGTGAGGCAGATGTTGGATGCCGGTCCGGATAAGATGATTATGAATTGCCTGGCCAAAATTGTCGGCGACGAAAGTTTGTACGGGCAATATCTATTGGAAGTGCTGCTGGCCCATCCCGGTTGGTCTGGCATGGTGCGGATCATCGAGACCCAGCCCAATGTGCTGTTGGCGCCACGGGCTATTTCTTTAAAGGAATTGTTGGCGGTGGAACTGGCGTGCGAGCTGGCGTTTGTCGATAAAAAGTACGGTCACAGTTTTTTCCAGATCGCAAAGCTACCGAATTTACACGCCATCCCTTTATTGGAGAGGGATGCGACCAAACCGCAGGTACCGCTGAAAATGCGGGTGTGGCACGAGGCGATGGAATGGTCGTTGCATTCCGAGTTGTTACTGGCCTTGCGCTCGCAAGCCGCCGTTGATCAGGCCGCCGAGCATGCGCCCAAGGTGCAAGCACTGTTTTGCATCGACGATAGAGAATGTTCGATACGCCGCTATCTGGAAGATGCGGACGCCGGTATCGAAACTTTTGGTGCGCCGGGATTTTTTGGTATCGATTTTCTCTATCAAGGTTTGGATGATGTCTATCCGGTGGCGCAATGTCCGGTGGTAATTAAACCCAAACATCTGATTTTGGAATCGACCGATAAGCCGCAGCCCGACAAGGCAGAGAAGGGCGAGTCGTTGGCGAATATGCATTTTGGCGCGCATTCTATGGTTCGCGGTTGGCTGTATACGCAAACGCTGGGTTTGGCTTATGCCCTAAGGCTGGGATGGAGCGTGTTGCGTCCCGGCGGGCAGTTACCGGGCATCCAAAGTTTGAGCGAAGTCGATGCTCACGGTCATTTGCATTTGCTGCGCGAGAGCGAGGAACTCAATGAAGATGGCTATTTGTTGGGATTTTCCTTGGCGGAAATGGCTGATCGGGTAGGGGGCTTGCTGCGCAATATCGGCTTGACGCAACACTTTGCGCCCTTAGTCGTGGTGGTTGCGCATGGCTCCAGCAGTGTTAACAATCCGCATTTTGCCGCTTACGATTGCGGTGCTTGTTCCGGCAAACCCGGAGCGCCCAATGCGCGCGCCTTTGCCTGGATGGCCAACCATCCGCAGGTGCGGGAAATTCTGCGCGAACGCGGCGTAGTCATCCCAGACAGCACCCATTTTGTGCCAGCCTTGCACAATACCAGCCGTGATGAAATCAGTTATTTCGATCAGCAGGAATTGGATAAAGACACGCGCCATGCGCTGCACAGTTTTCAACACAGTATGCAACACGCGTTGCAGCGCAATGCACGCGAGCGCTGCCGCTGGTTTGAGTTGGGGCCAAAATCGCATAGCAACGAAAATGCGCATCGCCATGTCGTGGCGCGGGCTTCGTCGATTTTCGAGCCACGCCCGGAGTTGAATCATTCCAATAATTTGTATTGCGTGGTGGGGCGGCGCAATTTGACCCGGCATTTATTCATGGATAGACGGGCGTTTTTGCAATCCTACGATCCCAACAGCGATAGCGATGGCTCGATATTGGTGAAAGTATTGTCGGCGGTGATTCCGGTTTGCGGCGGTATCAATCTGGAATATCTGTTTTCGCGCATCGACAATTCGGTCTACGGCGCGGGTACCAAATTGCCACATAACGTGATCGGCTTGTTGGGCGTGGCCAACGGCGTGGAGGGCGATTTGCGTACCGGCTTGCCCTCGCAAATGATCGAAGTTCACGAGCCGGCGCGCTTACTAATGGTGGTGGAACAAACCACCGCGATTGCCGATCAGGCCATTGCGATGTTGGGCGACTGGCGGGAATGGCTGGATAACGAGTGGATACGGCTGGTAGCGTGCGATCCATTGACTCGTGAGTTGTCTATGTATAGCAGTACGGGTTGGAAAGTCGCCGAACCGGCGAGTGATAAGTCTTTGCCTGTCGGTAGCCGCTCGGAAAAAATCATTGTCGGACAAACCCGGACCATTCCGGTCCACCAATTGGAAAGGAGACAGGGATGAGTGCTTTATTATTGGCGTGCGTGTTATTGCCTTTAATCGGCTTTTTGCTGATTTTTTTCAGCCCGGACGATGAGCACCGGATCGCCGCGATCAGTTTGTGGATGACCCGGCTCAAGGGTGTGGCAGTGTTGGGCCTGCTGGCGGCATGGGCGGCGCACGGTTTTGCCAACTTCGAATACCAATGGCTGGTGGTATATCAACACGACGATTACCAGTTTCCCTTGTTGTTTTTTCTGGATAGGGTCGGAGCGGCCTATTTATTCGTGGTGTGGGCGGTGTTCTCGGCCATTGTCAAATACTGCCGGGTCTATTTGCACCGCGAAGCCGGCTACAAACGCTTCTTTCAGGCTATTTTCGGGTTTGCCTTTGGTTTGAATCTGATCGTGCTGTCCGGCAGTATCGATATGCTGTTTGCCGGTTGGGAAATCGTCGGGATCTCCTCGTTTTTGCTGATCGCTTTTTACCGACATCGGCCGCAGCCGGTGCGCAATGCCTTACGCGCTTACACCATTTATCGCTTTTGTGATGTGGGTTTGCTGGTCGGTACCTGGATGAGCCATTTGTTGTTTCACGAAAGTCAGCACTTTAGCCAGTTGTTGACCATGTTCGATCCCAACAATATTCCGCCAGCCGGGTATGCGTCCTTGTCGATTTTATCCTGGCTGATTATTTTGGCCGCCTCCGGCAAGTCGGCGCAGTTTCCGTTCAGTTTTTGGTTGCCGAGGGCCATGGAAGGGCCGACGCCTTCCAGTGCAATTTTCTACGGGGCCTTATCGATACATCTGGGGGTGTTTCTGTTATTGCGGACCATGCCGATCTGGAGTTATCACTATTTGCCGCGTTTGATTGTTCTGAGCATCGGTGTGTTGACGGTATTTATCGCCACGCTGGCGGAGAAAACCCAATCCAATATCAAAGGGCAGGTGGCTTATGCCTCCATCGCGCAGGTGGGGATTATGTTTGTCGAGTTGGCATTAGGCCTGGAAGGCCTGGTGTTGCTGCACTTCATGGGCAACGCGTTTTTACGCTGCTATCAATTGTTGGTGTCGCCGTCCATCGTCGCGCATTTACTGCGGGTGGAAGGTAATGTGGATAGCCAGTTTTACATCAATAACAACGACAAGCTGAGCTTTCTGCCGGTTTCGATACGCGACTCGTTGCCGGAGGTACTGCAAAACACCTTGTATGTGTTTGCCTTGCAGGAAGGGCAGCTGGAGTTGTTGGTGCGGAAGATTTTGTGGGAGCCGCTGAAAAACATCGGTCGGCAATTAAATGGCTTGGCTTTGTGGGTAAAGCTGCTGGCGGCATTGGCCTTGTTGGCGATCATTGCCATTGGCGCGTCCGGCGTCAGTAGTGTGGCCAGAATCTATCTATCCATGCCCATCTCCCTGGCAATGGCGGTGGTCTCGCTCAGCGCATTCAGCAACAAGCACAGCCCGTTTCAGGTTTGGCATAGTGTGGCTTTGAGCAGTATTTTAGCCGGCGTTGCGGTGTGGTTGATGGTGCCTTCCGCTTGGCCCGATGTCGCCTTGTTCTTTAGCGGCATCATTCCATCCTGGGCCTTGGGCATTTGGGCGCTGAGCGTTTTGTTGAGAGATTACAATTTTGCCGATGAGCCTTTCGTGTTTCGCGCCTTTGCCGAAACCCGCCCCGGTTGGTCTTTAGCCTTGTTCTTGAGCTTTTTGGGCTTGGTGGGCTTTCCGATTACCCCGGCATTTCTGGGTGAGGATTTATTGTTGTCACACGCTAGCAGCCAACATCCCTGGTTTGCCGCACCGATTACCATATCGTTTGTGATTAACGGTATTGCCATAGCCAGGGTTTACTTGCGACTGTGTATGGGGCGGCCGGTAGAGCTGCGGGGGGCAGTTTGATGTTATTGACGGGTGCTACCAATTGCGTAAGGTCTATTGATAGCCAATAAGGTGATTTTTGAGAAAGTTTATACCCATTGGCAATGCCAAATAGGTCGTTCGCTGAGCGGAGCCGAAGCGAACGGTTGACTTCGGCTTCGCTCAGCACAGGTTCGCTCAGTCAACGGAAAATTGCTTGGTTTGGGTACGTAAAAAGCCTATCAGCTAGTCCGCGGCAAAAGCACACGAAAGATAGTACCCTTACCGAGCTCGCTCTTTACTTCTATGCAACCGTTGTGCTTTTTAACAATTCCATAGGATAACGATAGTCCCAGGCCTGTGCCCATGCCGACCGACTTGGTGGTAAAGAATGGATCGAAGATTTTTCCGAGCTGTTCGGGTTTGATACCCTTGCCGGTATCCTCTACTTCCACCCAGACGCTGTTCTTGTCATGGCCGGTGCGAATCGTAATTCGGCCATGACTCTCGATTGCTTGCACGGCATTGATCAGCAGGTTCATGAACACCTGGTTGAGCTGGGAGGCGATGCAGTTTATCTCCGGGATTCCGCCGTATTCCTTAACGACCTCGGCTTTGTATTTGATTTCGTTCCACACCACGTTGAGCGTACTGTCGAGGCCCGACTCAAGATTCGCCAATTGCTTTTCCAATTCGCCGACGCGAGAGAAATCCTTCAGATCCTGAACGATGCGCCGCACGCGTTGCAAACCGTCGAGGGATTCTGTCAGAAGATTGCCGATATCGCTACGCAGATAGCCGATCTCGACTTCCTGCTTCAGCTGAGTAATATCTTGCAAGGCCTCTTCTACCAAGGACCCTTCGACCCGTTCGTAAGCCGCCAGTAGTCTGAGCATTCCATCGACATACTCCTGTAAGGTACTCAAGTTGGAGTTGACGAAGCCAATGGGATTGTTGATCTCATGCGCTACGCCGGCAGCAAGCTGGCCAATTGAAGCCATTTTTTCGGATTGCAGCAGTTGCACCTGGGTTTCTTCAAGTTGCCTGATGAGATCCTCTTGACGCGCCTTCTCGTCTAGCAATTGCGTATTCGCCGTTTGCAGGGAGGCAGTGCGCTTTTGCACCTGCTCTTCGAGGAAGTCGCGGGAATCGCGCAAGGCTTCCTCAGCCCGTTTGTGCTCGGTAATATCGTTGAAGCCGAAGACCCGGCCGATAATGTGCTCACCAAGATATTGCGGCCGCGATCTGCATTCGAAAATCCGGCCATCCTTGAGGCTCAGGATATCTTCGGTTTCCCCGTTGCCGACGATCTCCTGCAGGCGAATACGAAATGCTTCCGGCTCGACGACCAGTCCGGCAATGAACTCTAGAATATCCGCGTCCTCCCTCTCCAGTAGCAAGTCCTCCGAAATGCCCCACATGCTGCTGAACAAGCGGTTCATGTTGGCGATTTTGCCATGCCAATCGATGACCAGAATGCCATTGCCTGTCGATTCCAGGGTTGCCCTCAGTTGCGACAATATCTGGGCCAGAGCATCCTCGGCCTTGTGCTCGTTCTGCACGTCCCTGGCCTGAACCAGAAGCAGAGGGCTCCCTTCATGCTCAATGATCTTGACGGATTTCGTCACCATCAGCATTGAACCGCCGGCGCATTGATAAAGGCCATCCTGGGTTTCGATATCGAGATATTGACCGTTACGGACATCTTCCCAATAAAAGACGTCTTGCAATGAGCTTTCGATATCCGTGATAGCCATGGCAAGCAATTCCTCTTCCGAATATCCCAGTATTTGGCCTGCAACTCTGTTGGCAATGATGATTCGCAACTGACTGGGTTCAACCAGCAGCATCATATTCTGGCTGTGATCAAGCATCAGATGTTCGAGGCTGCTCATTTGGCGGTTTGCTCCTGCCCGGGTTTGCTCGGATCGAAATAATAGCTGACCTGTTTGCGTGGGCTGAGATAGTTATAAATTTCGCGCGGAACCTGCGCCGGTCTGATCGCCTTTGCAATATTCGCATCTGCTTCGGACTCCATGTCTACCAGGATTGCCTCATCCCTGGGAATATCCGCGTCGTAAATCAGCACCAGCGGTTTCATCGGCTTCGCGGTATTGACGGTGACGACCATGCCGATCACGCCATTGGAAAACTGTACGATGGTGCCCGGCGGATAAACCCCGAGACAACGGATGAAGACCTGGAGCAGTTTCTGATCGAATTTGTTGCGCAACTTGGCAAACATCGTCGACAGCGCCTCGTGGGGCGTCAGTGCGTCGTTAATATTCACCGGGTTGCACAGTTCGTCGTAATGGTTGGCAATGACGACAATGCGGGAGAGCAAGCCGATAGACTCGCCCTTAAGTTTATTCGGGTAGCCCGTCCCATCGAACAATTCGTGATGTTCATGGATGATGGCCAGGACGGCTGGCGCAAGCTTCAGCCTCTGACCGTTGCCCACGCCGTACTGGCAATGCATTTCGAATAAATGGCGTTCAGCCTGATTGAGCGGTTCCTTTTTCATGAGAATCTTTGCTGGAATCTCCTTATGGCCGATGTCGTGGAAAAGTGCACCCATTCCCAAGGTGCTGACCACCTCTTGGGGCAACTTGATGTCGCGAGCCATCATCAGGGAAAGCATGGTGACATTCAAGGCGTGGAAATACAATTCCTCGGCACCGGCCTTGCCTACCATGACGTGAATGGCGAGTTCCGGGGCGGGAAGAATTGAGTCGATAATTTGGTCTACCAATTGTGTCGCTATTCGCACGGTTTCTGCCGGTTTGGTAAACAGGTCTTTCTCGATGCCGTGAATGGTTTTAGCGGTATTGACAAAGGCATTTTCAATCCGTGCCGCTGCCTGCCGCTGCAGTTGAATTCGCTCGACCAGCGCGAGCTTGGCCGACAACACCGGCACAATATCCGGCGTGGCTGTAACCGGTGTCGGCTCTGTCAGTTCTGTCTGCTGTATCTTTTGCGGCAGCGGATTGAAATCGCTGAGGGCTGGGTCGTAACGAATCGACTTGAGTCCGAGACTCCGGATGGTCTTGATCTGCGCCTCGTTCTTTATCTTGAAATGGCTGAACGAGAAAGGATGATCAAACCACTTGAGATCAAGATGTATATACAAACCGATCCGAAGCTGATCCAGGGTGATGTTGAAGTTATCTTGCGTCGACATCGGCAGTCCGATCTGTTTTTGTCAAATGGAAAAATACGCAATTCATACCGTCTTGACCAATACTCCGCCCCCGGCCAATCTAGGCTTTGCGATCATCTTTAAACCGATGTAGTTGTGCCATGTTGGGTTACTCTCCGCATTGATGTGCTCATGATCATTGGTTTCGTCGCATAGAGAGTATAGCAAGCACAAGCGCTTGAGGTTCGTTGCATTTAGGCATTCAACCCGTTCGTAAGCATGTCTGCCGGCGCACCTTTTGAGAGTTGAAGCCAGGTGATATGGACGTTAGGCGATTTATGGCCTTCAATGTACCGAAACCAAGCAATTTTCCGTTGACTGAGCGGAGCCGAAGTCAACCGTTCGCTTCGGCTTCTTCGGCTTTGCTCAGCACAAGTCCGCTGAGCGAACGACATATTTGGCATTGCCAATGGTTATAAACTTTTTCAAAAATCACCATTAGCTTAATGGCAAACAGCAGGCAGGTGATGAAGTGTTTTGCTGAAGGTAGCAAGGGGGGCGAAAATCATCATCAACGAACGGGCAGATAAATGATAGACCATTTCCAATTTTGATTGAGGTTGGGTAGTCAATCTATCCGTGGGATGGCGGTGAGCTTGGTTTGATACTAAATAAGCTCGCCTTGGGGCTAAAAATGGTCGGCGCGCTTGCGCTGAAGATCGGTCAGGTAGTTTTGGGGCTAGCCGAGATAGCGTGCAAGATTGGCGGGGTGCTTCAGACGCTCGACAGGGTAGTTTCGAAGATCGACGGGGTACTTCGGAGGTACCCCTTGGACCTTCCGAAGTATCCCGTCGATGATGAGCAGATGACGCTAGGTAACGCTACTTTCGGTTAGCGTCGGCTTGGCAATTAGGCTTTTTTCACAAATTCCGATTTTAGCTTCATCGCGCCTATGCCGTCGATTTTGCAGTCGATATCGTGGTCGCCGTCGACCAAGCGGATGTTTTTAACTCGGGTGCCGACTTTGACAACCAGTGAGGAGCCTTTCACTTTCAGGTCTTTAATGACGGTGACGGTATCGCCGTCTTGCAATACGTTGCCGTTGGCATCTTTGATGACTTTATTGTCGTCGCCGCTTTCGGCGGCACCGTCGGCCGACCATTCGTGGGCGCAATCCGGGCAAATATTCATATTGCCGTCGTTATAGGTGTATTCCGAGCCGCATTTCGGACAGTTGGGTAAATCGCTCATTGTGGTATCCAATTAATTGATAAGCTGCGAGACAGCTTGGTTGAGATAAAAAAATTAACAAATAGCAGCACTGTCGTTGAATCGACCAAAGACGGGGCCAGAGGCTCTATTGAGTATTCCTGTTTTCGCGTTTGCTAGTTTTTTTACAGGTAAGGCCATGCCTGAAAAACCGGCATGGCGGTGATATTAGAGACTCAGGAGTAGACGACCTGAGGTTTGCCGTCGCCGGCGACGATTTCGCCGATGCTGAACACGGTTTCGCCTTGTTGTTTCAAACTCGCCAGCGTCGATGCTTCGTCTTCAGCTGCGACGCAGAGGATCATGCCGATTCCGCAGTTGAATGTGACCAACATGTCGGCTAATTCGACATTGCCTTGCTGTTGCAGCCACACGAAAATATCCGGCAATTGCCAGGTGGATAGCTGGACACTGGCGTTTAGGCCGTTGGGCAAGACGCGCGGCAGGTTTTCGGTAATGCCGCCGCCGGTGATATGGGCCATCGCATGCACCGGCACGCTTTTAAGTAGTTCCAGCAAGGGTTTGACGTAGATGCGGGTCGGGGTCAGCAGCGTTTCACCGAGCGGTTTGCCGTTGACGCTGTCGGTCCAGGCCAGACCGCTGCGGGCGACGATTTTGCGAATCAAGGAGTAGCCGTTGGAATGCGGGCCGGAAGAGGCGAGGGCAATCAATTTGTCGCCGGCTTTGACCTGGCTGCCATCGATAATGCGGTCTTTTTCGACGATACCGACGCAAAAGCCGGCTAGGTCGTAATCGCCATCAGCGTACATGCCGGGCATTTCCGCGGTTTCACCGCCAACCAGTGCGGCACCGGATTGTTCGCAGCCTTTGCCTATGCCTTCGATGACGCTGGCGGCGGTATCCACTTCCAGTTTGCCGGTGGCAAAATAATCCAGGAAAAACAGTGGTTCCGCGCCTTGGACGATAATGTCGTTCACGCACATGGCTACCAGGTCGATACCGACGCTATTGTGGATGTTTAAATCCAACGCCAGTTTTAATTTGGTGCCAACGCCGTCGGTGCCGGAGACCAATACCGGCTGTTTGTAACGATCCAGCGGTAGTTCGAACAGCGACCCGAAACCGCCTAAACCGGCCATGACGCCCGCATTACGGGTTTTGGCCGCGATGGGTTTGATGCGTTCGACCAAAGCGTTGCCGGCTTCAATATCGACGCCCGCGCTCTTATAATTCAGGCGGTCTTGTTGTTGTTCGCTCAATGTCAGTCTCTCGTTAAAGTTAAGGTTGAAACGACCGATATTGTACTATAGTTCCCATTAATGCACTGTCAGGGTAGGCTTGTGGTCAATGTTTTTATGAAAGGTAAGTCCGGGTTTTTAAGGCTGTGTTTGTTGGGATTACTTTGTTATTCTCAGCTGACGGCGGCTGTCGAAGTAAAAGGCTTGTATGAGATAGAGCTGATAGCCAATAGCCAATCCGCTGAAGATAGAACCGTCGCGATCAAGCAAGCGATGTATGCGGTATTGAGCCGGGTGTTGGTGTCCGAGGATATTTCCAAAATTCCGGTAGTGCAGCAGGCATTGAATAGTGCGCAGAGCTACGTTAAACAATCGCAATTTTCCTTGATTTCCGCCGACGAGTTACCCGACACCGAGGCGCGTTTGCTGCGGGTGCAGTTCGACGAAGACCAGTTGATGGAAGTGATGCGTAAAAGTCAGGTGGGTATTTGGAGCGAGATCAGACCGGAAACCTTGGTGTGGTTGGTCGTTGATGACGAAGAAGGTCGGCGGTTTTACAACGCCGATAGCATGCCGGAACTGGAAAGCGCTTTGGCTTTTGCTTCTAAAATTAAAGGCGTGCCAATGATTTATCCGATGCTGGATCTGGAAGAACAGCAAAAAATCTCGTTGAGCGAAGTGTTGAGTGCCGATTCCCGCAACTTGTTGGCGGTGTCTGCTCGCTATGAAGTGACATCGGTGATGGCCGGCCGCATTGCCAAAAAAGGCAATTGCTGGCAGGGCGAATGGGCGTTTTATTTTGATGGCAAAATCAAGCAATGGAGCGGCGCTTGTTTGCCTTTGAAAGCCACAGCCGTTGCCGGCGTGCAAGGTGCCTACGATGTGTTATCTAATTATTACGGCGTTAAACCGGAGCCATCAGCCGCCCACTAGGCTGTATATACCGTAAGCGCCGCCGTAAGTGGTAAAAAAATAAAACAAAGACACCACCAGGCTTGCGGGTGTATTGACTTGCAATACATCCTTAAAGATCCTCGCGACGATTGCCGTGTCCCACATAAAAAACAAAGCCAATGTTGCGTAGCTAGGCGTATCTTCTGCCACTGTCACCCAAAACACTATAGGAATCAGAAAGATCGCGACGACATTTTCGCAAAACAAAATGGCCGACGCGACTTGCATGAAGGTATTAAAGGTTCGATTCAGCAGTAATACCAGCGCTATAAAGCCCAGGGTTAACGCCGTCTCCAGCACCACCTCGAAGATCGAGTCAATGTCGTCAGACATGTTGAACTGAATAAAAAACACTGCGATAAAATAAAAAATCGCATTGTATTTAAAAAAGCGCCTCGATCTGGGCAAGTCCAAGACCGAGACATTAAGCCAGCATAGCGGGAAGTAACGTCTAATGGTGTCCATTGCCAGGCACTCTAGTAATTAGTTAGATTCCTCTTGGTCGGCATAAGCATACGCATCATATTGGTTGCGGTATTCCGGCTGCTGTCCATGGCTAAACTGATCGTTTAAAGCTTGCACCAAGTCTTTGCTTTGCTCGATAAGACCATTGAGTTTTTTGCGGTTTTTCTTGGTTTTACCGACCGGGTCGGTGATAGGCATTAAAATCCGCCAGAAGCTCAGGCTTTTTTCAAATAGGCCTGCCAAGTCTTCGCTAAGATTTAACTGTTTCTGCCGCTTGTGCAATTGCTTGATCAGGAATTTTGCATGCACGCGGCTGACGACTACATGCAGCGGTGTCAAGACACCAATTAATACCGCGACGATGGCGCCGCCTATCAGCGGATCCAGTAGCAACTCAAGTATGCCTACCGCGATCTCGGCAAACAACATCAACATCACCACAAAGCCCAGCACGATTAAGGTGGAGGCGTTGGATCTATCTTTCCAGGTTGTTAAAGCGTCTTCCACTTCCGGGAAGATAGTGTCGTCAATGGCGCGGATGCTTTGTTCCAGGGTGCCGAGGATTCGGTAGGAACGATCATTATTAATGTTGTTGAAACGTTGGTCGAATATCGAGGTGTCGCCGGATTGCGACAAGACGATGAATTGGCCGGTGTGAATGCCCAGTTCGGCCAGACGCCGTTGCCAGGATGCGGCGATTTCCTGTCTTTTCAGCGCATCGATGGTTATTTCGGAATGATCGATCACGAAGATAAATTTATTGGCATCCTGGTGGGCAACGATCTGTGCCAGGGTGTCCTTGATCAAATCGGCATCAGCCTCGAATAAGTCGTTAAACACCAGTACCAGGTCTGAGATGCCTATAACGTATTTTCGCAATAGGCCGGAAACCGGGGTTTCCGCAGCCGGGTTCAATACCGGGGTGTCGATCAACAACTTGTTTTTCAATTTGCCGCTATTGACAGTGACCAGCTCCAGATAACTGTTCAGTTTGCTGCCTTCGCCGCTGGCGACCAAATCAATCTCACGGCTGATTTGATAAAAAGGCAAACGGTGGTCGGCGTCCAGTGCGGTGCCGGGCAGCGTCGCGGTATTGGCTTGTGGCGTATATTGCAGAACGGTGAATTTGTGGCGAGCGGTGTGTAGCTGTACGCCGAGATAACGATTAACAAAGTCTGATTTAGCGGGCGAGTAACCGCCCAGGGTGCTGACTATAGGCCACCAACTGGTTTTACGCGCGGTGGTTTCGTCATTATCGATCAAACCCAGTTCGAATTCGATTTCATCCAATTCCTGAAATATCTTGGCGGTTTTTTGCAAAACCGGATCGGTCGCTGCGAACTGTCTTTCAAGATTGGTCAGGTGTTTACTTACCGTTTTATCCGCCATTAGATGTAAACCTTCTCTGCTTGTTATTGAGGTTAATCAGACGGCGGGAGTATACACCGATGGCATTTAAACCGATAAAAAAACCTGCCGGTTTTTCAAGTCGAAGAGGCCCTATTAATAGGCGATTGCGGACGCTCCGCCCGGCGGGAAATTAGGGGTTTCCGGCAGCGAAGGCGGCGCTTATTCCTTAATGTCGAGCTCCTTGATTTTACGTGTCAAGGTGTTGCGGCCATAGCCTAGCAACAGCGCTGCTTCGTGTTTCCTGCCATGGGTGTGATTCAACGCGGCCTCGATTAACAGGGTTTCCAAGGTCGGGATGGCCTGCTTGGCGATGTCCACTTTGCCGGTCGATAGTTGTAGCTTGACCCAGTTTTTGAACTGGCTTTCCCAGTCGCCCGGGGTGCTATCGCCCGATCCGGAATCGCCGGTGTTGTGGGCCAATTCCGGCGGTAAATCTTCCATATGAATTTCGCGTCCGGAGGCCATTACAGTCAGCCAGCGGCAGATATTCTCCAGTTGCCGCACATTGCCCGGCCACTTCAAGCTGCTCAAAAACGCCTCGGTTTCCGGTTTTAAAAGTTTGATCTCGGTATTCAATTCCTTCGCGCTTTGATACAGATAATGCCGCATCAACAAACCTATATCCTGGCGGCGTTCGCGCAAGGGCGGAATGTGAATTCGAATCACGTTCAGGCGGTGAAACAAGTCTTCGCGAAATCGGCCCTGAGACACGAGTGCTTCCAGGTCCTGATGGGTCGCTGCAATGATGCGGACGTTAACTCTTACCGAGGTATGGGCGCCCACCGGATAAAACTCGTTGTCCGCCAGCACCCGCAGTAAGCGCGTTTGCAATTCGGCGGGCATGTCGCCGATTTCATCCAGAAACAGCGTGCCGTTGTTAGCCTGTTCGAAACGGCCGATCCTCCTGGCTTGGGCACCGGTAAACGCGCCTTTCTCATGACCGAACAGTTCCGATTCCATCAAGTCTTTCGGGATAGCCGCCATATTCAAAGCAATGAACGGCTGGTCGGCGCGCGGACTGTGGCGATGCAGGGCCTTGGCGACCAGTTCCTTGCCGGTGCCCGATTCGCCGTTAATCAGTACGGTGATGTGTGAGCGCGCCAGACGGCCTATCGCCCGAAACACTTCTTGCATGGCCGGTGCTTCGCCGATGATTTCCGGCGTTTCCTCCACGGTGGGCGGCGCTTGCACAAGGTCGCTTTGCCGTTGTTTGCTGTGCGCGCAGGCACGTTGCACGGTTTCGACGACTTCGGTGACGTCGAAGGGTTTGGGCAGGTATTCGAAGGCCCCGCCATGAAAAGCCGAAACCGCACTTTCCAAGTCCGAATGCGCCGTCATTACGATGACCGGCAGATCAGGGTAACTGTTTTGGATGTTGCGCAGTAGCTCGAAGCCATCCATGCCCGGCATACGAATATCAGTGATCAGTACTTGCGGCAAGCCGCCGGGCAGGGATTTAAGCAGTTCGTTGGCATTAGCAAAACTTTGCGTATGGACGCCGGCTTTTTGCAAGGCTTTCTCAAGTACCCAGCGGATGGATTTGTCATCATCGACAATCCAGACCTTGTCAGGTATTTGCATGATTCTTCTCCAAAGGTAGGTAGATGGAAAATACGGTGTTGCCTGGTTCGCTCTCGCATTCGATCAAGCCGTTGTGTTGGTTGATCAATGATTGAGCAATAGACAGGCCAAGTCCGGTGCCCTCGGCGCGGCCGGTGATCATCGGATAAAAAATCTGTCCCATCAGCTCGGGCTTAATGCCCGGGCCGTTATCGATAATGTCGATTTTGACGGTCAGTTTGTAACGTTTGCGACCTATGGTCATATGCCGTTGCACCCGGGTCTTGATGGTAATTACGCCGTGGTTTTGTACTGCTTGCACAGCATTCCTGACGATATTCAGAATGGCCTGGATCAGCTGGTTTTTGTCGGCGAAAATCTCCGGGATGCTCGGGTCGTAATTGGTATGCAGCATAATGCCGTGAGCGGCTTCTACTGTGACCAGATGCCTGACTCGTTCCAGAGCTTCGTGGATATTCATTTGACTTTTGTGTGCCGGCTTGTTCGGGCCGAGCATCTTGTCCATCAGATCCTGCAAGCGGTCTGATTCCGCAATAATGATTTGCGTATATTCCTTCAATTCAGGATCCTGCAATTCCAGATCCAGCAGTTGCGCCGCGCCGCGCAGGCCGCCCAAAGGATTTTTAATCTCATGCGCCAAGCCGCGCACCAACATGCGACTGGTATTTTGTTGAGCTAGTAATTGTTCTTCCTTGGTAATGCGCAAATGCCGATCCACCTGCTGCAATTCGATCAGGATTTCGCTCAATTTCCCGTCTTCCAGCAAGGGTGTGGCGCTGAGGTTAACTGTAATGGATTGGCTTAGCCGCTCTAGAATTAATTCTCTATCGACCAGAGGCTCCAGCAGATACAAGCGCGGTAATAAATCGTTAAACAGGGTGTTGTGCGCAGTTTTGAATAGCTTATGCGCCGTCTGGCCGAGCAAATGCTTAGCGCTATCGGCAAGCAGTATCTCGCCGGCGGGATTGATATAGGTCAGACGCAAGTCCTTGTCGAACAGCAGGATTGCTTCGTTTAAGTGATCCAGTATCTTTTTATGCACTGTTTAATTTAAGTTTTGAGTGTTGTAGTGAATAAGCAATTTACACGCCAAGCTTAAAATCGCCCTAAGGGTCAAGTTGGCTGGCAAAAAGCTGAACTATTGCGCAACTATGGTGCTGATGCCCGAATTTGCGTTCCATTTTAGTGCGTAGATGGGTGTGAAGCTGGTTTTTATCTTTATATTAGCTTGAAGCCTTATGCGCACGGTTTGGCTTAGTCTCGGTTAGGCTGGGCAAAGAGTCTGCAAATCCCTCTGCTAATCTCAAATATAAGGTTACGCGTTAAATACATGCACAAGACTGGTGCGGAGCAGGGGGTTGTGAAGCAAGGTCGGTGGTGGCGTGATAGTGAGGCAGGGAATCCCCTTTTATTTGCGCCAGCTGGCAGTTTTGACGAGACTGCTTGGTCTGCGTTGGCTAAAAGTTAAATATGCGGTCTTCGATAGCTGCGCATTTCAACGGTTATGTACCTATTGATGGCCGGTCTTGATCTGAATTGGTGCGATTGATTACCGGGATAACCAGGCTGGTGCATCAGCTCAGCGGCAGCTGCCGCTATTTCGGTGCATGACAGCTATCAATACTCGTAATCGACGATTAACGGCGCATGATCGCTGAAGCGTTGCTCTTTAAAAACGCTGGTTGCCCGCGCGCTGTCGGCGATGCCCGGCGTGGCGACTTGATAATCGATGCGCCAACCGACATTCTTGGCCCAAGCCTGACCGCGATTGCTCCACCAGGTGTAGCAGGCGTCAGTGCTGTCCGGATGCAAACGCCGATAGACATCCACCCAGCTCAGCTCGTCATATATCTGCGTCATCCAGGCCCGCTCCGCAGGTAAAAAACCGGAGTTTTTTTGGTTGCCGCGCCAGTTTTTCAAATCGGCTTCCTTGTGAGCGATATTCCAGTCGCCGCAAATCACCACGTCACGACCGCTGGCTTTCAGTTCGGCAAGATGCGGATAGAAGCGTTCCATCACACTGTATTTGACGGTTTGTCGCTCCTCGCTGCTGGAGCCGGACGGCAGATACAAGGAAATCACCGACAGATTACCAACTTGCACTTCCAGATAGCGGCCCTCACTATCGATGTCGGCATGGCCCAAACCTTCGATCACTTTATCGGCCGGCTGTTTACTGTAGACGCCGACGCCGCTGTAGCCCTTCTTTTCGGCATAATGAAAATAGCCGTGCAGGCCTTTGGGCGTCAGCATGCCGTCTGTCATATCAGCGGCCTGGGCCTTGAGTTCCTGCAGACAGACGAAGTCGGGATTTTGGGCTTCCAACCATTCGTAAAAGCCTTTTCTGTTTGCCGAACGAATGCCGTTTAGATTGACGGAGATAATGCGGAGCATGGATAAGTGTTTGCGATTTAGAGGTTAAAATTGCGATTGGCTGTGATCGGTTACCAATAACTTGGGTTCCAGCATATCGAAGATGGCGTATTTCGGGCCTTCCCGACCCAGGCCGGAATCCTTTACCCCGCCGTAGGGCATGTGATCGGCACGGAAAGTCGGTACATCGTTGACTATCAAGCCGCCGACATGCAGATGCTCGAACGCGTAGCGAATCTTGCGGCTATCGAAGCTAAATAACCCGGCTTGCAAGCCAAAGCTGGAATCGTTGATGGTGGCCACCGCCTGTTTAAAATCGGTAAACGCTTCGATGACCACAATCGGTGCGAACGCTTCCAGATTGCAGACTTTCATGGCGTTGCGGGTATTGGTCAGTACGGTCGGCGCATACAGGGTGCCGTCGCGTTTGCCGCCGGCAAGGAGTTTGGCGCCGTCGGCAATGGCTTCGTTAACCCAGCTTTCGATGCGCTTGGCGTTGTTTTCGTCGATCATGTTGGAAAAGTCGGTGTTCGGTGCTTGCGGATCGCCGATGTTTAGCTCGGCTAATTTTCGAGAAAACTGCGCGATAAAAGCATCGAATAACGAGGTTTCGACATAAATCCGCTGCGTGTGTATGCAAGATTGCCCGGCATAAGCAAATGCACCGACTACGGCTTTGTTGGCAGCCAGCGTCACATCGGCGTCCTTATCCACAATCAAGGCGGCGTTACCGCCCAACTCCAGTACCACTTTCTTTTTGCCGGCATCCCGCTTCATTTGCCAGCCTATCTCCGGTGAACCGGTGAAGCTGAGTAAATTAAAACGCGGATCGGTTACCAGCTTGTTACCCGTGACACGATCCATCGGTAATACCGACAAACCGCCAGCCGGCAAGCCGGCCTCATGGATGATTTTGGCCAGCAATAGCGCGCTGATCGGCGTTTTCGAAGCCGGCTTTAACACCATCGGGCAGCCGGCGGCAATAGCCGGCGCGACTTTGTGCGCGACTAGATTCAATGGGAAATTAAACGGCGAGATTCCCGCCACCACACCAACCGGAAAGTATTGAATGATGGCGTCTTTGTTCGCGGCGGCAGGATGCCAGGCTAGGCTGAGTATTTCGCCGGGCAGGCGTTTGGCTTCCTCGGCGGCGACCAAAAAAGTCTGCGCCGAACGTTCGACTTCGATTTGCGCGGTTTTCCAGGGTTTGCCGGCTTCCTGCGCCATGATCGTGGCAAATTCATCGCGATGCGCCAAAATGCCTGCCGATACTTGCTGCAAGATGCTGTAACGTTCGTAAACCGGCAGAGCCTGCATGGTGGCTTGCGCGGCCTGGGCAGCGACTACTGCGGCTTCGAATTCCGCTTCTCCGGCCGTGTAGGTTTGATAAACAGTTTGCCCGGAGTAAGGGCTGACTACGGCCAGCGGCGTGGCGGTGGTTTGAAAGCGTCCGGCCAGATAAATCGGATAATCGGTCATGGGTATGTCCTATGCAGTGGCTAATCGGGCTGGCTAAATGATGCAGGATTTTGCTTTCAGCTCATGGGTGAATACCCGGCTGTTTTCGGCATAATCGATAGGCACATCGACCAGATGTACGCCCGGCGTGCTAAGGCAGTGAGTCAATATCGATTGCAGTTGCTCGGTTGCTTCAACCCGGTGGCCGTTGGCGCCGTAAGCCTCGGCGTATTTCACGAAGTCCGGGTTGCCGAAATCCAAGCCAAAATCGCTAAAGTGCGAGCTTTGTTGTTTCCATTTGATCATGCC
This sequence comes from Methylomonas albis, assembly GCF_014850955.1. NCBI lineage: Bacteria > Pseudomonadati > Pseudomonadota > Gammaproteobacteria > Methylococcales > Methylococcaceae > Methylomonas > Methylomonas albis. Next base: position 1,259,468 of record NZ_JACXSS010000001.1, read on the forward strand.
GTAACCGCTGTCGTTCAGCACTACTACAGTGATGTGCAGCTTTAGACGCACTGCGGTTTCCAATTCCTGACTATTCATCATAAAGCCGCCATCGCCGCAGATCGCCACTACGTTGACCTCCGGATGAATCAATTTAGCCGCTATCGCCGACGGTAAGCCGGCACCCATCGTTGCCAGCGCGTTGTCCAGCAAAATGCTGTTGGGTGCCAGAGCTCGGTAATTGCGCGCAAACCAGAGTTTGTACATACCGTTATCCAGCGCCAAAATGTCTTTTTGATTCAGTGCGTTGCGCACTTCGGCGACCAGTCGCTGCGGAATGATAGGAAAATCGTCGGCATCGGCACGCTCGGCGATTTTGGTATCGACAGTGCGTTTTACTTTCAGAAAGTAAGCAAAATCCCAATGCGCCGGAACCTGGATGCGTTCCGCCATTTGCCAGAGGGCATTAGCGATGTCGCCGACTACGTCCAGTTGCGGGAAATAGATTTCGTCTACCGAGGAGGCGACAAAGTTGATGTCGATCACGCTGATGCCGTCGGCTTTCATGAAAAACGGTGGTTTTTCGATTACATCATGGCCGACGTTGATAATCAGGTCGGCACGCTCGATTGCGCAATGCAAATAGTCATGATCGGACAGCGCGGCGGTGCCGATAAATAATGGATGATCTTCCGCCACCACGCCTTTGCCCATTTGCGTGTTAAAAAATGGAATCCCGGTTTTTTCAATAAATGCCATGAGCATTTTCGAAATGCGTTTGCGGTTAGCGCCCGCGCCTATCAATAACAAAGGCGATTTGGCGGCTTCAATGCGCTTAATCGCGATGTCCACGGCTTTGACATTGGCGTCGGCGCGGCGGACTTTTTGTAGCGGAATCGGCGGCACATTGGTTTTTTCGGCCGCGACGTCTTCCGGCAGTTCCAGATGCACCGCTCCGGGCCGCTCTTCTTGTGCGGTTTTAAACGCTTCGCGTATCGATGAGGGGATGCGATTGCCGCGTACTAATTGCCGGGTAAATTTAGTAATGGGCTTCATCATGTCGACCGTATCGATCATTTGAAATTGGCCTTGCTTGCTGGCATGAATAGGCTTTTGTCCGGTAATCATGCACATCGGCATTGCCCCCAGCTGTGCGTATGCGGCGGAGGTAAAGAAGTTGGTGGCGCCTGGGCCCAGCGTAGACAAGCAGACGCCCGGTTTGCCGGTCAAGCGCCCCACGGTGGCGGCCATAAAGCCTGCGGCTTGCTCGTGCCTAGTGATGACCAGTTTGATCGACGAGTCGCGCAGCGATTCCAACAAATCCAGGTTTTCTTCGCCGGGAATGCCGAAGATGTATTCCACGCCTTCGTTTTCAAGACATTTAACAAATAGATCACTGGCTTTCATGGTTGAACCTTTTAAGTGATTGTAGGCGGGCCGAAATACTCCGGCATTTATAGAGGATGCTTGCTTACGCAGCGTTGGAGTGCTTGTTAGCGATAACCGGCACCCAGCAATATACTTGCTCAGCAGTTTAACAGCTCCAACGCTTATGCCCCAACCGCACTTGCGGGCTTGTGGCTGGAATTCCGCGCAAGCTAGGTCACCTTTTGGAAATCGATTCGGTCTGTTAAGGATGGGGAGGCAGGCAGGACAAGGGTGTTCTGCGTTTGGTCGCGGCGGGTTTGTTGCCTGCTAGGAAAAAGGCTTTTAGCCCTTACTTAACAATTGCCGGGCTCGCGCGTCCGCGCCGGAAGGCAGCTGGTTCGGGCCGGATTTGATCCAGGCCACGATGTCTTGCCAGGCAGTGGGGGCTTGCAGATCGCGGAGCAGCATGTGGTAACCATTCTGGTAAATGGCCACGGTTTTTTCCGCAGTATCCGTAGTCAGCATTTGCTGTAAGAAAGCGTAGGTCGGTTCTTTGGGGATGACTTCGTCTTTCTCACCGTACAGCATCAAGGTATGAGCCCTTAGCGAGTTTGCACTATCGAACGCCGCATCCATCAGGTTGGTTAAGCCGTATACCGTTTCCACACGGGTGGCTTTGATGACCATCGGATCGAGGCCCATCGCCCGCAGCATGTCGATATTATCCGACGGCATGATCTCCAGCCCGCTGCCGGTCAAGGTCAACCAGGGCATGCTGTGCGCCAGAGTCCATAACAAACTGGTTTGATACCAAGGCATGGTCGATCTTGCCCATAGCGCCGGTGCGGCGAGGATGATGCCGGCGACATCCGGCATGTTCTCCTGCTGCATAGCGGTGATCACGATCGCACCGCCCATGCTTTCGCCCAGCAGGTAAAGCGGTTTGTTCGGATAACGCTGTTTCAGCAGTCGGGTTAATTGCTTTAAATCCTGCGCGTAAGCGTCACTGCCGGCCCACAAACCGCGCTGCGGCGCTGCGCCGAAACCGCGTTGGTCGTAAGCAAAACAAGCGATGCCGAGTTTGCTGAAATAATTGCCCGGCGAGTCGAAAAAGTGGCTGTAATCGTTAAAACCGTGCAGCGCGATGATCACTGCATTGGGCTCGGCCTCGGGCAGCCAACGCCGCAGCGGCAGACTTGCGCCGTCTTCGGTTAGAAAAGTATTATCGCCCAGCCGCGCGCTATTGATCTTGGCGCCGGGCGGATAGCTCATCGGCATACAGCCGCTCAGCGAGACCAGCAATAACACGCCGGCCAAGGTCCTGGCGTGCTGCATACGTTGCCGATACGGTCTGCGAGCGTTCACTAAGTTCAAAACAAGATTGTTCATCGCTAACACATGATTTCAGTATTGAATGTTCCGAAATATCCCCGCATAGGATGCGCAAAGCGGGGGATTGTTCCAGTCAAACTTATCTTAGCTGACGTTAGCTAACGGTTTTATGACAATTCAGGAATGGCTAGTTTCCTGTTATCGAACTATTCCTCGTCCCATAAAATGGGGAAGGCTTTACGCACCCGCTCGATGGCTTCTTGATCGACATTTTTGCCGCGCAAGGTCAATACCAAGGCATAAATATCCTGGGTGCTGACTTTAAAGGTGCGCTTGGGATCGGTTTTAACTGAGCTGGATAGCCGTTTGATCGTCGTATGGAAGGGTAGGGGTTTGGCTACCGGCTGCGCAGGTCGGGACAGTTCGCTCTCAATAATTTTATTTTCGTTGCCGGGCGGTGCGTTCAAGGCTTTGCGCAGGATGTCGCGCGCCCTGGCCCAAGATAGCTCGCCGCCGGCCAGTTTTTCGCGCATCGCTTCCGTGGTCAGCGGTGCGTAGCGAATGATGTCGTCGATCCAGCTGACGCTTTTGTCGAAGAATTCGGCGATGCGCTCCCTGGACCAGTTGGCGTTATTCAGATAAATCACCGTCTGGAAATAATCGGTGATGCGGGTATCGACGCGGTCTGAATTCAATTTCAGATTCAAGGCCTTGATTTCATCAGGATCGCCGGTGACGATGCGCACATCCACCCTGTCGAAATAGCCGGGATTGGCGCGGCGTATGCCTTGAATGGCCTCCATGCGATGAAAGCCGCCGACCAGATAATATTCGCGGTTGTTGCGTTCCCAAACCACTAACGGTTCGAACAAGCCATTGACCACGATGTCTTTTTCCAGATGCACCACCTTGGCCCGATCCAGTTCTCTGTGGTTGGTGAGCGTGTGATGAAATTCAATCTGATCGATGGGTAAATATTCGTAGCGTTTGGTAGCGAGCATAGGCGTTCTCTGGGTTGTCAGGTGTCTATAAAAGGACTTAAGCGAACTTAAGCCAATATCTTACTAACGCAGGATTTACGCTACCACCATCGCATTTTTTTATACGAAATTCAATCGCGTAGGTCCTCTTGCCGGAAATGCCAACGGCGTAAAATGGAATTGCCCTGTTAGCCAAACACCTTCAACACGATCGATAAGTAGTCGGTGTAACCGATGGCGGCGGCCATAATGATTAACAACACGCCCTGAAAAATGGGGCGTTGTACAAAAGGCTTATAAGTGTCCTCCGCATAGCGTTCAGCCAAGTCAGACAGGCTCGCCAGTTTGCCGGCTAGTGGAGGGTTGTCGGGGTTACCTTGATTGGCTATGGACAGGCGGCGCAGATTTTTCAGAGATTCGTGTTCGGCTTTATCCGCCACTGCTTTCAGGCGAAAATCACAATAGAACAAATAAGCGATACAAACGCCGATCACGATCAACAATCCGGGCGGTGTATGCCAGTTATCAAAATAACTCATTCGTGCCAACACCATAAGGGCCGCAGCGAATAGCGGGTAAGAGATCAGGCGGCTGGCTTGTTGAGTCATATCGCCCACTAGACGGATCGTCACCCAATCCTGAAGGTAAGCGTTATCGATATTTAGTGTGGCGCGATATTCTTCCGTCACCGATACCGGCCAGGGCGAGGTACTTGGAATGGAACGGATAAACTGGATGATCGCTTGCGCCGCTCCGGTGACGCTAATCAGCAAAAATAAATAGGCAGGGACCAACAAAAACTTTAATAATAAAAAGTCGAGCCAACGGATAAACTCGCCACGATAAGGTGTAAACGGTACGCCCAGTGACAGAATTATGGCAAAGGTAAGTAGCCAAGCTGCCAGCGTCAAGATGCCAACTCTACCCACACTCAAGTTTCGTTCAAGCCGTCTTTGTAATGATTGATCATGCGCATAGCAACGATTATCAGGAGACACACCAAACTTACCGCTGAAATTCAGCCGTTCCCAAAATAACTGCGGAAACTTGACGGTTTCGATTGCCCAAAACACCGTAGTCACCAGCGCTGCGAATCGGATCGCTTCAGTTGTCCACATGCTGACACCCTCTATTAGCGCTATAGGTTCGGTCTGTTCAGTGTTCAGCACGAATGCCGTGAATCCGCAGCCCACTAACAGACACAACAGCAGCCAAGTTCGTTGCAAACGTAGTACGCTGACTTCTACCGGCAGTTTGGCAGCATCCGCGATTTTTATTTTGCGATGAAAATAAAGCGACAGGCAGCCAAGCAACAAGGCACAGAGCAGAGTTTTTAGCGCGATGCGGAAAAACTTTAAAAAGGGTTGATCCGCTAATAATGGTTGCTGCTCGATGTTCATTCTTTGGGTCTTATCTCTAGCATTCCCGGCTGCCTGGATAAATCTGGCCATAGGCCCAAGCACCTTGCAATCCTTACGGCTGGCTTGAGGTTCGGAATTCGCATGGCTGAGCGGGAACGCCTTGGTACGACCGATTTCGTGTATCGCTGGGTGGCTGAACACTGTTTGGTCTAATAGGATTTGACTGTCGATTGTATTGCATATTTCCGTTACCGAAGTCGGCTCAGAGGAGGCGGGATTGGAGTCCCATAATGCCATTTGCGCGGCTAAAAAATAGGCGGTTTGGTAACTGTCGCGGAATGGCGGAATGCCGTGTTGCAATTCCCGTGGCAGTTGTAAGCCGAAACTGGATACCACAATCAGGTTCCGCGCCCACTCGTTTTGATCCGGGTGTAAAAACCGGGCATCCATGACGTTCGTGAAATACCAAATGTCAGGAAACTTCGCATGTAGTGCTTGCAGTACCAATAGTTTGTCGTAGACATCGCTACCTAGGACGCCGATGGCGCCAATGCTGTGGTTGCTGTCTTCAAGCTTCTCTTCTATGTCCTGGATCTGATTGGTCAGCCGGCGCATGTAGTCGAATTGACTATCGCCGTCAGCATGTTCCATGGCTTTCGATGCCTCGGAGGAACTACTGGATTCATTGTCGCCGGACTTAGTAGCGGCACTCGGTGAGCTTTGGCCCCGCAGAGTTTTGCCATCCAATCCGCGAAAATAAGTGTATTGGTGTACGTATTGGTGCAAGCAGTCTGATTTTGGAGTTAATTGTCCATCGCAATCCGTAGCCGGATTTTCCCCGTTCATAGCGGTTTTGACTAAGGCATCCGCAAATGTGGTGCCAATAAGGTAGCCATACAATGATTCGGTTTCGGAAATCAATACCACGTGCTTAGTAGAGTTAGCCAACTTGCCGCGGTTGCCGATTCGGACCCCGCGTAGTTCCAATTCCTTACTCAAGGCCGTGGCTAACTGGCTGTCGGTAGCGGTTGTACGAATAAAAGGCAGGCCGGCTTCGAAATGCTTGGTCAAATTGCTGCGTTCATCAGTACCTGGAGTACTGGAGCCAAACAGTAATTTACCTTCATCGACTGTGGCTCGAGGCGAATATATTCGAAATAAGGGCTTTCCATCGGATTTAGCGGTCGGCTTGACTGCCCGAGCCATGGTCTGCAATTCATCAGAAGTTGCCGGTCCCAGCACATTGAATTCCAGATTGAATTGACTGTTTTTCAGATAAATCTTGCGGAGATTCTCGAACAAGTCGTGCAGTGGCTGATAGCCGAACAGTTTGTTGTCCAGGTATAACACTAAGATCGGCGGATGTTTATCGTCATCCTGAAGTGAGTACACTGGTTTGGGTTTCCACACCAGAGATTCGAAGGCGATTAAGGTACTGGTATCGTTAAGCCGGTAGTTGACGTAGCCAATATGCTCCGCGTCACTAGGCGCATACTCATTTTTTTGGTCGGCCGTGAGTCCGGACAGCACCGCATAGCGAATACGCCGGCGGGTTTCTACGTCTTCCTGATAGTGGCCATTCGGCATCAGAGTGGCTATCACAATTTGCCGCTTGTCGCGCAATTCACCCAATTGCTTTTGAACGGTTTTTATCACTTCTTCGGGGTTTTTATATTGCTGATAATTCTCGCGGTTTAAATTTTGGTTGGCGATGGCTTCGAATGGGTCTTGCCACAAACGCGCGTCTACGTCCGATTTAAACCCGGCTTGCTGCTGCGGTATCGGTGCTTTGTTAGGTCTGGAATCGTTGAAGGGGCTTTGACCGACGAACAGGCTGCCACCCAGAATGATCAAGAGCAAACTTAATACGTTTGGAGAAATCAGCGAGGATTTGTTTTCTTTGGACATAAACGGTAATTTTTATGGCTACTTTTTGGATATAGGTTGTTTCAAAAGACCCAATTTACTTACTAGACTAACACCGCATGTTTCTGGGTTCAAAGCAACTAAGCAACAATTATTTTTGTAAAATTTCACTAACGAGTATTCAGCGGAATTCAAGTTTCACAGAATGTATTGGTGAAACTAGAGTTTATTTCCGCAACAACCAGGGATTACCGCCGATGGCGGTGAGATTGGTGGTGACGGTTTGTTCGTTGGCAAAGAGCTGCAAGTAGTGGGGGCCGCCGGCTTTCGGACCGGTGCCGGACAAACCCATACCGCCGAAAGGCTGCACGCCCACCACCGCGCCTATCATGTTGCGGTTGATGTAGATATTGCCAACGCGCGCGTGTTGCTGGATATAGCGCATATTGGCGTTGATGCGGCTGTGGATGCCCAGCGTCAAGCCGTAGCCGCTGGCGTTAATTGCATCGACCACTTTTGTCAGCTCGTTGGCTTGGTAACGGACAATATGCAGGATGGGGCCGAACACTTCGTGGTCAAGGAAGGATAGGGCCGGTATTTCCGCCAACGTGGGTGGAAAAAAGCAGCCGTTTGCCAGCTCGTCAGGCACAGGCAATTGATATAACAGCTTGGCTTCGCGTTGGAGTTTTTCGATATGGTTATACAGCGTGGCTAACGCGCGGCGGTCGATGATAGGGCCAATGTCGGTGTCAATGTCCATAGGCGAGCCGATTCGCAGCAAGCGCATGGCGCCGATCAAACGGGCAATCACGCTGTCCGCGGTTTCTGTTGGTAGAAACAACACCCGCAGTGCCGAGCAGCGTTGGCCGGCACTGTTAAACGCCGAGTACAAGGCGTCGGTGACCAATTGCTCCTGGTGCGCGGAGCTGTCGGCAATCATCACGTTTTGACCGCCGGTTTCCGCGATTAACGTAGCCATAGCGGCGTGGCGATTAGCCAGTTGCCGATTGATAAGCTGAGCGGTGGTGAAAGAACCGGTAAACGCCACGCCGGCGACACGCTCGTCACTTAATAATTGTCGGCCAATTTCCACGCCGTCGCCGGGTAAAAACTGCAGTACCTGTTCGGGGACGCCGGCCTTATGCAAAAGGCGCAAACAGGCCATCGCCGTTAATGAAGTCTGCAAGGCCGGTTTGGCGATTACGGTATTGCCGGCTACCAAAGCGGCGGCGATTTGGCCGATGAAAATCGCAAGCGGAAAATTCCACGGACTGATACAGACAAACACGCCGCGCCCAAGCTGAAACAACTGATTATCTTCGCCGGTGGGGCCGGGTAAGCGCAGTGGCTGAGCAAATTGTTCCACCGCGCAGGCTGAGTAGTAACGGCATAGATCGACTGCTTCCCTGACTTCCGCCAGCGCGTCGCGCACCGTTCGGCCTCCCTCGCGAATGCACAGCACCACCAATTCGAGGCGCTGCTGTTCCAATAAATCTGCTGTTTTTTGCAGGTACCCGGCACGGGTTGCGACCGGGCATAAACGCCAGTCGTTGAACGCACAGTTGGTTTGTTGCAAGGCTTGGTCTATATCATTTGCGGAACTGAACACCACCTCGCCAACCAGACTGTGCCGGTCGTGCGGGCTATAAGCCGGATGCGGTTCGCCACGAATTTGTTGACCAGCAATCAATGGTGCGGCTTGCCAAGTCTGGTCCGTCATGGCAGCCAATTCCTGTTGCAACTGCTGTAATTTCTCGGGATCGCTCAAATTCAGCCCCTCCGAATTCCGGCGTTGTGCGCCGAATAAGTCGCCGGGTACAGCTAGCGGCTTAGATTCCACTTGGTTTAACTGGGTCAACGGATCGCCGGACAGCATAACGGCGCTAATCGCCGGATTTTCGATTTGATTGATAAACGAGGTATTCGCGCCGTTTTCCAATAAGCGTCTGACCAGATACGGCAGCAAATCCCGGTAACTGCCCACCGGCGCATATACGCGGCAGTTAATGGCCCGTTGACTCAGCAACTCATCATAAAGCGCAGTGCCCATCCCGTGCAGGCGCTGGAATTCAAAACCCGGATGGTCTTTGCCAAACTCGCAAATCGCCGCCACGCTGTGGGCGTTATGCGTGGCAAATTGTGGATAAAAAGCCTGCTGGCGCGACAGAATCAGCTTCGCGCAAGTCAGATATGACAAGTCGGTGGCGGCTTTACGGGTAAACACCGGGTAGTCGTCCCAGCCGTTTTCCTGGGCGCGCTTGATCTCGCTATCCCAGTAGGCGCCTTTCACCAAGCGGATGGGAATAATAGATTGCTGAACTTCGGCTAAAGTTGCCAGCCATTCGATGACTGCTACGGCGCGCTTTTGGTAAGCCTGCACCGCCAGACCGAAACCCGACCAACCGGCCAGCGCCGGGTCGTTAAACACCGCCGCGAAAATATCCAAAGACATGTCCAGCCGTTCGGCTTCTTCCGCATCCACAGTCACGGAAATATTTGCCGTACAGGCCTGCTTGACCAAAGCTAGCAGCTGTTTGCTGATTGCCGGCACCGCATAGCGATTCTGCAAAGGCTCGTAACGCGGATACAGCGCCGATAGTTTGATAGAAATGCCGGGGTTAGAAAATAAATCCGCCGTAGCGAATTTTGCCAGCGTTGCTATGGCATGCCGATAGGCCGCGAAATAGCGCTCCGCATCGTCTTCGGTCAAGGCCGCTTCGCCGAGCATATCGAAGGAATATCGGTAGTTCGGCGCTCGGCCGGCTTGTTCGACAGCCGCCGTTATATCTTCGGCGATGACGAAATGTTCCGCCATTTGCTGCATGGCCTGCTTGATTGCGGTGCGGATCAGCGGCTCGCCCAGCCGGCTTAATAATCCGTCGAAAACCCGCTGCCGAATCAGGCCTGCCATTTTGCCGCCGACCCATAAGCCGCCGCTAGCCAGATTGACCGCAACGGAATCACTGTGCAACCAATGGCTATACCAGTCGGCATCGGCCAATTTGTCGCGCAAGAACAGGTTTTGTGTGTCGCAGTCCGGAATCCGCAACAAGGCTTCGGCGATACTCATCAACACGATGCCTTCCTCGCTGTTCAGGCTGTATTCATGCAAAAACGCTTCGAATATGTCGGGGTGTTTATGCTTGGCGCGCACTGCGTCGATCAATGTCTGTGAAAATGCGCCGATCGTCTGGCTAGCATAATCGCCCAAGGTGGCTATCAAGCCGGCGACCGCTTCCGGCTCGGTTTGGGTAAACGTTTGATTGATGCGCTGGCGCAGTTGGGGTAAACGGTTTGCGTTGCTCATGGCTATCACCTGGTGGGCAGACACCCATAAGCATACCGCTATCCGGAAAAAGTGGCTGGCTTGTTGGTCTGGCTTAGGTCTGCTACTTTTGATGGTAAAGCGTTTAACGCGTGAGGAGACAGAGCATGTCAGGCAGAATTGATTTTACGATGGGTTTTAAGGCCGGAAATGCGGCAAAAGCCCGCAGCGGCGACAGTACTTACCGGGTTTATATTTTTGGAGATTTTTCCGGTGCCGCCGCCCCCTGGGAGCACAGCAAAATCCGCAAAATAGACGTCGATAACTTTGAGCAAGTGATGGCGCAAATCATGCCGACCCTGGAAGTCAACCCCGGCACCACGCTGCAATTTGCCACGCTGGAGGAGTTTCACCCGGATGCCTGGCTAGGAAAAATCAAATTATTGGCGGACTTGCGGACCTTGAAAGCCGAATTGGACGATCCCAGTACCGCCGCGCAGGCCGCGGCGAAAATTCAGGGATTTTTCCCGGCGCTTGCGTCGAGCGATGCGGCTGTTCCTGCACCGGCCACGGAAAGCCAGGACGATATGCTGGAACGCCTACTCGGTAAAAAGCCGGAAGGCGCGGTGGCGACTTCCGATTCATTGGATAATTTGCTCAAACAGATTTTGGAACCGCATGTCGCCAAGGACGCCAATCCGCAATACCGGGTTTTAGTCGATCTGATTGACGCTGCGACCGCGCAGTTTGTGAAAGCCTTGTTGCACAGGCAGGATTTTCAGGCGCTGGAAGCCTTGTGGCGGGCGACGGCTGGCTTGGCGCATGAAGAAGCCGCCGACGCGCAACAGCTCTATTTGCTGGACATTAGCCAAGCGCAATTGCTGGCGGCGTTGGAAAAAGGCGGCGAGAGCGTGGTCGAGCGTTTGCAACAGCATATTCAAACCGGTGATGGCGAGCAGGATGTGTTGTTCGTGGCCGATTATCTGTTTGCCGATAATGCCGACGACAAGGCCTTACTCGGGTATTGTGCGGATTTAGCTGACCAATGCGGGGCGGGGTTTCTGGCGGGCGCGGGGAACGGATTGGTGGTCGAGGCTTTGCAGAATGCGCCTGATTGGTTGGCATATCGCCAGCAGATCCAGGCCGACAGCGTGATCTTGACCTATCCGCGCGTGCTGATGCGTTTGCCTTATGGCAGCAAACGCGATCCGCTGGAGAGCTTGGCGTTTGAAGAGTGCAGTAATATCCCGCAGACCGACGAGTTGCTGTGGGGGAATTCGGCCTTTTTAGCGGCCAGGGTATTGTTGAGAGCTGCTCAGGATGACGCCACCACAGAGCAGTTCTTTTTTGCCGATGTACCGGCGTTTAGCTACGAACTGGACGGCGAGCAGATATTGCAGCCGGCGACGGAAGTGGTATTGAACGAAGCGCAGGCGAATAATCTATTGGCGCAAAACATCATGCCAGTCATCGGCTATCGGCAGCGGCAAGGTTTGCGTTTGTTGGGTTTAGACACGCTGAGTTGAGCGGTCCGGTCGCAATTGGGCCTGCATCTGTTCGCGGTCTAGTTCGCCTTCGGAATGCGACACTACTATAGTCGCTACCGCATTGCCGACGATGTTGGTCAAGGCGCGGGCTTCGGACATAAAGCGGTCTATGCCTAGGATCAGCGAAAGTGCCGCGACCGGTACCGCCGGCACCACGGCCAAGGTTGCCGCCAGCGTGATAAAGCCGGCGCCGGTGACGCCGGAAGCGCCTTTGCTGGTCAGCATCGCTACCAACAGCAAGGTCAATTGCTGCGTCAGGCTTAAATCAACATTCAAGGCCTGGGCGACAAACAGCGCGGCCATGGTCAGATAGATATTGGTGCCGTCCAGATTGAACGAATAGCCGGACGGTATCACCAAGCCCACCACCGAGCGGGAACAGCCCAGTTTTTCCAGCTTATTCATTAACGGTACCAGTGCCGTTTCCGACGACGAGGTACCCAGCACCAGCAACATTTCTTCCTTGATATAGCGCAGCAGACGAAAAATATTGAAGCCGGTCAGCGCGGCTATACTGCCCAGGATCAAGACGATGAACAAGCCGCAGGTCAAATAAAAGCTACCCATCAGCGTGGCCAGCGGTTTCAATGCGGCCACGCCGTATTTACCGATGGTAAACGCCATCGCCGCGCCGGCACCGAACGGCGCCAGCTTCATGATGACATTCATCATCGCGAAAAAGATATGCGAGCATTCTTCGATAAACACATACACCGATCTGCCGGCGCTACCCATTTGTTGCAGCGCAAAACCAAACAACACTGCCACCAGTAACACTTGCAGCAAATCGCCGGAGCCGGTGAAGGCGTCGGTAAAGGTTTTGGGGATGATGTGCAGCAGAAAATCGGCGGTGCTTTGCTGGCTGGCTTGTTTCACATAGCCGGAAACCGCCTGCGCATCCAACGTGGCCGGATCGACATTAAAGCCTTGGCCGGGCTTCAGTACGTTGGCGACGAGGACGCCCAGCGCCAGCGCGAAGGTCGAGACAATTTCGAAATACAGCAAGGCTTTGATCCCGACCCGCCCGGCTTTTTTCATATCGTCGGCACCGGCGATGCCCAGCACGATAGTGCAAAACACTACCGGGCCGATCAGCATCTTGATTAGGCTGATGAAGCCGTCGCCTATGGGTTTTAGCGAGACTGCGTGTTCGGCGTCCAGGTAGCCGAACAGGCCGCCGGTACCGATAGCCAGCAGTACCCACAGGTAGAGTCGCGCGGAGGGGCTAGCTGTTTTTGCTGAGGGTGTGTTTTGGCTTTGCGGGTTCATGGTTTGAGTTGATACTTTGCTATTCCTGAGCATTATCCTGCTAATCCGCACCGACTGCCTTTTTCAACAGCGGTTTAAACATAAATATCGCCAAACCGGTGCCGGCGGCCATCACGGCCAACAGCAGAAAGAAATCCTGTTTCGGCATTTGCTCGTAAAAACTGCCGATATAGCCGGACAAATAATTGCCGAAAAAGGTCGATAGAAACCACATGCCCATCAACATCCCCACCAAGCGCGGCGGCGAGACTTTGCTGACCAGCGACAAACCGACAGGCGATAGATAAAGCTCGCCCAGCGTGTAAATCAAGGTACATAGCGCCAACCACAGAAAACTGATTTTTTCGCTGGCTGCTACACCGTTGACCGCGAAGATCAATACCAAAAAGGACGCACCCAACAAGGCGGAACCGATGGCCATTTTGCCGATGCTGGAATTCTGCTTGCCGCTGTGCCGTGCCGATACCGCGTTGATCAGCGGCACCAATAAGAAAATGAAGGCCGGATTCAAGGACTGAAACCAAGTGGAGGGCATTTCCCAGCCCAGAATATGCCAATCGGTATTGTGCTCGGCAAACAGTTGTAGGGTGTTGCCTTGTTGCTCGTACACTGCCCAGAACAGAATGTTCAGCACGCCTAATGCGATCAGCCCGCCTATGGCCTGCCATTCTTTAAGGCTTAGAGGTGCCGGCTTGATCACGTCGGCTACGCATTTAACCGCGTGATCCGCACCCAGATGCTTTTGCCCCAATAGATAAACCAGCACACCCAGCAACATGCCGATACCGGCTGCGCCGAAGCCATAATGCCAGCCGTAGCGTTGTCCCAAGGTGCCGCAGACCAAAGGCGAGAAAAAGGCACCCAAGTTGATACCCATGTAGAAAATAGTAAATGCGTTGTCGCGGCGCGGGTCGCCGGGCGGATATAAACTACCGACCTGAGTCGAGATATTGGCTTTGAAGCAGCCATTACCCAGAATCAAAAACAGCAAGGCCAACAGGAAAAACGCTTCGGCGGCCATGAGGAAATGACCGATGGCCATTAACACACTGCCCAGTATCACGGATTTGCGCGGCCCTAAAACCCGGTCGGCCAAAATACCGCCGAACAGGGGCGTGAAGTACACCAGGCCGGTATAGAGGCCATAAATCTGCGAGGCCAGGGCTTGCGTGGACAAAGGTCCGAACAAGCTTTCCAAACCCGTTTGTAGTGTCGCAAAGCCGAACACCAAGGTATCGGTTTGCGCGGCTTGAATCAAATGCTGGGTCATATACAACACTAGCAAGGCGCGCATGCCGTAATAGGAAAAGCGCTCCCACATTTCGGTAAAAAACAGTACGAACAAGCCAATGGGATGACCAAACAGATTTTTTTGATTCACGTTGGAAGCGTTATTAAGTTTCTGGGATTGCGGGTAAAGCATCATCTCACAAGCGCCAATCTGGGGCATTTTGCCGGTAAACCCCAAGTAAACGCACCGCCTTGAAACACGGTAGACCTGCGCAACAAAAAAAGTGCCGATTCAGGGGCCTTTCGGCTACCGCATCGCCGGCTAGGCTGTTATAAAGAGAACATGCGCCATAGTTTGTGCTATTCGAACTCGCTGGTTAGCCCCACAAGTTCGATTAATTATATTCAAGGAAACTTAATGACAACGCTAAGCGATTATTTCGACTACCGGCTAGATGCCGACGGTAATAAATATGTAGAGGTTTCGATGCGAGGTGTGACCTTGCTCCGGCTACCGGCAACCAATAAAGGCACCGCGTTTAGCGTGCAGGAACGTATCGAACTGGGATTGGATGGCTTATTGCCGCCGCAAGTGACCGATCTGGAGCATCAGCTGGAGCGGGTGTATACCAATTATCAAAAGCAGCCTAACGATATTGCCAAGTATCAATTTCTCAGAGCCCTTCAAGATCGCACCGAGGTGCTGTTTTATGCGCTGTTGGAACGGCATCTCGAAGAAATGGTGCCAATAGTTTATACCCCAACCATAGGCTTGGCGGTACAGCAGTTCAGCTCCAATTTTACCAGTACCAGGGGATTGACTTTTTCGGTGGCCAATATCGACCGCGCCGAAACGATTTTGAAAAACTATGCTTTGCATGATATCCGCATGATTGTAGTCACCGATTCTTCGTCCATTTTGGGTATCGGCGATCAAGGCATGGGGGGCTTGGCGATTTGCATAGGCAAACTGGGGCTGTATACCGTCGGCGGCGGCATGTGTCCGTTCCAAACCTTACCGATCAATCTGGATGTGGGCACCAATCGCGCCGAATTGCTGAACGATCCTTTCTATTTGGGCGAGCACACCCAGCGTTTGCACGACCAGCCTTATTTCGAATTGGTCGATAAATTCGTTAACGCAGTACAGAAAGTCTGGCCGAAAGCGATTATTCAATGGGAAGACTTTGCCAAAAACGTCGCTTTCGATTTATTGGCAAAATACAAAGACCAGGTGTCCTGCTTTAACGACGATATTCAAGGCACCGGCGCGGTAGCATTGGCCGGTTTACTGTCGGCCTGCCGGAAAAAAGGCGAAACCCTCGCCGAACAAACCGTAGTAGTGGTGGGTGCTGGTGCCGGCGGTTTTGGCGTGGCTACGGCAATTAAGGAAGGCATGCTGCGCGAGGGTTTGAGCGATGAGCAGGTACTGCAGCGGATCTTCGTGATCGATGCGCACGGGCTGGTGGTAAAGGAAGCTACCACGGAAGCCTATAAATTGCCGCTCTCCCACACCCAAGCCAGTTACCACGATTGGGATATTCCGGATGAGAGAGTACCCAATCTGCTGGAGGTGGTTACCCATGCCAAGCCTGGCGTACTGCTGGGATTAACCGGCGTCCCCGGATTGTTCAGCGAAGCGGTGGTAAAAACCATGGCGCGGAATCACCCGCAACCAATCATATTTCCTTTATCCAACCCCACGGACAATTGTGAAGCCACGCCGAAAGACATCATCGAATGGACGCACGGCACGGCGATGGTCGCGACCGGTAGCCCATCCGCCGATGTGGAATATCAGGGCCGGCATTATCCGATCGGGCAGGGCAATAATGCCTTCATATTTCCGGGCTTGGGTTTTGCCGCGGTATTGGGCGAGTGCAGCCGTATCAGCGAGGCGATGGTCCTGGAATCCGCGTATGCCTTGGCCGACTATATTGCCGAAAATTGCATGGCGGCCGGCCTGATCTTCCCGCCGGTAGGCGATCTGAAACAAGTCAGTTTGCTGGTCGCTACCAGGGTGTTGGCAAAAGCGCTGGAAGACGGCTCCGCGACGCGTCGGGATTTGGTGGGCATCGACCTGGAAGCCTATGTCCAAGCCAATCTCTGGAAAGCGGAATATTCGCCTTACAAATATGCCGGGACGTCTGCGTAGGCCGGTAGTTGATCGACATACTCTAAGCTGACAAGGTTTAGCGTTTGCAACTGGCATTGGATTCCGCAAGCTTGGCATATCTGTTTGGCGGAGTCGGCATCCTGGTGGAATGGCGGGCTTACTGGCTGGCGGACGGATTAGCATTTCGACGCTGGTCTGCGGCTGGCGCCTTGCTTTGGGCGGCTCAGTATCTATTGCTGGATGCCTGGACCGCCGGCTGGACCATGGCTAGTACCGCGTTGCGCACAATGCTGTCCGGCCGTGTGGAGAAGGGCTTTTACAAGCACTGGGCCGCAGCGGGTTTTGTGGCTCTGTTTACCGGACTGACGGTGTTTTCCTGGCAAGGCCAAGTCTCATTGTTGCCCGCTTTTGCAGTGGTCAACACCACGCTGGCATTGTTTTATCTGAATAACCGGCGCATGCGCATCGCGCTGCTGGCTTCCAGTCTGGCCTGGATAGGCAACGATTACATTTGGCAGGCTTGGCCGGCCTTGCTAGCCGAGAGCGTGGCGATGGGCATCAATCTGCGGACTATTCGCAAGCTGTTTGTCAACCGGGGATAAGCTGGTGGAACACCGCATCTATTTACCATTTATGGGTACTCTGTTCGGGGTGAGCTGCCGAGCTCCCTCACACTAGCACTTTATCAACACAATCCGAATTGAACTATCAGCACTAAAATCGGGCCGGCTTAATAAGGTGCAAAGGGCTTACGGGCTTGCTTCCGCGAACCGTAGCGCAAGGGTTTTGCTTGTCTGGCTCAACAAGAGTTCGACATGGCGTGGTGTAACTTGCAATTCGGCGGCTATTTGCCGGTGGCTTTTGCCCTCCAAGCGCTGCATACGTATGGTCAGGCGATTGGGTAGGGGCAAATCGCGCAGCCACGCCTCTACTGCCAGCCAGCGTTGACGAGCTTCAAGCCAGCGTTCCGGCTGCGGACGGGGACACTCCCAGTCATCTTCCAGCGCGCCGCCAGCGCGAGCCGAGCCCCGCATTTGGCCCCGCCAGTAGTCCAGTGCCAAATTGCCGGCTACCCTATACAAGAAAGCCCGCCGATTGGCGATTTGCGCCTGAGCCGTATACTGGACGATGTGCAAATAGGTATCCTGAAGCAAATCGTCGGCGGTCTCGGGACAATTGACCCGTCGTAACAAAAACTGCCGCAATTCATTTTGATGCTGCAAAAATGCAGCGGTCAAGGCGGGATAATTGGTATGCATAGGTCGATTTATTTTCTAATGGATTAGTTTTAAAGACACGCAGCGCGCAACGTTAAAACCGGTTGGTATGCTGACGGGGGGGATAGCGAAAGCTTGGCCCACATCACAGCTAACGATACGGTAAGGTGGAAGCGGCAGAAATGTTGGGGTTCCTGTCGTCACCCCAACCTACGCAAGCCCAATGTAGGCCATGCAGCAAAACCCGGAACGGGGCGATTTTCATCATCACGCCCATGCTATATTTCCACACGCCCTAAACCTCAACACAGCGTTTACTATGCTATACCGACGGCATTTCATCGAAGGCGGCAGTTATTTTTTTACTGTTAACCTTGCAGAACGAAAACGGCGCTTATTGGTGGAGCACATTGATGCGCTTGGCGTAGCCATTGGCCTGGTGCGTGGCCGCCATCCGTTTCATATCGACGTCATGGTGGTCATGCCCGACCATATACACGCCATCTTCACGATGCCACCCGGCGATGCCGATTACCCGACCCGTTGGATGTTGATCAAAGCCGGTTTTTCCAGACAAATCCCCAAAACCGAACGCATCAACGCCAGCCGCCGCAGCAAAGGCGAGCGCGGCATTTACCCAAAGGGCACAAGTGGCAGCGCCGATTTTGGGAGCACACGTTGCAAGACGAAGACGATTTCCATCACCACCTCGATTACATCCATAACAACCCCGTCAAGCACGGTTACGTTACCTGTCCCGCCGAATGGCCGCATTCCAGCATCCGTAAATACATACGTGCCGGCATATTACCCGCCGATTGGGGCGCCGCCTCCCCCGAAAACGACAAACGGTTTGGGGAGCGTAGGTTGGGGTGAGGCACGAACCCCAACACGACAACCATAAAACCACCCGCAAACCATAGGCAACGCAACAATAAAGTGATTGATGATTTTTAGGCCATCAATGTTGAGATTAGCCATCATGTTGGAGTTCGTGCCTTACCCCAACCTACGGCCCTATATCGACGTACAGGCTAGGCTGCAGTACGTCGTAGGGAGCGAAGCTCAATACGACAGCCATAAAACCATCCGTGATCTAACGGCAACGAAACATCAATATCGAGAGATTCGTCATGTTGGGGGCTCACCTCAATATGCCTGGTAAGGCTCAATGCAACTGGACAATTAAAATTCGACCCTGACAGACCCCATAATCGTCAATGGTGCGCCAAATTGAATTTGATTGGCGCTGTTAGTGCCAACAAAATAGGTTTTATCCAGAATATTATCGGCATTGAGTTGTGTGGTCACTTTTGAACGGCCAACTTTTGTTTGATAACTGGCCATTAGATTGACCGTGACATAGCCAGGAACTTGATAAGTATTTTCGGGATTACCTTGCCGTTGACCAACACCGACGATGCCTGCGCCAAATTTAAGGCCTTTTAACTCAGCGGATTGTATTTCATAAGTATTCCACAAACTGCCAAAATTGCTCGGCGCGGCAAATAGACGATTGCCCTGATTGCCTGTGTTGGTGCCGATAGGATTGCCATTGTCGTCGTATTCCAAACCCAAATCTTTTGTGATTTTTGCATATGGCATATAGGTATAGGCCGCAATGATATTCCAACCGGGTAACACTTCACCGGTTGTATCAAATTCTATACCGCGAGTTTCCGCACTACCCAAAGCACGGTAATAAAATGTGCCGGGGACAGGCATCGGCAGGTTCTGCTGTTTTAAATCAAAATAGGCCAGGGTTGAACGAAGTTTGCCGTCCAGAAATTCGGTTTTAATTCCGGTTTCCCATTGCTGGGCGGTTTGCGGCGGCAAACTATGGCCGTCTGCATTATAGGAGGCATTGGATACGCCGAAGTTTTCGGTATAACTACCATAAACCGACAACCAATTTACGGGCTGCCATAAAATGCCGCCACGGGGATTAATCCGGTCTTCGCCAGGCGAATCCATACCGGAAACGTTATCGCGCATACTGGCATTATCGTAGCGTAAGCCACCCATCACATGGACGCCATAAGGTAAGCTGATTTGATCTTGAAAATATAAGCCATACCAGGATTGCGTTTGTGAAAAGGTAAACTGGTTGGCAGGGTCATAAATCGGCGTTGAGTTTCGATAAACAGGGTTGAATAAATTGGTATGCAACAAGGCATCCGGCTGGTTGTTTATATCGGCCATATTGCGAACATTAAAATAATCGAAACCAAATAATAAGTCCTGAGTAATATTGGCGTGTTTTATCTTGCCGATTAAATTCAAAGTACTAAAGTAATTTTCATTTCTTTGTCTGGGAAAACTGACCGTGCGTATATTCAAGGAGCCATCCGCTAAAACCGGTTGAAAAGTCACGAAACTGGTATGAGCGTTATCAATATCGATATGTTGCGTCATGTATTTGTTAACGATTTTCCAATTGTCGTTAAA
Source organism: Methylomonas albis (assembly GCF_014850955.1). Classification (NCBI taxonomy): domain Bacteria; kingdom Pseudomonadati; phylum Pseudomonadota; class Gammaproteobacteria; order Methylococcales; family Methylococcaceae; genus Methylomonas; species Methylomonas albis. Next base: position 1,279,446 of record NZ_JACXSS010000001.1, read on the forward strand.
TTCATGTGACCAACCAAAACTACCCAATACACTGTCACCATTCCAATTATTGTTGAAGGGCTTTACTAAATTCAGGTTTCTTGATACGGATGCGGGTCGATTAACGATGGGAGGTATGCCAATGTCTTGAACCGTGTTGAAATGCTGATATTCGAGTTCGAAGCTGGCTTGGGTTCTGGCGCTAATATTCCATTTGACCACCGGGGCAAAAAAGACTTTGTTCGCATTGACGAAGTCTCGGAGAGAACCTGAATTTTCATAAGACAGATTGGCTCGATAGAGCAGAGTTTCGTCTTTGCTGATAGGCCCGGTAGCATCGATCGAAGTTCGATAGAAATTGTAAGATCCGAATTGCTGTTGCAAGGAATAATAGGGCGTTGATAAGGGTTGTTTAGTTGTAATGTTCACCAACCCACCTGGTTCGGCCCGGCCATAGAGCAATGAACCCGGTCCTTTAAGGACTTCGATGCTTTCCAGATTGGCGGTTTCGCGTTTGGTGTTGGCCAGTGCAAAGCTGATCGGCATCAGTACGCCGTCGCGGTAGTAATTGGTGGTCTGAAAACCGCGTATCATGAAGCCGTCGGAGGTTTGTTGATTGAATCCGCCTTGCACAACGCCGCTGACATAATCCAGAGCCTTATCTATTGTGACGGCTTGGCGATCCTGTAATACCTGTTTCGACACTACTTGCACCGAAAACGGCGTTTCCATGATGGGTGTATCGGTTTTGGTTGCCGTCAAAGCATTTGAAAGTTTGTAGTCCGGGTTATATGGATCAGTCGCATCGTAAGCTGCGTTTCCGATTACATTTACCGCCGGCAATGTCGAGGCCGCATCGCTTCCCGGTTCCGCCACTTTAATCGCCACCGCATCACCAGCTGTAACCGTGTAATTCAAACCAGTCCCCACCAACAACTTCTGTAAACCTTGCTCTACGGTAAATTCGCCGTCCAGACCCTGGCTGGTTTTGCCGTCGGTCAATCGGGCATCCGCCGAAAGCATGATGCCGGCGTTGCCGGCAAACTGGCTTAGGGCATGGCTCAAGGTGCCGCCGCTGATGTGATAGCTGCGCTCGGCACCGGTGGTTTCGGCGGCAAGCGCCGGCATGGCCACCAGCGAGGTTGCCAGCACCAACCCGGTCATGGCTTGTTGCACGCTGCTGCTGGTTTTGTCGATGGGGTGCTTGGATTTTCGCTTGGACATGGGGTCACTCCCTTGGTTTGTTTAGGTTTCAATTCACTTGCCAATCGAAACGCGAAAAAGGGAACTGCAAAAGTGAGTTTTTTTCGATTACTTTTTTATGTTTTTAATAATCAAACGGTTACGAATTTATGCTTTTTACAGGCTTCTCCGTGCATGATTGTTCATATGCGCGGTTTGCCTGGTAAATATTATGGGCGGAGACAAATCGCTAGTTGTGATGTATGATTTTCAAAAATTATACACACGGAGATTCCGATGCGGACCAATATCATGATTGATGAAGCGCTAATGGCCGATGTTTTAAGCGTGACAGGCATTAAAACCAAGCGCGAAGCAGTCGAACAGGGCTTAAAAACTTTATTGATGCTAAAGCAGCAGGAAGCCATCAAAAAAATGAAAGGTCAATTAAAGTGGGAAGGCGATTTAGATCAAATGCGAGCTGAGCGGTGATTTTGGTCGATTCCAGCGTTTGGATCGATTATTTCAACGGCACGGAAACCATCGCTACCCAAAAACTGGACGGGCTGCTCGGTGTAAAGCCTGTCTGCACGGGTGATTTGATTTTGGTGGAAGTGTTGCAGGGTTTTCGCAACGATCACGATTACCAAGCCGCAAAAGCGATGTTATGTGCTTTGCCCATGCAAACCATGCTCGGAAGGGAGCTTAGTTTAAAGAGTGCGGAAAACTTTAGAATTCTACGCAAGCAAGGTATCAGCATTCGCAAAACCATCGACACCCTGATTGCGACTTTCTGCATTGAAAAGCAGATGCCATTGTTGCATTCGGATAAGGATTTTCTGCCATTCCAACAGCTTTTGGGCTTGCAGGTTATCTGAGCCGGCCATGGGCCGCCAGCGCAAAACTCAACGCCGCTCAATTCTCACCCACAACGGCGACACTTGCGATACTTTGACCGGCAAGGTTTTTTCCAGCTCAGCCAGAATCCGGTCGGTGTCGTGAATGGGGTAGGAGCCGACGATGCGCAGTTCGGCGATGTCCGGCGCACAAGTGATATAGCCATGGCGATAGCGGTTGAGTTGCACCACAAATTCGCCGAGTGGCTGGTTGTCTGCCAGCAAAAAGCCTTGGGTCCAGGCGGGTTGATTGAGTTCGGTCGCTTGAATGGGGGCAATGGCTTGGGCGCTAAACTGGGCTTGCTGTCCGGCGTTTAAAGTCTGGCGAATGGCGTCGGGGCCGGTTGGGGTGATTTCCACGGCACCAGCGTAGACACTGGTTTGGCTTTGTTCATGTTGTTGACGAACGCTGAAGCGGGTGCCAATAGCCCTAACCCGGCCGTCCGCACTATCGACGACGAACGGGCGATGCCGGCCGTTGCTGTCCGGCGCGGTTTCAATATAAATTTCGCCGCTTAATAGGCGGATTTTGCGCAAGTCAGTCGAAAAGTCTACGTCGATAGCGCTAGCCGCATCCATCTCGATGCGACTGCCATCTGCCAAGCTAAGGCTGCGTGTGGCACCTATGCCGGTTTGGTAATCGGCGCGCCAGTCGCGGAGATAATCGGACCGCCACAACTCAAAACCCGACAAACCCATCGCAGCCAAAACCGCCAAGGTTTTAAGGGCCTGACGGCGCTGCATATCCGGTGAGCCTAACGCTACCGCTGCACTTTGGGTTGGCAGGCCATCGAACTTATGGGTAAAAAACTCCACCCGAGACCAAGCCGCCCGATGCGCGGGATGCGACGCCAGCCAGGCTTGCCATTGTTGCTGCTCAGTTTGACTGGTAGCGCCGGATCCCAATACCGCAAACCATTCCGCCGCCTCTGCCAGGATGCGGGGGTGGATATCCTGATGAATGCGTTTAGCCATGATTGTTTATAGGGTGGCGGTGAGGCAATGCAACATCGCCCGCACCATGTATTTTTTCACCATTCTATCGGAAACTCCCAAGCGTTGACCTATCTGTACATAAGTTAAGCCATCCAGTTGCGACAGCAAAAATGCGCTACGGACTTTGGCGGGTAGTTCGTCCAGCAAGGCATCGATTTCCTGCAGGGTGGAGAGGATGATGGCATGCTCTTCCGGCGATGGTGCCAATGGCTCCGGGTACGCCGCCACAGAATCCCAGTAGGCTTGTTCGATAGCTGCCCGGCGCCACTGATTGATCAACAAGCCTTTGGCAATCGTAGTCAGATAGGCGCGCGGCTCGCGAATGGCTTGCATGTCTTGTGCGGTGAGGACGCGCATGAAGGTGTCGTGCGCGTGATCCTCGGCCTGTAACCGGCATTGAACGCGGCGATTTAGCCAGCCGAGCAGCCAGGAATGATGCTCTTGGTAGAGTCTGGTCAATGCTTCGTCAGGCATTATCGTGGCTGTCATGATTTAGTCCTTCAGCGCGCAAAATGAGTGTAAATGCAATCCAAAATAAACAGGGTCGGACATTGTGTGGTGTGCTCTTGGGGGCTATCGGTGTAAGGGCTAATTCAGACGCGCGATTTGTTATAAAAAACCTATAAAACAGGCAAAATTGAGGCCGACTATTAGACTGTTGGGCCGATCTTGTGTGTCTTTTGCTGGCTTATTTAGTTATTTCAACGGCTTACCGGGTGCTTTTTTGGGGCATGAACTGAGCGTTGGCTGTTGTTCAGGGTTTTATCCGGAAAAATGAGCGCAGAACAGAGAGCTTATGTAGGGATTTGGCCTAATTAAATGCGGCATATGACGCAGTTTAATTTTTTAAGCGGTCTGCGGATTTTTTGAGCCGTACAGTCTGAGCAGGGTAGGGAGATAGGGCAATGCCCAGTATGTCGTTCGCTTCGGCTACTTCGGCTTCGCTCAGCGCGGGGCCGCTAAGCGAACGGTTCTGCGAACGGCTTAACTTAACGGTATTGAGCCAATCCCAAGTCCCTTTGGTGTTTATGTTCCCTGCAGCCCGGCAGGCTGTAACAAAATTTTTCTGACCCCGGCTTGCCCCGCATGCTTGAAAGCCGCTAACCCGTCCTGCAGTGGATATTGGCCGTCTATCATGGTTTCCACCGGTAGTGTGTTCTCGGTCAACAATGCTAAAGCGTCTGCAAACGGACCGCAGCGCGAGCCGAGGATGTTGATTTCGTAAACCACCACCTTGCTTAAATCCAGCGCCGCGTTGGCTGCAAAAGTGCTTTTTAATACCAAGGTGCCGCGCGGTTTGACAATGCGCAAGGCTTGGCTGAAGCCGCTGGCGTGACCGCTGGCATCAACGACGCAGTGAAAGCTGTTGTCCGCGATTTCGGTAGTCAAACCGCTAGTGAGCGCCCATTGTTTCGGTAACGCCAATGACGCCGCCGACCGGCCCAATACCGTGACCCGGTAGCCGGCCAGACTCAACACCTTGGCAATCAATAAACCCAAACGGCCAGGGCCCACGACCGCGATGTCGGTGATGGCTAGTCCTGCTAATTGCTTGACGACACGTAATGCGGCGGCCAAAGGTTCAGTAAACACGGCGGCTTGGTCCGGCACTGGGTCGGGAACGGCGTGTAAGTTGGCAACCGGCAAACTAAAATAATCAGCGAATACGCCGTCTTTGCCGCGAATGCCCAGCACTTTGCGATTCAGGCAATGTTCCGGCCCATACTTGCGGCATACCTCGCAGGTATTACAGCCGATGTTGATGGCGCCGACTACGCGCCGGTGTAGCCACGCGTGGTGTTTGTGGTCTGCAACCGCTACCACCGTGCCGACGAACTCGTGCCCCAGAACACCGGAAAAACCGGCGTAGCCTTTCACTAACTCCAGGTCGGTCGCACAGATGCCTGCCAAGCGCAATTCAATCAGGGCATCGCCTGCGGCTAATGCCGGCATGGCAATGTCGTCGCGATAGCTTAAATAGGTGTCGAATGTCAGGGCTTGCATGTGTCCAGTCGGGAAGGGTGGGCGGGAATTTTAGTTGTTTACAACAATTTCAAACCAAGAGTATATCTTTACCCTGGATTTAGCGATTTTTCAGGTGATTTGCCATGACTCTTTTACCTATGCCGTCTACGGCGGCTGCGTTTCAGTATTTTTTGACCACACCATTGGATAGTTTGCTGGCCCCATCTCAATCCCTTAGTGCCGAGCAAAAGTTGCTGGCATTATTCCAGCGCTGCGCCGCAGAGGTTCCTGCATATCGGCAGTTTTTGCAAGCCAAGCATATGGATGCGGTGCAGATTAACAGTTACGCGGATTTTCAACAGTTACCGTTAATCAACAAAGCTAACTACATGCAAGCCTATCCGCTGCCGGCGCGGTGTTTCGGCGGCAGCCTGAGTGGGGCAGACCGGGTGGCGGTGTCGTCCGGATCTACGGGGGTGCCGACTTTCTGGCCGCGTTCGGTGGAATATGAGCTGGATATGGCGGTGCGCTTTGAGCAAGTGTTCAAAGACAGTTTTCAGGCCGATAAACGCAGTACCTTGGCGGTGGTGTGTTTTGCGCTGGGCAACTGGGTGGGCGGATTGTTTACGACGTCCTGTTGCTGGCATTTGGCGCGCAAGGGTTATCCCTTGCTGGTGGCGACGCCCGGCAATAATAAAGCCGAAGTATTTCGGGTGGTGCGCGAGTTGGCGCCGCATTTCGAACAGACCGTGTTATTGGGTTATCCGCCGTTTGTCAAAGACGTGATCGATGCCGGTGCTGCCGAAGGCATAGACTGGGCCAAATTCAAACCCAAGCTGGTGTTTGCCGGCGAGGTATTTAGCGAGGAATGGCGCAGCTTACTGTACGAGCGTATTGGTTCGGAGTCGGTTGGTTTCGATTCCGCATCGCTGTACGGCACTGCCGATGGCGGCGTGTTGGGGAACGAAACGCCTTTGAGCATTGCCATTCGCCGCTGGCTGGCGCAACGGCCGGAGGCTGCGCGTCGTTTATTCGGCGAAGCGCGGTTACCGACCTTGGTGCAATACGATCCGCATAGCCGTTTCTTTGAAGTACACGAAGGTACTTTGGTGGTCTCCGGCGAGAACAGCGTACCCTTGCTGCGCTATCACATCGCCGATAAGGGCGGGGTGTTGAGCTACGCGCAAATTTGGGATTTTCTGCGGCAGCACGGCGTGCGGTCGGTCGAGGACTTAGGCTTGGATAGCGGGTTTCAAGCCCGAGACTTGCCGTTTGTGTATGTGTTTGGCCGGGCCGACTTTACCGTCTCGTATTACGGCGCCAATGTCTATCCGGAAAATGTCACGGTAGGGCTGGAACAGCCGGAGATCATGGCTTGGGTGACAGGTAAATTCGTGTTGCAAACCCAGGAAAACGTGGAGGGCGATCAATATCTGCATATTGCCGTGGAATTATTGCCGGGTGTTGTGCCGGAACCAGAGATGGCGCCAATGATAGCCGCCTCCATCCGCGCCCAATTGCTGCGCCTGAACAGTGAGTTTGCCCATTACACACCCGTCGAACGACAATTACCCATGGTCACGCTGCACGCCTTCGCCGATCCGGAGTATTTCCCGACGGGGGTGAAACATCGCTATACGAGGCGTTAATAGACTTAAGGCATGAGGCACAAGCGATTTGGGCTAATGCGCTAACGCCAATTATTATCGGCAGGATTGACAGCCTATGCCGGGCATAGCCTGCCCGTCAACATGCAATGCGTTGCCAGCGGCAGCACCGTTTACAAGGCCTGGGCCGACAAACTCACACTGTTGGAATACTTCAAAAGTAATACGGCCCTGACTCTCCCCGACACAATTTTAGACTCCCCCAGTGGCAAAAAAAGCGCCTCCAACGCTGCCGGGGGAGACCCAAATTCTTCCGGGGGCGACCCCAAACGATTTTGGGTCGCCCCCAGCGGCAAAAAAAACGCCCCCAACCTCGCCGGGGGAGACCCGGATGCTTCCGGGGGCGACCCCAGACGATTTTGTATCGCCCCCAACGGCAAAAAAAACCTCCCTGGCCTGATTTATAGTCTCCCCAACCGCTTCGTTGCCCTTTCTATTCAGGCTGGAAACATCCCTGTCGCCATTGGGGACGCAATAATTAATCCTTCGCGTCCAGTCTGACGAGCGAATGGTCTGCGACATTTAGTCCTATTCGCAGTTTCTTGCATAAAGCTAATACCGCAATAAACTTAGTTTACCTGTTAGTCATATAGGTGTTGCCACTTACCAGCCCGTCCGTGCTCTGCTTCATATTCCTCAACCCCCAGGAGAATTAGCCATGCCTAAATCCGATTATATTCCGCATTCAGACAGTGATTTATTACTCTGGCATGATCATTTTAAAAACGCCATTGCCACACTAAAAGACAGTTTGGGCTTTTCAGATGCGGATCTTGCCGCCATCAATGCCGATAACGAGCAATTGCATCAAACGATAAGCGCTGCAAATGCGGCTGCTGTGGCGGCTCATAGTGCTAATGCAGCAAAATCCAGCACTATCGGCGAAGTTGAAAATAATACTCGCGCTCATGCGCGCCGGGCTAAGGCTCAGCCGGCTTATGTCGAGTCGATGGGCGTATTGCTGGGGATCATCGGCTCGGCTACTCATATCGATCCCGCTAGTTATAAACCCATCTTAACGGCAACCGACCAAACCGGTGGCATTGTGCAATTGAAATTTAATAAATATAAAAGCGATGGTATCAACATTTATTGCCAGCGCGAGGGCGAGACCGAATTGACGCTGCTATCCCGTACTCTGGTCTCACCTTTTACCGATAAACGGCCATTGTTGGTTGCCGGCAAACCGGAACTGCGGCGTTATACCGCCGTGCATTTGCTTGGCGATGATGAAGTGGGACAATTCAGTGATGAACTGGTGGTTAATTGTACACCCTGAATCGGCATCGATCAGATGCCATCATGGTAGAGATACTGGCGTTTTTGCCTGTTGTTCAATCTAGGCATCAACTTAGGTTATTCGAAAAGCTAATGGATCAGTAATCAACGTTTATAGCCTCATCCCACTTAAAACGACTGCCAGATCGGCAAAGCGCCCTCCGGCAGTTGCACCAATCAAGCTTGTAAACCGAAACCCCAGAATATTTTTCACCCTGAATAAGCTATTTTGAGTATTTCAGTGATAGGTTTCGACCGTTGCTGGCATGCGCCCCGTAATTCCAAATGACAACTCACCGCCATAAAGCAGTCCAAGTCTACTGAAAAAGAGATGAATCGATTTTCTGGAATTTGGTAAAAAATGTTCAGTCATGATCCAATGCAAGACAACCTAGTTTGCGCGCTAGTCTTTTGGGTTAAGGCTTCTTATAATATCGCGTCCAGTATTGAAGCATTCTTGCTTTTGCCCGTCGAATTTTGACAACTTGGAGGTCGAATGAAAAAGATAGTCCTACTGTTTTGCGCAGTTGCTTATCTCTCGGAAGCAGCGGCACAACCGCTTAATTCCGTCGAGATTTACGAGCAAGCACAACGTTCCGTCACGGTTTTTGAAGAACTGGACGACGCGAATAAACCCCTTCAAGCACTAACAGCGATTGCCGTTGCGAGCGACCGGGCTGTTACGATATGTGATGATCTCAACGGAAAGCGGCAACTGCGGCTTACCGCGAATAGCAAATCGTTTCCGGCGACAATCATGGCCAGAGATAGTCAGCGGCATTTATGCTTGCTGTCGGTTCCTGGTGGCGAATTAACCAAAATTGTAAGCGCCGATGCCAATCAAAGCATTCAATCCGGCGCGCGGGTTTACGCGCTCTCTAATGCCTTGGGGTTGGGTATTGGTATTTCCGAAGGGGTGGTTTCGGGTATTCGCCCACAATTTGGCGTGGACTATATTCAGTTTTCCGCGCCGGTTTCGCCAGGCTCCGACGGCGGGGCCTTGGTCGATGCCGATGGTCGCTTGTTGGGCATCATTACCTATAGACACCGCGACGGCCAGAATGTGAATTTTGCCATCCCCGCCAAATGGCTTGCCGAGATCGAGCAACACGACAAGTCCGATATTGCCTACAAACAATTTCGGGAAACTGCGGAACAATTACAAAACCGGGAACAATGGCAAAAGCTGGCCGAACATGTTGAGCAATGGATAGTTGGGCATCAGGACGATGTCGACGCTTGGCGTTGGGCCGCAATAGCAGCGGAAAAGAATAGCAATCTGGATAGTGAAGAAAATGCCTGGCGCAAGCTTCACGAACTGGAACCTGCGTCGTCAATAGCCGGCGCAGGATTGGTCCGAGTAAAACTAAAGCGTAACCAACGTGCAGAGGCGCTGCAATTGGCGCACGAACTACTGTCGTTACGCCAGGAAGATGCCGAAATCTGGACTATCGTTGGTCAAACCGAACAAACGGCTGGTACTGCGGCCAAAGCCGAAGAAGCTTATCGCAAGGCATTGTCTTTCAATCCTTGGCAGCTAGCCGCTTACCAAGGTTTGATCGGCATTGCCGAACAGCGCAACGACCGGGGCATGGTTACCCAATTATGGCAAAGCCTGTCGGCGCTTAATCCCGACCTGCCGGCTATCCAATTTAAGTTGGCCGAGGCCTATATCCGCGAAAGCCGACCAGCCCGCGCCTATTCACTCTTGGAAAGGCTTACCGTGCCGAATGCGCACAGAGCCGATGCGGATTTTTGGGAAGGGCAGACGTTGATTGCTCTGGCCAGGCCGCTGGATGCAGTTCAAGCCTTTGAAAAAAGTTTGCAGGGCAACCCTACGACCAAAGCTTGGGCTTACGCGGCTTTGGGCAGCAGTTATTTTCAGCTGCAGCGTTTTCCGGAATCTATTCAGGCCTATCGGGAAGCGGTTCGGCTGGAACCCGACAATCCCGAATGGCAATATGGTCTGGCCTTATCGTTAAAAGACGGTTTCCGTGGTCAAGAAGCCTTGGAAATCGATGCGCAATTACTTAAAAAACTTCCTAACGACCCGTCTGTTTGGCGACAAAAAGGTTTTACCGAGGAGATTCTAGGCCGTCATCAGGAAAGCATCAAATCGATGGAAAAATCCCTGGAACTGGAGCCCAAGCAAGGCAAGCTCTGGGTGGCCTTAATCGAGACTTACCGGCGAGCCGGCCGGGATAAGGATGTTAAAAGTGCTTACGAAAAACTACGCGGAATCGATAGCGAATGGGCGGAGAAGGCTTACCAATCGGCGATTTTGCCCTTCGAGGAGTTTCATCCATGAATAGGGTTAAATTAATTTCTTGGTATTTATCTTGTCTGTTAACCATGCTGGGCTGCGAAACCCGCGCCGAATACGACGCCGAAGGCTTGTTCAAACAGGTATCGTCTTCCATCGTCACCATTCAAACCTTCGATGAAAAAGGCCGACAACAAGGCCAGGGTAGCGGCGTGGTGGTCGACAAAGACCGAATTGTCACCAACTGCCATGTGATACGGGAGGCCGATAGCCTGAAAGTCGCAGCCGGTTCCCAGGTATATGCCGCAGCCTGGACGCAGACCGATCCCAGCCGTGATATTTGCGTGATCAGCGCGGAAGGCATAGTGGCTCCGCCAATCGATACCAGAAAAATGGGCAATGTTAAGATCGGCGAAACTGTTTTCGCGGTCGGCAATCCCTTGGGCTTTGGTCTGTCCGTGAGTTCCGGTTTGGTTTCGAGTATCAGTCCCTATCGCGATGAACAGGTGATTGTGGCAAGCGTTCCGCTGTCGCCGGGTTCCAGCGGCGGCGGTCTATTTGATAGCCGAGGCCGGTTACTAGGTATCACGACGGCAATACTCACTGCCGGTCAAAACCTGAACATTGTGTTGCCGGCAGATTGGATCGCCGAAATGAGCAAGCGTGGTACCGCGCCGCCGCCGCCTTCCGTCAGTCCAGGGCCGGAGCCACGCTGGATGGAGGAAACTATAGCGCTGCAGCATGCGGGTAATCTTTTGGAATTCGAAAATCACGTTCGCAAATGGCGAGAAACTCAACCGAATTCCGCACTAGCGGCTGCCTATTTGGGCGTGGCGTTGGGTGGAAAAAATCCCAAGGAAGCGGAAGCGGCGTTAAGGGATGCCGTCCGATTGGACGACAGAAACGAATTTGCTTGGTTCGTACTGGCGAAATTATTGTATCGGCTAGACCAGCGCGACGAGGCAAAACAGATCTTGCAAAAAGCGCTACAGCTTTCTCCCAATCACGGTAGTGCTTATTCAACCAAGGCGGAATGGTTGCTCGCGGACAATAAGCCAAAAGAGGCTTATGCCGCCGTTCAGGATGCCATTCGCGTGGAGCCGGGCGTTGTCGAGCATTGGCGTTGGTTAGGCGTTATCGCCGATAGATTGGACCGCGCCGAAGAATCAGCCAAAGCCTATCAAACTGCGCTTAGATTGAATCCAATGGATGATGCCTCAAAACAGGCTTTATCCAATGTGCTGGCCCGTAACGGTAAAGCCGATGCCGCGCGGTTAATACTTGGCAAGGATAGCGACAGCAATCCTTCCAACGCCGGAACTTGGCTGTCGATGGGATTCACGGAATCGGCTCGCAAACACTATGGTGATGCGGAAAAAGCCTTTAGAAAAGCGCTGGAAATTTCACCCGGAAACAGCAATGCCTGGGTTGGCTTGGGTGTTGTGTTAACCGAAACCAATCGATTAAAAGACGCCGAGCAGGCATACGATAAAGCCTATGATTCAAAACCGGATGATCGGGGAGTCGTCGCCGAGATATTGACCAATCGCGGTAACGTCAAAAGCAAACTGGGCGACAAACGGGCAGCGCTAGCCGATATAGAGACGGCTATCAGAACAGATCCCACTTATGCCAATGCCTATCGTTCGCTCGGCATTTTAAAGGTAGAAGCGCGCGATCATAGAGCGGTTGTGGAGGCTTTTAGGAAAGTAGTTGCTTCCAATATTGTCGGCGCAGATGATTGGGCTACGCTGGGCGAGGCATTGGAGGCATTGGGTGAAAAAAGCGAAGCCCTCGAAGCGTTGAAAAAATCCGAAAAATTAAATCCGAATAGTCAGCAAGTTCTCCAAAAACTGACCGGATATTACGGTCGAAATGGCGATCTGCAAAAAGCCTTGGACTACATTGAGCGCGCAATAAAAATCGATTCGTCCGTCGCGGCCCATTGGAGCAGCAAAGGTTATGCACTATTAAAGCTAAATCGTCTGCCCGAAGCAATTAGCTCGTTGGAAACCGCAACCAATCTGGATCCCCAGTTCCCTAGCGCCTGGATCAATTTGGGTGAGGCGCAAATGCGCAGTAATAACCTGGGTAAAGCGATTCAATCCCTGGAAAAAGCCGTTACTCTGGCGCCGGCCGCGCTCGATGCCCGCCTGTTTTTAGCGCAATCCTATCTGAGTTCTCGTCAAGCGGATAAAGCCAGAACCCACGCTAATGCGATGTTGAAAGCTCAGCCCGAACTGCCGCAAGCTTTGGCGATTGTGACCTTGGCTTATCTGATGGACAACAACTATGACGCGGCATTAACTAACTATCGAAAAATCCAAGCCAGAAGCCCTCAAATTGCCAAGTCGGTCAAGGCAGTGGGCATTTCTCAAGGATTGACTGGAGCGCAAGCCTTGCCTGATTAAACCTGCATCGATCCGGATAGACTGGGGCCGTAGGATGATGACATGAACTCCTCCTCACCAGCGGTGCCACAATGCACCCGAAAATCTAAACGGGACAAAGAGGAGTCCGAAATGAATCGTAACGTAGTGGGTTTGGATATTGCAAAACAAGTTTTTCATCTGTTCATGATGCCAGATGGCAAAGCGATCAAGCGAAAATTGAAGCGGTCGGAGTTGCTGGAATTCATTGCCCAACTGCCGCCGAGCTTGATCGTGCTGGAAGCCTGCAGCGGTTCACACCATTGGGCACGGTCGTTCCAAAAGCTGGGTCATGAGGTGGAACTGTTGAATGCCCGTTACGTGAAGGCCTTTGTGGTAGGCAACAAAAACGATTTCAACGATACCCACACTGGGCACAAGTGCCGAGGCAATCTTTACGGCGGCACGGCAACCGAACAAACGTACGGTGAGCATTAAGAACATGGAACAACAAGATCATGGCTTGGGTGACAGGTAAATTCGTGTTGCAAACCCAGGAGAACGCGGAGGGCGATAAATGCCTGCATATTGCCGTGGAATTATTGCCGGGTATTGTGCCGGAACCAGAGATGGCGCCGACGATAGCCGCTGCCATTCGTACCCAATTGCTGCGTCTGAATAGCGAATTTGCCCATTACACACCCGCTGAACGACAATTACCCACGGTCACGCTGCACGCCTTCGCCGATCCGGAGTATTTCCCGACGGGGGTGAAACATCGCTATACGAGGCGTTAATAGACTTAAGGCATGAGGCACAAGCGATTTGGGCTAATGCGCTAACGCCAATTATTATCGGCAGGATTGACAGCCTATGCCGGGCATAGCCTGCCCGTCAACATGCAATGCGTTGCCAGCGGCAGCACCGTTTACAAGGCCTGGGCCGACAAACTCACACTGTTGGAATACTTCAAAAGTAATACGGCCCTGACTCTCCCCGACACAATTTTAGACTCCCCCAGTGGCAAAAAAAGCGCCTCCAACGCTGCCGGGGGAGACCCAAATTCTTCCGGGGGCGACCCCAAACGATTTTGGGTCGCCCCCAGCGGCAAAAAAAACGCCCCCAACCTCGCCGGGGGAGACCCGGATGCTTCCGGGGGCGACCCCAGACGATTTTGTATCGCCCCCAACGGCAAAAAAAACCTCCCTGGCCTGATTTATAGTCTCCCCAACCGCTTCGTTGCCCTTTCTATTCAGGCTGGAAACATCCCTGTCGCCATTGGGGACGCAATAATTAATCCTTCGCGTCCAGTCTGACGAGCGAATGGTCTGCGACATTTAGTCCTATTCGCAGTTTCTTGCATAAAGCTAATACCGCAATAAACTTAGTTTACCTGTTAGTCATATAGGTGTTGCCACTTACCAGCCCGTCCGTGCTCTGCTTCATATTCCTCAACCCCCAGGAGAATTAGCCATGCCTAAATCCGATTATATTCCGCATTCAGACAGTGATTTATTACTCTGGCATGATCATTTTAAAAACGCCATTGCCACACTAAAAGACAGTTTGGGCTTTTCAGATGCGGATCTTGCCGCCATCAATGCCGATAACGAGCAATTGCATCAAACGATAAGCGCTGCAAATGCGGCTGCTGTGGCGGCTCATAGTGCTAATGCAGCAAAATCCAGCACTATCGGCGAAGTTGAAAATAATACTCGCGCTCATGCGCGCCGGGCTAAGGCTCAGCCGGCTTATGTCGAGTCGATGGGCGTATTGCTGGGGATCATCGGCTCGGCTACTCATATCGATCCCGCTAGTTATAAACCCATCTTAACGGCAACCGACCAAACCGGTGGCATTGTGCAATTGAAATTTAATAAATATAAAAGCGATGGTATCAACATTTATTGCCAGCGCGAGGGCGAGACCGAATTGACGCTGCTATCCCGTACTCTGGTCTCACCTTTTACCGATAAACGGCCATTGTTGGTTGCCGGCAAACCGGAACTGCGGCGTTATACCGCCGTGCATTTGCTTGGCGATGATGAAGTGGGACAATTCAGTGATGAACTGGTGGTTAATTGTACACCCTGAATCGGCATCGATCAGATGCCATCATGGTAGAGATACTGGCGTTTTTGCCTGTTGTTCAATCTAGGCATCAACTTAGGTTATTCGAAAAGCTAATGGATCAGTAATCAACGTTTATAGCCTCATCCCACTTAAAACGACTGCCAGATCGGCAAAGCGCCCTCCGGCAGTTGCACCAATCAAGGTTGTAAACCGAAACCCCAAAATATTTTTCACCCTGAATAAGCTATTTTGAGTGTTTCAGTAATGGATTTCGACCCATTTTTGCCAATCACGCTTTCCCAAAGCGGCCAGTCAACTAAATCGAGATTCTGAGAGCTGTAATTCCACAAAGCTGCCGTTGGTGACCTCACGAATCCGGCCATTTCCGGTCATTGGACTTTGTCGGTTCATTAGCACCAATCGCGAACGATGCGGTGCTCGTTGTTTACCGCATCCTACCGAGCTTGCTAATTTTTGAACCTTGCGACATATCTGGTAAATATCCAACCGCTTGCTGATTCGCCATTATCAAAATGTACAACCACGAATGTCCAATTTCTTTGTTTTTCTATAAACACAACAACTTGACCGAGACTTAGTAACTCAACTATCTCTGATTTAATGTTAGGTGCGCTTCTTAGCTTGACATTATCTGCAGATATAAAACGCAAGTCATCTGACATCCACGTCAAACTGCTGACATCAATATTCTTTAGTTGACTCAATTTCTCCTTATCAGACCTTTCTGTCTTAATAATCTCTTCAACATATGGCGTTAAAAGATTTGCAGAAATACTAACAATAACTGGGAGCAAAATCTGCATTAGAAATATTAATAATATAATTTGAATATATTTCGGGAGTAGCTTGAAATGGCTAACAGCTGATTCATTGTCTTCAGCAGCGATGGAAGCAAGAGTGGCGTCAAATTGAGTTTGGTAAATATCATTTTCGAAACTGCTCTCGTTGAATTCACTACTAGCGTTAATAGCTTCCTGCATCTGGTAGATTGCATCGATCAGAGAACTGTTACTAGCATAGGCCTTATGCATACGGCTGATCGTATCGACCAGAGAGCTGTTGATGTTGTATGTCTTTTGTATTTGACTGACGGCATCCATCAAGGCACTGTTACCGCCATAGGCCTTATTCATACGATTAATCGTATCGATCAAAGAGCTGTTGATGTTGTATGTCTTTTGCATTTGACTGACGGCATCCATCAGGGCACTGTTACCGCCATAGGCCTTATTCATACGACTGATCGTATCGGCCAGAGTGCTGTTGATGTTATATGTCTTTTGTATTTGACTAACGGCATTCGTCATGGCGCTGTTACCGCCATAGGCCTTATGCATACGGCTGATCGTATCGACCAGAGTGCTGTTGATGTTGTATGTCTTTTGTATTTGACTGAAAGCATCCATCAGGGCACTGTTACCTCCATAGGCCTTATTCATATGGCTGATCGTATCGGCCAGAGTGCTGTTGATGTTATATGTCTTTTGTACTTGATTGATATTTTCAGTCAAAATTCTGCTCCTGCAAGCTATCTTGTGTGTAGGTGCCGGTGTAATGCATTAGCCCGTAGAGTCTACGATAATCCGTCATATTAAATCGATGATTTGTGCCATGATTATCTCGAACGATGCGCCGCCCGTTGGTTGGCACATCCTACCGGAGTTTCAAAATTAATCGGCATTTATCGGCAATTTTAAATGTCGGAAATTTGTCGAATAGCGGACATACAACGTCGCATAGTGAATAGCTATTCTGGGTCGCCAGGCGACCGTCCGTTCTTCAGATTCATCGTCGGAAAGCCCGTAGGATGCGCCAACCAACGGGCGGCGCATCTTTCGAGTTATTCAATTCCTTCAATATCCAACGGTATAACGCTACCCCAGTTTTCGGGATAAATTCCTTGCTTGACGTAATGGTGAAAACTCGAATAAGGCCAGTCCTTTACCGAGTTTACCCATTGATGCTTTACCGGATTCCAATGGATGTAATCTATGTGACGGCTGTAATCTTCTTGATCGCGCAAGCCATGTTCCCAAAATCGCCGCTGCCAAATGCCACGTTCCCTTCGAGATTTTCGACTGGCTGAAACTCGCTCCCCTGTTTCGCGGCTTTTGGAAAAGGCGCCTTTCAAAACATTCCAGCGAGTTGAGAAATCGGAATCCCCTTCAGGTAAAGTCCAAATACAATGAATGTGGTCCGGTAAAACAACCACGGCGTCTATTTTGAAAGGATGTCGGCGTTTGGTATAGGCAAATGCCTTGCGCAATAAATCGATATTATCAATCAATAATCGGTTTCCCTTTCGTTGCGCCAAATTGACGGTAAAAAACCATGATGCGCCGGGAATATAGAGTCTACGATAATCCGTCATATTAAATCGATGGTTGGTGTCATTATTATCTCAAACGATGCGCCGCCCGGTGGTTGGCACATCCTACCCGAGTTTCAAAATTAATCGGCATTTATCGGCAATTTTAAATGTCGAAAATTTGTCGAATAGCGGACATACAACGTCGCATAGTGAATGGCTCTTCTGGGTCGCCAGACGGTCGTCCGTTCTTCAGATTCATCGTCGGAAAGCTGTCATTGAATTCCGACACCTGAAAGCGGTCGTTCGTCATAGTTTCCAACCGACCCAGGCGGGTCTTCCGACCCTATTAATGTTAATCGGTGTAGAAATTTTTCCAATTCTTGCTCAAAATGGACGCCCAATTTTTACCAGCTGTTTAAGCGAGTTATTTGGTTTCAAAAATTTACGAAATGTTCCATAGTGACTATTTCTGAAAAATTCTGCGCCAATTAACAGTCTATATGATTACGTTGTATCAATTTCCCAGGGCCTGGAATATTCCCAACCCCAGCCA
Organism: Methylomonas albis; assembly: GCF_014850955.1. Lineage (NCBI taxonomy): Bacteria > Pseudomonadati > Pseudomonadota > Gammaproteobacteria > Methylococcales > Methylococcaceae > Methylomonas > Methylomonas albis. Next base: position 1,296,999 of record NZ_JACXSS010000001.1, read on the forward strand.
GTTTTGCGTAAAGCTGGAAACCTATCTGCGCATGGCCGGCATCGAATATCGGGTTGCCGAAACTTTGCCCCTTTATGCGCCCTTAGGCAAGCTACCTTTCATAGAAGACAACGGCCAAAAGCTTGCCGATAGCCGGCTGATTATCCGCTATCTGCAACAATATTATGGCGATAGCCTGGATGAGCATCTGTTGGCCGAGCAAAGAGCCCAAGCTCTGGCTTGGCAACGCTTATTGGAAGAACATTTGTATTGGGTGTGCATGTATAGCCGTTGGCAATACGGATCGGAGAATTGGCAAATTAATAAGCAGGCGATCTTCCAAGGTCTACCGCAACCCATGATGGACATAGTTGCCGCTATCTATCGGTTGCGGATTCGCGGGCAATTGCGCGGCCACGGCATTGGCCGGCTACCTGCCGCCGATATTTTCGAATTGGGCCTGCGCGATGTGGCGGCTCTTTCCGCCGCGCTTCACGGCAAGACTTTTTTGTTGGGAAACCGGCCCAGCAGCGTCGATGCTTCGGCCTACGGCATATTGATCAATTTGATAGCTTGTCCGATCAGCTCGCCGGTCAAGGACTATGCCTTATCGCAAGCCGCATTAGTCGATTACTGTCGGCGCATGCAGCTGCGTTATTTCCCCGAGCTGGGCGAACCGACGTTTGGCGATTAATGGTCCAGCGTGGCGCAAGCGGCGCGAATTTCATCGCGTAGCCAGCGGTTGGCAAGATCCTGGTCTTGCAGCGGATGCCAGACCATGACCGTGTCGTAATGCGGTAAATCCAGCGGCAAGCGCACCAATTGCAATGGCAAGTTCTGGGCGAATTGCTCGGCAGTGCGTTTAGGAAAAGCCATGACCATATCCGTTTGCGCCACGATCAACGACGCGGACAGAAAATGCGACACAGTCAACGCCACTCGCCGCTCGCGACCGTGTTCCGCCAACCAGCTATCGACCTGTCCGGTACTGGCACCGGTTCTGGATAGCAGAATATGCGGCAGTTCTATATAGTCTTCCAGCGTCAATGCCGCATTCACTTGCGGGTGACCGATGCGCGCCACGCAGACCATGTAATCGTCGAACAGGCTTTCGCAATGTAAATGTTTGGGTGGATTCAACATCACTTCAAAACCCAGTATCAGGTCTATCTCGCCTTGCTCCAGCGCATTAAGCGGAAAACGGCTGCTGGTACGCTTGAAATGAATATCCACGCCCGGCGCCTGCCGGGCGATACGCGGTGCCAGTATCGGCAAGAGTAGGGCTTCCACGTAATCCGTCGCCGCGATGGTAAAAGCGCGCCGGCAACTGGCGGGATCGAACGGCGCCGGCGCTCGAATCAAACCTTCCACATCCTTAAGCACCGCGGCCACGGGTGCCACCAGCGACAGGGCGCGTAGCGTCGGTGTCATACCCTCCGGGGTTTTCACCAGCAATGGGTCTTCCAATTGTTGCCGCAAGCGTTGCAGCACGTGGCTCATTGCCGATTGGCTAATGAACATTTTTTCCGCCGCCCGCGATACATTCCGTTCCTTCATCAGCAGATCGAAGGCGATCAATAGATTTAAATCAAACGTTCTTAGGTCGGCCATGGCTGAGTTTCCAGAATTTAAACGCGGGCTATGTTACCGAAAATGCCTGGGGCGTTTGGCATCAATTATTTTCATAGGCGCATGAATACAAAGCATTTTACCGTTTGCCGTCTCAGGCATAGATTTATCGCCGACACAGCCGCCGGCGTTTAGCTGCTACCTAAGGAACCTGCATTATTTTCCCCCCAAGGAACTTGCAAGTAAACGCGGCGGCGCGTCGCCTCACTCTCAATCGTGCATTAAGCGTCGGCTATTGCCAGGTGGTATTTGGCAAACGCATTTGCCACTCACGATATTGAGTAGATGGTCGGAGACAGGGCGCCCGCAAAACGTTGACGATAAGCGTCGGGTTTTGGCGGAACGCTAATTGAGAAAAACAAGGTGGTTAGTAGGATCACCAAAACTTAATTTCAAATACAGGAGAATCATCATGCCTTTGTGGAAAGTCTATCACCCCAGCGGAGCCTTCAGCGCGGAAGACAAACAAGAGCTGGCTGAACAAATCGTAAACGTCTATGCGGCTGTACCAATCCCAAAATTTTACGCCGTCGTCATTTTCGAAGAAGTGGCTAAAGGTAATTGTTTTGTCGGTGGCGTGCGTAATGACAAGTTTATTCGCTTCAAGGTCGACCAAATCGCCCGGACATTACCAGGTCCAATCATACGAGAATGGTGGATGCGAACGCTAGACGAAGTCATTGCACCGTTTGTTAAAGAGCGCGGTTTCGATTGGGAAATTTCGATAGACGAAACCCCATTCGATCTTTGGTCGCTACAGGGCGAATTGCCTCCGCCCTTTGAGTCTATAGCTGAAAAACGTTGGGTTGAGGAAAACAAAGCTAGTCCTTACACATACCAAGAAAAGCTACCCGCAGGTCACTTTTTACTGACTCCAGGCGTAACGGGTTGATACCTACGAGTGACCGGCTCATTGTGAGCCGGTCACTTTTTCTAACAATCGTCAATTTTACTTACCGAAAGCCATATGGTTTTTTACCGTTAATCTTGCCGAGCGCAAAAATAAATATTTGTTGAGTGATCATATTTGAGTCTGCCTGTTACACCTCGGTAGCACGGCAAGTATCGGCGCTTAGCCTGCATATTTTCGCGGACCCGGAATATTTTGCACTTGGGGTGAAGCATCGATATACCCGTTGCGCGGATTGGCAGGTGTAGTTGTACGTTAGGGTTTTTTGCCTATTGCCCGTCGTCAGCAAAATAGCTCTGGAAAGCAGCCGGTGCAAAATTTCATAAGGATTTAAATGCTGTCGAGTGTTATCTTGTTGAGCCAACTATATGTCGAGCATCTGCAAATCGGTGCTTATCGATGATGGCAACACAAGAGACAGAGCAATCAATACCGCCGTTCAAACAACTTTAATGCGCCAATAAGCTATGGAAAAGCATTTTCACGCTGACTTTTACGGTTTTGTCATCGATAACGAGCAGGGGCTTAGCTTTGCCGGCAAGCCGGTTAGTTTGCACCCCAAAGAATTCAAAATGTTGCTCGAACTGGTCAAACAGGCCGGCAACCGGGTATCCAAGGAAGACTTGATCAGTCGAGTCTGGAATGACGCCCCCACCTCCGATGAAAGTATTTCCCGTTGTCTGTCGATTTTGAAGTCGACCCTGCGCCGGGTAAGTCCGGGTATCGAGTTCTTGATTAAAACCGAATACGGCCAGGGTTATCGCTTCATTGGTCAAATCGGCAAGCCCGCGACATTCGTCAATGAAGAGAACTTCTTTTTACTGATAAATGCGACCCGCAATTTGATCATCGTCAAGGATGAGCAAAGCAGATGGCAGATCGCCAATAACGCCACGCTGGAGCTGTACGGCTTAATCGGCAAACCTTGGCAGGGCAAAACCTGCAGCCAACTGGCGGCAATGTGCGACGAGCGTTACCAACGCTATTTTGATGCCTGCTCGGAAGCCGACGAACAGGCTTGGCAGGCACGGCAGTCCTTGGAGTTGATTCGTACCATCGTCTCTAACGATGAAAATAATCAACAAAAACGCGTGTTCGAAATTGTTAAAACACCGCTGTTCGAGGCTAACGGCAGCCGGAAAGCCTTGATTGTTTTGGGGCAAGAGATTAGTGATCGTTTGGAAAGCGAACGCCAAGGCCGTTTGATGAGCCGAGTGCTCTCCAATAGCGACGAGGCGGTGTTAATCAGCGATCAGGACAACAATATTGTCTATGTTAACGATGCATTTACCCGGATAACCGGTTATACCTTGGGTGAGGTTATGGGCCAAAACCCGCGGATCTTGGCCTCGGATCGGCATGATCATGACTTTTATGCCGAGATGTGGGAGCACCTGCTTAAGGAAGGGACTTGGCATGGCGAGATTTGGGATAAGCGCAAGAACGGCAATATTTATCCGAAGTGGTTGAACATCAGTACCGTACACGACGGCGATGGCCGTATTTGTAACTATGTAGCTATTTTTAGCGACATATCCAAGCGCAAGGCGGACGAGGCCTTGCTGCTGTTTCTGGCCTATCACGATCCATTGACCAAACTGCCCAATCGCTTGTTGTTGCGAGATCGATTTATGCAAGCGGTGGGGCTTAGCGCGCGGCACGAAGCGGGCTCGGTAGCGCTGTTGTTTTTGGATCTGGATCGGTTCAAAAATATCAACGATAGTCTCGGGCATGAGGTGGGCGACCGTGTGCTGATCGCTGTGGCAAAGCGTCTGGAAGCGCATGTGCGCGAGATCGATACCGTTAGCCGTTTGGGCGGCGACGAGTTTGTGGTGGTGTTGACCGACATGCCTAACACGCCGGCCATAGCGCATGTGGCGCAGAAGATTCTGGATCATCTGAGTGAGGAGTTTGAAATCGACGAACAAAGGCTCACTTCCACGGCCAGTATTGGAGTGGCACTTTATCCGCACGACGGTGACGACTTCGAGACATTGTTAAAGCTGGCCGATACGGCGATGTATCACGCCAAGGATTGCGGGCGTAATACTTATCGGTTCTACACCGACAAAATGAATGTCGATGCGCTGGAACGTTTGCGGATGCGTAACAGTTTGGCGGCTGCGCTGACCAATCAAGAGTTTGTTTTGTATTACCAGCCGCAATTCGATCTGATTAGCTCCGAGCTGATCGGCTTTGAGGCCTTGATTCGCTGGAATCATCCGGAAGCGGGGCTGATGCTGCCCCATAAATTTATCTCGATTGCCGAAGAAACCGGGCAAATTGTGCCCATGGGCGAATGGGTGATTCGCGAAGCGTGTCGCCAAGCTAAAGCCTGGCAGGAGCTTGGATACGAGCCCGTGAGAGTGGCAGTGAATTTATCCTCGATGCAATTCAAACGCGGCGACATCATCAAGATGATTACCGATCTAACCGACGAGCACAATCTGGATCCGCAATATATCGAGCTGGAGTTAACCGAGACCATCATGTTGCAGGATATCGAATACATATTGGATATTGTGGAGAAATTCAAGTCGCTACGTTTTACGCTATCCATCGACGATTTTGGTACCGGATATTCCAGCTTGGCCTACCTAAAACGCTTTCGCGTCGATAAGTTGAAAATCGATCAATCATTTATACGAAATCTGGAAATCGATCGTCATGATCTGGCCATCGTTCGCTCGATTATCCAGCTTGCCCGTGGTTTTGATATGCACACTATCGCCGAGGGCGTAGAAACCCTGGGGCAGCTTGACGTTCTGCGTCAAGAAGGCTGTCAAGAAGGCCAAGGCTATCTGTTTTCCCATCCTTTGGCGGCCGATCAGGTAGTCTCTTATCTAAAAATGCGTTCTTAATGCCGGGTAGTGGCGCAGATGAGTAAAGCAGCGCCTTGATCGCACGACCAGTAGACGTTTAAGGTCCATATTAATAGCGTGATAATCTTGAAAGGGTGAAGCGAATCAAGCCGCGCTTTCCACTCTGCCTAATTGCATGCACTTGCGCGCCTAAGTGCATGACAACTGAACACACATGCGCATCACTTGCACACTCTAGCTGCCAATATGGAGGAAAACGAGTATTCCGATATAAACCCTGCCAGATTTTGAATGCCTTGGATCGGCCAAAACCGGCCGATGATGATTTCGGCGAAATTTTTGATCCCTATCGGCAACGAATGGCGGCTTTTTGGCAAGCAACCTTGAGTCGTCTTCGGCTCGAGCCGGCCAGTTTCCGACCTTCGAGGCTGATTTCTGAATGGCCGGTTTATACCAGAACTTGCTCTTTTAACGGGCCAGATAAGGAGTACCTAAGTGTCTGCTTGATCAGATTGAGACGTTACCTTTGATAATCCAGCGAGTTCGGTTACTTATCTGACCCTCTGTTTAGCAATATGCTTGTTTAATTTGTACCATTTTCCTGTGTCTTTTTGATTATATCGCTTAGATACTCCTTGGCAACCCAGCGCCCCATTAAGTAATATGACCTTATTAGCTCATCATCATACTTTTGTTTCATTGTTTCAGTTTGTGGAAATCTGTCATTTTCATTTTTATTATTTTCGACATCTTTAACCGTTAAGTAATTCACCAAGTCGCTCTGACCGATACTGCTCAAATATTCAACAAAGCGTTTCGCGTTCCCATAGGATGCTTTTACATGCAATATTTTTCCGTTGTGATTTTTGCATGTGTACTTACTTTCGTGTATGAGATTTTTTGAAAGGTCTACGTCGAGCCCAGGTTTTTCAACATCACAGCCAAGTAAGTTTTTGACTTGTTTTACAGCTATATCTAGATCTTCCCATGGATTTTTATTCAAATCGTTGTCTTTACCCATATACGAGATGACAATTAGATCAACGCCACGCTCTATCAATGGAACTAAGCCAAGATTGTCAGACTTTCCTCCGTCACTTAATACAATCTCTTTTCGTATTTCTTTTATGTTACTGCCGCGCCAATTACCAAGCAAAGAAATTCTAGGTTGATAGAACAACTCATATTCATAAGATAACAGGACAGGAGCTCCAACTACACCAGAAGATGCTGCCATAGCAGCCGATAAACTATTCTCCGGCTTATCTTTTCGAAAAAGTGCGTTGTTAACCCATGCAAAATCTTTGGAGATATTGTTTACGAAAAATCCTTTTTTACACTTCATATCTGGATGGCAATCAGAAATAGTACCTATATTATCAAGGGTAAATTGAAACGGCATATTCATTTCACTTGCACCTTGCTCTGTTGTAGGAACAGAATGTGTTGCATTGATAATAACATACGGTTTAGTCCTGTAGTTCCGAGCACATGCACTATCGATTCCTGTCGATTTAATATCTTCTGCGTCAACATTACAATTGGGTAGATATACACTCTCGATATACTCCTTCCATTGCCGCTTTCTTGCTTTTAATTTTGCGCCTTCAGCTGGCAATATTGCGAAGGGTTGTTCCGAGTTCAGCATTACTGCCGCATCACAATCTGCTTTAGGATTTATAGCAGCCGTAAATAAGCAATTAAAAAACTCCTCGTCTGAAGAAGCCCATGCCCAATACCCACCGTTTGCCCAACTGCCGCCACTAACAGATGAGATATAATCAATATCTAAAAGATTTTTCTTACTTTCATACAGGCCAGACAATATACCTAATTGATATGCAGAAGAACGTATGCCACCTCCAGATAGTGCTAATCCAGTTAAATGCTTAGGCCTAATTTCACTATCGTTTTCATTTTTTCTCAAATTTATTTTCTGGTATTCATGAGAGAAATATTTTTGTTGGTTGTTCAACCTAGCATTAGGGGTATTAACTAAATAAAATCCTGGCAGATTATCGCCAGATATCTCATCGGCGGTACAAATTGGCGAAATAAATATGAAGACCAACAAAGCAATTGATTTTTTCATTATACATTCCTCTTTTTAGGTGTAATCTGTTTGGGCCAAGTGAAAAAACAAGATACATTTTTGCTAACGATGCAAATCACTGGCTATAGAAGAAACACAGCAGAGTGATTTTGAATTGTTATATTGTGGACTTAAAACCAAGGTTTTGCGTCGATAGTTGAAATAAACTCAGCGTACTGCTGCTCTAGTGATTTCATCCTCTCTTCTTTGTTTTCATTTTCCAAAGTTAGTGCCTGATACTTTAATTTGAGAGATGCATATTGAGCGCCTATGGCACGACACTTTTGCTGGTGTGTTTCACAACCCATCCAACCATGGAGCCCCGTCAGTGAGCCTCCAATCAAGGCCATATAACCTGCAATATTTTCATATTGATTACTGATAATTGCAGTACCACCTACGAATGCTAAAAGAGAACCACCCCCAACAAGAAAAAAATTAGGAATGCGCAGAACATTTAGCCAGCGATCATAATCATTTGCCATATTGCCGCATTCAACGACTCTGGTATTAATCAGTTCATCCATTCCTATCCTTTAAAATATAGTGATTGTATAGGTCTGCATATCTTTTACACTCGGTTCGCTGTTTGCGTCAATCTCATTCCGAAACTGTTGAAATTCTGATTGGGATAACATGCATTTTGGACATGCTAACCAGATTCAGCCAAATTCAACAAGTGGATCATTAAAGGAAAATTTTTCAGGGTTATTAAACGTCTATTCTTAATGAGATTGCTGCCATTTCGAAAATTAATCGATAGCACCAATTTCAATTAAATATAAATTTTAAATTTATCTTGTAACAAATCATGTCATTAATCAACGTTACGTTTGTACCAGTACAAACGTACTAAGTCGTCGAATTATAAAAACAGTAGTGACTTTAATTAGTTGAGATGGAATGGCAGCATTACATTCATTTGCCGCCATCAAGAAATTAAAATTGATCGTCTTTTATGGGTCGGTTTGACACTGTGACGAACGGCAGCTATCGGGAATCCGAATTCAATGACGGCTTTCGGGCGATGAACCTGAAGATGCCAACCGACGCAATCGACCCGTTGCGGCCTTCTGCTCAAAGTGATTCAATGACTGCGATTTGATGGTTACCAGTCACATCCACTCGTCTCCGATGATACACAGAAAGGGAAATCAAATGCTGATCAAGAAATTATTATTTACAAGATCATTCGCCGGTAGTTACACAGAAACTAACTAATTATTCATTATGCAGAATCCCATGCACAACCAAGTGGAAGGATGGATGAAGGTGCATGACACACCCAGCCTGTCGTACGAAAATCCAACGCTACTCTTACGGAACTCCTTAGTTATCTCCCGCCCTGATTTAAACAGCTCCTATGGTGCTGAGCTTGAGGTGCCTTTGCTTAATGGCGGAACTCTAAGAAACATAATTTACGGCGCTCGCTCCAATTTGGAGTTTCATCTTTCTGGCAGTTATGTTGGCCAAATAGACAGTGTCCGCGGTAACCCAGTCTCAGATGTTGGATCAATGAGCTATCCCATTAGATCAATTGATATTTCCATCGAGTTTAGAAAACAGAAAACCGTCATTTCAATGGCTGGCACTCTCAGCGCCATACTGGGATGGACGGATAGATATAAAACAGCCAACGCAACAAGAAATGCTCCACGCACCTTCGCTGCGTCCCTCACGATCTTGGATGAGCAACTGTCATCGGTGACGGGAGATGAACTGGCATCTAGCATAATTGCCAACCGTGACAAGTACATCTTTGGCACGTAGAACGCGGCCATGACTAAGGGGGCTAACCTTTCATTCGAGGCGAACTGTGCAAAAAGCTGCTCAAGCGGGTGAATTTAATCATTAAACATACAATTTTTGATATAAACCGGCCATTCAACAACCAACCTCGACAGCCAGCAATTGGCCGATCGGTTGAGATCACCAACGCCTGCTTTGTAGTCCTGCAATTCGCTGAACCGCCATTTAGCTGAATGGCAGGTTTAAGGAAGCTCGATAGGCAGGTTTGGGTCGGTTTTTGCCGGTCAACCAACCATAATTTTACTCATTGTCTGCGCCTGCTTTTGTCAATTCAATGAGTGTGCAAGGCAGTGATTTCAGTGTGCAATAAGAAGAACAGCTAGTGTGCAATTCCTATGATCTCTGGTGTGTAAGTAGCATGCAATTTCGCACCACTCCTGCCAAACAATTCCCCATAAATCACTACCTTTCCCAAGCCTTTTCGCCGCTTATCAATAGTCGAGCTTGCAACTTTATTCCTGTACAACTAATAATGTAATGTTTTCGTAAGGTTTGCATGCGGCTAAAGTCGTCTGGATTTGTCGAGGTCTATTTCGATGGACTAGTCAATTTGAACCGGCGATTAGCTGATCAAGGACGGGCAAGATGTTTGTTTTCCTGGCTAGCACCTGCTTTGTAACGATAATTAGATTCTTAATCCGAGTGGGTTGACACATGCCGAAAAATATTCGCCTTATTGCGTTGATATAGCTATGAACTTAAATAGCGGTAAGTATCAAAAAATAGGCTTAAAGGCAAAGGCCGGCGGCATATGTATTTACCGCGTTTAGACAGCATGCTGTTCAACGATAATCAGGATAGGATGCTGCCTAATCGCAGCGATGAATTGTTGAAAACGCAAGACGACATTCTAGAAAGCTTAGGTATTGCGGCGGATTTTAAGGATTTGGATAGCCGCGCGCACATGCTGCGGGTGGGGCAGTATGCCGCTCATCTCGCCAAATCCATAGGCTTTGACAGTCAAATGGTTGAAGTGTTGTTGATTGCCGCACCCTTGCACGATGTCGGTAAAATTGGTGTTCCGGACAAGGTGTTGTTAAAGCCCGGCAAACTTGATGAAAGCGAGTGGGAAATGATGAAGCAGCATACTACCCATGGCTATAACATGCTGAAGGGGTCGAACAACTCCTTATTAAAAACCGCTGAAATAATTGCGCTTAGCCATCACGAACGCTGGGATGGCGGTGGTTACCCGTTGGGTTTAAAGAATACCGAAATTCACTTGTACGGCCGCATCACGGCGATTGCCGATGTTTACGACGCCCTAACCATGGAGCGCCCCTACAAAAAAGCCTGGACTCACGAACAAGCGGCCGCTCTGATTGCAGACAGTAGAGCGACTCAGTTCGATCCGGAGTTGGTGGACGTCTTTCAAACGATACAGGGCGACTTCCTGTCAATCTCAAAAAGTGCTTTCTGAACGATAGGGTAAAGTTTTTATAAGCATGCAAAGTATGCGCTTCGGCTTAAGAAGCGCATGCACTATCTACCCAAAAAAGTCCAAAACCCTAGCGATCACCTTGTTACCACCGAATCAGGTAAAGGGTTAGCCGCCGAACGGTGCATCGCGCAACAATGCTTACCACTAAAATTCTATGGGGCGTGCAGCCAGTTTGGCACTGTCGAGTATTTCACGCCTGTTAGTCTTTTATTCAGTCGCCGATACACAAGAAACCGGTCAGGTTTATTTCCTTACGTTTCATAAGGATTGGACTATAATTTAGATGTGCATCACAAAAAATAGCCGGGGCAGGGAGTTGGCGGTCACCCCGCAGGCTGCCGGCATACGCTTTCGAGGGATCGTTTTGTTGTAAAGGAGATTGAACATGTCTGTTCCCTATCCATCATCCGACGGCGGTATTTCGGTGGAGCTCGGCAAGGGCTCCGCAACGCCAGTGTTGGACGCCGGTAAAGTCGACTTATTTCCCATCGCCAACCAAGACTTCGAAAAAATCAAAACCCTGAAGGATTTGGCGTTACGTAACATCACCCTGGAACAATTCCCGATAGTGGGCGCTTGGCGCGATAAGCTGTTCGCGCCGGAAGGTACGCCGGAAATTTGCGACGAGTTGCCGCGATTGCTGACCGAGTTTTTACGTCGGCCCGAGAGCCAGGCGTTACCGGCTTACACTCGGCGCGCCCAAGCGTTGCGTTATGTTTTTGCCAACAAAACCGCGATCGTTAAAGCCGACGATCTGCTGCCCGGCCAAACTACCACCAGCTTTGTTGGTCCGGTGGTCTACGCCGATACCATCGGTTATTGCATCTGGCCGGAACTGAAAACCGTCACGACCCGCGCGCAAAATCCGTTCAAGATTCGCCCGGAAGTGGCCGACCGCCTGAATCGGGAGATATTTCCATTTTGGTTGGAACAGAAGCCAATCCAAGAGCTGGCCCGCTATAGCGATTACGATAGTGCCGACTATGAAAATCGGGATAGAGTAGCCGGCAGTTACCCGCCATCCATCGATCCGCCATTACGTAAAAAAGCCGGACAAACCCCAAAAGCCCAGGAATTGATGGAGCGTGTGGCGTTCTTCCTGTCCGACAAAGCCACCTGCGTCTCGCATACCGTGCCCGATTTCGAACGGGTTTTGAAATATGGTTTCGATGGCCTAATTGAGCGGGCCCGGCAAGACATCGCCAACGGCGCGGCGGCCACGCCGCAGCAGGTAGAGTTTCTGGAAGGCGTAATTGAAGTTTACGAAGGTGCCAAAATTTATGCGGAACACTTAGCGGAGGCTGCCGAGCGCGTTGGCAATCAGGCGCTGGCCGCCATCTGCCGGAAAGTGCCGGCCCAGCCCGCAGACACTTTGCATGAAGCGCTGACGGTAGTCTGGATTTGCTATCACCTGTTGCTACAGGAAAACACCAATTTCGGCTTTTCCATCGGCCGCCTGGACCAAATCCTCAACCCGTTCTACCTGGCCGATTGGCAAAAGCTGGATAGCGCTGCGGAGCGGGACAATTACACACGCCGTGCCGTGGAGTTGGTCAGTCATTTCTTTCTGCATTGCTCCGACCACGTGCCGCTGTCTACGTCCGGTTCGGAAACGCTATTTGCCGGCAGTGGCTCCAACCAGGCCCTGACTGTGGGCGGTACGCGCTACGAAAACGGCCAAGCCGTCGATGCAGTCAACGACATGACCTACATCATCCTCAAGGCCACCGAAATTTTGTCGATTCGCGATCCGAACGTGCACGCCCGCTATCACCGAGACGTGCATCACCGCGACGCGCAAGGTAATCCCCTGCCAACCGAGGTGATGGATCCTTACCTAAGACGGATTTGCCAGGTCAACATCCTGACCCGAGCCACACCGGCACTGCATGGTGACGCAGCGGTGGTGCCGGCCATGGCCGGTTATTATGCGGCGCACACCGGCATCAGCCCGGAAGAAGCCTTGGCGGATGCCTATGATTACACCTCGATTGGCTGCATCGAAGAAAACGCCGCGCACAAGCATTACGGCAACACCGGTTCGACCTTGATGGTGCTGCCGGCGGTGTTGGAGTTGGCTTTGTTCGGCGGCAAGCATCGCAGCGACGGCGTGGCGCCGAAATCGCCTAATCTGTTTTACGGCGACGAGCGCTATACGACGCCGCCGTTGACCACTGTCGCTAGCATGCAAACCTTTATCGAAGCCTTCAGGTTTCAGTTAAACGAAATGGCCCGGCATGTCGTGCAATGCAACAATTACTTTGGCCGATTCTATGAGCAATCCCGGCAGTCGCCGTTTTTGTCCGGTTTATTTACCGGGCCGAGCAATACCCCGGACAGTAATGGCGCCAGTTTTCGCGACGTATCCGCCGGCGGTGCTAAATACAATTCGGCGGGCATTGCAATCATCGGTTTGGCCGATGTGATCGACTCATTTTGCGTACTGGATAGCTTGGTGTTTAGTGGCAAAGTTGCTGCGGGGGAATTGTTGGCGGCGATGCAGGCCGACTTCGATGAAAACGGTTTACAGCCGAAAAGCCCCTGGGCGGCATTTCTGGAGCGAGTGCAAAGTTGGTTACATCCCGAGGATGCGCCGCTGAGTTTGCCTAATCTAAGCCAAGATCGGTTAAAACAAATCAAGGAAATGGTGCGCTTGGCCCCCAAATACGGTGCCGGCGTCGACCAAACTCCCGGCGGCATTTATAACAATGCCGCGGCGGTGAAATACACGCATCTATTGACCGAAATGTTGCAGGAGGTGTTTGCCCAATACCGCACCCATCGCGGCGGACGTTATCTACCCGGTTACTGGAGCATGACCAACCATGCCGGCTTCGGCATGTTGACCAAGGCCACGCCCAATGGCCGGCGTAGCGGCGAGTCGTTTGCCAGTGGCATTACGCCTTGCCCCGGCGTGGTGAAAGCCAACGGCGAGCCGGTCAATTTGCTGGATCATATGCTGTCGGTTACTTCGGTGAATGCCAACACCGTGCAGAACGGCTACACCTATAACCTCAGCCTGACTACTCGCGATAGAGGCCATTTCGAAGCGGATACCGAATTGTTCTCGCGCTATATGAAAGCTTTTGCCGACCAAAACGGCGTGCTGGTACAAATGTGCGTGTCGTCTATCAACGATCTGGTCGCCGCCGACCGCGCAGCCACGGCCGCCGGCCAGACCGGCGCCGGCGATGCCGAACATAAAGCTCTGGAGCCTTTCAAGGACTTGATGATACGGGTAGCGGGTTACTCGGCGTATTTCGTCACGCTCAGCCCGCAAATGCGCAAAGAAATTATACAACGAGCCAATTTTGGCTTGGACACCGGCGCCGAGCAACATACGCTTAGCGCACTTTAATAGGAGAACTGTCATGCATGCCGGATTTCCCTGTTTAATGCCGAATTTACAAAAAACCTTACGCTTAGGCAGTAATGCCGCCATTGATGCAGGCGAGTTGCCGGCGGTGTTGGATAAAATCGAGGGCCGGCTGCTGGCCAGCGGTATGGCGGTAGCCTTGCGCCTCGGGTTTGGCTATTTGTTGCGCGATTGTCATCTGGATGCCGCTCAAGCCGCCAAGGCCCATGCTTTTTTCGAGGAAAACTTCGTGATTGTCGATCCCTTGGCACCGGGTGGCCGTCGTTATTACCAAGGCAAATTTCTGATCCGCACCAGCCGGCGCGGCGACGATATGAACGTGCTGCTCAGGTTTTGTCCCAATCCCGATTCACTGTATATCAAGACTCCATTCGGACAGGCGCTAAATTCGCTGGCGCTAGTCGATACGCAAGTGCTGACCGAAAGTCAGGCCGACCAAATTGAGAGCGATCCCAGCCGAGTGGATTTAGTGGTGCGCTTTAAGGACGTGCAATCCATCGTCGGTCTGCTGGGCCGTCCGGGCGTGGATATTGTCGGCTTGCTGCTGGAGAACCTGGTGCAACTGACCGGCCATGTCGGTCATTTGTTCAAATTGGGCGCAATCGCCACGGATATCCAGTTGTCCTTGGATATTCCCGACGCGGCCTGAACATGGAGCGCGAAGATGGACAGCAAAGCCTACATCTTCGATATCAAACGCAACACCAGCGAAGATGGGCCAGGCATCCGTACCACGGTGTTTTTCAAAGGCTGTCCGCTGCGTTGCAGTTGGTGTCAAAACCCAGAAGGCATCGCTTCGGGGCCGTCCTTATCTTTTCGTGCCGAGTTATGCCATCCGGACGACTGTGAGCTGCCTTGTATCAAAGCTTGTAAAGCCAAGGCCTTAACCCTGCAAGACCGGCAACTGCGGTTTGACAGGGAGCGTTGCGACCAATGCGGACGCTGTGCGACGGTGTGCTCGCGGCATGCCCTGGAACAGGTTGGTCTATGGCTGGGTGTGGACGAGCTGTTTTATCGAGTGGCCATCGATAAGCCATTTTTCGACGCTACTGGCGGTGGCGTTACTGCATCCGGCGGTGAATGCACTATGCAGATGAATTTCCTACACGAATTTTTCAAAAAACTGAAAGCCACCGGCATTCATACCGCCATCGAAACCAACGGCATGTTTAATTTTGGCCGGTTCTCACGTTTGTTGTTACCGTGGCTGGATTTGATTTATTTCGACCTAAAATTGATAGACGAAGCCGCCAGCATTCTGCACACCGGTCATTCCAATCGGCCGATTTTGGATAATCTGCGGCGTCTGGCCGAGATTGCCAAAATCCCGGTTGAAGTGCGGATTCCGCTGATTCCCGGCATTACCGCCACCGAGGCCAATCTGCAAGGGCTAGCCGTTTTTTTGCGCGACCTAGGCATCAAGCAGGTTAACGTCCTACCTTATAACCCTCTGTGGCTCGATAAATTGCAGCGTTTTGGCGTCGATACCGAGTATCGGCACGACGCCTTTATGAGCGATGCCCAAATTAAGCACTGCATCGAGAGTATGCAAAACGCTTGAACTCAAGGAGAGTCATCATGCAAACCGATTTCCATCACGCCGTTACCTATGTCGTCGCCCGTACCGCCGGATTCGTTCACCAGGAGGCCGACATCATTGCTTATTCGGCGCAATATGTGGACGACGCCGTCAGCGAAGGTGTCGTGCATTTCGACAACGACGCCTTTTATGCGCGGATTCATTCCTCGCATAAAAGCACCGATGTCGGTAATTTAAACAATGATTACAACCACTTGATCTGGTTGCCGTTCCATTTTCTGCCGGGTAACGGCGGCAAAGGTCCGGGCGAAGATCCGGAAGGCACGTTTATCCAAAAAATCGTCTGCCTGCCGGATAGTCCGCCGGCCAAGGAGATGGTGCAGGCGGCAGTCAATGATAAAGGCAAACCTTACAGCTTGCATCGACTGGGGATTGCCTTGCATGTGTATGCCGATACTTGGTCGCACCAAGGTTTCGCCGGGGTAATTCACGAAATCAACAACGTCGAACATGCCAGGGAACTAAAGAGCTCTGGCATGTATAGCCAACAGCTGCAGCATGTGCTTGAGGATATTCTGGATGACGTGATTCCACCGCTGGGACATGGCCGTGCCAAGAACTTTCCGGATCTGCCGTTTTTACATTGGCAATATAAGAACGGTCGCGGTGTCTGGATAGATCGGGATAACGCCTCGGATTTCTGCACGGCGGCGGACGCGATGTGTAAAGTCATGCAGCAATATCTGGGCAAAGCGCAGAGTGGATTGCCGGTTGCCGACCAAACCCTGCTGCAAAAAATCTTCCTTGATTTAAAGATTAAGGAAGACAAAGCCCGCCATGCCAAATGGCTGGAGATCGTCAAGAAAGGCTTCAATGGCGAAAAATTCAGCTTCGGTACGGCCGAGATCAGCTATGCCGCCGAAGGCGCCAATTCCTGGAAGGAAATAGCTTTGGGCAGTAGTTGGGATATGCGCGTGCACCAATACACGCCGGCATTTTTGGGCAGCAACTGGAAGTTGTTTCACGACGCCCTGCAATTGCATCGTTTGACAGTGCTGCACGATATTTTGCCCAAATACGGTATTTGTGCGGGCTGAGCCGATAAACAGGAGATTAAACATGAATGCCAAACCCGAATCCGATCTAGCGTGCCGGACTCTGTATCCCATCGTGTTGCTGCACGGCGTCGGTTACCGCGACGACATGCTGATGTTAAATTCCTGGGGGCGGATTCCCAAAGTACTGGAAGCTGCCGGCGCAAAGATTTTTCAGGGCGGCCTGGACGCCTGGAATAGCCATGAAACCAGCGCGATTGCCCTGAAGCCCAATATTGAACAGGTACTCACCGAAACCGGCGCAGCCAAGGTCAATATCGTCGCCCATTCCAAGGGTGGCCTGGAAGCGCGTTACCTGATATCCAAGCTGGATATGGCCGATAAGGTCGCCAGTCTGACGACGATTTGCACACCGCATCATGGTTCGGCCGTGGCGGATTTGGTGGCCGGCGACATTCCCGATACGCAAAACGTGCTGAGCGTAAATTTCTTCAAACGTCTGGCGCAGCGATTGGGGTTCGGCGCGATGGACATTCTGGCCAGAATCACCGGCGACAAAAGCCCACAAGCCGGCCTGGCCATCAGACAGCTGACACGCGCTTATCTGGCGGAATTTAATCAACAAGTAACGGATGCGCCCGGCGTCTACTACCAAAGCTACGGCAGCATGATGCGCCGGGCTATCGACGATCCGATGTTTGCCGCCACGCAGGTTTTGCTGAAGCAGATAGAAGGCGAAAACGATGGCATGGTCTCCACCCAGTCCTGCCAATGGGGCAGATTTCGCGGTTTGATCGGCGCCAGCAATCCGGACAAAGGTTTGTCGCATGGCGACTTGGTCGACTATCGCGGCTTCCTGCTGACGCATTTCGATGTCCCGGCAGCGTATCTCGACATAGTCAAAGACTTAAAACAACAAGGCTTTTAAACGGCGGGATTTTATGTCCCAGCCTAAGCCAACAATATAACCATCACAGGGGATGGACCATGAACAATTATCTAAACGTCGCCAATTTCCCAAGTGCGTCAGAGGATGAAAGGCAAGCGTTGGGCAGCGCTCTCGACGCCATTCTGACCAACGATTTCAAAGCCGGAGCGTTACCGATGCTCGGCAGTTATCGGAAGATTTTGGGGGACAATCTCCGCCGCGAGGAATGGGAGGCTATCCACGAAAAGCTGCTGACTTTATTTAAATGCGGCACGAGCACGCCACTGGACGGCCCGATGATCGGTGTGTCGATGTCGATTCGCGATAGTGATTATTTCAAGGAAGCCGCCAAGAAACACGGCGAAAATCGTTCTATGCTGGCGCATCTGGAATGGATGGCGACCTTATGGAATGTCACTTACGCCAGCACCGGTTTATGGATGGGCAAAACCTTTGAGCCGGTGACTAAAGAGGTATTCGCCGCCAAATGCGGTCACGACCCGGTGGCGAGTTTTGCTTACGATCCGGACGTGGCCCGTATCGGTCGGAATTTTTTCCGCGACCCGGACGACCCCAATTTTATTCAAAGCTTGGGTATGCCAGTGCTGACACAGTTCTGGAATTTAAAAGACCGGCCTTTGGATACCAAGGCTCAGGGCTTCGATAGCCAATTGCTGGCCGAAAATCTGGCCAAGGAAAAAGCCATTCCGTATGTGAAAACCGGCGGGATTTTCCTGGCTTCGCCTGGCAAGTCGGTGGTTGGCGACATGGCCGGCAAAGCCGTGTATCAGCTTAATTATCGATGGCATGACCTCCATCCGGCATTCCCGATGACGCGGCTAATCGATGAGTTGGTGCAGATCGATGACGGCATCTATTTGGGGCAGTTGGTGATGGCCACTCACCATTACAGTATGGGTACTTTGCAGATACCTTTGTTTGGCGATCATCCGCCGGAGTGGGAGTTGGGCGCAGCGTACACGGGTGATAACTCGATAGATTACGGTTATCAAAATAACGGCTTCTTTTTGATGATAGATACCGCTCGCGCCAGGGAAGCATTCGCCGACGCAGCCTTTCCTAACCTGCGGCCTAGGCCCGGTGAGCGCGGCTGGAAGGAATTGGGTTACGACAAACCCGTGCCGGCCAAAGCGGGTGCCGTTCCGGACAGCGTGGATTGGGCCTGTGGTTGGCGTGACGACCCGGTGTTGCAGCGTAAATTCACGACATTTTGCCTGGAAGCGTCGCCAAAAAGTGATGATGGCGATGTGCGTGAATTGCTGCAGCCAGGCGAATCGATTTTGCAAATGTTGCAAAGCCAGCAAGGCAAAATTTCTGCGGCCAGTGGTTTTGACGATCATCTTCGGCATTTTGAAGTGCTGAATCGGCTGTTTCGTTGCGGCGTTGCGCCGCGCATTGTCGATGGCGTGTTTCAAGGCCAGGGTAGGGGCTATAACACTCGCTTCGATGCGCCCGAAGCGCGTGACTGGTATGGAAGTGGCGATCCGTGCCAGGGTTTCGACTATTATCATGGCGCCACGTTGAATGTGCATTGGGGCTTTGGCGATAGTTTTATTGCCAACATCGCCCGATCTTTGCAGGAACACGGCATGATTCCAGCCGCCCTGGCTGATAAGCTGCAAAACGATCCGCGCGCGCCCAATTTGCTGAACGCGGTATGGGCCAATATCGGCCGATTTATTTTTCCGTGGGCGGGTAAATCGTTCGAACGTATCAGCGGTCGCAAGTTGAGCATGCTGCTGGATGAGAGCGACGACTTAGCCCGGCGCTATCCCGAACGGGTCGCAGCGCTAAAAGCTCATCCGGCCAGTTTTCCGCATTACGCCTTGGTCGAGAAAAACCGCGAGCATTATTGGCCAGAGCCGGGCGTTTACGCCGAGCATCTAAGCAGCGGTAGTTGGGACCAGGGTATGTCTAAAACCGACAAGGCCTTTTGGGAACGGGAAGCCGCCGAACATTGGGTGTTTGGCAATAACATCCAGGATTCGCGCATTCTGGTCACCGACGCCTTGTTCCGGGTATTGGATATGAATTACCACCCGCCGTTGCCGTCCATACAGCAATTAGCCGATTCCGGACCGTCGCCGTTCGTCAGGCAGGGCTATAGCTTTTTGGGCGTGGATGATAGGGAATCGATTTTGCCGATGAATAACGGCCCGGAAGCCGCTAAGAAAGTATTCCAGTTTCATTACCGCTATCCGCTGATTGGTGGCCCGGCGCCTATCGGCACCTGCCTGGACGAACTGGTGGAAATCGCGGAAGGCTTGTTCCTGGGACAACTGATTTATGCCACAGACTTGCTGGTGCCGTTTCACTCGGCCACCGATCCGGCGGAATATCAGTACCAATTATTCGGCTATTTTCTGTTGTTGGATAACACCTGGGAGCAACATCGGCAGGCGATAGGCTTTGATGTAAACATTTAAGCGTGCGGTATATTTCGGCTTATTGGTTTTATCAGCGGGGGGGGGTAAGTGTTTAGCTGTGGACGGATCGGATCTGTCGGCTAGCCTAGGGGGCTCTCTTTGGGAGAGTCCCTTTGATGGCTGTCTATTGGACAGGCTGGCCTTGACGATTAGCGTTTTTCGTCATTCTCTTCGCCAATTTCCCATTCCTCAATTGCGGTTTCGATTATTTTGCCGCTGGCGGCGTCGACTTCGATTTTGGTTTCTAAACCTTTGTCGTTGACGATGTCGAATTCATAAGACGAGCCGCCGTTTTCCTCGACTTCGTATTCGACTTCCTCAATCTTGCCGGGGTTGGCTTTTAGCGCAATCGCAGCCGCATCTTCTTCGGTGACTTTGACATTCTTTTTGAAGGCCTGGCTATTGGGGTCGGACACCTCTGATTCTTTTTCAGTCAGCTTGCCGCTGTCGGCATCGCACATGAACTCCCATTCCTGGCGGTTGTTGTCGCGCAGTTCCAATTCATAAGCGCCTTTGCCGGAGACAGTTAGTTTTTCCAACTTGATTAGCTCTCCGGCCTTGTCTTTTTTAGCCGCCTGAATGCAATTTTCCAGCCCTTGATCTGCCGCGACGGCAAGCCCGGACAAAGCCCCAAAACTGGCCAATATAGATAATGTTAATAATGACTTTTTCATAAGTTACCTCGCAAAAAAAAGGAAAAATTCCCGAATATCAGGAATCATACGCCTTTATGGATAATCAATCCATGGGCATTGGCAAATTTTGTCAGCTTTTCCCGACTGTCAATTGCCAGTTTCAGCCTGATTTGGGTTTGGCAATTGGAGACGGTTTTACTGCTGATGCCCAGTTGCAGCGCTATGGTTTGCAATGAACAGCCTTCAGCTAACAGACAAAACACATCAAACTCGCGGGAACTTAGCGAAATAAACGGATCAAGTTGTTTTTTGATTTGTCGCATGGCCAATAGCTGCGCGATGTCTTGATCCAGGTAATAGTCACCTTGCACAAGCTTGCGGATGATCTCGGCCAACTTCACCGCGTCGGGAAGCGCTGCCAACAAACCTGTCACACCGGCCTGCATATAACTTACGGCATGGGCGCTGGAATGGCGAAGCAAGACCACAAATTTACTGGAGGGTGCAATGGCTTTTATTTGATCGATCAGGTTCAGATTGTCCTGCAAGGCCGCCTCTCCATCGATCATGGCTAGGTCTAAAGCCGCGAAATTCACCGGTTCCGCAGTATTTGGCTCCGTTGTCATGACGACAATACCTTGTTTCTCCAGTTCTTCCGGATTAAGGCTAATTTCTGCAAACCCTGGTGCGGGTAGCAATAGTCTGATGACTGACACGATATCTTGCCTATTGTCTAAATGGGTGTAATTGCAAATCCAAGCCATTGTGGTGCAGAAGGCATTGTTCTCTCTGGCGTCAATGGCTACCGATGCACTCGCCTTTTGATTGGGGGTTTGGGCCTAGCCGTCGTTGGAGCTTAACAGAAACAGGGCGTTTTAACGCCGATCTAACGACTATCGATGTTTTTCAGCATTCGTTCGATGGACTGCATGTAGATCTGCACGCTGCTTTCAAAAGCCGGCGAAATGGCGGTAAATTGAAAACCTATCCGGTGGGCGGTCGTTATAGTGCTGGTTTTGACATCGATACTGTATTTGGCTCGTAGCCCGATATCGGCATGATGATGTTCGTGGTCGTGCAGAAATAAAGTGCAATTGCCGGGCTCGATAGAGACTAAATCCGGCTGTAACTCATGGTCGGGATTCAATAAGGCCAGTCCGCACAAGCTAATATCCATCAATTTGAAGTCTTTTACGATAGATGTTGGTAGGCCATTTGCGTCGGTTAGGCTAAAGCCAAATTGACAATAAGTGCCGACGTGCGATTGCGGCACTTTTACCCGATAATAATTGCGCCGCTGCCGCCAATACAGTCTATCCGGCAGAGGCATCATCAACACTGCTCCTTGCTCATTCCGCACCAGTTTGATGTTTACGCCTTGAAAAGCTGCTTCAATCCCGTCGACCTGAGTGAGGAAATGCACGCGCTTGGTCAATAACAAGCGATCCGTCAATTCCTGGGTGGGCGCAACGTCTATCGCCAATACATTATGCTTAAGGTCGATTTGCACAATCGCGGTTAAAAACGATTGATTGTTAACGCCGTAGCGAGCGGACAAAATGCAATTGCGTTGCTGAATTTCCGTTAGGTAATTAACAATCTGTTTTTGATTAAAAATCGCGAAATCGTCTTCCATCGATCATTGTCATCGGTTTGTAAATATTCGGAAAATATAGGTTAAAAACCGGATTGTTGCTGGCGGGAATAAGGACGGGGTTAAGCTTTTTAGTGCGGGGAAGTTTAGATCTAGTTGCTGCGACGCCGGATGCGGAAAACAGTATGTCTGGTGGTAAGGTCGAGGTGACGGGCGTAATCCCGTCACTCCAATTCAATCTTTACAGCATCTCCGCGATTTGAACCGCCGCTCTCTTAACATCAAGAAATATCAAGCCCAATTTGGCCGAAGACTTGGTCAAAACGGTGAGAACACCTTCGGAACCGGCATAGGTCATTAACACATAGCCAGCCTTACCTTTGATCAGCACTTGCTCCAACTCGCCTCTCGCCAGTTCTTGCGCTGTACGATCACCCAATGACAGCATCGCGGCACTCATCGCGCCTACCCTGTCTTCGTCCATGGAGGCCGGTAATACCGATGCCATCATTAAACCATCGGTCGATATCACGCCACTGGCTTCGATATCAGCCGATGAGCCATTCAATTCCGTCAAGACAGATATTAATAAATCCGAACGCATGGTGATCTCCTTATTTGTCTCTGTAGGCCAAGGCTAGATTGGTGAATAACGTGCGGCTCATGCCGGAAATTTTCAAAAACTTTTCCAGTTCTTCCGCCAAGCTCGACGCTTGATAGGATTGCTGCATCACCAGCAATGAAAAGCCGGTTACCGAGTTAACCGCGGCAATCGTCCGAGCGCAATGTTGCTTATCGTCACCGAAGGTTTCAATTATCAGCGTGAAAAGACGGTTATTGATCAAAGTCATCGCTCCGGCCATGAATTCGACAGGCAATTTAACCTTGACATGCACATCACCGACCTTGAACATCTGTGCGGTAAAGTCTTTATCATAGGGGCCTGTGAATAGTCCTTCCATCCATAGGCGGTGGGTTTTTTTCAAACCCTCGACTCGGCCTTCCAGAAACGCAGCGGTTTCCGGTATGGTGGCCAACTGTTGATAAAATTCGTCGGTTACCGCCGCCAGATGTGGCTTAATTTGCGATCCGACCTCTAGCAACAAAGCTTCCTTATCGGGGGTAAACCCGCTAAACGATTTGCTGTATACGGTCAGCTTTTCGAAATCCAATGACATTAAAAACGCTCCTCGTGAACTTGAAAAAAATACAGCCGACTTTATAGGGGGGATATTGCGGCCGCATGGTCTTGCTAGTTAGACTCAGCGCGGTAAGCATATACTAGGTTTTTTGTTAGGTATTTTTCTGCGCTGCTTATTTGCGACTTATGAGAATTAGCTCGCAAACCAGAGGGTTATTAATATTTTCGAGCGTCTATCGCCAAGGCATTGTGCATAAGGTCAATTTGTACCATTGCGGTTAAACCCGATTGATCATTAACGGCATAGCGAGCGGACAAAATGCAATGACGCCTCTGGATTTGCGTTAGGTAATTGACAATTTGTTTTGGGTTGGAAATTGCGTAATTGTCTTCTATCGATAGTGATCGTCGGTTTTGCAAATATGCGGAAAATATAGGTTAAAGACCGGATTGTTGCTGGCTGGAAACAAGTGATGTTTAGGACTGGTTGTCGCAATAGCGGTTGCGCGACAAATCGAAGCTAAATTATTGTTAAGGGACACTCGCGCACTCTGACCTAAAGGGCTGTGAGAGGATCTAAGCCGGCATCGTGCGTTTGTTTGATGAATTGGATTCCTTGTGCGTTAACTGTATGGCTTTTGCTCAGTTGTAGGTCACGGCAGCTTATTCGCACAACTTAGCGCCAACGGCAAGCGGATCGAATCCTTCTGGCCATTTGCTCTTAGTATCGAAACACAGGCCGGTAAGCTTCGCTTCTTCCAGATTCGCCGAGGAAAAATCCACCTCTCTCAGCTTGGCGTTCGATAAATCGGCATGTGCAAATGAAGCTTCGCTAAAGCTCACTGCCGTAAAATGAGCATTGGTGAGATTGGCGTACTCGAAGTTAGCTTTTTGATAGCTTCCGCCTTGAATATCCAAACCGATAAGCGTGGCACGCGAAAAATCGCTGTTGTCGAAATTGGAGTGCTGAAATCTAAATCTCGATAAGTCTCCGTCAACATAGTAAGAATTCGAAGCATCTATACCTTGGAGTACTATTCCCCACGGAAAGCGATACGTAGTTGGTGGAGCAGTTCGCGGGGGATTTCCCTTGCAACCAGTCCATATAGGAAAGACCAGTAATTTTGCTATATCCAAGTTATAGGGCAACTTAATATGGCAGTCGACAATAACGGGCCCCCAATCAACATCGGTGAGATTGGCCTTGGACAAGTCAGAGTCTTGTAGATTAGTCATTTTCCCTTCTGCTACGCCAAAAATAGCTCCCTTAAGATTCGTGGATTGAAAGATCGTGCCACGTAACTCGGCACCTCGAAAGTCCGCGCCAGATAAATCCTGATCAACGAATTTCAAACCGCGTAGATTGGCTGAAACCATACGTTTGCCGTGCAATTTTGTGTTGTTGATCGAAGCTCCCTCAAAGGAAGCGAGCCTCATGTCGGCTTTAGAAAAATCGGCATCATCGAGTATCGCGTCGTCGAAGTTTGTGGCAAACAAAACGGTGTCATCAAAGTCGGCGTGTCGAAGATCAGCGTGATTGAATTGTGTTTCGGATGCGCTTTTTAGATTACGAAATTTCGCATGATTGAGTTTCGCTCCCTTGAAATTAGAGCTATGTATATCGGATTCAGAGAAATCGGCATTACTCAAATCGGCTCCGGATAAATCCGTATTGCTAAGTTTGGCGCCCCGGAAATTGGTACCAGCCAAATTCAGGCCGGCGAAAGACGAATGATCCAAATCATTTTCGTAACCGCTAAAGTCTCTGTCGTCCCCAAGCTCTTGAATTCTGCCAAGTTTGAACAAAGCAAAAGTTTTTCCATGTCTAGCAGCACTATTCTGTATATCCAGTTTTTGGATAGCCTGATAGTCTGCCAAAGCAAGTTCATAGGCGCCTTGTTTGTATCGGGCGTCAGCCCGGCCTACCAAGGCTGATAGGTCTTTGGGTCGTAGTTTAAGTATTTGGTTAAACGCCAGTTCTGCCGCAGCATAGTCCTGATTTCGAACGAAAAAGGTGGCTTGTTCTCGTAATAACACTTGGTTTTTACGTGTATTTCGTGAAAGGGAGAATAAGGAATTCCGTTTTTTTCGGTAAGCATCAATGGCTTTTTGATATCGATTATCGCCGTGCTCAATAGAATATGCATAAGGGAACATCATGCACATGCTAGTTT
This sequence comes from Methylomonas albis, assembly GCF_014850955.1. Lineage (NCBI taxonomy): Bacteria > Pseudomonadati > Pseudomonadota > Gammaproteobacteria > Methylococcales > Methylococcaceae > Methylomonas > Methylomonas albis. Next base: position 1,322,571 of record NZ_JACXSS010000001.1, read on the forward strand.
TGAAACCACTCCGAGCATTGCCGTCAGCAAAAACGGTTACCTTCTTGCCAACCGAAAAATCCCATCCGCAACTCGCGCCATTCTTATGAAATTCGATATCGATCTCTTTGGATTCCGGTCCTTTATAGAGGGTTGTCAGCTTAAATTTAGCGCGGCTTGATGCGAGTTCATCGGATATTGTGGTAATGCTATATTTGTCCGCTACGGATGTCGGCACAATTTTTTCAACCGATTCAACAATACCTTTGAAAATCAATGTGCTGGCTTGAAGATACTCTTCTGGCTCTGGATCCCAACAACTGCAAGCAAATACCTGTATTGGTAATACAGCCAAGCAGAAAACTATGACCTTAAAGATCATATTTGCCAGCTTGCCACGCTTGGCTGGTTTTGAGAATACGAACATTGAAATTGACGACTGCAATTATCGATGTTTTCATTTTTCTTCCTTTGGTTAGTCAGAATTCAGGAGTTTGGAATGATGATCAGACAAAGGTAAATTGGTCGTCGATTACGCTGTTTCTCAATCACTTTCCGGCAAATTCAACACCGCCATCGCCCCACCGCCCTCGGCATTGCCAACCTTGATCTCCCCGCTATGCAACATAGCCACTTCCCGAACAAAGGCCAAACCCAAGCCGGTACTCTTGCGGCCATTGTTGGGGCGCGGCAGGGAGTAGAAGCGTTCGAACACACGTTCCAGCGCATATTCAGGGATACCTGGGCCGTGGTCGCGGATGCGTAAAAAGATTTGCGTGCCGTCGCGGCTGCCGTTGATTTCGATCGTCGAAGCGGCGGGCGCGAAGGCCAATGCGTTATCCAGTAAATTAGAGATGGCCTGCCGCAATAAAAACTCTTCCGCCAGCACGGGTAGCGGTTTGTCTACCGACACGGCGGTGTGCAAATTGAGTTGCAGCAGTTGCGGGGCTTTTTCGGCTAGGATGCTGTTCAGCAATTCGCCTAAATCCAATAGCTGTGGATCGGATAATTGCTGGCGCTGCTCTAACTCCGCCAGTCCCAATAGCCGTTCAATTAACTGGTCCAGGCGCTCGGCTTGTTCGCGGGCGTTGCCGGCGAAGCGGCGGCGGTCGGTATCCGGCAGCGGTTCTTCCAGTAATTCCGCCGCGCCGCGAATCGCCGCCAGCGGGCTTTTCATTTCATGGGTTAGGGTTTGTACATAACGCTCGACGTATTGTTTGCCTTCCAATTCCTGGCGCATGCTTTCCAGGGCGTGTGCCAGTGTGGACAGCTCGACGCTGCGTAATTTGGGCGGGCTGGCTTTGCCGCCAGAGGTAACGGTACGGGCATACGTGACCAACAATTCTACAGCGCGGGTCAAGCGCCAATTGAATACCGCACCGAATAGTAAAGCGCCGCCGAACAACCAGAAGGCCCCGCGTTGTATGGCATGCTTGCTGGCGTCGACAATGGGTTGCAGCAGGGCGGTGGGGTAGGCGACGGTGACCACGCCGATCAATTTATCGCCGTCGCGCACCGGCGCCGCGACATGCATGGTCGAGCTGGTCTTGTCGCCGGGATTGGCCTGCGAGGAGCGCGCGCCGTATTGGCCTTGCAGGGTTAGATAAACATCGTTCCAGCGCGAGTAGTTTTCGCCGATTGCCGTTCCCGCCGAGTCGAAACGGACAATGCCGGCCGCGTCGGTAACGTAAACCCGGTAATCCAGGCTTTGTTTCGGAAAACCGAAGATGCTCGCCGATACCGGCCGCTTGCTGTAGCGCTTGACCGCTTGAGCGAAATGGCCGTCGGCGATGCTGCCTTGCCGCAAATCCGGCGCGGCCAGTTCGGCCAGCAGGTTGGCGGTATCGACCAAGCTGGCTTCCAGCGCGGTACGCACGCCGGGGCCGATTTGTTTTACCACCAGCAACAACACCAGCTGCCCGGTCACGGCCACCAGCAGGAAGTAGCCCAGAAATAAACGTACCGATAACTTCATCGGCTTTGCAAGCTATAACCCAGGCCGCGATGGGTGCGTATCGGATCTTGATCGGCGGCGGCCAAGCGCAGTTTGGCGCGCAGGGTTTTGATATGGGTATCGACGGTGCGGTCGAACACGTCGCCGGGGTCTTGCCAGATTCGTTCCAGCAGTTGTTCGCGGGAGAAAATCCGCTCCGGGTGCTCGATCAATAGTTTCAGCAACAAAAATTCGTAACGGGTCAAATCCAGCAAGTGTCCGTAATAGCGGATGCGGCCGGCTTGGCTATCCAGGTCAAACGGCGTGTTCGCTGCCGGTGTTTGCTGGTTAATCTCGGCGGCGGCCAGCCGGCGCAGAATCACTCCGACCCTGGCCGCCACTTCACGCGGGCTGAACGGCTTGGTAACGTAATCGTCGGCGCCTATTTCCAAGCCGACGATGCGGTCGATTTCGTCGCTGTGCGCGGTTAGAAAAATCACCGGGATGTCCGAGAATCGACGCAGCTGCCGGCATAAATCAAAACCGTTGCCGTCCGGCAGGCCGACATCGAGAATCGCCAGGGAGAACGTTGCGGATTGCAATCTGGTCAAGGCGGTTTGCAGTAAGCCGACATGTTCGGTTTGATAACCGCTGCTGTTCAGCACGTAAATCAAAGTGTCGGCAATCGCCGGTTCGTCCTCTACGATTAAGATACGTTTGGCGGCAGTCACGGCCTTAATAAGTCATGCAGGCCGCGCTTAATAAGCCCGCCGCCAGCGCAAAGCCGGCCAGCATGATGGCTGGCCCCAGTTCGTCGTCGGCGATGCGTTTGCACAGATCGGCAAAGGCCAGTCTCAAGCCAACAAACACCAGCACCTGCAAAAATAAAGCGATGCCGGCCCAGATCAACATATCCATAAATGACACGCTATTGGCGATAGCCCCGGACAGCGCCAATACAAAGCCCAGCAGCGCGGCGCTAAACGCCACCGCCGGCGCGGTTTTGCCCTCGCGGATCAGTTGGAATTCCGCGTAGGGAGTAATCCACAGATAACAGAAAGCAAACACGCCGGTTAGCGCGGCGGCCGCAACGAAGTGCAGAAAAAAGCCGTTGGCGCCGGCCAGGATGTGAGAGAGGTCTAGCGATTCCATAGTCAATTCTCGACGAAATAATGCGGGATGAACCGGCTATTGTTGCCGGTGATTTCGGTTTTGTCTTCCCGGATGCCGATGCCGGCCGGTTGATCGGCGATGACCCAGGAGCCGATCACCGGGAAATTGCCGGCAAAATTGGGCAGCGGCGTATAGCGTTGATAAATGCAGGCCTCGCCGCCGTAACTGCCGCCGGTTTCGACGAGGCTGGCGCCCCGGCGAATCTGGATATTGGCGCCTTCGCGGGAATACAGCGGTTTGCGCACATAATCGCCCAGTAATGGTTTATCGGCGAAGCTGGCCTCCAGCAAATTGGGGTGGCTGGGAAACAGCTCCCATAAAATCGGCAATAGGCCTTTGTTGCTGAGCAGCAGTTTCCAGGGCGGCTCCAGCATCGCCGGCCGGGCTTGCGGCAGGTAAGGGCCAAACTCTTCTTGCAACAGCCATTCCCAGGGATACAGTTTGAACAGCGCATTAATGGGGTTATTGCGCAGATCGACAAAGCGTTGCCGGCTGGCGTCCCAGCCGATTTGGTCGATAGCCAGACGATGGGTTTGCAGGCCGGCTTGCACGGCGGTATCGCGCATATATTCCAGATTGCCGCTGTCTTCGTCGCTGCTATCGACGCCGGCAAAATGCAGGCTGGGCTGACGCTGCCGGTAATGTTGCCAAAAGACCAGCAGTTTTTCGTGTATCGAATTGAATTGATCGGCGTTCGGATAGCAGTCCCGCAACCAGAACCATTGCACCACCGCCGCTTCCAGCAGCGCGGTGGGCGTGTCGGCGTTGTATTCCAGCAATTTCGGCTGGCCGCTGCCGTCCCAGGCCAGATCGAAACGGCCGTAAACGCTAGGCTCGCGGCGTTCCCAAGAATCGACAATATAGGGCACGGCCCAATCCGGAATCAGCAGTTTGTTGAACAATTTGCGGTCGATGATGGCCTGGACGGCTTGTAGACACAGCGCGTGCAATTCGGCGGTGGTGTCGTCGAGAATATCGATCTGGTTGGCTGTGAAGCGATAACAGGCCGATTCGTCCCAATAAACATCGCCGTCCAAGGTGTGATAAATCATCCCTACGGCTTCGACCCGCTGCTGCCAATCGGCGCGGGGCCTTATCTCGATCCGTTGCATGCTTAGCCGCCGAAAGAACTGTGCGAACCACCGAAGAAACCGAAGCCGCCGCGTCTGACCGAACTATGGCTGTCCGCGCTGCCGTTGCCGCGATAACTGGAGCTAGAGCCGCCGCCATGGCCACCGCTGCTTCGGCATTCAATCGGGTTGCCCTGGTCGTCTACGCAATCTTGTTGGCGTATCCGAAAATCGTCCGGGTTCCCATGATAATTGGCTAACGATAAGCCGCCCAATAACGCCAAGGAAACCTGCATGGAACGCCGAGGGACTGTCGCTTGCACCGGCCGCGTTTCCGGTGCGGCTTGCAACACGCTTTCCCAGGTGGATAGGCGGGGATAGAAGTCGTAGTGATAAAGCCCGCCTATCGACAGCAGCAGATAAAAATCCAGCCTGTTACCGCACAGCAGAAACAGCGGCAAGCCCAACCAGGCCACGCCATTGGCGATCAATGCGGAACGGAAGGCCTGCTGCTGGGCCTGCGCCACCCGTAAGGAATAGTTCGGCACGCCAGCGGGCGGCTTGGCTAGTGTTTGCAATAGCGGATAGGCCGCCAAGGCAATCCCAACAATCAACAAGCGCACCGGCCACGCCGGTAATTGCGGCGCGTAACCGGCAAATACCGGATGTTGCCAGTACAGCATCGTTGCATAGATCACGTATACCAACAGATATACGGCGGTCAGCACGGCCATGAAACGGAAGGACGACACCGCTTTGTCGAACTCCACGCAGACCGCGCTATTACTGCTCAATGGGCTGCTGGAGAAATTGCCCAGCCGATAGATGTTACGGCGATAGGAGTCCAGCCATAGTCGCAGCTCCGGCGACAAAAAATTGTTTGCTACCCGAATCGATTCTCGGATGTTTTTGCTGGAGCCGTGAAAAAATCGCAATGACTCACCGCTATTTCGGCTTCTGGATGAAACGTCCATCAATGCGTGAGTTGGAATTATGATTTGACCGAACCACATGCTCCTGACGATTTTGTCTGGATAAAAGGTAATTGATTCCACCGCAATAATGTCAAGACTCCACCAAACAATATAAGCGACCAACAAAATACAACTAACTTCGAGGAGGAAAAAATTGCTCAGAAATCCGATCCAAGCCAGCAGAAAGGCTAGCGCTAACCCCAATAGGGCTAGTAGTTTATTCCACAGGCTGTAAGTAAGAACCAGTTTTTTATTCAGCGACGACGATGGCATAGGCTCGGCTACATAAGGCGGTGGCGTTAGAATCGATTGCTCGGCAATTGTCGGCGAAGCATAGCCGCTACTCGGTGTTTTTGCTGAAAATAACGGATGGGTATTTGTCGCACGGAAGCCGGTTACCGATGGACTGACTTTAGCTTCAACTTTGCCTGTTTTGGTGCGCTGTCAGTTCCTTTTGGTGCGTGTGGCGGTCTGGGTTCGTTTAATTTCCTAGTGCAAAGCCCGTCGGCGCTGCATTTCTGTAGCTGGCACAGTCCGTGCTGCAGGTTACGCGGTGCAATGGCGCACCCTCGGTTCCCTTCAACAACGGCGTTGAAACGTTGCTGGTTTTATACCCGCAGCATTGTTTGCTCGTCCGTTGTCCCGCTTTATTGCCTTCAGGACTTTCGCTTACGAGTAACAAACACGCCAGTTTTCAGGGGAGCTTTAGCTTGCGCACTCAGGCTTAATCAAACGAATGGCGGTGCTTGATAAACACCGAAATTCAAATCCTTCCCACAATTTAAAGGTGAGTTATGTCCTATCTGATCCCTTCGGAATTCGTTACAAAGATGGTCGATGCCGGTGAATCCAAAATTTTCATGTCAACCCGCGATACGCTGATTCGGGCTTATATGGCCGGGGCTATCCTGGCCTTGGCGGCAGTATTTGCGGTGTCGATTACCGTGCAAACCAATTCGCCGATCTTTGGGGCCATTTTGTTCCCGGTCGGTTTTTGCATGCTGTATTTACTGGGTTTTGATTTGCTGACCGGGGTGTTTGTATTGACGCCGCTGGCTTTGCTGGATAAACGCGCCGGCGTGACAGTTAGCGGCATCCTCAGAAACTGGGGTTTGGTGTTTTTGGGCAATTTTCTCGGCGCTTTAACGGTGGCGGTGATGATGTCAGTGGTCTTTACCTACGGCTTCTCCGTGGAGCCGGACGCCGTTGGCAAAAAACTGGCCGGCATTGGCGAAGCGCGGACGCTGGGCTATGCCAAATACGGCCTGGCGGGATGGTTTACCATTTTCATCCGCGGCATGCTGTGTAACTGGATGGTATCCACCGGCGTGGTGGGGGCGATGATTTCCACCTCGGTCAGCGGTAAGGTAATTGCGATGTGGATGCCCATCATGCTGTTCTTTGCCATGACCTTCGAGCATTCGGTCGTGAACATGTTTTTATTTCCCTCCGGCCTGATCATGGGCGGCAATTTTTCGATTATGGATTATTTTGTCTGGAACGAGATTCCAACTGTGTTGGGTAATCTGGTTGGCGGTTTGGCTTTTACCGGTTTGACGCTGTATTCCACGCATGTCAAAACCGCGCCGAAGCGTTCTTTCAACTAAGCGCAATTCGATCCGGCCTCGACGCTATTTTGCCAGAGGCCTTTTTCTCGCTGTTCTAGGCAAAAGGAGTTAAAAATGACACGTAACGAAGTGACCGAATTGGTCGTCACGCAAAAACTAGCCAAGCAATTGAGCTGGGCGCAACTGGCTGAAGCGATTGGTTTAAGTAAGGAATGGACCACTGCGGCGCTGTTGGGGCAGATGACCTTGAACGCCGAGCAAGCCGCGATCATTGGCGCGCTATTGGAGTTGCCGCCAGCGGCTATCGCCCAACTGCAAATGGTGCCGTACAAAGGTTCGCTGCCCAGCGCCGTGCCGACCGATCCGTTGATTTACCGCTTTTACGAGCTGGTGAATGTCTACGGCACCACCTTTAAGGCCTTGATCCACGAAGAGTTCGGCGACGGCATCATGAGCGCGATTGATTTTAGTATGGACTTGCAGCGTGAGCCCGATCCGAAAGGCGACCGGGTCAAGATCGTGATGAGCGGAAAGTTTCTGCCTTACAAGAGTTACTGAGGCTGCTTTGCTTTAAACCATGTCCGGGAAACTAAGCATCACTGTAGGCCAATATTCCGACAAGGGCCGCAAGCCGCTGAATCAGGATTTTCATGGCGTTTATATTGCCAAGGAACCGCAGTTAAGCGCCAAAGGTATTGCGATAGCCTTGGCCGACGGCATCAGCAGTAGCGACGTTAGCCACATCGCCAGCCAGGCGGCGGTGACCGGGTTTTTGGCGGATTATTTTTGCACCTCGGAAGCCTGGTCAGTGAAAAAGTCGGTGCAACGGGTGCTGACGGCCACCAATTCCTGGCTGTACGCGCAAACCAGGCAAAGCCGCGATTGCTACGACATGGATCGCGGCTATGTCTGTACCTTGAGCGCGCTAGTGATCAAATCCACCACCGCGCATCTGTTTTCTGTGGGCGACACGCGGATTTATCGGGTAAGCGGCGATGAACTGGAACAGCTGACCCACGACCACCGTTTGTGGCTGTCTCAGGAAAAAAGCTATCTGAGCCGGGCCATGGGCATGGACTCGCATCTGGAAATCGACTATCAGGCGCTGACTGTCAGTTTGGGCGACATATTTGTGTTGGCGACCGACGGCGTCTACGAATACCTCACTCCGCGTTCTATCACCCAAACCATCGGCCAAGCCGGCGACGATTTGGACGCCGCAGCCAAAGCTATTGTCGAGGCGGCCTATGAAAATGGCAGCGGCGATAATCTGACGATACAAATTGTCCGCATCGACCAACTGCCACTACCCAGCGCCAACGAGCTGTATCAGTCCTTAACCGACTTGCCGTTTCCGCCGTCTTTGGAAGCCAGGATGGAATTCGACGGCTACACCATTGTCCGCCAATTACACGCCAGTAGCCGCAGCCATATCTACTTGGCGCTGGACAACGACACTCAGGCGCAGGTGGTGATAAAAACCCCTTCCATCGATTTGCGCGGCGATCCTGCGTATCTGGAACGTTTTCTGATGGAAGACTGGATTGCCCGGCGCATCAATAACGCCCATGTTTTAAAGCCCTGCGCGCAGACCCGCAAACGCAATTTTCTCTATGTGGCGACGGAATTTATCGACGGCCAGACCCTGAAGCAATGGATGATCGATCATTCGCAACCGGATCTGGAAACCGTGCGCGGCATCGTCGAACAAATCGCCAAGGGCTTGCGCGGCTTTCATAGGCTGGAAATGTTGCATCAGGATTTGCGGCCGGACAACATCATGATAGACAGCACCGGCACCGTTAAAATCATCGATTTTGGGTCGACCCGAGTGGCGGGTGTGATGGAAATGGGTACGCCCATCGGCCACCAGCAGATGCTCGGTACCGCACAATATACCGCGCCGGAGTATTTTCTGGGCGAGCCGGGCACCGTGCGTTCAGAGCAGTTTTCTCTGGCCGTGATTACCTATCAAATGCTCACCGGCAAACTGCCTTACGGGGCGGAAGTGGCTAAATGTAAGTCCCGGGCCGCACAAAACAAACTCAGTTACGACGCCACCTTGTACCGTAACCGGGATATTCCGGGCTGGGTTGACGACGCGATTCGCAAGGGCGCCCATCCCGATCCATATAAACGCTACGAAGACTTATCCGAATTCATCTTTGACTTACGCCATCCCAACCCGGCGTTTTTGACCAAAACCGGTTCGGCATTGCTGGAACGCAATCCAGCAGCGTTCTGGAAAGGCGTGTCCGGCATTTTGCTGGGCGTTATCGCGGCTTTGCTAATTAGCCTATCCACAAAAACCGAACAGCCCGAGACCATTAACTGCGCTCCTGACAGCCTGGCGGAACAGGGCAGGCCGGCCTCGGCGCCTGCGGCAAACCGGGCGGGGTCCTCACTCAACCATTAGCATGTCCTGGCTATCGCCAGCCCGGATTTAATTGTCTCTGCTATCCTTCCACCTGTGTCGGAAATCCTGCAAGGATTTCCACATTAATCGATGGGCTGAAAATTAACAATCATCGCCCACTTCTTGGTATGCTCCGGCTACATTAGTCCCAGCGTTAATGCATAACTTCCTAAATAACTAGAATTCAAAACTGGAGTTAGCCATGTCAGTCCGCCCGCTGCTTGTTACTTGTTGCGCTTGCCTGATAATCGGGTCCGCGCATGCGCAACCGGTCTCCACGGAAGAGGAAGAAAAAGCTTTGTCGCAAATCTACGGCACTGAGGATATGGTCAGTATCGCCAGTGGTTACAAACAACCGATTTCCAAAGCGCCTTCAATTGCCACCGTTATCACTGCAGACGACATCAAACAAATGGGTGCCACCGACATCGACGAAGCGCTGGAAAGCGTCCCCGGCCTGCATGTCGAACGCAACACGATAGGCTATAACCCGATTTACACGTTTCGCGGCATTTATTCGCAGTTCAATCAGCAAGTGCTGATGATGATTAATGGTATCCCGATTACCAATTCTTATACCGGCAGCCGCGGCGAGGTCTGGGGCGGCATGCCGATCCGCGACATTGCCCGTATCGAAATTGTGCGCGGGCCGGGATCGGCGGTATACGGTGCCGATGCGTTTGCCGGGGTGATCAACGTCATCAGCAAAACCAAACAGGACATTGAAGGCACCGAGGTCGGCGGCCGCGTTGGCAGCTTTGACACTTACGACGGCTGGGGCTTGCATGGCGGCGAATGGGCCGGCTTTGATGTGGCGTTGGCTTTTGAATACCACAAGACTGCGGGGCAAAATGCTATGGTCGATGCCGATCTGCAAAGCCAATTCGATAGTTTATTGGGGACCCACGCTTCGCTGGCACCGGGGCCGCTCAATTTGTCCCGCGACAATCTTGACGCCCGGCTGGATTTGGCGCGCGGCAATTGGCGGTTTCGTGGCGGGCTGCAACACCGTAGCGATTTGGGCAACGGCTCGGGCATCGCTCAAGCCCTGGACCCGGTCAACCGCTATGCCAGCGACCGCTGGAATGCCGACATCACTTACCATAACGGCGACATTGAAAACTGGGATTTGACGACGCAAGCCAGTTATTTCGAAACCAGCCAGGAAATCGAGCGCAATTTGACGCTATTTCCGGCCGGCGCGACCTTGCCCATCGGCGCCAATGGCCAGATCGGTGCCGGCGCGCCGGTCACCTTTCCCAGCGGTTACATAGGCAATCCGGAGGTGTGGGAACGGCATGTTCGCATCAATCAAACCTTCGCATACGGTGGCTTTCAAGCGCATCAGTTACGTAGCGGCATCGGTTTTAATTACGACAGCCTGTTCAAGGCGCGGGTCAGTCAGAACTTCGGTATCGATCCCGCCACCGGTACCCCAATACCGTCCTTGCCGGGCATTCCGCTGACCGACGTCTCCGGCACTTCCGCGACGTTCATCCCAGAAGTGGACCGGAAAGTGGCATACCTGTTTTTACAAGACCAATGGAATTTTGCCAACGACTGGAGTTTGACCGCCGGCGCCCGCTACGACCGCTATTCGGACTTCGGCAACACCTTCAATCCGCGCGCGGCCTTGATCTGGGAAGCCAGCTACGATTTAACGGCAAAACTGATGTATGGCTCGGCGTTTCGGGCGCCGTCGTTTCAGGAAATGTATATCATCAACAATCCGGCGCAACTCGGTAACTCCGCCTTGCGCCCGGAAACCATGGAAAACGTCGAGTTAGGTTTCGACTATCGGCCGACGGACAGCCTGCGCCTGGGTTTGAATTTCTTTAACTTCTGGTGGAAGGACATCATTCGTTTTGTACCGGATGCCAATGCCACCACCTCGACCGCGCAAAATACCGGTACCCAGCAAGGCTACGGTACCGAACTGGAAGCGGAATGGCAGGCCGCCGACAGCTTGAAAATTATCGGCAACTACGCTTATCAGCGTAGTCGTGACCAGGCCCTGGATCGCGATAGCGGCTATGCGCCGCACCATCAGGTCTATCTGCGTCTGAATTGGGAGTTTTTGCCCGATTGGCAAATCAGTCCGCAAGTGAAATGGATTGTGGGCCGAGATCGGAGTTTTGGCGATACGCGTAAGCCGGTCGCGGATTATACTTGGGTGGATGTGACGCTACGCCGGCAAAATCTGGCCAAGCATCTTGAAGTGGCTTTTTCGGTGCGCAATCTGTTCGATGTCAGCGCCCGGGAACCCAGTCTGGCCGGCAATCCGGCTGCCATTCCCAACGATTTGCCGTTGGCGCCGCGCAGTTTTTACGGCGAAATTAGTCTTCATTTTTAGTCGAGGCGCCGTTGGTCGGGTCTTGCTTTTACCGCAGTTCGGGAGTCATTTTGTTCTATAGACTTTTTTTTCAGCTAGGCTTGGCCTTATGTCTACTGTGCCCTTTATGCGGCGGTGCTTGGGCGCAAGCACCTACCGTTGCCATTGTTTACCCCGATGTGCGCGAGCCTTACCGTTCTGTGTTCATGGAGATTGCGCGCGGTATGGAACAAGAACTGGGTAAGCCGGTTGGTCATTACCTGCTGAGCGAGCGCGATAAGTCCGCAGAAAAATTGATTCAGGACCTAAAAAAGGATCGGATCGATGTGGTCGTGACGTTGGGCCGGGCCGGCTTGGCAGTTGCCAAATCGGTATCCACCGAATTTCCGGTGGTGATAGGGGCGACCATGATCCGGCCGGATGAGGTGCAAGGTTTGGCCGGTATCAGTTTGACGCCGGCCCCGGAAGCCATGTTTGACCATTTGAAGAAATTGGTGCCGGAGGTGAAAAAAATTACCGTGATCTACGATCCTCGGCAAACCGCTTGGGAGATCGAGCGCGCCGGACGGGCGGCACTTGAACGTGGCTTGACGCTGGTGGCGCAGCCGACCGGGAATTTACACGATTCCTCTGATCAATTCCGGCAGATTTTGCTGGAAATTAAAGACAATTCCATCGCCCTCTGGCTGCCGCGCGAAAATGCCGCAATGGACGAATCATCCTTGTTGCCGGAAGTGCTGCGCGAAGCCTGGGAGAAAAATTTCGTGGTGTTTTCCAGCAACCTCGATCACGTGCGTAAAGGCGCATTATTTTCGCTGTACCCGGACAATTTCAGCATGGGTCGTAGTTTGGCCGGTTTGGCCATTCAGCAATTACAGGCGGGCGGCAAATTCGAATCGGTCGAGCTGTTGCGGGACTTGCTGTTAGCCGTCAATCTACGCACTGCGGAACATCTGGGTTTGCGTTTTTCCAATCAGACGCGCCGCGAATTCGCGATGGTTTTCCCGGTGCCTTAAACGCAATGAAGCGTTTGCGGTGGCCTAGGTTCAAGCGGGCAAGCTTCCTGCAACAGCTTGCCGTGACCTTTTGTTTCGGTCTGGTGGTGATCTCGATATTGTCGGCATTCGGTATTTCTACCTTGTCTTACTATATCGTGCGCGATAAATGGGTCGCGCAAGGCCTGCAATCCACCGAAGCCTTTGCTGCACAGAGCACGCTAGCCTTGCTGTATGCCAGCAAGGAGAATGCCGAGGAGCCGGCCCGACGCTTCCTGGCGTTTCCCGACGTGCGCGGCGTCGCCATTTACAACAGTGTCCTGGAACCTTTATTCGAACGCGGCGAACCGGCCATGCCCGTCGCCGATGCCGACGCTGCGCGCTGGCCGGAATCCCTGGCCTTGGTGCATGAGAACGAGAAAGCCTGGTATTTTGCCGCTCCAGTGTTTGCGCGCAATACCACAGAGCAGGAGACCTCGCCGTTCGAGGCGCAAATGCCGGCGCCGGAATTGGTTGGCTACGTGCGTTTGGTGATGAGCAAGCAGTCACTCAGCGTCATGAAAGACCAAATTAGCTGGACTACTTTTGTGGCGTCCAGCGGCTCGGCCACGGTGTTTCTGCTGTTTCTATTGGCGATGTCGCGGCGTTTGACTCTACCGATTCAACAACTGGCGCTGAGGATGCGTAAGGCCTCCGCTGGCGAGAAAAACGTGCGGGCCAGGTTGAGCGGGCCGCGCGATATTATCGAAATGGGCGAAGCCTTCAATACGATGATGGCGGTGTTGGAAACCCGGGAAAAGCAGTTGGAGCGGGCTCGCGACTCGGCGCTGGAATCGGCGCGCCTGAAAGGCGAGTTTGCCGCCAATGTCAGCCACGAACTGCGCACGCCGCTGAACGCGGTGTTGGGTATGCTGGAGTTGCTGCAAGACATGGGGTTGACGCCCAAGCAGCTGGAATACTCGATGGTAGCCCGCAACGCCGGCGAAGCGCTGTTGAAGTTAATCGAAGATATTCTGGATTTCTCACGCATCGAATCCGGGATGATGAAGCGGCAGCCGGTCGACTTCGTGCTTTACGAAACCTTGGATGAGGTCGTGGAGTTGATGTCCGCTCAGGCGCACCGCAAGAATCTGCAACTCACTTACTCCATAGCCGACGATATTCCGTTGGTGTTGAACGGTGAAGCGTCCAGGGTGCGGCAGGTGCTGATTAATCTGATCGGCAACGCGCTGAAGTTTACCGAACAAGGCGGTATCGTCATTGATGTCCACGCCGAAGCGGCGGAAAGTGATGCCATCCAGTTGAGGTTTTGTGTGACCGATACCGGGATGGGCATACCCGAGGCAGCGCAAGCCAGTATCTTTGACGCCTTTGTCCAGGCCGACGGTTCCAGGACTCGACACTATGAGGGTGCGGGCCTGGGACTGGCAATTTGCCGGCAGTTGGTGCAACTGATGGGGGGGCAAATCGGCGTCCAAAGTCGGGAAGGGCAGGGTAGTTCGTTTTGGTTTACGGTACCTTTCAAGCCGCCACGCGGTAATGAGGGCATCTCAGAGGCCAGGCAAGCCTATTTCGCCAATCTGCGGATATTGGTCGTTACCGAGAATGACAAAATGCGGCAATTTTTGGCGCAAAGTCTGGAGCGCTGGAAAATTCACTACCGACACAGCGGCTACGGCATTAAAGTCGTGGACATGTTGCGTTCCGCCAGTGATCAAGACCAGGCTTATCATTTTGTCATCATCGATCTGAGAGATAACGGCGACAACACTTGGGTGGATATGATCGTACACGATCCGGCGCTCGCCGATGTCAAAATCGTACTGTTGTCCGAGCCCGGCAACGCTGTCAATCTATCGCGCTTGCCAAACGTTGCCGCGCAGTTGGCGAAACCGGTACAAGTTTCCAAACTATACGATTTCATATTGACCGCCGGGCAAGATTATCAGGAACCTGGGTCCGGTTTGGTAACAGAAGTCGAGCAAACCGTCGCACTAGGGCGACGGATATTGATTGTCGAAGACAACCGCGCCAGTCAAATGGTGGCGGCGGGTATGCTGGAGCGACTCGGTTGCCGCTATGAAATCGCCGGCTCCGGCGTCGAGGCCTTGTCCTGGCTGGAGCATCAGGCTTTCGATTTGATCCTGATGGACTGCCACATGCCGACTATGGACGGCTTTGAGGCTACTCGACGCATTAGATTGTTGCCGGAACCGCTGGGCCAGCTGCCGATCGTGGCAATGACCGCCAATGCCCAGCAAGGCGATAGCGATTTATGTCTGGCGGCCGGGATGGACGATTATCTGGCCAAGCCGATCAAGCTCAAGCCGTTGCGAGAGAAACTGCTGAGTTGGTTCGAGGGCAGGCCGTGCCTGACCGCCGAACCGCTCTCGCCGGACCATGCGTTCGAGACGCTGGATCATGCGGTTTTACTGCAATTGCGCGACGAAATCGGCCAGGGTTTCGTGAAGATGGTCGGCTATTACCTGGAAGATGCGCCGGCGCAAATCGAGCAAATCGCCCTAGCGCTGGCCACGGACAATCGCGCACAATTATGCGAATCGGCCCATGGCCTGAAAGGTGCCAGTCGCAACCTGGGTGCGGAAAAACTGGCGCTGATTGCCCGGCAACTGGAAGAGCAGGCGGCTCATGCGCAGATTGAAAATGGCGAGGCGTTGTTACAGCAGTTGCGCGACGAATTCCGTTACATCGAACAACTGTTGCGCTTGGAAATGGGTGGGGAAGCCGGTGCTGATCCGATCCCTCAGGCGGGCCCCAGAATCCTGGTGGCGGACGACGATAGAGCCATGCGTTTTGCCTTGCAAGATGTTCTGGAGAAAGATGGCTACCGGGTGGATTTGGCCGGCACCGGCCGGCAGGCACTGGCGTTGTGCCAGCGGAAAATGGCTGATTTGATCTTGATGGATGCGATGATGCCGGAGATGGATGGTTTCGAGGCCTGCCGCAAAATTCGCGCGCTACCCCACGGCACCGACGTGCCGATACTGATGATCACCGCACTGGAAAACGACCATTCGGTGGAATTGGCATTCTCGATCGGGGCTAACGATTACATTCCCAAGCCGATCCATTTCGCGGTATTGCGTAAACGTATCGCGCATTTGTTGGAGGCCAGCCTGACGCAGCGGACCTTGAATCGCCTGGCTTACCACGATCCCTTGACCAATCTGGCCAATCGCGCGCAATTCATCGACAGGCTGAATTCGGTCATAGCTACCGGCGCGGATCAAAATCAGCTTCATGCCGTGCTGTTCCTGGATTTGGATAGGTTCAAGCTGACTAACGACACCTTGGGACACGATGTCGGGGACCAATTGCTGAAAGCCGCAGCAGAACGGATTCAAGGTTGCGTGCGCCGGGAAGACATGGTTTCTCGGTTCGGCGGCGACGAATTTACCCTGCTGCTGAAAAATATCACCAATCCGCAAGTCGCCGCTGCCGTTGCCGACAAGATTTGTATCGCCATCGCCCAGCCATTCTCACTGATGCAGCAGGAGTTTTACATCAGCTCCAGTATCGGCATTTCTTTGTATCCGGCCGACGGTACAGACAGCGGTTTGCTGATCAAACACGCCGATACCGCGATGTATCGCGCTAAGGAACAGGGTAATACTTACTGTTTTTATGAAGACAACATGGAATTTGTCGTGTCGACCAAGCTGCGTCTGGAAAGCGATTTACGCCGGGCGTTGCAACGCGAAGAGTTCTTTCTGCACTACCAGCCGCAAATCGATCTGGATTCCGGACGGATCGTCGGCGCTGAGGCGTTGATCCGTTGGCGGCATCCCGAATTGGGCTTGATAGCGCCTGATCAGTTCATTCCGGTCGCCGAAGAAATCGGCCTGATCGAGGCGATAGGCGCATGGGTGTTGGGCGAGGCGTGTCGGCAGAGCCAAATTTGGCGGCAAAGCGGCTATCCGCCCTTCACGATGGCGGTCAACGTATCGGCACGGCAATTGGATCAAGAAGACTTTGTCGCGCAAGTTATCGCTATCGTCAACGAATCCGGCTTCCCCGCCGAATATCTGGAATTGGAACTAACCGAAAGTTTGTTCATCCGCAATCCGGGGCAGAAGCGCGCTGTCCTGGCCAAGCTCAGGGAAGCCGGCTTGCAAATTTCGATAGACGATTTCGGCACCGGCTATTCCAGTCTGAATCAACTCAAGCAATTTGCCTTCGACAAGTTGAAAATCGATCGCTCGTTTGTGGCAAACATCCCCGACGACGCCGATGCCGCGGCGATCGTGCTGGTGATTATTTCCATCGCCAAGATCCTGAAATTCAAGGTGATAGCGGAAGGCGTGGAGACCGAGCAGCAGGCGCAATATTTGTTGCGAAACGACTGCGACGAAGCGCAGGGCTATCTGTTTGGCAAGCCGATGTCCGCCGAAGCGTTTTCGGCCTTGTTGGCGCAGTCTAACCTGGCTTTGGATTAGCTACTAACAAATAGCGGTGGCTTCGCTCATTCATTATTCCCGATTTATCGGTAAGGCCGCGATACGCTGTTCGATGCCTTGCATCAGTTGTTTGTAGGCTTCGCCGTCGGTGCCGCCGAAGCGGCGGATAAACTCGGCTTCGGTTAGCGATTCAGGTAAATCGGCAGTGGCCGGCATCATTTGATTTTCATCGGCGCTGGCCAGTAATGCTTGGATTTTCTGCGCCAGTGCCGGGCTGGCGACCGCTTGTTCGCCCATGCGCGTACCGGTCCGGTCGGCGGCAAGGTCGTTAAACGAAAAGCCGCTGCCGCCGCGGGAATCTTCTATTTCCTTGAAAAGTCCCACCGCGTCGGCCAAAGGGGTGCCCGAATAGGCTGCCAACATCGCCGAGACCAGATAATGTTTGGTCAAATCGTCGCGGCCGTTCAGCGTCACCTGGCGCCAAAGTGGGCGCGGCCAGAACCCCGATTCCGGGACGATTTTCATTAGAGGCTGTCGATTGACGTACAGCGTGAGTATCAAGATCAATGCGCGGTTTTCCGCGATTGGGTCGCCGCTGGCGCTTCTTTGTAGGGCCAATTTAAATAAGGGTTTGGTGTAATCGGTCAGGCTGAGGCTTTTGTTCGCTGTTTGGCTTAGTTCGGCCAAACGTCGCTGATAGGCTTCCAGCCGCTGCTGATCCTCCGGGGATAGTAACGCGCCGCGCAGCTTGCCGGGTAAATCGGCTTGCCAACGATAAGT